>NZ_JAMQHS010000005.1 GCF_023845585.1 Clostridium sp. CMCC3677
GAGTGCCTTGTGTTTAATAATAGAAATTATTTTTTATAAATAATGTTTTTATAAGTGGACTTATATTTTAGGGAGCAAAACAGCACTTTAGATAGTGAGTTTATAGAAGTTAAAAACTATCTTATATAAGTTTTTTTGGAAATATTATATATGAAAATCCTCATGTACAAGCCTTGAATTTATACATAGGAATTCTTTATGAGGGAACGTAAAATTGTTTTAATAATGGTAAAATTAACATATATGATATAATAAGATCTAAAATATAAAATAAAAGTTATGTTATAAATAATGTCTATAATGGGAAGTTAAGAAGTAAACTAGAAAATTAGTTTGTTTGAAGAAGTATATAAGAGATATTTATTCTAGGATAACATTATGATAGTACTTAAAGTAATAACTATATTATGAATAAACCTAAAGATATAATGAATCACACCGTAAATGATAAAATATTTATTTGATTAGATGTTTAAGGAGATAAAATTAATGTATAACAATAATAGTAATTGGAAGTATACTTCTTATGAGTATAAAACGATAATATTGGAAATGAACACTATTGATAGAATTGCAATAAATAAAAATTATATCGCAATTTATTTTTCTAGTGGATTTGATGTAAGAAAAGAAAATAAAAATAATTCGTATAATGTAAGTATGCATACAGGTGAGGCAGTATTATATTTGTATTATGCAAAAGTGAATTTTGATTCAAATAATGTATTTAAAAATATATGTATAAAGACTGTTACACCAGATATTAAACTTAATGAGCATAATACATATAAAGTGTATGATATTGTATATAATCTTGATATTAATATCATTACAATCTTAGGGATCTATGGAGAAGAATTAATAGATAGTCAATTAAGTTTTAAATGCTCTGGAATAGAGTTTTGTTGGAATGAATTTAAATGTAAATCTTGGTTTGAAAATAAAAATAATATGCTAATTAATGAAAGAGTACTTCTGAATGGTAATATACATGAAAAGGTACAAATAATGCTTAGTATGGCGGGATTATATGAAGGAAGAAACGTTGATATATCAAAGATAGAAAAATTTTATAAAAAAATGGCACTGAATTATTTCTGGCAGCAAGAGAATTCTATGAAAAATACTATGGATTAGCTACTAAATGGTATTTAGATGTTGAAGATGGAATAAAGTATCCATATTATTCAGCAGATTTTGAGTTTAAAATATATCCACATTTTTTTAGAAAAGATGAATTAAAAGTAAAAAAAGTTGCTAATGAAAATATATTATTAGTGGGCACTGTTGGATACTATTATCCTTTAGAAATTTATATAGGCAGAAGTGGTAAACTTTATACTGGAAATGGATATAAGACATTAATATATTCATCATTAGAAGAAATGATTGAGGATAATTTATCACGAAAAAAGTTAGAATCAGTTATGATAATGCTGTAATATAATTTAATTTCAAATATAGTTCTTTAAAGGTCGCACTTGATAAAATACGTTAAATTTATAGCACTAAATTTAACGTATTTTAACCAGTGCTATCATGTATTAATATACTACCCCAACGGTCACCTCTAAATTATCTTTTCTTTTATCATTTTCTCTGTCTACTTGACAGGGTGCAGTTCAGAATTGAAAGTGTGATATTTTTTCTTATGTAATTCTAAAAAATAGGAATAAAATCATTGTTCTTAAAGACCTAAATCTTTTTTTGCCTTTGATAAGTTTACGCAACTTACAACATTCTAAGTTGTTCATTGAAAACTAAATAATGTGGCATTTAAGGAATATGTTATAATTAAAGTAATGTAGTTTATAATAAGAGGATAGAAAAATAAAAACCAATAATTTGATTTAAGACATTTTTAAGTAAAATTACATCATGTTTTATTTGGTATGAGAATCTAGTTTATAGAACATATCAATAAATATAAGGAGTATCTATTATGAAAAATAAATATAATAATGTTTTAAGTATTATAAGTAGAATTTTTTTTATGATATTAGGTTCAATTTTAGTATCGATAGGTCTTGAGATATTTTTAATACCTAACAATATAATTGATGGTGGTATGACAGGAATATCCATTATGGCAAGTCATTTAACAAAAGCTGAACTAGGAATATTTATATTTGTATTTAATTTGCCATTTGTTATTGTAGGTTATAAGCAAATTGGAAAGACATTTGCTCTTTCAACTATATTTTCAGTAATATGTTTATCAACTGGAGTAACACTACTTCATCCTGTTCCTGGCATAACACAGGATATACTTTTGGCAACCATATTTGGCGGAATTATAATGGGAGTAGGAGTAGGGCTAATAATAAGAAATGGTGGATCATTAGATGGGACTGAAATTGTTGCGATAATAATAGAAAAAAGAAGTATATTTTCTATTGGTGAAATAGTTATGTTCTTTAATTTTTTTATATTGGGAAGCTCTGGTTTTATATTTGGATGGGATAGAGCAATGTATTCTTTAATAGCTTATTTTATTGCTTTTAAAACAATAGATATTACTGTTGAAGGACTTAATGAGTCAAAGGCAGTAATTATTGTATCTGAAAAAAATAAGGAAATTTCTGATGCGATAATAGCAAGACTTGGAAGGGGAATTACATTTTTAGATGGAAAAGGTGCTTATAGTGGTAATAAGACAGATGTTATATATGTAGTTTTATCAAGGCTTGAGGTAGCAAAATTAAAAAAAATTGTACATGGATTTGATGAAGAAGCATTAATTACAATTTCAAGTGTTGAAGGAACTGGAAAAAGCTATAAAAAGAAAGCTATACACTAGCCTTAGAATTTTATATTCTAAAAGGGACAATAAAAATAACCATGTTTATTTTTATTGTCCCTTTTATACAACATTATTAGAATTACTACTTATCTTTTACTCTTGTAAGCATCAACGCAATAGCGCCATCCCCAGTTACATTACAAGCTGTTCCAAAACTATCTTGAAGCGCAAATATAGTTAATATAAGAGCTGTTCCAGCTTCAGTAAATCCAAGTACACCTGTAATAAGGCCTAATGAAGCCATAACAGTTCCTCCAGGAACACCAGGCGCTCCAATTGCAAATATTCCAAGTAACACTATAAATAAAATCATAGTTGAAAGATTAGGTAATTTTCCATATAAAAGTTGTGAAACTGTCATTATAAAGAATACTTCTGTTAAAACTGATCCACATAAATGTATGTTTGCACATAAAGGTATAGCAAAATCTGCGATATCTTTTCTTAAAACTTTAGATTTTTTAGCACATTTTAATGCAACAGGTAATGTTGCAGCACTTGACATCGTACCAACTGCAGTAAGATAAGCTGGACCATAATTTTTAACAACTTCCCAAGGGTTCTCTTTTGACACTATTCCAGCAATTGAATATAGAACAGTAAGCCAAATAAAGTGTCCGATAATTACTATAATTATAACTTTAAAGAAAATAGGTAATTGCTTGCTTATACCACCTTCATAAGCTAAACATGCAAAATTTGTGGCAATGAATAAAGGAAGTATAGGAATTATAATTCTTTCAACAATACTTAATATTATATTTTGAAATTGTTCCAATAATTTCTCAACTAAATCAGATTTAGTCCATGCTGTTGCAAGTCCTAAGAATAATGCTAGGACTAATGCACTCATAACACTCATGATTGGTGGTATATCAAGTTTGAAAAGCAAGTCTGGCAATTCTTTTGTTACAGTATTATTAGAAATTATTGATAATTTAGGTATTATATTATATCCTGCAAACATAGAAAAAAGTGCTGCAAATACAGATGATGAATATGCTATTAGTACTGCATAACTTAGTAATTTACTAGCATTTCCTTTAAGTTTTGCAATGGATGGTGCAATAAAACCTATTATAATTAATGGTATTGAAAAGAATATTATTTGCCCAAGCACGTACTTAATAGTAGATATAATTTGAATAAAATTATTACTAGAATAAGTTCCTATTAAAATACCTATTATTACAGCTATAATTAATTTGAAAATAAAGTTGTTAAAAAGTTTTTTCATTGTAAAATCCCCCTTTTAATAATTATGTATATAAAAAAATCGCCAAAGCGACTTTGGAGCTGTCGATTTTTTTTAGCCATACACCCTTTCAAAACGTAGTGTAGGAATAATGGTGCAGCATAGTATTATTTTTTATCTTTAGGATTAATTTCTTAACCTTTAATTACATTAATATTTCAGTTATCTGAAAGTTTTTTTAAAAAAATATAATTTTCTAAAGAATAAAAAAACTCCTACCTCTTAATTACAGAGGCAGAAGTTATATACTCCGCGGTCCCACTCTGTTTATATGTATATTAAAATACATACAACTCGTTTTAAATAGATACAAACATATCTTAACACTATAACGGGTGTTTAACCGATTTTCTCTACTTAGCTCTAGCTTTTGGAGAAAATAGCTCATAGATGCACTCATTGATAAGTTACTTTAAAGTCTCTTCCAGCAAATAAGACTCTCTCTGTATAAAGTATAAATATCTACTTTTCTAATCATTGCTTTTAATTCGTATCATTATACTATGATATATAGTATAAACAATTTTATTTTATTCGTCAATACTATTATCCATATTTGTAATTAATAAGTATGTGTACTTTAAATTAATAGAATATTATTCAAAAATGAAAATGATTTATAAATTGTAATAGTTTAGACATATTTAATTAAAATGTACATAAAATTAACAGGATAAACTAAAAATAACCATAAAGTAAAGGATTGTTAACTTTACTTTATGGTCAAATTAAAATATTTATTTGTTAGTATCACTAGGTGTCCAAGTTTTTAAATATGATTTTCTTACTTTATCTTTTTCAGCAGGACTTAGCTTAAAATAATCCTTATCTAGTGCACTTTCCCAATGTCCATATACTGGATTTGGTAAAATTATAAAGTGAGCTCCGAAGTTGTTTTTATTTACATCAACTAATTGATTTCTATCTTTTACATCCTTACCATATGAATTAATAGGGAAATCTCCAGCATCATCTCCCATGTAGATTATTACATTATAATCTTTAACTATTTCATCCATTCTAGGTTGTTTGTTACTACTATCAGTTTTTAAACGCATATGCTTTTGATCTACACAGGGATATCCTAATTTTTGAAGATTTTTCATTGTTCCATCAAGTTCAGTTTTTTCCTTTCTACCTGTTACATAGAATATTTCGACACCTTTATTATTTGCATAATTTAAAAATTCTTTTGCACCAGGCATAGCCTTAGCGTCAGCATGATTTACCCATTGCCCCCAAGTTTCATCACTAAAAGCCCTATTTTCTCCTATTAATCCAGCTTCATATTCATTGTTATCAATAACAGCTTCATCGCAATCTGTAATTATAGCTAGAGGTTTATCTCCTTGTTTAAATTTTGAAGATTCTTGATCTACAATGATTTGACCAGTATTATAAGCCTGATAACATAATGCTCTATATTCAGCTGATGATTGCATCCAAGCTACCCCCATAACTAATTGTTCATTTAAATCTTTTAAATTATCACAGTACTCTGTAGTAATTTGTTGATTAGCATTTTTATCTTGTTCGGTGGTTGTAGCAGCTAAAGCTGGTACAGATGAAGACATAAGTACAAAACTTAGCACCATAGACATTAAGAATTTCTTTTTGTTTTTTAACATATAAAAGCCTCCTTATTTCCAATAAATTCCATATATAATATATCTATTCTATTTTTTTGTTTTTTTTCCTCTATTTAATATTTAATTATTTTATATAAAGACTATTTTGGGGTAGAGTGTTTATATATACATAAGTAAAGTTGACTGAGTATTTGAACTTAGGAATACTAAAATGAGTATAGTTAAGTTCAAATACCGTTTTGCTCATTGCATATATGAACACCTATTTAAAACATAACATCCAAATTAAATAGTCGCTTAATGAATACTATGCTTTTAATAGGCAATGTGAAAAAATTTCCCATTAATGTTATAATTATATATAAAGTGTGTAGAATTAAACTATTAAGTATTATTAAACTTACTATTTTGATTTATACATATACAAAAAAATTACACATTAGGGGTAAGAAAAGACAAGGGGAGATATTATAATGAAAAGAAATATGCATGCAAAGACTATGGCAATAGTTCTTGCAGCTATAACTGGAATGCAAGCAGGAGGAATTGTACCAAATTTTTCAGGTATTAATGTTAAAGCTTATGCTAGTGAGATTAATAATGAAGAGAAGGAAGCTAATCAATCTATAGAAACAACTAAAAATAAAGATGCTTATAAGGCTATGGGAATAGATGTAGATACGACAACATCAGGTGCTGTGACAATTACTTTACCTAATAAGTTTACTAAGACTTTAGATGAATTAAAGGGAAGCAGTGATTTGACTGCTAATACCGCTTATATTGGATTGAAATTTACTACTCCAGCAGGTATTCAAGTTAAACCTTCAAAAATAAGAGATTTATCTTTGAATAAAGAATATGTATTATCATCTGATTCAAATGAGATAAAGGATGGAAGATATATTAAATATATACCAATAGCAACTAAGAGTGGTGATGTTTGGACACCTAAAGAGAAGAATATTAACACATATAAATATGATTGGCTTGATGAAAAAGGGCAAACTGTTGCTAAGACTTCATTAAATGTAGTAGTTCAAAGACAAATAGAAATACCGAAAGTGGTGAAAGAAGCAAAAGTATCAATTTCAGGTACTGAAAAGGTAGGTAAGACTTTAGAAGCTAATGTAACAGCTTATGAGAATGGTAAAATTGTTCCAGTAACTAGTGTAGAGTATCAATGGTATAGATCTAAACACAGAGATAAAGATTTTAATAGTATATCTGGTGAGCATAGTAAGGATTACAAATTGGCTAATAGAGATGAAGATAAGTATATAAAAGTAATAGCAAGGGTTAATATAAAGGGTGAAATAATAGAAGTTGATGATAGAACAAGTAGTATTGATGAAAAAAAATCTTCAAGATCTCATCACAGTTCATCAAGTAAAGGATCTGGAAGCACTGCTGATACTGATAGAATAAGTGATAAAATTGAGGATTCACGAGCTGATAGTGTATCTTATGATGTTTCGGATTATCCTAAGGTAGAAAAAGATGTTTTTAAATGTTTAAAAGATAATGATGACAAGACTTTAGTTCTTGAAGGCGACGATTATACTTGGACTTTTGATGGAGAGGATATTAAGAATGTTTCAGATATGGATAGTAAATTAGATACAACTATTGAAACAACATCTCCTAATGAATCAGAAATCAAAAAAATTTTAAATGGCGCAAATGTAGTTAATTTATATTTTAATTATGATGGTAAGTTACCTGGTAAAGCAAAAATTGAAGCTAAAATAGGTTCAAAATATGATGGAAAAAATATGTATGTCTATTATTATAATAAGGATACCAAATCATTAGAATTAGTATCATCAAATGTTAAAGTAAAAGATGATAGAGTAACATTTACGATAACTCATTGTTCAGATTATGTTTTAAGTGAAACACAACTTTTAACTACAACATCTTTTAATGAAGGATGGAGCATGATTAACAATGGAAATTGGCAATATGTTTTAGGTGGAAACAAAGTTACTGGATGGAACATCATTAATGGAAGATGGTACTTTATGGACTATACTGGAATGATGCAAAGAGGATGGATTAATCCAAATGGTTCATGGTATTACTTAAACTATAATGGTGATATGGCAACAGGATGGCAAAATATAAAGGGTTCATGGTATTACTTAAGAGATGACGGAAAAATGTTAACTGGATGGGTAGATGATAGAGGTACATGGTATTATCTAGATTATTCAGGCGCAATGGTTAGTAATACAACTGTTAATGGATATAGACTAGGTTCTAATGGAGCTTGGATAAGATAAATTAAATAATAAGAACAAACTAACAAGAAAATTAATACTATATTTTATAAATACAAATAAAAAGCCCAAAGGATAAAATGAATTTTAAATAAATTTTATCTTTTGAGCTTTTTTAAATTAAAAATAATATAAACCAAATTCTAAAGTGTAGATTACAATTTGCTTAAAGAGTTGAAAAACCATATTAAAAGAAAATGTATAATCCTAAAAATTATGAAAGAAGGGTTTTAATGATAAAAGATATGACTAAGGGGAACCCTGGAAAGATAGTGTTTTTATTTGCCATTCCTATGGTTATTGGAAATGTATTTCAGCAATTTTATAATATTATAGATTCAGTAGTTGTAGGAAACTTTATAGGAGCTAATGCATTAGCAGCTGTAGGAGCTTCTTATCCTATTATATTTTTGTTTATAGCAGTTGCAACTGGAGCTAGCATTGGATGTTCTGTTGTAATATCACAGATGTTTGGAGCAAAGCAAATAGGGAATATGAAGACAGCAATATATACATCAATTATTTCGATAATAATATTTAGTACAATACTAATGATAATAGGAGTAATTACAAGTAATTCTGTATTAAGAATTTTAAAAACACCATTGAACATATTAACAGATGCTGATAGCTATATGAAAGTATATATGATGGGAGTAGTTTTTTTATTTGTTTATAATATTAATACTGGAGCATTTAATGCTTTAGGTAATTCTAAAATACCATTATATTTTTTAATCTTTTCATCTATTTTAAATGTAGGGTTAGACTTATTATTTGTAGTAAAGTTTAATATGGGAGTAGTAGGTGCAGCATATGCAACTTTAATTTCTCAAGGGGTTTCTGCAATATTATCATTAATATATCTTTTGATAAAGGTTAAAAGAATAGAAGTACATGAAGAATATAAAATATTTGATATTAAGATATTGAAAAAAACATGTAAAATAGCTATCCCATCAATAATACAACAGACAATAGTATCAATAGGAAATTTGTTTGTTCAAGCCTTAGTTAATACTTATGGAGTTGTAACTATTGCTGCATATACGTCAGCTACCAGAATAGATTCTATAATTATTATGCCAATGGTTAATATAAGTAGTGCAGTATCGACATTTACAGCTCAAAATATTGGTGCTGATTTAATAGATCGTGTAAAAGATGGATACAAAGCTGCAATAAAGATGATAGGGATATTTTGTTTTATAATTGCAATCTTGTTGCATGTATATGCAGAAAATATAATAGGAATGTTTGTTGATTCAAGTCTTAATAAAGAAGCTATTAGTATAGGGGTGGAGTACATTACAGTAGTTTCAATTTTTTATGTACTTATGGGACTTATGGTAACAACAAATGGAGTACTTAGAGGAGCAGGAGATATTAAAGTATTTATGATAAGTACATTATGCAATTTATCATTAAGGGTAATAGCAGCATATACTTTATCATATTTTATTGGCCAAAAAGCAATATGGTGGGCAATACCTTTAGGATGGATATTAGCATCAACAATATCGGTATTTAGATATAAGAGTGAAAAGTGGAAAAATGCTAAAATAGTGTAATTTTTATTACATTAAATTTATGTTAAATATAGAAATGAAGATTGAAAGCTTGAAGCTGGATGCTATATAATCATATGTAATAAAATAATAATTAAATTACAGAAATAAGGAGTACAATATGGAAAACGTAAGTCAAATAGTAGATGTATTTATACATATGAATAAATATATTGGAATGATAATTAATAATTATGGAATGCAAACTTATTTAATTTTGTTTATTGTAATATTTTGTGAAACAGGGTTGGTTGTAACCCCATTTTTACCTGGGGACTCATTAATATTTGCAGCAGCAACTTTTGCAGCAATGGGAGCTTTAAATATTTATGTTTTAGTAATATTATTAATATTTGCAGCGATATTAGGTGATACAGTGAATTATGAGATTGGAAGGCTATTTGGAAATAAGTTAATAAAAAGCAACATAGTTAAAAGAGCTCACATAGAAAAGACTAATAAATTTTATGAAAAGCATGGCGTGAAAACTATAATGTTTGCAAGATTTATTCCTATAGTACGTACCATTGCTCCTTTTGTAGCTGGAATTGGAAAAATGAATTATAAAGATTTTATTTTATTCAATGTTGTTGGTGGAAATTTATGGGTATTGATATTGTCTATATGTGGATATTTCTTTGGAAATATTAGATTTGTCAGAAATAACTTATCACTTATTTTAATAGGAATGATAATTATATCTGTTTTACCAGCATTAATTGTATTTATAAATGAAAAACGAAAAAACTCATTAGTTAAAAAAGTATAAAATAGTGGCTATCTTAAAATATTAAGATAGCCACTATTTTATACTTTAGATTTAATTTTATTTTTAATATTTAAATACCAATATGTAATTAAGCATAAAATTACAATTAAAAGTAATTCTGATACGATAATTTGTAATGGTGTATCAATTTTAAATAACCTAAACTTCACCATTAATTGTATTATAGCGGCATGCGATAGATATAGATATAATGAATTTTTACCAATCCAAGATATTGAAGTCTTCTTTGATGTACATATACTAAAAATAACTCCTAAAATTGAAAAAGCTCCTATATAATGAAGGACTCTTATAAACAGGGGATATGTAGAAGTATCATAATAAAAAGTGTAGTTTGTATATTCAAATAACAGTTCCACAGAAGTTTCATCTTTAAGTACATATAAAATTCCTAATGATAATAAACTTATCAAAATAAATTCCCACAAATATTTTTTTACAATTCCTAGATGTTTTTTTTCAAAACCTAATCCTGCTATAAAAAATGGTAAGAAAAATATAATTCTGGAAGCACTAGCTTGTGCAGTAAAACTTACGTCAAGCCCAAGAATTAAAGAAATTACTATGCTAATAGGCAAAGCAGTTCTACAATTTTTTATATAATCTGAGATTACATAAAAAGCTGTTAATGCAAATAAGTACCATAAAGTCCAATTAGGACGCAAATATTCAATTCTTAAACCATAATTTTGAAATACAATGATACTAAGTAAATAATAAAAAGTCTGCGCATAAAAATATATTTTGAATGTATCAAGTACTTTTTGTTGTGTTGTTCTTTTGCTTTTTTTACAAAAATATCCTGATATAAAAGTTAACGCTGGCATATGAAACATATAAAGAAAAAGGATAAAGTAATGAGGATCTATACATGTAGGACTTACATATTCAAGTGAGTTACCAATTATAACACAAATTAAAAAGAAGCCTCTTAAATTATCAAAATAACTGTCCCTATTTTTAACTTCCAATAATTCTCTCCCTTCAGTAACTAATCATAGGATATTATAAGATATAAAGAAATATAATGCAATATTTTGTAATACTATAAGTACTACAATAAATACATATATTCATTTTATAATTTAGTTTTTAAATAAAAATTCAGCATATTTGTTCTTGATTTAAAATAAAAGTAGAGTTAAATTAGTATAATCAATATATATAATTAAATTTAGGAGAGTTGTAATGAATATACAAATATTTGGAACTAAAAAATGTTTTGATACAAAGAAGGCAGAAAGATATTTTAAAGAAAGAAGAATTAATTTTCAATTTATTGACTTAAATGAGAAGGGAATAAGTAAGGGTGAACTTAATAGTGTTTTAAATTCAGTATCTGTTAATGATTTAATAAATTCAAAATCTAAAGATTATAATAAATTGAATTTGAATAATATAAGAAGTGCTGAAATAAAAAAAGAAATTGTTTTAAAAAATCCTAAAGTGATGAATACTCCAATTGTAAGAAATGGTAAATGTGCTACAGTAGGATATACACCTGATATATGGAATGCATGGGAATAAATAATAGTAGTTGTTTATTTAAGTGAGATGCTGTGATATATGCATAAGAAAAGCTAGATAGCACATAAACAATAAAGCTTATATGATTTTATTCTTATCATATAAGCTTTATTTATAAGTATTATTTAGATTTTTTTCTTGCCTTTTTTTTAGTATTTTTCTTCATAACAGAATATCCAAATGAGCCTAAAGGATTTGAATTGACTTCAAAATATTCTCCATGATTATAACAAATTAAGTTCGCTTTATTAAAGCCAATTTTACCATTTTCGTCTAATAAGTTCTCATCTACTTTAACATTAAGTACTTCTAGTAAGAATAAATCATGAGTACCTAATGGTGTGATAGATTTTAACTTACATTCTAATGCAAATGGAGCATCTTCTAATGAAGGTGTATTTACTTTTACTCCTTCATTTAATTTTAAATTAAGATTTTTAATCTTATCTTCTTTTTTACCCGATCTAACACCACAATAATCTACTATTTTTACCATTTGCTTATTAGGTAAATTAATAACACATTCCTCAGATTCTTTTATATAATCATAAGATAATCGTTCAGGTCTTACCCCCATTGCAAGTATAGGTTCTTTTGTACATACTGTACTTATCCAACCAACAGTAAATACATTTACTTTACCTTCTTTATTTTTAGAGGTAACAAGAACTACAGGCGTGGGATTTAACATCACACTACCTTTAAAATTTAATTTATTCATTTTTTTCACCTTTTATATAAATAAAATTTTTAAAACAATGTTTGTAATAAAGAATTATTATTAATATCTTCTTTTGTAACGTCTTTTTCTATTATTTTTAGCCATATTTTTTATAAGAACTATTAATGTGATTATTATTATAGCAATTACCAAAACTGTTGAATACAATAATATATTATCTTTTAATATTTTTCCTAAAGATATATTTATAATACCTTGAACTTCTTCAGTATGATTTCTAGTTGAATAAGTTAAGTTTGTATTTTTATTAAATGCTAACTTCCAAGCGCTAGTATTTGAAGCATTATAAGTTATTAAAGATTCAGCATCATTAATATCATTCTTATAATACATAACATCCTGACTTAAAACTATTGGTACAGTAATTGTTTTTGTAGGTCCAAAGAAACCAAAAGATTTATATTGTAAATCAGTAGTTCCAACTTCTTCATCTGATTTTTTATAAACTTCTTTATTAGCAGAATAACTATAATCAATAATAGAATCCATATCATTGAATTTAGTCATATCAACATTATCGAGTTGTCTACTTTTTAAAACAACACCTATTATTTTTCTGCCATCTTTTTCATATACAGCAGCTAAACAACCACCAGCAGCATTAGTTAATCCAGTTTTACCAGCAATGTTTCCATTTTTACCTAATCCTAAATTTCTATTTTCTAATATAATTCTAGAACCATTTATATCTATAGGAGCTTCTTTTAAAGTCATAGTTTCTCTTTCCCATGGATTTTCAAAAGCTGCTTTAGTTATTAAAGATAAATCATAAGAGGTTGTATAATGATTTGGATCATGAAGTCCGTTAGCAGTAATAAAATTACTATTATTAGCTCCAAGTTCCTTTGCTTTTTTATTCATTAATTCTGAAAATGCTTCTGAACTACCAGCAACATTATCTGCAATCATATATGCAGTATCATTTCCAGAGAAAAGCAATAATCCTTTCATGACATCATCAGCAAGCATTTTATCTCCAACTTGCATTCTGTTACCCATATAATTTATGTTTAATGAATATTCAGGTTGTTCTTTAGCTGATTTAGTAAATGAAAGTTCAGAATTTTTTTCGAACTTTTCAGCTAATAATAAACCTGTTAATAATTTAGTAGTACTTGCAGGATACCTTTTACTATCAGCATCTTTAGTATAAATTATTTCACCTGTTTCATAATCCATAGTTAAAGCTGATTCAGCTTGAATACTAGGTGAAGTTTGTTTAGTATTTTCAGTTGCATAACTTTTTACTGAAAAAGGAGCAAATAGTGAAATAGTAATAGTTAATGCAAGTGTTTTTAAGATTAAATTTCTTTTCAAGTAAAATCTCCCCATCTCTATTTAGTAATATTTAAACCAACATAAGTATATCATTTATGATATTTAATAACAATAAAATACAAGACATAATATAAGAATTTTTATAAATAAATCCATGAAAAATGCTTATTTCAACATAGTATTTTAATATTTACCTATAACTTACACCTATAAATTTTGTTTTTTAGAACAAACTATATATATGTTAAGAAAGGGGTGGAAGATATGAAAAAATATTTTAAATTTCTAATATTATCTATTATTATAATTTTTTCGGTTTTTAATACGTATAGGGTTAATGCATTAGATCAAACTTCAAGAAAAATAGTCTATTTAACATTTGATGATGGTCCATCTCCTAATAATACTGAAAATATATTACAAATATTAAATGAAAACAATGTAAGAGCTACTTTTTGTGTAGTTGGTTCTAATGCTTTAAGATATAAGGAGATTTTAAAACAATTAAACGAATATAATATGGGAATTATACCTCATTGTAATAATCATCAGTATAAAGAGTTATATTCATCAACTGAGTATTATATAAATGATCTTAATGAATGTACCAGAATTATAAATGACGTTACTGGTGGAAATAGAAGTTTCAGGTTTGTAAGAATGCCAGGTGGTTCAGATAATACTGTGAGCAATTATCAAACTTTGCAAAATATAAAAAGTGAATTAAGAAAAAGAGGAATGGATTATATAGATTGGAGTATAGATTCAGGGGATACTTGTGCAGCTATGGTACCTGAAGAACAAATAACAAGTAATATTGAAAATCAAGCTGGTATTAATAATATAGAAGTTATTTTAATGCATGATTTAGAAAATAAGGTAACAACCACTAGTGCACTTCAAGATATTATAATTAAATATAAAAGTTTAGGATATGAATTTAAAACCTTTGATGAAATGGAAGAATGGGAAGTTCAATATTTAATAGGCAAACATGTAATAGATAAGTGATTTAAATGTATAATTAAAAACGAGCTAATATCAGTATACATTTTGATATTAGCTCATCTTTAATAAAGTAATTAAGAATTTGTATTTAGTTTTTTCTGAATTGATTTTTTGGCGTTTATTTCAAAATCGTCGTCTAAAATATCTAAGGCAATTTCATTTCCATACTTATTTCTTAATGCTAGAGTTAAAAGTTTATCAGCAAATTCTGGATTTTTAGATAAGAATGATCCATGAAAGTATGAACAAAAAGTGTTTTTATATATACAACCTTCATATCCATCTTCACCATTATTGCCATATCCATGAACGCATTTGCCAAGTGGAGTATGATCATTTATATAAGTTCTACCAGAATGATTTTCAAAACCAACATAAGTTTGATTAAATACTTCATTATATATTTCAGTATTGCCTATAAATCTTGTATCTCCACCTTCAGTATGAATATTTAGTATTCCCAATCCATTGATCTTTTCACCATTTGGAGCAGTGTAATATTTACCTAATAATTGATAACCGCCACATATTGCTAATAGGACTTTTTCTTCTTCAATATAAGAAGTTAAAGAATCTTTTTTTATAGTATTTAAATCTTCAGATACTATTGATTGTTCATAATCTTGACCGCCACCAAAGAATATAATATCTATTTCATCTTTGTTTAGAGTATCATTTATAGAAGAATTAATAATGTTTACTTTTATTCCTCTTTCTTCTGCTCTGTGTTTTAAAATTAGCACATTACCTACATCCCCATATACATTTAATAAATCAGGATATAAGTGACAAATATTTAATTCCAAAGTATTACCTCCTTTAAATTACCATAGTTTTTTAATGTAACCTTTTGAATGAAGGTATTTTCGATAATTTATCATAGCAGTATAAGTTGCTAGAATATATACCTTGTTAGAAGATGAATCATTTTGTATAGATTCAGTTAGTTTTTCATAATCTTCTTCTAATATAAAGTTATCTTTATTAAGACCAGCAATTTTTAATCTTACCGCCATATCATACATTCTTGTTCCTGAAATAAAAATATTTTTTATTGGAAGAGTAGATATTTTTTCAAAATTAACATCCCATATCCAAGAAATATCTCTTCCATCAGCATAATTATCATTTAATAAAAATGTAGCTGAAAAGTCATTTTTATTAAGACATAAAGTATCGAGTGCTTGATTGTAACCAGCTGGATTCTTAACTAATATTATTTCAACCTGTTTACTACCAATAGCAATTTGCTCTTGTCTACCAAAACTTGAATTTTGATTTTGTAGAGAGTTCACTATTACATCATCGTTAATTCCTAGCTCTTTTGATATTGCGTAGGCACATAATGCATTGTAAATATTATAAGCTCCTGATTGACTTATTAAGATATCAGTATCATTAATAAGAACAGACGAATTTTCTGGGTTTAAATCAAATATTTTATTAACAGCATAACTTAGCGTTGGTCTTTTATATCCGCATTCGGTACAATAAAAGTCTCCTAGATGATTATAAGTTACAAAATTATAAGAGTATCTTGTCTTACAAACTTTACAGAATTTTGAGTCTGCATTTATATCAATAGAATGATTTTCATTTATAGGAGTATTAAAACCATAATAAATCATTGGATTCTTTAGGTTTAATTTGCCAAGTAAAGATTCATCACCATTTAAAATTAATTTTGAGTCAGGAACTTTAACTATACCTTCTAAAATTTTGTTAAGTGTTGTGTAAACTTCACCATATCTATCTAATTGATCTCTAAATAAGTTTGTTACTGTTATTATTTCAGGAGAAATATGCTCAGTTATAAATTTAACATTAGCTTCATCAACTTCAATTACAGCATATCTATTTTTAGGTTTATTAAAAAACTTATAATTCGATATAAAACAAGCTGTAATACCAGGATATAAATTAGCACCTGTATTATTAGTTATGACATCAAATCCATTTTCTTTTAGTATATTTGTTATCATACTTGTAGTCGTAGTTTTTCCATTAGTACCAGTTACAAGTATTATCTTATAGCCATCACTAACTTTTTTTAAAATATTTTTATCGATTTTCAGTGCTATTTTACCAGGGAAAGTACTCCCACCTTTTATTAGATGTTTTGAAAGAAATGCTATGCATTTAGCTGAAATTATACTTAAAATAGACTTAATATTTATTGTAGTCACCACCTAATTATTTTATTTAATAATATAAGATTTTATCATAAATTACTAAAAACAAATATAAGTATAGCACAAAAATTTTATATGCCAAATAATTTTACATTTTTGAATATATCAATAAATGTAGATTTTTGTACAAAGGTTTGTTAAAATATAAAGAAAGTGTAAACGTACTAGAAATATGTAAGGAGTGTACATATGGAAAACACAAATAAAAATTCTTTTCTACAAAAGATATTTTGTACATATAAAAAGATTTCTGAGTCTAATAAATACTTTACTTCTATAATTACAATGATTTTAACATTAGTAACTGCATTTAGTATTGTAGTTGCAGTAAAAAGTTTAATGCCAAGTGAAGAAAAGGTGTCAATAGCAACTAATCCAGCAGAAGAAGCTTTCTTTAATGGAAATTATAATTTAGCTATTGAAGAATATTCAAAGTTGCAAGCTGATATGCCTTGGCCAGAGTATAATATGAAAATTGCGGAAATTTACTCTATAAAGGGTGATTATGTAAAATCAAATGAATTAATTAGTAAAGTGTATGAATCAAGAAACAAAACTATAGATACAAATAATAGAGAAGAATTAAAAGAAAAAGATAAGAAAATTACTAATGAAATAGTGTTAACAAGTTTTATGAATGGTGAAAATAAAAAAGCTTTAGAATATGGGGAATTATTCTTAAAAGATAATCCTACATATAAAGAGTTGGCAAATACGATGTTTACAGTTTATATTAGTAATAACAATACGGAAAAAGCAAAAGGAATTTTACAAAATTATGATAATTCAGATAGTGTAAAAGATCTTATAGTTACTTCAAGAATGAATGTTTTAATTGGAAATTGGGAAAATGGGTTAAAACTATTAAAAGATGCATGTGATAAAAATGAAGATGCATTGACGATTTTTAATGGAATAAAACAATTATCACTATATGATAAGGGCAAATTAATAAGTGAAGTTTCTAAATTACAAAGCAAATACAAAAATGATAATATCTATAAAATATGGCTTGCAGAAATATATTCATTAGATATGAATACTGCTTCAAAGAGTATAGACATAATTAATAAGATTAAAAATGAAAAGCTTAGTGAAACAGAAATGTTTAATATTAACTTTATAGAATATACAGCATATAAAAATATGGATGATAGTAAAATGGCTGTTAATTGTTTAAAAGAAATGACAAATGGTAATGAAGAGTCATATATTGATTGGTACATATTATCTTTATATAATTATGAAGCAGGAAGATATACAGAAGCATTTGAAAATGCTAAAAAATCTATATTATTAAATAGAGACTATCCTAATATATATGGAGTATTGATTCCTAATATTATAGTAAAAGAATATAAAGTAGAAGATGGAAAATTTGAAAGTATCATGTCTTACTTTAGAACTGCTTTAGAAATAGATTTATTTAATCCAGAAGTTTTGATAAACACAGCAAAATATTATCAAGATATAGTTAAGGATTCAAATAAAGCTTTAGAATACTATGAAATTGCGTCTAAAATAGATCCGAAAAATGCAGAAATATATTATAATTCAGCTTTAATTAAAATAAGCAATCAGAGAGAAGATGAAGGTATAAAGCTTTTAAATAAGAGTATTGAATTAGATACTAGTAATGCAAAGTATTATAGAACTTTAGGTAGTGTTTATTTAAATAAAGGTAAAAATGAAAAAGCTATAAATGCTATAAGGTCTGCTTATGCTATTGATGAAAATGACATAATAAATTTAAATAATGCAGGATATTATTACATATGTATTGAAGGTGACATAGATAGAGCATTAGTTAACTTTAAAGCAGCTTATAATGAAATAAATGAAAATACTGACGGTAAAATAAAAGAAATAATAACTGAAAACTATAATAGAGTTAAAACATATAAAAAAGATAATAGTAGTGGACTAACTATTTCTCAATTTAAATTAATAGAATATTAATATGATAATGTTATAAATCAGGGAGTTAATTCCCTGATTTATAACATTAATCATGTTTAAGATACGATTTTAATATGACGAGATTAAAAGGGGATGAATTTGTGAGCAAAAAAATTAAAAATAGATTTATAGGAATTTTAGTATTTTTAATTTGTATAATTTTATTTTTTGTACATTTTTCTAAAATAAATCAAGTTAAAGAATTTGAAGTTTTAACTTGGGATAATTATTATAATGAAAATAATATTACTTTTTTTTATGATGATGAAAATAATGAAAAGATTAAATCTTTAGATAGTACATATAAAGTTAAAGAATTATTAAATGAATCTAATGAAGAAATAGATAAAGTGTTAAAAAGTATTGATATTTTAAATTCAATTTGTCAATATGATGACATAGATGATTTAAATCAGAAATCAGCATATGATATTTTAAAAAATTTAGGTGGAAGAAGAAAAGTATCTGCTAAAGATATGGCAATAATAGAACGTGACTTATTAGCTTCATATGGTTTTAAAAGTAGAGTAGGAGTTTATAGAATGAAAGATGCTGCTTTTGAATCTAAATATAATTATTATGTTATAGAATATTGGAGCAATGAGAATAATAAATGGATAATGATAGATCCATTAGATAGGGGTTACTTTAGAGAAAGAGACACCCTATTATCTGCAACAGAAGTGATGAATAAGGAATTAAATCCATTATTTTATGTGGGAAAAACTAAAGAAAAAGAATATAAAAAGAATTTTAAAAAGTATTTGGATTCATATAGCATACAAATAGATAATACTGTAAAAAACAACAAAAGTAATACCTTAATAACATATATAAAAAATGAAAAAGCTTTAGAAATTAAATTTAAAGATAAGTTTGCTCCACCAACAATTTTTACACAAGATACAAAGCTTTTTGAAAAGAGTCCTGAAGACAATAGAGTAGGACAAGATGAAAAAGCATATCTAATCTTAATGGAAAAGCAAGATTTAGTTAAAATTACTGATAATAATCAAGGCAAAGAACAAAACAAAGATAGTATATTTATGATTTTAGGTGCATTTAAAGATGGAAAAATTATGGATGAATATTATTTAAGTACTAATAATTCTGATTATGAGAAAATTAAAAAATATAAAGAAGTTGAGATACCTAAAGGTGAAACAGAATTAAATTTATCTATAGATGGGATAAATTCAATAAGTAAAATAATTTTAAGGAAAAATTAATAATATATAACATAATAAGTATTATAATTTAAAATGGAAACTTATTAGAAAGAGAGTGATAAAAGAATGGGATTAGACTTTTTATTCATATTCAAAGCAATTATTGTAGCAATAGTTGAAGGTCTTACTGAATTTGTTCCAGTATCATCAACAGGACATATGATACTTGCATCAGATTTAATCAATTTCCAAGGGGAATTTGTTAAGATGTTTGAAGTTGTAATACAATTAGGCGCAATACTTGCAGTAGTAGTATTATACTGGAAAAAGATAAAAGATAGTGTTATTGAATTCTTCACATACATTTTTACAGGTGGAAAAAAAGGTGAAGTCGGATTCAAATTTGGAATAAATGTTTTAATAGGATCAATACCAGCAGGTGTAGTTGGAATATTATATTATAGTAAAATAAAAAGCTTATTCAAACCTCAAGCAGTAGTTGTAGGATTTATAGTTGGTGGTATTTTATTAATAGTAATAGAAAATATATTTAGAAAAAAAAGACACTCTGTTAAAAACATAGATAGAATAACTCCAATGCAATCTATAAAGGTTGGATTATTTCAAGTTTTATCAATGTGGCCTGGAATGTCAAGAAGTGCTTCTACAATCATGGGTGGTTGGGTAGCTGGTCTTTCAACACCGATAGCAGCAGAATTCTCATTCTTTTTAGCAATTCCAGCAATGGTTGGATCATCAGCTAAAGATCTTTTTGAATTTGATTTTGCACTTATGAATGCGACTAATTGGGTTGCTTTAATAGTGGGATTCATAGTAGCATTTATAGTTTCATTAGTAGTAATGGAAGGTTTTGTTGCTTACCTAAAGAAAAAACCTATGAGAGTATTTGCAATATACAGAATAATTGCAGGTATAGTATTTGCAATACTTATGTATAAAGGAATAGTAACACCACATCTATAAAAGAATATAAATAGTAAATATAAAAATAAATATATTAAAGAGAAATTGTACTCATTGAATAATTTAAATATTTAATGGTGCAATTTTTTTTGTTTTTGTACAATAATCTAAGAGCAAATATTAGTTTTAGCTATTTTGTTCTTTGAAATAATGCATAAATATGAAACAAATAAGAACAATAAAAAGGAAAGTAAGAAACAAGGATTCTTTGAAATAATGTATAGATAATAAACTTATTAAGGTTTATATTTTTACTATAAAATAGAAACTCGTTAAGGCAAATTTTCTTCTTGACATGATATAAAATAAATGTTATTCTTACACAAAGAATAACCTTTAATTTGATCCAGAGAGATCAGCAAGGAAGTTATATAATACCATATTTACAGGATTATTATGCCTTCCTTCACGCGTGAAGAAGGCTTTTTTTATACAATTAATTATATGCAAATGTAATTGGTTATTTAAAATAATTAAGGGTATAAAATTAAATTTAGTAAATTAATTAAATCTATGAAATATGGCACTATCTAAAAGACTTTTAGATCGCTTTGGTATAACTTTTTATAAGTTTTTCTGCATACTTAAAAAGGAGTGATATCAATATGATAAAAGACAAACATTTAATAGACCCAATGGATTTTACAGTAGAAGAATTAAAAGAAATTTTTAAATTAGCACATGAAATAATTTTAGATCCAGAAAAGTTTTCTCATGTCTGTGATGGGAAAATATTAGCAACCTTATTTTACGAGCCAAGTACAAGAACTAGATTTAGTTTTGAAGCAGCTATGATGAGACTTGGTGGGAAAATACTTGGCTTTTCTGAGCCAAATTCATCATCAACATCAAAGGGTGAAACTTTATCTGACACAATCAAAATGGTGTCAATTTATACTGATATAATAGCAATGAGGCATCCTAAAGAAGGATCAGCTAAAGTAGCAAGTCTTTATTCAAGTGTTCCAATCATTAATGCAGGAGATGGTGGTCATCAACATCCAACTCAAACTCTTACTGATTTATTAACAATAGAAATGCTTAAGAAAGGTTTAAATAGACATACTATTGGTATATGTGGTGATTTAAAATATGGAAGAACAGTTCATTCGTTAATAAAAGCAATGTCTAGATATGAAGGCAATAAATTTTTACTTATCTCCCCAAAAGAATTACGAATACCAGATTATATAAGAGAAGAAATACTTAGAAAAAATAATATTGAGTTTTTAGAAGTAGAAACATTAGAGGAGATCATAGATAAAGTTGATATATTATATATGACTAGAATACAAAAAGAGAGGTTCTTCAATGAAGAAGAATACTTAAGACTTAGAGATAGTTATATATTAAATAAAGAAAAAATGAATCTAGCAAAAGACGATATGATAGTTATGCATCCTCTGCCAAGAGTAAATGAAATTGCATGTGAAGTTGATTATGATAAAAGAGCAGCATACTTTAAACAGGCTGAATACGGAATGTATGCAAGAATGGCATTAATGGCTAAACTTTTGGGGGTGTTATAAGATGTTAGAAATTACAAGCTTAAAAAACGGATTAGTTATAGATCATATTGAAGCAGGAATGGGAATAAAAATATTTAACTATTTAGGACTAGATAATAGTAATTGCAGTGTTGCTTTAATAATAAATGCAAAAAGTGAATTGTTAGGAAAGAAGGACATAATAAAGATAGAAAACTGTAGAGAGTTAGATTATACAATATTAGGATTACTTTCTCCAAGTATAACTATAAATGAAGTTGAAAATGAGGAGATAGTAGGTAAGATAAAACCTACATTACCAAAGAAAGTAACCAATATATTAAAGTGCAAAAATTCAAGGTGTATAACTCAATATGAAAAGTATGTGGCACACTCTTTTGTACTATTAGATAAGGAAAAAGGCACTTATAGATGTGAATATTGTGATGAAATAACAAAATTATCTGAAGTGTAATAAGTGTAAGGGAGTGAGCTTAGTGGAACTTTTAATTAAAAATGCAAGAATTATAGATGCGATTCAAGATTTTTATGGTGATATTTATATAAAAGATGGATTGATAAGTGAAATTGCGAAGGAAATAAATAAAGACAATGTTGAGACTCTTAGTTGCGAAGGAAAGATATTAATGCCTGCCTTTATTGATACACATGCTCATTTTAGAGATCCAGGTCTTACATGGAAAGAGGATTTAGAGAGTGGATCAAAAGCAGCATTAAAAGGTGGTTACACAGGTGTATGTTTGATGGCAAATACAAAGCCTATATGTTCATCTAAAGAGGTAGTGCAGTATGTTAGAGATAAATCAAAAGACTTAGATTTAATTGATATACATCAATGCATTTCAGTAACTCAGAATTTTGATGGAAAAACTTTAGATCATTTAAACGAATTTAGAGATGATAATGAAGTTAAAGCAATTTCAGATGATGGAGTTGGAGTATCAAATTCTAATACTATGCTTGAGGCAATGAAAATTGCAAAAGAAAATAACTGGGTGCTTATGTCACATGCTGAAAGCCCAGAGTTTTCTAAAAGTGATATGAGAATAGCTGAAAATATGATGACTATTAGAGATGTGGAACTTGCTAAGATAACAGGAGCACATTTACATATGTGTCATGTTAGTACTAAAGAAGCATTAAAATATATTATTGATGCTAAGAATGAAGGTGCAAATATTACATTAGAAGTAACACCACATCATATATCCTTAACTAAGGAAATAAATGATTATAGAGTTAATCCACCGATAAGAGAAAAAGAAGATGTAGATGCAATTATAAAAGCAATTAAGATGGGAAATATTGATACAATAGGAACGGACCATGCACCACATACATTAGAAGAAAAATCTAAGGGATCTCCAGGAATGGTTGGATTAGAGACAGCTTTTCCAATATGTTATACAAAGCTGGTTAGAGAAAATGAGATTTCATTAAATGAATTAAGCAAACTTATGTCACTTAATCCAGCTCAGTTATTAGGAATGAATAAGGGGAAAATTAGTATAGAGGTAGAGGCGGATCTAGTTTTAATAGATATAGATAAAAAAATAAAGGTAGATTCCAAAGAATTTGCATCAAAAGGTAGAAATACACCATTTGAAGGTATGGAGTATTATGGAGAAGTGTTTACTACAATAAAGGGTGGAAAAATTAAATATAAGAAGTAAAAAATATATATGTTTTAGTAGCATGTTTATATATGCATAAGCAAAGTGGACTGAGTAATTGAACTTAGGAATGCTAAAATGATTATAGTCCCATTTTAGCTTGTTCCCAATATAAAATTGTGACACGCAGTAAATGTGACAATACTCATTAAGTATTCTCAAAGTCCAATTACAATGCCACTTTACACTATTGCATATATAAACATATATTAACAATACAATAATTTTTAATATATAAATTTGGAGGAGAGTTGCTATGATGATTAATATAATGGATAAGCTATATGAGAGAGTTGAAAAAAGAGGTGTTGTATGTGTTGGATTAGATACATCTTTAGAGTATATTCCAGAGCATATAAGAAATGGAAAAACACCAAGTGAAGCTATATTTGAATTTAATAAACAAATTATAGATGCTACATATGATGTTGCAGCATGCTTTAAGGTACAAATAGCTTATTATGAAGCTTTAGGCTTAGAAGGATTATTAGCTTATAAGAAAACATTAGAATATCTAAGAAAAAAAGATGAAATCATAATAGCTGATATAAAAAGAGGCGATATAGCAGCTACTGCCCAAATGTATGCAAAGGCTCATTTTGAAGGAGACTTTGAAGCAGATTTTATTACACTAAATCCTTATATGGGAATGGACAGTATAAAACCGTATGTTCAATATTTAGTAAACGGAAAAAAAGGTGCATTTACATTAGTTAGAACATCAAATGAGGGAGCAGAAGATATTGAGTATTTAGATACAACTACAGGAAATAAAGTATATCATGTAGTTGGCGATAAGCTTATGAAAATGGGCGAAAATATGATTTCAAAATGTGGCTATCATCCATTAGGAGGCGTAATTGGATGTACTCATGTTGAAGAAGGAAAAGAATTAAGAAAAAGATTTAACTCAATGTTCTTCTTAATACCTGGATATGGAGCTCAAGGTGGAAAAGCAGAAGATGTAGCAATGTATTTAAATAATGGAAATGGTGGAGTTGTGAATTCATCAAGAGGAATATTACTTGCTTATAAAAAACAAAACAGGGAAATGGAATTTGCATTATGTGCAAGAGAAGAAGCTATAAAAATGAGAGATGAAATAAAAAGAGCTGTAGAGGATTTATAAGGGGTGGTAAAATGAGTATAAATTATAAGAAATCAAAGATACTTTCAAATAAAAAAGTAGTTGATAATATATATAAGATGGTGTGTGAAGATGATAATGCCATAAGAGCAGGACAATTTTATATGCTTAAGCTTGAAGGTCAAACCTTACTTCCAAGACCCATAAGCATATGCGAAAAAGATGATAATAAAATAACTTTTATGTATGCAGTAGTAGGAAAAGGAACAGAAGAATTTACAAAACTTCAAGAGGGGGATTACATAAATCTTACAGGTCCATTAGGAAATGGATTTGACTTAGATGAATACTTGGGAAAAGTTGCAATTGTTTCTGGGGGAATTGGAACAGCACCTATGGTTGAAGTTTGTAAAGTGCTTAGAAGAAATAATAAATATGGGCTTATAGATGTTTATGCAGGATTTAGAGATGACATATATTTAATAGATGAATTATCTAAATATGCTAACAAAGTAGAAGTAACAACTAATACAGGAAAGCATGGTCATAAAGGCTTTGTTACGGATATATTAAAGCCAGAGGAATATGATATTGTGCTATGTTGTGGTCCTGAAATTATGATGAAAAAGGTTGTTGAGATGTGTAAAGAAAAGAAGGTTAAAGTTTACGTTTCAATGGAAAAACACATGGCATGTGGTGTAGGAGCTTGTTTAGTATGTACTTGCAAAACTAAAGGTGGAAATAAGAGAACGTGTAAAGACGGTCCAGTATTTGATGGATATTATGTGGAATTATAAATCAGAGGGGAGAATGAAGTTATGTTAAAGGTGAATATAAATGGTGTAGAATTTAAAAATCCAGTTATAGCGGCTTCAGGAACTTTTGGTTTTGGTGCAGAATATAACAATTTTTATGATGTAGGGATGTTAGGCGGAATATCATCCAAAGGATTAACACTTAATGTTAAAGAAGGTAATGAAGGAATTAGGGTATTTGAAACTCCATCTGGAATGATGAATTCTGTAGGATTACAAAATCCAGGAATAGAAGGATTTATAAAAAATGAATTGCCTAAAATGCAAGAACTAAATACTAACATTTTAGCTAATGTTGGTGGAGGGTGTTTTGAAGATTATGCAGAAGCTATTGAAAAATTAAATAATACTGAAGTAAATATCATTGAATTAAATATATCATGTCCAAATGTAAAATGTGGTGGAATGGCATATGGAATTAAGTCTCAGGTAGCTTATGAATTTGTAAAAGAAATAAAGAAAATTTGCAAAAAACCTCTTATGGTTAAATTATCACCCAATGCCGAAAATATAGTTGAAATGGCAGCAAAATGTGAAGAAGCAGGAGCAGATTCATTAAGCTTAATAAATACATTAAAAGGTTTAGCAATAGATCCATATAAAAGAAAGCCAATATTTAATAATGTATATGCAGGACTTTCAGGCCCCGCAGTGAAACCAGTAGCATTAAGAATGGTTCATGAAGTAAGCAAAGCAGTTAGTATACCAGTAATAGGACTTGGTGGAATATCTAATGGAATAGATGCAATAGAGTTTATGATGGCAGGAGCAAGAGCTGTACAAATAGGAACAATAAATTTTGTAAATCCTATGGCAGGAAAAGAAATCATAGAAGAGATGGAAGCTTTCTGTAAAGAACAAGGCGTAAAAGATATAAATGAAATTGTTGGTGTAATTTAAATGGCTGTTAATATTAAAATATATAGTTTGATGAACAAAGAAATTTAATTATTTAAGATATATTGTTTTTAGATGTGTTTATATATGCAATAGGTAAAGTGGCATTGTAATTGGACTTTGAGAATCCTTAATGAGTATTGTCACATTTACTGCTTGTCTCAATTTTATATTGGGAGCAAGCTAAAATGGGACTATAGTCATTTTAGTATTCCTAAGTTCAATTACTCAGTCCACTTTGCTTATGCATATATAAACACTAGCATATATTAAAATACAGTATGAAATTTGGGAGGAATATAGAAAATGGAAGCATATAAAAAAGAGTTTATTGAGTTTATGATAGAGTGTGGAGTTTTAACTTTTGGAGATTTTGTAACTAAGAGTGGCAGAAAGACACCTTTCTTTGTTAATACAGGAAATTATAAGACAGGAAGTCAATTAAAAAGATTAGGAGAATATTATGCTGAAGCTATAAAGGCAAATTATGATGACGATTATAATATAGTGTTTGGACCAGCGTATAAGGGAATTCCTTTAAGTGTTACAGTTACAATGGCCTTAAGTGATAAGTATGGAATAGATGTAAGTTATTGCTCAAATAGAAAAGAAGTTAAGGATCATGGAGATACTGGAATACTTCTTGGAAGTAAATTAAATGATGGAGATAAGGTTTTAATAGTAGAGGATGTAACAACATCAGGAAAATCTATTTATGAAACAATGCCTATATTAAAAGAACAAGGAAATGTAGATGTAGTAGGACTTGTTATATCTGTTAATAGAATGGAGAAAGGTCAAGGTGAAAAATCTGCATTAGTAGAATTAGAAGAAAAATATGGATTTAAAGCTTGTGCCATAGTTACAATGACTGAGGTTGTAGAGTATTTATATAATAAAGAAATTAATGGAAAAGTAATAATTGATGATGAAATCAAAATTAGAATAGATGAATACTACAAACAGTATGGTGCCAAATAGAAATGAAGAGTAAAAAAACTAGAAGTTACTTGATGTGATTTTAAAGTAACTTCTAGTTAAATTATAATTTTGTTTAAAGGTTAAGATTAGCGATTTTTTTATTTCTTTAATTCTGAAATGTGAATGGTATTATAATTATAATCTTTAATTGCTTTTACAATTTGCTGTAATGGAGAGTTAGTATTATAGTCAATATTCAGTTTATCATTATCTATTTTTAAATTTATAAAATCTAATTCAATTGATGGATGATAAAAGAAACTATTTAAAATCTTTGAATCATTCTTTTTAAGTCCGTTTATTATAGAAGATAAATCATTAGGGTCTGGAACGTATCCTAATGGTGTTGGTACATATAAATTGTTTTTATTGTTGTTGTATAAATTAGAGGTTGAGTTGTCATAAGGTTCGTATATATATTGAAAATATTCTTCAATTACACTTTGTTGAAGTTTTGTATCTCTATAATGTGGACTTTCATAAAAACTTATAGGGATATTTAAGCCACTAGCAACATCAATACCATTTTCAATTATCTTTTTAGTATCTTCTATTGTATTATTTACATCTTTAGATAATTCTTCTCCAACAGCACTTCTATCATTGCCACTTTGGTGAGTATAACCATGCAAACCAATTTCAGCACCTTTATTTATTAAATAGTCTAATAAATTAATAAAACCTACATTATTTATAGTGTTATTTTTTAATAAATCATTATCTATGTTTTCTGTAGGAGCTTTAAATCTAGGAATCCATCCAACATGGAATTTTATTCCTTTAGAATATAAAAGATTAGCCATACATTTTACTTTAGCTTGATTCACATCTACAAAGTTAGTATCACCACATGTAAAATCTTCGAATCTAACCATGGCTACTTTTTGGCTAAATACAATGTTGGATAAATTAGGTTGCTCTAGCTCATTATTTAGCAAACTGATACTTTTTTTATTAAAATCAAATATAGCTATAAGATCAAATATGTCTTCTATATCTGATAGAGATATATAAGTTTCATTATCATGAACTAAAGAATTTCCTCTAAGGCTAAATTCTTTGAGATTTTTTTCAAAGGTATTATTTTTTATGATAATATTTTTATTATCCTTTGTTAGTTGTATTTCATTATTTGAATAATCAGTAGAATAACCCAATATTTTACTTATAGATTTGATTGAAAAATAATATCTTTGAGCTTTTAATAAGGTGGGTATGTTTTTTATAGTTGTTTTATTTAAAATATTTAAAGTAATATCAGGTACATTTTCTATTGGCATATTATCAAATTTAATATTTGATACATATTTAGTTTCAAAATTATTTGTTGGTAATGATTTAGAATAAATTTTATTGTTTATAATTGTTAAGTTGTTCTTAAAAGTATTATTATGGGCAATAAAAAAATAAACTCCTAAACATATAATGATGAATGAAATAAAATAAATTAATGTTTTTTTAAAATTTTTAATCATAAGTATTCCCCTTTTAAATATGTAAATAAAATTAATATATATATATATTAATTATAACATTTGAATGTGTCAAATTTCGAATAAATAAATTAAAATTTTCTTTTCAATTGATAATCATTATAACTTAAAAAACGTTTAAATAGCAATATTGTTAATTTTAGTGGATTCAATTGAGAAAAAAATAACAATCTTTACAATGATTTATTTTATAAAAATGCAAAAAAACAGAGTATAAGTAAATAAATAAGATAATATACAAAATAAGTAAGTGTAGTTGTTTATGAGCATAAAAAAATATAAATTTTAAGAAAAAACAGAAAAAAGCTTTGAATTTACACTAATTTATATTATAATAACATTGAGAAAGATTTAACAAAGTTTTTTCTTGATATATATTAAAAGGAGGCAAAATCATGTTTAAACAATGGGAAGGATTTAAAAACGGTACTTGGCAAGAAGGTATTGACGTAAGAAACTTTATACAAAAGAATTATAAAGTATACGAAGGAGATTCAAGCTTCTTAGAAGATATAAGTGAAAAGACAGCAAAGGTATGGGATAAAGCATACGAATTAATTGTTGAAGAAGTTAAAAAAGGAATAATAGATATTGCAACCGACAGAGTTTCAGGAATAAATAACTATGAAGCAGGATATATAGATAAAGATAATGAAGTAGTAGTAGGACTTCAAACTGATGCTCCACTAAAAAGAATTGTAAATCCATTTGGTGGAATGAGAATGGTTCAAACTTCATTAAAAGAATACGGATATGAATTAGATAAAGATATAGAAAAACATTTTTCAAAATATAGAAAAACTCATAATGAAGGAGTTTTTGATGGCTATACAAAAGAAATAAGACTTGCAAGAAGTGCAGGACTTTTAACAGGACTTCCAGATGCTTATGGCAGAGGAAGAATAATAGGTGACTATAGAAGAGTAGCTCTTTATGGTATAGATTATTTAATAGAAGAAAAGAAAAAAGATCTTGATAATCTTCAAGGGGACATGCTTGATGAATTGGTAAGAAAAAGAGAAGAAGTTTCTATGCAAATTAGAGCTTTGGGAGAAATAAAAGAAATGGCAGCTAAATATGGCTGTGATATATCTAAACCAGCATCAAATGCCAAAGAAGCGGTACAATCTTTATACTTTGGATATTTAGCTGGAATTAAAGAAAATAATGGAGCAGCTACTTCATTTGGTAGAACTTCAACATTTTTAGATATATATATTGAAAGAGATTTAGAAGCAGGATTAATAACTGAAAAAGAAGCTCAAGAATTAGTAGACCAACTTATAATAAAATTAAGATTAGTAAGACATTTAAGAACTCCAGAATACAATGATTTATTTGGTGGAGATCCAACATGGGTAACTGAATCAATTGGCGGTATGGGTATAAATGGAAAGTCATTAGTAACAAAGAACTCATTTAGATACTTACATACATTGATAAATCTAGGTGCTTCAGCAGAACCAAATTTAACAGTTTTATGGTCAGATAAGTTACCAGAAAACTTTAAAAAATACTGTGCAGAAATATCAATTAAGACAGATGCAGTTCAATATGAAAGTGATGAAGTAATGAGACCAATTTATGGTGATGATTATGCAATAGCTTGTTGTGTATCAGCTATGAAGGTTGGTAAACAAATGCAATTCTTTGGAGCAAGATGTAATATTGCAAAATCACTTTTATATGCAATAAATGGTGGTTGTGATGAATTAAAAGGAATTAAGGTAATACCAGGAATTGAAGTAATGAATGATGAAGTTTTAGATTTCAATAAAGTAAAAGAAAATTACTTCAAAGTTTTAGAATATGTTGCTAAAATTTATGTAGATACAATGAATATAATACATCATATGCACGATAAATATGCTTATGAAGCAGGACAAATGGCTTTACATGATACTATGGTAGATAGACTTATGGCATTTGGTATTGCAGGTCTTTCAGTTGCAATAGATTCATTATCAGCTATTAAATATGCAAAAGTTAAACCAATAAGAAATGAAGAAGGACTAGCTATCGACTTTGAAGTTGAAGGTGATTTCCCTAAATACGGAAATGATGATGATAGAGCAGATGATTTAGGAGTAGAATTAGTAACTAAGTTCTCAAATGAACTTAAGAAACATCCTTTATATAGAGATGCTAAACATACATTATCAGCACTTACAATTACATCTAATGTTATGTATGGTAAGAAAACTGGTACAACACCAGATGGAAGAAAGAAAGGTGAACCTTTAGCACCAGGAGCTAATCCAATGCATGGAAGAGATGCAAATGGAGCATTAGCATCATTAAATTCAGTTGCTAAAATACCTTACAATGAAGTTTGCCAAGATGGTGTTTCAAATACATTCTCAATTGTACCAGATGCACTTGGAAAGAGTGAAGAACAAAGAATATCTAATTTAGTTTCAATTTTAGATGGATATTTTGTTCAAGGAGCACATCACTTAAATGTTAATGTTCTTAACAGAGAAACATTAATAGATGCAATGGAAAATCCAGATAAGTATCCAACATTAACAATCAGAGTTTCTGGATATGCTGTTAACTTTAGCAGACTATCAAAAGAACAACAATTAGAAGTTATAAGCAGAACTTTCCACGAAAGTATCTAAGATTAAATAATTAAGGCTATATTTTAAATACTTGTTGATATATTAATAAGTAAAGTGGAAGAATAATTAGTTGAGAATTGAGAATTGAGAGTTGATAGTGGAGAGTGAAGGAAAAAATTCCTCGATGGAATTTTTGAAATTATATTTTTAGAAAGTCTGTAAGACTTTCATCCTAAACTTTCAATTTTTCACTCTCGACTCTCAATATAAAAAGGGCATACCCCCTTTTTATATATACTATAAATTCATAAACATAACTTAATTATACCCCTGTCTTAAATGGCAGGGGTGTAGTTCTAGGAGGATAGAAAAATGGTTAAGGGAAGAATTCACTCAATTGAAACTATGGGATTAGTAGATGGACCTGGAATTAGGGTAGTTGTATTTTTTCAAGGGTGTTCATTAAGATGTAAATATTGTCATAATCCAGATACTTGGACTTATGATGGTGGAGAAGAATATACTGCAGAAGATTTAGTTAAGAAGATAGAGAGATATAAAACATATTTTAAAAGTTCTAATGGTGGAGTTACATTTTCCGGTGGAGAACCCTTAAGGCAACCAGAATTTCTTCTAGAAGTATTAAAATTATGTAAAGAAAAAGGAATAAACACGTGTTTAGATACCTCAGGATTTGGACTTGGAGAATATGATGAAATATTAAAATATGTAGATTTAGTTTTATTTGATATAAAACACTATGATAAAAATGGTTATAAGAATGTAACTTATATGGAAATTGATGAGTCATTAAAATTTTTACAAGGGGTTCAAAATTCTAAAATTCCAATTTGGATTAGACATGTTGTTGTTCCGGGATTAACTGATGGGGAAGAACATATAATAAATCTAAAAAAATATATATCTAATATAAGTGGGGTTGAAAAAGTAGAATTATTACCATATCATCTGCTAGGAAAAAATAAGTATGACGTTTTAAATTTTAAATATCCATTAGAAGGTGTTCCAGCTATGGATAAAGAAATAACTAAAAAATATCAAAGTATTATTGAAGAATAAATAGAAATAAGGAGCTTTAAATTTTAAAAGCTCCTTATTTTTTTATTATATAAAAATAAAATTATAATAATAAAGAAAAGTTTTCTTTTTCGAAATGACATATAGGACAAATCCAATTACAAGGTAGATCTTCAAATTTTACTCCAGGTTTTATATTACTATCTACATCTCCTATTTCAGGATCATATATATACCCACAGATATCACAAATATATTTTTTCATGTGAATTCACCTCATTCAATATAATATTTGTTGATAATAATATAATATTTAGAGGATTATATTAATGTTAATAAATATTAATGTAATCCTCTAAATATTCAATTTAATTTGTTAATAAATATGAATTAAATCTATAAATTAATCAACTGAATGGGTAAATTAACACTTTGAAAGAAATAATTTTAATAATTATTTCTTTTTAAGTAAATTTGTAAAATATCCTCTTGGGAAATATCCTTTTTTTAATCCTTCAGTTACGGTTAAATAAGTTGCAGTTGTATCAAATCTTGCATCATGATAATTACCACTACCTTTAAATAATTTATCAGAAGTTTTAGTGATTTGATCTTTTGTTATTCCAAGAAAATTTATTACTTCTTCTAATTTAGGATTCTTTATTTCACCATTTGCTTTAGGAAGTTTGCAAATATCTCTATAGTGAGCCATTGTACAAAAAGAATGTTTTGGGGTGAAATCTTCACCTAATAAAGATAATTCGTGTTTTAAAAATCTAATATCAAAATTTACATTATGTCCTATTAAGAAATCAGCTTCTATAAAATCTTTAAAGAATTCAGGAACTAAATCTTCAAAATATTGACCTTCTGATAATTCATATAGTTTTTCCAAAGAAAAACCATGGATTTCTTGAGCTGATGGATCCATTTCATCAACTGTAAAGAAGAAATTTTTACCTATTGTTATTTGTGGTTTAGAACTTGCATCTACAGTTATATAACTTAATTGACAGATACTACCTGGCTTAATACTAGTAGTTTCTGTATCAAAAAATAATAATTTCATTATAAAATAATACCTCCTTAGTTTATAAGAAACTTAATATAGTATTTAATACTATAAATAAAGGCATTATTTTAATTAATGCCTAAATCTAATTATATAGTATTTCTAAAGTTTTTCAATTAATTTAACTAAACGATAATTATTATTAAATACTATTGAATTTGATTATTATTTAATGTATACTGACTTAGAAAGAAATAAGAAACCTAATTTCTAAATAATATATTTATAATATTATTTAGAATCAATTTAATAGGAAACAATAATAAAGTATTTTAATATGTTTATAAATTTGTAAAATAATAATTTATAAACGTTTTGATAATAATATATTAAAGAATAGAATATTTAGGAGGACTAGACATGGCAAGAGAAAGAAAACGTAAGGTATCAATTATAGGTGCAGGATTTGTAGGATCAACAACAGCATTTGCTTTAATGAATAGTGGAGTAGCTACAGAAATTTGTATATGTGACATAAATATGGATAAAGCCATGGGAGAAGTTATGGATTTAGTTCATGGAACTTCATTTGTAAAACCAGTTAATATATATGCTGGTAGCATAGCAGAAACTAAAGATTCTGATATAGTTATAATTACAGCAGGAGCAGCACAAAAAGAAGGCGAAACTAGATTAGACTTAATTGAAAAAAATTATAATATATTTAAAGGATTTATTCCAGAAATGGCAAAAGTAAGCCCAGAAGCTGTATTATTAGTTGCATCTAATCCAGTAGATATTTTAGCATATATTACATATAAATTATCAGGATTCCCTAAGGAAAGAGTAATAGGAACAGGGACTGTATTAGATACATCACGATTAAAATACGTTATAGGTAAGTACCTAAATGTAAACAATAATAATATACATGCATATGTTTTAGGAGAACATGGCGATAGTGAAGTTGTAAGCTGGAGTACTGGAAGTATTGCTGGAGAAGGATTTGATGACTACACAAAGAAGTTCTCATTAGAATGGGATGAAGAAATAAGAAGTGTTATTGAAAGTGATGTTAAAAATGCAGCATATGAAATAATAAGTAGAAAAAAAGCTACCTATTATGCAATTGGATTAGCTATAACTAAAATAGCAGAATCAATTCTTAGAGATGAAAATGCTATTCTAACTGTTTCATCATTAATGCAAGGAGAGTACGGTATTAGTGATATGTACTTAGCTATACCTACTATAATTAATAGCAATGGTGCAGTAAGAATAGTAGAGCCAAATATAACTCAGGAAGAAATAATTAAATTACAAAATTCAGCGAATATATTAAAAGAACATGTATCAAAATGTCAAATTTAAATTTTATTTGACAAATTATTATTAATTTATTATACTGAATGAGTGAAATACGGATGTTTAGGAGATCGAGTATGCAAATGCATTTCAAGATCTCCTTTTTACTAAATATTTATTTAAAAAATATAAGTAATATAGAATAATTTAAGGGGGATTTATTTATGAATATTGAAAATGTTATTATTCCAGAAGGATATAAAAGCAAAAATTCATTGATAGAAACAGAAGTTCATATTAAAAAGATTAAAGACTTTTTTGAAAGAGCCCTTGCAGAAAGCTTAAATTTAACTAGAGTTTCAGCGCCTTTATTTGTTGAACCTCAAACAGGAATGAACGATAATTTAAATGGTTCTGAAAGACCTGTAAGTTTTGACGTTTTAGCAACAGGAAAAGATGTGCAAATAGTACATTCATTAGCTAAATGGAAAAGATATAGTTTATATAGATATGGCTTTAATGTAGGTGAAGGCTTATATACAGATATGAATGCTATAAGAAGAGATGAGGACTTAGATAATCTTCACTCTATATATGTAGATCAATGGGATTGGGAAAAAATAATAAACAAAGAAGATAGAAATCTAAATACTTTAAAAGATGTAGTAAAGAAAATCTATACTGTATTTAAAAAAGCTGAAGACTATGCTTGCAAAGAATCAATGGATGAAGAAAAATTTTTACCAGAAGAGATATTTTTTATAACTACTCAAGAGTTAGAAGATATGTATCCTGGAAAAACTGCGAAAGAAAGAGAAGATCTTATAGCTAAAGAAAAAGGCGCAGTATTTATAATGCAAATTGGGGATATATTAAAATCAGGAGAAAAGCATGATGGGAGATCTCCAGACTATGATGATTGGACTATGAATGGAGATATAATCTTCTACTATCCAATTTTAGATAGGGCATTTGAAGTATCATCAATGGGAATTAGAGTTGATGAAAAAGCTTTATTAAGACAACTTAAAGAAGCTAATTGTGAAGATAGAAAAAATCTTGAATTCCACAAGATGTTATTAGAAGGTAAATTACCATATACAATTGGCGGAGGTATAGGACAATCAAGAATATGTATGTTTTTCTTGAAAAAAGCTCATATAGGTGAAGTGCAAGCTTCAATCTGGGATGAAAAAAATCTAGTAGCATGTGAAAATCATGGTATAAGATTATTATAAAAGTACATATTTCAAGGCTCTGTTTTAATACAGAGCCTTAAAATATGTATAGGAAATTATATCTTATATCCTAAAACTAATTTCTCCACTTGTTACAGCTTTCTCATTTCCAGCTGTATCTTTTACAATAAGTTCACCATTATCATTTATACCAATGCAGGTGACTATTTCTTCATTATGATAAGTTATAAGTTTTGCTTTTTTATTTAAAAGATTAGAATTTTTTCTACATATATTTAATACTTCAGAAATATCATTTTTAAAAATAAATTTTTCATAAAGTGGTTCGAAATTGTTAAGAATTTCTGAAAGTATTAAGCTTTTGCTAAAGGTTTTATTGAATTCTAATTTTAATGACGTAGCTATGTCTTTAAGTTCATCTGGAATTTCTTGACTTTCTAAATTTACATTTAATCCTATTCCTAAAACCAAATAATGTATTCTATCTATATCACATTTCATTTCTGTTAAGATACCACATAATTTTTTACCATTAACAAAAATATCATTAGGCCATTTTATATGTACATTAATGTCTAAGTTTAAAAGTGCTTTATAGACTGAAGCAGCTGCAATTTGAGTTATTTTCGAAGCTTCTGAAGGTGGAATATTTGGCTTTAATATTAAACTCATCCAAATGCCATTGGTTGGTGAAATCCATTTTCTATCAAAACGTCCTTTACCTAAAGTTTGTTTTTCAGCAAGTATTAATGTTCCATCACTTATAGTATCATTATCAGCTAGTTGTTTTGCAGTTTTATTAGTTGATGGGAGTTCAGAAAAATATTTTATATCTTTAGCTATTTTTTTTGTTTTTAATAATGGATTTATTTCATTTGGAAATAATGTATTAGGTGAGGATATTAATTTATATCCTTTGTTTGAAATTCCATCTATAACATAGCCTTTATTTTTTAATGTCCTAATATGTTTCCAAATAGCACTTCTTGAAATCTTTAATTCTAAACTTAAGGTTTCTCCAGAAATATATTTAGAAGAATTTTTTAATTTATTTAAAATTTTATTTTCCATAATTAAATATCTCCTTTTAATTCTTTAAGATTATTTTTGTAAGAATAATTATTAACTTGTAAAAACATATAATTATTGAATAAATTATATCATAATAAGAAAAAAAAATTAAAATTATATATAATAAAGATGAATATTGAAAATAATTACTAACATAATTATTGAATTTTAAATTTTCGTATTATATAATTATAAAGATAGTCTGATTTTAATTTACATATGGTTATAAGTACTTTTAGAAATGAAAAAAGAAAGGAAAAATTTCATGGATAAAAACATAAAAAAGCAGAAAAAAGCTGTAAAGGCTAGACCAAACGGTTCTAAAAAAAGGAAAAAAAGAAAGAAGGTTTCTTTTAAAGGGGTTTTAGGATTTTTAATATTTATGGTTATTTTCACAGCTTGTACAGGCCCTTTTGTACTTTTATATGGCCCTTTTGAAAATGCAAAAAGAACATTTGTTGGAGCTGCAATGACATCTATGAATCATCAATTTTTAGCAACATGGTTTTTATCAGATGAAAAAATAGCTGAGATTTTAGGTACTTCATCAGTTGATGAAACTTCTGAAAATACAAATGTTAATGAAGTAGAAATACCTAAAGTAAAAGATTCTAATATTGAATTGCATACAATAGAAAATCCTAAATATAATGGATATCTTTTAACAATAAAAGATCCAACTAGAATAAAAGTAGGATATACTTCTAAATTAAATGTAGAAGGAGAAACTACCTCTCAAATTGCAAAGAATAATAATGCAATAGCAGCAATAAATGGAGGTGGATTTACAGATAGTTCTTCAACAGCTCAATGGACTGGGAATGGAGGACTTCCAACAGGAGTTATAATGAATCAAGGAAAGGTAATTTTTAATGATAAAAATGAGAATGAAAAGACTGATTTATTAGGAATTACAAAAGAAGGTAAATTAATAGTAGGAAATTATTCTGTAAATGAACTTAAGAAGTTAAATATAGAAGAAGCTTTAAGCTTTACTCCAACTTTAGTTGTAAATGGTAAAATGACTCCAATGGCAGGAGATGGCGGTTGGGGAGTAGCTCCAAGAACTGTAATAGGTCAAAGAGCAGATGGCGCAATCCTCCTTTTGGTTATAGACGGTAGAAGTGCAACAAGTTTAGGTGCTACATTAAAGGAAGCTCAAGAAGTAATCTATAAATGTGGAGCTGTAAATGCTATAAACTTAGATGGTGGAAAATCAACAACAATGTATTACAATGATAAGATAATAAATAATCCATCAGATAGCTTAGGAGAAAGAGCGATACCAACAGCAATTATTGTTGAGTAAAAAGGAGAGACAAAGATAATGAAAGTTATTAAAAGAATAATTTCTTGGGCAATACTATCTCTAATATTACAATTTGCTGGTTTGTTCATTTTAGATAGTTTTGTTTTTAAACATTCTTCAGATTTTAAAATAAAGAAAGTAGAAACTGATGTAGCAGATACTAAGAATGTAAATGCAACTATTCCAGATGGATCAGAAGATGTAAAAATATCTTATGATGGAAGATATTTAACTTATAATTATAATAATAAAGTATACATAGAAGATACATCAACAAATGAAAAAAATGAAATTAAGACTCAAGATGGTGGAGATATAATGTATTATAAGTGGCTATCTGATAGAGATAGAATAGTTATAGCAGAAAAGACTAATATAGATGATGAAGAGAAGATAAAGCTTGTAACATATGATCCAACTAATAAAGTTCAAAGTGATGTAAGTGAAGTATGTAGCTATAAAAGTAATATGGAAGTAAAAAAGATAAGTGTTTCAGTTCTTACAGGAGTGTATTATGTTGATGTAGACAGAGGTGGAATGAAGAATACTGTTTATAGAATAGACATAAACCATGATTTAACAAGAGTATCTCTTAAATCTGATGTATTAGGTAATATGGATGTTATTCCACGTTACGATAGATTGATTTATGAAGATGAGGTTAACAACACTTTTTATGCAACAAGTCCTAGTAAGAGACTAGTAATCAAATCAGATAAAGAATTGGCATTACTTGGAATTGATGCCGAAGGTGTTATATATATTGGCGAAATAACAGCGGATAAAGTTTCGAAAATAATATATGGTACAGTAGATGAGGATACATCATCATGGAAAAATTTAGACTTAACTGAAGTGGTAAATCCAAAAGATATGTATTTTAATAGTAAAAGTGAAATACTAATTAATGATAATCTTCAAGGAATAGTAAAAAATCTTACTACAGGAAAAGAAATGTCATATGACGGAAAACTAGTTGAAATAGAAGAAAAGTTTGTAGCAACAGTTGTAGATGGAAAATTATCATATACTAGTTTAGTAGAGGAATAAGAAGTTTTATAAATGAAATTATCTCTAAGACATTGATTTTATGCTTTATTAGTCAGAAATTCAATTTAGAGATAGTTTCATTATTTTTTATAAAAAAAATTGTTTATGACAATAATGTCAAATATAAATAAAATTTAAAATAAGGAGAAAACGTATGTATAGTATTGAGTTTAAAATGCTTTTGGATAAATTGTTTGATTTAATGGTATTAATACCAGCAATTTTAATTGCATTTACATTTCATGAATATGCTCATGGAAAGGTAGCAGATGTATTGGGGGACAAGACTCCTAGATATGAAGGTAGATTAACATTGAATCCTGTTGCGCATATTGATCCCATGGGATTTCTGATGATATTATTATTTGGATTTGGATGGGCAAAACCAATTAGAACTAATCCATCTGCATATAAAAATTATTATAAAGATGATTTAAGAGTTAGTGCTGCTGGAGTATGTGCAAATTTATTAGTAGTATTAGTAACATCAATATTATTTGGAATCTATGCTAGATTTGCAATTAATGTGTTACCTGAATCTTATTATAGTGTCATTTATCTTATGATTAATAAGATTATTCTTATTAATATTAGTGTTGCAGTATTTAATTTATTACCTATACCGGGATTAGATGGATTTAAAATATTAGAAGATCTGATGCCAAAGAAATTTTCTATTATAGGAGAGAAATTATATAAATATCAGATGTTAATATTACTAGGCATAATATTTTTTGGAGGCTTTATAATTAATATTCCAGTTAAATTTTTATATATGAAAGCTCTTAATTTAGCAGTAATTATAATGTCGTTATTTTAATTTAATGTAATGGGTATTATGAAATATTAAGTTATTCCGCCCACTTTTCTTATGCATATATCAACACTCTACCAAAATAAAAATGAGTTCGAAAATTTCATTACATTTTCGAACTCATTTTTATTATATTTGTTTTACTTCTAAATTTTTTCCATAAATATCTTTAAATCTATCTTTAAATTTAAGTACTTGTTTTATTTCTAAATCGATATTTAAATGAGAGGATAAATTAATTAAAACGCTATCTTCTTTTATATCAATGCTTAAATAGTCTACAGCTCTTTCAAGACTTAGATCCAAATGTTCAGCAATCATAAGAAGTATATTAATAGAATTAATAGCTTTTATATCTAATTTATTTATTATTGAAAAGAAAGGTGGCAGTGCTACTTTATCTCTTTCATTATGAGTAGCAGCAATAGCAGCACTCATGAATAGTTCTCTATGACTAAGTCCATTAATGTTGGAATTTAGTATTACATAAAAAGAATGTTTATGATGATGATAATAATCTATACTAACTCCAGAATCATGCAATAATGTAGCAGTTTTTAATACATTATTATATTTATCTCCTAATTTATGAATAGGCTTTAATTCATTAAATAGAGTTGATGTTATGTTAAATACATGTTCAGCGTGTGCTCTATTTATATTTAAATATTCAATTATACCATTCAAATTATAATCTAATATATAATCAATAGGCTCATAATGATTATTTATATATTCAAACATTATACCTTCTCTTAATCCACGACCAGATATTATAATATCATCACATCTTACTTTTTCAATTATAGTATTTAGTATACTTAATCCCCCAACTATTAAATCAGATTTTTCTACTGATAAACCATCTATTTTAGTTCTCTGCTTAAAGTCTTTACATTTTATTAAGTTATATATTTTATAAACATCATTTTCATTTAACTTGTAGTTGTGTAAAATATCAAAAGGATATCTTTTTTTAGCTTTATCAATTTTACAAAGAGTTCTAGCTGTACTACCAACAACTATTATAGATTCGAAATTTTCTTTTTTTAACCACTCAATGTCATCTAATATACTTGTTAAAGACAATATGGCTTTTTCTAGATTTTCATAACACACTCTATCTTGTAAATTGTATTTGAAAGTATAAGTTAAGGCCCCTAATGGAATTGTAGTATTTTTCTCTATTTTTCCATCTTTAACCCAAGTTAAATGAGTACAAGATCCACAAATATCTACAATAAGAGAATTATTTACATACATACTTCTTGTTACCCCTAAGTAACTATAATATATTTCCTGCTCATCTGATAATAAGTTAACAGTTATGTTAAACTGATTTTTTATTTTTTCAAGAAATTCATTACAATTAGATGCTTTTTTTAAGGTATAAGTAGCAACTGCTATGATTTCTTTTACTTCTGAAAAAGTACATAATGATTTAAATGAACGAACATTTGCTAGTGTTTCGTTTATTTTACTATCAGATATTTTATTATCATCTAATAAATCTAAAGCAAGTTTAATATCATTACTAGATTCTCCGATAACCTTATAATATCCATTTTTCATTACATTCATTAATGTAAATTTAACTGAATTAGAACCAATGTAAATAACACCTATTTTTTTCATTTTATAACTCCTTAAAGTACTAATATTCATTTTAATTCTTAAGATTAATATTATCATTATACATCATTTGAAAAGTAATTCATATGATGAGTTATTTATTTTCTATTTTTAAGATTGACAAATTTAAAGCTGATTTGTATAATAAATGAAGATTAATATGGAAAAGTTCTGTGAAAAGAAGAGTACTATAATTGATTCTTAAAGCGAGTAAGGGATAGTGTAAGCCTTACAAGATAGATTAATAGGAAGAGAGTCTTGGAGAAATCACCTGAAAAGTTTTAAGTAGGGATGATCGTAATAACTTGCGTTAAAAGTTAAGTGGTATCTTTATGATTTAAGTTAAACTATAAAGATGCAATTAGAGTGGTACCGCGGATAATTCGTCTCTTATTTTTTAGAGAGGAATTTTTTTTATTCTTTAGGAATTTATATTATTAAAAAATTTGTGGATAACTTTTAAAATAATGTGTTTTAAAGGTATTATGAGTACCCCTAAAGAATAAAAAATAATCATATGCCGCACCATTATTCCTGCACTGCGTTTGGAAAGGGCGCATGGCTAAAAAAATCGACAGCTCCAAAGTCGCCTTAGCGATTTTGTTCTTTATAAAAATATAAAATAAAAGTACATAGTTATAAACTTGGCTCTGTTTTAAAAAAGAGCGAAAGATTAAATAATAAACTTCTAGGAGGATACTTATGGATTACAAAAATAAAATTGCACAGCTAATTAAAGAACATGTAGATTTGGATGTTAATGCTATAGAAAAACTTATTGAAATACCACCTAAGTCTGAAATGGGGGATTATGCTTTTCCATGTTTTCAACTTTCTAAAGTAATGAGAAAAGCACCTAATATGATAGCTGAAACTTTAAAAGATGCTATTAACAAAGAAGGATTTGAAAGAATTGAAAATCTTGGACCATATTTAAATTTCTTTGTTGATAAAGGAGTATTTGCTGAAAATACAATCAATAAGATATTAAAAGATGGAGATAACTATGGTGAATCTAACATAGGAGACGGTAAAACAGTTTGTGTTGAATATTCTTCACCTAATATTGCAAAACCATTCCATGTAGGACATTTATTTACTACAGCCATTGGTAATTCTTTATACAAAATGTTTAAAAAAGAAGGATATGATGTTGTAGGTTTAAATCATTTAGGAGATTGGGGAACTCAATTTGGTAAGCTTATATCAGCTTATAATAGATGGGTTGATGAAGAAGCTTTAGAAAAAGCTCCAATTGATGAACTTCTTAGAATTTATGTTAAATTCCATGAAGAAGCAGAAAAAGATCCTAGCTTAGAAGACGAAGGAAGAATGTATTTTAAAAAGCTAGAGACAGGAGATCCAGAAGCACAAGCTTTATGGAAGAGATTTAGAGATTTAAGTTTAAAGGAATTTGAAAGAGTATATGATATATTAGGAGTTAAATTTGATTCATTAGCAGGAGAAGCATTCTATAATGATAAAATGGATGTAGTAGTTAATGAATTAAAGGATAAGGGATTACTTGTAGAAAGTAATGGAGCACAGGTTGTAATGTTAGATGATTATAATATGCCACCTTGTATAGTATTAAAAGGTGATGGAGCATCTATATATGCAACAAGAGATTTAGCTGCTGCTATGTATAGAAAGAAAACTTATGATTTCTACAAGAGTATCTATGTAGTTGGAAGCCCACAAGCATTACATTTTAAACAAGTATTTAAAGTGTTAGAACTTGCAGGACATGAATGGGCAAATGATTGTGTTCATGTTGGATTTGGATTAGTTAAATTTGCAGATAGAAAGCTTTCTACAAGAAAGGGAGAAGTTGTTTTACTTGATGATTTGATAAGAGAATCAGTTGAAAAAACTTTAGAAGTTATAAATGAAAAGAATCCAAATCTTGAAAATAAAGAAGAAGTAGCTAAGAAAATAGGTGTTGGAGCTATTATTTTCACTTACTTAAAGAATTCAAGAGAAAAAGATATCGTATTTGATTGGAAAGAAATCTTATCATTTGAAGGAGAAACAGGTCCTTATGTTCAATATTCTTATGCTAGAGCTAACAGCATATTAAGTAGAGCAGAGAATATTTCTTCAGAGGTTGATTTTAGTAAATTATCTTCAAAAGAAGAATTTGAATTAGTTAAAGTTTTAGCTAATTTCAATAATCAAATTAAACTTGCTACTGATAAGTTAGAACCATCAATTTTAACAAGATATGTTATAGAAGTTGCAAAATCATTTAACAAATTCTATAATGCTCATTCAGTTTTAAATTTAGATGATGAAGTTTTAAAAGCAACTAGATTAAGCTTAGTAAGAAGTAGTTTACAAGTAATAAAGAATGGATTAGAACTATTAGGAATAGATGTAGTAGAAAAAATGTAATTAAAAAAATAGCTAGAAACTTTAATTTTAAGTTTCTAGCTATTTTTATTTAATGCTATGGCTATGTTTTAGTAGAGTGTTGATATATACATAAGTTCAATTACAATGCCACTTTACCCATTGTATATATTAACACATATTTAAAACAGAGCCTGAGAATATTAAAAACAAGGATTAAGTCACTGTTAAATTAAATATGGTAATACATAATTAATTTAACAAAGAATTAATCTTTATTAAATTAATATATGATATAATATTTGGTAATACGTAAGAATATTTTAAGAGAGGAGAAAGGGAATGATTATAAATAGGAATGTAAAATACAAGGATATATTAGTAATTGCTATTATTGGTATTATTGTATATAAAATAATAGATAATTATGAGTTTTTCTTTAATATAGCAAAACATTTTCTATCTATTATATCGCCATTTATATATGCTTTAATTTTTACATATATATTAAATCCTATAATGATGCTTTTTGAAAAAAGATGTAAATTTTCAAGAGGAAAGTCTATATTAGCAACATATGCAGTTATAACAGGAATAATAATAATGTTTTTCTTATTTACTATACCTAGTTTGATAGATAGTATTGGTAGCATAATTAAAGAAGTACCTATATATATGGAAACAATTCAAGAATGGATTAACACAGCTATTAAAAACCCTAGATTAAGTGAGTTAATAGTTGACGCTGGTTTAGTAGATAAAATTGAACTTTTATCAATTAAAATGGGTAATTTTACAATAACTTTATTACAAGGCATGTTAGGATATTTATTATCTTTTACAGGAAACTTAGTAAAAATAGTATTCGGATTTTTAATAGCTGTTTATGTATTATGTGACAAAGATGGATTATTATATGGTTTAAAAACTATAACTTATATAATTTTAAAAGAAAAGAAGGCTAATGAATTAATTAATGTTTGTAAAACTTATAACAAGATGATAGGAGTGTATATAGGAGCAAAGGCTATAGATTCTGCTATAATAGGGCTTATAGCTTTAGTTGGTTTAGTAATAGTTAAAGCTCCATATGCACTATTATTATCAATCATAGTAGCTATTACTAATATGATACCTTACTTTGGACCTTTTATAGGAGAAGTTGTTGGTGCTACAGTGTGCATATTTGTTTCACCTATGAAGGCTCTTATAGTATTTGTGCTTCTACTTTTAATTCAACAATTTGATGCTTGGTATCTTGATCCTAAGCTTATAGGATCAAAAGTAGGAGTGAAACCATTTTGGATCATTATGGGGGTAATAATAGGTGGCGCATTCTGGGGACCTATAGGAATGCTATTGGCATCACCTACAATTGCAACTATTAATATTTATTATATTAGAGTAGTAAAATTTTATAAGTCTAAAAATCCAAGCTTATTTAAGAATTTATAATGAATAATTCTATGTTTTTTTATTCTTTAGGAATTTATATTATTAAAAAATTTGTGGATAACTTTTAAAATAATGTGTTTTAAAGGTATTATGAGTACCCCTAAAGAATAAAAAATAATCATATGCCGCACCATTATTCCTGCACTGCGTTTGGAAAGGGCGCATGGCTAAAAAAATCGACGGCTTCAAAGTCGCCTTAGCGATTTTGTTCTATGTAATTGGTAAAGTGTCATTTCTAAGTTTAATTACTCAATCTAGAGCTCTTTGCTTCTTTGCATATATCAATAATACACTTCTAAAACATAGAACAACATAAAAATAGACTATATTTAAAAGAGCGTTGATAGAATACCAACGCTCTAAAATATAGTCTATTTTTTATCTAAAATATTACTGCATGTTTTAGAACAATTTTTACAACTACTACTGCAATTACATTTGCCTTTAGATGAATTTTTTATTGATTTCATAATTATAAAAACTGAAGATAAAACAATTAGTATAGTACAAGTTATTTCTACCATAAATCACATCACCTTTATGTAATAATTAGTTGAAATTTTAATTTTATATTTTTATATGATTAAGTTACCTATATTAAATACTAGGAATGAAACTATCCAAGCAAGTACTAATTGATAAAATACTGAAAATAAAGTAAATTTAGCACCAAATTCTTTTTTCATAGTTCCAATTACAGAAATACAAGGTGTATATAGTAATATGAATACTAAGAAAGAATAGGCAGATAATGCAGTAAAATGTGCACCTAAAACAATATCTAAATTACCAGCAAAAATTACTTGCATAGAAGCTATAACTGATTCTTTAGCAAGTAGTCCTGAAAGTAATGAAACAGCAGATTGCCAATTTCCAAATCCTAAAGGTGAAAACACAGGAGCTATAACATTACCAATAGAAGCTAAAATGCTTTCATTTACTTCACTTACCATACCAGTAAAGTTAAAGTTTGATAAAAACCATATTACAACACTCATAGCAAAGATTATTGTTCCAGCTTTTTTCAAAAAGTCTTTTCCTTTATCTCCTGTTTGCTTTAAAATCGATGATAGTTTTGGCATTTTATATTCAGGAATTTCAATTATAAATGGTTCTTCATCTTTTTTGAAATATGTATTTTTAAATAATATACCGAGTAAGAATGCTAGAAGTACACCTAAAAAATATAATGATGCAACAACTAACCCTCTATAATCTGTGAAAAATACAGATGCAAATACTACATAAACTGGTAAACGTGCATTACATGACATTAAAGGAACAAGTAAAGAAGTAAGTTTTCTATCTTTTTCACTTTCTAAAGTTCTTGCAGTCATTATTGCAGGGACAGTGCAGCCAAAACCAATCAACATAGGTATAAATGCTTTTCCTGATAATCCCATTTTTCTCATTAATTTATCCATTAAAAATGCTACTCTAGACATATAACCACTATCTTCTAATATGGTAATACATATAAATAATACTAAAATTATAGGTAATAATACTAGTATTCCACCAACACCTGCTATTATTCCATCAATTATTAAAGATTGAAACCAAGGAGCAGTGCTTGATAATGAATTACTTACAAAAGGAACAAAAGCATCATTTAAAAATGTGTCTAATAAATCTGATAAAGGCTGTCCAACCCAAGAAAATGTAATTTGAAACATTAAAGCTATTATCATTAAAAAGATTGGATAAGCAAAATACGGATTAAGTAGAATCTTATCTATTTTTTCAGAAGTAGTTATTTCATTATTTTGTTCCGATTTTATACATTGTTTTAATGTATCTTCAATAAATGAATAAGCATCTTCTTCAGAAGAAAATTCAAACCTCTCATTATTTTCTGAGTTTTTAAAATTAGCTTCTTGTAATTTTGCTGAAATTTTATCAATTCCAATGTTTTTTCCAGCAGATATAGGAATTATCTCAACGTCAAATAATTTTGATAGCTTTTTATAATCTATAAAAATACCTTTAGATTCTGCTACATCAATCATATTTACTGCTAATATGATTGGTTTATTAAATTCTTTTAATTGAGTTGTTAAGTAAAGATTTCTATTTAAATTAGAAGCATCTACTATGTTTAGTATTAAATCAACTTGTCCATTTTGCAAAAAGTCTTTTGCTACTTTTTCTTCATTTGAAAAAGTATCCATTGCATAAATTCCTGGCAAGTCTACAATTTTTATGTCATTTATGTATCCTTCTTTTTTTTCAACAGTTACTCCAGGCCAATTACCAACATATTGATTGGATCCAGTTAAAGCATTAAATAAAGTAGTTTTTCCTACATTAGGATTTCCAAGCAAAGCTATGGTCGTCATAAGTTAAAATCCTCCCTATATTGATAAGAATATATTCTTAGCATCATTTTTCCTAATAGCTAAATCAAATCCTCTAAAATTTATAACTATTGGATCTCCTAAAGGAGCTCTTCTTTTAAATTCAATTTCAGTACCTTTAATACATCCTAAGGCTGATAATCTTTTCTTTAATTTTAAATCACCTTCAATGAAATCTATTATTCCTTTTTCACCAGGTTTTAAATCGCAAATACACATGAATATCACCTCTAATTGAAAATTATTATCGTTCAAAGTATAATAATAGCATCTTTTTTACACTTTAGTCAATAGTTGAAGTCCAAAAACATAATATATAATATAATGGAAAAAATATAAATAATTAAAGATAAATAAGAAAATATAATACAAACTTTAACTAATTAAAAAAATACAGTATAATAAAATATAAAAAATATACTATACTATGAAAGACGGGGTGAGATAATGTCAAAAATAGGGGCATTTTTTGATTTAGATGGAACATTATACAGAGAAGGTTTAATTACAGAAGTATTTAAAAAGATGGTTAAATATGAGATTATAGCGCCTGAGAGATGGTATAATGAAGTAAAGCCTCATTTTTTAAAATGGGATAAGAGACAAGGTGATTATGACAATTATCTTTTAAAGATGGTAGATGTTTATTTAGAAGCTATCAAAGGATTAGAAAAGCATCAAGTAGAGCATATAGCGCAAAAAGTAGTTGAACAAAAAGGTGATAGGGTTTACACTTTTACAAGAGATAGAATAAAGTGGCATAAAGAGCAAGGTCATATTATAATAATAATATCAGGTTCGCCTTCAGAACTTGTTAGAGAAATGGCCAATAAATATGGCTTTAATGATTATAAAGGTACAATTTATATGGTAGATAAGAAAGATATGTATACAAGTGAAGTTATACCTATGTGGGATAGCGAGAGTAAATCTAAAGCTATAAATGAACTTGTAGAGAAATATGATATAGACCTTAACAAAAGTTATGCTTATGGAGATACATCTGGAGATTATACTATGTTTAAGCATGTAGGACATCCATTTTGCATTAATCCAACAAAAGAACTTTTACAAAAAGTTATGAGTGACAATGAAGTGACAAATAAAGTTAATGTTATAGTAGAAAGAAAGGATGTAATATATAACTTAAATATTGAAGATATACAATTTGTATAGGAAAGAGTGGTACTGTGATTATTCGTGAGAACAACGTAAAGGTAGAAGAATTTAGTGATGAATTTATGATAAAACCTGAAAATAGAGAGTATTTACCTAGTGAGCTTATATTTTTTGATCTTGAACACTATGTATATAAAAAACCAAAGTGTATTGGAGTATTTGGAGCTTGTGAATTTAATAAAAGACTAAATGAAATTTTGGTAACACAATATATGATAGAAGATAGAGACGAAGTAGCTGATATATTATATTTGGCGCGAAACTATTTTATTAAGATGAAAAAATTAGGTAAAAAAGCAATTGTGACATTTTCAGGGAATAATGATTTTACTGTTATAAATTATCTTTTTAAACAATATGGGATAGAATATGATTTTAACAAGGAATTTGATTCAATAGATATACAAAAAGAATATGAAAAAAATAAAACCACATCTATAGGACTTAAAAATTTAGAAAAGCTATTTGACATTATAAGGGAAGGAGAAGTAATTAGTGGATCGAATTTAGCTAAAACTTTTCATAAAGTATTAAAAGACAAAAGTTACTTCAAAAGAATGCCAGAGGAAAAAATAGAAAAAATACTTCTTTATAATGAACAAGATGTGGTTAATTTATATCATATTTATGTTAAGTGGAAGAAATATATATATGATGATAATGAAATTGAAGAGTTAGATGAGAGTATAGAAGAATTGGATGATGAAATAGATAATTTTAATTATGAAAATAAATCAATAATAAATCACTAAGTTCAACTTAAAATAAATTTTTCTTAGCTTTAGATTAAGTGCATGAAATTTAAAGCTAAGAAAGTCTAAATAATACGGTACCTTAAAACCCCTCTGCATAGTAAATGATTATGCAGAGGGGTTTCTATTATTTAAGTAATTCTATACCTTTTTTTAATCTTGAAATTGATTCTTCTTTTCCAAGTAATATAGCAAGCTCAAAAGCACCACCTGGAGTAAATGATTTACCAGAAAGAGCAGTTCTTATAGGCCATAACATTTGACCATTTTTAATTTCTAATGATTTTATTAATTCGAACACTTTTTCGTGGATATAATCTTTATTCCAATTTGCTTCATCGATTGCTTCAATAATTGGTAAAACTTTTTCTAAGTTTTCTAATGAACTTTCAACTGTACTTTTCATTTTTTTATGAACATAAAGATCAGTCGAATATTCTGGTAACTCTTCTAAGAAATCAATTTGTTCTGCTAGATCGCTTAATAATTCACATCTTGTATGTAATAAGTCTGAAATGAATTTTAAATCAAAATCTTTCTTTAAAACTTTCTTATATTCAGGAACAGCAAGTTCATGGAACTCATCTAAAGAAAGTTTTCTTATATACTCACCATTCATCCATTTTAATTTAGCGTCATCAAATATAGCAGGTGATTTACTTATATCCTTGAAATCAAATTTTTGAGTTAATTCTTCAAGACTGAATATTTCTTCATTTGTTCCAGGGTTCCATCCAAGTAATGCAATGTAGTTAAGTACAGCTTCCTTTAGATAACCTTTTTGAATAAGATCTTCAAATGATGCATCACCATTTCTTTTTGATAATTTATGATGAGTATCTTTCATAATTGGTGGACAATGAACATAAACTGGAACATCCCAACCAAATGCTTCATATAATCTATTATATTTAGGTGAAGATGAAAGGTATTCATTACCTCTAACAACATGAGTTATACCCATTAAATGATCATCTACAACATTTGCAAAATTATAAGTTGGAAGACCATCAGATTTAATTAAAATCATATCTTCAAGTTCAGAGTTATCTACAGTTATTTTACCGTATATAACATCATCAAAAGTTGTTGATCCAGTTGTAGGATTATTTTGTCTTATTACATAAGGTAATCCTTTAGCTAGATTTGTTTCTATTTCTTCTTTTGTAAGATGTAAACAATGCTTATCATACTTAAATGGTCTCTTTAAAGCTTCAGCATTTTCTTTAAGTATATCTAATCTATCTTTAGAACAGAAACAATAGTAAGCTTCTCCTTTTTCAACTAATTTTTTTGCATATTCAAGATATATAGCTTTTCTTTCACTTTGAACATAAGGTCCAACTTCACCGCCAACATCTGGACCTTCATCGTGGTTAAGACCTGTTAATTTTAGCGTGTTATATATAATATCAACCGCACCTTCTACTAATCTTTCCTGATCAGTGTCCTCAATTCTTAGTATGAAATCTCCATCTTCATGTTTAGCTATAAGATAAGCATAAAGTGCAGTTCTTAAATTTCCAACATGCATATAACCAGTTGGACTAGGTGCAAATCTTGTTCTAATTTTTTTTGATGCCATTTTTATTTCACTCCTATACAAATCTTCATAAATAAAGCCCTTTCATTATGAATATTAAATGAAAGGGACATAATATATATAATATTAATTCTATGATATATCAACAGTCATTCTATGTCAATATTTTGGAGGACTTAGATTCATCTCATACATAATTATTTTTTTATTATTTTATGTCCATCAGAAGATAAGATAATTGTATGCTCTTTATTTGTTTGATAAATTTTTATGTTACTTTTAGTTAAACATTCTATTGTGGATTTATTAGGATGATTAAATTTATTATCATTACCAACAGAAATTATAGCTAGTGAAGGATTTACTTTTTCAATAAAAGCTTTGCTTGAGGAGGTGGATGAACCATGATGACCTATTTTTATTACATCACTTTTTATATTATTGTTTGAATCTAATAATATTTCACTCTCTACTTCTTTTTCAGCATCTCCTGTAAATAAGAAGGAAGTATCTCCATATTGAATTTTTATAACAGGTGAATAATTATTTATATTGTCATATAGATTTTTAATTGGAGAAAACACAGTTACATGAGTATTCTTTCCTAGATCAATGGTATTAGTATCTTTTTTTAATACATTAATTTTTAGATCTTTATCTTTTAATGCATCTATCATTTTTTCAAATGTAGATGTAGTATTTTCTATTTTAGGTGCATAAAATTTGTTAATTCCATAAGTTTTTATAATTTTAGCCATGTTACCTATATGATCTTCATGAGGATGGGTTGCAATAATATAATCTATTTTTTTTATATTCAATGAGCGCAGGTAACTTAAAATTTTATTTCTAGATTCTTTTGGACCAGAATCTATTAGCATATTTATATTGTTTACTTGTATAAGACTTGCATCACCTTGTCCCACATCAATGTAGTGAATAATCATATTATTATAATCATAGTAATTAGTGTTTAAATTCAAGTATCTTAGCATAAATAATGTAGATAATATTATAAATAATAATAGTAGTTTAAATTTCAAATTTCTTTTAACTCTCATAAGAACACTCCTTTAAATTATTTTACCATTAAATAGAAAATAATTCTTAAAAAAGATAAGGATTTCAATTAATGTAATATGTATATAAATTAAAAAAATGAAAAATTGAAAGGTTGAATATTGCAAAAATTATGTTATAATTAAATAAAAATACAGCTTTTATAGAAAAAATGCAATATTGACTTATTTAAAAATTCATAATAGGGGGCAAATAAATGAAAAAAGAATTTTCCATGAGTAATGATAAAGTAATGATTAATTTTACTACAAAGTATTGTAATAATATTGATTCAGTGTTAGAAAGTGAAGGCTTTAGAAGGGTATTAAATAGTTATTTAGAAAAATCAAAAAGAAAAAATACATTAACATATAGATTTTTAACAGATTCATTAGAATCAAATGATACATCTAAGATTTGCAAGGCATTAATAAAAGCTATAAAATTTTTAACAATAATGGGTGTAGAAGAAATTATAGAATTAAGTCCAGGTTTTGAAGCGTTATTGACTAATAAAGATAGCTTTATTAGATTTGTAGAAGAGTTTTATTCTTATTGGAGAAGATTAGAAAGATATACAATAATTCATAGATATAAATTAAGACAAGGATTAGCTGCAATGAGCTTTACAGAAGCAAATGCAGAGTTCTCAGTAATCATACTTAAATTATATAGGAAGGTTGAAAAAAATGTATTAGGTTATCAACCTAAGGTTTATAGACAAATTCCTGCTGGTGGAAACGCATGTATCATGATTCATCAAATGGAGTGGCCCATTCCTAAAGGGTATGAAATATTAGAAGATATACCTTTTATAGATAACATTCTTTTAGAAACACCATTTATAACTTATCCAAAGAGAAATACAAGAGATGGAGTGTTTTCAGAAATTGATGAAAATCCATTAAAATATGCAAGTATAAACAAAGAACATTGGTTTTGTTATCCTGCTAAAATAGGAGAGTCATTAGCATATATATACTTCCATAGAGATTATATGGAACATGGAATAACTTTATGTAACTTATTCGAGATGGCTAGAACAGAAGAGATAAGAGGCAGAAGACCTGATATAGTATTTGTATTTGGCGCAAATGATGAAAATGGAAAAGATTTAAAGACTGTATTCTATAATGATTATAAAAATGATATTATGCTTGGTTATATAAATCATTCAGATAAAATTGACTATTTTGGATATATGAAAAAAATGTCATTAACTCTTCATAATTTAATAATGATTAAAAAAGGATATTTACCAATACATGGGGCTATGGTAAATATTGTATTGAAAAATGGAAAAACAGCTAATGTAGTTATTATGGGGGATAGTGGGGCAGGAAAATCAGAAAGCTTAGAAGCATTTAGAAGCTTAAGTGAAGATTATATATCTGATATGACTATAATATTTGATGATATGGGAACTTTTAAATTAGAAGATGGTGAAATAAAAGGGTATGGTACAGAAATAGGAGCATTTGTTAGATTAGATGATTTGGACCAAGGATATGCTTTTAAAGAAATGGATAGAAGTATATTTATGAATCCTGATAAAGTGAATGCTAGACTAGTTATGCCAGTTTCATCTTACAAAGAAATAATGGCAGGATATAAAATTGATTTCTTCTTTTATGCAAATAATTATGAGGATGTAAAAGAAAATGAAAAACATCTAGAATATTTCACTTGCGCTGAAGACGCAGTAAATGTATTTAGATCAGGTGCAAGAATGGCTAAGGGAACTACAACAGAAAAAGGATTAGTTGAATCATTCTTTGCAAATCCATTTGGTCCAGTTCAAAAACAAGATGAGACTAATGTACTCATAGAAAAGTATTTTGATTTTATGTTTAAATCAAAGCAAACTAAAGTTGGTCAAATTAAAACTTGTTTAGGAGTATGTGGAGAAGAGAAGAATGGTCCTAAAAATGCAGCTTTAGAATTATTTGAAGAGATTAAAAAACTATAATTAGTATGTTTTAAAAAATATTGATATATTTATAAGTAAAGTGGACTGAGTAATTGAACTTAGGAATACTAAAATGAGTATAGTCCCATTTTAGCTTGCTCCCAATTTAAAATTGAGACAAGCAGTAAATGTGACAATATTCATTGAGGATTCTCAAAGTTAAATTACAATGCCACTTTACCTATTAAATATATCAATTCATGTTTAAAACATGACCTAAATTAAAAAGATACTAAAAAAAGATTTTTTAATCTTTTTTTAGTATCTTTTCTTTTAATGGTTTAAGTATTGAATCAAATGATTTTGAAGAAACATTAGGGAATGATTTTATTAATCTTATATGATTTAATTTTAATATAAATTTTGTAAATTTAGCTTCTAAAGTTTTTGACTTATTACTAGCCTTCTTTTTGGTAAAAGCTATAAATTCAACACATTTTTCGAATAAACCACTTTTATCTGTTTGAAGTTTAATCAAAAGATTTTTAAAATCAACCAAAGAATTAACAGTTAGAACAAAATCAATTAAAAAATAAATTACTATAATGTAAAAAACATATGTTTCAATAGTTGTAGGCAATTTATCAATCAAATATTTAATCACAGGGTGAAGCAATTTTATAACTATTACAGAAGCCGCCCCCCATAATAATGAAAATTCAAGACATATCCTTCCATGAAGATTAAAGGCATCATCAGTATAATCCCACCACTTGGATTTAAAAACCTTTTCTAAAATGAAACCTGTTAAATATTCTATAAGCGATGTTAGCAATGTGGCAAAAATAAATAATAACAATAAGTTATTTGTAAAATTATGTAATGAAACTAACATAAAAACAATTCCAAAACCATAGATAGGGCAAAAAGGACCATATAAAAAGCCTCGGTTTATAAAGTAATTATTATTTTTATATGCATAGATTACTTCAACACACCATCCTAAAAAAGAATATATCATAAAAAAGTAAATTAAGTCATATAAGCTAAAACTATTTAATATATACATAGTACCTCCTAACATAATATTTAAATTATAGTATATAATCTAGAATTTATATACTATAAAAAGATTAATTTTACATTAATTTTTTTATAGTATAAAAATTAAGCATCAATTTCAAGAAAGAAATGATGCTTAAAATTAATTTATGCTATGGTTCTTTCTTTTGTGAAAAAAGAAAGCGAGTATATCTCAGCCATTCTAATTAAAGAATAAATTATTTTACCAAAAATTATATAACATCCCAATAGTATTGCTACTATATTTATTTGAAAAAATCCAATCAAACCCCAATTAATAGCACTTATAACAACTGAAATAAGTGCAATGTAATCAAATGCTTTCATAAAATCATACTTCTAGCAGTTCTTTCAATAACAGTATTTACTTAAAAGTGTGTTTTTATTACTTTAAAATAAAAATAATTATAAAGATATATTTCTGTCTATTGGTTGTGATAATGATATAAATGTATCAGTTCTTGAAATTCCATCTATATTATTAATCTTATTAAGTAAAAGATCCTGTAAATCAGAAATATTAGTACAAACTACTTTAGCAAACATTGAATAGTTTCCAGTAGTTAAGTGAAGCTCAACGACTTCTTTTATTTTAGCCATTTCTTCAAATACAGAAGTAAAGCAAGATGCTTTATCTACATATATTCCAACAAAACAACAAACATCATAACCTAGTTTAGGTAGATTTAGAAGAATTCTAGTACCTCTAATTATACCTAAATCCTCCATTTTTTTCATTCTTACGTGGATTGTTCCTCCACTAACATGACAAATTCTTGCTATTTCTAAATAAGGGGTTCGACAATCTTTTATTAATAAATCTAAAATCTGTAAGTCTAATTCATCTAAATGTGCATTTGCAACTAGTTTCATATTATCACCTCTTAATAATCATAAAATCTAAATTTAATTTTATCAAATATTGGAGGATTATAAAAGTAAAAATCAATAAATTTATTAATTATTTTCAAAATTTTTATTAAAGTAATAATTTGTATTATAATAAAATTTTCATAAAAATAAAAAAATATGAGTAAAGCTTGATTATATATATAATATCTAATAAACTATTTAATATACACATTTAAGGAGGAATGACATATATGGGTAGTGTTATTATGACGATTCTTACTTTTATAGGAGTTTTAGCATTTACACTTTTACTTTATTGGATTTGCAGAAAGTATATATTTAAAAAAGTGAGAGTAAACAAATGGGTGCCTCTTTCTATAGCAATTGTATTATTTTTAGTTCAAATGTTTTTGACAACTACAAAAAAAGTAGTTCCAGTACAAATGTTATTATCAGTTTTATCTGTATTATTTTTCTTATGGTTTATGGATATACTTCAAACTGGCGGACCTAAAAAGTTAGAAAAGAAAATAGTTATAAAACCAAAAGCAAAACCTAATAGAGTAAAACATAAAGATAATGGAAAATAAAATAGTTGGTATTTTTTTATTTTAGTCATAGAAAAATATAAAAAAATTAATATTTAAAATTATTTTTTATAAGATAAAAACATTAAAAAAGCTAAAATTTTAATACTGACAGGCATAAGAGATACTGTTATATATAACAGTATCTCTTATGCCTTTTAAATTTTTTTATTCTTTAGAAAATTATATTTTAAAAAAATCTGTGGATAACTCAAATTATAATCTTGTTTAAGGATTAAGAAACAAATCATAAAGAATAAAAAATTGACACTCCAAAGTTGCTTGGCAATTTTTTTTACTTGAATTTAGATTTATGTCTACTACATTGGCAGAGATTACTACACTAAATACGGAAAATAGGTGAACTTATTCCTACCTTACCATTTTCTAATATGGTTTTTATAACATACCACTTTTCATTATTTTCAGCTTTATGCCTGTAAATGTATTTTATGCGATTTAAATTTAAATCAGGTATTTTTTTTATTATTGTACCTGAAAAAGAAATTATATTTATCTCCTTAATTTTATAGTTGTTATCTTGAATAAATATATAAAATTCTAGTTCATTATCATCTAAAGGGATAGTTTCACCCATAAAAGCATTATTTATAGTAAAGTACATAACTAAAGATTTAGATTCAGTTGAATAAGTATGTCGACTTCTAAATGCAGTTATTAAGGAGTCTAAAGTAAGTTCATTAGAAATTATGCATGTTAAATTTTCATCATCACCAAAATTCATTCTATGATTATCTTGCGAGTTTATAGCACCAAGTTGCCAACCCTTATCTAATAAATTGTAATAATACTTATCATATCTAGAATATTTATTTGGAGCAGAACCATTACCAACCTCAATAGATGTTATTAGTTTATTTAATAAAGGGCTATACTCTAAGTAATTTATGTTTTTATGGGGATGATTAAGGCTTATAAAGGCGTTTGGATTATTAAACATCCATAATATTAATAATTTAAGATTACTAACTATACCAGTAAAAAATCTATTAGAATTCACTACATTTATATCTCCAAATCCACTAGTTTTACTTTCAAATCCTATTACTGGTAGGAAGTTATCATGTTTTCTTCTATATTTTATTCTTAAGTATTTTAAAGCTTCCCATTTACTTAATTCATTTCCGTTCATTCTAACAGATTTAATAAGATAATTATTATGATCTGTTAAAATCAAAAAATCTAATCCGTTATGTCGAGCATAATCAAATGCTTCAGTTGGGGTACCTCTTCCAGTAGAAAAGCCACAATGAGCATGAGGAATGCCATAGTAAAATTTTAAGTTTTTAAAGTTAATTTGTGTTTTTTTCTTAGTCAAATTATCCTACCTATAAAATTGCTTACAGTATATAATATATCTTCTGCGGTAAAATAATGACAATAACTAAATGTAATGATAAAATAAGTTTAGATATCTTAGCTAAATTTAATTATAAAAAAGAAGAAAGTGGGAAAAATAATGATAAAGAATTTTTTAAATAATATTCCTAATATATCAGAAGGTGTTTACATATCTGAAACATCTGTTATTATTGGAGATGTCGTTATTAAAGAAAATTCTAACATATGGTTTGGTGCTGTACTTAGAGGTGATGAACAATCAATATCTATAGGATGCGAAACTAATATACAAGAAAATGTTGTTATTCATGGAGATGGTGAAAATAAAGTGACCATAGGAAACGGAGTTACTATTGGTCATGGAGCTATAATTCATGGATGTACAATAGAAGATAATGCATTGATCGGTATGGGAGCTATAATATTAAATGGAGCTAAAATAAGTAAAAATTCTGTTGTTGCTGCTGGAAGCTTAGTAACTCAAAATAAAGAGTTTGAAGACGGATCATTAATACTTGGAAATCCTGCAAAAGTTATAAGAAGATTAACACAGGAAGAAATTCAAGCTAATAAAGAAAGCTCTTTAACTTATGTTAATTTAGCTAAGAAGATGGCAGACAGTAATTAATAAGGTAATAAATTGGAGGAAATATGATACTAATAGGTGAATATAATAATTTTAAGGTAAGTAAAAAAGTTGATTTTGGATATTACTTAGAAAATGACATGGGTGAAGAAGTGTTATTACCAAATTCATCTTTAAATGAAAACAAAATAGAAGTTGGCGATAAAGTAGAGGCTTTTGTTTATAGGGATTCAAAGGATAGGGTAATATCAACATTAAAAACTCCAAGTTTAACAGTTGGAAAAGTAGGTTACTTAGAAGTAGTTGGTCAAAGTGGTATAGGAGCGTTTGCGGATTTTGGTCTTGAAAGAGATGCATTTATACCAATTAAAGAGCAAATATATAAATTAAAAACAGGAGAAAAGTATTTATTTTATATGTACTTAGATAAAACGGATAGAATAGCGCTTACAACTAGAGTTGATAACTATTTAGAATTTGCATCACCTGAAGAATTTAAAACTTCAGATGAAATTGAAGCAATAGTGTATGAAAGTGGTTATAATGGAACTTTAAAAGTTGCAATAAATAGAAAGTACAAAGGAATAATATTAGGTAATGAACATTTTGACTATTTATATCCAGGTCAAGCAGTAAATGCAAGAGTTAAGAGAATATATGAAGATGGAGTAATTGGTATTACAACAAGAAAAACAAGATTAAATGAAAGAGACGTACTATCAAAAGACATACTTCAATACTTAAGAGAAAATGGAGGATTTATGCCATTCAATGATAAGTCTTCTCCAGAAGATATAAAAAGAACATTTAATACTAGTAAGAACTATTTTAAAATAGCACTTGGTGGATTAATGAAACAAAAGTTAATAGCTCAAGACAAAGAAGGAACAAGATTATTATAATAAATATTAAAACTATATTTTAGAGATATGATTATTACATAAGATTTTATATAAAAAGATATGCCGTTTAATTAATAGCATATCTTTTTATAATGCTGTGTTTTAGAAATGTTTTGATATATACATAAATAAAGTAGATTAAGTAATTGAATTTATTTAATTCTTGTTCTAAATAATAGATTTTTTAATTTGCTCCAATTAAAAGGAATTAAAGGATAAAAATAACGATCATTTGTAATTGTTTTAGTAGAATACATAATAAATACTATTAATAGTAGTCCTACTATAAATCCCCAATAACCTAAAATTGCACTTAAGATTAATAACAATACTCTCATAAACTTTAAAGCATAGCCTAACTCTATACTAGACTGCTCAAAACTAGCTAAAGCAACTATTGACATGTATAATATGGATTGAGGTATAAACCAACCAGTAGTTACGGTATATTCTCCTAATATTAATCCACCAATAACGGACAAAGACATTCCAAGAGAATTAGGGGTATTTAAAGATGCTAATTTTAATCCATCAATGGCTACTTCTAATATTAAAAATTGCCAGAAAATAGGTATAGAGTAACTGTCTTTTGGAAATAAAAAATTAAATTCAGCTGGCAAAGTTATATTTCCATTAATAAAAAGTAAGTAAAGTGGAGTTAAAACAATTGTTGATATAGTTATAATATTTCTAATTATTCTTAAATAATTACCTGTAAATATTGGAAAATAATAATCATCTACATCTTGTAGAAAGTCGAAAATAGAAGTTGGTAAAATCATAGCAGTAGGAGAATTATCTACTAAAATAATTATATTTCCTTCAGTTAAATGAGAGGATGCAACATCGGGTCTTTCTGTATATCTAACTTTAGGGAATGGATTAAGATAATTACGGTTACTTAAGGTTTCAACTAAACTTTGATCTCCTAATGTAAGGGTATCAACATTTATTTTCTTAATCTTTTCTAATACTATATCTAAGCTACGTTTATCAACAATACCATCCATATAAGCTATACATACATCAGTTTTTGAAATTTTACCTATAGTATGCATATCAAAAATTAATCTAGAATCACGTATTCTTCTACGAATTAAAGCTGTATTAAAAACTATTGTTTCAACAAAACCATCTCGTGCGCCTCTTAAAGTTTTTTCCTTTTCAGGTTCTGCAAGTCCACGTACCGGATAGGTACGCATATCTAGAATTATGCACTTATCATATCCATCAATAAACATTGAGGTTTGCCCACAAAGCACAGCATCAATTATTTTATCCAAATCAACTTCTTCAGAAACTTCTATATAAGGAATGGCATTATCTATAAATTCACTTGGTGTTTTATAAGAGTTCATTACTTCAGGCTTTATTGTAAAAAATCCATTCATTATTCGTTCCATAACGTCATCCTTAGTAAATCCATCTATATAAAACATAGTTGTTTTCTTATTACCTATTATTATATTCCTTTGAATAATATCAAAGCTCTCTTTAACTTTGAGTTTTGATTTTATTAAAGAAATATTATTATCAAAACCTGATGTGATTTTCAAAAAACTACACCTCTTTCATATTTTTTGTTATATGTTTATGAAAATATTATGTGATTTACAAGAAAATTTATGCAAAATATATTTAATAGACTAAGTGGATTTTTTTGCCTGTGATCTGGATAATATAATATCAATACTGCCATAAAACAGAATGTAAATTACAAAAAAATAAGGCTCTGTTAAAACAGAGCCGAAAATAAAAATTAGTATTTAAATTTAATAGAAATTTCTTTAATTTCACCTTTAGAATTTTTTCTTATATTAAATTGTTTTATATCAGAAAAATCATTGTCTAATTGATAAGATAATTCATTAATAGTAGCTTTGGTCTTTTTAGCTAATTCACCATCTTGAATTACTCTAAATCTAGATTTCTTACAAGTTATTTCTTCACTTTTGTCACTAATTACAACAAAATACTCAGGTGCTTCCTCAATAACTAAGTAATCTTTGCTTAAACTTAAATCATCACATAAACTATTATCTATACATTTAACTATCATTTAAAAGTCCTCCTAATATTAAAATTATAACTCAATAGTAGTATAAAATTTTCATAATTTATACTAGAAAAAATCATGAAAAAAGTAATTAAAAATAGTAAAAAATTATAATTTATAGAGAAGTGATACTTTTTTTGATATAATTATTATGAAAGAAAGGATTGATCAGTAATGGAAATTGGAAGAGTACGAAGCGGAAATGTGTCAACTGAAAGAAAAATTGTATCAGAAAAAAAAGATTTTTCTCAAAGCTTTAATCATGCCAGAGAAAGAAAGTCAGAAGAACAACTTCGTAAATTAATGGATGACATCAAAAAAAGAGGAAACAAGCTTGTATTAACTAAAACATATGTTGATGTTGTTATGTATAAAAAGATGATAAAAGAATATTTAGAATCAATATTAAAGTTTATGTATGATACAAAGAAAGATATTAGTTTTTGGCAAACTCAATATTTTGTTACTGTTGATACTATAGATGAAAAGTTAGAAGAACTGACAAATATGTTACTATCTGAAGAAAAGGAAAACTTGAATTTAGCAGCAACTATAGATGAAATTCAAGGATTAATAGTAGATATATATAGATAGAATACATAAAGGTTTAATGCTAAAGTATGAGTATTTAGTATTAAACCTTATTTATGTATAGAATTCCTAAGGCACATGAAAATAAATAATAATCCCAAAGTTGCAATGGATATTTTTCATCAGGCAAGAAGATGAATTGTCCTCATAGCGTGCTTATTAGGTCAATTTGACGACGCAGCATGATGGAAAATAGGCGGGCAAATGGACTTGTTATTTTTTCGAGTGTGCCTAAAGTTAAATATTAGTTGAGAACTGATAGTGAAAAGTTGAGAGTCAAGGAAAAAAACAAAGTGAACTAAGAGTTAATTACATTTTAAAATTAAATTATGGATATACTTAATTTGGAGGTTTGTTATAATTATTGTGTTATGATAATTATAGTAAAAATTAAGGAAGGTGGATTTTAATGAAGAGATTATCAATATTTTTAATACCTATTATATCAATATTTATGTTTATAGGGTGTGGAGAAAATAAAACTACAACTATAGATGAAGTTAAGGAAATTAATTTTGTAGTTCCAGATGGACTTCCAGCAATATCTATAGCTAAAATGATAAAGGAAAAACCAGGATTTCAAAAAGGATATAATGTTAATTATAACATTGAAAAAGTATCAGATAATGTTGTTACATCTATAATGAAAAGTGAAGCTGATATAGCCATAGTACCATCCAATGTACCTGCTATATCTTATAATAAAAATGGTGATTACAAAATAGTTGGAACAGTAGGCTGGGGATCTTTTTATATAGTTTCTACTGATAATTCTAAAAATATAGATGAATTAAAAGGTAAGGAAATTTATAATATTGGAAAGGGATTAACTCCAGATATTATAACAAAAGCTATTTTAAAAAATAACAATATAGATCCAGATAAAGATGTGAACCTTAGCTATGTTGGAGGAGTTACAGAAATAGCACCAGTAATTTTATCAGGAAAAGCTAATTATGCAGTATTACCAGAACCAGCGTTATCTACTGTATTAAGCAAAAAAGATAATCTAAATATACTTCTGGATTTAAATGAAGAATGGAAAAAAGAAAATGATTCAAAATATGGTTACCCTCAAGCGACTATAATAATAAAAAAAGATTTAATAGAAAATGATAAAAAGCTAGTTGTAAATATTTTAAGAGAAATAGAAAATAGCACAATATGGGCATATAAAGACAAAGAAGCTTTAGGAGACTACTGTGAGGAAATAGGTGTATCAGCTAATAAAAATATAATAGTATCAGCCATGGAAAGGGCTAATATAAAATACGTTGATATAAAAGATTCTATTAGTGAATATAATACTTATTTTAAAAATTTATATGAATTTGACAACATAACGGTAGGAGGAAAGATACCAGATGAAGGAATATACATGGAAAAATAGAATATGTATTCTAGCATCATGTTTATTCTTTTTAATAGTATGGCAAGTTCTTGCAGTTATTATAAATAATGATATATATTTACCAAATATTCAACAAGTAATAACTGAAATGATTAAAATTATAAGTAAAAATGATTTTAATTTAATATTTATTAGTAGTGTATATAGATCTGTGTTATGCTATATTTTAGCTATAATTTTAGCTATAATCTTAGGGGTGCTTACATTTATGTATCCCTTTTTTAAGTTTTTATTAGCTCCAATAAATTCTTTTGCTAAAACTATACCAACTATGGTATTAGTAGTGTTAGTATTGGTTTGGTTCAATAAAGATAAGGCCCCATTTATAGTAGGGTTTGCTATAACATTTCCAATATTATATGAAGGAATAGTTGGAAGTCTTAATAGTATAGATAAAAAAATAATAGATATGATGGATATATATGAAATATCTCTTATAGAAAAAATAAAAAAAATATATGTTCCAATTATAAAATTTCACTTAGCAAGTATATTGGTATCAACTTTCTCTTTGGCATTTAAAGTTGTTATCGCAGGAGAAGTACATGGACAACCTAGGTATGGAATAGGTTCTGCAATACAACTTGAAAAAGTGAATTTTAACACTAGTGGAATATTTGCATGGATAGTACTTATTGCGATATTATCACTAGCTTTTGAATTTATAAATAATTTGTTTAAAACTAGGATATATAGGTGGAAGAAAAATGAAAATAGAAATTAAAAATTTAAGTAAAGCCTATAATAATGAAATAGTTTTCGAAAGGTTTAATTTAACTTTAGAAAATAGCAAAGTAAATTGCATAGTCGGAAAATCAGGTTGTGGAAAAAGCACTTTGCTTAATATGTTAGCTGGAATTCTTAAATTTGATGATGGAGAGATTTCAGGAATATCAAAAAATGAAGTTAGTTACATATTTCAAGAAGATAGATTGGTAGAATGGCTTACAGTTGAAGAAAATTTAATTTTTGCCTTGAAAAAATATTATGATAAGTTAGAACTAAAAGAAAAAATAAAATATATTTTATCTTCATTAGGACTTGAAGATGTAAAAAATAAATATCCAGAAGAATTAAGTGGTGGAATGAAGCAGAGAGTAAATATAGCTAGAGCTTTTGGAAAACCATCTAAAATTATTTTAATGGACGAACCATTCAAATCTTTAGATTACACATTAAAATATAAAATAATTGATGAATTTAAAAATATTATGTTAAATGAGAGTAGAATAGTAGTACTAGTTACTCATGATGTTGATGAAGCTATATATTTTAATGGTAATATAATAGTTTTTGGAGAAAGACCTGTTAAGATTAAAGGCATTTTTAATGAAGATTTACAAGATTTTAAGAGTGATATTATTAATTTAATTAAGTAATAGCATATGTTTTAGTAGTGTGTTGATATATGCATAAGTAAAGCTGGACTAAGTAATTGAACTTAAGAACACTAAAATGAGTATAGTCCAATTTTAGCTTGCTCCAATGTAAAAATGAGACAAGCAGTAAATTTGACAATACTCATTAAGAGTTCTAAAAGTCCAATTACAATGCCACTTCACCTATTGCATATATCAACATCAATTTAAGACATGATCTAATAATAAAAGGAGGATTTTATGTTAAAAAAATTTATTAGTTTTTATAAACCATATAAGAAATTATTCTTTATGGATTTGATAGCAGCGTTTATAGCAGCGTTATGTGATTTAGTTTATCCAATGATGACAAGAACTCTAGTTAATGATTCTATTCCTAATAAAAATATAAGATTAATAGTAGTTTTTGCGGTAACATTATTAATTATATTTTTAGTTAAAGCATTATGTGGTTATTTCATGCAATATTGGGGACATGTTGTTGGAGTAAGAATGCAAGGTGATATGAGAAGAGATGTATTTAATCATCTTCAAAAATTACCTAATAAATATTTTGATAATAATAAGACCGGTGATATTATGTCAAGAATAATAAATGACTTGATGGAAATTTCAGAACTTGCCCATCATGGACCAGAAGATATATTTATATCAATAGTAATGCTTACAGGTTCATTTATTATATTATGCACAATTAATATTCCACTTACATTATTGATTTTTGCATTTATACCTTTTATTGTTTTATTTACTATGTATCAAAGAAAGAAAATGAATAAAGCGTTTCTAGATACAAAAGTAAAAACAGGTGCAATAAATGCAAGTCTTGAAAATAGTATTTCAGGAATAAGTATTTCTAAAGCTTTTGTTAGTCATGAAACAGAACAAGAAAAATTTGAAAAAGGAAACAAGAGATTTATCTTTGCAAGAGAAAAAGCATATAAAGTAATGGCTGAATACTTCTCAGGAGCAGGTTTTGGAATAGATATATTAAATTATGTAGGTTTAATAGGGGGAGGTCTATTTACTTTTAAGGGAATAATAGATATTGGAGATTTTATGGCATATATGTTATATATAAGACTATTTACAGATCCTATTAAGAAGTTAATTAATTTTATGGAACAATTCCAAAATGGTATAACTGGTTTCCAAAGATATATGGAAATTATGAATGAAGATCAAGAAAAGAATAAAAAAGATGCCATTGAATTACATGATGTAAAAGGAGATATAGAATTTAAGAATGTTAGTTTTAGCTATGAAGGAGAAAAAGTATTAGATGATTTTTCCATCGATATAGAAAGCGGAAAAATGTTGGCTTTAGTTGGACATTCTGGTGGAGGAAAAACAACAATTTGTAATTTGATTCCTAGATTTTATGATGTTATGAATGGCGATATACTAATAGATGGAAAAAGTATATATAATGTAACTTTAGATTCATTAAGAGAAAGCATAGGTATAGTACAACAAGAAGTATTTTTATTTACTGGTACTATAAGGGATAATATATTATATGGTAAAACTAATGCAAGCGAAGATGAAATTATAAAAGCGGCTAAAATGGCCAATATTCATGAATTTATTGAAAGCTTGCCAGAAGGATACGATACTTATATTGGAGAAAGAGGCGTAAAATTATCAGGTGGTCAAAAGCAACGTATCTCTATTGCTAGAGTATTTTTAAAGAATCCGTCTATTTTGATACTTGATGAAGCAACATCTGCCTTAGATAATACAACAGAGCATATAATCCAGGAATCCCTTAAGAAATTATGTGAGGGAAGGACAACTATAGTTGTAGCACATAGATTATCAACAATTCAAAATGCAGATGAAATAGTTGTTATTGGAAATAAGGGAATAATAGAAAAGGGAAGTCATAATGAATTAATGAAGTTAAATGGTGAGTATAGTAAATTACAGAAAATAGCTTCAATTTAAAACACAGCAAAATATATAAAGAATAATGAAAAAATTGGTAATTGTATTTAAAGTTCACGAAATTAAGTTGGTTTTGTGAACTTTTTTTATTTTTAGGAATAATAAAAAAAGTTATTTATGGGTAAATTAATATTATAAATTTAAGAAAGATTGTATCTTTTAACCATAACTGTTATGAACTTTTTCCATTTTTAATAAAAGAAAAGAGTAATCACTTTTTATATGAACAATATTAAAGTAACTGAATATTTTGATATAGAGAGTATTAAATTTAGTAGTGAAAATAATTGAGGAGGAAATTTATGATAAAGCACATTAATGATTCAAATTTTGAAAATGAAGTTTTAAATTGTAATGAATTAGTTTTGGTAGATTTTTGGGCAACTTGGTGTGGACCTTGTAGAATGTTATCTCCAGTATTGGAAGAATTAGAAGGGGAATTTGAAAATGTTAAATTTACTAAAATAGATATAGATGAAAATCCATTATCATCTAGAGTTAATGAAATTAGAAGTATTCCAACTATAAAATTATTTAAAAATGGCAAACCAATAGAAACATCAATAGGATTTTTACCTAAAGAAGCTTTATCAGACTTAATTAAAGATAATTTATAATTTAGGAGTTTAAATTTATGCAAGAACGATATGATATTGCAATAATAGGAAGTGGACCCGCAGGCCTTTCAGCAGCTCTAAACGCTAAAATAAGAAATAAGAAGTTTATTGTTTTTGGAAATAGTAATTTGAGTTCAAAATTAGAGAGAGCTCCTAAAATTAATAATTATTTAGGATTTTATGGCATAAGTGGTGAAGATTTAAAAGAAAAATTTTTAAATCATATAAATGCTATGGAAATAGATATAAAAAATGAACGAATAAATAATATTTATGCTATGGGACAATACTTTACATTAATAGGGAATGAAGAAATATATGAATCTAATAGTGTAATAATAGCAACAGGTGTAGAGTATACTAAGGCATTAGATGGAGAAGAAGAATTTCTAGGAAGAGGTGTAGGATATTGTGCTACATGTGATGCACCATTATATAAAGATAAAATAGTATCTATAATATCATATAATAAGGATGGAGAAAAAGATGCTAACTATGTTAGTGAGTTAGCAAAAACAGTTTATTATATACCTATGTATAGAGGTGAATATGATATCAATGATAAAATTACTATAATAGAAGATAAGCCAGTAAAAATTATAGGAGAGGAAAAGGTAGAAAGATTAATCTTAAAAGAAAATAATTTAATAACTGAAGGAGTTTTTTTGCTTAAAAACTTTATATCTCCTAAAGAATTAGTACCTGGTTTAAATATAGTAAATGGTCATGTTGAAGTTAAAAGAAATATGCAAACTAATATAAAAGGATGTTTTGCAGCAGGAGATTGTACTGGAAAACCATATCAATATATTAAAGCAGCTGGAGAAGGGAATATTGCAGTATTAAGTGCTGTTGCATACTTAGATTCATTAAAATAAATTAATATATATATTCAATATAGAACCTTATAAATAAAACGCATTTTAAAATATTTAAAACATTTTAAAATGCGTTTTTGTCATATAGATATTTAGAAGTTTATATAATTAGGAAGTTAATAAAATTAAGTTTCTAATATTTTTTAGTTATTTTTATAAAAACACATTAGTGTATACTAATTATTGAATAAGTCATAAATATGAGTAATTAAATTTATTTTATTAGAAAAAAGTATAGCATAAAACCAATAAATAAAAAATGTTTAGAAATTTATTCGTAGACAAAATTTGTATAAAATGGTTTAATGTTTTATATGAGGGGATTTTAAATATATAGTAATTATAACAATATATTTTATGTGAATTATGGAGGTTAAAATGAATAATAATGAGCAGGAAGACAGTAAAAAACTAAAGTATTTTAGATTGTTAGCTAAGCAATATCCTAACATTGCTTTAGCATCTACAGAAATTATAAATTTAGAAGCAATTCTTAATTTACCCAAAGGTACAGAACATTTTTTAAGTGACATACATGGTGAATATGAGCCTTTTGTACATGTATTAAGAAATGGATCTGGAGTTGTAAAAAGAAAGATAGAAGATCTTTTTGGTAAATCTTTATTAGAAAGTGATATAAAAAGTTTAGCAACTTTAATATATTATCCAGAACAAAAATTAGATATTGTTTTAAAAGAAGAACGAAATATAGATGATTGGTATAAAATAACTTTAAATAGGCTTATAGAAATATGCAGATTTTGTTCATCTAAATATACGAGATCAAAAGTAAGAAAAGCACTTCCATCTGATTTCGCTTATATAATAGAGGAGTTATTGCATGAACAATTTAATGGAATAGATAAACAAGAGTATTATGATAGGATAATAACCACTATTATAGATATAGGAAGAGCAAAAGAATTTATAATTGCATTATCTAAGTTAATACAAAGAATGATTATAGATAGACTTCACATAATAGGAGATATATATGATAGAGGACCAAGACCAGATATTATAATAGATACTCTTATGGAATATCATTCAGTGGATATTCAATGGGGTAACCATGATATGCTTTGGATGGGAGCAGCAGCAGGAGTAAGAACTTGTGTTGCTAATGTTTTAAGAATATCTACACGATATGCAAATCTAGATTTGGTTGAAGAAATTTATGGAATAAATCTTTTACCTTTAGCGACCTTTGCATTAAAGTATTATAAAGATGATCCATGTGAATCATTTATTCCAAAAGTAAAGAAAGATGACCCATCTGCAAGTCAAGAAGTAGATTTAGTATCTAAAATGCATAAAGCTATAACAATATTACAGTTTAAATTAGAAAAGGAAATAATAGATAGAAGACCTGAATTTGAATTAGAAGGAAGATTGTTATTAGATAAAATAGATTATGAAAAAGGGACTATAATATTAAACGGAACTGAATACACATTAAATGATAATAATTTTCCAACAATAGATCCTAAAGATCCATATAAACTTACAGATGAGGAATCAGTGCTTATAGATAAACTTGTCTATTCTTTTGTAAATAGTGATAAATTACAAAAACATGTTAGATTTTTATTTTCTAAAGGAAATATGTATTTAAAATTTAATTCTAATTTATTATTTCATGGATGTATACCTTTAGATGATGAAGGAAATTTAAAAAGTATGTGCATACAAGGCGAAGAATATAAAAGTAAAAGATTATTAGAAAAATTTGATTCTTTATCTAGAGAAGGTTACTTTGAAAAAGTTGGTAGTGAAGAAAAGACTTATGGAATGGATATAATGTGGTATTTATGGACAGGCCCGGTATCACCTTTATTTGGTAAAAAACAAATGGCTACATTTGAAAGATATTTCATAGATGACGAAATATCTCATATAGAAAAGAAGACAGGATATTATAAATTAAGAGATCGAGAGGAAATGTGTGATATGATACTTAGAGAATTTGGATTAGACCCCAATGAATCTAGAATTATAAATGGACATGTGCCAGTAAAAAAGAAAAATGGAGAAAGTCCAATAAAGGCTAATGGTAAAATGATAGTTATTGATGGCGGTTTTTCTAAGGCATATCAAAAGCAAACGGGTATTGCAGGATATACTTTAATATATAATTCTTATGGATTACAATTAGTTTCACATGAACACTTCTCATCTACAGAAGAATCTATAATGAAAGAAAAAGATATTTTATCTACAACTCTTGTAGTAGAGCAAAAACTTAAACGAAAAACAGTAGAAGATACGGATATAGGTAGGGAATTACAAGCTCAAATTAAGGATTTGAAGGAATTATTATTAATATATAGAAAAGGAATAATAAAAGAAATAAGATAAGGTAAATACCTTATCTTATTTCTTTTATTCACAATCATCATTAATAACAATTTTATTTAAATAAAAGTAAAATTCAACTCCATTATCTATGTTTTGAAGATTAAATTCACTATTATGAAGTTTTAATATATTTTTTACTATAGATAATCCAAGACCAGTACTATCTTTAGTTCTTTCTCTTGATTTATCAATTCTATAAAATTTATCAAATAATTTCTTAAGTTCTTCTTTAGGGATATTTATACCCATATTTTTTATGGAGATTTTAAATTTATCATTTTCTTCAGTTACAGATACATTTATTAAATTATGTGTAGGAGTATATTTAATTGCATTAGTTATAATATTAGTTATTACTTGATCCATTTGAAATATATCTGCATAAACATAACTATAAGGACTACTTGAAGTAAATTCAACTTTTAAGTCATATTCTTCAAATTTTAAATGATTATTTTTTAAAATTTTAGAAATTAATCTATTAATATTAAATGATTCTAGTTTTGGTTTTATAGTACCTGATTCTAGTTTTGATAGTTCTAACATATTTTTAACTAAGATATTCATTTTTTGAGATTCACTAATTATAGTTTCTAAATAAGTTAGTGCATCATCTCCAGATACTATTCCATCCTTAAGACCTTCAGCATAGCCTTCAATTATTCCTATAGGAGTTTTTAATTCATGGCTAACATTGTCTACAAACTCTTTTCTCATATTTTCAAGTTTTCTTTCTTTTTCAATATCCTCTTCTAACTTTTGATTTTTCTGTTTTAAATCAGTTAAAGCGTTTTGAAGATTTTTAGAGAGAAAATTTAATGTTCTAGCTAAATTTCCAATTTCATCTTCTCTTTCTACATCACATGAAACAGTAAAATCCATATTAGACATTTTATTAGCCACATTATTTAAGCTTGTAAGTGGCTTAGATATTAAATTAGAGTAAATAGAGGATAGTATACCAGCTATTATTGTTAAACCTAAAAATACATAAATATAAAATTCATCAATTATCTTTGAAGCTTCTTCAATTGGCTGAATTGATGAAACTGAAATTATAACACTATCATTATTAGATTTTAAAGACATAGGTGCTATTATACCAATTTTTTGATTTTCAGCTTCCTTGTTGTAGAATCTAGTTACTTTTATTTGTGATGAATTTATAACATCTAAAATTAAAGTTTTATTATTTATAAGTTCATCGCAAAATTTAGTTAATATAGCTATGTTATCTTTATTTTCAATTTTATTTGGCAGATACATTAATTCTCCATTTAGGGAAAAAATTGCAACTTTTGAGTTGTTGTCATTTTCAAATTTATCAAGAACTTGATATAAAGCATAATCATCATTATTTTGATAAGAATACAAAGTCTGTATTTTACTTATTTCTTTTACCAAAAAAGAAGTTTTTCTATAGAAATAAAATTTTTCAAACAAGAAAGATTGTGTAAAGTAAACTAATAATAATAGTCCAAATATAAGACAAAGAGTTATTACAAATAATCTTTTAGATAAGCTATGTTTCATTATTTAACCTCAAATTTGTAGCCACTACCACGAACAGTGACTATATAAGATGATTTGTCCAGCAATTTTTCTCTAAGTCTTTTAATGTTAGTATCCACAGTACGAATATCACCATAATAATCAATGCCCCATACATTATCCAATATGTTATCACGACTTAATGCAATTCCATCATTATTTATTAGATAAATTAAAAGCTCGTATTCTTTAGGGGATAAAAGTATTATTTTATCATCAACTTTAACCTCATGAGAAAGTTGATTTACACTTAAACCATTGAAATTTTGAATACTTGAGTCTAAATCTTCTCTTGTTCTTTTTAGTAATGCCTTAACCTTTGCAACCAGAACTTTAGGGCTAAAAGGTTTGGTCATATAATCATCTGCACCAAATTCGTATCCTTCAAGTTTATCTTCTTCTTCACCTTTAGCAGTAAGTAAAATTACAGGAACATTTGATACTTCTCTAAGTCTTTCAAGCATCTCTAGCCCATTCATCCTTGGCATCATTATATCTAAGAGTATTAAATCAATTTTTTCTTTACTAAATTGGAAGAGTCCTTCTTCTCCATTTGATGCTTCATAAATATTAAAACCATCTTTTAAAAGATAGTCTCTAATTAAAAATCTAATTTTAAGTTCATCTTCCACAATTAAGATTGATTTTCTCATATTTATACTTCACTCCTTTAAAATTAGAATTATATACTTTTTATATATTTTAGCATTACTTTAAGAATATATCTATAATAAGAGAATCTACATATTAATGAAGTTTAAATAATGTGTTATAATTTTATTTTAGATACTTTATATATTTAAGTAGTTATAATTTATTAGGAGAAGAGTGAATGATAAAATTAAATTTTGATATAAAAAGGCATAAGTTAAAAAATGGGTTAGAGGTAATAACTATAAACAAGAATACACAAATAGCGTCTATAAATATAGGTGTTAAAGTGGGTGCATTAAATGAGAGTTTAGAACAAAAGGGGATAAGTCATTTTATTGAACATTGTTTATTTAAGGGAACATACAAAAGAAGTGATGAGGAGCTTAATAGTGATTTAGAAGCTTTAGGGGGAGAGTACAATGCGTACACTGATTACGAAGCTACTGTGTATACAATTAGTTGTTTGATGGAAGAATTTAATAATGGAGTATCAATATTAAGTGATATGATTATAAATTCTAAATTCGAAGCAAGTGAAATAGAAAAAGAAAGAGGCGTAATTTTAGCTGAAATAAGGACTGGAAAAGATGACTTAGAAGATTATAGCTTTAAAAATGTAAATAATGTAGCATTTACTAAAAGTCCTTTAAAATACGAAGTAGCAGGTCTTGAAGACAATGTTAATAAATTTACTAGAGAAGAAATTAAAAAATACTATGAAAAATACTATACACCTAAAAATTCATTAATCACAATGGTTTCATCATTAAGTCATGATGAAGCAATAAAATTAATAGAAGAAAATTTTGGTATGTGGACTGGAGAAAAACCAGAAAATCTAAAGGTTGTTAAAGAAAAAAATAAGAGTATAACAAAAATTACGTACAAAAAAGATATAGAACAAAGTACAATAATTTATTTGTATACTTTCAACGAGTTAGAAAAAGAAGATGAATTACCACTTAGAATATTAAACCATAGACTGGGAGAGAGCGCTAATTCGCTTTTATTTAGAGAAGTAAGAGAAAATAGAGGTCTTGCTTATGATATATATACAAACTTAGAAATAAGTACTAATATAAAAACACTATATATATACACATCAGTAGCTGAAGAAAACTTAGAAGAAGCTAAAAGTGCAATAGATGAAACATTGAAGAATATCATTGATGGAAAAATTCAAATAGGTGATAGAGATTTAGACGTAATGAAAAAAGTTCATAAAACAGCAGTAATTTCAACATTAGAGGATTCTTTAGAGCTTTGTAATTATATGTTACATCAAGAACTTGAAGGTGAAGATATATTTGAATTTGTTAAAGATATGGAACGATTAAATAATATTGACAAAGTCAAAATAAATGAAGTGAGTAAAAAAGTTTTTAAAAGTCCAACTATTCATATACTAAAATCTAATTAATAAAATTTTACACAGTTTTAAATCAAATTTAAATAGGTTAAGGTGAGAAAATCAAATGGCTAAAATAACAAAACTAGAAATTCAAAAGAGAAATAAAGAAAGAGTTAATGTATTTTTAGATGAGGAGTATGCATTTTCTATAAGTGCTGAACTTATATATAAAGAGGGAATTAAGGTAAAAGATAATGTAGATTCAGAAAAACTTAAGGAATTAGCAAATAAAGATGCTATTATAAAATGTAGAGAAGCTGCAATAAGAACTATAGAAAGAAATTTAAAAACAGAAAAACAAGTAAGAGATAAATTGAATTTAAAGGGATATGATGAAGAGGCTATAACTAAGGCAATAGATTTTTTAAAGGAGTATGATTTTTTAGATGATAAAGATTATACTAATAAATTTGTTAAAGATAAGTTGAAATCTCAAGGGAGTAATAAAATTAGATACTCACTTATGCAAAAGGGAATATCTAAAGATGTTATAGAAGAGGAACTTAGCAGTATAGATAAAGAAAATGAAAAACAAAGTGCACTTGTTTTAGCACAAAAGAAGCTAAATAGTCTTAGAAAAACGGAAGATGATATGTATAAGATATCAAATAAATTATACAGATTTTTATTATCAAAAGGCTATGGATATGAGATTATCAAAGACGTAGTTAAAGAGGCCATGGATTTTGAACTTTTTGATTAAAGGAGAACATAAATGGAAAAAATTCTTTTATACAAAGTTATGATTTTTGGTATAATAGGACTGTCAATAATGTTTAGTATAATAAAGGTATTAAGGAATTCCAATATTGATTATGTTATTGCTCCTATAATAGATACAATAGCAAGCATATTGACATTTATGCTGATTTTGTTAAAATATGAGAATATTAATAGTATATTATCATACTTTATTAAAAACATTTTAGGAGATTTATATTTAACTAATGGAATAATCAAAATAATTGGTATTATAGCCTTATTTATAATTATAAAATTTATAATAAAATTTATAATTTCAATAATACAATCAACTATTTTTAGCGGTGGAAAGAAAGTTATAAATGAAAGTAAAACATTACTAATTATTTTTTCAACTATATTTGGTATCGCTAGAGCTTGTATTTTTATATTGATATTATTTGTTCCTATAATAATGTTTAATTCTATTCCTAACAATCCTTATCAGATTAATATTTTTAATGATATTACTGCGTTTAATAAAGTAGAAGATATTATAGATAAAAATAAATCTAAAATCATAAATAATGGACTGATTAAGGATATAGCATCGAATAGAATCATTTATTATAATGGGATTACTTTAGATGAAGGGGTAAAATCTAATGATGTTATTAACGAAAAGGCAAGAAAAATAGTATCATCAAGTAAGAATGATAGAGAAAAGGCAAAAAAATTATATTCTTGGATTGGCTCTAATATAACTTATGATTACGACAAAGCGACTAGAGTTTTAAATTCAGAAAATGTAAAAAATAGTGGTGCCATATGTGCATATGAAGAAAGAAATGGTATATGTTTTGATTATGCATGTCTTTATGTAGCTATGGCAAGAGCAACTAACCTTAAGGTTAGATTAATAACTGGAAAAGCATATAATGGAGAAGAATATATAAGTCATGCATGGAATGAAGTATACTTAAGTGATGAAAACAAATGGATTAAAGTTGATTCAACATTTTATAATGCGGGGAATTATTTTGACTGTGATAATTTTGATGAGGTACATATAAAAGATAATATTGCAGGAGAATGGTAGAGTAAGAAGCATATTTATAATATACTTCTTATAAAATATAAGAAGTATATTATTTTTTTGATATTTTTGTAAGTATTAAATTTATGGCTTTTTCGCAATCAGTATCATCATTGCTAATAGCCCATGCTATATTAAAAAATTGCAAGGCTTTATTTAGTTTATTTTTCATAGTGTAGCAGTAGCCTAAATTAAAATAATATTTGCTTTCATTTTGAATAGTAAGAGCATTTTTTAACATAGTGATTGCTTTATCAAACTGCTTTAACTTAATAAAACAAACACCAGCATTATAATATGAACAAGCCTCATTTTGTTTTTGAGTAGCAGATTTTTTATAACAATCAATAGCTCGTAAATAATCTTGAGTATTGTACAATTTATTTCCTTCATTAAAATAGTTCATTTTAACCTCCGAATATATTATTTTATAAGTTATTAAAATATATAAGATCTCCAATATACTAATTAAATACATTTAGATTATAGACATGTAAAATAACTACTATACATAAATAAAACAAAATTGAAATAATAATGTTGTATACAAATAAAAATATTAATATAGAATTTGTATTTTAATTTAGAGTAGGTGAAATTGAAGATGAAGAACTATAAAATAGGATTAGACATTGGCTCGACAACGGTTAAACTAGTTGTTCTTAATCATAAAGAGCAATTAGTATATAGTAAATATGAAAGACATTATTCTGATATAAAGAGTACTATTATAGAGTTAATAGAAGAAGCATATAAAGATCTTGGAAATATTTATTGTACATTAAGCGTAACAGGCTCTGGAGGACTTTCTGTATCTAAATGGCTTAATGTAGAATTTATACAAGAAGTTATTGCATGTTCAAAAACAGTTGAAACAATAATTCCAGAAACAGATGTTGTAATAGAATTAGGTGGAGAAGATGCTAAAATAACTTATTTCAGAGGTGGACTTGAACAAAGAATGAATGGAAGCTGCGCAGGGGGAACAGGAGCATTTATAGATCAAATGGCTGTTTTATTAAATACTGATGCTAGTGGTTTAAATGAATATGCTAAAAGTTTTAATGTTATATATCCAATAGCATCAAGATGTGGAGTATTTGCAAAAACAGATGTACAACCTCTTATAAATGAAGGCGCAAGTAAAGAAGATATTTCGGCGTCTATATTTCAAGCAGTGGTTAATCAAACTATAAGTGGACTAGCGTGCGGTAAACCTATAAAGGGAAATGTAGCTTTCCTTGGAGGACCATTATTCTTTTTATCCGAGTTAAGACAAAGATTTATAGAAACATTAAACCTAAAAGAAGAAGAAGTGATTTTTCCTAAAAATCCACAATTATTTGTAGCACAAGGAGCAGCATTATTATCAACAAAAAATAACTTTACAGATCTTGAGAGTATAGTAAAAAAAGTAAAAAATTTATCTGCAATAAAAGATGATGATGTTGAAAGATTAGATGTATTATTTGAAAATGAAGATGAATATATAAAATTCAAAAAAAGACATGAAAAGGCTAAGGTAAAAAGAGGAGATTTAAATAATTATAAAGGTAAGGCTTTTTTAGGAATAGATGCAGGATCAACAACTACTAAAATTGCATTGATAAATGATAAAGATGAACTTATATATTCTTTATATGAAGGTAATGAGGGTAATCCTCTTAAAAAAGTTATACAAATGTTAAAAGACTTATATTCCAAATTACCAAGTGAAGTTGAAATTACAAATACAACTGTAACAGGATATGGAGAAGCTTTAATTAAATCAGCATTACATATTGATATTGGAGAAATAGAAACAATTGCTCACTATAAGGCTGCAGAATATTTTCTACCAGGAGTTGATTTTATTTTAGATATTGGTGGACAAGATATGAAATGCTTAAAGATAAAAAATGGAACAATAGATAGTATATTGTTAAATGAAGCTTGTTCATCTGGATGTGGTTCTTTTATAGAAACATTTGCGAAATCCTTAAATATGAAAATTGAAAATTTTGCAAAGGAAGCAATTAAATCAAAAGCACCTGTTGATTTGGGCTCAAGGTGTACTGTTTTTATGAATTCAAGAGTTAAGCAGTCACAAAAAGAAGGTGCTGAAATTTCTGATATATCTGCTGGTTTATCATATTCTGTAATAAAAAATGCTTTATTTAAAGTTATTAAATTAAGAGATGAAAAAGATATTGGAGATAAAGTAATAGTACAAGGTGGAACATTCTACAATGATGCTGTACTTAGAAGCTTTGAACTTGTTTCAGGTAGAGAAGCAGTTAGACCAGATATAGCAGGTCTTATGGGTGCTTTTGGATGTGCAATAATATCAAAAGAAAGATATGTAGATGGAGAAAAATCTAGTATACTTTCTAAAGATAAAATTAACAACTTTAATATGACAGCAGTATTTAAGAGATGTGGGAAATGCGGAAATAATTGTCTTTTGACTGTTAATAAATTCTCTACTGATGAAGAGTTTATTTCAGGTAATAGATGTGAAAGAGCACTTGGAGTAGATAAAACTAAAAATGATATTACTAATTTATACAAATATAAGTATAAGAGAACTTTTAATTACATTCCTCTTAAAGAAAATGAAGCTAAAAGAGGAGTAATAGGAATTCCAAGAGTATTAAATATGTATGAGAATTATCCATTTTGGTTTAAAACTTTAACAGCACTTGGATTTAGTGTAAAATTATCACCTTCGTCAAGTAAAAAGATATATGAAAAGGGAATAGAAACAATACCATCAGAATCAGCTTGTTATCCAGCAAAATTAGTTCATGGACATATTATGTCACTTGTAGATTCAGGAGTGAAAACTATTTTTTACCCTTGTATACCATATGAGAAGAATGAATTTGTAAGTGCTAACAATAATTATAATTGTCCAATGGTAACATCATATCCTGAAGTAATTAAAAATAATGTTGATGAATTAAAAGATAAAAATATAAAATATATTTCTCCATTCTTTTCATTAAATGATGAAAAAGAATTAGCAAAGAGAATAGTTCAAGAATTTAAAGATTATAATGTTACATTAAAAGAAGCAGAAATAGCTGTATATTTAGGAGCTAAAGAAAGAGATGAATATAAAAAAGATATACAAAATAAAGGTGAAGAAGTTTTAAAATATCTTGAAGATAACAATAAATACGGAATAGTTTTATGTGGTAGACCATATCATATTGATCCAGAAATAAATCATGGAATTCCTGATGTAATAAATTCTTATGGCATGGCTGTATTAACAGAAGATAGTATATCTCATTTAGGTACTTTAAAAAACAAACTTAGAGTTGTAGATCAATGGACTTATCATTCAAGATTATATAGAGCAGCACAAGCTGTATCAGAAAATAATAATCTTGAAATAATTCAATTAAATTCTTTTGGATGTGGACTAGATGCTGTAACAAGTGATCAGGTTTCTGAAATAATAAGCGCTAAAGGGAAGATATATACTTTACTTAAGATAGATGAAGGAAATAATTTAGGAGCAGCTAAGATTAGAATTAGATCATTAAAAGCTGCAATAGAAGAAAGATTAAGAAAAAATTATGCCCCTATTGAAGAAAAAATAGAATATAAAAATCCTATTTTTACAAAAGAAATGAGAAAAACCCACACGATACTTGTACCACAAATGTCTCCAATTCATTTTAATTTAGTAGAAGAAGCAGGAAGAGCAAGTGGGTATAATATTGAAGTGTTACCTTCAATTGATACTAAAGCTATTGAGGAAGGGTTAAAATATGTAAATAATGATGCATGCTATCCATCTATAATTGTCATTGGTCAAATGATTAATGCTTTAAAATCAGGAAAATATGATTTAAATAATACATCAGTTATTATAAGTCAAACTGGTGGCGGATGTAGAGCAACTAATTATATAGGATTTTTAAAGATGGCTTTAAAACATGCAGGATTTGAAAATGTACCTGTAATATCTTTAAATGCAGTAGGACTAGAAAAACAACCAGGATTTAAAGTAACTTTTAAATTTTTAAATAAATCACTAATGGCTTTAATATATGGTGATTTATTTATGAAAACACTATATAGGACAAGACCATATGAAAAAGAAAAAGGTTCTGCATTTTCATTGTATGAAAAATTCAACGAGAAGGCTAAGAAGATTATAAGAACTGGAAGTAAGAAAGAATTTAATAATAATATAAAAGAAATAATAGAAGCTTTTGATAAATTACCATTACTAGATATTAAGAAGCCAAGAGTTGGAGTTGTGGGTGAAATATTAGTTAAGTTCCATCCCACTGCTAATAATGATATAGTTGGTATATTGGAAAGAGAAGGTGCTGAAGCTGTAGTGCCTGATTTATTAGACTTTTTCCTATATTCAGCATATGATGATGTTTTTAAGCATGATTATCTTGCAGGAAGTTTAAAGAATAAAGTTATTAGCAAATTGGCTATAGCATATATAGAAAGTTTTAGAAAATCTATGAAAAAATATTTAGACAATAGTAGTAGATTTACAGCACCAAAGCATATAACAGAATTAGGTAAATTAGCTTCACCAATAGTATCGCTTGGAAATCAAACTGGAGAAGGCTGGTTTTTAACGGCAGAAATGATTGAGTTGATTGAAAATGATGCTGAAAATATAGTGTGTATGCAACCTTTTGCATGTTTACCAAATCATGTAACCGGAAAAGGTATGATAAAAGCACTTAAAGAAAAATATCCAAAGTCTAATATAGTTGCAATAGATTATGATCCAGGCGCATCAAATGTAAATCAATTAAATAGAATTAAGCTAATGCTTTCAGTTGCATTTAAAAATATAGAAGATCAAATTATATTATGCAAGAATATAGAATCTAAGGACAATGTGTTAAAAAAAGAAGTTAGTATAACCTTGGAAAAAAAAGAATAACATTTTATTATTTGATTATGTTTTAGTAGCATGTTGATATATGCGTAAGCAAAGTGGGCTGAGTAATTGAACTTAGGAATACTAAAAATGAATATAGTCCCATTTTAGCTTGCTCCCAATATAAAATTAAGACAAGCAGTAAGTGTGACAATACTCATTGAGAAGTCTCAAAGTCCAATTACAATGCCTCTCTGCCTATTGCATATATCAACACATATTTAAAACATATCCTAATTATTTAGATGTTTAAATTGTGTACAGGTTAAGATATAATTTTATTGTACTTATGTAGAATAAAGAGGTGAATTTTAGATGAAATTAGAATTAACAATATTTGAATTAGGTCAAGCTTTAAAAAAATTAGAAAAAAAGCATGAACTAGATTTACTAGTGAAATCAACATTAAATGGTGGTTGGATGACATTAAGAGGAATGGCTAATATACAAAGAGTTCCAGGATTAACTTTAGGTTGTATTAGTAAAGGAAATAATATTATAGATATAAAAATAAAAGATAATAATGGACAAGGAAGTACATTAAAGCTTACTGGTGCAAAAGAAAAAAAATTTAATGTAGAGATATCTTCAACTAAATATATAGAATTATCTAATAAAAACAGACTTAGTTCAAATGAAATAAAAGTTAACCAAAATGAATGTAAGTTACGAATTGATGAAAATATGATATTTACTATAAAAGCTAGTGCAGATGAAGTAATAAAGCTTATAAAATAAGCGAGTTTTAGGTATTAAATTAAAAGTATAAATACTAAATAAATTTATTAATAAAAAATTATATGCTTGTCTAATGAAGAATTAGAGATATTAGAAAGCATAAAATAGTTTTTAGAGAATTACTTTATAAAGAAGCTCATTAAATATTAAGATTAGTTTTAATATTTAATGGGTTTATTTATGTTTTAATGGATAATTTATAAACACAATCTAATACTATTAATGATATTTAATTTAAATTTGATAGTGTAGAAAAATAAGAAATCATTTAATAAAAAATACTAAATATAAAATCAAAGTAATTATATGGAGGATAAAATTAAGTGTTAAAAAAAATATTAAATATTAGTATAGTTGTATTTATGATAATCATAATATTTGTAAATTATAATAAAAATTCAATAATTACTAATTCAAAGGTTGAATTAGTAAATCCAGCTAAAGTAGGTGTATTAATATACAAATTTGATGATGAATATACCTCTACAATTCAAAAAAACTTAGAAGAAATTCAAAAGGAAAATGTAGGTAAAGTTGAATTTAGTTTTTTTGATGCTAATGGGGATCAAAGTAAACAAAATGAAACTATAGATACAGTACTAAAAAATGAAGTAGATCTTTTATTAGTAAATTTAGTTGATACGAGTGAAAAATCTACACAAACAGTTATTGATAAAATCAAAGAAAAAAATATTCCAGTAATTATATTTAATAGAGAGCCAATTAGTAAAATACCTGTAAAATCTTATGAAAAAGCTATTGTTTTAGCAAGAAATCCAGAAGAAGCAGGTATTCTACAAGGAAAAATTCTTGTTGATTTATGGAATACCAATAGATCTGAAATAGATGTAAATAAAGATAGTATAATGCAATATGTTATGTTAACAGGTGAACGTAATAATCTAGATACTATTGCAAGAACAAAATACTCTATTGAAACTGTTAATAAAAATGGAATAAAAACTGAAGAAATTGCATTAAGAGTTTCTGATTGGAGTAGAAAATTAGCAGAAGAAGCTGTTACTCCATTGCTTTATCAATATGGTAATAAAATTGAAGCAATAATTGCAAATAATGATGCTATGGCTATAGGTGCTATTGAAGCTTTACAGAAGCAAAATTATAATAAAGGAGATGAAACAAAAAAAATTATAGTTGTTGGAGTTGATGCAACACCAGAAGCACAAGAATTAATAAAAAAAGGTTTTATGTCAGGAACTGTTTTTCAAGATCCTCGTGCAGAAGCAGAAGCACTTTATACTTTAGGGATGAACTTAATTTCAGGTAAAAGTGCTATTGAAAATACAGACTATGAATTTGATGACACAGGAGTTACAATTCGTATACCATATAAAGAATATATCACTGAATAGAAAAACAATAAAATTTAGTATAAATAAAAATAATTTACTTATTAGAATAAAATATTATGATAAACACAACATATAAATAAAGCGAGGTGATACAAATGGACAATAATAAAAATAGGTTAAAAGATAGACCTAAATCAAATGTAGAACTTAGAAAAATAGACCCTAAAGAAAATTCGGATTTAGGTATTATTGATGGAAAAAAGATAGGTGCACCTTCACATAAAGAAAAAGATCATTTTTAATAAAGTATAAAATAAATACAAGTGTACACCATAATGTTGAGGTGATATTAATGAGTAATAAAAGTAATAAAATGAGAGAAAATAATAAAAGAAAAAAGAAAAATGTAAATCATAATCCTCAAGCTGAAAGTGTAAAAGCAGTTTTTGGAGAACCAAAAGCTAAACCATATGATCCAACAGATTTTAAAATTTAATAAAGAAAAGAATTATAAGATAAAGCATGAGTAAATCAATTTATTCATGCTTTATCTTATATGAATAAAAAATGAATTGATTTATAAATTAGAATTGGAGATTTTTTATTTTATATCAAAATTGAGGGTGTAACTGTCCTCTAACCATTTATCTAATCCTTCTTTAGTAAAAAAATATCTACTTTTACCAACCTGAAAATGAGGAATTTTAGAATCAGAATCATTAACTGTATAAACATTATACAATATATTACTGGAAAATTTTTAAGTTTAGGAGTAAGATAATATGATTGTTCTAAATAACTATTTAAAAACTAGTAAATTATCCTGAGAGGGAATAATATAGTTACTAGAGGGGAGAGGGGGCTATAATATGTTTATAAGAAAAAATGTTTTAAAATTAGCTATACCAATAATAATAGAGCAAACATTTGTTATGCTTTTGGGTGTATGCAATACAATGATGGCAGGACATATAGGGGAAGAAGCGGTTTCTGCAATTGGAATGGTAGATTCAATAAATAATATGTTTATATCTTTTTTTGCAGCCTTATCTGTTGGAGCTACTGTAGTTGTTGCACAGCATATTGGAAAAGAAAATCATAAAAAAGCAAATGAAACAGCTAGACAAGCTTTGGTATCTGGATGCTGTTTAGCTGTTTTAATAAGTATTTTAATGTGGATTTTACGTGTTCCAATGATTAATGCTTTATATGGTACAGCAGAAGAATTAGTAAAATCAAATGCAAAAATATATTTAGAACTTACACTTATTACGTATCCTTTTATTGCAGTGCAGCAAATTGCAAATGGAGTATTAAGAGGATGTGGAGATACAAAAACACCAATGTATATTACAATGTTTATGAATATTATTAATATAATTTTAGGATATATATTAATTTATGGAATAAAAGATGTTAATTTATTAGGATATGTTTTAAATACAATGTCATATGGAATAGAAGGAGCTGCAATATCAATTGCAATTGCAAGATTGGTTGGAACAATTCTTATAGGAATTGTTTTATTTAGAGGAAGTAGAATTATAAGAATGAGAAAGATTTTCCCATTTAAATTTGATTTAGAAACACAAAAGAGTATATTTAATATAGGAATACCAGCAGGTGTTGAGCAAGTACTTTTTAATGCAGGAAAATTAATTGTTCAAATATTTATAGTAACTATGGGAACCGCATCAATAGCAGCAAATGCAATAGGTTCATCAATAGCAACTATTGTTGCAGTACCAGGAAATGCACTATGTTTAGCTGCAACAACTTTAGTAGGTCAATATGTAGGACGAGATGATACAAAAGGTGCAAAAAGCACACTTGTTTATTTAACTAAATTTGGAACAGTATGTTTGGTGGCAATAGGTTTAATATTTATTCCTATTTCAGAATGGGTATCTTCTTTTTATACAGATAGTATAGAGGTAATAAAACTTTCATCTACATTAATTAAAAGTAATAGTGTGGCTTTAATAGTATGGCCTATTTCTTTTATATTATCATCAGGGTTAAAGGGAGCTGGAGATACAAGATATACTATGTTAACAGCATTTGTAGGAATGTGGATTTTTAGAATATTTACAGGATACATTTTAGGAATAGTATTTAGACTTGGTGTTTTAGGAATTTGGATTGGAATGTACGCAGATTGGTTAATCAGAGGAATAATGTATTGCTTTAGGCTTAGAGGTGAAAAGTGGCTTAAACATAAAGTTGTATAATAAATTAGGCTATGTTTTAGCAGAGTGTTGATATATGCATAAGCAAAGTGGACTGAGTAATTGAACTTAGGAATGCTAAAATGAGTATAGTCCAATTACAATGCCACTTTACCTATTGCATATATCAACACGCATTTAAAACAGAGCCATAAATTAAAATAAAGTATCAAATATAATAAGGAGGTAGTTTATTTAAATAGTGTACAATATTTTGAGTGAAATTTTTAAGTTTATGAGTAATATGATATGATTATATTTAAGTAAAACTAGTAAATAATAATATGCAGAGGATGACGTAATATGGAAGAAGTTATAATGTTAGAAGGATTAAGCGCAAAAGAAATATGGGAAAAGATATATAATAAAGAATTAGATTGTAAGAAAAATGTATTAGACTATATAGAAAAAATGAGAATACTTAAAAAATCAAATGTTAATGAAGAGCAAATTCAAGATACTTATAATTTTATTTATGATAGCATAGATGCAATGGCTGATAAAATAAAACCAAACACTATTATGTATTTAAAAAATCAACTTAAATCACAGCTTGGGAAGTATGTTTCAATAAAAGATCCTAAAAAAGAAAATGGATTTATAACATTTTTTAAAAAAGCTTACCCAGAAAAGAACAGAAGAAAAGATTTTACATGGGTATTAATGGATATAAATAAAATATCGGAAGAACAAATTTGGACTACATTAACTTATATAAATAGAGAATGTCTAAAAAATAACTGTAAAATAACTGAAGACGAAAAATCTGATATTATTAAAATAATAGAAAAATTAATTGCAAAGAATAACATAAAATATATAAATCAAGTTAAAAGTTTAGAAAAACTTCTTAATGTTTTAAAGATTAGAGTTGTGACTGTAAAAGATAGGTATAGCATTAAGTCTATAAATTAAGTTTATTATGTAGATGATAATAAAAAGATAACACTATATTAGATATGAATAAAAAGTAATCTTGCTTAAAAGAATAAATATATCTAAAATAACACATCCTTATAAAATAAGAATAAAGTTTATAAGGATGTGTTAATTATGCCTTGGTATATAATTTTAGTGATATTTATTATAGTATGTTTAATAGGAATATGGATAGCTAATTGGTACAAAAATAAAAGATAGGTAATTCTTTTGATAATATAGGAGAATATTTATGAAAGTAAGATTAGGATATGTTTCAATAGCAATGAATTTAGGAAAAAAAGTTACTAGTTCTAGTACAGTAACTTTTAAAAATTATAGCAAAATAATAGAACAAGAAAAGAAGAGTGAAAAATTAAAATCAGTTGCATTATCTAACTTAAATGACTTAATAAAGATACTTGAATATAATATAGAAAACAATATACATTTCTATAGAATAACATCAGGTCTGATTCCTCTAGTCACTCATCCAGAAGTGGGGTACTGGGGGCATAGAGAGATGTTTAGAAAAGATTTTAAATATATAGGGAATCTCATAAAAAATTATAATATGAGGGTAGATACTCACCCAGATGAATTCAATGTTATAAATAGTATAAATCCTCAAGTTGTTAAAAATACAAAATTAAATTTAATACGTCAAGCAGAGTGGTTTGAAGACTTTGATTATAAAGAAGGAAAAATGGTAATACATCTTGGTGGAGCTACAGGAGGAAAAGAAGAGGGGATTAAAAGATTTATTAAAAATTTAAAAGAGTTTCCCACAGAAATAACGTCTAGATTAATTATAGAAAATGATGACAAAACTTATACTGCAAGTGAAATTTTAAATATATCTAAAGAATTAAAAGTACCTATGGTATTAGATGTTCATCATCATAATTGTAATAATTCTGGAGAAAACATAATGGAGTTAATTGAAGGTATTTTTAATACTTGGAATGAAGAGTCATTACCACCTAAAGTCCATTTTTCTAGCCCTAGGGATCATGAAAAAGATAGAAAACACTCAGAATTCATAAATGCAAATGATTTTGTAGAATTTATTGAAAAAACTAAAGTTATAGATAGAGATTTTGATGTTATGCTTGAATGCAAACAAAAAGATATAGCATTATTTAAATTAGTAGAAGAAATAAAAGAAATTAAGCCTAATTATAAATGGATTGATCAAAGTACTTTTGAGGCTTAACCAAAAATGGGGCTGTTGCAAAACTAACTTGAAAGTTAGTTTTGCAACAGCCTCTTAAAATAGATATTTTTATATAGATAGAAAATATTATAATAATTGGTTTTACTAAAAGGTGATTTTTTACTTAAATTATGTAAAAAATTTAAAATATTTAAAAATAAAATAAAATTAACTAGGAATATTAAACTATTAATATAAAATATTGTATTAAAAAATAGTATTGTAGTATAATTATTTATATAAATATTGTCGAAAAGGGAGAAATTATGAAAAAGAGATTAATATTGAAAAAAATAATGATTGTAGTAATATTTTTTAGTTTCTTAATAATAAATACTCAAAATGATGTTAAGGCATACAATAATATTAATTTTAAAAGTATTAGTATAGATGATGGATTATCTCAATCTAGTGTAGAAGACATTTTTCAGGATAGCAGAGGATATATTTGGATAGGTACTCATGATGGATTAAATAAGTATAATGGAAAAGAATTTAAAGTTTATAAATATGAAGAAAATTCAAATAATAGTATTTCAAGTAACAGTATAACCGCAATTAAAGAAGATAAATTAGGGAATTTATGGGTTGGGACAGCAAATGGATTGAGTAAGATTAATTTAAAGGATGATTCAATTAAGAATTATTATGATAAGGAATCACAAGGAAATTTATCTAATTATAACATTTGTGATATTTTAATTACTAATGACCAAAAAATATTAGTTGCTACAGCTGATGGGTTAAATATTTATAATGAAAATGAAGACAAGTTTGAAAGAATTCTATATAGTAATAATCAACAAGTTCTTACTAATCAGGTTATATATAGCTTAGATGAAGATGAAGATGAGAATATATGGATTGGAACTGAAAATGGACTAAATAAAGTAAATATGCAAACTGAAAAAATAGAATTTTTATATAATACTAATAATAACTATAAAAACTCTATACATAAAGTATATTCAGATAAGAATGGACAAGTATGGGTAGGAACATCTGGAGCTGGATTATTGAAGGTAGATATAAAAACAAATAATATAGTTGAATATAAATCTCAACATATTGAAGAAAAAAAGGAATTTGAAAAAGGAAAGTTAAAAGGTGGAGTAGTTAAAGATATTTTAAGAGACAGTAGGGGAGTAGTATGGGTATGTACAGATTATGGATTATCTATGTATAATAAAGAAGAAGATAATTTTACTACTTATATAAATAGAGTGTATGATAAATTTAGTTTGATAAATAAAAGTACGTTCTCTATAATGGAAGATTCTACAGGATTGATGTGGGTAGGTACATATGGTGGAATAAGTACATTCGATCCTAATAATGGAATAAAACATTATAAACATGATCCTTTTTTAAAAGACACGATAAGTGATAACTCCATACAAGGGATTTATGAAGATATTGAAGGATTAGTTTGGATAGGTACTAGCAATAAAGGATTAAATATACTGAATCCAAAAACTGAAAATGTAACAAGAATAAATTCTAAAAATAGCAATCTTGTAAGTGATAAAATTAAATTTATAACTGGAAGAAAAAATGAAATTTGGGTAGCTACAGACAATGGTTTAAATAAAATTGATAAAAATACTAACGAAGTTAAAGTATATACAATTGAAAATGGATTGACTAATAACAACATAAGAACTTTATTTATAGATAATAAAGATTGTTTATGGATAGGAACAGCAGATGGTGTTAATATTTTAAATTTAAAAGACGATACTGTAGTAGATATGACATATATTTTAAAAGATAATAATATAGTAGATACTTATGTTGATAGTATATATCAGGATAAAGAAGGAATGTATTGGATAGGGTTATATATGAATGGAGGGTTAATAAGATTAAATCCATATGATATGACTATAAAAAATTATACTAAAATTGAAGGTGATAACAATACGATAAGTTGTAATGCTGTAGTTTCAATAGTAGAGGACACAAAAAATAATATATGGATAGGCACTAAATATGGACTAAATAAATTAGATAAGAATACAGAAAAATTTACAAGATACACAGAAAAAAATGGACTTGCTAATAATAATATTTATGGGATTTTAATAGATGATTATGATAATCCTTGGGTAAGTACTAATAATGGAATATCAAAATTAGATATAAGTAACAATACATTTACTAATTTAAATATATCAAATAGACTTCAAAGCAATGAATTTAATGGAAATAGTTATTTTAAAAATAGTAAGGGAGAATTTTTATTTGGAGGTATTAATGGATTAAATATATTTAATCCATCAGAAATAAATAAAAACAGAAGTTTACCTAAAGTTTTTTTTGAAGCATTTGAAGTAAAGGGAAAAAAATATAAAAATATAGATGGATTAAAATTTAATTCAGATGAAAATATGGTTAGAGTTAAAATGTTTGTTCCAGATTATAAGAATAGAGATGCTATAAAGTATTTTTATAAGTTGGAGGGGATAGATAGCGATTGGAATATGGGAAATTCTAATGAATTTACTTATAATAATATAAAATCAGGGAATCATATATTAAAAGCAAAAGTTGAAATGCCGGATGGGAGTCTAAGCGATGAAAGCCAAATTACATTTACTGTAAAACCACCATTATGGAAAAGTAAACAAGCAATAATACTATATTTAATTATATTTATACTAATAATTTATTTAAGTCTTAATAAAATGAAGAATCTTGATAGAATGGTTGAAAAAAGAACTAAGCAGTTAAGAGAAGAGATGGACAAAAATAGCAAATTATTAAATAAAGTTATTGACTTAGAGCGAAATAAGAATAATTACTTTGTTAATCTTTCTCATGAACTTAGAACACCTTTAAATGTTATTTCATCTACAGAACAGCTTATATCAGAATTAAACAAACAAGATGATGGAATAGATAAAGAAAAGTTAAATTATTATATGAAGATAATAAAAAGGAATTCAAATAGATTATTAAGGTTAATAAATAATATAATAGATACAAATAAAATTGAAAGTGGAAGATATGAAACAAATTTTAAAGAAAATGATATAGTATATTTAGTTGAGGAAACATCTTTGAGTTTAAAAGATTATATTGAAAATAAAGGAATACACCTAATTATAGATCCGGAAGTTGAAGAAAAAGTTATAATGTGTGATAGTTATGAAATTGAAAGATGTATAGTTAATTTAGTAAGTAATGCAGCTAAATTTACACCAGAAGGCGGAGAAATAAAAGTAACTTTAAAAGATTTAAATAATAAAGTCATAATTAAAGTTAAAGATACTGGAATAGGAATAGATCCTAAATATCATAAAGCTATATTTGATAGATTTAATCAAATTGTAGATGCAAATTCAGAATCAAAAGGTGGCAGTGGATTAGGATTAACTATAACCAAACATATTATAGATTTACATAAGGGAAAAATATATATTAATAGTGATATTGGAAAAGGCTGTGAATTTGTTATAATATTACCTACTAATATAGAGTAGAATTTATATGTATCATTAAGCTTGTAAGGTTGGGATATAAAATATGAGAATAAACAAACTTTTTAGTAATTTAGGTATTTGTTCAAGAAAAGATACTAGTAAGCTCATTGAAGAAAATAGAATAATTGTAAATGGAATTCCATGTATACAAGGACAATGGGTAGAATTAGAGGATGAAATTCTTCTTGATAACAAGACTCTTCCAATAAAGAAAAAAATCTATATAGCATTAAATAAACCAGTAGGAGTAACCTGTACTGCAGCAGATGAAGTTGAAAATAATATAATGAATTTTATGGATTATCCTGAATATATATTTCCTGTAGGTAGATTAGATAAAGCATCTCAAGGATTAATATTGTTAACTAATGATGGGGATTTAGCTAACAATATTTTAGAATCAGAAAATGAACATGAAAAAGAATATATAGTTACTTTAGATAGACCTTTTAATAATGAATTTATTTTAGGAATGACAAGTGGTGTTGAAATATGTAATGTAAAAACAAGACATTGCAAAGTAAGAAGAATTTCGGAAGATACATTTAACATTGTTTTGACGCAAGGTCTTAATAAACAAATTAGGAGAATGAGCAAAGTTTTTGGATATAATGTTAAAAAATTAGAAAGAATAAGAATTCTTAATATTGAACTTGGAAATTTAGAATATGGTAAATGGCGTTATTTATTAGAAGAAGAAATAGAAGGGTTAAAAAATTCTAAGTAACAAAAATTTTTAGACAATATATACATATAGGGCTATATTTTACTACAATTCCATTTTACCTATTGCATATATCAATATATGTTTAAAACATAGCCAAATATAAAATATTTTAATTAAATATATCGTAAGGAGAGATTTTATATGGAAAATTTTAATTATTCAATACCTACTGAAATTTACTTTGGAAAAGGTCAAATAAAGCATTTAGGAAATGCTATAAAAAAATATGGAAGCAAAGTTCTTGTTGTATATGGTGGGGGAAGCATTAAGAGAATAGGTTTATATGATGATATGATGAAAATATTAAAAGATAATAATATATCATATGCAGAACTTTCTAATATAGCTCCAAATCCTAGAATAGAGTCCGTTAGAGAAGGCGTAAAACTTTGTAGAGATAATGATATAGAAGTTGTTTTAGCTGTTGGAGGAGGAAGCACAATAGATTGTGCTAAAGTTATTGCAGCAGGAGTAAATTATGATAATGATCCATGGGATATTGTATTAGATCCAAGCAAAATAACTAAGGTGTTACCTATAATTACAATTTTAACATTATCAGCAACAGGTTCAGAAATGGATCCATATGCAGTTATATCTGATATGAGCAAAAACCAAAAAATAGGTACAGGTCATGATAAGATGAAACCTAAAGTATCAATATTAGATCCAGAGTATACTTACTCTGTTCCTAAAAATCAAACAGCAGCAGGAACTGCAGATATTATGAGTCATATATTTGAAAATTATTTTAATAATACTAAAGGAGCATTTATCCAAGCAAGAACTGCGGAAGGACTACTTAAAGCGTGTATGAAATATGGAAAAATAGCAATACAAGAGCCTAATAATTATGAAGCAAGAGCAAATTTAATGTGGGCATCTAGTTTGGCTATTAATGGTTTAATATCATATGGAACAGCTGGAGCATGGTCAGTACATCCAATGGAACATGAACTAAGCGCATTTTATGATATAACTCATGGAGTTGGTTTAGCGATTTTAACACCTCATTGGATGAGATATGTTTTAAATGATGATACGTTATATAAATTCGTTGAGTATGGAGTTAATGTGTGGAATATAGATGAGAGTTTAGATAAATATACTATAGCTAATACTGCAATAGATAAGACAGCAGAATTCTTTAAAGAATTAGGAATTCCATCAACATTAAGAGAAATCGGAATTGGAGAAGAAAATTTTGAAATTATGGCACAAAAAGCAGTAAAATCAGGATTAGAATATGGATTTAAACCGCTTACGCCAAAAGATGTAGCGAACATTTATAAAGCTGCATTATAAATATTTATTTAAAACTTGCGTTAATAATTAAAAATAAAAAGACTGGTGTACAATGAATAAAAATTTATTGTACACCAGTCTTTTTGCATAATTTATATAAAAAAGATTTTTTTATATAAATCTTATAAATACAAGTTTTTCAATAATACCGTTTATTTATATTATTATTAATGCTTAAACGCAAAAAATTTCATTAATACAAATGTTACAGGAACTCCGATTATAGCTGCTAAAACATAAGCTATAAGCTTGTGTAATCCCATCATGTTAAATACTATAAGAACAACTATATTTTGTATAATAAAATTTGGTATATATGAAATTGCAAATTTTATAAATTTATTAAAATCTAAAGCTTCTTTAAATGTAAAGAAACTGTTCAATAAATAAGATATAAATAATCCACAAATATATCCTACCACAAAAGCTATGTTCTCATTTAAAAAGCTTGAAAATATATATGAAAATACAACCCCAATAAATGTGTTTATAAGTCCTATAGTTACAAAAATAAAAAATTGTTTTGTAAAAAATGTATTTTTAAATTTTAGTATAAGCTTATCCAATATAGTCACCTACATATCAGTTTTATTTTCATCAGTTTTTATTAATTTATCAGCGATAATAAAACGAGGTCTTTGTTTTGTTTCATTATATATTTTCCCTATATATTCTCCAATTACTCCTAAAGATAAAAGTTGTATTCCACCAAGCATCCAAATAGATAAAGTTAATGAAGTCCAACCTGTAACTGTTTCACCTAAGAATTTAACTATAAGAGAATAAATTAAAGCTATAAAACTAACAAAAAATATAAAGAATCCTAATCCAGTAATTATTCTTATTGGTTTTATACTAAAAGATGTAATACCATCTAATGCAAAAGCAAGCATCTTTTTTAAAGGATATTTTGATTCGCCAGCAAATCTTTCATGACGTTCATATTCTACAATAGAGTATTTGTATCCGATTAAAGGAACAATACCTCTCAAGAATAAATTCACTTCTTTAAATTGACTTAATCCATCTAAAGCTCGTTTACTCATAAGTCTATAATCAGCATGATTGTACATAACATCTACACCAAGAGCATTCATAAATTTATAAAATCCTAAAGCAGTTGTTCTTTTAAAGAAAGTATCTGTTTGTCTAGATGATCTAACACCATAAACAACATCACTGCCTGAATAATATTCTTCAACAAATTTATCAATTACTTCAATATCATCTTGGAGATCAGCATCTAGTGATATTGTTATATCAGCATAATCTTTAGCAGTCATTAATCCAGCTAATAAAGCATTTTGATGTCCTTTATTTCTAGATAAATTTACTCCACTGAAAATTGGATTTTGAGCATGAAGCTCTTCAATTATATCCCATGTCTTATCTTTTGAACCATCATTAACAAATAAAATTTTACTATCATTTGATATAAAATCTTTATCTATCATGGAATTCATTTTTACTAATAATCTCTTTGCTGTTTCGTGTAATACAGCTTCTTCATTATAACAAGGAATTACCAAGTATAGGCAACCTTTCATATTATACTACCTCCAAATTGTCAATATATACGTTATGAAATATATGTACCAATGTTTCATAACGTATAAAAATACAAAAATCATTATAATCCATAATATTCAAATTGTAAACAAAACTCTGAGTTAAAGCAAGTGTATATAGGAAAAAACTTATCATTGACCATTAATAAATGAAAAAATATAATTAATTTAGATAAAGGATGTAACTTAAGAAAATATAAAAGGAGAATTTGATGAAGTTATTAGATAAAGGTGATAAAGTTGGAATTATAGCGTGTTCTAATGGGATTGATAAAAGTATGGAATTAAAGATTAACGAATTGGAAAGAATTTTAAAATCTATTGGTTTAAATGTTATTTTTTCTAATACAATATATAAAAAATATTCTTTATTTAATGGAAGTGGAAAAGAGAGAGCTGATGAACTTATGAATTTTTTTGAAAATAGTGGCATAAAAGCTGTTTTTGATATTTCAGGTGGAGATTTAGCTAACGGAATCTTAGAATATTTAGATTTTAACACTATAAAGAAAAATCCTAAATTATTTTTTGGTTATAGTGATTTATCAGTAGTTATAAATGCATTATATACTAAAAGTGATATAAAAACGTATCTTTATCAAATAAGAAATCTAATTGGAGATAATTCTGAAATTCAAATTAAAAATTTTACAGAGACTTTTATGGATGATAAAGAGAGCCTTTTTGATTTTAAATATGAATGGATACAAGGAAAATCTATTGAAGGAATAGTGGTAGGTGGAAATATACGTTGTTTTTTAAAACTTGCTGGAACAGAATATATGCCTAAATTTAAAGATAAAATTTTGTTATTAGAGAGTTTCAGTGGTGATGTGGCAAAGATGGCTACATATTTAACTCATTATAAGCATTTAGAAGTGTTTAAAGAGATAAAAGGTATAATATTAGGCAATTTTACAGAGATGGAAAATAAGCAGTATAGACCTAGTATAATTGAATTAGTAAAAGAAATAGTAAATGATGAGAATATGTCTATAGTAAAAACAAGTGAAATTGGTCATGGCTCAGACTCAAAATGTGTTATTATAGGAAAGAATATATTATTAAAGTAATTAATATATTATTATTTGATTTAATGATAATTGTAGCTGCATTTAAGAATTTTAAGGTATTAGATTTTATGTAATGAATATAAGGAGAGAGGATTAAAATATTTGAAAATATTTACGCTTTATAATATTACAGGACTTGTTTTATTTACAATAGTCATTAAGTTGTTATAAAATAGTATAATAATTCAGAATTAAGATGGGATGAATTTAAATGAGAAATGATGTTGATTATTCACTAGATGAGAATTTAAGAAGCAGTATAATTAAAGCTAGAGATGTTATTTTAGATAAATTATATAATGCTAATGTATATCTTTTTGGTTCAATATCTAAAGGGAGATATTCAAAACAAAGTGACATAGATTTACTTGTTATAATTGACGAAAATAAATCAACTAAAGAATTAAGGTTATTAAGACATGAAATTGAAGATGCAATAGATGACATTAAGTTAGAAAAGGATGTAGATATTAAGTTATATAGTAAGATAAGGTATGATAAGCTTTGCAAAACACCATGTTTTGAGCAAGCAATACTTGAAGATTTAGTTAACATAGGAGGCTGGTAAAATGGTAAATAAGGATATGTTTTATTTTGCTGATATCGATGAATGCTTTATTATGGAATAAAATTTCATTAAACTACGATTATTGACAAAACATGACCATTAATATATTATAAAATAAAGAAAATATAAATTAATAATAAAGGCAATGAAAAAGAGGAGTAAAAACTGAAAGTATTATAAGGAAACTCGTTTTTATAAGATGAGAAGTACGGTTCTTTTAAGCTAAACTGTAGATTTAGAAAGAACAAAAAAGAGAGAGGGAATAGGTGAAAGCCCTTATATGGAAGGTTTTGAAGGTAGCTTTTGAGCTTCTTTGGTGAAATAACAGTAGCTAAAGACGGTTTTTCTAAATCGTTAACTAATTAAGAGTCCATTAAAGCATTATATGTGCTTATGTGGAAATAAAGGTGGTACCGCGAGTCTTCGTCCTTTTATGGATTGAGGGCTTTTTTTATTGCAGAAAAACAATAATTAATTAGCTTTAAATAATAGCTCTGTTTTAAATATATCAACACCATATTAAAACATAGTCTACAAACAACAAGAGCTAATTTAAATAATAGGGAGGAAAACAAATGTCAGAAACAAAAAATATTGCGACAACTTATGATCCAAAAGAATTTGAAGACAGAATTTATAAGACATGGGAGGAAAAAGGTTACTTTACTCCTGTAGTAGATAAAAAGAAGAAACCATTTACAATAATAATGCCACCACCAAACATAACTGGTGAATTACATTTAGGTCATGCATTTGATGATACTCTTCAAGATATGCTTATAAGATTTAAAAGAATGCAAGGTTATGCAGCACTATGGTTACCAGGTGAAGATCATGCATCTATAGCAACAGAAGTTAAAGTTGCTAATGAACTTGCTAAGCAAGGTTACAATAAAAAAGAAATGGGAAGAGAAGCATTCCTTGAAAAAGTTTGGGAATGGAGTGACGATTATAGAGCAAGAATAAGAAATCAAGTTAAAAAACTTGGAGTTTCTGCTGACTTTACAAGAGAAGCATTTACAATGGATGAAAATTTAAGTGCAGCTGTAAAGCATGTATTTGTTAAGCTTTATAATGAAGGTCTTATTTATCAAGGAAATAGAATAACTAACTGGTGTACTCATTGTCAAACAGCACTTTCTGATGCAGAAATTGAATATGAAGAACAAGCAGGTCACTTCTGGCACATCAACTATCCATTAGCTGATGGAAGTGGAGTTTTAGAAATTGCAACAACAAGACCTGAAACATTACTTGGAGATAGTGGTGTAGCTGTTAACCCTAACGATGAAAGATATAAACACCTTATTGGTAAAACTGTAATATTACCACTTGTAAATAGAGAAATTCCTATAGTTGGGGATGACTATGTTGATTTGGAATTTGGAACTGGTGCAGTTAAGATGACTCCAGCTCATGATCCTAATGACTTTGAAGTAGGAAAGAGACACAATCTTGAAATCATAAGAATCATGGATGATAAAGGTATCATCAATGAAAAAGGTGGAAAATATAAGGGCTTAGATAGATACGAAGCTAGAAAATCTATAGTTAAAGATTTAGAGGAAGCAGGACTTCTAGTTAAAATTAAAGATCACTCTCATAATGTTGGTACGCATGACAGATGTGGTACTACAGTAGAACCAATAATATCTAAGCAATGGTATGTTAAGATGGAAGATTTAGCAAAACCTGCTATAGAAGTAATTAAGACTGGAAAAACTAAATTTGTTCCAGAAAGATTTGATAAGACATATTTCAACTGGATGGAAAACATTCAAGATTGGTGTATTTCAAGACAATTATGGTGGGGACATAGAATACCAGTTTACTACTGTAAAGATTGTGGTGAAATGATGGTACTTGAAGAAGCGCCAACTAAATGCTGCAAATGTGGATCTAAAAATATAGAACAAGATAATGATGTACTTGATACATGGTTTAGTTCAGCATTGTGGCCTTTCTCAACATTAGGTTGGCCAAATAAAACAGAAGACTTAGAATATTTCTATCCAAACAATGTTTTAGTTACTGGACATGATATAATCTTCTTCTGGGTTGCTAGAATGATATTCTCAGGACTTCATTGTATGGGAGAAACTCCATTTAATACTGTATTAATACATGGACTTATAAGAGATTCTCAAGGTAGAAAGATGAGTAAATCTTTAGGGAATGGTGTTAATCCATTAGATGTAATAAGTGAATATGGTGCGGATGCATTAAGATTTATGATTGCAACTGGTAATGCTCCAGGAAATGATATGAGATACTATCCTGAAAGAGTTGAAGCTTCAAGAAACTTTGCTAATAAGATTTGGAATGCTTCAAGATTTGTTATGATGAACCTTGATAAGGAAATCATGAATAAATACAAAGATTGCAAAGAATATTCATTAGCTGATAAATGGATATTATCAAAAATGAATACATTAGTTAAAGAAGTTACAGAAAATATGGATAAATATGAACTTGGAATTGCAATGCAAAAAGTTTATGATTTCATGTGGACTGAATTCTGTGATTGGTATATAGAACTTGTTAAACCAGTATTCTATGGTGAAGATGAAAAAGCTAAGGGAGTGGCATACAATGTATTAAATACTGTATTAGTTACAGGATTAAAATTATTACATCCAGCTATGCCATTTATAACAGAAGAAATCTTTACTCACTTAACAGATGAAGAAACAATTACAACATCTGTTTGGCCTGTATTTCATGAAGCTCTAGTAAATGCAGAATCTGAAAATGATATGGCATACATTATTGAAGCTATTAAGGGATTAAGAAATGTAAGAGCTGAAATGAACGTACCACCATCAAGAAAAGCTAAGGTTATTTGTTATATTGCAGAAGATGCAAAACAAGCATTTACAGCAGGTAAAGCTTACATGGAAAAATTAGCATCAGCTTCAGAAGTTGAATTCATAGCTGATAAATCAATTGTTCCAGAAAATGCAGTTTCATTAGTAGTTAAGGGTGGAGAATTATTCATACCATTACTTGATTTAGTAGATAAAGATAAAGAGCTTGAAAGACTAAATAAAGAACTTAAGAAACTAGAAGGCGAAATCGAAAGAATAGATAAGAAATTAGGAAATGCAGGATTCGTTGCTAAAGCTCCAGCCGCTGTTGTAGATGGAGAAAAAGCAAAAAGAGAAAAGTATGTTGAAATGCTTGATGCTGTTAAATTAAGAATTGAATCTTTAAATTAATTATATAATTAAGATGTGATTTTAATGAGAATTGTACACATATTTGAATGTGTGTACAATTCTTTTATTATATATGGAAAAGTATAGAATTTTTAAAGCATGAAAAGCAAATAAAATATAGTGAAAAGCAAATAAAAGGTGAGAATTAAAAGTTAAGAAAAAAATCATTGATGGAAGTTTTAGTGTCTAAAAAGTAGAAACAAGTAGATTTCACTAAAGGGGTAAAATAATAACTTTGTTATTTTAATCTTAAAATAATTTAAAAACATGGTTTAAGGTTAAATTATATATTATAATCATTTTAATAATAAATAGATAAAAGTTAATAATTACAAATAAAATTAAGTATAAAGGAGAGTTTTACATGATTATAACAACAACACCATCTATAGAAGGTAAAAATATTTTAGAATATAAAGGAGTGGTATTTGGGGAGGTAATCTCAGGTGTGAATTTTATAAAAGATTTTGCAGCTGGATTATCTAATTTCTTTGGGGGACGCTCTAACACTTATGAAGGTGAATTAATTGAGGCAAGAGAAAAGGCTATGAAGGAAATGGAAAATAGAGCTATACAAATGGGAGCTAATGCAGTAGTTGGAGTAGATATTGATTATGAAGTACTAGGAGCAGATAATGGAATGCTTATGGTAACAGCATCAGGTACTGCTGTTTATTGTGAATAATATTAGAAATTTTTAATATCACTAATATATATAAGTAAAGAGTAATTAAATAATTTAATATAATAAGTATATATTAAAAAAAGTAAAATAAATATTAATACAGTTGGTTATATAAGCTAAATAAGCAAATTTTACAGATAATTAAAGGGGAAGCAAATGAAAATGAATTATGAAGAAGCAATGAATTATATAAGTAGTGTAGGTAGGTTTGGATCTAATTATGGCTTAAAGAGAACTTATAGATTATTAGAGATATTAGGAAATCCTCAAAAAAAATTAAAATTAATTCATATAGCAGGAACTAATGGCAAGGGTTCTACAACTTCAATGATAACTTCAATTTTAATTGGTATGGGATATAAAGTTGGAATGTATACATCACCTTTTTTAGAAGAGTTTGAAGAAAGAATTCAAATTAATGGTGAAAATATACCTAAAGAGAAATTAACTTATTCAATTAATATAGTAAAAAAAGCTGTAGATAAAGTTATAGAAGAAGGATATGATCATCCAACTGAATTTGAAATTTTAACAACAGTTATGTACCTATACTATTATAATGAAAAAGTTGATTATGCTGTAATTGAAGTAGGACTTGGAGGTGAGTTAGACTCTACAAATGTAATAACTCCAATTGTTAGTGTTATTACATCAATTAGTTTTGATCATATGAATATTTTAGGAAATTCTTTATATGAAATTGCTATGCAAAAGGCTGGAATAATAAAGAAAGATATTCCAGTAGTAGTTTATCCTCAAAGTAATGAAGCTATGAAAGCGATAAAAGAAAAAGCTGAAATAGAAAAGAGTAAGGTTTATGAGATAGATAGTAAGAGTGGAACACTTTTAAAGATAACTTTTAATGAAAATTTATATCAAGAAGTTAAAATTAAGACTAGAAATAATTTATATGAAGTTAAATTACCATTAATGGGTGAACATCAAATTTTAAATTTAAGTGTGGCTTTAAATACAATAGAGGTATTATGTGAAAGAGAGGGGTTAATAATTAATAAAGAGATAATGGAAAAATCTATTGAATCTGTAAAGTGGAAAGGTAGATTGGAAGTATTAAATAAAAATCCTTTAATTATAATTGATGGTGCTCATAATATAGAAGGCATAAAGATGCTAAGGAATAATGTAGAAAAATACTTTAGATATAATAAGATTTATCTATTATTAGGAATTTTAGCAGATAAGCAAGTAGAAGAGATGGTTAAAGAGATAACTAAAATAGCACATAAAATATATGCATTGACGCCTCATAGTGATAGAGCAGAACTGAATACAGAATTAAAAAGTGAGATATTAAAATATAATAAAAATACTATAGCTTTAGATAGTTATGAGCAAGCAATTAAGCAAGCATTGAACGAAGCAAAATCAGAAGATTTAATATTGATAAGTGGGTCATTATATATGATAGGGGATATGAGAAAAATAATAACACAAAAAATAAAGATATAGAAAAAGTTTTTATATGTTTTTTGTACTTAGAAGGGAATGAGAATTTAATGTTTGATTTTACTAATAAATGTGAAAAAACAACAATATATGAGGAATTAAATAAGTTTTATAGTAAAACCCCAGATTTACCATATAGTTATCAGGATTTTGAAATAACAGGATTAAGAGAGTTTAAGGTTTTATATAATAAAATAAAGCCATTAAAAAAAAATCAAAGAGTAAAATTAGCTAATGAGCTTATTGAGTTATTGGTAGATTATACAAAGGAAGAGAAAGAAGAGATTTTTGAAAATATAAGAGGATATATGGCCCTTAATCCAATAAGTGATTATTATGAAGAATTTATAAAAAATTTTAGAGCATTTATAGAAGCATTTATAGAATATAAAGAAGACTTAACTAATCTTTTGAAAAAATTAATACTAGAAAGTAATTCTCATGATGAAATAAAGCTTGGACTTATGATGTTATGTGTTCTAAAAATTGATGATATAGAGAAAGTATTGAAAGTATTATCAATCAATAATGAATATATTTTTTATGTAATACAAGTATATGAAACTATGAAAAATTCTAATGAAAGAGTATTTAATTTAACTAAGCATTCTATAGGATATGGGAAAGCAATATGTATACATGAATTACAGCCTGTAAGCGATGAAATAATTGAATGGTTAATATTAGATGGATTAGAACAAAATTTTGGCTATTTGGAGTCATTAGAGTATACAATGTTATCAGTAAATCTTCTTAAGTTTTTAAAATCAGGGAGAATAAATAAAGATAATATTAAACTACTATCTAAGTCATTTGGTGAACTGTTTTCAGAGTATACAATTAATAACATAGATAATGGTTTTAATGTATGTTTTGAATACTTTAAATTAGTTGATAAGTATGGATATGATATATATAGTTTATATGGGGTTATAAGTGGAATATATTCTATAGATACTTTTATATTTGAAGAATATGGTGATGATAGAGTCGATAGGATAACATCTTTAATACCACAGTATGAAAAACTTTCTAATTTTGCTGATGAAATATATATAAAAGATATTTGGAAAGATGTTATTTTAAAAGAGTTAAGTAATATAGATTTAGAAATTGAAGTTTTGATAGATGCAATGGAAAAAACCGAGTTTCAGATTTCTAACGAAGAATTTATAGGACTTATAGAAAGAGATCATATGAATCCAGCATTATATAGATATGGACTTGAAAAAGGAAATAAAGAATTAAAAGAATGTATATATAATATAGCATATGATAAACTTCCAATTATAAAAATTTTAAATAGAAATAAAGAAATTATAGATTTAGATGATCTTATAATTAAGCCAATGTATCATCTATGTTTCTATTTTTTAGTTAAGGGAATTAAATATAATGAATTTCCTGAAGAATATAAGAAAATAAATTTTGATGCTTTAAATGCTAGTTTGGTAGAAACTCGTAATAAAGCTATTAACAATCTTATGTTAATTAAAAATGAGTTTTCAGATGATGATAAAAAAATAATAGAACAGCAATTAACGGAAGAAACTTTAAAAAAATCATTAACATCTTTATTAGACAATTTGCCTAATAAAAAGAAAGAATATTTAGAATTAAATAAAGAGGAAATAATACCTCATGTTAAGGATATATATGTTATGTCAACATATATTGCAGATACTAAATATAGAGATTTAAGTGTTATAGATAATAATTACTTAGAAGATGAGATACTATATTTAATTAGAGAAAAAGATAGTAAGTATGATGAAAATGCTATAAATATAGTTACAGGTAAGGGGTATGTATTAGGGTATGTACCTAAATCGGATAGTTTAATATTGAAGAATATGATTGATAATGGAAAATATTTTTATGGAGTAATTGAAAAGATAAGTGAAAATTTTGATAGAATTGATATTATGATTTATATGAGTTATAAAGATGTTATAGACGAAATAACCAACACAATATCATTATTATATAATAAGGATGGAAAGTATTTACAATAGAAAAAAGGGTGTATCGAATTTTTTACGATACACCTTTTATTTTTAACAACTCACTTTCCATTCTATTAAGGCCTTAGCTAATTGATCAGGGCAAGAAGTTTCTTTAATTCCGCATTTAATTCCTCTTAATTTTTCAATTGCCATATCAACATCCATATTTTTAACTAATGAACCAATACCTAAAAGATTTCCTGCACAGCCACCAATGAAATTTACAGATTGTATTTTATTATCTTCAATTTCAATATTTATAGTAGTGGAACAAACACCTTGAGTTTTATATGAAAACATATTAACTTTCACTCTCCTTATTATTAATAAAAATAAACTAATATTTTTATTATAGTAGTATTTTGTCAAGAAATAAAGATATTAGAAAAAAATAGTAGTACCATTAATATCTTTTGAGAATATATTATAAATACAAGAATGATTATCCAAGGGGGGAGAAAGAGATGAAAAAATCAATTATTATATGTAATACAGGATCAAATACATTAAGTAAAATTGATGTTGAAAATTTAGGGATTGAAACTTTGAATTTATCTCTAGAAGGGAAAGAGATAGGACCTCATGGATTGTCATTATACGATAAAAAAATCGTAGTAGCCAACAATTATAGTAATACTATATCATTAATAGATGCAGATAAATTTAAAGAAGAAGAAAATATATATATAGGAGCACATCCAAATGATTTAGCAATTTACAATAATAAGCTATATGTCTTATGCGGTGAAGCAAATTCTCTTATAATATATGACTTATTTAAAAGAGACATTGATTTAGAACTACCAATGGGAGTATTTCCTCATAGTATAGTATTTTTTCATGAAAAAAATAGAGCATTTATAAGTAATATGGGTGATGACACTATATCAATAATTGATTGTATTGAAAATAAAGAGATAAAAAGAATAAAATGTAATAAATATCCGACTAAAATAGTCATATCTAATAACAGAAAGCATTTATATATATGTGAAAGTTATATAGGTTATGCTACAAGCGGAAGTATATCTATAATATCCTTAGAAGACTTATCTTTAAAAGCAACTATAAAAGTAGGGAATGGTCCAGTTGATTTTTGGGAAGAAGAAGGATATATTTATGTTTCTAATTTTGTAGAAGGATCCATTAGTGTTATTAATGTAAATAAATTAAAAGAAGAAAGTAAAATATTTATTTCAGGTATGCCAAGAGGAATTATTAAAGTTAATGAAAAAATTTTTGTTGGAGATTATCTAAATGGAAAATTGAAGATTATTGATTTAAAAGGTAGGATGATAAAAAACATAGCAATAGGAAAAGAACCTAATGCTATGCTTTTAGTTAAGAATCTTCACTAAATAACATATTTATTATATTATTATAAATATTTGATGGATTATCTTTCCATTTATTGCAAAGGAGAATAGCTTGTTTTTTCGTTGGAACTGTTAGTTTTAATTCCATAAGCACACCTTCATTTTCTATAGCTTTTAGGTGTACTAAAAAATTATCATTATTATCAAGTGTATAATCACTATGTATAGTAAGCTCTTTTTTTATAAGTTCTAATTTTTCTGTTATATATTGTTGTACAATTGAAATCTTTGAAGGGGATATTCTATCTTTAAATAAAGTTAGAACAGTATCTCCTTTTTTTGTTAAGCATAATAATTTCTTATCATTATTCTCTTTGTAAACAACAAAATCAGCACTTTCTAATTCAGATAAATATTGTTGAAGTGTGAAGTAATTAATAAAATTATTTTGAAGTACTATTTCTGTTAACTGAGTATTAGATATCGGGTCTTTTATTGCTTTTAATACATAGAGTATTAATAATTTATTCTCCGCTAATTCTGCTGAACTTTCGTACATAAACTAAACCCCCATGATCGTTTAAATAATATATATATTATATCATAAAATATGATTTATTGAATATAGTTAATATTAATAATAATTAAGTAGAATGAAAAATTATAAAATATAAGGAGAGTTTAGGGATGAAATGGAGAAAAACACGGATATTTTTGGATTTAATTTTAATAATTATAGTAATTTTCATATCAATAGAGTCTAATAAAAATGTAAATGCTATTTGTGTAAATCTATATGAACATCCTATATATTCTGTTGATATAGAAGAAAAAGCAATTAGTCTAACTTTTGATATAAATTGGGCGGAAAAGGATAATCTTCAAAGCATATTACAAATATTAAATAAATACAATGTAAAAGGAACATTTTTTATAATGGGGGGATGGGTTGATTATAGTAGTGAAAATGTTGAAAAGTTAAAGAAAATTAAAGAAGGGGGGCATGAAATAGGTAATCATAGTTATAAACATCCTGATTTTGCAAAGATAAGTGAATTAAAAATAGAAGAACAGCTTAAAAAGACAGATGAAACTATAGAAAATAACATAGGAGAAAAAACTAAACTTTTTAGGTTTCCTAGTGGGTCATACAATAAACAAGCAATTCAAAAAGTAAAAAGTTTAGGGTATATTCCAATTCAATGGAATGCGGATTCTGTTGATTGGAAAGAATTAGGACAAGAAAGTGAATATAATAGAGTTATGAAAGGGGTAGCGCCAGGAGCAATAGTACTTTTTCATAATAATGCAAAATATACTCCAAACAATTTGGAGAGAATTATAAAAGAGTTAAAAACTCAAGGATATGAATTTAAAACAGTAGGAAATTTAATATATTCTGATGAATATTATATAGACGAAAATGGTATTCAGCACAAAAATAAATAATAAAGATTGAAAATAAACCAGGATTTGTATTATAATGGTAATAAGTGCTAGTGGGAGTACTGTTTACCAAATTATTAACAGTAGAGAGAGGGGTAACAATGGATAATTTAATGTTAAATAACAAGATTTATCTAGAAGGTAAAATAGCATCTGGATTAGAATATAGCCATGAAATGTATGGGGAGGGTTTTTATACTTTTAATTTAGATGTTATGAGATTAAGTGATTCGGTTGATAGGTTAAATATAACTATATCAGAAAGATTAATTGCAAATATTGATTTAAGTATTGGAACAGAAGTTATTGTTGATGGTCAATTAAGATCATACAATAAATTTATAGATGGATCTAATAAACTTATACTTACTGTTTTTGCAAGAAATATAGAGCCATGTTTAGAAAGAAGTAAAAACCCAAATGAAATATTCTTAGATGGTTATATTTGCAAAGAACCAGTTTACAGAACAACACCTTTTGGCCGAGAAATTGCAGATGTATTACTTGCTGTAAATAGAGCATATAATAAATCTGATTATATTCCAACAATTGCATGGGGAAGAAACTCAAGATTTTGTCAAAGCTTAAATGTTGGAGATAATATAAGAGTATGGGGTAGAGTTCAAAGCAGAGAGTATCAAAAGAAAGTTTCTGATACTGAAACTATAAAGAAAATTGCTTATGAAGTATCTATATCAAAAATGGAAAAAGTAGAGGGTGACAATTCTTCAAACGAAGAAGGAGCAGTTTAAAATAATTAATATATAAATAAAAAGGGGATTTCTTAAATTAGAAATCCTCTTTTTATATGTATTATTTTCTTAAATCCTCTAATAATTGAGTTTTACCTTTTGTTTTATCATCAACTGATTTAATTATTTTTGCCGGAGAACCAGCAACAACAACGCCTTCAGGAACATCTTCTGCAACAACAGAACCAGCTGCAACAACAGAACCAGCACCAATTTTAACTCCTTCTAAAATAACAGAGTTAGCACCAATTAAAACATTGTCTCCTATTGTACAAGGTTCTTTACTTGGTGGTTCTAGGACACCAGCAACAACAGCGCCAGCACCAAGATGGACATTTTTACCTAGCTTACCACGAGCACCAATTACAGCGTTCATATCTACCATAGTACCATCACCTATCTCAGCACCAATGTTTATTACGGCACCCATCATTACTACAGCATTTTTTCCTATAGTTACTTTATCTCTAATAATAGCACCAGGCTCTATTCTAGCTTCCACTTCAAGTAAATCAAGCATAGGAATTGCAGAGTTTCTTCTATCATTTTCTAATCTAAAATGTTTTATAAGATGTTTATTATCTAATATGATTTTTGCTACTAAATCAGATTCTCCTATTAATATGTAAAAGCCATTTGCTCCATACCATTCAATATCATCCATTAAAGCATTGCTTAAATCTCCATTAACATATACTTTAACAGGAGTAGATTTTTTTGATTCTTTAATAAATCTAGCAATTTCATAAGGATCTGTTAAATTATAAGACAAGTATATCACCCTTTCATTAATTACAATTACTTTAATTATAATAAAAAAACAAGATAAATGAAAGAGAAACATTGAAAATAGAAAAGTTTGAATACTATTATTTAATAATGTAGAATGATTTATAAGAAAATAATAGATATACTATGTTATAGTATCAATATTTTAATAAATAATAATGTTAATATCAATGTTCATTTAAAACAGATCATAAAATAAAAGTAAAAAAAAGGAGAATAATGATGAATAATAGGGTAAAAAAAATACAAATTTCGGGAATAAGAAGATTTTATGAAAAAGTTCAAAAAGTTGAAGGTGCAATATCTTTAACAATAGGGCAACCGGATTTTAATGTTCCAATTGATATAAAAAAGGCAATGATAACTGCAATACAAGAAGATAAAACTACATATACTTCTAATTCTGGTATTGAATCTTTAAGAGTGGAAATAAGCAAGTATTTAAAGAAGTTTAATATTAATTATAATAAGGAAGAAATATGTATAACAGTTGGTGGTAGCGAAGGGTTATATTCAGTATTATCTGCAGTTATTAATGAAGGTGATAAAATATTAATACCATCTCCTGCATATCCAGCTTATGAAAGCATATCTAATATAATAGGAGCTGATGTAGTAAATTATTCTTTAAATGATGATTTTACATTAAATATAGATGAAATTAAAAAAAATATAAAAGAACAAAATATTAAATACTTATTAATCTCATTTCCATCTAATCCCACTGGAGCAATACTATCTAAAGAAAACAGAGATGAATTAATAAAACTTATAAAAGAAACTAATATTACTATAATAACAGATGAAATGTATTCAGCTATAATATTTGATGAATATTATTCTGTTGCTCAAGATAATGAAATATTAGAAAAAGTTATATATGTAAGTGGATTTTCAAAAATATTTTCAATGACAGGACTTAGAATAGGATATTTTGCATGCAAAAGTGAATTTATGAAAGAAATAATAAAAGTACATCAATATGCTGTTTCTTGTGCTCCATCTATAGTACAATGGGGTGCTTTAGAAGGATTAAAAAAATCACTTGATGATGTAGAGACGATGAGGAAATCTTTTGAACTAAGAAAAAAATATTGTATTAAAAGATTAAATGATATGGGGATAGAAGTTGTTGAACCTAAAGGAGCATTTTATATATTTCCATCAATTAAGAAATTTAATATGACATCAGAAGAATTCTGTACTAGACTTTTAAATGAAGAAAAGTTAGCTTGTGTTCCAGGAACGGCTTTTGGAAAATTAGGTGAAGGATACATGAGAATATCTTATTGCTATAGTAATGAAATTTTGTCACAAGCTTTTGACAGATTAGAAAAGTTTATAAAAAAGTTGTCTAAATGATTATCAACTATAGAATTTTTATGTTTATCGATAAGAAGAATAAATCTTAGTTTTATATATAGTTACTTAATATATTTTGCTTGTAATTAAAAGCTTTAATGGAAATTGAAAAAATAGTTAAAAATATTCTAACGTCAAATATTTATTTAAAATATTTGACGTTTTTTCAAAATATACTAAATTATCAAAAAAAACTAAAAGAAATATCAAATATAAGTAAAAAAAAAATTAACAATATGATTTATTAATAAATTCGTATTATTAATGTGTTAATTAATAGCCTTGAAAAGAGAGTATTGTTTGACAAAAACATAAAATATTATATAATTTAATAAATATTAATAAATAAAAATTAAAAAATGATATTAGTGTGTTGCAATAAGTACGCTATTATGTCGTTTATAAAAATAAGGGGGATAATATAATTATGAAAAAGAACAAACTTAAAAAGTTATTTGCTGTAACTTTAGCTTTAACTTTAGGGATATCAGTTTTGGCAGGTTGTGGCAAATCATCTACTAATACAGCAAAAGCAGATGGACAAGTTATGACTTATAACTTGAACGCAGATCCTAAAACTTTAGACCCAGCATTAAATAATGCAGTTGATGGGGCAATAATGCTAGTAAATACATTTGAAGGTCTATGTAAATTAGATGAAAATAATAAAGCTATTCCAGGAGTAGCAGAAAAATGGGATGTTTCAGATGATGGAACAGTATATACATTCCATTTAAAAGATACTAAATGGTCAAATGGAGAGACTGTTACAGCTCAAGACTTTGAATATGCATGGAAGAGGGTAATAAATCCTAAAACAGCAGCAGAGTATGCATATCAAATGAGTTATTTAAAAAATGCTACTGAATATAATCAAAACAAAGATGTTGATGGAGATGGTAAAGTAGCTACAGCAGATGAAGTTGGTGTTAAAGCTATTGATGATAAGACATTAGAAGTAACTTTACATGAGGCATGTCCGTACTTTTTAGAATTAACATCATTTCCATGCTACTTCCCAGTCAACAAAGCTTTAGTTGAATCAAATCCAACTTGGGCAAATACGGCTGAAACATATGTATCAAATGGTCCTTTTAAAATGACTAAATATGCAATAAAGGATGAAATAGTATTAGAAAAGAATGAAAATTATTATGATACAAAGAATGTTAAACTTGATAAACTTAATGTAAAATTAGTTACAGAAGAAACTTCTGCCTGGGCAAGTTATCAATCAGGTGAATTTGATATGGTAGATGTTGTTCCATTATCAGAGATTCAAACTGCTGTTAAAGATGGTAGTGCTAAAATATTTGAACAATTAGGAACTTATTTCTATTGTGTAAATGTATCTGAAAAAGCTAAAACTGTAAATCCAGAAGCAGCAAAAGCATTATCAGATGCAAAGGTAAGAAAAGCTTTAGCTTTAGCTATTGATAGACCTTCATTAGTTAAAAATGTTACTAAAGCTGAACAAATACCAGCATATAGCTTTGTTCCAGAAGGTATTTTAGATAAAGATGGAAAAGACTTTGCTAGTAAAGAGTATTTCAAACCAGAAGGTAATGTTGAAGAAGCTAAAAAATTATTAGCTGAAGCAGGATATCCAAATGGTGAAGGATTCCCAGCGATAGTATTAACTTTTAATCCAGAAAAAGGACATGGAACTATTGCTCAAGCAGTACAAGATATGTGGAAAAATAATTTAGGTGTAAATGTAGAGCTTCAAAGTCAAGAATGGAAAGTATTCCAAACAACTAGAGATAATAAAGATTATTTAATTGCTAGACATGGATGGGTTGGAGATTATGTTGATCCTATGACATTCTTAGAAATGTGGATTAGCACTTCTGGACAAAATAATGCAGGATATAATAATCCTAAATATGATGAATTAATAAAGAAATCAAAGACAGAAAAAGACGATGCTAAGAGAATGGAAATATTACATCAAGCTGAAAATATATTAATGGAAGATATGCCAATAATTCCAGTATATTATGAAACTCAAGCAAAAGGTGTAAAAGATTATGTGAAAGATGTTAGAGTTTCACCATTAGGATTTATATATTTTGATAAAGCTTATATAGACGGAAAGTAGTTTTATTATTGAAATTGCTTCAAATGTATATGGATTCTAATCTATATACATTCTGAAGCAATTTTTAATTCTTTAGGAGATTATAAAAATCTTAAATATAAAGATATCGTACATAATTTTTATTTGTTTATATATATTTGAGAAAAATAGTAGTTTATTATTTAACAATGTCGTTTTTATATAATTGCAATCTATTTTATTTTATATAATATCAATATTTTTAATGGAAATTAATTAGCAAAAAGCAATATTATTAACGATATATCAGTGAAAAACTATATATATTAATATAAAAATAAAAAAACAAGAAAATAAAATTACATTAATAAAAAAATATGTAAAAAAATATGTAATCAACATTTAAAAATACAAGTGTTTTTGAACGAAATACAGGCTTAGAGGAGGATAGAATATATGGAAAATATATATTAAATTATTAATTAATCAATAGAAATGGTTCTAATTTATTGACAAAAATTAATATTATTATATAATTATTAAATAAATTGATATGATTATAAATATCGAATTTTGTAAAAAGGGAGAGGGAAAAATGCTAAAATACATTGGAAAAAGATTATTAGCAAGTATATTAACAATATGGGTTGTCATAACTTTAACATTCTTCCTTATGAGACTTATGCCAGGTGGGCCTTTTGATAGTGAAAAATTAACACCTGAAATTAAAGCTAATATGGAAGCAAAATATGGAATGGACAAACCATTAGGAGAGCAATATGCATTGTATATGAAAAACCTAGTTAAAGGGGATCTTGGTGAATCAATGGTATTTAAAGGAAGAAGAGTATCAGAAACAATATCATATTCATTCCCAGCATCTGCAAAAATTGGTTTAGTGAGTGTGGCTTCATCAGTTCTTGTAGGAGTAGGATTAGGGATAGTAGCAGCATTAAAAAAAGGTACATGGGCAGATTCACTTATCATGCTCTTAGTTACTTTAGGAATTACTATACCAAGTTTTGTAATAGGAGCTGTATTAATTTATTTCTTAACTGTTGAGCTTAGATTATTACCAGCAACAGGATTTAGTAGTTGGAAGCACTATATAATGCCAGTAATAGCATTATCACTAGGATCAATGGCTTTTATTACAAGACTTACAAGAAACAAATTATTGGATGTGTTAAAATCTGATTATATAAGAACAGCAAAAGCTAAAGGATTAAGTAAAAGAAAAGTTATATTAAAACATGCACTTAGAAATTCATTAATACCAATAGTAACTTATGTTGGACCATTAATAGCAAGTATTTTAACTGGTAGTTTCGTTGTAGAAAAAATATTTGCAATTCCTGGATTAGGTAATGAATTTGTTCAATCAGTTACAAATAGAGATTACACTATGTTACTTGGAGTTACAGTATTTTTTTGTACTTTACTTATAATGTTCAACTTTATAGTTGATATTATGTATGTAGTAATTGATCCAAGAATAAAATTAGAAGATGCAGAAGTTTAGTAGGGAGGAGAAAAAAAGTTATGGAACAAGAAGTTAATTTAGAAAAGGACTTATTTACTCCTCTAACTGAAGAAGAAAAAAAGATAGAGGTTATTGTAAGACCAAGTATTGGTTATTGGAAAGACGCATGGAACAGACTTAAGAAGAATAAAATGGCTATAATATCTTTAATTGGAATAATAATTATTACAGCAGCAGCAATTTTAGTTCCTATGACATCACAATATACTTATGATTCAAATTCTTTATCTGCTGTTAATTTAAAACCATCAGCAGAACATTGGTTTGGAACAGATCAATTAGGTAGAGATATATTTGTAAGAGTATTTTTTGGTGCTAGATATTCATTAATGATAGGTGTAGCAGCAGCATTTATTAATTTATTTATAGGTGTATTATATGGTGGTATAGCAGGATTTTGCGGTGGAAAAATAGATAATTTAATGATGAGAATCGTTGATGTATTATATTCAATCCCATTAATAATATATGTAATCATTTTAATGACTATATTAAATAAACCAGGAAGTGGTGGTAGTGGTCTTTCAACTATTATATTAGCACTTTCAATATCTTATTGGATTGGAATGGCAAGAATAGTAAGAGGAGATGTTTTACAATTAAAACAACAAGAATTTGTTCTTGCAGCAAAAGCTTTAGGAGCATCTAATACTAGAATACTTATAAGACATTTAATACCAAACTGTATTGGATCAATAATGGTTACATTGACTTTGCTTATACCACAAGCGATATTTACAGAAGCATTTTTAAGCTTCATAGGATTAGGACTTGTTCCTCCTAAAGCATCTTTAGGAACTTTAGCTAATGAAGCAATGAAAGCAATATATCAATATCCTTATCAATTGCTATTCCCAGCATTAGCAATTTGCTTAATAATATTAGCATTTAATCTTTTCGGAGATGGATTAAGTGAAGCACTAGATCCTAAGAATAAGAGATAGGAGGAAGATATAATGGAAAGACTATTAGAAGTAAAAGATTTAAAAACTTCCTTTAAAACTAATGTAGGAGAAGTGCATGCAGTAAGAGGTGTTTCTTTTTACTTAGATAAAGGAGAAGCTTTAGGTATAGTTGGAGAATCAGGTTGTGGTAAAAGTGTTACTATGATGTCAATTATGAGATTACTTGCTGACAATGGAAAATTAGCAGGTGGAGAAATTGAATTTGATGGTAAAGATTTATCAAACATAAAAGAATCAGAAATGGAAAGTATAAGAGGAAATGATATTGGAATGATATTCCAAGATCCTATGACATCATTAAATCCTGTTTATACTATAGGAGATCAATTAACAGAACCATTAATGAAACATACTGGTATGAGTAGATCAGAAGCTAAACAAGAAGCTATAAAAATGCTTAAATTAGTAGGAATACCGAGCCCAGAAAAAAGAATAAAACAATATCCACATGAATTTTCAGGTGGTATGAGACAAAGAGCTATGATTGCAATGAGTTTAATTTGTGAACCAAAACTTATAATTGCTGATGAACCAACAACAGCATTAGATGTTACAATTCAAGCACAAATTTTAGATTTAATGAAGGAGTTAAAAGAAAAACTTAATACTTCTATTATATTAATTACTCATGATTTAGGAGTTGTTGCTGATCTTTGTTCAAGAATTAATGTAATGTATGGTGGAATTGTAGTTGAAACAGGTACTACAGAAGATATATTTTATAGAGGAAAACATCCTTATACTTGGGGTCTTTTACGAAGTGTACCAAATCCTAAGGAAAACTCTAAAGAAAAACTTAGACCAATTGAAGGACAACCACCAGATTTATTAAAACCACCAGTAGGATGTCCTTTTGCAGCTAGATGTGAATATGCAATGAAGGTTTGTCTTCAAAAACAACCTCCACAATTTGAAATAGGAGAAAATCATAAGGTATCATGCTGGCTATGCCATGAAAATGCTCCTAAAGTAGAGTCACCTATAAAGAGGAGGGAAGAATAATGGAAAAAGATAAAGAAGTAATTTTAGAAGTAAAAGATTTATGTAAATACTTCCCTGCTAGCAAAGGTTTATTCAAAGGAAAAAGTTATGTTAAAGCTGTTGATAGAGTTTCTTTTACAATAAATAAAGGGGAAACTTTAGGACTAGTAGGAGAATCAGGTTGTGGTAAAACAACTACAGGAAGAACAATATTAAAATTATACAATCCAACAGCAGGAAAGATAATTTTTAAAGGAAAAGATATTACTGATTACTCAGTAAAAGATATGATATCTTTAAGAAAAGATATGCAAATGATTTTCCAAGATCCATATGCATCATTAGATCCAAGAATGACAGTAGGGGATATTATAGGAGAAGCTATTGATATTCATGGATTATATAAAGGTGAAGAAAGAACTAATAGAATAAGAAGTCTTTTAACTAAAGTAGGTCTTGCTAGTGATCATATAAACAGATATCCACATGAATTTTCAGGTGGACAAAGGCAAAGAATAGGTATTGCTAGAGCATTGGCAGTTCAACCATCTTTAATTATATGTGATGAACCAATATCTGCACTTGATGTTTCAATTCAGGCTCAAGTTATAAATATGCTTGAAGAGCTTCAAGAAGAGTTAGGATTAACTTATCTTTTTATAGCACATGACCTTTCAATGGTTAAACATATATCAACTCATATTGGAGTTATGTATTTAGGTAGAATGGTTGAAAAAGGAGAAAGTAATGCAGTATACTCGGAGTCAATGCATCCATATACTCAAGCACTTCTTTCAGCAGTGCCAATACCTGACCCTGATGAAGCTAAGAATAATCAAAGAATAATATTAGAAGGAGATATACCATCTCCAATTGATCCACCTCCAGGATGTAGATTTGAAGGTAGATGTAGATATGCTAAACCAATTTGTAGTGAAATTGATCCTGAATTAAAAGAAGTTAAGCCAGGACATTTTGTAGCATGTCATTTATATGATTAATAAATATCTTTAATTAGATATTTATAATAAAATAGGATTATAAGTTTTCAGGTGAAGTTAAAAAGCTTCATCTGAAACTTAAAGTCCTTATCTAGGGTGCTGCAATCGTTATCTTTTTGCTTATTATGGAAATAAATAATGATTGTTAGTTTGCAAGATAAATTTGACAGAATTGTTAAGGGGGAAATTTTTAATGAAAACTAGTAAAATTAAAAAGTTGTGTGCAATAACATTGGCATTAACTTTAGGTTTTTCAACTTTAGTAGGCTGTGGTGGAGGATCAAGTAAGAATGATCCTAATGCACAAATTATAACTTATAATTTAAATGCAGATCCTAAAACTTTAGATCCAGCATTAAGTGAAGCTGTAGATAGTGCAACTATTATAGTAAATGCATTTGAAGGATTGTATAAATTAGATGAGAATAACAAGGCTATTCCTGGAATTGCTGAAAAATGTGATGTTTCAGAAGATGGAACAGTTTATACTTTTCATTTAAGAGATGGTGTTAAATGGTCTAATGGAGAATCAGTTACAGCAAATGATTTTGAATATTCATGGAAGAGAGTATTAAATCCAGCAACAGCATCAGGATATGCATTCCAAATGTCATATATCAAAGGTGCAGAAGCTTATAACCAAGGAAAAGGAACCGTAGAAGAAGTAGGAGTTAAAGCAATTGATGATAAAACTTTAGAAGTAACATTAGCTGCTCCATGTCCATATTTCTTAGATTTAACAGCATTTACTTGTTATTTACCAGTAAATAAGGCTACAGTTGAAGCTAATAAGGATACTTGGGCTCTTAATGCTGAAACTTACGTTTCAAATGGACCTTTCAAGATAACTAAATATGGTATGAAAGATGAAATAGTATTAGAAAAGAATGAAAATTACTATGATATTAATAATATAAAACTTGATAAGTTAGATGTAAAATTAGTTACTGAAGATACATCTGCTTGGGCTAGCTTTAAAACAGGTGATTTTGATATGGTAGATATTGTGCCAACATCAGAAATAGAAGGCGCATTAGCAGATGGAACAGGAAAGAACTTCCCATTACTAGGAACAGGATTTTATGTAATAAATGTTTCTGATTCAGTAAATGCAATTGATCCTAATGCTACAAAAGTATTACAAGATAAAAGAGTTAGAAAGGCTTTAAATCTTGCAATAGATAGACCTTCAATAATTAAAAATATATTAAAAGGTGGTCAAACACCAGCAACAGGATTTGTAGCACAAGGAATTAAAAACCCAGATGGATCAGATTTTGCTGATAAAAAATACTTTAAAGCAGAGGGTGATTTAGAAGAAGCTAAGAAATTATTAGCAGAAGCTGGATATCCAAACGGAGAAGGATTCCCTAATCTTGTAGCACTTATTAATCCAACTAATCCAAATGGAGATATTGCTCAAGCGCTTCAAGATATGTGGAAAACTAATTTAGGAATTAATGTTGAACTTCAAAGTCAAGAATGGAAAGTATTCCAAACTACAAGAACTGCAAAACAATATGAAATTGGATTCCATTCTTGGGTAGGTGATTATATAGATCCAATGACATTCTTAGATATGTGGGAAAGTACATCAGGCCAAAACTGTGCAGGATATAATAATCCAGAATATGATAAGTTAATAAGAGCTGCAAAGGTTGAACAAGATCAAACTAAGAGATTTGAAATGTTACATCAAGCAGAAGATATATTAATGGAAGATATGCCTGTAATACCATTAAATTATCAAGTTAAAACTAAAGGGATTAAAGACTATGTAAAAGGTGTTAAAGTATCACCATTAGGATTCATATACTTTGATAAGGCATATGTAGAAGGAAAATAAAATTTAAGCAAAGTGCTGATTATGTATAAATAAAATGGACTGAGTAATTGAACTTAGGAATTCTCAAAGTCCAATTACAATGACATATTATCTATTACATAATCAACACATATTTAAAATATGAATAGATAAAAAAGAGGAGATTTTTAAAATCTCCTCTTTTTTGAATTTAAATATCCAAAAAATTATTTAGTTATACCTATAACATCATCCATAGTGTATAAACCTGGAATTGATATATTACCCATGTATTCACAAGATTTTAAAGCTCCGATAGCAAATACTTCTCTAGAAATCGCTTTATGAGATAATTCTATTACCTCTCCAACTCCAGCAAAGATTACATCATGATCTCCAACTATAGAGCCACCTCTAATAGCATGAATTCCTATTTCATTCTCTTCTCTTTTAGATGCTCCTGAACGTCCATAAACGAATTTTGTTTCATCATTTATAGATTCCTTTATTGTATCTGCAAGTAAAACTGCAGTACCACTAGGAGAATCTACCTTTTGATTATGATGTTTTTCTATGATTTCAATATCATAATTACCATAAAGAAGAGGTGTTACTTTTCTTAATAGAGAATTTATTAAATTTATTCCAAGAGACATATTAGCAGAACGGAATAATGGAAGAGTTTTACTCTTTTCCTCTATTAAAGTTAAATCTTCATTAGAAAATCCAGTTGAACAGATTACTAAAGGTTTCTTAGTTTTTTCAGTTAGATTTAATAATCCTTTTAAAGCACCAGCTCTTGAGAAATCTAATAGTACATCATAATCTAGATCTAAGTCTTCAGGCGTTTCAAATATAGGATAAGATGTTTCATGAGGGAACTTATCTATACCAGCAATAATTTTTAAATTATTAAATTTGCTAGCACATTCAGTTATGACTTTACCCATTTTGCCACAGCAACCGTTTAATACTATTTTTATCATTTAATCACCTTATATTAATTTATTTTCCTTTAAAATAGTCTTTAATGTTTCTAAATTACTATCTTCCATTTCGCATAGTGGAAGTCTTAAAGAGCCAACTTCAAATCCCATAAGATTCATAGCTGTTTTTACAGGAATAGGATTTGTTTCTATAAATAAAGCATTTGTTAATTTCAATCTGTTTAATTGAATGTCTAAAGCTTCATTAAATTTTCCTTCTAAACACTTTTTGGTAAGTGTGTGAACTTCATTTGGTATAACATTAGCTGAAACTGATATAACGCCTTTGCCTCCAAGAGACATTATTGGAACTATTTGATCATCATTACCAGAATAAATATCTATTTTATCTTTACATAATGATTTCATTTCCATAATTTGGCTTATATTACCACTTGCTTCTTTTATAGCAACTACATTATTTAACTCTGCTATTTGTACTAAAGATTTAGGTGTTATATTTACACCAGTTCTACTTGGTACATTATAAAGAATTATAGGAATATTTACAGAATCATTTACTGCCTTAAAATGCTTAAATAATCCTTTTTGTGAAGTTTTATTATAATAAGGAGTAATTACAAGTATAGCATCAACTCCAACACTTTCAGCGTATTTACTCATTTCAATAGCAGAAACAGTGTTGTTTGAGCCAGTACCAGCAATTACTGGTATCCTTTTATTTATTGTATCAACTGCAAATTTGATTACAGCTTTTTTTTCGCTTTCTGTCATAGTAGTTGCTTCACCAGTAGTTCCACAAATAATTATAGAATCTGTTCCTTCTTTAACGTGCCATTCTAATAAATCCTGTAATTTATCATAATCTATTCCGTTATCATTAAAAGGAGTAACAAGTGCTACACCAGAACCTTCAAATACTGACATTAAAATTCCTCCATTTTTAATTGTTAGATTGGATCATTATTTCAGCAATTTGAATAGCATTAAGAGCTGCTCCTTTTCTTATATTGTCTCCAACAACCCATAGGTTTAAGCCATTATCAATACTAAAGTCCCTTCTGATTCTACCAACATAAACATCATCTTTTCCTGATACCATAAGAGGGGTAGGATATTTTAATTCTCTTACATCATCATATACAGTTACACCATTAGTGTTTCTAAATAATTCAAAAATATCTTCCACTTCAAATGGAGAATTTAATTCTACATTTATACTTTCACTATGCCCATTTAATACAGGAACTCTAGCTGTAGTAGCTGTTATTCTTAAATCAGGACAATTAAGTATTTTTCTTGTTTCATTAATCATTTTTTCTTCTTCTTTAGTGTATCCATTATCTAAAAAGACATCTATATGAGGTAGAACATTACCTGCTATAGGATAAGGAAATTTTTTTGGTGCAATTCCTTTAACGCCATCTTCTAAATCTTTTATGGCTTGAATTCCGGCACCTGATACGGCTTGATAAGTTGAATATACTATTCTTTTGATTCCATATTTATCATTTAATGCTTTCACTATAGGCATAGCCTGTATAGTAGAGCAGTTTGGATTAGCAATTATTCCTTTATGAAGTTTTATATCTTCAGGATTTACCTCTGGTACTATTAAAGGTACCTCAGGGTCCATTCTCCAAGCACTACTATTATCAATCACTACAGCTCCATATGAAGCAAATATAGGTGCAAATTCTTTACTAGCATCTCCACCTGCTGAAAAAAGTGCATAGTCTATTTTTTTACTTTTTATATTCTTTTCACATGTTTCTTCAACAATAAAATCCTTTCCTTTAAACTTTAAAGTTTTTCCTTCGGATCTTTTAGATGCAAAAAGATATAAATTTTTTACTGGAAAATCTCTTTCTTCTAGAATTTCTAAAAATTTTCTTCCTACATTTCCAGTAGCCCCAACTATTGCGACATTATACACATTAATCCCTCCTAATTATTTTTATAAGTATAATTTATTTTAAAAAATTATCTAATATACAAATACTATAGTTAAATATAATGAAAATATCAAGTGCATGTATAAAATAAGTGAAAATTTTTCATATAATAGCTATGTTTTATACATACTAATAGTATATTCAGAACATATTATTAGTGAATAATGATATAAAACAAATTAAGAAAATAATATACACTTTATTAGATATTATATAGTCTTAATAATTTGTTTTTTGAAAGGAGTGCGTAACTGTGAGTGGTACACCATTAAAAAAAATAATAAAATCCAAAATAAAATCTAATAAAGAACTTACTGAAGCAGAAAAAATGAGGGAAAAATTAAAATATGAAATTGCAGAAGAACTTGGCTTAAGTGATAAAGTTGATAAAGAAGGTTGGGGTGGACTTTCTGCAGAAGAGACAGGTCGTATAGGAGGTCTTATGACAAAAAGAAAGAAAATACTTAATATGCCAACTAATAATCAAATATTACAAAATTTAAATTATAATAAGAAAATATAATTTAAAGTATAAAATCTATATGGCTATAGTCTAATATTTATATGTAGTAAAGGAAATATATATGATAATGTGATTATATTCTATTAAAGTTGACGAATTACTTATTAAGATATAATATAATTGTTGGAAATATATATGATATTTTAAGGATGGGTAATATTTATGGCTTATGGCGAATTTGCAAATATTTATGATAAGTTAATATATGAAGATATAAATTACGACTTAGTAGGCAATAGAATTATAGAACTATGTAAAGAAAATAATATAAAATATGAAGACTACTTAGATTTAGCATGTGGGACAGGTAATGTATCAATAAATGTAGCTACATATTTTAAAAATACATATGCTGTTGATTTGTCAGATGATATGTTAAATATAGCATTTGATAAATTCAAAAAAAATAAAATTAAAGCAAAAATAATATGTCAAGATATGTGTGAGCTATCATTAAATCATAAATTTGATTTAATAACATCTGTTCTTGACTCTACAAATTATTTAACAGAATATGATGAGTTAATAAGTTATTTTAATAGAGTACATGAACATTTAAAAGATGACGGAATATTTATATTCGATATAAATTCTTATTACAAATTATCAACTATATTAGGTAATAATATTTATACATATAATTCAGATGATGTATTTTATACATGGGAAAACGTATTTGAAGAAGAAGTACTTAATATGTTTTTAACTTTTTTTGTTAAAAGTAAAGAAGAATTATACGAGAAATTTGAAGAGCAACACATAGAAAGAGCTTATAAAGAGGTTGAATTAGAAAAAGCTTTAAAAGACTGTGGTTTTAAATTAGTAGGTAAGTTCGATAGTTACAGTAATAAATCTGTATTTAAAGAAAGTGAAAGAATAGTTTATGTTGTAAGTAAATAATGGAGGGCGATATTTATATGAAAGATAAAATAGTTAGAGCAACGGCTAAAAATGGGATGGTTAGAATAATAGGAGGAATCACTACAAACTTAGTTGATGAGGGTAGTAAGATTCACGAATGTACTCCAGTTGCAGCAGCAGCGTTAGGAAGAATGCTTACTGCAGGAACTTTAATGGGAACTACATTAAAAAGTGAAAAAGAGTCTTTAACTTTAAAGATAAATGGTGGAGGAGAAGCAAAAGGAATAACAGTTACTGCACACAATGATGCAAGTGTGAAGGGTTTTATAGGGAATCCATATGTTACTAGGGAATTAAACGCTAAAGGAAAGTTAGATGTTGGTGGTGCTATAGGTAAGGATGGACTTTTATATGTAATTAAAGACTTAGGTTTAAAAGAACCATATGTAGGTCAAGTTCCAATATATAGTGGGGAAATAGCAGAAGACTTTGCTTATTATTTTACAGTATCTGAACAAACACCATCAGCAGTATCTTTAGGAGTGCTAGTGGATAAAGATATATCTATAAAAGCAGCAGGAGGATTTATAGTTCAAATGATGCCTGATGCAGATGAACTTTTAGCTGATTTAGTAACATATAGATTAGAAGAGATACCACCTATAACTACACTTATATCAGAAGGAAAAAGTATAGAAGAAATATTAGAATTTATATTTGAGGGCATGGATTTAAATATACTAGATTCTATTGAACCTAAATATAGATGTGATTGTTCAAGAGATAAAGTAGAGAAAGCATTAGCATCTATAGGTAAGAAAGAGTTGCAAGAAATATATGATGATGGTAAAAATGAAGAAATAGTATGTAATTTTTGTAACACTAAATATGCATTTACAACTAAAGATATTGGTGAGTTATTAAATTCTACAAAAAAATAATAGTAAAATTTACAACTAAATTATAATCTTAAGCAGTAAGTAATAAAAATGTACTTTGACTTTTAAGTTAAAGTACATTTTTTATATTAGAAAAATATTAATATAGGAACAGAAAAAAAATAAAATCATATTATTAATAGTGGATGTGATAAATTTACAAATTAGGTTTAAAGCACAAGTAAGCTACCTCTATCTATTAATTTACCTTTTCTTAAATAAATAGGAGAAACATCATATTTATATAAAAACTTATTCACTTCATTTCCCCACGTATAATGACTTAATTCACCAAAGAAAGCTATCTTATTATCAGAAATTAGCCCTCCAGTACCTCCAATAAATCCATAATTTAAATTTGGAAGAAGTATATCACCCGGAGGAAGCAAAAGGACATCAAAATCATAATTTATTAGTGTGGAATAAATTCCTACATCACTTGTTATAAGTGCTTTGTTTCTAACAGGTAGTACAGAGCATTTTGTATATCCTTGAGATACATTGATATTTAACTTAGATGATTGAGAATTTAAGAGAGTATTGTCACTATATTTTAAGTTGTGAATAAAATAATCATCTAAAATTAAAGAATTTAAAATAATATCTTTAGGGTATGTATTAGACAAGTTAGAATTTGAAAGAATATATTTTATATTCTTACTATCCAATAGTTTTATAAATTCTAAAGGGATATCTTTATGAATAATAATTTGATTTTCAGATGAATTGTTTAATATATTCATTTGAATATCAGGATGACCATTTATTGAGTCATATACATTATTAGATTTAGGAACTAAAATGGGTTCAATATTAAGTTTGTGTAAATTATTAATTTCTTCTTTTGTTGCTCTATAGTCAATAAAACAATACATAGTAATACTCCTTTAATATAGTAATTTATAATAAGAAATTACTACAAGATTAAAAAAAAAACAATAGGATATGAAAATCTAAAATTTAGTATTTTTATAAGTATAAGAGTTTTAAGTTTATTACATACTAATGTAAGAAGGGAGTGAAATCCATGCTTGTTTTGAAATTAGCTTATAATGATGAATTAGATTTTGTTGGTGAATTACAAGATTTAAGAGAATTGCTAAAGAAAAAAAATATAATAATAGGATTAGTAGAAAGCATAGAAGATAAGACTCATATTATAAAAATTATTTGTGAAGAAGAACATTATAATGAAAAGGTAAAAGATATTATTAATTTATATGTAAGTAATATTTTATATAAAGTTGTTATTGAAAATTATAGACAAAAAGAAATGTTTGAATTTTTAACAGAAAATTATTTTTTCTTAAAACAAGATGAAATATTAGAAATAGAAGATGATATTGTTAAAGTATTAGAATGTGAAAGTGGATTAAAAGATGGTAACTCTATTTATTATTTAAATAAGATGAACGGAATTATTGAAGAGATAAAAGATTGCATAAAAGAAAAGCAAGAAATTAATATAAATGGATTTATAACATTTAGAATGAAGAAACTTAGAGGCGATATAGAGAAAATAATACAAAAAGTAGTTGAAAATTATATTGTTGAAAAGGAGTATAAGGAATTTGTTAAGTTATTAAAGTATTTTGTTGATATACAAGATTGCAAGATAGAACTGATAGATATATCTATAGAAGAAAATGGTAACTATATAGTAACTGATAATTATGGAACAGATTTATTAAAAACATTTAAGGAAGAATTTTCGGATTGTAAGAAAATGAGCGATGTTAGTACAGAAGATATATTAATAAGTGGATTAATTACAAACACTCCTAAAAAAATAATAATTCATAATAAAGAGAATTCTATTAATAGAGAATTTTTAGATACTATTAATAATGTGTTTGAAGAGAGGGTCGAATATTGCACAGGATGCATGAAATGTGAAAATAAAAAAATAATAATAAAAAGTATTGACACATTATGAAATGCTTGATATAATTTAGTTCGTAAAGAAGAAACATAGCCGTTTCTCACCATACAGTTGTGAAGTACTAGTGTGGTTATATCTCTAGATTTTATCAATAGTGATAGTGTAAGACGGCTTATGGCCGTCTTTTATTATGTATAAAATTCCTCGGAGGTGAAAAGTATTAGTAAAGATTATTTTATTAATGAAGAGATAAGACAAAAAGAATTAAGAGTAGTTGCAAATGATGGAGAACAATTAGGTGTAATTTCTTCAAGAGAAGCTATGAGAATAGCAGAAGAACAAGAGTTAGATTTAGTTATGATTTCACCAAATGCAAACCCTCCAGTGTGTAAAATAATGGACTTTGGTAAGTTCATATATGAACAATCTAAAAAAGAAAAAGAAGCTAAGAAGAAACAAAAGGTTGTAAGTGTTAAAGAAGTAAGAGTAAGTCTTACAATAGAAGAACATGACATTGCTATAAAAGCAAAGAATGCCAGAAAATTCTTATTAGACGGAGATAAAGTTAAAATCACTGTTAGATTTAGAGGTAGAGAGATGGAATTGACTCATATTGGAGCAAGAATTCTTGATAACTTCGCAAAGAAATTGGAAGATGTCTGCCAAATAGAAAAGCATCCAAAAAAAGAAGGCAGAAACATGACAATGGTTTTAGGCCCTAAAAAGGGATAACTTGAGAGGAGGATTTTATTTATGCCAAAAATGAAAAGCCACAGAGGTGCAGCAAAGAGATTTAAGAAAACAGGTACAGGAAAGCTTAAGAGAGCGAAAGCATTCAAAAGCCATATATTAACAAAGAAGAGTCCTAAAACTAAGAGAAATCTTAGAAAAGGTGGATACGTATCAAAATCAGAAGAAAAAGTAATGAAAAAATTATTACCATATCTATAATTTGAAGAGGTTACAGGAGGTTTAAAGCATGGCAAGAGTAAAGAGAGCAAAAAACGCTCGTAAGAATCATAAAAAGGTTTTAAAACTTGCAAAAGGATACTACGGTGGAAAGAGTAAGTTATTTAAAACAGCTAACGAATCAGTAATTAGAGCATTAAGAAATTCTTATGTTGGAAGAAAGAATAAAAAGAGAGATTACAGAAGATTATGGATTGCTAGAATAAATGCAGCAACAAGAATCAATGGTCTTTCATATTCAAAATTCATGAACGGAATTAAATTAGCTGGTATCGATATAAACAGAAAAATGTTATCAGAAATCGCTATAAATGATGCAAAAGCATTTGCTGATTTAGTAGAAGTAGCTAAAAAACAATTAAACGCTTAATAAAATGCGACCTAGGTCGCATTTTTATTATATATTGAAAAATATTATAATATAAAAATTATTTATATATCTTTAGTTTACATAAAATTTATATTAAATAGGTAAAATAAAATGAAGTAATTTTAAATTAACCTTTTGAGGTGAGTATATGGGAAAAGTTCTGACAAAAAAATCAAGACTTAATGCAGTTCAAGTGCTATCTATAGGTTTTGCTATAGTTGTTTTAATAGGAGCACTTATATTAACTTTACCTATTTCTTCTGTCAGCGGTGAAAGTACAAATTTTATAGATGCCATTTTTACATCTACATCAGCAGTATGTGTTACTGGGTTAGTTACATTAGACACAGGAACTCACTGGAGTACTTTTGGTCAAGTTATAATTATAATGTTAATAGAAATTGGTGGCATGGGCTTCATGTCTTTTACTACATTTATTGCAATATTATTAGGAAAAAAGATAACTTTAAGGGATAGATTATTAATGCAGGAAGCTATGAACACTTTCAATATTGAAGGTTTAGTAAGAATGGTTCAATATGTTTTTGCATTAACATTTTCAGTTCAGTTTTTTGGCGCCTTATTATTATCAACTCAGTTCATACCGCAGCTTGGATTTTCAAAGGGATTATTTTATAGTATATTTCATTCTATTTCAGCATTTTGTAATGCAGGGTTTGATTTATTTGGAAATTTTAATAGTTTAACTGGTTATTCTAGTAATATAGTAGTAATATTAAGCATAAGTGCTTTAATAATAATTGGTGGTTTAGGTTTTACAGTATGGCTTGAAATATATAATTATAATAAAAGTTCTAAAAGATTATCTCTTAATTCTAAGGTGGTATTATTAGTTACTATATTTTTAATTATTTTTGGATTTATATGTATATTTTTATTTGAATATAAGAATATGCAAACTATAGGTGGGATGTCTTTTAAAGACAAAATATTAAATTCATTTTTTGCATCTGTATCTCCAAGAACAGCAGGATTTAATAGTATTTCTACTGATGATATGACGATGTCTGGTAAATTAATTACTATAATATTAATGTTTATAGGAGGATCATCGGGTTCAACAGCAGGTGGTTTAAAAACTGCTACATTTGGTGTTCTGATTTTAACAGTAATTTCTGTTTTAAAAGGAAGAGAAGATACTGAAGCATTTGAAAAAAGATTTTCAAAAGATTTAGTATATAAAGCATTTACTTTATTTTTTATTGCAATGATGCTTGTGATGATAGTGACAATGATTCTTACCATAGTGGAACCAAATCAATCTTTTATAAATTTACTTTATGAAGCAACTTCAGCTTTTGGTACAGTAGGATTAACTACTGGAGTAACGCAACAATTATCATTTACAGGAAAGATTGTAATAATGCTTACTATGTATTGTGGTAGAGTTGGTCCATTAACTGTAATTTTAGCATTGTTAAATAGAAAGAAAAAAAAGGGATATAGATATCCAGAAGGTAAGATATTGATAGGATAGGAGTGACTTAGTTTTGGTAAACAAACAATTTGTGGTGATTGGGTTAGGTCGATTTGGTGCTTCTGTTGCTAAGACTTTATATGACTTAGGAAATGATGTTTTAGTAATAGATAAAGACGAAGATATAATTCAAGATATTTCTGATAATGTAACTCATGCAGTTCAAATGGATTCTACTGATGAGAATGCATTAAGAACATTAGGACTTAGAAATTTTGATGTTGCAATTGTAACTATAGGATCTAATATACAAGCAAGCATTATGGCAACATTACTTGTTAAAGAATTAGGTGTTAAATATATAATTGCAAAAGCTAATAATAAGATACATTCTAAAGTTTTGTATAAAATTGGTGCTGATAGGGTAATATTACCAGAACAAGATATGGGGGTTAGAGTTGCTCATAATTTAGTTTCTTCTAGTATATTAGATTATATTGAATTATCTTCAGACTACAGTATAATGGAAATTGAAGCTTTAGATGAATGGGATGGAAAAAGTCTAAGGGAAATAAAATTAAGAAGTCAGTATGGAATAAATGTTATGGCAATTAAAGAAGGCGAAGATATAAATATATCACCTTCAGCTGATCACATTGTAAAAGCTAAAGATATAATAGTAGCTATTGGTTCAGCAGAAGATTTAAGTAAACTTGAGGGTATGATAGTAAGATTAAAATAATTGAGGTGTAGACTTTGATTTTTATTGAAAGTAAAGAAAATACTATATATAAAGAAGCTAAAAAACTCAAAGAGAGAAAAAATAGAAATAAAATTAATAAATATGTAATTGAAGGATTTAGACTTGTTAATGAAGCAATAAAAGCAAATTTAGATATAGATTATTTAATATTAACTGAAGTAGGGTATGAAAAATTAGATAATTATATAGATAAAAACAATATAGAAAATAAAAAGGTTTATTGTATTGCTGATAATTTATTTAAAGATTTAACATCAACAGAAAATCCTCAAGGAATAATTGCTATAGTTAAAATGGAGAATAAAAATCTAGATTTTCAAGGGGATTTTTATTTGTTTTGCGATAAAGTACAAGATCCAGGAAATCTAGGAACTATAATAAGAACTGCTCATGCAGCAGGTGTAAATGGAATAATATTATCTAAAGGAACTGTAGACATATATAATGAAAAAACAATAAGATCAACAATGGGATCATTGTTTTATATGCCTATATATTATGATGATGATTTTTCATTAATAAAATCATTGAAAAAAGATGGATTTAAATTAATAGTTACGTCATTAGAAAGTAGTAAAGATTTTTTTAAAGAAGATTTAAAAGGAAAGACTATACTTACAGTTGGCAATGAAGGAAATGGTGTATCTGATGAAGTGTTAGACTTAGCCGATAGAAGAGTTAAAATACCCATGCCAGGTGGAGCAGAATCTTTAAATGTAGCTATAGCGACATCCATTATAATTTATGAAAAAGTAAGACAAAATTTTAATTGAATTTTTAGTATTGAATTTTAATTAGTTTATTTGTATAATTATAGGGAATTAAATAATTATAAACTGTGAATGAGAGAGTAGATATTAGAAAGTTTTTAGGGAGAATAAGTCATAGACTGGAAGCTTATTTAAATGAAATAATGTTGAAGTTCACTCAGGAGTTCTAGCTGTGAAATTAAGTAGTAGCTAGCGGTCAATGCCGTTAAATTTTAAGTTGGATTCTTATAATATATTTTTATAAGTTTCAATTAGGGTGGTAACGCGGATAATTCGTCCCTTTTATAGGGGGACGATTTTTTATTGTACATAAAAATGTTTGAAAGGAGAAAAAACATGAAAGAAAAACTTAAAGAATTGCAAGAACTTGCATTAAAGCAAATTGAAAATTCAATGAAAAGTAATGAATTAGAAGAAATTAGAGTTAAGTTCTTAGGAAAAAAAGGGGAACTTACTACAATATTAAGAGGTATGGGGGCATTATCTGCAGAAGAAAGACCTTTAGTAGGAAAGCTAGTTAATGAAGCTAAAGCTAAAGTAGAAGAAAAATTAGAGACAGCAATAAAGAAAATAAAAGATAAAGAGAAAACAGAAAAACTTGCTAGTGAAACTATAGATATTTCACTTCCAGGTAAAAAGAAGGTTATAGGAAAGAGACATCCATTAGAATTAACACTTCAAAATATGGAAGATATATTTGTATCAATGGGATTTACAATTGAAGAAGGTCCAGAAGTTGAATATGATCACTATAATTTTGAAGCATTAAATATACCTAAAAATCATCCGGCTAGAAGTGAACAAGATACATTATATATAAATGATAATATAGTTCTTAGAACTCAAACTTCACCAGTTCAAGTTAGAACTATGGAAAATCAAAAGCCACCAATTAAGATGATTTCACCAGGTAAAGTTTATAGATCAGATTCAGTGGATGCAACACATTCACCTATATTCTATCAAATGGAGGGTTTGGTTATAGATAAAGGAGTTACTTTTGCAGATTTAAAAGGAACTTTAGAATTATTTGCTAAGAAGATGTTTGGCGATAAAGTTCAAACTAAGTTTAGACCACATCACTTCCCATTTACAGAACCATCAGCTGAAATGGATGCAACTTGTTTTGTATGTGGAGGAGAAGGCTGTAGAGTATGTAAAAATAGTGGATGGATAGAACTTTTAGGTTGTGGTATGGTTCATCCAAATGTACTTAGAAATTGTGGAATAGATCCACAAGTATATAGTGGATTCGCTTTCGGATTTGGTGTTGATAGAATGGTAATGCTTAAGTATGGTATAGATGATATAAGATTACTATACGAAAGTGACATGAGATTCTTAAATCAATTTTAATAAAGAATTTAAAGGTAAATGAGGAGGAAAAAATATGAAAGTACCATTTAGTTGGTTACAAGATTATGTTGATATAAATGTTAGCCCTAAAGAATTAGGAGATAAATTAACTTTAACAGGATCACAATTAGAAGAATTAATAATTCAAGGTGATGTTATAGATAAAGTTGTTACAGGAAAAATTACTGAAATAGAAAAACATCCGGATGCTGATAAACTAAGCATTTGTCAAGTTGATATTGGAACTGAAACTATTCAAATAGTTACTGCTGCAACAAACATGAAAGAGCAAGACGTAGTACCAGTAGCTTTACATGGTTCAACATTGGCAGATGGAACTAAGATTAAAAAAGGTAAGCTTAGAGGGGTACCATCAAATGGTATGTTCTGTTCTGAAGAAGAACTTGGAATTGCAGGAGATGAACCCGTTCATGGATTAATGATTTTACCTACAGATACTAAACTTGGAGTAGAACTTAAAGAATTATTAAAGTTAAATAAAGCTATTTTAGATTTTGAAATAACTTCAAATAGACCTGATTGTTTAAGTATAGTTGGTATGGCTAGAGAAACAGCAGCAGCTTTAAGAACTACTTATAAGATGCCTAATTTAGAATATAAAGTTTCTGGTGAAGGCAATGTAGATAATGAACTAAAAGTTGAAGTAAAAGATGATTTGTGTTTAAGATACATGGCTAGAAAAGTTAAAAATGTAAAAGTGAAACCATCACCAGGTTGGCTTCAAGAAAGACTTCTTGAAGCAGGAATAAGACCTATAGATAATATAGTTGATATTACAAACTTTGTAATGCTTGAATTAGGTCAACCGATGCATGCTTATGATGCTAGAGAAATATCTACTAATAAAATAGTAGTTGAAAGAGCTAAACAAGGTGAAAAATTCACTACTTTAGATGAAGCTGAAAGAAAATTAGATGACTCTATGCTTTGCATAAAAGATGACAATAAAATAGTTGGATTAGCTGGAATAATGGGTGGATTAAACTCAGAAATAAAAGAAGATACAACTGAAGTTATTTTCGAATCTGCAAACTTTGATGGTACTAACATAAGAGTTAATTCTAAGAAGTTAAACTTAAGAAGTGAAGCTTCTGGAAGATTTGAAAAAGATATAGATCCTAACTTGGCTAAACTTGCAATTGATAGAGCATGTGCTTTAATTTGTGAATTAGGTGCTGGAGAAATTGTAGAAGGAACAATAGATATATATAATAAAAAGAAAGAAACTGGAAAATTAGTTGTTGATTTTAACTGGGTCAATAAATTCCTTGGAACAGATATTTCTAAAGAAGAAATGAAAAAATGCCTAGATAGTGTTGATTTATTTACAGAAATCCATGGAGACAATTTAAATGTAACAGCTCCAACATTTAGAATAGATATAGCTATTAAAGAAGATATAGCAGAAGAAATAGCTAGAATATATGGATATGATGTTATTCCTGCTACAATATTTAGCGTAGCTACATCAAGAGAACCTAAATATAGAAAGAGATTATTAGATGATAAAGTAGTAATGCTTGCTACAGGCAGTGGATTAAATCAATCTATAAGTTATTCATTTGTATCTCCAAAGGTATTTGATAAAATTAATGTACCAGAAGATAGCGAGCTTAGAAATGTAGTTAGAATTAAAAATCCATTAGGTGAAGATTATAGTGTTATGAGAACTTCGACTATACCTTCAATGATGGAATGTTTAGGAAGAAATTACTCAAGAAATAATGACTATGTTAGACTATTTGAAATGGCTAAAGTATATATTAAAAATGAAGATGAAACTAAGATTCCAACTGAAAGAAACATATTAACTATTGGTATGTATGGAGATTGCGATTATTTAGATCTTAAAGGCGCAGTTGAAAACATAATAGATGGTCTTGGAATAAAGAATTCTAAATATGAAAGAGAAAGTGAAAATGTAAGTTATCATCCAGGAAAAACTGCAAAACTTGTTATAGGTAAGAATGTAGTTGGTACTTTAGGAGAAGTTCATTTAGATATAACTGAAAATTATGGTATTGATGTACCTTGCTTTATTGCAGAACTCAACTTAGATGCATTATATGAAAATGCTGACATGGATAAAAAATATAAAGCATTACCTAAATTCCCTGCGGTTACAAGAGATATTGCGTTACTTGTAGATGATAGTATACTAGTTCAAGAAATTGAAGAGTGCATAAGAAAAGCTGGCGGAAATTTAGTTGAAAAAGTAGAATTATTCGATATATACAAAGGAAAACAAATTCCTGATGGTAAGAAGAGTATAGCTTATGCTATTTGCTATAGAGCGGATAAAACATTAACAGATAAAGAAGTTAATAAAGTACATGATAAGATATTAAGATCTTTAGAATATAAATTAGGTGCTACTTTAAGAGACTAATTAAATTGAAATTAAAAATGACTGGATTTTATAATTTAAAATCTAGTCATTTTTTTATACTTTAAGGATAAATAAGTTTAAGTTTAAATATATTGATATTAAAGTAATTATAGAGGATGGAAATATATTGAGAAGACCTAAACCATTAAAAAAAGGAGATAAAATAGCTCTTGTAGGATTATCTAGTCCAACAACTGAAGAAAGATTAGAATTATCTATTAAAGCAATGAGAGAATTAGGATTTGAAGTTGTAGTTGGTGAAAGTTGTAAAGCTCATTATGGTTATTTATCTGGAAGTGATGATATGAGAGCTAATGATTTAAATACTATGTTTTCTGATAAATCAATATCTGGAATTTTTGCAATAAGGGGAGGGTATGGATCAACAAGGATTTTAGATAAGCTAGATTATAATATGATAAAAAAGAATGCTAAAGTATTTTCAGGATATAGTGATGTTACAGCTATTCATAATGTAATAAATAAGAGGTGTAATTTTATTACATTTCATGCACCTATGCCAGCAACAGAAATGTATAAGGGACTAGATAAGTACACTGAGTATTATTTTAAAAAGAGTATATTTACATTAAAGCCTTTAGGAAAATTAAGAAATATAGAGAGCACAGAAATTAAAACTTTATTTGAAGGAGAAGCAGAAGGAAGATTAGTTGGAGGAAATCTTTCAGTAATTTGTTCAACACTAGGAACAGATTATGAAATAGATACTAAAGGAAAAATATTATTTTTAGAAGAGATTGATGAATATCCATACAAAATTGATAGAATGATTATGCAATTAAAACAATGCAATAAATTAAAGGATGCAAGTGGGATAATTTTAGGGAAATGGACTGATTGTTTACCACCAAAGGGTAGAGAAAGCTTGTCATTAATGCAAATATTTGAAGAGTTAATAGCATCAGAGGGGAAACCTGCATTATATGATGTTTATTGTGGACATTGTTTACCAACACTTACCCTTCCTTTAGGTGCTAAAATAAAAATTAATGCAGATAATCAAGAGATAAATATATTAGAATAAAGAAATTAAGCAATAAAGTTCAATTACAATGCCCTTTACCTATTGCATATTTAAAATATAGACATAAATAATATGATTTAGATAAAGTTATCAAATAAAGGTCTTTATTTGATAACTTTATTAGTTTATACTATAAATTAGCGAACATATGTTTTGAATGATAGTTTATATTTTAGTAGCGTGTGGACATATCCAATTTTCCTATTGAATATATCAATACATATTTAAAACATAGTCTTAGTTAAAAGCAGTTTAACTAAGAGATGAAAAGAATTTTAATTATTAAGATGGAGGAAATAATTTGAGTAATAATAATGACAAACTAAAAAAAGCTTTTAAAAAGAGTATGAAAAAAAATAAAGGTAATAAAAAGGCGCAATTCATAACAATAATACTTTTTGCTATTATAGGACTTATGAGCTTTGTTTTTGGAAATGATTTTAATTCTAATACCCCAGAAAATTTAGGAAATGTAAGTGGGAACTTAGAAGTTTCTTATTTGGATGTTGGACAAGGTGATGCTGCATATATAAGAGTTAATGATTTTGATATATTAATAGATGCAGGTCCAAGAAGTGAAGCAGATCATTTATTAAAGCAATTAGAAGAAAAAAATATAGATGATTTTGAAATGGTAATTGCGACTCATCCACATGAAGATCATATAGGTGGAATGACAAAAATATTTCAAAAGTATAAAGTAGAAAATTTTTATATGCCTAAAGTTACTCATACAACAAAAACATTTGAAAATATGTTAAATGCAGTTTCAAATGAAGGGATTAAGATTCAAACGATAAAAGAAGGTATGAAATTTGATTTAGGTTCTGGTGCTAAAATAGATGTATATTCTCCAATAAAAGAAAGTTATGAGGAGTTTAATAATTACTCACCTATAATGAAATTAACATTTGGTGATAAAAAGTTAATGTTTACTGGGGATGCAGAAACACTTGTAGAACAAGAAGTTTTGTCTAAATATTCAAAAGATCTTAAAGCAGATGTATTAAAGTTTGGTCATCATGGGTCAAGCACATCTTCAAGTAATGAATTTATACAAGCTGTATCACCACAATATGGGATAATAAGTTGTGGCACAGATAATAGTTATGGTCATCCTCATAAAGAAACCATGAGTAAGATTTCTAAAAATGGAATAGAAACTTATAGAACAGACTTACAAGGTGAAATAACAGTAACATCTAATGGAAAGACTATATCAGTTAAAACAAAAAAGAGTTAAATATAACCATTTTAAGAGAAAAAACAATAAATAATTATAAGTAAAAAATAACAGAAATTATCTTAACCCTAGTAAGTGGTTCTGGTAGGTTCTGTTTTTTTTATTAGTTGCTTTTTAAAATAGAAGTTTTATAAAAATAATACGAATATATAAGTAGATAATTGTTAAATTTGTAATTTACTTAATTGTGGTTTATATATATTCTATTAACAAAAATAGATATTTTTTGACAAATTTATATAAAAATATTCCATAACATGATATAATATGTTTAAAATTATTATTTTGTTATAAAAGTGTTTATAATTTAAGTTTAATATTCTAGAAAGAAGTGATATAGGTGAAGCATAAGTATAATTCGAAAATTATAAATTTTGAACAAGCTTCCACAATATACAAGTTAATAGATAACAGTACTGATGATTATGTATTTATTTGGGATGTTAATAGCAATGTATTTAAAATATCATCATCTATTTTATGTGATTTTGATTTAGATGGTACAACAACTAGTGACATAGAAGAATATTGGTCTAAAATTATATATAATGATGATAAAGATATATTTTTGCATGGAATAAATAAAATAAAATCAGGACTTTCAAATATTAATATTTTTCAATGCCGTCTTGTAAATAAAAAAGGTGAAGTGATATGGATTTCTTTTCGTGGAAGTTTATTAAAAGATGAAAATGAAAACGCTATAATTGTATTTGGACATATAACTGATATGAATAAAGATACAAAAATAGATTTTATAACAGGAGTGCTAAATAGAAGTAAATTTCAAGAAGATATGATGAATTTTCTTGATAATAAATCTGAAATTGTTTCTGCAGTTATAGTTATGGGAATTGATAATTTTAAAAACATAAATGAGAAACATGGTTATTTATTTGGTGACATGGTTATTAGAGATGTGGCTCAAAAAATCACTTTAATGCTACCTAAGAATATGAATATATATAGAATTGATGGAGATAAATTTGCAATTTTTTATAAGGACGCAAATTATAAAAAAGTAGAAGTATTATTTAATAACATTAAGGACTATATGAATGTACAACATGAAATTGATGATAAAAAATATTTTTGCACTTTATCATGTGGAGTAGCATTATATCCTAATGATGCACTTTCATGTATGGAACTATTTCAAAGGGCTAATAGTGCCATGGAATTTGCCAAAATAAGTGGAAAAAATAGATTAGAATTTTTTTCAGAAGAATTATATAATAAGAAAATACGTTTCCTAACACTTCAAGAGCAATTAAGAGAAAGTATAAGAAATAATTTTGATGGATTTGAATTGTATTATCAACCACAAGTTAAGGCGTCTAATCATGAATTAAAGGGTGCAGAAGCACTACTTAGATGGAATTCACCTGAACTAGGAGAAATATCTCCTTTAGAATTTATTCCGTTTTTAGAAGAGAGTGGTTTAATTGTAAAGGTTGGTAAATGGGTTATTAGGGAAGCATTAAAAATGTGTATGAATTGGCAAAGTATAATCGAAGATTTTAAAATGAGCATAAATGTTTCATATATTCAATTAAAGGAAGATAATTTTAATGTGTATTTAGATGAATGTATAAAAGAATTCGGAATAAATAAAAATTCTGTTATACTAGAATTAACAGAAAGTTGTTGGGCACCAGATTTTAAATTTTTAATTAAAAAATTTGCTGATTTTGAGGAATATGGCATAAATATGGCTATAGATGATTTTGGAACAGGATATTCTTCATTAAATTATCTTAGAAATTTACCAGTAAATATTGTAAAGATAGATCGTTCTTTTGTAAGACATCTTACGGAAAAAAGTTATAATTTTACATTTATAGAGTATGTAATAAAACTTATGCATAGCATTAATATTAAAGTATGTATTGAAGGTATTGAAACTGTAGAAGAATTTGAAATTATAAATAAAGTAAACCCAGATTATATTCAAGGATATCTATTTGGAAAACCTGAGAGCACAGACATGTTTTATCGAAAGTTTATAGATGCTAAAGAACAATTATTAGTATAAGTTTAAAAATTCAATTAGTGCATATATATACATATATTTAAAACAGAGATATTTTTAAAAATTAAGAAGTAGTAAGAATACAGTATTACTACTTCTTATTATATGAAGATATATTAATATAATTAAGAAGATACATTAACATTCCACCTATTCCAACGATTAAGCTAACAATTAACCAAGCCTGTCTTATTCCAACTACAGAAATCATTCTACCCATGATTATAGGTCCAATACCATTACCAGTTCCATATAGTAAAGGCAAAATTGAATTTATTCTTCCTCTATGTGATGAAGGACTAAGATTTGCTATAAAAGTTTGAGAATTTGTAGCAATTGATATTTCGCCTATAGTCATTATAGCAACAATAATAAAAAATGAAAAAAGATTAGAGGCAAAGCTACAAAGGCCAAAGGCCAATGAATACAGAAGTCCTCCAACTGAAATGATAGAAAGTATTCTATATTTCTTTGTTAGAACTGTTATTATTGGAGTAAATAGAATTACTATTAATCCATTGAAACTACTCAAAACCCCAAAGTATCTAGCACCATTAGTGCTAAATATATCATTTAATTGTATTGGTACTGCAAATCCCCACTGAGAATAAGCAAAATGAAATGTTAACATTAGTAAGGAATAATAAATTAGAATAGGACGTTTAAGAAATATTTTAAATACTGAACAATTTTCAGCTTTCTCGAAAGAACTCTTATTTTCGTTAATGGAACCTTCTAATAAATTAGGTTTAATATCTTTTATAAAATATCCTATTAATAAAAGATAAATCAATGTTGTAACACCATCACCTATAAATATTAGACTTAAATAATTATTAAATAATAAGCCACCTAATAGTGGTCCTATTGCAAATCCTAAATTTAATCCTATATATATAAGTGAAAAAGAATTTTTTCTATTTTCAGAAGTTGTGATATCTGAAACTAGTGCATCATAAGCAGGCAAAGATACCGATGAAAAACAAGATGCTAATAGTATAAAGTTAGTTAATGTATTAGATAAAGGTAAAAAACCACAAATTATAAATGTACAAGCTGACAATCCTTGAAAAACAAGTATTACTTTTTTTCTTCCTATAGAGTCAACTAGTTTACCTCCTACTAATACACAGGGGGCTTGAAGAATAGCTAAAAAGGTTACAAATTCACCAGCTTGGCTTATAGATAGACCTATTTTTTGAATAAGTATTAGTGATAACAATGGATAAATAAAAGATCCTATACAATTTATTATTTTACCTAGAAAAAGTATATAAATTTCTTTAGGGAGTCCTGAATATGGGGAAAATATAAGTATTAATTTATTTTTTAATTTCATCTTAAATCTCCTTTTATTAATATTTAAAACAGAGCTAAATATAAAAATAATTATTAAATTATACCCTTAAATACTAAAAAATTCAATTTATTTCAAATAAATGAATTTGAAATTTGTGAATTGATAAAAAATATAAATATTATTTATAATATTTATATTTTTACACAAACTTATAAGTGTATAAATTTATTTTTGAAAGGAGAAAATGTATCATGGAAAAATTTGGAGAAGAAATAAAAGATACTGCTAGAAAAATGAAGACAGAAATAAAAGAAACTGCAAGGGAAATAAAAGGTAAGATGACAGAACAAGGTGAAATTATAAAGGAACATGCTAATAATTTAAAACATAAGCTATAATGTTTTGTATTAAATAAAGATTATAAGAACCAAGAAGTGAATTATTTGAATTTATCTCTTGGTTCTTATAATTTTTATATAGCATAAATATTACTAATATTAAAAATTGAGAATTTAGTATCAATTATTCGACTACAAAAATTATTAAATTTTAATGTTAGATATAAAGAGACTTTTAATATTAAAAAAAGTAAGAAAAAAGTAAATATTTTTATATCATAAGTATGTATCAATATAATTGTGTTATGAGTGAATATAGAATATAATTAAACAATGAGAAAGAAATTTTAAGAGGTGTAATTTATGATTAAGGTAACAGTTAATATAAATGGTATGGATTACAACTTAAAAGGTGATAAAAATGAACAATACTTAGTTGATTTAGCTGATTTTGTTGATAGTAAAGTAAAAGAGATAATGAGTAAAAATTCTAGATTAAGCACGAGTGCTGCAACAGTACTTGCGGCAGTAAATATAGCAGATGAACTTTACGAATGTGATTCTAATTTAAGAAATGCCATTAATAAGAAGAAAAATATAGAAACTGAAAAAAGTGAATTGATTCAAAAAGTAGACAAGTTAAATGAAGATTTAAAAACAACATTAGTAGAGAAAACAAAACTTCAAGAACAATTAGTAAATGGTGAGCAATCTTTAAAAGAAAAATATTTAGAAATAGAAGAGACACTTACTAATTTAAAAGAAGAGGCAACTAATCTAGAAAAAGAAAAGGGCCTATTATTAGAGAAGAATAATAAGTTGGAAAATAATTTAAAAGAAATTAGTAATTTAAATGAAGTATTAAACAAAGAAGTTGTAGAAATAAAAGAGAAAAATAAGTTCCTTTATAAAAAAGTAGATGAATCTAAAGGAAAAGAAGTAGAGTTAAGAAATAAATTACAAGTTTCAAGTGGAAATGTTAAAGAATTAGAAAATAAAGTTTCTTTTCTAGAAAACAAATGTACTAACTTAGGTAAAAAGTTTGATGATTTAAATACTTTAAATACAGAAAATTCATTAGAACTTGAAAGAATGATTAAAGTTAGAGCTAGTTTAGAAGAAGAAAATTCTATCTTGATTGAAAAAAGTAAGTCTTTAGAAGACAATTGCTTAACTTTACAAAGTAAGATAGAAGAATTAACATTATTAATATCAAATGAAAAGAGCAATAAACGAGTTCTTCAAGAAGAATATACTAAATGTAAAGAAGAGCTTGAAAATATCAGTGATCTTTATTATGAAACTGATAAAGAAGTTACAATTTTCAAACAAAAAATTGAAGAAGTCAATAGAGAAAATGAAAAATTAAATTCTAAAATAAACGTGGAAATAAAAAATAAAAAAATATTAGAAGATAATATTCAAAAATTAAATAATAATATTAATTCAATAAATAATGAAAAAAATAAAATAAAACAAGAGAATTTAAAAGTAAATGAGGAACTTACAAGCTTAAGAGATAAGTATTCTAAGTTAATTGTCAATGAAGATAATAGTAAAAAGACAATAAATATAAAACATAAAGAAATAGAAGAATTAAGAGATGATTTAAGCAATAAAGATAAATCATTAATAGATATAAAAAATATCTTAGAGTGCAAAGAAAAGTCATTAGAAAAATTAAAAGATAACTTAGATGAAAAAGAGAAAAACTTAGAGGTATTAAAAAATACTTTAAGTAAAAAGGATGCTTCTGTAGTAGAATTAGAAAATAAAGTTGAAGAATTAAATAAGCATAAGAGTAAACTTATGGAAAGAAGCAAAACTGTAAATAATAATCTTAGAACATCTAAGTATAAAGTTATGGAATTAAAGGATAAACTATTAAATGTAGAAATAGAATTAGCAGCATTAAAAAGCCAACAATTTTTAAATGGTAAAACAAAAAAAGTTATAGGACCACTTTCACATAAAAAGTAGGATAATATTAATAGAATTATAATAATTTTTTAAAAACTGCTATTTTTAATAGCAGTTTTTAAAGGTTTTTAAAGATTTTTAAGAATAATAAAAGTATGATGTTTTGTTTTTAAGATAGTATTCATATTGTCGTATAAGCGAATTTCAATGTCACTACGCCTTTATACTAAAATATTAATGTTAATTTAAAACAAAGATAAGTATAAATACTTAGGAGGAAATTAATGAAAAAAATAGAACTGTTAGCACCAGCAGGTAGTATGGAAAGTTTAATAGCGGCTATAAATAGAGGAGCTGATGCTATTTATTTAGGAGGAAATAAATTTTCTGCAAGGGCATATGCATCAAATTTTGATAATGAAATGATGATGAAAGCTGTAGATTATGCACATGGTTATGGAGCTCGGGTATATGTAACTATAAATACCTTATTAAAAGAAAATGAAATAAAAGAAGCTTTAAAATATGCAGGATATCTTTATGATATAGGGGTAGATGCTTTAATTATACAAGACACGGGACTTATTAATTTAATACAAAAAACATATACAGATTTCGAATTACATGCATCAACTCAAATGACAGTACATAATGGTGAAGGTGCAATGTATTTTACAGAAAAGGGATTGTCTAGAATAGTTTTATCTCGAGAGCTTTCTTTGAATGAAATTAAGTATATATCAAAGGATTTAGGTATAGAAACAGAGATATTTGTACATGGAGCACTTTGTGTATGCTATTCAGGACAATGCTTAATGAGCTCTATGATAGGAGGAAGAAGTGGTAATAGGGGAAGATGCGCTCAACCTTGTAGAATGGAATATATAATACAAGGAGAAAATACTTCACCTAAAAAGGCGTATTTACTTAGTCCAAAAGATATGTGCTTAATTGATGATGTAGAAGAATTAATAAAAAGTGGAACATCATCTTTAAAAGTAGAAGGAAGAATGAAGAGACCTGAATATGTATCAGGAGTTGTAGATACTTATAGAAAAGCAATTGATAGAGTAACTTGTAAACAAAAATTTGATTTAAAAAAGGGAAGAATTCAATTAGCTCAGTTATTTAATAGAGAAGGATTTTCTAAAGCATATCTTTATAAAAATACAGGAAAAGATATGATGAGTTATAATTTTCCTAAAAATACTGGTATTCCTATAGGTAAGGCTGTTGATAAAAATGAAATTATATTAGATGGAAATATAAGCATTGGAGATGGAATAAGATATAGGAATGACGGATTTGTATTAGGTAAAATATTACTTAATGGCAAAGAAGTAAAGGAAGCACTTAAAGGGGATAAAGTTAAATTAATACCTAGTGGTTATAAAAAAGGTGATTTAATATACAGAATGTCTGATAAAAAGTTATATGATGAATTAAAGGACTATGTAAAACCATATAAAAGAAAAGTATTATTACAAGGTGAATTAGAATTTAGAGTTGGTTTACCTTTAAAATTAAAAACTAAATTCAATGGAAAAGAATATGAAGCTTTAGGCGATACAGTTGAAGTAGCAGAGAAGTCACCATTAGATATAAAAAGAGTAGAAGAATGTTTAATGAAATCTGGAGAAATACCATATAAGTTCGAAAAAGTATTATTTAATGCTTTTGAAGACGGATTTATAAGAATAGCTTCTTTAAATAACTTAAGAAGAGAATTATTTGAAAAAATATTAAAAGAAGAAGCTTCTTCTTATAGGCGTAAAAGATTTAAGGCTGATACTTTAGGTGAAAACTTGAAATCAGGCGAAAGTTTAGGTTATATTTATAGTTGTATAAATAAAGAACAATTGAAAGCATTATTAGAAGATCATACTGTTAAAAACATAGCATTAGATATATCTTATACTAAGCATAAAGGTGCGTTAAATATAAGTGATTTTAAAAATGTAGAAAATAAAAACTTATATTTTATGACTCCTAATATAATAAAAGAAGAATTTAAAAATGTAGTTAAACAAATAGATGAAGTTATTCCATATATAAAAGGATTAATAACTTCAAATGTAGGAATACTTAATTTATATAAAGATAAATTATTTATAATAGGTGATTATAAATTAAATCTGTTTAATAAAGAAGCTTTAGATTTTTATAGGAAAGATATTGAGATTCCAACATTAAGCTTAGAATTAAACAGAAAAGAAATTAAAGAAATAATGAAAAGTGTTAATTATAATGTTGCAGTTGGTGTTTATGGAAAAACAGAATTAATGGTTAGTGAGTACTGTCCAATAGGAAGTACATTTGGAAATAAATCTACTTCTAAAGAGTGTAATGGAGTTTGTATGAGAGATGAATTCACATTAGTAGATAGAAAAAATGAAACATTTAAAGTATTAGGTGATAATAGCTGTAGAAGTCATATATTAAATTCACTTGCTTTAAATTTAATAGAAGAAATTGAAGAGTTAAAAACATTTAATATATCTACGTTTAGATTTGACTTTAAAGATGAAACTTATAATGAAGTTAAAGTGATATTAGAAGAAGTGAAAAAACTTAAAAAAAGTGAAAATAGAATCTATACTAAAGGTCATTATAAACGTGGTGTAGAATAGAGGGGAACTATAAATGAACAAGAGATCTTTAAGAGTTTTAGAATTTAATAAAGTAAAGGAAATACTTAAAAAGTATGCATATAGCAGTTCTGCCAAGAAATTAGTAGATGAACTTGTACCTTATGATAATACATATGAAATAAACAATGGATTAGAAGAATCTAATGAGGCACTTGAAATATTAATGAAGAAGGGTAATCCTCCAATAGAAGGTCTTTGTGATATAGGAGATATACTTCAAAGAGCGAAAAAAGGAGGTACATTAACACCAGAACAATTATTAAAGGTATTAGGAATGCTTACAGCAACTAGAAGAATGCAGGAATTTTTTAAAAGAGAAGAACAAGAAGTATCTTTTCCTAAGTTAGAAGATTTAGCGTATATATTAGCACCTATTAATGACTTGGAAAAAGAAATTGAGAGATCTATTTTATCAGAAGATGAAGTTAGTGATAATGCTAGCACTACTTTATATAATATAAGAAGAAGTTTAAAAGAAAAGAATTCTTCAGTAAGAGAAAAAATAAATTCAATAGTTAGAAGTAATTCTAAGTATTTACAGGATTCTTTATATACAATAAGAGGTGATAGATATGTAATTCCAGTAAAGGCAGAATATAAGAGTTCAGTGCCAGGGCTTGTACATGATCAAAGTTCAACAGGAGCTACTCTTTTTATAGAACCTATGGGGTTAGTTAATTTAAATAATGAAATAAAAGAACTTATGTTAAAAGAAAAGGCTGAAATAGATAGGATACTTTCAGCATTGTCATTAAAAGTAAAAATGAATGCAGAACACTGCGAGAGTAATTTTAAAATACTTACTAATTTAGATTTTATTTTTTCAAAGGGTAAATATGCATGTGAATTAAATGCAATAAAACCTATGGTAAGAGATGACGGAATATTCAACATAATGTCTGGTAGACATCCTTTAATTGAAAAAGATAAAGTTGTACCTTTAGATGTAAATTTAGGTGATGAATTTGACACTTTGATGATAACTGGACCTAATACAGGTGGTAAAACTGTTACATTAAAAACAGTGGGATTGCTTCATATAATGGCATTGAGTGGACTGCTTATACCTGCAAGTTCTAATTCATCAGTATCATTCTTTAAGGAAGTATTTGCTGATATAGGAGATGAGCAAAGTATTGAGCAGAGTTTATCAACTTTCTCATCTCATTTAACTAATATAGTAAATATCATGGAATATGATAATAGACAATCACTTATTCTATTTGATGAATTGGGTGGAGGAACTGATCCAGCAGAAGGTGCAGCACTTGCAATAGCTATTATAGAAAATTTAAGTAGTAAAGGTGCAAAATTAATAGCAACAACTCACTATAGTGAATTAAAGGCATATGCATTAAATAAAGAGAGAGTTGAAAATGCATCTGTAGAGTTTGATATTAATACATTAAGACCTACATATAGATTGTTAATTGGAGTTCCAGGAAAATCCAATGCATTTGAGATTTCTATAAGAATAGGACTTGGAAAAGAAGTTATAGATTGTGCAAAAAATTATATGTCTAAAGAAAATTTAGAGTTTGAAGGCTTAATAAGAAATCTTCAAGAAAAGAGTATTATAGCTAAAAAAGATGCAAGAGATGCAAAAGTCATTAAAGATCAAGCGGAAGAATTAAAGAATAAATATGAACAAAAGCTTGAAAGACTTGAAAAAGTTAAAGATAAGGCTTATATGGAAGCAAGAGAAGAGGCTAAAAAGATAGTATCTAATGCAAAAGACGAAGCAGATGATATATTAAAAGCTATGAGAGAACTTGAAAAACTTGGTATTTCAAGTGGTGGAAGACAAAGACTAGAAGAAGAACGTAAAAAACTTAAAGATAGTTTAGAAGAAAAAGAAAAGAATTTATATAAAATGAAAGAAAATGATGGTGAAGTACTTGAAAAAGTAACATTAGGTATGGAAGCGTTTTTGCCATCTTTCAATCAAAATGTGATAGTGATTTCTATGCCTGATAATAAAGGGGAAGTACAAGTTGAAGCTGGGATTATGAAAATTTCAGTTAAGTTAAAGGATCTTAGAAAAACTAAACAATCTAAAGTTGAAAAGGTAAAGAAAAAGAGAGAATTAAAATTAAATTTAAGTAAAGTTGAAAATCGTATAGATTTAAGAGGGTTAGATGCAGAAGAAGCTTGTTATAGAGTAGATAAGTATTTAGACGATGCTTATATGGGCAATCTTGGAGAAGTAACAATAGTTCATGGAAAAGGTACTGGAATTCTTAGAAAAGCAATAAATGACATGCTTAAGAGACATATACATGTTAAAAATTATAGATTAGGTGGATATGGTGAAGGTGGAGATGGTGCAACAATAGTCGAACTAAAATAATGTGATGTTTTGAAATATTGATCTTTTGTATAAAGCTCGTGGACAGAGAAATTTGTTTTAAGAACTCTAAAATAAAGATTAGTCCAATTAATGCATGCTCCCAATGAAACATTGTACTGTGTGAAAGTTCGTGTTTCCAAATATGAAATTTGGACACTTACTTTTGACAAGCAATTAATTGTAAGGCTAAAAGGAAACTCAACTCAAGTACATTCGCTGAGTAAGTAAGAGTAGCAAAATATAAAATTTTGACTCTTACTTAAGAGTTCTAGAAAAGTAAATTTCAATGCCACTTCGCCTTTATAACAAAAGATCAACATATTTAAAATAGGGTAGAATAAGAAATAAATATGAAGAAATTTTGAGGTGAGTGCATGTATATTATAAGTGCATGTTTATGTGGAGTTAACTGTAAATATAGTGGGGAAAATAATTTAAATGAAAAGTGTGTTGAGTTATTTAGAAGAGGAAAAGCTATTTTGGTATGTCCTGAACAACTTGGAGGATTAAGTACTCCTAGAACTCCAGTAGAATTAAAAAATTCTGCTCAGGATATACTAGAAGGGCATGGAATAGCAATTACAAAAGATGGTTTAGATGTTACAAATCAATTTGTAAAAGGTGCATATGAAACATTAAAGATAGCTAAAGAAGTGAATGCTACAAAGGCTATTTTAAAAGAAAAAAGTCCATCATGTGGTGTTAATAAAGTATATGATGGAAGCTTTCAAGGAAACAAAATAGATGGAATGGGACTTACTGCATACTTATTGCAAAAAGAAGGAATAGAAGTATTTTCTGAAGAAGATATAGAACCTAATAATGAAAAATTAATATATTTAAATGAATATTTTGAAAACAAATTAAAAAGAAAAAAATTTTTAAACTTAGAGGAAGATGATTTTGATTATAATTATGATGAGTCATTGGATTTGACAGAATGTTTAGATGAATTTTCTGATTTGCCAAGTCGAGTTAAGGATAATGTAAAAAGACTAATAATATCTTTAGCAGAAGATCTTATGGGATTTACTGAAATAGATGAAATATCAGAAGCTACAGGGCTAACAATAGAGGAAATTAAAACTATAAAGAATGAACATGAAAAATAAGAAATGTTAGTAATTGGAAAAATTTATTACTAAATACTATAAAATATTAAAAAAACTATTTTTTATTATGGATAAGTATTGTATAATAATAGAAGTATTAAGTAAAATTTTGTTAAGTTAGTATAAATGTTTAACAAATGATTTATACAAATGGGAGGGAACATATATGGATTATAAAGAAAAATATAACTCATGGCTTAATTCTGAGAGTATAAATGAAGAAACAAAGAATGAATTAAAAGCTATATGTGATGAAAAAGAAATAGAAGATAGATTTTATAAAGATTTAGAGTTTGGTACAGGTGGATTAAGAGGTGTAATTGGTGCAGGAAGCAACAGAATGAATGTATATAGTGTTTCAAAAGCCACTCAAGGTTTTGCTAATTACTTAAATGAAAACTTTAACAAACCAGCAGTTGCAATTGCATACGATTCTAGAAATATGTCAAAGGAATTTGCTAAGGCAGCAGCACTTACATTATGCGCTAACAATGTAAAAGTATACTTATATGAAAGTTTAAGACCAACACCAGTGTTATCTTTTGCTACAAGAGAATTAAAATGTAGTGGTGGAATAGTTGTAACCGCTTCACATAATCCAAAACAATATAATGGATATAAGGTTTATGATGAATTTGGAGGACAAGTTACAGATGACAAAGCTAACAAAATAATAACTTGTGTTAACCAAATTGAAGATTTTTCACAAATTAAAATTATAGATGAAAAAGATGCTTTAGAAAAAGGTTTACTTGAATATGTAGGTGAAGAATTAGATAAAGTTTATATGGAAAAAGTAAAATCTTTAACTATTAGAAAAGAATTAGTTAGTGAAAAAGCTAATACTTTAAATGTTATATATACTCCAATTCATGGATCAGGCAATGTTCCAGTTAGAAGAGTATTAAAAGAATTAGGATATACAAATGTAGAAGTTGTAAAAGAACAAGAAGCTCCAGATGGAAACTTTCCAACAGCATCTTATCCTAATCCAGAAAATCCAGATGTATTTAAATTAGCTTTAAATATGGCACAAAGCACAAATCCAGATATCATATTTGGAACAGATCCTGATTGTGATAGAATTGGTGTTGTTGTAAAAGACAGCAAAGGTGAATACAAAGTTTTAACTGGTAACCAAACTGGATTATTATTAACTCATTATATGTTAAGTTCATTAAAAGAAACGAATAAGTTACCTGAAAATGGAGTAGTTATTAAGACAATAGTAACTACAGAAGGTGCTAAAGCAATTGCTGATGATTTTAATATAGAAATATTAGATGTACTAACTGGATTTAAATATATAGGAGAAAAGATAAGAGAATTTAAAGAATCAGGAGAACATACTTACTTATTTGGATTTGAAGAAAGTTATGGATATCTTGCAGGAGACTTTGTTCGTGACAAAGATGCAGTAATAGCTTCAATGTTAATATGTGAAATGTGTTTATATTATAAAGAACATGGAAAGAGTTTATATGATGCTTTAATAGAATTATATGAAAAATATGGATACTTTAAAGAAACTCTTGTATCTTTAGAATTAGCAGGAAAAGAAGGTCAAGAAAAAATAGCTTCTTGTATAGATGCTATGAGAAATAGTAAAGTAAGTGAAATTAATAATGTAAAAGTAGTCAGAAAATTAGATTATAAATTAAGTATGGATGAAGATGTAGAAAACGGAAGTAAGGTAGCAATTGATTTACCAAAATCAAATGTATTAAAATTTATACTTGAAGATGATTCTTATTTTGTAGTGAGACCGTCAGGAACTGAACCCAAAATGAAAGTTTATTTATCTATTAAGGGAAATAGCTTGACTGATGCTGAAAAGCAAATATCAGAATTCAAAGAAAATGTCATGAAATTAATTAATGAAAAATTAAACTAAATTAATTCTACAAATAAGCTGTTTTAAGTGATATAATAATCATTTGAGACAGCTTTTGTTCTTAAATACTATCAAGATAAAATTAGGTGGTGTAACATAATGGATTATAAAACAATGTTGAAGGAAAAATTAAGTAAGATATTATTTTTAGAAATGGATATAGAGGGATTTAAAAAGACTGTAAATATTCCGGAATATGTGACATTTAAAAATAAAGATTTATATATGCCTATAAGTTCAGAATATATAACATCTAATGTTAATGATGAAATAAAAATGAAGAACTTACCTATATATTATTTTATTGAAGGAATGTTTATATGTTTTGCATGTGATGAAAAATTAAGATTTAATGATGATTATGGAATTATTTTAACTTATATTGCTAATGCCGAAGAATCTATAAAAAGTCTTATAGCTAATAGAATTAAAGAAGAAAGATTAGAAGAAGCTTATATATTATTAAAAGGATTATATATATATAATAGAGAAGAAGAGGTTTTTAAAAATCTATTATTGACAGGGGAAGCCTTGAGAGAAAAGGATTCTAAATTCAAATCAATACTATTACAAGATATTGAAGAAGGAAAGATAAAGTTTAAAAATATGCCAGAACCTTACTTGTATAATGCACTTATATTAAGAGATGATGGAGACTTTATAAATGCTAAAGAAGAAATTAATAGCTACCTAAATAAAGGCGGAGTAAAGAGCGGAGAGATAGATCAAATAATCAACGATATTAACAATGTAAGTCAATATGAAAAAGCAATAGAGCTTTTAAATGAAAAGCCAGAAAAAGCAATAGAAATGTTATTGCCATTAGTTGACCAATTTGAAACAAATCCACTTTTATATTATTACTTAGCAGTTGGATATAGAAATTTAGAAAACTATGAAAAAGCTATATACTATTTAAATCAAAGTTTAAGTATTGAATCAGGTATATTAGAAGTAGTTAATGAACTTGGTATAAATTATGCTTGTCTTGGTAATTATGAAGAAGCAATAAAATACTTTAAAAAGGCTTTTGAGGCTTCAAGAGATGTTGAAATTTGTACTAACATAATAATGTGTTATATGAATTTAGGCGATAATGAACAAGCAAAACTTCATTTAGAAATTGCTAAAAAATTAAAACCTGAAGATGAAATTGTAAGTCAATTAGAAAAAGCTTTAACTAAATAGTTAAGTTTGTGTTTTAAAAGAAAGTTTATAATTTTAGTATAAAGCTCGTAGACAGGGAAATTTCATTTAAGAACACTAAAACAGATATTAGTCTAATTAATGCATGCTCCCAATGAAACATTGTGACAAGCAATTAATTCAACAAATATCTATTAAGAGTTCTAAAAAGTAAATTTCAATGCTACTGCGCCCTTATACTAAAATTATGAACACTATTTTTAAATAAAGGGTTTTATTTCAGCACTATCAAAATAGCATTAGATATTTTGTTAGTGCTTTTTATATATAGGAAAAGATGTTTTAATATGCATATATCAACACGTTGCTAAAACATAGCAATTTTAAAAAATTATTATTTTAATACATAAAAAGGGATTTATTATATGATATAATAGTCTAATCAATAATAAGTATTATATTTATGAAAATACTACATAATGAAAGGAGAAACTACTTTAAATTATATCTAAATTTTTAACTTTGTAATTTTAAGTAGCGAATTTTATGTTTACAGATATACTTAATTTTAAAATATTTAATGGCAACAAAAAAGAACTGATGAAATACATAGAGAAATTTGAAAAGATAAATATTATATCAGGAAATCCAGAGATATTATTTAATGGATTAAATGATAAAATACTTAATAGATGTTTTAAAGAAGACAACTCTGTAATTATTCCTGATGGGGTAGGGACAGTTCTTGCTTCTAAATTGTTAAAAAATCCAGTAAAAGAAAAAATAGCTGGAATAGAGGTTATGAAAGATCTTTTATCAAAAGCTAATTTAGAAAATAAATCTATTTATTTATTAGGAGCAAAAGAAGAAGTAATTCAAAAATGTGCGGAAAATATTAAAAATGAATTTAATAATTTAGATATATGCGGTTTACATAATGGATATTTTGATTTAGATAGTTGTGCTGAAATAAAAGATGAAATAAAAGAGAAAAAGCCTTGGGCTATTTTTATTGCTATGGGATGCCCAAGACAAGAATATTTTATTGAAAAATATATGGATATATTACCTTGTAATATATTTATGGGTGTTGGAGGAAGTTTTGATATATTTTCAGGAATTTCTAAAAGAGCACCTAAATGGATGATAAATTTAGGACTTGAATGGCTTTACAGGGTGATAAAGGAACCTTGGAGAATAACAAGACTTACTTCTATACCTAAGTTTTTAATAAAAGTATTAAAGTATAATAAAAGGTGATAAATATGAAGAAGAATACTTTATTAAAATCTACTTTAATAATAATGATAGTATCGTGTATAAGCAGAGTTATAGGTTTTGTTAGAGATATGCTTATTGCAAATAATTTTGGAGCTGGTATGTATACAGATGCATATAATATTGCTGTTACTGTACCGGAAACTATATTTATGCTTATAGGCCTTGCAATCTCTACATCATTTTTACCAGTACTAAGTAAGATAAAGGCGAAAAAAGGCAAAAATGAAATGTATTATTTTGCTAATAATGTGATTAATATATTATTTATTATTTCAGTTATATTTTTTGCTATAACTAGTATTTTTTCAAAAGAAATAGTTATGGCTTTGGGAAAAGGGTTTGATACAGAAACAACTATTTTAGCAATTAGATTAACTAGAATTACACTGATTAATTTATTATTTATGTCAATTAACGCATGTTTTACATCATTATTACAAGTTAATGAAGATTTTGTTATACCATCAATATTAGGTTTGTTTTTTAATTTACCTATGATAGTGTATTTACTATTTTTTAGAAGTTATGATATTATTGGATTAACTATAGCTAATGTTATAGGAAACTTTTTTAGAGTAGTAGTTCAAGTACCATCGTTAGTATCACATGGGTATAAATATAAATTTTTTGTTAACTTAAAAGATGAAGGATTAAGAGCCATTTTATTCTTAATAATTCCAGTGGTTATAGCAGCGGGTGCAAATTCTCTAAATATGATAGTTGACAAAAGAATTGCATCATCATTAGAGATCGGATCTATTTCAGCATTAGGTTATGCAGAAAAGCTTATATTTTTTATAAATAGTATAATAACAACATCTATATCTAGTGTTGCATATCCTATGATGGCTAATGCTAGGAATGCAAAAAAAATAGATGAGTTTGTAGAATTATTAAAAAAATCTCTTATATATTTAGCTCTAATTTTAATACCAATTACAGTTGGAGTTATAATATTTAAAGAAGATATTGTAAGTATTATATATGAAAGAGGAAAATTCACAGAATATGCAGTAAAATTAACAAGTTTAGCTTTACTTGGATATACAGTTGGAATATTTTTTACTGGAATGAGAGATATATTAAATTCTACTTTATTTTCTATGGGAAAAACTAAGATTACAACTGTAAATGGAATTATAGGAGTAATCATAAATATATGTTTAAGCATAATATTATCAAAAACTATAGGAATATATGGAGTAGCATTAGCATCTTCTATAGCTATGATGATAACTTCGATTTTATTATTTATTAGTATTACAAAATTAGAACGTAATTTTACTTATAAAGATTTATTTGTTAAAATATTCAAGATAATTATTAATTCAATTTTAATGGGATTAGTCATTATTACATTTATAAATTTTATGGATGAAATAATACCAAAAATAATGATTATTATTTTTGGAACTATTATTGGTATCATAAGCTATTTTATATTATGTAATTTATTTAATATAAAAGAGGTACAGGAGATAAAAAATTTATTTTTAAACAAAGTAAAGAAGAAATAATAGGAGGACATATGAAAATATTATTTATAGCTTGTTATTCTCCATTAATAAATAATTCAGCTGCAATAGAAACTTTGCAGTATTTAAATAAATTAAGCGAAATTCTAGGAAATGAGATACATTTATTAACTGTTAATTTTCCTAAAAATTCAATATATTATGATGAATATTTATTTTCTATGATGGATAGCAAAATAAAATATCATTTAATTGATGGTGGAGTAATATTTAAAAAATTTATTCCTAGAAAGCAAAGTGTATCTAAGATAAATAAAGAATCTATAAAAAATAGAAAAATTTTAAGAAGGATTAAAAATGCACTTGTAATACCTGATATGTATTATGGATGGGCTAAAAAAGCAGCAAAGTATGGAATTCAACTTATGCAACAAGAAAAATTTGATGTTATATTTTCAATGCATGAGCCGCCATCTTCTCATTTGTGTGCATACTATATAAAAAGAAAATTCAAAAATATACCATGGATTACATATTGGAGTGATCCTTGGCTTAAGGATTCAACACGTCAAAATTCTTTTATATTAAAAAAACTAATCGAAAAGAATATGGAAAAGAAGGTTGTTGAATTATCAGATAAATTTATTTTTGTAACTGAAGAAAATAGAAAAGATTACTTAAATCAATACAAAGTTGTTGAAGCTAAAAGCGATTTTACTTATATATTAAATAGAGGATTTGATAAAGAATTATATAATAAATTATCATTAGAAAATACTCCATCACTTATACAAAGCAATAAAATTAACATGGTTTATACAGGAGAAATATTTACTAAATTAAGAAATATAAATCCTTTCATTGAAGCGTTAGAAGAGATTAAAAATGAAAATAAAGATGACTATGAATTACTTAATATTTTATTTTTTGGCAACATAGATGATATTGAAGTTAAAAGAAAATTAAGTAATCTAGAAATAGCAAAAGTTTCATCTAGAATACCTTTTGATGAAGCACTTAAGTATATGTTAAATTCAGAAATATTAATTTTATTTGGTAATAAAAATTCTAAACAAATACCTGCAAAAATATATGATTATTTTGGAACGGATGCAAGAATTTTTGTTATTTATGGTGATGATAATGATCCAATTAAAGATATAGTTGAGAATAATGAAAAGTGCATTAATGCTAGTAATTCTGTTAAAGAAATAAAAGATAATATATATAGGTTAATAGGCTTATATAAAAGTAATAATATAAAGTCAGAACCAGATTATAGATATGAATGGAATAGCATAGTTAAGAAGCTAAATACTATATTAGAAGAGAAGTGATAAAAATGCATATTATGGTAATACCATCGTGGTATTCATCACCAAGAAATAAAATTCATGGAAGCTTTTTTAAAGAACAGTTTAAAGCATTATCTAATAGTGATGAAAAAATTACGGTGGCTTATAATGAAATTTGGCCACTTACGTTAATTGGTAAAATAAAAGAAAAAAGAAAAATTAATTTTAGTATAGAAGATAACCTTAGAACTTATAGATATAAAGATTTCAATTATTTTCCTAAGAACCCATTAATGTTTAAAAGCTTTAATAAGAGAATGGATAAATTATATAAAGAAATAGTTAAAAAAGAAGGTAAAGTTGATATAATACATGCCCATTCTGCAATGTGGGGTGGAATTTCTGCAGCTTATATAAGTAAAAAATATAATATACCATTAGTTATAACAGAGCATTCATCACTAAAGTATGCAAAATATTTAAAAGATAGTTATAGAAAACATATTTATAAAGCTTATGAAAGTTGTGATTCATTAATAGCAGTAGGTAATGGCTTAAAAAAGGAACTTAACACATATGTAAATAGAGATATAGAAGTTATTCATAATATGGTTGATTTATCTTTATTTAATATGGAAGCAGAGTGCAATAAAGACGCAAAGAATAATACGCTTACTTTTTTCTCATGTGCTTTTCTTGAAGAGGGAAAAGGTATGGAGTTGTTAATAAAATCTTTTAAAGAAGTGTTTATTAATGAAAATGTGGTACTTAAAATAGGGGGAGACGGGTCTCTAAAATCTTCATTAGAAGAATTAGTTAAAAGTATAGGTATGGAAAAACAGATATTTTTTTTAGGGGCGTTATCAAGGCAAGAGGTAGCTAATGAAATGAAAAATTGTGATATATTTGCATTACCATCAGAACATGAAACCTTTGGCGTTGTATATATAGAGGCTTTAGCTTGTGGCAAACCTGTTATAGGTGCTAAAAATGGTGGCGCTGAAGATATAATAACTAAAAAAAATGGAATTATTGTTGAAAAAAACAATGAAGAACAATTAATATCTGCATTGAAATATATGAAAGAAAATTATAAAAATTATAATGAAAGCAATATTAGAGATATGACAGTTAAAAATTATTCAGAAGATTTATTGGTAAAGAATTTGAAGGGAGTGTATAAAAAAGTAAATGAAAGAGGTATTAAATAAAATTTACAATTTTATAGGTAACAGATTATATTTTAGATTACTATATATATTAGTCAGCTTAGGTTTTGCAACTATTTTTTTATATGTTCCAGCAATAAAAAAATTAAATACTATTGTTTTAGCATGGGGTATTTTACTAATATTAATTATGATATTTAAAGATTATAAAACAAGAAAGATATATAAATTTGATATTCCAATAATTTTATTTATAATTTTTACTTTAGCACTTAACATATTTGCTTATAGGACTACGGAAAACATCAAAATATGGATAGTTAATTTAATGATATTTACATCTTTATATACAATAGATGTATTTAAAAGCAAAAGGCAAAATATAAAAGAAATGAATATTATATCATATTTTTATATTGCTTTAATGTTACCATTATCAATAGTATCATTATATGTGGACTATAAGAAGATAACTATACAAGCAACTGATATGGTATTTGGAACAGGTCGATCATTTGGGATTTTTGTAAATCAAAATGCTTTATCTATAGCAGCAGGATTAGCAGTTGTATTAAGTATATATTTAATGTTAAAAAATAATAATATTAAGATGAAAATATTATTATTTCTAAATGTTATTATACAAGGTATTACAATGGTAAAAGCAAATGGAAGAAGTTCATATTTGCTTATAATTGCTGTAATATATTTATTTATATTTGTATATTTAAAAAGTAAACATTTAAGAATAGCATTATTAATAATTCCATTATTATGTTCAAGTGTATTATTAACTTTTGATGAAGACAGACTACATAGCTTTACAAGTGGAAGAAATATTTTATGGAAATCAGCTAGTTTTGTTATAAAAGACAATCTGTTGCTTGGAGTAGGAAATTCAGATTTAATAGAAGCAGTAAGAAATGCTAGAATAGTTGAATATTTACCAGGAATAGAATATGGTGGACTTCATAATATTTATCTTCAAATAGCAACTGTAAATGGAATTATTTCATTAGCATTAATTTTAATTTTTCTAATAAGTATTATGGTATTTATAATAAAGAGATTAGATAAGCTGAAGGGGAAAGAAAAGCTTCAAATGACTACAATATCTTCTATGTTACTTGGAATATTAGCAGTAAATGCATTTGAAAGTAATTTAGTTTATATAATAAGTTTTATATCTATTATGTTTTGGATATATCTTGGATATATAATATCTATATTAGATAATAAAAATATAAGCAATAATAAATAAGGGGGATTTTTAATGGAATTTTATAAACAAACAATTAAAGAATTTATTGGGGATGTAGAAAGTGATAAAGCATCACCAGGTGGCGGAAGTGTAGCAGGGCTAATAGGTGCATTATCAGGTGCGCTGAATTCAATGGTATATTCTTTAACAGTAGGTAAGAAAAAATACCAACAATTAGATGAAGAAATTAAAACTATTATAGATGATTTTAGAGAAAAATCTAAAGGATTTACATATAGAAGCTTAGAACTTATGGAAGAAGATCGAAATGGATTTTTAAAGTTAATGGATTGCTACAAACTTCCTAAAGATACAGAAGAAGAAAAAAGCAATAGAAATAATGCTATAAAAGAAGGTACAAAAGAAGCTATGTTACCACCATTAAAATTAGCAAGAGAATCTTTTGAGTTTTATAAAAATTTAGATGTTATGAGCCAATATGGCAACAAAATGCTTTTATCAGACTTAGGCATGTCAGCAATATTATTACACTGCACTATAGAGAGTGCAATAATGAATGTCAAAGTTAATTTAAATGGCTTAAGAGATGATGAAATATTCTTTAATGAAATAAAAGAAGAATTAGATGATTTATTTAATAAATCTAAAGATAAAAAAGAAGAAATTGTAGCACAAGTAAATTCAGTTATATTTCAAGAATAATAATTTGCAATTAAATCTATGTTTATATATGCAATAGGCAAAATGGCATTGTAATTGGATTTTGAAAATAGTTAAGTGAGAGTCGGAATTTTCATATTTCGTTCCTCAAACTTACTCAGCGACTAAATAGGAGTCGAGTTTCATTTTTAATTTATATTTATTGCTTGTCTCAATTTTATATTGGGAACAAGCTGAAATGGGACTATACTTGTTTTTAGTATTCCTAAGTTCAATTACTCAGTCCACTTTGCTTATGCATATATAAACATCTTTAAAAATTATAGTCTTAAATAGAAAAGGGACTATGCATAATGAATAAAAATTATGCATAGTTCCTTTTTATATATTTAAAAGCATTGTTTAAGAATAGTCTAAATATCTTTATTCTGTTGGAAGTTCATTTAAGGATTTAAATTCATATCCATCATCTTGTAATTTTTTTATAACAGTATCTAATATTTTAGCATTAGTATCAGATACAGCATGAAGAAGCATTATACATCCGGGATGAGCACCGTTAGTTATCTTATTTATTGCAAAACTTTCAGCAGGTTGATTTTTTACTAACCAATCTTTATAAGCAAAACTCCAAAATACAGATTTATATCCTAAGTCTTTTGTGGCTTTTAAAGAATCTTTTGAATATTTACCCATTGGTGGTCTAAAATATTTTGGCATATCTTTCCCTACAACCTTTTTATAAGCTTCCTCTACTTCAGTAAATTCTGATTCAAATTTAGCTTTATCATGAATTGATGCCATTGAAGGATGATGAGATGAATGATTACACACTAAATGTCCCTCATCAACCATTCTTTTAATTAAGTCAGGCTCAGTATCAATATAAGGTTTAACAACAAAAAAGGCAGCAGGTACATTTAATTTTTTTAATGTATCTAATATTTTACCTGTATTACCATTTTCATATCCTTCATCAAAAGTAAGATATATTACTTTTTTAGATGTATCTCCTAGATAACAAGCATCATTTTCTTTTAGGAAATCTACTGACTCTTTTGGCCCTTCAGCTACATTATCTTTACCTTTACCTACATAATACCAATTTAGTTCTCCTTGATCGGAAAACAATGAAAATATATCTTTAACTTTATTTTCTTCAAATTCTATAAATTGCTCCATTTCATCTTCATTGGGCTTTTTGGATTTGGCATTAATAGGTGTAGCAAGAGAATTTATAGTTAACACTGAAACTAATAAAGCTAAAATTGATTTTTTATAATATTTTTTCAAATTTCCACCTTCTATCTTAAAATTATTTATTTTAGCTATATTTAAAAATAACATTGATGTTGTAGTATAAAACAAACTCCAATTTTATTTAGCATATATACTAAAACACCAATAGTGGCTTAAAATATAGCTTATTTTACATAACGTTTTCTAAATATTATATAGAATAATAAATTTCTACAGATTTAGAATATGTTCATATAAAATATTGTTTGTATTTTATCAAACTATTAATCATGGTAATTTCTATTAAATATAGATTTTTATTTAAGTAACTATTTATTTTAGGTGTGTTAAAGCAAAAATCTCTGCCTACAAGCTTCATACTATAACATCAAACATATTTAGTTGAAAAGAAAGACGTTCTAGAGTATAATTTTTAAAGGTGTATTAAATGTTAGAAAGGACTGTACATAAATGAAGTTAGGAATTGTAGGATTGCCGAATGTAGGTAAAAGTACATTATTTAATGCGATAACAAAAGCTGGAGCAGAATCAGCTAATTACCCATTCTGTACCATTGAACCAAATGTGGGAGTAGTTAGTGTTCCAGATAAGAGATTAGATGTCTTAGAAAAGATGTATAACACAAAGAAAAAAATATATACAGCAATAGAATTCTATGATATAGCAGGATTAGTTAAAGGAGCTTCAAAAGGTGAAGGTTTAGGAAATAAATTTTTAGCCAATATTAGAGAAGTTGAATCAATAGTTCACGTTGTAAGATGTTTTGATGATGAAAATGTTGTTCATGTTGAAGGTACTGTTGATCCAATAAGAGATATTGAAACTATAAACTTAGAATTAATTTTTTCAGATTTAGAAGTTTTAGAAAGAAGAATGGAAAAAGGTATAAAACTTGTAAGATCTGGTGATAAAACTGCTAAGTTTGAATATGGAATTATGGAAAAAATTAAAGAACAATTAGAATCTAATAAACCAGCAAGAACTTTAGAATTTACAGATGAAGAGCAAGCTTTTGTAAAAGGATTATTCTTAATTACTTCAAAGCCTGTTTTATATGCTTGTAATATTTCCGAAGATGATGTTATGGAAGGAAACTTCGAAAATAAATATGTGAAAACAGTAAAAGAATATGCAGCATCTGAAAATTCAGAAGTAATAGTTGTAAGTGCTAAAATAGAAGAAGAATTATCTGGATTAGAAGATGACGAAAAAAATGAAATGTTAAGAGAATATGGATTGGAAGAATCTGGTCTTGATAAGTTAATTGAAGCAAGTTATAAATTATTAGGACTTATGAGTTTCTTAACAGCTGGAGTTCAAGAAGTTAGAGCTTGGACTATTAAAAGAGGGACTAAAGCTCCACAAGCTGCTGGTAAAATCCATACTGATATTGAAAGAGGATTTATCAGAGCTGAAGTTGTTGGATATGATGATCTAGTTGAATGTGGATCAGAAGCAGCAGCAAAAGAAAAAGGTAAGTTCAGACTTGAAGGAAAAGAGTACATAATGGAAGATGGAGATGTAGTTAACTTCAGATTCAATGTATAACATATTTTTTAATACTAAGAGGAACCTTTGATTAAGGTTCCTTTTTTCTTTAAAAAATTATATTTTTAAAATTAAACTTTTATTATGTAAGGATATATTTAGAAGAAAAATAATATATATACTTTAAGAATGTTAATAAGGAGTTATTTTATGGAAACAAAAAAATCATTACGTAATTTAAGTTTTTGGATAATTTTATCTATAATATTTAATCTATTTATTTTTCATTTTAAGGGAGAAAGTGCTGCAATTGAATATTTTGGAGGCTACATAATAGAAATGTCTTTAAGCTTGGATAATTTATTCTTATTCTTAATGATATTTTCAAGCTTTGGAATAAGAGAAGAATATCAAGAAAGAGTTTTATTATATGGAGTTATTGGAGCTATGGTACTACGTCTTATATTTATTTTACTTGGTGTTACTATAGTAAATAAATTCCATTGGATTCTTTATATTTTTGGAGTGGTATTATTATTCAGTGGATTTAAAATGTTGTTTTCTAAAGAAGATAATATACAATTTCATGATAATTTTGCTGTTAAATTATTAAGGAAGGTTATGCCCGTAAGTAATACAATTAATAATAAGAAGTTTTTTGAAAGAAAAAATAAAATTCTTTATGCAACTCCATTATTTGTTGCTTTATTAGTTATAGAATTTTCAGATGTAATATTTGCTTTGGATTCAATACCAGCAATATTCTCAATAACTACAGACACATTTATAGTGTATACATCTAATATATTTGCAATACTTGGATTAAGAAGTATGTATTATGTACTAGCTAAAATGAATAGCATGTTTAGATTTATGAAATATGGAGTTGGATTTATATTAATGTTTACAGGAATAAAGCTTATAATAATTCAATTTGGAATTGAGATATCAGTTGTAAATTCAGTACTAATAATAATGATAATATTACTTACAAGCATTTTATTATCATTATTATTTGATGGTACAAAGAAAGAAAATAGATGCTAAATTATAAGTATATACCTTGTAGTAAAAGGGTAAAATTAATTAAAAATATTTAAATGGTATTTACCTTTTTAAACATAAGGTGTATTATATATTAAAAGATAATTATTATTTTTTAATAAAGAATATTTATAATTTAAAGGGGAAATATATTATGAAAATTGTTGTAATAGGATGTACTCATGCAGGAACAGCTACCATTGTTAATTTAAAGGAACGCTATCCAGAAAGTGAAATAACAGTTTATGAAAGAAATGATAACATATCGTTTTTATCATGTGGTATTGCTTTAAGTATAGGAGGGGTTGTTACTGAAACAGAAAAGCTTTTCTATAATTCACCAGAAAATTTAAAATCTCTTGGAATTTTAACTAATATGAAACATGATGTTTTAGATATAGATTTTGATAATAAAAAAATTAAAGTTAAAAATTTAGATTCAGAAAAAATTTTTGAAGATAATTATGATAAATTAGTTCTTACTTTAGGATCTTGGCCAATAGTACCTAAATTCGAAGGTGGAGAATTAGAAAATATTATTTTATGCAAAAATTATAATCATGCAAAAGTTATTGAAGCAAAATGTAAAGATGCAAAAAATGTAGTTATAATAGGGGCAGGATATATTGGTGTTGAACTTGCAGAAGCTTTTCAAATGAAAAATAAAAATGTTACTTTAATTGATGCAGAAAAAAGGATAATGGCTAAATATTTAGATGAAGAATTTACTGATATAGCAGAAACAGAATTTAAAAATCATAATGTAAATCTAGTTTTAGGTGAAAAGGTAAAATGTTTTAAAGGTGAAAATGGTAAAGTAACACATGTAGTAACTGATAGTGGAACTTATGAAGGGGATTTAGTTATATTATGTATTGGCTTTGCACCTAGCGCAGCATTAGTAAAAGGAAAATTAGAAACATTACCTAATGGTGCAATCATAATAGATGAGTATATGAGAACAAGCAAAGAAGATGTTTTTGCAGCTGGAGATTGTTGTGTAGTAAAATATAATCCAGCAGGTGATACAAGATATATTCCACTTGCAACAAATGCTGTTAGAATGGGAACATTAGTTGCAATGAATATAGAAAATCCAACATTAAAGTATATGGGTACTCAAGGGACATCAGGTATTAAGATATACGAAAAGTGTATAGCTTCAACTGGACTAACAGAAGAAGTTGCAAAAAGTACAACTTCATTTAATGTAGAATCAGTAGTAGTTAAAGATAATTATAGACCAGAATTTATGCCAACTTTTGAAGAAGCATGCTTAAAATTAGTTTTTGATAAAGAAACAAGAAGAGTTCTTGGTGGCCAAATAATATCTAATTTAGATTTAACACAATTTATGAATACACTTTCAGTAGTTATTCAAAATAATATGACTGTTGAAGAACTCGCAATGACAGATTTCTTCTTCCAACCACATTTTAATAAACCTTGGAGCTTATTAAATATAGCAGCTTTAGAAGCTATGAAAAAATAATTTAAAAAAGTATAGTTAATATTAAAAAATATTAACTATACTTTTTTTATGTAGGAAATTGTGGAATTTTTTATTTCCACTTTCAACTAATAAAATATGGTACAACTATTTTGTTCTTCTATACAAAGATATTTAAACAATAAATAACTAAGACTGAAGAAACTGCAACAATAAGCAAATCTTTTTCAAAATATGCTAAAACTATAGCAGCTAAAGTTCCTACAGTTGAATATAACATGTTTTCTGTACTATAAAATATACTAGGAAATGTCATAGCACCTAAAACAGCATATGGAATATAATTCAAGAGAGATTTAATAAATATTGAGTTTATTTTTTTGTTAAATATAGTTAATGGAATTACTCTAGGTATGTAAGTAACTACAGCCATAATTATTACACAAACAATTATATACATTTATAAAACCTCCTTTATAGGAAAAAGATAAGCACCAATTGCAGAAGAGACTATTGATGCAACAATAACAACAAATCCAGAAGAAACTCTATTTAAACAAGGAATATATCTAAAGATACAACTAATTGTAACAGCAATAATAACCACTACTAATATAGGCTTGGACTTTTTAATTTGTGGTATTATTAAAGCAATAAACATAGCGTATAAGGCTATACCTAAAGAATCTTGTAAAGAAGCAGGTAATATTTTAGTAGTTACAGCACCTATAAAAGTTCCTAATGCCCAACCTAAATATGGAAGAGTCATTAATCCTAACATAAATTCAGAACTTAATTCATCTTTTTCAAGTGATGCAAGTGTAAATGTTTCATCTGTTACACCAAAGGATATTATAAAACGTTTAAACAAAGGTATTTTATATTGCATTTTTTGAGATAGAGATAATGACATAAGCATATACCTAATATTTATAACAAATATAGTTAAAGCTATTTCCAAATAAGAAGCAGAAATAAATATTAGGTTAATACCAGCAAATTGACCTGCTGATGTTAAGTTAGTCATTGATATTAATATTGCAATCCATGGACTAAGGCCTCCCCGTACAGCCATCATTCCAAAGGTAATAGAAACAGATAGATATCCAAGTGCAATTGGAATCCCTTTCTTTAAACCATATTTATAATCATCTAAATTATAAATTCTTCTTGTGTTTATAGTTTTTAATTCAATGTTTTTTTTCAAGAATAAGCCCTCCGCAAAAATAAGCAAAAATTTTTATAAATAAAATTATATCAAAAATATATTTGAAAATATATACATTAAAGTAATAGTACTGTAAATTAAAATTTTATTTTAATTTTTTTTATTTATTTAAGATACTTTTAACTAAATTTAAATAAGTATATATTAAGAAGAATTAAATCAGGAGAAATTTTATGAATTTAGTATTAGTGTTTTTAATTACAGCAATAATTGTTTGGAAAAGTATATATACAGTTAAGTTAATTGTAAAATTTACGATAGAAAAAAATAAAAAGGAAAAATATATTAATATAGTTTTATTTAATGGTTATGTCATATATTTTTATTTTTTATACAAAGCTGCTACAAATTCATTAGAATCTCCAATTGAAGGTCCAATTTGGTTAATATTAATTTTTATATTTCTTATATTTGGAAATTTACTCTATGATTTTAGAAATGGAAAAAAAAGATAAAAATTTTATTATTTGTTTAAAAAATTTAATTAAATTTCAAAAAAACTAAGTATATGGAAGGAAATATAATATTTATATAGAATAAATATTATAAAGTGGTTTAAAGTGGTTTAAAGTGGATTGAAATAGAGCTTAAATTGCTGTAAATTATTAAGGTGAGGGTAAATTAATGTTTATTGGAGAATATCAACATTCATTAGATTCTAAAAACAGAATGATTGTTCCAGCAAAGCTAAGAGAAGACTTAGGAGATAAGTTTGTAATAACCAAAGGTCTTGATGGATGTATTTATGCTTATACAATTAATGAATGGGGAATTTTGGAGAATAAGCTTAAAACCTTACCTTTGACAAATAGAGATGCAAGAGCATTTGTAAGATTCTTTTTTTCTGGTGCATGTATAGTAGAATTAGATAAGCAAGGAAGAGGATTAATTCCACAAAATTTAAAAGAATATGCAGGCATAGAAAAGGACATAGTAAGTATAGGGGTATTATCTAGAGTTGAGATTTGGAGCAGGGAAAAGTGGATTAATTACAATGAATCAGATATAGATTATGATCTGATTGCAGAAAAAATGAATGATTTAGGAATATAAGGAGTTTTTAATATGGAATTTAAACATATTTCAGTTTTACTAAACGAATGCTTAGATGCATTAGATATAAAGGAGAATGGAATTTATGTTGACTGTACACTAGGTGGAGCAGGACATTCATCTTATATATTAGAGCGTTTATCAAAGGACGGGGTATTAATAGGAATAGATCAAGACAGGGATGCTTTAAAAGCAGCAAAAGAAAGATTGAAAAGGTTTGAAAATGTAAAATATGTTCATAGTAATTTTTATGACATAGATAATATTCTTCAAAATTTAGATATACCTAAAGTGGATGGAATATTGATGGATCTTGGAGTATCTTCTTACCAATTAGACGAAGGAGAAAGAGGCTTTAGCTATATGAAAGATGCTCCTTTAGATATGAGAATGAATAGAGATAATGATTTTTCAGCTTATGAAATCGTAAATGAATATAGCGAAGATGAATTATACAAAATAATAAAAAATTATGGTGAAGAAAGATTTGCAAAAAGAATTTCAAACTGCATAGTAAATAGAAGAAGCGAAAATCCTATAAAAACTACTATGGAGCTAGTTGACATAATTAAAGCAGCTATTCCAGCAAAAGCGAGAAGAGAAGGTCCACACCCAGCAAAGAGAACTTTTCAAGCTATAAGAATAGAAGTAAATTCAGAACTTAAAATACTTAACCAAACTATTGAAGATGGTGTAAATAGATTAAATCCAGGTGGAAGAATGGCAATAATAACTTTCCATTCTTTAGAAGATAGAATAGTTAAGCTTAAATTTAGAGAACTTAATGACCCATGCACATGTCCAAAGGAATTTCCAATGTGTATTTGCGGTAAAAAACCTAGTGTAAAGTTAGTATCTAGAAAAGGAATAGAACCTACTAAAGAAGAGGTTGAAGAAAATCCAAGAAGTAGGAGTGCGAAACTTAGAATAATTGAAAAGTTATAAAATTTAATTTTTATTATGTTATAAATTAAGCGGGGATGTGAATAAATTGGAAGGAAAAGAATATGATTATATTAAAGGTAGTACAGCAGTAAAACCATCGAGAAAAAGAATAGTAAGTAGACCCAAGAAAAGTAAACAAAATTTACGAAAAGTTAAAAAGAACAAGAGCATTAAGATAAAAAATGAAAAAATAGAAGCAAGAAAAAGTACTCTTATAATATCTATATTGATAGTTTCATTAGGACTTATGACTATTGCAGGAGATGCTAAGGTTTATAATATGCAAAAGAATTTAGGGAAAATAAATAGTGAAATTAATAATTCTGAGGAAACAAATGAAGCATTAAGAGTTAAACTTTTAAAATTTGGATCTTTACAAAATATACAAGAAACTTCAGAAAAGCAGTTATCAATGATGTTACCTACTAAAGATGACATAGTAAAGATAGATTTTTCTGAAAATTATTTTGCAAATTTAGAAACAAATACTGATACTGAGGTTAACAAAAAACAGAGCTTTATATCTAAGTTTATAAGCAAATTCAGATAGTAACTTTTTATTAATTTAAAATAAGTAGTAAAGTTTAAGTGCTTAATAGCTTCATATTCTTAGATAAGTATTTTTTAGACTAATTATAAGGGGATTTTTAATTACATTACAGTTTAAAAAAGAGACACTTAATCTAATAGAAATTATATGGAGGAGTTATAAGTAGTGAAAAAACTAAATTATAAAGATAGAGCAAAAATGCGCAAAAGAATGACTGTAATTATTGCAGGATTGAGTTGTGTGTTTTTAGTGCTAAGTATTAGACTATCTTACATAATGATAGCTAAAAGGCAAGAATATGCAGCAAGAGCGGAAGAACAATGGACAAGCGAAGTAAAAATAGATGCAAGAAGAGGAAGAATATTAGACAGAAATGGCAAAGAATTAGCTGTATCTGCTAATGTGTATAGAGTTGACTTTGATTTAAATTCTATAAGATCTTTTTTAAGGCAAGATTTAACTGAAAAAAGACGAGAAAAGCTTAGTAGTGTTGGAATTAATGTAAAACCAGGACAGGAAGCCTTAACAACTGCTGATATTGCTCCTGTTATTGCAAACGCTCTAGATTTAGATTCAGAAAAGGTAAAAGAAAAATTAGAAACTAAGCTTCCAAGTGGAGCAGATGCTGGTTCAGCAACGCTTATAAGAAGAATTGAAAAAGATGCTGCTGATAAGGTAAGGGATTTAAACATTAGTGGTGTTTTGGTATCACCAGATACTAAAAGATATTATCCGAATAATAATTTTTTATCACATGTTCTCGGAAGCACTAATATTGATGGTCAAGGGTTAACTGGAGTAGAAGTACAATATAATAGTTATTTGTCCGGAGTACCTGGAATGAAAATTTCAGAATTAGATAGAAATAGTGGAGAATTACCTTATACAATATCACAATTCACACCTCCAGTAGATGGAAAGGATATAACTTTAACAATTGATGAGAATATTCAATTCTTTGCTGAAAAAGCAGCACAGCAAACATATGAAGATAATAAAGCTAAAGCAGTATCTATATTAGTTATGGATCCTAAAAGTGGAGAGGTTTTAGCTATGGTTAATAAACCTGATTTTAATCCTAATGTTCCATATGAAGGCACAGAAGATTTTGAAGGTGCAAATGAATCAGAAAAATTACAAAAGATGTGGAGAAATAGACTTGTAAATGATATGTTTGAACCAGGCTCAATTTTTAAAGTTATAACAGCAATTACTGCATTAGAAGAAAATATTGCAAATGCAAATACTGATTTTACATGTGGTGGTGGCTTACATTTTGGAAATAGATATATAAAGTGTTGGAGAACACAAGGCCATGGAGCTCAAAAGTTTCCAGATATAATTCAAAATTCATGTAATGTTGGATTTATGAAGCTTGGAGAAATGATAGGAAAAGAAAAGTTATGTGAATACATTGAAAAGTTTGGATTTGGAAAAGTAAGCGGTATTGATTTACCAGGAGAAACAAGAGGCATTGTTAAAAAGGTTGATAAAATCTCAGAAACAGACTTAGCAACTATAGCTTTCGGGCAAACTAATACTGTAAATTCAGTTCAATATATGACAGCTTTTAATGCTGTTGCAAATGGTGGTCAATTAATACAACCACATGTTATGAAGGAAATTACTCATAGTGGTGAAAATGGAGTTAAAATAGTTGATGAATCATTTAATTCTAAAGTAACGGATGTAGCAACTAAGGAAAAAACAGCAGAACTTAGAAGTTATCTTGAAAGAGTTGTAACTGGTGGATCTGGTGCAGGAACCTTTATGGAAGGGTATCATATTGGTGGTAAAACAGGAACAGCTCAAAAGGTGAATCCGGAAAATGGTACTTATGGTTCAGGACAATATATATCATCTTTTGTTGGTATGGCACCAGTAGATGATCCTAAGATAACTGTAATGGTAACAGTAGATGAACCAAGCAATGGTTCATATTATGCAGGTCAAGTATGTACACCAGCAGCTAAAATGCTATTCTCTGATATATTTAATTATTTAGATAGTAAGTTTTCTGATGAAAATTTAAGTCAAATATCTAGAGATATTATTATTCCAGAGGTTAGAGGAATGAAAGTTGATGAAGCAAAGAAAGTGTTAAAAGAATCTAAGTTAAATTTTTCTATAGATGAATCAGGTGATACTGTTATAGATATGAAGCCATATCCAGGATATGCAGTAAAGGAAGAATCTGAAATAAATCTTTACACAGGTAACAGTGGGTCTTATAATAAAAATGTTGTGATGCCTGATGTAAGAGGATATTCTAAAGATGATGCTAATCAATTATTAACTAGTATTGGAATAACACCAATCTTCCAAGGTGGAGGTATGGTAATAGAACAAAATGTTAATCCGGGAGAAGTTATAACCAAGGGCACATCGGTTAAATTAACTTTAAATTCAGATTATAAAGACTAATTAGAATACTTAAGTTAAAATTTAGCATGTGGGTTTTGCTCACATGCTAAATTATTGTAAAATAATCTTTTATAGAGTATTTAAATAACATAATAAGCATATTATTTAAGGAGATGGTTAAAAATGAACCTTAAAGATATTTTAAAGGGAATAGACTATAAACTTGTACAAGGAAGTTTAGACAAGGAAATATCTTCAATTAATTATGATAGTAGAAAGGTTAATAAGTCCGATATTTTTATTTGTATAAAAGGATATGCTACAGATGGACATAAATATATTCAAAAAGCAATTGAAAATGGCGCGTCTGTTATTATAATACAAGATGATATAGAAATATTAAATAAGAATATATCTGTTATTAAGGTAAAAGACACTAGAAAAGCTTTGGCTCTTATTGGAATAAATTATTACGATAATCCAAGTAAAAAAATGAAGATTATTGGTATAACAGGTACTAATGGCAAAACAACAACTGCATTTATGATAAAATCAATTCTAGAATCCAATGGTAAAAAGGTAGGGCTTATAGGAACTATAGCTAATTACATTGGAAATGAAAAGCTTCATACGGAAAGAACTACACCAGAATCATTAGAATTACAAGAATTATTTAATAATATGGTCAATAAGGGTGTAGAATATTGCGTTATGGAAGTATCTTCTCATTCTCTTGAATTAGATAGAGTATATGGAGTTGATTTTGAGGTTGGAATTTTTACGAATTTAACAAGGGATCATTTAGATTTTCATAAGACTTTTGAAAATTACTATAATTCTAAATTTAAATTATTTAAGAGAAGCAATATAAGAATAATTAATAATGATGATAATTATGGAAAACAAGTAATAAAAGATTTAAATAAACTAAAAGCAAAAAATATATATGATTATTCTATAAAGGAAGACTCTAATTTTAAAGCCTTTGATGAAAAATTGGGAAGTAAGAACATAAGATTTAAAGTTAATTTAGAAAAAGATGAAGAATTTATATTATCAATACCAGGAGAATACAATATATATAATGCTTTAGGTGCTATAGGAGCATGTTATAAGTTAAATATACCAATGGAATCTATAAAAGATGGAATTAACAAAGTTATAGTTCCAGGTAGATGTGAAAGAACAGCTACTAATTATAATTTACCTTATGACATAATAATAGATTACGCTCATACTCCAGATGGATTACAAAACATCTTAGAAACTGCAAGAGGATTTACGCAAGGAAGATTAATTGCTATCTTTGGATGTGGAGGGGATAGAGATAAGGTAAAACGTCCTCAAATGGGTAAAATAGGAACTGAGATAGCAGATATAGCTATAGTAACTTCAGATAACCCAAGAAGCGAAGAGCCTATGAGAATAATAGAGGATATACTAGTAGGAATAGAAAAAGAGAATTATGAAGTTATAGAAAATAGAAAAGATGCTATAAAAAAAGCAATGGATATAGCTAAAGAAAATGATGTGATAGTAATAGCTGGTAAGGGACATGAAACATATCAAATTTTAAAAGATAAAACAATACATTTTGATGAAAGAGAAGTTGTTAAACAAATATTAGATGATAAATAATAAGAGGTGAGATTGTATTATGGATTTAACTCTAAATGAAGTACTAAAAGCAATTAATGGTGAATTGCTAATAAAAAATAATGAAGGAAATTTTGAAAAAATTTCAACTGATACAAGAAAAATTGATAAAAATAGTTTATTTATAGCATTAAAGGGTAATAATTTTAATGGAAATAATTATGTGGTTGAAGCAATAAAAGGTGGATCAACTGTTGCAATAATAGATGAAGTGAATTTTAAGTTAGAAGAGTTAAATGACAAAGGAACAGTTATTAAAGTAAATGATACAAAATCAGCATTAGGAGCTTTAGCAAAATACTATAGAGAAAAATTAGGGATAAAGGTAGTAGGTATAACAGGATCTACAGGTAAAACATCTACTAAAGATTTAGTAGCAGCCTTTTTAAGTGGAAAATATTCTGTATTTAAGACAAAAGGAAACTTTAATAATGAAATAGGGTTACCACTTATGATTTTTGAATTAGATTCAAGTTATGATATTGCAGTTCTTGAAATGGGAACAAGTAACTTTAATGAAATTCATAGATTAACTAATATTGCAAGACCTGATATGGCTATAATTACTAATGTAGGAGTATCTCATATAGAATATTTAAAGACAAGGGAAAATATTCTTAAAGAAAAATTTAGCATAACAGACTTTTTTAAAGAAAATAATACTTTAGTAATAAACTATGAAAATGATATGCTTCAAAAAGTAAATGAAGATAATAAATTTAAAATTGAAAAAATTGGATATGATAAAGAATATGATTTATATGCAGAAAACATAGAGTTAACTGAAGAAAGTACTTCTTTTGATGCAGTTAATAGTAATGGAGAGCGTCATAGATTTAAATTAAATATGGTGGGAGAACATAACATATTAAATGCGCTTTTAGGAATAAGAATATCAGAAAACTTTGGTATTACATTTGAAGAAATGGAACTAGGACTAAATAACTTTGAAGCTACTTCTATGAGATTAGAGTTTATAAAGAAAAATAATTTTACAATAATAAATGACTGCTATAATGCTAGTCCAGATTCAATGAAATCTGCTTTAAGTGTTTTGAAAACATATAGTGGAAGTAGAAAAATTGCTGTGTTAGGAGATATGGGAGAGCTTGGAGATCATGCTAAGTCATCTCATGAAATGGTAGGTCAAGATGCAATAGGAAAAGCAGATATTGTTTTAACAACAGGTGAGTTTAGAGAAGATTATAAAAGTGGTTTTGGAAAAGATGCAGTGACTTTTAACTGTAAAGAGGAATTACAAAATTATTTATGTAATTTAATAAAAGATGGAGATGTTATTTTAGTTAAAGCATCAAGATCAGCAAAATTTGAAGATATAGTAAAAAATATAGAAGCTTTATAGTATAACAAAGGAGGTGAACTGCCAAAAAAGGCAGTATAAGATGGGGGATACAATAAAAGAATTATTAAATCCAACAGTTTTATCAGCATTATTAATGGGATTTGCGTTTTCAATGGTTTTAGGACCGATATTTATACCTATGCTGCATAAATTAAAATTTGGTCAAAACATAAGAAGTGATGGTCCTAAAAGCCATCTGAAAAAATCAGGTACTCCAACTATGGGAGGTCTTATATTCTTTATCTCAGTGAGCGTAACAATGCTTATTATAGGATATAAACCAACTGATGAAGGTATGATAATATTATACTCATTGATTGCATTTGGTGTAATTGGGTTTTTAGATGATATATTAAAAATAATTCATAAAGATAATTTAGGGCTAAGAGCTTATCAAAAGATGATTTTATTATTACTATTTTCTATTGCGTTAGCTTATTATGGATATACTAATATAGGAACAGATATTATAATTCCATTTATGAATTCTAAATTGAATTTAGGAATTTTCTATATACCATTAGTAGTTGTATATTATGCAGCAACAACTAATGCAGTAAATCTTACAGATGGAATAGATGGTCTTGCGTCATCAGTAACCGTTATAGTTTTAACTTTCTTTGCAATAGTAGGTTTTAAAACAGGACATTATCAAGTTGGAGTGTTTTCAATTGCTCTTGCAGGTGCGTTATTAGGATTTCTTAAGTTTAATGCTTTCCCAGCAAAAATATTTATGGGGGATACTGGATCATTAGCTCTTGGAGGTGCAATAGGAACAATAGCTTTAATACTAAAAATGCCATTATTCATAATAATAGTTGGTGGAATATATGTAATAGAAACATTGTCTGTTATAATACAAGTAACATCTTTTAAGACGACAGGTAAAAGAGTATTTAAAATGGCTCCTATCCATCATCATTTTGAACAATGTGGATGGAGTGAGGTTAAATTAGTTACAGTCTTTTCAATAATAACATTAATACTATGCATCATAGGCTTTATTGCACTTTAATTAATTGAAAGTAAATAATTGAAAGGTTATGTTTTAAATGAATGCTGATATTTTAGTATAATATCAACACTGCCTTAAAACAAAGCTTAATACGATAACATTATTTTAATTAACTTAGTAATTAAGTTTGGAGGATTTGTGTATGAGAGTTAGTAAACTCAAAAAAAAGAATATGGGTCAAATAGACTATGGGATATTCTATAGCGTAGTTTTACTATTGGCAGTTGGAGTTGTTATGGTATACTCTGCAAGTTCTTATTATGCTATGTTTAAAAACAATGATAGTATGTACTTTTTAAAAAGGCAACTTGTTTGGGCTGTTTTAGGAATGATAGTTTTAGGGACAACGATGTCAATTGATTACCATAAAATCAAAAGATATACATTATGGCTTATGATAGGGTGTATACCCCTATTGCTAGTTGTGTTTTTATTTCCAGGAGTAAATGGAGCTCAAAGATGGATTCAGATAGGTCCATTATCATTTCAACCATCTGAACTAGCCAAATATGTAGTAGTTCTATTTTTAGCTAAGAGTATAGAAATGAAAGGTGATGGAATAAAGAATTTTTCAACTGGTATAGTACCATATTTATTTGTTTCAGGAATATATGCGGCTTTAGTATTAGCAGAGAAAAACTTAAGTATAGCATCCGTAATAATGATAGTTACATTTATTGTTCTTTTTTCAGCTGGTGGAAGAATAAAACATCTATTTGGAATAGTTGCTCCACTCATGGTAGCGGCAGCGACTATATTTACTTTAGGAGAAGGCTATAGAAGAGCAAGAATGTTAAACTTTATAGATCCATGGAAAGATCCAACAGGAAATGGATATCAATTAATTCAATCTTTTTATGCATTAGGTGCAGGAGGCATTACAGGTCTTGGGTTAGGGCAATCAAGACAAAAAACATTATATATGCCAGAACCACATAATGATTTTATATTTGCAATAATAGGAGAAGAATTAGGACTCATTGGTTGTTTGTGTATAATAATGCTTTTTGTAGTTTTTATATGGAGAGGTATAAAAGTTGCTATGAGTGCAAAAGATACTTATGGAACTTTATTAGCAATTGGTATAACATCTGTTGTCGCAGTACAATCTTTAATAAATATTGCAGTTGTAACTGGTTCAATGCCTGTTACAGGAGTACCATTGCCGTTTATAAGTTATGGAGGAACGTCCCTCGTAATAAATATGGCAGCTATGGGAGTCCTCTTAAATATATCGCGTCAGACAGAAGGAAAAAAGGATAAGTAAATTAAGTTATTCTTTAAAATTATATGTTGATATATGCAATAGGTGAAGTGGAATTGTAATTGGACTTTGAGAATATTTAATTAGTATTTATAAGTTTAATTACTAAACTCACCTTTACTTATACATATATCAACACACTCCTAAAACATAGCCTTAAATAAAAATAAGAGTCATAATTATTTTAAAATTATGACTCTTATTTTATTAAGTTTTTCTTATTATGTAAAATCTATTAAAAAGTTGATGAAAATTTTCAAACAAAGTGGTATTATTATATAAGAAATTTATTAAAAAATTTTATTTTAAGATAAATTTTAAATATATATTATTAAGTAGAGAAATAGGGATGGGCATGGTAAAAAAAACAAATAAATATATTATAAAGTCTAAGCGTAAAAGATTCATAAAGAAAATAATAATAACGCTTCTTTTTTTAATTATGGGAATAATAATATTTATTACTAAATCAAATATTTTTATAGTAAAAAAGGTAGCAGTTACAAATAATCCAATAATAACTGGTGAAGATGTAAAAGAGAGATGTGAAAAGGTACTTGGAGAAAATATTTTTTTTGTAAGTAAGTCTGATTTGACAAATGAAGCTAAAAAAAATCCTTATGTTGAGTCTGTGACAGTAACAAAAAAATTTCCTAAACAAATAAATATAAATATAGTGGAAAAAGAGGGAATTTACTATATAGATGAAGGTAAAAATAAATTAATTTTAAGTAATAGATTAGTTTTACTTGAAAGAACTGATGACTTAAAAGGAAGAAATTTAGTAGAAATAAAAGGTATTGAATATAAAGAAGGGGAAGTTGGAGAAAAAGTCTTAGATGATGATAGAATTAGTGAAATATTAACTACTTTCTATGATATAGTGAGAAACAATCCAACAGAATATAATATTAAATCTATTGATCTCCAGGATTTAACTAATATTAAAGTATATATAGGGGAAGTAGAAGGAAGACTAGGAAATGATGAAAATTTATTAGATAAAATGAATAAAGTAATCCATATTGTGTCAAGTCCAGAAGTATCAATGACTAAAGGATACATAGATGTTAGTTTTGAAGGTGCACCTGTATATTATCATGAATAGGAAAGGTAGGTAAAAATGAAGATATCTAAATCACAAATTTTTGTAGCACTGGTATGCGCACTTTTAGGTTTTTTATTGGCATATCAATTTAAGATGTTATCAAATAAAAATGGTCCAACGGAAATAAGCAATTATGATAAAAATAATATTATTGCAGAACTAGAAAACTTAAGAAAAGAAAAAGAGGAATTACAAAAGTCAAATAGTGAATTATCAGAAGAACTTAAGGTACTAGAAGAATCAGCTGCTAAAGAAGGCGATTTAGGAAAAGAAATTAAAAATAAGTTAGATACTTCAAGAATGAATTTGGGTATAATTGACGTTAAAGGACCAGGAGTAGTAATTACAATAACTCCTAAAACATCAATATTTGAATCTAACACTGGAGTAAGTGGGGTAAGTTTAGGTGAAGAAGAACTTGTTCATATTGTAAATTTACTTTGGTATTCAGGAGCAGAGGCAATTTCTATAAATGATATACGAATAACACCACAAACAGGAATAAAAATAGCAGGTAATGGTATATCTATAGGTTCATCAGGCAGAATATATCCTAATGATAAAATAACTATAAATGTTATTGGAGATAAAGGAAGATTAAATGTAGGTATATCCTTTCCAGGGTCTTTAGATTATGGAGCACTTCCTAATTATAATTGTGAAGTTAAAACAAGTGATGATATATTGATTTTAAAAACAACTCAATCTATAAAGAATGAGTTTATAAAAGCAGTTAAAGAATAGAATTATAAGGAGGAAAAAAGTTGATTGCAATAATTGGTCTATTAATAGGAGTCATATTAGGTTTTGTATTTGATGTTAATATTTCTGAAAGTTTTTCACCATATATGTCGGTTGCAATACTTGCATGTTTAGATTCAGTCTTTGGTGCAGTAAGAGCAAATTTATCTAAGAATTTTCAAACAGATATATTTATATCAGGATTTTTTGGTAATGCATTGCTTGCGGCAGGTTTAGCATATCTTGGAGATAAACTTGGAATTCCTATATACATAGCGGCGGTAATAGTATTTGGTGGAAGAATTTTTAATAACTTTGCAATAATAAGAAGACTCCTATTGGAAAAATTAAAATCGCGCTAAAGTAGGTGAGATTGTGAATAAAAGTAAGCAGACATTCCTTATTTTTCTTACAACTTTAATTTTAGGAATTTTAATTTCAACAAATATTAATCTTGGAGAAATACAGTCATTTGTAGAGTTAAATGCTAAACAATATAAAGATGCTATAGAAGAAAGAGCTAATTTGTATAAAGAAATAGGAAATCTAAAAGAAAATAATAGTGAAATTAAAGATAAAATTAATGACTATATGAAAGAAGATGAAAAGAACGATAAAATTCTTGAAGATATGAAAGCTCAAATTTTAGATTATGAATTATTTGTAGGCTCAAGTCAAGTTGAAGGTCCTGGAATAGTATTAAAAATAAATGATGCAAGCATTAATTTAGAACAAGACTCACAGTTTGAAGTGACGGATAAAATATTTCATGATAATGATATGGCATTAGTTTTAAATGAGCTGCGAAAAGCAGGAGCAGAAGCTATTAGTGTTAATAATCATAGGGTAGTCCCATGTACAGGGGTAATATGTAATTGGGCTTTTATAGGATTTGATGATAATACTATGGAGTCAGCTCCATTTAGTATATATGCAATTGGAGATCCAGAAAAGCTAAAGACTGCATTGTTAGAAGATGGAAGTCACGTAAAAGAACTTATAATTAGAAATCTTTATGTAGAAATAGAAGAAAAAGATAAAATAACATTGCTCCCAAGTAGAGCTGCTAATGAGATTGAATTTATGAAAAGATACGAAAATAATTAAAAAAAATTAAAAAATTTTAATTTTAATATACTTTATTAAAGGAAATTTAATTTTTATAGAGAATAATATTAAAGATAGAGAATAATAAGTAAAAGGAGTAGACTATGAGCATTAAGGAAAATATAGAAAAGCTAAAATTAGAAATTCCTAAAAATGTAGAGCTCCTGGCTGTTTCTAAAACCAAACCTATAGAGGATTTAAAAGAAGCATACGAAGCAGGAATTAGAGATTTTGGTGAAAATAAAGTACAAGAACTTGTTAATAAGGAAGAAAATCTTCCAAAGGATATAAGATGGCATTTAATAGGTAAACTTCAAACTAATAAAGTAAAATATTTAGTGAATAAAGTTCACTTAATACATTCTTTGTCTAGTATAAAACTTTTAAATGAAATTGAAAAAGTTTTTGAAAAAAATGATACAGTGGCAAATGTATTAATTCAAATAAATATTGGTAGAGAAGAAAGTAAGAGTGGAATATTAAAAGAAGAACTACCAGACATAATAGAAGCTATTGAAAATTGTAATCATGTATTAGTTAAAGGCATTATGGTTATTATTCCTAAAGGTGATGAAAAAAATAATAGAAAATACTTTAAGGAAACGAAGGAAATATTCGATTATTTAAAGGTAAGGGAATATAAGAATATAAAAATGGAAGTACTTTCTATGGGAATGACTCATGATTTTAATGAGGCAATAGAAGAAGGTTCTACCTTGGTGAGAATTGGACAGGGGATATTTGGAGAAAGAAATTATAATACAGGAGGAGAAAAATAATGAGTAATGTATTAACAAAAATGAAGTCATTTTTAGGATTAGGGGACGAAGAATATGATGAATATGATGAATATGATGAAAATTATGAAGATTCAGAAGATGATGATGTAGAAGACATGATAGAACCTGTTATTACAAATAAAAAAAATAGCAAGGTTGTAAATATTCATACATCGCCAACAACAAAAGTAACAATAACAAAGCCGGTTGATTACGAAGAAGCAACAGAAATTTGTGATGCTTTAAAAAATAGAAGAATAGTTTTAGTAAATACCACTTTGTTAGAATTAAAAATAGCACAAAGATTATTAGATTTTATAAGTGGTTCTTGTTATGCTTTAGGCGGGGAACTTCAACAAATAGAAAAAGGTGTTTATATCCTTTCTCCATCAAATGTAGAAGTAACTAATGAGTTAAAGAATGAATTAAGTTCAAAAGCTTTATTTAATTGGTCAAAATAGGAGGAGACATGGCATTTATTATTGGGAATTTTATTAGTATACTTTTTAGAATAATAGAATTAGCTATACTAATAGAATGTATATCTTCTTGGATTTCTCCAGGAAAGCAAAATGAATTTCTTAATATAATAAGTAGCTTCACTTATCCAGTACTAGAACCATTTAGAAAGCTTCAATATAAGTTTATGCCAAATATGATGATAGATTTTTCACCTATTTTTGCAATCTTTGCATTAGATATAATTAAGGCTGTTATATTATCTATAATTTATTAATTATGAAAGAAAAAATAATAAATTATTTTTCAGAAGATGATAAAATTGAGGCATTAAACTTATATGAAAAATATATGCTAGCAGTAGATAAAGATATACCTGTTTTTGGGAATTGTTTTTATTCACCAAAGGTATGGAAATGGTTTAAGAAAAATTGTGAAACTAGCAAATTTAAAGTTACTTGTGAAGGTATTTTTAAGGATTCAGAAAGAAAAATGATTTCATTTAATAATATTTATGATAGTCCTTTTCCTATAAGGTTACTTAAGGTTGAAGGAAAATCTAAGTTTTCCAATTTAGAGCATAAGGATTTTTTAGGTGGAATCTTATCACTAGGAATAGAAAGAAATAAAATTGGAGATTTAATAGTTGAAGATAATGTATGTTATTTGCCTATACATGAAGACGTATTAAATTTTCTATTATCTAATGTTGATAAAATTGGAAAGACTCCCTGCCGTATTACTGAAATACAAAATGAGGGAGACTTTCCTGAAATAAAATTTAAAGAGGATGTTATTTTAGTTTCATCTTTAAGAATTGATGGGATTGTTTCAAAAATATCGAAGTTATCTAGGGCAAAAGCTCAAATGTTAATAGATCAAGGTCAAGTTTTAATTGAGTATAATAAGATTAAAGATAAAAGTTATGAAGTTAAAAGTGATGAGAGAATTGTTATAAGAGGAATTGGAAAATTCATTGTAGGAGAAGTTATTGGAAGCAGTAAAAGCGGAAAATATAAACTGATTATAAAAAAATATACATAGTTGAGGTGAGTTTATGAAGTTAACACCAATGGATATAACAAATAAAGAATTTAAAAAAGGATTAAGAGGATATAACGTAGAAGAAGTTGATGAATTTTTAGATGAAATAGTAGAAAATTATGAAGAGCTATATAAAGAAAATTCTAATTTAAAAGAAAAGTTAACAAATATGCAAGAAAAAGTTGATCATTATTCACAAATTGAAACAACAATTCAAAATACATTAGTTTTAGCACAAAATGCAGCAGAACAAGCTAAGAGTAGTGCACAAAAAGAAGCCGAATTAGTACTTAAAAATGCAAATGAAACTGCTCAAAAAGTTCTTGATAAATCTCATAATGATGTTATTGGCATTAATGATGAATATGAAAGAGTTAAACAAGAATTTATTAAATTTAGAGCAAAATACAGAAATTTCATGAATACTCAACTTGAAACTTTTGATGATTTAGAAAAAGATTTTATAAAAAATTATAACGTTTCAGAACCTATTGATGATGGAGACATGAAAGAAAAGGATATTGTTGATCAAGAAGTAGAAGTAGAAATTTCAGATGATGATTTGATTGATTACGATAAAAATTCACTTACTGAGGATTTAAGTGAAATAAAAAGCTTTTTTGCTAAGGAGTAAAATTTATATTATGTAAGTTTATTTACCTTTAAATTGTTATGCATAATTACAGTTTAAAGGTATTTTTATTTATTTGATTAAAACATAATTTAATGATAAAAAGGAAAAAGTATTTAAATGATAAGGGATAATATATTACAATGAAAAATTTTTATTGTATGGGTAAAAAAATCGACAATCATTATAGTACATTTAGTGATTTATATATATATATTTGTTGAGTAATATATAGGATTATATTATAATATTGAGAGAATATTTACAGAAAGGCTATTATTTTTATGGAAGAAAATATTTTAACAGTAAGCAAAGAGAATGAGGGAACTAGAATAGATAAATATTTAAGCGAAATGTTAAATGGAAAATCTCGTTCTTTTGTTCAAGGCCTTATTGAAAAAGAAAACATTAAGGTAAATAGTGAATTAATTAAAAGCAATTATAAATTAAAAGCTTGGGATGAAATATCAATAACAATACCAGAAGCTGAAACTTTAAAAGTTGAATCTGAAAATATAGATTTAGATATATTATATGAAGATAAGGATATAATAGTAGTTAATAAAGAACAAGGAATGGTTGTTCATCCAGCACCAGGTAATTACAATGGAACGCTGGTAAATGCATTATTATTTCATTGTACTGACTTATCTAGTATAAATGGAGTTATAAGACCAGGAATAGTACATAGAATAGATAAAGATACTTCAGGTGTATTAGTAATAGCTAAAAATGATGAATCTCATAATAAATTGGCTTCTCAATTAAAAGATCATTCAATGAATAGAGAGTATTATGCCTTAGTAGAAGGCATATTTAAGAATGATTCTGGAATCATAGATAAGCCTTTAGGAAGAGACAAGAAAAATAGGCTAAAAATTGCAATAACTCAAGATGGAAGAAGAGCGGTAACTCATTATGAAGTTTTAGAAAGATATGATTTAGGATATACGCTTATAAAATGTAAACTTGAAACAGGTAGAACACATCAAATAAGAGTACATATGGCATCACTTAATCATCCTTTAGTTGGAGACCCTATTTATGGATTTAAAAAACAAAGATTTAAATTAAAGGGACAAATGTTACATGCTAAAAAATTAGGATTTATACATCCAACTAAAAATGAATACATGGAATTTTCAACAGAATTACCACAATATTTTGAAGAAGTATTACAAAAATTAAGATAAAATATAGTATTAATAGGGGGAAGAAATTATGGAATTAAAATCAACTTTATTAGATGATAAAGCGATAAAAAGAACATTAATTAGAATTTCTCATGAAATAATTGAAAGAAATAAAGGTGTAGAAGATATAGTCCTTATTGGTATAAAAAGAAGGGGATATCCATTAGCAGAAAGAATAGCAGAGCAAATTGAAGGCATTGAAGGTAGGAAAGTAGATGTTGGATATGTTGATATAACTTTATATAGAGATGATCTTACTATCGTTGAAAAAGATCCAAAAGTTAAGAGTATCGATATAGAAACAACTATAAAGGATAAAAAAGTAATATTAGTTGATGATGTATTATATACATGCAGAACAGTTAGAGCAGCCATTGATGCAGTTATGGACTTAGATAGGCCAGAAGGAATACAATTAGCTGTTTTAATAGATAGAGGTCATAAGGAATTACCTATAAGAGCAGATTATGTTGGTAAAAATATACCTACATCTAAAAATGAAGTTATAAAAGTTATGTTAAATGAAATTGATGGAGAAGATTCTGTAAAAATATATGATTCTATTAATTAGTATAATAGATGAATTTTATAAAAGGAGCAAACTATGTATAATTTAATTGCAACAAGTACTTTTGGTATAGAAAGCATAACAGCAAAAGAATTGAGAGCGCTTGGTTATGAAGATCTAGAAATTGAAAATGGGAAAGTAACATTTGAAGGAGATGAAATGGATATAGCTATAGCCAATGTCCATTTAAGAACTGCTGATAGAGTATTAATTAAAATGGCTGAGTTTGAAGCAAAATCTTTTGAGGAACTTTTTCAAGGAACTAAGAATGTGAAATGGCACGAAATAATACCTAAAGATGGAATTATGCATGTTGTAGGGAAATCTGTAAAATCAACACTACATAGTGTACCTGATTGCCAATCTATAGTAAAAAAAGCTGTAGTTAGCAGTATGAGTGAACATTATGGAATTGAAACTTTTAGTGAAAGTGGTTCTACATATAAAATCGAAGTTGCTATTTTAAAAGACAAAGTAACATTAACAATAGATACTACTGGTCCTGGATTACACAAAAGAGGATATAGAGAACTAGCAGGAATAGCACCATTAAAAGAAACATTAGCAGCATCAATGCTTTTACTTTCAAGATGGAATGATAACTTTGAACTTGTAGATCCATTTTGTGGATCAGGAACTATACTTATAGAAGCTGCTATGATAGCATTGAATATAGCACCAGGATGTAATAGAAACTTCGTGGCAGAAGAGTGGTCTGATGATATAAGAAACACATTTGCCATGGTTAAAGATGGAGCTAAAAAAGCAGTTAAAGATAAAGAAATAAATTTAATAGGATATGATATAGATTATAGAGTTTTAAAAGTTGCTATGGATAATGCTGAAAAAGCAGGAGTTTCTAAGTATATAAAATTCCAAAAGAGAGATTTCATGAGCTTTTCAAGTTCTAAAAAGCATGGGTTCATAATATCAAATCCACCATATGGTGAAAGAATTGGTGAAAGAGAAACATTAGAGCCTCTTTATAATTATATGGGCCAAATGAAGAGAAAACTTAATGAGTGGGACTTTAATATTTTAACGTCTATTGAAGGATTTGAAAAATTGTTAGGAATAAAATCTACTAAAAATAGAAAGTTATATAATGGAACAATCAGATGTTATTATTATCAATATTTTGATAATATAAAAATTAAAAATCCAGGAGATACATTAATAAATGAATTGATGGATTAAACATATACTTTAAATAAAGGTTATATCAACACTTTGCTAAAATACAGCATAAGTAAAAAAACGATAACTCAAAGTTAATTTTTGGTTATCGTTTTTTTGTTTATGAAATTGTAGAATTTTTGAAGACTTTTAATCAAAACATTAATTAAGCTACCTTTAATTAAAAAAAGTATTACACATACCTTTTGCTCTTTAAATAGTATACAGAAAATTATATGATTATAAGAATTCAATCCATGAATAACTTAATTTATAATTCTAAATTTAGATTATCAAAATCTTTTGGATCTACTATCAATGTTTTATTTGTATGGTAGATTACCATTCCAGGTTTTGCTCCATTTGGTTTTTTAAGTTCCTTAACTTTTGTATAGTCAACTGGAACTTTTGAAGAATTTTTAGCTTTACTATAATAAGCAGCTATTATTGCAGCTTCTTCTAAAGTTTTATCTGGTATTTCATATTCAGCAATAATAACATGAGAACCAGGAATATCTTTTGTATGTAACCAAAGATAATTTTTATTAGCAAACTTTAAACTTAAATAATCATTTTGCAAGTTATTTTTACCAACATAGATATCTATACCATCACTAGATTTAAAGTGGTGTGGTTTAGAGGTTTTCTTCTTTTTATTGTTTTTATCAGATTTTTTAAATCTTATATAACCAGTTTCAACAAGTTCATTTTTTATATCGCCTATTTCATCGTAGCTTTCTACATTTTGAATATTAGTAAGAACTGAATTTAAATACTCTTCTTCTTTGAGACTTTTATCAAGCTGAGATTTAGCGTATTCTTCTGAAACTTTTAGTTTATTATATTTCTTATAATAAGCCTGAACATTTTCTGAAGGAGTCTTAAAAGGATCTAATCTTATTTCTAGATACTCCTCTTTTTCACTATAATAATTTAATAGAGAAGCTTTAGTAGCACCTTTTTTTATACTATATATATAAGACGTTAGTAAATCACCTTTAATTCTCAAGTTTTCTTTTTCATCACATTCTTTTAAAGTTTCATGTAAAATTTTTGATTTCTTTTTACATCTATCTATGTTTGTAACAACTAATTTTTGTAAATCTATAGATTTATTATGAAGTCTATCTTGCTTATCTTTTTTATAAAAGAAATCATCCATAAGTATATTAGGATTATCATATTCTATAGTAGAAAAATTATTTTCTAAAGAAGATAATTTTAAGAAATAAAAGTCCTTATAAACTCCACTATCATTAGTGTAAATATTATAAGAAAGATTTTTATCAAGATTTAATATAAAATTCTTAAAAATTTCATAAATTTCTTCTCTAATGGGTGATGAATTGGATTTTATAATGTTATAATATAAATCTGAAGACAATAATTTACTAATACCTGTAAAAGTTTTTGAAAAGAAGTTCTCATCAAAAATTATTGAATTAGTAGATATAAAATTATTAAAATCTTCATATTCAAATAGTAAAGGATTTAATTTATTAGATTCTGGTGGATAAACATAATTAACACCAGGATAGAGAACTCTAAAAGTATTAATATCTGGGGTTATGTGCTTTATTGATTCCATAACCTTATTATCTCTATTTCTAACTAATGTGATATTAGAATGTCGGCCCATAATTTCAATTATAAGTGAATAAATGCTATCGAAGCCTAATTCATCACGATTTTCTATATCAATTACTAAAACTCTATCATTATTTTTTTGAGTCAATTTAGTAATTCTACCACCTAATAAGTATTTACGTAACACCATTAAGTACATTGGTGCTTTTATAGGATTGCTTTTAGTTGAATTAGTTAAATGAATTCTAGCAAATCTTGGAGATGCTGATATTAAAAGCTTTAAATTTTTACGTTCTTTTCTTAATGTTAAGATTATTTCATCTTTTTCAGGTTGATTTATTTTATCTATTTTAGAATCTAATATTGATTTTTTTAAATCATTAACTAAACTATATAAGTAGATACCGTCTAGTGCCATTGTAATTCGTCCTTTCTTAGTGCGACTAGGCAAAAAATAATGCCTTTAAGATAGTATAACATTATAATTGCTTTATTATCAAATATTGATATTACATAGCAAAGCAATTATATTTTATTCATAAAAATTAAAAAATTTAACGTTATATTTTAAGATATTATTAATAATTTAGTATAAGGCAAGTTCAAATTCTATTGGGGCATTAAGTTAAATTGTTAATATTTATTTAAGTAAAATGAAAATAGATTGGGGGAGATACTAAAATGGAATTTTATAAAATGCATGGAGCAGGAAATGATTTTATTTTTATTGAAGACTTTAATTATGAAATTAAAGATGAATGTGATTTAGCACAAAAAGTTTGTAATAGACATTTTGGAATTGGAGCTGATGGTTTAATTATTGTTAGAAAATCAAAAAATTCAACAGCTAAAATGGTTATTATAAATTCTGATGGTTCTAGAGCAAATATGTGTGGAAATGCAATAAGATGTTTTGGAAAGTATATTTATGAAAATAAAATCATAGATAGTATTAAGTTTCCAGTTGAAACAGGAGATGGCATTAAGGAAATAGAATTAATACTAAGAGATGATAAAGTAGAATATGTAAAAGTGTATATGGGAAAACCATCTTTTGATGGAAAAGATATACCATTAAATAATTTAGAAGAATTAATTGATAAAGAAGTTGTTATAGATAAAGAAAAATATAATCTGACAACTTTATTAATGGGTGTCCCCCATACTGTTATTTTTGAAAAGAATCAGGAATATGAGGTTGAAAATGGAGAAAAGATAGAAAAATTCTCTTTATTTAAAGAAGGAACTAATGTTAATTTTGTAAAGGTTAATGATAAAAATCATATACGTGTAAATACATGGGAAAGAGGTGCTGGAGCAACGCTTGCTTGTGGTACTGGATGCTGCGCTTCAGCTGTAGTTGCAAAGAAATTAGGCTATGTAAGTGGAGAAAAGATATTTGTAAAAGCTCCAGGTGGAAATCTTATAATAGAAGTTCTAGAAGATGGAGTATATATGAGTGGGCCAGCAGAATTTATTTGTAAAGGAAATATTATTTTATAGTGATAAATTAATTGAGGGGATAAAAATGAACGTGTTAAAAAAGAAAAAAATGAGTATTTTAGTATTGATTGTTCTACCTCTGCTGATGCTAGGATGTTCATCTAAGAATGATGAACCTATTAGCATAGCAGAGGAATTACAAATTAACCAAGGTACAATATTAAAATATGAAGAAGATAAGTATAACTTATATAATTACAAAGAAGATGAATATAAATTATACGAACCAAATAAAGCAGTAGTAGCTTATGACAAATCAAGTTCTAATTATATATACAGTGAAGATAAAAAATATTATATTGTACATAACGGAGAAAAAAATGAAGTAAAAGATAGAGAATTTACAGACATAAAAATATCCCCTAATGGAAAATATATATCATACTTTATAGAAGATGAAGGTTTACATTTAAAAGTATTTGAAACAGATAAAAACAAAGAAATGAAAATTAATTCTAAAGTATCTGTGTCAGGTGTTTTATATGACTGGTATGATGAAAATATCATTCTCTATTATGGAATCAGTAGTGATGGTATAAATGGAGTTTTCACATATGATTTAGATAACAATAAAGAAAATCTTATTTATAAAATAGATGAAGGATATCTAGGATTTATAAAATCTTCAAAAGAAAATATTATCTTTTTACAAATAGATTTTGATAATAATAAAGAGCTGATGATGCTTAATAAATCTAATAATGAAGTAGTATTATTAACTGATAAAATTGAGTTATTACAGGATGTTATAATTAAGAATGATGAAATATATTTTGTTGGAAAAGCTTATAATGATAAGGAGTCCCTTTATAAAGTGAATGGAAATAAGGTGCAAAGAGTAGTATTTGACTTTCCTTCAATAGTAGAAGTAGGTAAGGGATTAAGCATTGGTGAAAATGGAGAGATTTTATTTATAGGTAAAGATAATAGTTCAAAAAAGAAAGCTGTATATAGTTGCTCTGAGGATAAGACAATAAGCTTAGTATCAGATAAAGCTAATGATTATGATTTTATAAAATTTAATGAATAAATTAAAACGCTGAAATTAGAGAGTAACCTCTTTGATTTTAGCGTTTTTACTATTTTTTGAATATATTTACATTAAGAGGGTATAGTACTTAATAATGATGAAGGGAGGTATAAATATAATTGAATATAAAATTAGAGATGTAGATGTGAGCATTTCAAGAAGGATAAGTAAAAAGATATCTGACAAATATAAAGTTATTCCTATAAAACAAGAAAAAAGTACAACTATTGTATTGGGACATGAAATCAAAGATGAAGCAGAAGAATACTTAAGGTTTATTTATAATAATAAAATTGTCTTAAAAGAAATAAGTAAACAAAATTATGACTATTTAAGAGATATTATATATAAAGTAGAAGATGAAGATATAGAAAATACTTTGATTTATAATGCTATTTTAAGGAATGCTAGTGATATACATTTTGAACCATGCGAAAAAGAGGTAGATATAAGATATAGAATTAATGGTGGATTAATTTTAGTTCACAAAATGCTTTTATCTGAATACCTAACTTTAGCTTCAAAAATAAAACTTAAAGCTAATATGGATATATCAGAAAGGAGAAAACCACAAGATGGAAAAATACTTATAAATTATAACAATAATAATTATGATTTAAGAGTTTCATCTATTCCTGTAGTTTATGGTGAAAAAATAGTTATAAGAATACTATATAGCGAAAATTTTAATTATAAATTAGAAGATCTATATTTTTCAAAAGAAAAAATAGAATTAATAAGAAAGATTATGTCATTAAAGAAAGGTCTAGTTTTAGTTAATGGACCAACTGGAAGCGGGAAATCGACAACTCTGTATACTATATTGAAAGAAATCAATAAAGAAGATATTAATATAACAACTCTAGAAGACCCAGTGGAAGCAATCATTCCAAATATCAATCAAATGAGCTTAAATAAGAAATTAGATATAAATTTTTCAAATGGTTTAAAAAACATATTAAGGCAAGATCCAGACGTTATTATGGTTGGAGAGGTTAGAGATGAAGAGACAGCATCTATGTCTGTAAGAGCATCGATAACAGGGCATAAAGTGTACACCACTATTCATACATCAACACCAAGAGAAGTCTTTTTTAGACTTGAGGATATGGGGGTAAAACCTTACTTACTTAGAGATTCAATTGTGGGAATAATATCTCAAAGATTAATAAAAATACTATGTGAAAATTGTAAAAAGGAAGATATTAAAAATGATTATAAAGGAATTAAATTATATAAAAAAACTGGTTGTTCAAAATGTAATTATTCTGGATATGAATCAAGAAAACTTATAAGTGCTGTATATTTTTTAGATAAGGAATATGATGAAGTCGATATTTATAAAGACAAGTACTGTTTATCTAATATTGGAATGAAAGATGATTTAGAAAAGTTATTAAAGAAAGGACAAATATCCTATGAAGATTATGTAAGATTTATGAAAGGAGAAGGATTAAATGAGTATCTTTAAGAAAATAAATTGTTTTCTTAACAAAAGGTACAAGAAAATAAACTACAATGAATTAAGTTTGATATCTGGAAGCTTAGCACAATTATATAAAGATGGAATAAAAATAAATGAATCTTTAAATTTAATAAAAGAAGTTACATTAACTAAAGAGTACAAAAGAAGTATTAGTGATATTGTTAAAAACATAGAAAATGGAATGACATTATCTAACGCTTTCGATGAAAAAAGAGAATTATATCCTAAGTTTTTTATAGGAATAATATCTATAGGAGAAAATTCAGGAAAGCTATATGAAGCTTTAAAAACGCTAAAAAATTACTATGGAAAAAGAGCTTTTATAAATAAATATATTATAAGTTCATTAACATATCCAATGATATTAATGATAAGCATATTAGCATTAATGGTATTTTTAACTTTAGTAGTTATACCTAATTTTCATAGTATTTATTTATCAATAGGAATAAAACCACCTTTTAGTTGTGAAAAAATATATGAATTAAGTAATTATATAAAAGAAAATCCACTTTTAAATTTTATATCTTTTCTATGCTGGGGAGTTTTTATACCATTCATAAGTATAAGGAGATTAATAGACAAAAGATATGTAAGTTTATTAAGTAATTTCAAGATTTTTAACAAGTTTTTAGAGTATGTAATTGTATTTATATTATCTATTATTGTTAATAGTGGAATGAATATTTCGTATGGACTCAGGTATTGTTCAGATAGTATGAATTTTAATTATATAAGTGACAAACTTAATAAAATTAATGAAGATATATTAAAAGGAAGTACATTAAGTGAAGCAATAACTGACACAAATATATTTTCTAAATATACAATTGCTGTAATAAAGGTAAGGGAAGAAAGTGGGTCTATAGGAGAAGCTTTAAAAGAATTAAGTTTAACGTTAGAAGAATCTTTAATTAGAACAATTAATAAATACTTAAGTTTATTGCAACCATTTCTTATAATATTTATATCAATAGTTATTACAGTATTTTTTATGATTTTTATTCTTCCTTTATTTGATAGCTTAAAAATAGGAGCGATTAAATGAAGAAAAAGGGATTTACCTTAATAGAAGTCATAGCAAGTTTATCAATAATTTTAATAATATTTTCTTTAACTTTATCAGTAAAAGATATACATTCTACCATTTCAAATGATATAGAAAGCAAATCAGCTCTTTATGATGTAGAAAATTTATTATCTTATAGTAAAGCTTATTGTAAGAAGAATAGAAAAAGTGGTGAAATTCAAATAGATAATATACGAAATAGAATTTTATTTGGAAAAGATGGCCTAACAACAGTAAAACAAGTTGTTTTACCAAGAAAAATAAGAATCATTAGTAAAAATGATTGTATACAAGTAAGATCCAATGGTCACATAAAGCAAGGAAAAACTATAGTGTTTCAAGATAATAAAAATAATATATATAAGGTTACTATAGCAACAGGCATTGATCCTATCAATATTAGTGGCTTTTAAAAGTATATAAATTTTTAGAAAGGAAATAAGATTGAAAAGTAAAGGAAGTATTTTAATAGAAGCTATTGCAGCATTATTTATGTTGAGTTTAATTATAATCTTCTCAATAAGTACTTATATTCATAATAATCGTATATTAAAAGAAAGAATGTTAAGAGAAGAGCTAAATAGAGCAATATATAATATTACCAATGAATTAAAATATAATACTAAAATGAATAAACTAAAAGACACACTAAATAAAGAACCGTTAACATTAAGTTTTGATGAAAACTTTTTTGAAGAGTTAACTAATACAGAAATTTTGGATTTAACAAAAGGAAATGATATTAAAATCTCTAAACTTAAAGAAGATGATTATAAAATTGAAATTTTAATCAAAGGACTTATTAATAAAGACAATATTCAAGTTGATATAGAAGAAAGTTTTATAAAAATGTGGTGGATGGAGTATGTTTAGAAATAAAAGAATGATAAGTAAAAATTCAAATGGATTTACCATTATAGAATCAATGGTGTATATTTTTTTTACAACAATAATATTTCTTATATCAACTAACTTAATTTTTGATAGTTATAAAGTATATATACAAAATCAAGAAATCAGTAGAGTATATAATAAAATGCAAAACTTTTATATAAATCTAGATTCAATATTGCAAAAAGACATAATAAGAGATATAGAATTTGGTGAAACATATTTAATCCTTTATAGGGACAAAGATAATGTTTTGATAAGTAAGAATATTAGAAGTGATAAAGAATCATTAGGTGCAAAGTACCCAGGAAGAATATCCCCTAATATATTACTTAAAGAAGTTAAAGATTTTAAGGTCATACAAAAAGATAAATTAATCTATTTAAAGATAATTGATAAAAGTGGAAGGGAATTTATTAGATGTATATAAAAAGTAAAGGAAATATTATTATAAGTACACTTTTAGCATTTTCAATAGTTATGCTTATAAGTAGCTGTAGTTTTATAGTTATGAAAAATAATAATGAGATGTCATATCTATACAATAATGATGGAGACAGATATAGCTTATTACAAAATGAAGAGAAAGCATTACTAAACTTTAATAAAGAATTAAACAAAATGAAGAATGAAGAAATCTTTATTGAAAATTTTAATATAAAAAATGATACTAATGAATTAAAGTACAAAATAGAAAAAGATAAATTTTATTTATTAACAGAGAAGAACATATGTAGAGAATTAAAATATATATTTGATGGAAATAAAATATTTTTAATTCCAATATATAGAAATATAGATATGAATAGTGAAAAATAAAAAAGTTAATAATTTAAAAAAGATTTAAAGTATTAAGGAAGTGGATTATGAAAAAATCAGTTTTAATTATGAAAAAACATGCCTTTATATATAAGGACAAAGAATACTTATTTGAACAGTTTGAAGAAATTGAAAAATTAATGAGTAAAAATAGAGAATTCATAATAATTGAAGAAGAATTATATTCAAGACACTTTACTGAAAATATAAAAAAATCACACATATATGAATATGTTGAATTTAAGTTAAATAAAGAATTCCACAAGAATGAGGATATATTATACCATTATGATTATGATAAGAAAAATGGATTAGTATCAATTTATTCTATAAAAGGTGGAAAGAGATTAGAAATATTATCTAAAGGGTCCAGCAACATAAAGGTTATTCCAGTTCAATTTATTATTAAAGATATAATTGTAAATTTATTAGGAAAAAATGCATTAAATTCTAATTGTATAGTTTATTTTTATGGATTTTATTATTACATCGAATTGGTAAATGGAAAGTTTAATCGTGCCTTTGTTGAAAATGAACTTGATAATCTAATTAATAGAATAAATAATTTTGAGAGTTTATGCGAAAATAAAGAAAGTATTTTTTATATAGATAAAAACATAAAAAACAAAGATATAATTACCTTTGATAGTGCCAATAAAGAAATAAAAATAATGAATGTTAATTGCGAGGATGTATTATATGAAAAAATATATAAGAAACGAGAACTTCATTCCAAAAAAATTTTATGATTTGAAAATTCAAAAAGAAGTAGAAAGCATAAAAAGAATAAAATTTTTATTTATAATAATAAACCTTATTCTGTTACCAATGACATTTAAAAATATATATATTTTTAGAGAAAATAAATCAAATTTAATAAATAATGCTGATAATAATAAAATTGAAGTTGAAGAAAGTAGTATTGATTGTGATGATATAGTAAGTTGGATTAATAATATATTTTTAGATGAGATTGAAAGCGCATGCGTAGATAAAGATGGTGGACAATTTAAAATAAATGAAATGGATGCAATAGAAAAAATAGATAGTGATATTAATATAAAAAATATAAATAATGACAATACTAATTATATATTAGGAGTAGAATTGAACAATGAAAGGAAATAAAGTATTAGCTATAATTCTAATTATTATGTCTTGTTTTCAAAGTATGATTTTATATACTACAAACAAATTTAATTTAACTATAAAAAAAGAAGAGTCATATAAAGAAAGTGTAACTATAAACGACTATAAAAATATATCTAATATAAGTTCTGAGTTTAAAGATTTTGATAATATTGAACTTTTAGAAGGAGCAAAGCAACAAGATGGCAATTGGATTGTATCTTTAAAAATAGAAGGTGAAAAAGAGGAGATTTTAGAAAGCCTATCTAAGTTAAGAAATTATGCTATAAAGAATTATAAAATTGAGCATAATAAAGACAGTGGTTCATTGATAATAGAATTAAGTAAAAACAATATAAAGATGTGATTTAAAATATTTTTATGCTATTTATGATTATTTTGTAGACTTTTTTTATTTAAAGTAGAGAGAAATAATTGCAATTATTTCTTTCTTTTGATAAAATATCATTGTTATGTCGAAGTTTACAACAATTGAACTTTAGTATATAAATATTAATTTAGATTGTAATTATTTTATAAATTTTGGAGGGATATTTAATGATATCAGCAGGAGACTTAAGAAAAGGTGTAACTTTTGAGTTCGATGGACAAGTGTTTACAGTTACAGATTTTTTACATGTAAAACCAGGTAAAGGAGCTGCCTTCGTAAGAACTAAGCTTAGAAACGTAATTTCAGGAGGAGTTGTAGATAGAACATTTAATCCAACTGAAAAATTACAAGAAGCTGTAATAGAAAGAAAAGAAATGCAATATCTTTATTCAGATGGAGAATTATATTACTTCATGGATCAAGAAACTTTTGAACAAATTCCTTTAAATGCTGAAAAGGTTGAAGATGCAATAAAATTCTTAAAAGAAAATATGTTTGCAGTTATAAAATTCTTTAAAGGAAGTGCTTTCTCAGTAGAAGCACCAAATTTTGTTGAATTACAAATAACATATACTGAACCAGGTGTTAAAGGTAATACAGCTACAAACTCATTAAAGCCAGCTACAGTTGAAACAGGAGCAATAGTTAATGTTCCAATGTTTGTTAACGATGGCGATGTTATAAGAATAGATACTAGAACAGGAGAATACATGGAAAGAGTTTAAGCTCTGTATGTATTTAAGGTTTTAATACTAAATAAAGTTGCTAAGTTATTTCTTAGCAACTTTATTTATAAAAGGAAGTGGGAAACATGGAAAAACTAAGGAATCAAATTAATGAGTTAAAGTTAAATTTATCTAATATTGAAAGTGAAGAATATAAAAACTATTTTTCATCAATAGTATCAATTTTAGAAACTATGGATAGTAAAATTGAAGAATTAACTGTAAATCAAGAAACTATAGAAGAAAACATTAGATTTATGGATGATGACTTAAGTGGTCTTCAAGAGGAACTTTTTGAAGAAGTATCAATAGATGAACTAAATGAATTAGAAGATGAATATGTAGAAGCTACTTGTTGCCATTGTGGCAATACAGTTTTTGCAGAACAATCAACTTTAAAAAATAATAATGAAATTCCATGTCCATATTGCAATAAGAATATTAAAGGCTAAATATTTAATGTCCATAGTTTTACTATGGCTTTTTTTATTTTTTAGGAAATTATAAAAATCTTATGCCACACCATTATTACATCATTGTGTTTGGAAAGGGTACATGGATAAAAGAATCTGCGTTACAAAAGTCGCCTTGGCGATTTTTTTTATAAAGAAATATATATCTAAATTTAAAGTTTATGTATATATAATACGATGCATATAGTATTTTAAACACAATTTTTCATATGATTTTAAAGGTATGTAATTTAATTTTACATATCTTTTTTTATTTAACAGTAATATTTTAATTTTTATATAAATATTAATAACTAAGAAAAACATTAGAGGAGGAAGTGAGATGAAAGATGATAGTGATTTCTTAAATATATTTCCAAGTAATATATTTAATGTACTTAAAGATAAATGTAAACTAGAACAACTTTATGAAATAAGGATAAAAATAGATAAACCTATTATAGTTTATTCTAATAAAGGAGAATCAATTGTAAATTATAATCCATCAAAGGAAGAGATGAAATCAATAATACAAAAAATATCTAATTATTCACTATATGCTTATGAAGAAGATATAAAACAAGGTTTTATAACAATTAAAGGTGGACATAGAATAGGTATTGCTGGCGAATGTGTTATGTGCAATGGTGAAGTAAAAACTATTAGAAATATATCATCTATAAATGTTAGATTTTGCAGAGAAGTTATAGGATGTTCCAATAAAATTATGAAATATATAGTTAGTGGAGATAGGATTTACAATACAATAATTATTTCTCCACCTAAATGTGGAAAGACAACAATTTTAAGAGATATATCTAGAAACATATCAAATGGAATGAAATTATTAGGTTTAAATGGTAAAAAGGTTTCTGTAATTGATGAAAGAAGTGAAATTGGAGCTTGTTACTTTGGAGTTCCTCAAAGTGATTTAGGAATTAGAACAGATATTTTAGATAATTGTTTGAAAAAAGAAGGAATGATTATGTCAATAAGAAGTTTATCACCAGAGGTATTAATTTGTGATGAAATTGGCACTAAAGGAGATATTGAAGCATTAATTATGGCATTTAATTCTGGAGTAAATATAATTACAAGTATTCATGGATTTACAATTGAGGATATTTATAAACGTAAAGTATTTAAGGAACTTATTGATAATCAAATACTTGAAAGAGCTATTATTTTAAGTTCAAGACAAGGGGTAGGCACTATAGAAAAAGTTTATAAATTAAGAGGAGAAGAAAAAATATGCTTAAATTAGTACTCATCTTTATGCTATTTTTAACTATTTCTTATATTGGCTTTTTATATGGTGAAACTTTTAGAAAAAGATACATTCAACTTAAGGAAATTTTAAAAAATTTAATAATATTGCAAAATGAAATTTTATATGGAAGTACGCCTTTGCCAGAAGCATTAAGTAATATTCAGAAAAAGACAATTAAACCATTAAATACTCTAATAGGTAATGTAAATGAAAAGTTATGTGAAGGTGAAGCAGAAAGTGTATATAGTGCTTTTAGTAGTGAATATATTTTTTTAGAAGAAGAGTTTTATTTATCAGATAGTGATAAAAACTTTTTAATAGATTTCATAAAGTCTTTAGGAGAATCAGGACTTTATGGCCAAGAAAAAATTTTTAATTTAGTAATAGAAAATATAAGGAGCAATTTAAAAGAGGCAGAAGAGGAATCTAAAAAAAATATAAAAGTATATAGATATTTAGGGATATGCATTGGTGCTATGATTACAATATTTTTAATTTAGGTGGTGAATTTATTATGCACGATATAAGCATTCTTTTTAAAATTGGAGGGGCAGGAATATTACTTGTGATACTCGATAAGGTATTAACAAGTAGTGGAAAAGGTGATGTTGCAGCTATAACTAATATTGCAGGTACTGTAATACTCTTATTAATGATAGTTTCTCTTATTGGAGACTTGTTTAACACAGTAAAAACTATGTTCGTAATGTAGGTGATTTTATGTTAATAGTAAAAGTTGTGGCCTTAGCCTTTGTTGGTTTGTTTCTAACTTTAATTTTTAAAAATAGCAAATCTGAAATGACTACATTTATTTCTTTAACAGTTGGTACTTTAATATTACTTTTTATGATAGGTCAAGTACAAGAAATAATTACATTTTTAAAAACTGTAGCAGATAGAGCTAATATAGATACATTTTATATTGGAGTTATCCTAAAAATTTTAGCAATTGCTTATTTAGCTTCATTTACAAGTGAATTATGTAAAGATGCTGGAGCTTCAAGTATAGCAACTAAAGTAGAGTTTTCAGGAAAAATAATGATTTTAGTATTAGCAATTCCAATTCTTATGGCTGTATTAAATTCTATACTACAGATAATGTAGGTGAAATAGATATGAAGATAATAAAAAGATGTACAATATTTTTTTTGATAAGTATTATTGTTATTTCTGTATTAAATTGTATCTTTATACCAGAAAAATCAGTATATGCTTTTGAACAAAATAACTTAAGTACAAGCAGTAATTCTCATGCTAATAAAAGTGAATCTATAATGGATGAAATCACAATAGATAGTTTAGATGATAGTACACAAAAACAAATAAATAATTTATATGAGTATATAAATAAAATGAAAAATAATGTAGAGCTCATGAATGATCTAGATCCCATTCAATATATCAAGGAATACATTAAAAATGGTGAAGGTGATTTTAATATAAAATCCTTGAGCAAGGCATTAACGAGTATATTATTTAAGGAAGTTAGAAGTGTATTAAAACTTATAATATCAATAGTTACAATAGTTATAATCTGTTCACTAATTAAAAATTTACAAGATGCATTTTCAAATGACAATGTATCGGAAATAGCTTTTTATGCATGCTATGCGTTGATAATAATGATTCTTTCAAAGAGTTTTATTATATCTATAGGTGTTGCAAAAGAAGTTATATTAAATATTTCTGATTTTATGGCTGCATTATTACCGGTGCTTATAACAATGATAGCTATGGTAGGAGGATTAACTCAGGCAGCAACATTAGACCCTATTATTTTAGCAGCTGTAGTGTTTATACCGAGAATTTATTCTAATATTATAATTCCACTTATATTAATGGGGTTTGTATTAGAGTTTGCAAATAATTTATCTAATGATCATAAGATTACGAATCTTTGTAAACTTTTAAAACAGTGCACTTTATGGATGCAAGGAATAATAATAACTGTTTTTATTGGTGTTTTAACAGTAAGAGGAATTACATCAAAAACAATAGATGCAGTTACGTTAAAAACTACTAAATTTGCGGTTGATAATTTCATACCTATAGTAGGAAAGACATTTTCTGATGCTATTGCTTCTATTGCAGGATATTCATTAATAATTAAAAATGCAATAAGTTCAGTAGGACTATTAATTATAGTATTAATGCTTTTATACCCAATAATAAAATTAGTACTTATGACAGTGATATATAAATTAGCTGCAGCGTTAATAGAACCAATAAGTGATTCTAGAATAACTAATTCAGTGGCGGCAGCAGGAAATTCAATGACGTTAATTATATCATGTGTTTTAAGCGTAAGTTTAATGTTTTTTATTTTAATAGCTCTTGTTGCATCCTCAGGGCTGTTTATAGTAGGAGGATAAGACATGAATTTGTTAAAGGAACTCGTAACAACCTTAGTTACTGCACTTATATTTATAACGGCAATAGAACTTATAAGCCCTAATAATGGTATGAAAAAATATCTAAAGTTTATATTAGGGTTAGTTTTAATAACCATAATATTAAATCCAATAGTGAAAATTATTTCAAATGGAGAAGACAGTATATATGAATCTATAAGTAATTATGAAGACGTATTCTCTAATTATAAAAATGAAATTAAAAGTAGTGATGAGGATAAGTTAAAGGATGGAGATTTAAGAAAACAAGCTTTTGAAGAAAATTTTAATAAGAATTGTGAAAGTTTACTTAAATCTGAATATCCAAATAAAAACTTTAAAAGTGATGTTGAATGTATAGTTAATTTTAATAACATGATTTTTGATATAAAAAAAATAAAAATAGGTATAAGCGAAAAGTCAGTAAGTAAAATTAAAAAGGTGATAATTAATAAAAGTGATAAATATTATGAAGAGAATCAAAATAGCCAGTATAAAGAAATAGTGACATTTATAAGTGAACAGCTAGATATTCCTAAAGAGAAAATAGAAGTATATAAAATAGAGGAATAGGAGATGAGTTTATGGATAAAAAAAATTTTTCTAATAATCTAAAGAAAATACTAGGCGAAAAAAAATTAAGCAATCTTATTTCTATTTGCTTAGTATTAGCATTTATATTTGTGACCATGAATGTATTATTACCAAAGAATAAATATATAAATAAGAGTAATGACATTATTTATAAAGAAGACAAAAAAGAAAGTCCAAAAGAAAATGAAGTAAGCACTTCAACGACTATTTCAGGTGATCAAAAAACATATGAAGAAAATCAAAAGGTAGAATTAAAAAATATATTAAAAAAGATGGAGGGGGTAGGAGAAGTTGACGTAATGATTTCATTTGAAAGTGGAGAAGAAAAAATTCCAGCATATGATACTAATGCTCAAGTATCAACTACGGAAGAAACGGATACTGAAGGAGGAAAGAGAACTAATAATCAAAAAAATGATGGCGCAACAGTTGTTATGACAAGTAAAGACGGTGGAAATGAACCATTTATTTTAAGAACATATAAACCAAAAATAACAGGTGCTGTTGTTGTTGCAGAAGGTGCAGAAAATAGTAAAACAAAATATAACATTGAGCAAGCAATTTCAAAATTATATAACTTAACTTTGGATAAGGTTAATGTATATCCGATGAAGAAGTAGCATATAATTTAAAAGATAAAAAGGATGGGAGGAAAATATTATGAAAAGGAAACAATTAGGTATAATCTTTACTTTGTTAGCATTAATATTATGTGTAGGGGTGTTAGCAGCAAAGTTAAATAAGGGAGGACTAAACGATCCGACTGATTTAAGTGCAGTATTATCAACAGAAAATGTAGGGGTAAGTGAGGAAAAAGGAGAAGTAGCTAAAGCAGATGATGATAAAGCTACATTAAGTCAAAATGAATACTTCTTTCAATCTAGAAGTGAAAGAGAACAACAAGAAAGTGCAACAATTCAAAGCTTAAAAGCGTTAGTAGCAGATGAAAATACATCTAAGGAAAAGAAGGAAGATGCAAATAAGGAATTGACAGAAAGAATTTTAAGAAAAGATAATGAAGGAAGAGTTGAATTAAACATAAAAAATAAAGGATATGAAGATGCATTATGTATGATTGATGACAAGAAAGCAACAGTAATAGTAAAGTCAGCAAATACTCTTGAAGAGAAAGATAGCATTGCCATTCAAGAAATAGTACAAAATGTATCAAAGATAAAAGATGTAGTAATACAAGTTCAAAAATAACATAATTATAGCTTTGAAAAATAATATAAGTTTAATTGTAATGTTAAATCATATTTGTTATAATAAACGTAAGATTAACATGTTTTGTTATTACAAAACCTAGGAGGGTGAAAAGCATGGAAAGTTTGAATAAAGAAGATAACGTTGGTATCGTAAAAATATCAGACGAAGTAGTAAGCGTTATTGCAGGCATTGCCGCACAAGAAATTGATGGCGTTAGTGATTACCAAATAGGGGGCTCAAATAACTTATCAAGCATTTTAAAGGGTAAAAAGTCATTAGGGAAGTCAACGAAGGTTACTTTGCTTGATGATAAAGCAACTATAGATATAAATTTAAGCGTCGAGTATGGTGTAAAAATAATGGAGGTAGTTTCACAAGTTCAAGATAATGTAAAAAGAACGGTTGAAGCTATGACTGGATTAGTAGTAGAAGCAGTAAATGTGTATGTTCAAAACATTTATATGCCGAAAAAAGAAGAAGTTGAATCTAAGTAGTATCTAAATTTCACCCTCTGAATTTCAGAGGGTGTTTCCATGCTAGATATTATTTAGAGAATAAATTTCAACAAAAATGACAAGAATTAAGAAGAATTTAAAGTACGTGGAGGATCAGATGAATAGAAAACTATCAAGAGAAAAAGCAATGGAATTATTATTTGGGATGACATTAAACACTGATAATTATGAGGAAACATTAGAAAACTTTATAGACAATTATGAAAGTGATATAAAAGAATTAGATATAACATACATAAAGAGAATATTAATAGGGGTAGAAAATAATAAAGATAACATAGATGAGGCTATATCAAAGAATTTATGTAATTGGAAAATAGATAGAATATCAAAGGTTAACTTATGTATATTAAGATTAGCTGTATATGAATTATTATATGATGAAGAAATTCCAAACAGAGTTGCAATAAATGAAGCATTAGAAATAACAAAGAAATATTCAGATGAAAAAAGCGTTTCATTTATAAATGGAGTTTTAGATAATATCTTAAAAAAATAAAATATAAGGGGCGAAAATAAAAATGGGGCAAATTATAAACGGAAAAGAAGTAGCATTAAAGATAAAAGAAGAAATAAAAACTTTTGTTGAAGAAAGAAAAAATAATAAACTTAGGATTCCAAAGATTGCATCTATATTAGTTGGAAATGATGGGGGATCAATTTATTATATGTCAAGTCAAGAAAAGGTGGCTAATTCTTTAGGTATAGATTTTTTAAAGATTATATTAGAAGAAGATGTTACTGATGAAGATGTTATAAATGAGATTCATAAATTAAATGAAGATGTTAATATTCAAGGCATAATGCTTCAATTACCATTACCTAAGCATTTAAACGAAAAAAAGATAATAAAAGAGATATCTGTTAAAAAGGATATAGATTGTCTTACATTTGAAAGTCAAGGTAAATTGTATATGGGGGAAAAAGGATTTTTACCATGTACACCTAATTCAGTTGTAACTTTAATTAAGAGTCTTAATATTGATATAACTGGTAAGGAAGTAGTTGTTCTTGGAAGAAGTAATATAGTAGGAAAGCCAGTAGCACAACTTTTATTAAATGAAAATGCAACAGTTACTATATGTCATTCTAAAACAAAAAATTTAAAAGAAGTATGTAGTAAAGCAGACATATTAGTTGTAGCAATTGGTAAACCTAAGTTTATAGATGAAGAATACATAAAAGAAAATGCAATAGTTATTGACGTAGGTACTTCATCTTTTGAAGGTAAAATAACAGGCGATGTTAATTTTGACAAGGTAATAGATAAAGCTTCTTTCGTAACACCAGTACCAGGTGGAGTTGGAGCTTTAACTACTACTCTTTTAATAAAAAATTCATGTGAGGCTTTAAAGGAATATGAAGATTAAAACTTTAACTGTTTCAGATCTAACAAACTATATAAAAAAAGTAATTGATAATGACTTTATTTTAAATAATCTCTCTGTAAAAGGGGAGATTTCTAATTTAAAGTTCCATAGCAGTGGGCATATTTATTTTTCTTTAAAAGATAACAATAGTAAAGTAAATTGTGTTATGTTTAAAAGTAAAGCAAGTCTTTTAAATATTGCCTTAGAAGATGGTATGGAAGTGATGGTAAAGGGAAGAGCATCTATTTATACAGCTACAGGGAGTTTTCAACTTTATTGTGATGAGATAAAAAAAGAAGGGCAAGGAGAGTTATTTATAAAATTCGAAGCTCTTAAAGAAAAATTATCAAAGTCTGGATATTTTGATGAAAAGTATAAAAAAAATATACCTATGTACGCTAAAAGAATAGGTGTTATAACCTCATCAACAGGTGCAGTAATAAGAGATATAATAAATGTAACTAAAAGAAGAAACTCATTAGTAGACATAATATTATATCCAGCTAAGGTTCAAGGTGACGGTGCATATAAAGAAATAATTGCAGGAATTGAATATTTTAATAAGAAGAAAAATATAGATCTAATAATAGTTGGAAGAGGTGGAGGTTCTATAGAAGAATTATGGAACTTTAATGAAGAAGAACTTGCAAAAGTTATATTTAATTCTAAGCTTCCTATTATTTCAGCAGTAGGTCATGAAGTCGATTTTACAATTTCAGATTTTGTTTCTGATGTAAGAGCAGCAACACCGTCACAAGCAGCTGAAATAGCAGTTCCGCTATTAAGTGATATAAACACAAGAATTTATGAAATATCAAAATCATTAGATTATGAAATACAAAAGAAATTAAAAGATTGCAAAAGTAGATTAGAGTCAAATGAGAAAATTCTAAAATTACATTCTCCAATGTCAAAAATAGTAAACTCATATTTAGAAATTGATAAATTAAAAGATAGATTATATTTTGCAATAGATATAAAAATAAAAAGAGAAAAGCAAAAGATAGAATCATTAAATAATTTATTAAGCGCTAATAATCCTATAAAGGTACTTAATAAAGGATATGCTATAATAGAGGATGAAAATAATAATATCATTAAAGAAATATCACAATTAGATGAAAAAAAAGAAATAAGTATTTCTTTAAGTGATGGAAAAATTAAAGGAAATTTTATACCTATTAAGTAAGGAGAGTATTATATGGCAAAGAAAGAAAGCTATGAAGATATGCTTGGTAAACTTCAAGATATTTTGAGTACTTTAGAAGATGATAATTTAAACCTTGAAGAGGGTATGAAATCTTATGAAGATGGAGTAAAATTAGTAAATAAACTTTATAAAACTTTAAATTCATATGAAGGAAAAATATCTGTAATTAAGGAAGAGAAAGAAGTGGAGTTTGAAAGTCAAGATGGAGATAGATAATTTAAAAAATGCAATAGATAATTATTTAAAAAATTATTTTACAAATAGAAGTTCTTATAATAAAGCTGTTTATGAATCAGCAGGATATAGTGTAAATATAGGTGGAAAAAGAATACGTCCAACATTACTTATATTAACTTATTCTTTATATAAAGATAATATAGAAAAAATAATGCCAATGGCAGCTGCAATTGAAATGATACATACTTATTCTTTAATACATGATGATCTTCCATGCATGGATGATGATGATTTAAGAAGAGGTAAACCAACAAATCATAAGATTTTCGGTGAAAATATTGCAGTTTTAGCAGGTGATGCATTATTAAATGAAGCTATGACTTTACTTATGAAAAGTTCATTAGAATTAGGAGAAAGTGCTTTAAAAGCTTCTTATGAAATTTCAAAAGCAGCAGGCGCAGAAGGAATGATAGGCGGTCAAGTTGTTGATGTATTAAGTGAAGGAAGCGAAATATCAAAAGAAGAATTAGAATATATGCACGAAAAAAAGACAGGGGAACTTATAAGAGTATCAATAGTAGCTGGTGGTATTTTAGCAAAAGTTCCAAGTGGTGATATAGAAGCTTTAAATGAATATGGTAAAAAATTAGGCTTAGCTTTTCAAATAAAAGATGATATATTAGATATAGTAGGAACAGAAGAAACATTAGGCAAAGCAACTAATAGAGATAAAGAATTAAACAAAACTAATTTTATAACTGTTTATGGATTAGAAAAATGTGAAGAGCTTTGTAAAATGTTAACTGATGAATGTATAAAAATTTTAGATAACTTAAGTGTAGACGCTAGTTTATTAAAAGAATTAACTTATAATCTTTTAAATAGACTAAATTAAAAAAGGGAATGGTTATTATGAAATCATTATTAGATAGTTTAAATTTTCCAAAAGATTTAAATAATTTGAGTGATAGTGATACAGAGAGATTAAGCAAAGAAATAAGGCGATTTTTAATAGAAAGTGTTTCCAAAACAGGGGGACATTTATCATCTAACTTAGGTGTTGTAGAGCTTACTTTAAGTCTTATGAAATCTTTTGATTTTGAAAAAGATAAAATAGTATGGGATGTAGGACACCAAAGTTATGTGTATAAGATTTTAACTGGTAGAAAAGGTGAGTTTAAAAATCTTAGACAGTTTGATGGTCTAAGTGGATTTCCAAAGAGAAATGAAAGCAAGTATGATTATTTTGACACAGGTCATAGTAGTACTTCAATATCAGCTGGACTTGGAATGGCAAGAGCTAGGGATTTAAAGAAAGAAAAGTACACTGTAGTTTCTGTAATCGGAGATGGAGCTTTAACAGGTGGAATGGCATTAGAAGCTTTAAATGATGTTGGTTTTAGAAAAACTAAAATGGTGATAATTTTAAACGATAACCAAATGTCTATTTCACTTAATGTTGGGGGACTTTCTAGATATTTAAATAAATTAAGAATGGGCCAAACATATAATAAATTAAAAGCTAATATAAATACATCTCTTGGTTCATCTGATTTAGGAAAAGATCTTATTTCTAAAATGTCAAAAGTAAAAGATAGTATAAAGCAATTAGTTGTGCCTTCAATGTTTTTTGAAAATATGGGAGTAAAATATATAGGTCCTATTGATGGTCATGATATAAAAGCAATGAACGAAGTTTTCAGTAAAGTTAAAGATATAGAAGGTCCTGTTATAATACACACAGTAACTCAAAAAGGTAGAGGATATTCATTAGCAGAAAAAAGTCCATCTAAGTATCATGGAATTCCACCTAGTAATGATAAAAAGGAAGAACCAAACAAAGCTTGCAAGGAAACATATTCTAAAGCTTTTGGTAATGCATTAATGGATATAGCAAAAGAAGAAAAAGAACTAGTTGCTATAACAGCAGCTATGCCAGACGGAACTGGACTAAAAGATTTTTCTACTACTTATCCAGAAAGATTTTTTGATGTTGGAATAGCAGAACAACATGCAGTAACATTAGCAGCAGGAATGGCAGCTAATGGATTAAAGCCTGTATTTGCAGTATATTCTACTTTTTTACAAAGAGGATTTGATCAGGTAATACATGATGTGTGCATTCAAAACTTACCTGTAATATTTGCTATAGATAGAGCAGGAATAGTAGGAGAAGATGGAGAAACTCATCAAGGAATTATGGATGTAAGTTATTTGTCAATGATGCCTAATATGACAATAGTAGCTCCTAAATGTACAGAAGAAATTTTAAGTTTATTAAAATGGGCAATAAAAAGGAATTCACCTGTAGCCATAAGATATCCAAGAGGTAAAGATGTTGTTTGTAATTTAGATGCTTTAAAAGAGATAAATTATGGAAAATGGGAAATTGCAAGTGAAGGAAATAAGATATGCATTATAGCTAGCGGAAGAATGCTTCAACATGCACTTTTAGCAAAGGAAATACTAAAAGAAAAAGGAATAAATCCTAAGATAATAAATGCAACTTTTATAAAGCCAATAGATGAACATTTATTAAAGAATTTAAAAGAAGAAGGATATGATATTTTAACTATTGAGGATAATATTATATGTGGAGGCCTCGGAATAGCTATTCTAGAATATTTAAATTGTATAAATTATAAGGGAAATATGAAATTATTAGGATATGATGATGAATTTATCCCACAAGGAAATGTAGAAATACTTTATAAAACATATGGATTAGATCCTGTAAGTATAAGTAATACAATCCTTAAACTTTATAATTAAAAGGAGAATATAATATATGGCAGAAAAAAAGGAAAGACTTGATATACTTTTAGTAGAAAAGGGTATAATTACTTCTAGGGATAGAGCTAAGGCTTGTATTATGGAAGGTAAAGTATTTGTTGATGGTCAAAGAGTTGATAAAGCAGGAGAAAAAGTAAGTATAAATGCTAACATAGAATATAAAGGCGCAAAACTTAAATACGTGAGTAGAGGTGGACTTAAACTAGAAAAAGCTATGAAGTCCTATGATATATCTTTAGAAGATAAGGTATGTATGGATATAGGGGCATCTACTGGTGGATTTACTGATTGTATGCTTCAAAATGGAGCAAAGAAAGTGTATTCAGTAGATGTAGGATATGGTCAGTTTGCATGGAAATTAAGAACTGATGAAAGAGTAGTATGCATGGAAAGAACTAATATTAGATATGTTACATTAGAAGATATTGGTGAACCTTTAGATTTTGCATCAATAGATGTATCTTTTATATCATTAAAAAAGATAATGCCAGCAACATTAGGACTTTTAAAGGATACTGGTGAAGTGGTAGCTTTAATAAAGCCACAATTTGAAGCAGGTCGTGAAAAAGTTGGTAAAAAAGGCGTTGTTAGAGAAATTAGTACACATAAAGAAGTAGTGTATGGAATAATTGAATTCCTTAAAAATGAAAACTTAAATATCCTAGGGGTAGGATATTCTCCAATAAAAGGCCCAGAGGGAAACCGAGAATACTTAGTCTATTTTACAAAAGATAATGAAAAAGAAAGTAATTTTCAAATTGATGATGTAGAAAGGGTTATAGAAGAATCTCATAAAGAACTTTAGAGATTTTCGGAGGGGTTATGAAGAATATAGGTATTGCGATAAATCCATCAAAAGACTGTAAAAATACTATTTTAAATATGGTGAAAGAAAAAATTGAAAATATTTGCAATATTACTAATATTGAAGTATACAATAGTTTTGATATAAAAAATTTAAATTTAGGTTCATTAGATTTGCTTATTGTTTTAGGAGGAGATGGAACACTTCTTGGAGTAGCAAGGGAATTGGATGATGATTTTAAGGCACCTATATTAGGAATAAATATAGGTAACTTAGGAGTTTTATCTAGTATAGAAATATCCGATTTAGATTTGGCATTAAAAAAATTGATGACTAAAGATTGTAAAGTACACAAGAGAATGATGTTAAACTGTGAAGTAGATATAAATGAGTCAATAAAGAATATCAAGGCCTTAAATGAAGTTGCAGTAGCAAGAGGAACTTTGTCAAGAATGGTAAAATTCAAGATATTTGTTGATGAAAAATTATATGCTATATTTAAAGGCGATGGACTTATTGTTTCAACTCCTACGGGATCAACAGCGTATTCTTTTTCAGCAGGAGGACCATTTATATATCCTGACTTAGAAGTTATTAGTATAGTGCCTATATGTGGTCATACAAAGAGTATGCATCCAATTGTACTAAAAGGTGATAGTACTATAAAGATAATAGCACAAAATGGCGGAGATCAAATATACTTGACAATAGATGGACAAAGAGCAATAGAAATGAAAGACAATTCTGTTATAACTGTAAAAAAGAATCCAAAGTCATTAAAATTACTGTTATTTAACGATTATGATTATTTTAAAGTAATAAGAAATAAGGTATTAAATAATTCTAAGGAATGTGATGGTGAAGAAATTTGAAATCAAAAAGACATACTAAGATATTAGAAATTATATCATCTAAAGAAATAGAAACTCAGGAAGACTTAGCGGAAGAATTAAAATCACAAGGTTTTGATGTAACTCAAGCAACTGTTTCAAGAGATATCAAAAATTTAAAACTTATTAAAATACAAGGTGCTTCTGGAAATTATAAATATGTTGTATCTTCTGGTGAAGAAAAAAACATAATAGACAGATTAAGTAATATATTATCTAATACGGTTATAAGCGCAGAAAACGTAGATAAGATGGTAGTAATAAAAACTATAAGTGGTTCCGGATCAGCAGCAGCAGAGGCTATAGATAATTTAGAAGGATCCGATATAGCAGGAACAGTAGCGGGAGACAATACAATATTTATACTTCTTAGAAGTTTAGAAAAAGCAGAAGAATTAGTAGCTAAAATAAGAAAAAGAATATCACTATAAATATAAGGATGGGTATATATGTTAATTCAATTGAACATTAAAAATTTTGCATTGATACAAGAAATAACTATGAATTTCAATGAAGGATTTAATATTCTTTCAGGTGAAACAGGAGCGGGTAAATCTATTTTAATTGATGCAATAGATTATGTATTAGGTGGAAAATTTTCGAAAAGTTTAATAAGAACTGGAGAAGATAAAACTTATGTTGAAGCTATATTTACTATTGAAAATAGCTTATTAAAAAATGTATTGATTGAATTGGATATTGAAAGTGACGATGATATGCTAATTGTCTCTAGAGAAACTCATCAAAGTGGGCGAAGTTTAATTAAAGTTAACGGAAAAACTTTTTTAGCATCTCAATTAAAAAAAATAAGAGAAAGATTATTAGATATACATGGTCAACATCAAAATCAAACTCTTCTTCAAAGAAATAGTCATATATTGTACTTAGATGAATTTATAGGAGAAGAAATTCTTAATCACTTAGAAGAATTTACTTCTTTAAAAGATAGTTTATTACAAATCGAAAACAAAATTCAACAAATATGTGGAAATGATGATAGAGATAAACTTTTAGACTATCTTAAATTTCAAATTGAGGATATAGAAAAAGGAAAATTAAAAGAAAAAGAAGAAGAAAATTTAAAAGAAGAATTTAATTTACTATCAAATGCTGAAAAAATAAGCAAGAGTTTAAATTTATCATATGCTTTATTAAATGGTGTTGATGGAGAAAATAGTGTTATAAATTCAATATCAAAGGTAATTCAAGAATTATCGAATATTGAAAATAATTTTGAAAAAGTTAAAAAAAATAGAGAACTAATAGAAGAGGCTTTTTATACAATAGAAGAAGTATCTAGAGATATAAGAAATATAGCTGAAGAAGTTGTATATGATGATGACGCTTTAGAAAAAATAAATGCAAGAATATATGAAATTAATCAATATAAGAAAAAATATGGATCTACTATAACAGAAGTTTTAGAGTATTATAATAAAATAAAAATACAATATAATGATCTTATAAATTCTGAAAAAATCATTGAAGAATTGAATTTGAAAAAGCAAGAAATTATAAAAGAAATGGAAAAAGTATCACTAAAACTTCATGAATTAAGAGTTAATAAAAGCTCTGAATTAAAAGAAAAAATTTTAAATGAACTTAGTTTTGTAGGTCTTGAAAAATCAACTATGGAAATAAGTATAATAAGAGAAGAAAAATTTAATTCTAGAGGTTTTGATGATGTATGCTTTATGATTTCTACAAATCCTGGAGAACCACTTATGCCATTAGAAAAAATATTATCTGGTGGAGAACTTTCAAGAATAATGCTTGCATTAAAATGTGTTTTTGCAGATAAAGATGAAATAGCAACTTTAATTTTTGATGAAATAGATACTGGTATTAGTGGCGTTGTGGCAAAAAGAGTTGGTGAAAAAATGTATCAAGTCTCTAAAAATCACCAAGTTCTATGCATAACACATCTTCCACAAATAGCAATTTTATCAGATTATCATTACTTTGTATCAAAAGTAGTAAAAGAAAATAAGACATTTACTAATATAAGAGTGTTAACAAAAGAAGAAAAAGAGTATCAAATTGGTAGAATGCTTGGTGGCGATGAAGTTACAGAAGCAACATTAAATAATGTGAAAGAAATGATAAAAATTGCCGAGTTAAAAAAATTAGAAATTTAAAAATTAATACATATAGTAATATATTTTGGTAAAAATAAAATCATGTAATGCGTGGTTTTATTTTTTTTTATTGTCCCAAATTTCTTGCAGGCGAGTTCTAAAAGACAAAAAAATAGAAAAATCCATAATTTTAAGAATGGATTTTATATTTTTTCAAATAACAATAAAAATATATTTATAAAAAATTTAACATGAACTAAAAATTTTTGACTTTTATAACAATGTTAATACAGCATAAGAGGCTTGTCTCATGGGGAAATTAAAATCAGAAGCAAAGGAGGAGGGAAATTATGAAGAAGAAAATATTAAAAACTATTAGTTTAATTACAGCTCCAATCTTGATTCTGGTTTTAATAACTAGTATATATTTAAAAGGTATTCCAAATACAATATATACAAATAAAGATATACCAGTATCTTCGATGATTCCGATAGGAAGTACAATAAATAAAATTGAAGATTACGGGAATAAATACGAGGTTAAGTTATTAGGGTTGATACCAGTAAAGTCATTAGAGGTTCAAAAAGTAAAAAATCTAGAAATTTATCCAGGTGGAAATAGCGTAGGTGTTAGAGTATCTACACAAGGTGTTTTAGTTGTAGGATATTCTGATATAGTAATTAATAATGTAACAGAAGAAAGCCCCGGTAAATTAGGTGGAGTTCAATTAGGCGATATAATATTAAAGATTAATGGTGAAGAAGTTGAAAATTGCAAAGATTTAGTAGGTATAATTAAAGATTGCAAAGAATGCAAAATAAAAGTTGACTTATTAAGACATAATGAAAAATTGAGTAGAGAAATAGAACTAAAAAAAGAAGAAAACTCAGATTATAAACTAGGACTATGGATTAGAGATTCTACAGCAGGTGTAGGAACAATGACTTTTATAGATAGTGAATCAAAAAAATTTGGTGCATTAGGTCATCCTATTACCGACTGTGATACAAATGAAGCATTTTTAATTAAAAAAGGTGATTTATTAGAATCATCAATAATAAGCTTAAGAAGAGGTGAAAAAGGATCTCCAGGAGAACTTAAAGGTGTATTTATAAACGAAAATAATGTAAGTGGTAAAATAAAAAGTAATACTGAAAGTGGTATTTTTGGAACAGTTGAAAATATGAATATTATAAAAAGTAATGTAAAACCTATGAAAGTTGGATTTAGAAATGAGATATGTGAGGGTAAGGCAAGTATAATAACGACTATTGACGAATCTGGACCTAAAGAATATGAGATAGAAATAGTTAAACTTTTGGAACAAAATACTCCAGGACCTAAAAGTATGGTGATAAAAGTTACTGATTCTAAGTTATTAGAAAAAACAGGAGGAATAGTTCAAGGAATGAGTGGAAGTCCTATTATTCAAAATAATAAAATTGTAGGAGCAGTAACTCACGTGTTAATAAATAAGCCAGATACAGGTTATGGAATATATATAGAGTGGATGTTAAAAGATGCAGAAATAATAAAATAACATGTAGTATTAAAAGCACTAATTTTTATAATTAGTGCTTTTACAATAAAAAAATAATGAGTTTTACAAACTATTTTCTACAAAACTATTTACTTATATTAAAAATAAGGTTATAATTTACAAATAGTGGAATATAAATTAAATATAACAATTAATGTTATATTTGATTAATTAGTGTTATAATTTAGTTATTAACTGTTATTTTTAATGTAAAGTAATACATATCACTATAACGTAATAAAGCAAAAAGAGGATTTTTATTAAAGAGTATAGAATTATTTAATGTGATAAGTTTGGCTATTAAGAGTAGTTTATGATGTTATAGAGAGTATGATTCAAATAGTAATATAATTAGGTTTATGAAGGAGAGGAAAAAAGCATGGAAGATAAAAAGATATCTGTACTTATTGCTGATGATAATAAGGAATTTTGCAGTATTTTAAACGATTATTTATTAAATCAAAGGAATATAATAGTAACTGGAATAGCAAAAGACGGTAGGGAAGCTTTAGACTTAATAATTGAAAAGAAACCAGATTTATTAATTCTAGATATAATAATGCCACATTTAGATGGATTAGGTGTTTTAGAAAGATTAAATACTATGAACTTAGAAAAGATGCCTAAAATTATAATATTATCTGCAGTAGGTCAAGATAAAATTACTCAACAAGCAATAACATTAGGAGCAGATTATTATACTGTTAAGCCATTTGATATGGAAGTGTTTACAAAAAGAATAAGAGAAATGTTTAATAACGAAACAGATAACCAAAGTATAAGAAGAACATCATCACAATCTATGATTTCTTATACTAGTGAATGCCAAGAAAATAAAGGAACTTTAGATTTAGAAACAGAAATAACAAATATTATACACGAAATTGGTGTACCAGCTCATATAAAAGGATATATGTATTTAAGAGAAGCAATAACAATGGTTGTTAATGATATAGAATTATTATCAGCTGTAACAAAGGAATTATATCCTTCAATAGCTAAGAAGTACAATACAACAGCTTCAAGAGTGGAAAGAGCAATAAGACATGCTATAGAAGTAGCGTGGGGCAGAGGTCAAATAGAAGCTATTAATAAGCTATTTGGATACACAATCCATAATGACAAAGGCAAGCCAACAAATTCAGAATTTATAGCAATTATTGCTGATAAATTAAGACTTAAAAATAAAGTATCTTAGTAATATTTTACTAGGCTAAGTATATATAACTTTTATAAAGTATAGCCCAAAAATATTATTTTATACCTATAAATATATGAACTTTCAATAAGACATCATTTAATCAGTTTGGGATAAAAATTGGTTAGGAGGTGTCTTATTTTTTATGCCTAGACTTAAGAAAAGAATTTATGATTTTGATGAAAGTATTAATGACTTTATGATTTACTGTACCAATAAGGATTTGACTAAAAAGATGAGAAAATCCTATGAAGGAACATTGAAGCTATGCTAAATATTTGGCTGATGAAGTCAATATCTCTACTCCTCTAGAGGTTACAACAAAACAGATTAAAGATTATTTGGAACTTATAAAAACAAAGAGGAAATATTCATATGTTGCAGATATTAATTCTTTAAAGTCTAATAATCCATCTGGAAGAAGTGATTTTGAAAAGCCAGTATTGATTTATACTGTCAATAACTATTTAAGAAATATTATATTGAGAGTTAACTCAAAAAGAAATTGAGTATATAAATATATTAAAAAAAATTACTATAGATGATAAAAATTATTCAACTAATGATGTTTTATACAATATAAACGAATAGATTATTGAATTTAATTTATATGAAAGCATATAAACAAATAATATGATTACCAAACAAAAAATGGTAGTTATTTTTAATACTAAAAGTGCAAAATAATTGTAAGGAAATAGATTAAATAGTATAATTATGATATTAACAAAGTTCGGGAGAAGATATTATAAATGTATGCAGGATTTTTGAATCGATATTTAGCGTATTTTATTGACAGATTAGCTATTTTTTTAGTGTATATTTTATTTTGGCTAGTTTGGATATTATTTGACAGGATATTAAATGAAATTGGTATTGAACAAAAAATCAAAAAAATAATATTAGGTAATTTAGGGGTAATTATTTATTTAGTTATACCTTGGTTATATTATTCTTTTTTTGAATCATCTAATGGAAAAGCAACGCTTGGTAAAAAGGCATTAGGTATAATAGTTGTAGATGCAAATAATAATAAAATTTCATTTTTAAGAGCCACTGTTAGATATTGGAGCAAATATATTTCTTTGATAATTTTTTTATTGGTTATATTATGGCAGGTTTTACCAAGAAGAAACAAGCTCTTCATGATATTATATCAGTTACATATGTAATAAAGAATAATACAAAGTAAATGCTACCTAGAATTCATTTAAAAGGATTCTCAAATTTGATGGTTAGTAATTTTTTAATACAAAATAAAACAATTATATAAAGAAAAATAAATAAGATATAGATAATTAGAGAAACAGGGTGAAATTCAGTAAAATAAGAAAATTAGATTAAAAAAATGAGGTGGAGCATGTGCGTAAAATAGGAGATATCATTTTATAAATATACAGGAAATAATTAAATATAAATAGCAAATAATGAACTTAGTACAAATAATTGCATTAGGTTCTTTTTTATGTTGAAAAATAGAACCTAGAAACAACGGTAAGTCTAAGTTACATATTCTAAAGTTAAAGGAACATATAGAAAAAACAATATATTTATGTATTTTATGATATAATATGGAATAAGTAAAATGTGTATATATTAAAAAACATAATAGGGGGAATAAGTAAGTGCTATTAATGCAAAAAGATGAAATATTTCTAAATGATAATTATAATCTAAATAATAATTATAGTCTAATAAGACAGTTAGATATTAGAGAGTTAAAATTGTTGAAATATAAATATGAAATGAAAGCTAAACAACTTAGAAACAGAACAACTACAATGACTACTGTTAGTACTATAATATCAATTGTATTAGCGCTAATAAGTACAAGTACTAAGGTTGTTGAAAAGTTTGATATTATTAGTTTATTAAATATTATCGAAGTTTTTGTGTTATACATAATAGCAATTACAAGTGTTGGAGTGTACGTAAAAGCCAGTTTAGATATGGCTTCTGAATATGAAACATTAGTTGTTATGATAATAGAAAGAATAGCTGAAATAAAAGCTAGTGATTGGAACAAAGCACAATTAGTTAAAGTACAAATTTTTGATTAAGAAAATAATCAAAAATATAAATAAAACATTGAGAATTTGATAAGAATCGTATATCATTAAGCCGATAAACATATGGCTAATAATACAAAAAAACTGTATAGATATATGTATTTAAGAGAAGCAATAACTATGGTTGTTAATGATATAGAATTATTTTATTCTCTTATAAGTAATGAAATCTGTTCTAATTTTGTATGAGAAAATTAGAACAGATTTGTATTTTTTATTAAATGAATAGTTATTTATAATTTTAAAGTTTATTAAACGTAATATCCTTACCTCTAGATACAACATTGTTTGTATTATCTAGTTTCTCTTCATATGACTTGACTTTAACTTTTGATATATCATTTGACTTTTCAATGAAATCTTCTTTTTTATTTTTTGACAACTCTAGATCATCTCCTTTTTTATATTATTAGTATCTAAATAATAGTTATACTTATAATTTGCTCTATTATTAAGATGAACTAGGTAATTTTATTATAGTTAGTAATGATACAATGGAATTATATGAAAAATATTTCCAAGAAACCAACAATAAAACTTATGTGAAAATGTTAAAAGATATTCTTTTAAATAATAAAAAGTAATAAAATGTCGAAATTTATCAACAAATATCTTGGAAATATGTTATAATATTTATAGATATAAACCAAGGAGGAAAAAAATGATAAAAGAATGTAAAAAAGGCTATGATGTAAATATAAGAAAATTTGGCGTTCAAACAAATGTAATTTTACCATTTTCATTTGTTAATAGTGATGGCACAAGTTCTGTAAGATGCAAAACTGATAATTGTGAATTCATTAATGTATGCGAATATAAAGATTATATAAAAGATTAAGATAAGACCTTTTCTTTTTATTTGAAATAAAAATGTTTTTAAGTGTCTTTTAGTGTATATAGAGTGTTATATAGTATATTTAAATGTGATATGATGTTTGAATCGATTAAAACTAAAATAAAGTTAAAATATTAAGCTATTAAAGTGAAGTGAATTTAATAAATAGTATGTAGAAATTTAAGAAGATGAACCTAAGATAAGGAAACATCTTCTTTTTCGTTGCTATAAAATAGATATTTGGAATTAAAAATAACATTTTCCATTACTTCAGGGTATACCAAAGAGTATAACTCAGTTGATAGATGTGGTGAAAGTACTAAAAAAATGCAACATCTTGTTAAATGGTATAAATATAATAAAGAAAAATTGCACCCAATAGAATTAGTATCAGATATCTAAATTTTGTGTAATCTAATATTAGAGTTATTAATTATAAGGTGAAATATGGATTTAAATAATTTTAGTGGAATTGAAGAACTTTTGAATTATTTAGGGTATGAAAAAATCACTGAAGAAGATGATGAATCAACAGAATCCAATGAATCAAGCAATGAAAGCAATACAAGCGATTGTAAGTGTAAAATAGATCCAACAGCAGGGGCAAGTACAAACTGGTGTTCAAAGTTAAATTTAGATATACCAGGTGGATTTCAAGATATAAATCCAATATTATTTGTAACTTTAGGAGAAGTTATAGGAAATGTTATTTCTGGACAATTACCGTACAATGTTGCTAATACTATATCTAATCTTATTATTCTTGTTGGTCAAATAATAGAAACTTATGGTACGCAGCAGCAATATTATGAAATAGGACCTGGAAGATACTTCAATTATGCATATAAAAATGTTGAAAATCCTTTTTGCAATTTTGATACAAAGAAAGAAGAGGGTTTAAATAATGCTAATGATTTAATTAAAGATGAAAATTTAAAAAAAGGTAATTTAAATGAAGATAAAGGTTTAAGGCAAAAATATAATAACATAAATGATATATGTTTTAAATTAGAAAATTTAGAATGTGAATTTAATAGAATTGTAACTAAAATGTATGAATTAGAGAAAAGAATAAAAAAGATAGAAAATAGTAAATAGACTAACAGAGAAAATTATTTCTAGATTAATATAATATTAGATCCCCATTTGGATAGATAAAACATATATTGTAATAATTTTTTATAATTTTAGATATAGGTGAGATATGGATAACAATAGTTTTTATGATTTAGATGAGATATTAAAGCATCTTGGCTATAAAAAATGTGAAAAGAATAATTCTGATGATAAATGCAAAGAAAAAGATGAAGAAAGAAAGTGTAAAATTGATCCAAGTGCTGGGGCAAGTACAAATGAGTGTCAAAATTTAAACTTAGATATGCCATGTGGATTTCAAGATTTAGACCCTATGTTAATGTTAGTTATTGGAGAATTGATAGCTAATGCAATATCTAGTAAATTACCATCTAGCTTATTAAATGCTTATGGAAACTGGCTACAATTAGTAGGACAAGTAATTGAAACATTTAATGCACAGCAACAGTATCAACAAGGTGGTCCGGGACGGTATTATAATCCAGAGTATAAGAATGTAGATAATCCATTTTGTTCAAATGAAGATGTTAAACTTGACAAAGAGTACAAGTACAAAAAAAGAAATAAAAAAGATAATTGTGATAAAATAAAAAAATTAACTTTTAGGGTAAATCAATTGGAAAAGGAAATAGAAGAATTAAAGAAAAACTTTAAATGAATACCTCTAATGAGTATTTTTCATTAGAGGTATTTTAGAGTTAAATTATTCTGTAGAATTTTTCTTTATATCGATAGCTTCTAATTGAATAAAAGCTTGAAGTCTAATAAAATTAGCATAAATTTTATTCAATATCATCAAAATAGTTCATATAGCTTTGATCATCATATATATTTTCAGCTTTATCTTTTCCAAGTTGAATTTTTTCTTCTATATATAATGCTTTATCTGTAAATAAATAATCAAGGTCCATATCCTCGCACCAAAGATACTTAGCATAGGTAATTAATTCATCTATAGATATAGATGCACATCTTAGTATATTCTCATCTAAATTTTCTAATTTAATTTCTGCATTAAGATAACCGTGATGTATTCTTCCATCAAAGCTAGAATTACCTTTAATAATTAATTCATCAGATAATTCAATACCTCTAGTAGAAAATCTTATTATAGGTTTTTCACACCAAGAATAAGGATATGAAAGTAAATTAAATTCTTCAGGCTTTATGGCTACAAATTCAATATCATTTGTTTCTTCATTAGAATATGTATATATTGAAGCTGAAGTTCTATCCATAAGGTCTAAAAGATTTTCTTTTTCATCTCCTTTATTAAAACAAAACCAAGTTTCATAAAAATGTTCATTTGTAATGTAAATATTCAATATTTTCACCTCATTAAATATATTTATATAAATTAAAAATGTGTTAATTTTAAAAATTAAGCTTTACTTTAAAGTAATAATTTTTTATAAAATAAAGTCCACCTTATTTTAGTGTACATAAAATAATATTGACATGCAATATAGAAACCTTTACCATATGAGTATAAGGCTTCTAATTATACTTTTATAAAGTATAATTATTTAAATTCAACTTGTCAATTATTAAAAATAAAATCGTTTACAGTATGTAGGGAAATAATATAAGAGAGGGGATTTAATTATGAATTCAAAAAAATATGGTCAAGATGTATTTATTGAAAAAATAAATGAATTAAAGAATAAGGAAAGTTTCACTTTAGATTATGGGATTAAATCTATAAAAACTTTATACGATATGAAGGATGAATGTGAGTTACTTTCTATAAGAGATACAATAGATATTGTTATTCTTAAAATAGCAGAAAAAATATCTTTTAGTAAAATAGCAGTAAAGGTATTTAAATATAAAAAATTTAGAAGTAAATTGTCTGTAGATCAAAATAGAATAATCTGGTATGAAGGTGTTGAACGTGTAGGATCAGCAGATGGAATAAAGCAAGTTATTTTTAGAGAAGTAGATAATATGGAAGAAATTCTAATAGAAAAATTTAATGGAAGATCAATAAGAATTAATGAGAAAGCTTTTGTTTTAGGATGGGAATAAATTAAAACTTATATGACTTAAGATAGGAATTAATCCTATCTTAATATTTAAAAACAAACTGGTATCGTTACCAAAGCATAATTTTGTGAATTAAGGAGAGGATAATAATGACAATAGAATTTTTAATAATAATAGTATTTGCAATAATAGGAGGAGTAATGTATTTGAATTTAGAACAGGACAAAGCTAATGACGTAGAAAAAAATGAAGACAAAGTTTACATAGAAGATAAAAAAGTGACAAACAAAACTATGATGCAATATTTTGAATGGTATTATCCTAATGATGGTTCTCTTTGGAGTAAAGTAAAAGAAAATTCTAAAAAGTTAAGCAAAAAAGGGATTACTGCACTGTGGCTTCCGCCTGCTTATAAGGGGGTAGAAGGCATTAATGATGTTGGGTATGGAGCGTATGACTTATATGATTTAGGAGAATTTAATCAAAAAGGAACCATAAGGACTAAATATGGTACAAAGGAACAATATTTAGATGCTATAAATGAAGCACATGATAATAATATAGAAGTATATGGAGATACTGTATTTAATCATAAAGCAGGTGCAGATGAAAGTGAGATAGTAAAAGCTCAATTAGTAGATAGTAATAATAGAAATAATATTATAGGAGAAGAAAAAGAAATAAAGTCGTTTACTGTATTTAATTTTCTTGGTAGAAATAATAAGTACTCTTCTTATAAATGGAGTGCAAAAGATTTTGATGGGGTAGATTTTGATGATTTAACAAAACAAAATGGAATATTTAAATTTGTAGGGAAAGAATGGGAACAAGATGTAGATAATGAAAATGGAAACTTTGATTTTTTAATGTGTGCGGATTTGGATATAGATAGCAGAGATGTTGTAGAAGAACTTAAAACATGGGGAAATTGGTATGTAAATGAATGCAAGTTAGATGGTTTTAGATTAGATGCAATAAAACATATAAAATTTGATTTTTTTACAGAATGGTTAAATGATATTAGGAATAAGAAAGGTGACAATGTATTTGCTGTTGGTGAATATTGGTCTGGAGATATAAACAAATTAAAATACTATATTAGTAAATCACAAAATGTTATGTCGTTATTTGATGTTCCTCTTCATTATAAATTTTATGAAGCAAGCAATTTAGAAGAAAACTTTGATATGAGAACATTAATTCAAAATACCTTATTAGAACATGATGAAAAAATTTCAGTTACTTTTGTTGATAATCACGATACTGAACCTGGTCAGGCGCTTGAATCTTGGGTGAAACCGTGGTTTAAATTAATAGCATACACATTTATATTAACAAGGCAAGAAGGATATCCTTGTGTATTTTATGGAGATTATTATGGAATTCCTGAAAAGGGGTTTGATGGTTTTAAGAGTCAGCTGGATGTGATTTTAAATGTAAGAAAAAAATATGCTTACGGTGATCAATGTGATTATTTTGATGATAAAAATATAATTGGGTGGACTAGACAAGGCGATTTGGTGCATGACAATTCAGGTGTTGCGGTATTAATAAGTAATGGAAATGAAGGTAGTAAAAAGATGTTTATGGAGACTAAAAATATAAATACTGTTTTTATAGATATAACAGGAAATGTACAAGAAGAAATACTAATAGACAATGAAGGAAATGGGACTTTTAAAGTAAATAATAAATCATATTCAATATGGGTTAAAAAATAATAAAAAAATTTTAGATGACTTAATAAGGGTCATCTATTTTTTATGTAATTAAAAAGTTTATAAAGCAAGCATTCATCACGTTTTAGTGGATTTTATAAAAGGAATTCTAGTATTTTAATTAACATATATTTTGTTAAGTACTATGAATAATATGGAAAAATTAAACATAGTATAAAGTAGAGTAACTCAAGGAGGAATAAGTGGTGAATTATATGGTGAATAAGCTTGGTCAAACCTTTAAAGATAAAAAAGTATATTTTTTCATGGTATTAATAATGTTTTGCATTGGAATATCTTTTGGACTTTATGTAGTAAAGTACATGAGCGAATCCAACAGAAATGATTTGTTAAGTTATTTTTCAAGTTTTACATCTTCGATAGGGGACACGCCTATTAATTATGAAAATTTGTTAATTAATGTTATAAAAAAGAATATGTTGCTAATTATACCTATATTCATGTTTGGTTTTACTTTTTTTGGAATGCCGTTCATATTAGTTTTAGATATGTTTAAAGGATTTACGTTAGGATATACATTTTCGTTTATACTAACAACTTTTCAGGGCAAAGGTATTGGACTAGCATTAGTATCTGTAATTCCTCAAAATTTAATTTATATTCCTTGTTTTATAGCATTAAGTGTTATAGCATTAGCTATGTCAACTCAAAAATTTAAAAGTAAGTTTTTTAAAAGAGCGAATTTAAATGATCCATTTTTTAATTCTTTAGGAAATAAACTGATTATAATCTTAGGATTTTTTATATTTGCAGCTATTATAGAAACTTATGTGTCACCTAATTTTATAAAATTTGTGGTTACTAAATTTTATTAGTTTTATAATTAAAAAACATATATAGAAAATTATAAACTTAAGATATAAATCTTAATTAAAGAGGAAAAATGATAATTTTGTCGAATATTAATTCATAATCAATGGTATAGGAGAGAATAATGGTAGATAGTATAAATAACTATAAAGAATATTTATTTGATAGTGGAAAAAGTGAAAATACTATATATGCTTATGTAACGGATGTGACATTATATCTTAAGTTTTTGGATAAGAAAGGTATAGATGTATATAAGAGTGATAAATTAACAGTTATGGCATATATTCAATATTTATTAGAGTCAGGAAAATCCGAAAGATCTATAAATAGAATAGTTATAAGTCTTAGGAGTTTTTACTCTTATTTAAAAAGTCAGTCATTAATAAATGAGGTACCAAAGATAGAGTATAAAAGTTCTAAAAATAATAGAAAGTTACCGCAAATTTTAACAGTAGATGAAGTAGATAAAATAATTAGAACAGTAGAGAAAGATTGTCCAAAAGGAATTAGAGATAACGCATTGCTAGAGCTTATGTATGCTACTGGAATGAAAGTATCTGAACTAATATCTTTAAATGTAGATGATATTAACTTGGAATTACACTTTGTAAGATGTACCGATAGTAGAAATTTTGAAAGATTAATACCTATAGGTAGAAGTGCTTGTAAAGCATTAAATGAATATCTTAGCATAAGATATAAAATAGCCGAATGTGGAGTTCCTAACTTATTTGTTAATCTAAATGGAAATAAATTAACAAGACAAGGGATTTGGAGAATAGTAAAAGAGTATTCTAAAAAAGCGCAGATAGACAAAGATGTAAATTTAAATACATTTAGACATTCATTTGCGGTACATTTACTTCAAAATGGTGCAAATGTAAGAGCTGTACAAAAGTTACTTGGAAATCAAGTATTAACATATATGGACACTTATTATGAAATAATAAATAATGATAAAATTAATTTTATATATATGAATACACATCCAAGAGCTTGATTTCACTAACTTTAAGTAAAATTAAATATTTTTTTAATTACAAACTTCCACTCAGTTGCCACCGAAAAAACTATATTTCGGTGGCAAATTTAATTTTCGATTTAATTAAATAGTTATTCACTTAAAAACTGATACCTAAATTGGTGTCAGTTTTTATTTTTCATTGAGTTTGTTTAGACTAGATATAAATAAAAATAAACTAAAAATTTTGTCACATAATAAGGAGTTTTATAGTTTTATAATAATATTATTTATTATTTTGGTAACACTAATTTTGAAGGGAGGAAGATTGATGAAAAATAATATAAAAAGAATAATATCTTTTACATTGGTTTTTGTTTTGACTGTTATATTAATACCAATAGGAGCTGTAAATGCATCTATGCTAGAGGATGAAGTTAAAGCTGAGGGTATGAATGTAGAAGCAAAATCAGCATTATTAATTGAACCAACAACAGGAAAAGTTGTGTATGAAAAAAATCCAGATGAAAAGTTTGCACCAGCATCTGTAACCAAAATCATGACAATGCTTCTTACCATGGAAGCAATAGATAATGGTAAAATTAAATTAGATGATAAAGTAACTTGTAGTGAAAATGCAAAAAAAATGGGTGGAAGTACAATGTTACTAGATACAGGTGAAATAAGAAGTGTTGAGGAATTATTAAAGGGTGTAGCTATAGCGTCTGGAAATGATGCAGCAGTTGCTTTAGCCGAATATTTAGGTGGAACAGAATCAGACTTCGTTGTATTAATGAATAAAAGAGCTCAAGAGCTAGGAATGACAAATACAGTATTCAAAAATTGTAATGGACTTCCTGCAGATGGACATTTATCAACAGCACGTGATATTTCGTTAATGTCTATTGAGTTATTAAAACATCCAACTGTATTAAAATACACAGGAACTTATATGGATTCTATTTCAGAAGGAAGAAAGTCACCAATTGAACTAGTAAATCATAATAAATTAGTTAGATTCTTTGAAGGTTGTGATGGATTAAAAACAGGTTTTACAAATGAAGCAAAATATTGTATTTCTGCAACAGCAACTAGAAATGGAGTAAGAATGCTTACTGTTATTATGGGGGCACCAACTTATAAAATAAGAAATAGAGATGCAGGAATATTATTAAATCATGGATTTTCAAAATATGAAGGTAAAAAAATAGTAGCAAAAGATGAAGATGTAGAAAAAATTCTTATGGATAAACAAACAGATAGATTTTTTATGGCAAAAGCAAAAGAAGATTTAACAGCAGTATTACCTAAAGGAAACAATGGTGAAATTTCTAAGAAAATAGTTATTGAAGAATTAAAACCTGAATATAAAATGGGTGATATAGTAGGAAAATGTGAAGTTTATCTAGGTGAAGAAAAAGTAGGAGAAGTAGATATATATTCTGATAGAGATATAAAGAAAGGTAATCTATTTGATAATATAAAATATAATATAAAAAACTTATTTGAAAAAGGAGTATAGAAGAAACTTTTAAGATAACAATTTTAAATAGCACTTATAAAAAGATAGATTGTTAAGGGAAGTTATTTTGACTTCCCTTAATTGAGTTTTCTATTTATTTCAATAATTAATATATATTCTTATAAAGGTAATAAGCTTGTTTAAAATATATTTAATTGATATTATTTAAATAAGATAGTAAAATACTAATATCCATGCTAAAAAGGTGAGTGAATATATGGATTTTCCAAGTATTAAGATAAAAGATTTTGAAGGCCCATTTGATTTATTACTTCATTTAATTAAAAAGAATCAAATGGATATTTATAATGTAGAAATATCAAAAATAACAAATCAATACTTAAAATATATTGATGATATGAAGGTTATGGATTTAGAAATAACATCAGAATTTATAGTCGTTGCAGCTACATTAATAGAAATAAAATCTAAACATTTATTGCCTAAAATTAAGAAAGATGAAGATGAGGACGAAGAAGATCAAGAAAAAGATCTTATTGAAAAACTTATTTTATATAAGAAAATAAAGAAGGCAGCTGAATTTTTTAAAGAAAGATATATTAATTCAGGTGAATTGTATACTAAAAAGCCAGAAATAATAGAAGAAATAAATTTACCTCATAATAATGAAGATATATTTAAAAATTTAACTCTTTTGGAATTATATAATATGTATAACAACCTTTTAGAAATATATAATAATAAACAAAATAAAGCTAATGTAATTCAAAAAAGAATATATGTTGATAAATATAAAATTGAGGACAAGCTTGAGTATCTTTTAGGACTTATAGAAAATAATAAAGTTAGTAAATTTTCAGAAATTATTAATAAATGTGAATGTAAATTAGAATGTATTGTTAGTTTTTTAGCTTTACTTGAAATGGTAAAGCTAAGAAAGATAAGAGTATATCAAAGTGATAATTTTAATAATATATTAATTGAAAGGAGAGAAGATGATGGGGAAGAGTGATAGACTACAAATTCAATTTTTAGAAGAATTTCAAAAAAAATCTTTAAAATCAGGAATTGAAGCATTGCTTTTTGCAAGTGGTGAGTCATTGACAGCTAAGGATTTATCAATTTATCTTGAAGAAGAACTTAAAATTGTTGAAAATACTATACAAGAAATGATAGAAGAGTATGATATGCAAGAACGAGGAATAAAGCTTATTTCTATTAAGGGATCTTATCAATTAGTTACAAAACCGGAAAATAGCAACTTTATACAAAAGTTATTGAAGAAAAGTAAGCGCCAATCATTATCACAAGCTTCTTTAGAAAGTTTATCAATAATAGCATATCAACAACCTATAACTAGAATAGATATTGATGAAATAAGAGGGGTAAAATCTGAAAGTGCCCTTCAAAGATTGTTAGAAAGAGATCTTATTAAAGAGGTAGGACGATTAGAAGTACCAGGAAGGCCAATATTATATGGCACAACTGAAGAATTTTTAAGACAATTTGGGATTAAAGATTTAAATCAACTTCCATCACTAGATTTTTTTGAAGAGGATAAATCTTATGATTTAGAAACAGAATTTTAGTAGTACATAATTTATTTAAAATTAACATTAAAAACAGGTGTATTAAAGTATTTATTAATACACCCATTTAAATTAATGTGTATGAAATTAAAAAAATTAGGAGTTATTTTTAATCGTCTGTAGTATCACTAGAAGATGTATTTAAATTTTCAGTGATATCAAGATCGATATTAGTATTATTACCATGTTTAGCACTTTTATTCTTATTTTTCATTTCTTTTATTAAATCTTTTGCCATATCTATGACCTGGGGGACTGAATCAACAATTCTATCATAAGTAGAATCTTGATCAACTGGAATCATTCTTATACCATCTTCTTTAACGACTAAAAATGCGACTGGTTTAACAGAAACACCAGCACCTGATCCACCACCAAAAGGAAAATTTGATTCACCATTAAAGTTTTTATCTAATGTAGAGTATTCAGCTCCTCCGGAGGCAAAACCAAAACTTAATTTTGAAACAGGAATGATATAAGTACCATCTCGTGTTTCAACGGCATCGCCTATTACTGTATTTACATCAATCATACTTCTGAGATTTTCCATTGTGCTTCTCATCAATTTTTCAACAGGTTGTTCATTTGTCATAATTATTCCCTATATAGGGGTCCACCTCCTCAGAATAAAGTACTGATTTAAATATAATAATCAGTACATATATAATTTTTACAATAGAAATGAATATTATACTTGAAATTTCAAATTTTACTAAAAATTTATCTTCAAATATTGGATTTATATTAAATTTAAACTTATTTATTTTGTAAGGGATACTTAAAACAAAATAAAATATAGGTGTAAATTGAGATAATAGTCCATAAGTTATTGCAGTATGGGCAGAATCATTAAGACTATAATCTAAATTACCTTTTAAATTAATTTTAGGCTTAAATTTTGAATTATATAATTTTTGTATTAAATATTTTTTATGTATAATATCAAAAATATTTAAAGAATCTTTCTTTTTTTTGTGTGATTTTGATTTTGTATTTGAGCTTTGTTTTTTCTTTTTAATTTTTTCTTTTGATATTATAGTAAATTTATATAACTTTATATAATAATTATCAAATGAATAGTAAATACTAATTTTTAATGGAATAGGTGCAAGGATAATTATCATTAATATGAGTAAAAACAATTTCATAAATATATCTCCAATTTCTAAAGGTATTGTAATTATTGACATGTTATCCAAAAATAAAACTGATTTTTTTTGAAATATAGGTTTAAAATTAAAATTTCAAGGAAAAATAGAAGTAAGTAGTAATTAAGAAGGTGAGTATTATGAGAAAAACTATTAAAAATAATATAGTAATAATAATATTACTAAGTATTATGCTTTTTCAAATTTTCTCAAAAACTGTTTTAGCAGATAGCAAATTAAAAGATAATTTTAGGGTAAATGCAAGATGTGCAATAGCACTTGATAGAGAATCTAAAGAAGTACTTTTTGAACAAAATGCGTATGAAATAGTACCGATGGCAAGTACAACAAAGATAATTACAGCAATAATTGCCATTGAACAAGGTGATTTAGATAAAAAAGTAGTTATAAGTAAGAATGCTGCTTCAATAAGAGGGTCAAAAGTTGGGTACAAAGCAGGGGAAGAAATAAGTTTGAAGGAACTTGCATTTGGTTTAATGTTTAAATCAGGAAATGATGCAGCAATAGCCATAGCTGAATCATTAGGAGGTTCTGTGGAAGGATTTGCACAAATAATGAATCACTATGCTACAGGAATTGGAATATTAGACTCACATTTTGAGTCTCCTCATGGATTAGATAGTAATTCACATTACTCTTCAGCATATGATTTAGCTATTTTAACTGCAAAAGGTATGGAATATGACTTATTTAGAGAGATAGTTGGCTCAAAACAAATTAGTAAAGAAAAATATAATTTTACAAGAGACTATAATAATATAAATAAAATACTTTGGCTTATTCCAGAAGCAAATGGTGTAAAAACAGGTTATACTGGTGGAGCAGGTAAATGCTTAGTTTCATCTGTAAATCATCAAGGTAAAGATATAATTATAGTTGTATTGAATTGTCCTGATAGATGGGCACAAACACAAAAAATATATAATCATATTTTAGAAACGGTGGCATTCGAAAATCATAATATTAAGGAATTAGTTTATAAAAATTAAATATTAAAGCAAAAATAGTCTGTTTAATTTAAGTTTTTTTAATTAAACAGACTATTATTGTCAGCTATTAACTTTTAACATAATCTTTGCCCAAATATATTATCTAAATTAACCTTTTTAACACGTTCATTTATTTCATCAATATTAGTTGTATACAGACCTAATTCTTGCATTCTCTTAAAATATCCTGCTCCTGCAAAAGTATATCTATTCTTTCTTCCTTCCCTTGTATTAGCTTTTTCATTTGCAAAACTTATAATATCACCTACTGCAATAGAAGAAGGTAATATTAGAAGAGGCATACCCATAATAAGCCTAACTGCATTATGCCCAGATAATGTTCCGGTACATATAGCTTCTGTATGGCCAACAAAAAGACCACTCTTTTCTCCAGCACAGAATAAATTGTCTACTCCTACAACTTTTAAATCATTTGTTCTAGGTGCTACTGATAAATATCTAATTGAATTTCCTTTACTACCTGCATATGGATCAACATATTTAGCATATTCTAATCCCTTTATTTTTCTCAATTTTTCTAGTGGATAATAGGTAGTCATAAGTTTGGCATGACCTGTATCAAGAAGAACTACATTCTCAGCAAATTCTTTTAACGCATATTGTTGACAAACTTTAGTGCTAAGCTTTCCATAATTAACGTCTTCTTTAGGAATTTGTAATACTACGACACCGTCCTTATCTAATTTATTTTTAATATCTTCAGATAAACTTTCTTTCGCTAATTTACAAGAGCCTGAGAATGCACCTAGCACATCATCATCTCTTTCTCCTTGAATATCAGCAACTCCACATCTTTCACTAATACTAATTCTAGGACCAAATGCTGGGCATCTTAAAATGCACATTGAACAACCATTTCCGTAACGCAAACAATTTCCCATAGGTCCTGTTGTTCCTGTTGTCTCTATAAATACATCACCTTTAATATAGGTTCCATCACTTAAATAAACACCATGAATTTTATTTCCATCAAATTTAACATCGTTAACTCTACTTTCTATTAATATTTCTATTCCTAATGAAATTAAATATTTTCTTACTTCTCCTTCTATAAGATTTACATTATATAAAGTAGCATGTTTATGGCCTGGAAAATCTATATTTCTATGAGTTGATACCCTATCAGTAATTTTTATTAAATCTCCGCCACCTAAAGCAATAAGTTCTTCAGATGCAGTATATCTTCCATTGTTTCTCATTATTCCACCAACGTTACCTAAGCCGAGTAGAAGATCTGTTTTCTCTATTATAACAACATCAGCTCCTGCTTTTTTACTACTGATTGCTGCAGCACATCCAGACCAACCTCCTCCAATAATAACAACCTTCATATAAATCTTCTCCCTTCAAATATACTTCTTGGATCAGCTTGCTCCTTACAAAATCTTCTTACTCTATGACCAGAGAATCTTGCTGTACATGCTCCACAAATTCCTTCACCACAGCACATTTTAAAATTATTACAACAAGACAATAAAACATCTTTTCTATCTAATTTATCTAAATATTCAATAACCTCGTAGGTAAAAATGTCAGCTCCAGCGATATGAATATAATTAACCCCATCTTTTAAGGCTTCTTTTATGATAACCTTACAATGATCAGAAAGTTTTCCTTTATCAAGTAATTCATTCTCACTTGCCTCTACAGAATATTTTAATAATAATTCATTAGAAAAATCATCTGTAAATGGTGTTTTATCTATAACAACTTTCACCTCATTATCTTGAGAAAGTAATTTTCTTATAACTGGCATCATTGGAGCTACACCTATACCTCGTGCTAGTACTAATGATTTACCTCCTTTTTGAGAAGTTATATTTTTAATACCAAAAATTCCATTCCAATAAGGGCCTCTAATAATTATGTTTTCTTCTGCTTTCAAATTTAAAATGCTTTTAGTTTTTATTCCTCTAACTTCTATTAATATTGTTATAATGTTTGTTTCTATATCAGATTCCATAATGGAAATAGGTACATCAAAATATTTATTTTCATTTTGACTTACAAATATATAACTTCCTGGCTTAACTAAATCTAATGCTAATTTATGTGGCGCTTCAAATTTAATCATTACAACTTCATCATTAAAATTGGTTATATCTTTAATTAGACAGCTGTAACTTTTTCGTCCCTCTTTTGCCTTATTACCATTATTAAATAATTCTTGATATATACAAACTCCTTTCCAATTTAAACAATCACAAAAACATTCCCCTTGTAGCTGAGAACATATTAAACATTCACCAGTTTCTGCTAACTTGCAAGGGCAATATTCAGTACCAGCATCTATGCAATCTCTTGGTTCTTTTACCATCGTCTCTCCTTTAGATAAAATTACTCCTCTTAATAATTTATAATTTTAACTTTAATTTGACACAAATAAATTGTGACAAAATTTTTACTTACTAATTATAATGAGTTATGCTCCAAACGTTTCAAAGTATAATTAAATGTTTATATACTTTTAACTAGGTATTATTAAAGAATTGATTGTATTTGAAAAGAAAATTATTGTTAGTTGATAGTTAATATCAAAACATTTATAATTAAAAATATATTTAATAAAAATGCCCAACAAGTGGCTTATAATTACTTATAAGGAGAGAGAAAAATTATGTTAGTAGTTATTTCTCCAGCTAAAACGCTGGATTTTAATAAGACAAATGAAACTTTACCAATGACAAGTCCAAAATTTTTAAAAGAAGCTAGAACCTTAGTAGACGAATTAAAAAAATATGATTCTTATTCATTAGGGAATCTAATGAAAACAAGTGATAAATTATCATTATTAAATAAAGATAGATTCGAAGTTTGGAATGAATCTTTTGATAATGCAAGACAATGTTTGATCGCTTTTAAAGGGGAAGTTTTTAGAGGAATAGATGTTGGAAGTTTTAATATTGAAGACTTATTTTATACTAATGAGCATTTAAGGATTTTATCTGGTTTATATGGTGTTTTAAGTCCATTCGATGGAGTAAATCCCTATAGATTAGAAATGGGAACAAAACTTTCTTTTGATAATTATAAAAACTTATATGATTATTGGGAGGATAAATTAAAACATAAAATAATAGAAGATATAAAATCTACTGGTAATAATATATTAGTAAATCTAGCGTCTTACGAATACTTTAAATCTATAGAAGGAATAGATATATTAGATACATCAGTAAATATTGTGACTCCTATATTTAAAGAGTATAGAAATGGTGAATATAAAATAATAACTATGAAAGCTAAAAAAGCTCGTGGACTTATGACTTCATTTATAATGAAAAATAAAATTAATAATATAAATGATTTAAAGAAATTTGATTTAGAAGGATATTTATATAATGAACAACTTTCAAATAATAATGACTTAGTTTTTACTTTAGAAAATTAATTTTTAGGGATTTATAAGTTTTTAGAGTATGCTTTTTGAGATACTGAAGGGGATAAGAATGGTTATGATTATGTTAATTTATAAAAAATATTAAATTTAAAATAAAGCTTGCAATTAAATTAAAAATCTGTTATCATAAATATATTGTTAAAAAAGATTTTTTATAGATATGTAGATTTCTCCTTTTAGAGAATTATATAAATCAATATTAGTCTTTAAAATTAAGGAGGAATTTAATATGGAAGATAAAATATTAGTATGTAAAGATTGTGGAGAAGAATTCGTATTTTCAGTAGGAGAACAAGAATTCTACAAAGAAAAAGGATTCGATAATGAACCTGTAAGATGTGCAGCTTGTAGAAGAGCTAAGAAAGCACAAAATAATAGAAGATAATTTATGATTTAAAAGGTTATAAGATTTTCTTATAACCTTTTTTTTATGTAGCAATTTAAGAAAAGGTGAATAAAGTGATTAAAGAATTATAGCTATTTTATAGTAAGTTATAAAATAGAGGGTTCTTAGTAGTTGATCCCTAAAAGCTACTTGCCAATAATTATATAAGTTAAAAGAAAAAGTAACTAAGAAGCTATAAAAATGTTTTAATTTTTATAGCTTCTTAGTTTTACAAAAAAATATTGAATTCTCTCTTAAAATGTGCTTATTATTAGTTAATATTTAAATTATGGTATAATTACTATAAATAAGCAAAAATAGTATACTTAAAAATAGTAATGAAAGAGGGGATATATGTATATTGATTTATTAGAAAGAGAGTATCTAATATTGAGATGCTTTCTTTTCTATAATGCATTATTTTACCATAGTATAATTTATTGATATTATCACCGTAATTATATATAATGAGATAATTAATTCAGTGCTTAATAAAGCTGAGATTATACACAAGTTATAAATTACAGAAAACTTTATATTTCAAGCACTTTAGTTCGGAGAGATGTTTATGTTAAGTAAAGAATTAGCACAGAATATAGTAAATAAAGTTATGGGAGTTATTCCTTATAATGTGAATATAATGAATGAAAAAGGTGTTATCATTGGTAGTGGTGATGTATCTAGAATAGGAAGTTTGCATGAGGGTGCTTTAGAAGCTTTAAAAAATAAAAAAGCAGTTGAGGTTTTTAAAGATTATGAATATACAAAAGCAGGAGTTAATATACCAATACTTTTTAGAAATAAAATTATGGGAGTAATAGGTATAACTGGATCACCTAAAATAGTTAGTCCATTTGGAAGAATAGTAAGCGTAACAGCTGAATTATTAATATCTCAGGAATATACTTTAAATCAGCATATAATAAAGCAAAAGTTAACTGAAGAATTTATTTATGAATGGCTAAATATCAATGAAGAGTATACTGAGGAATTCATTCAAAGAGGAATGTCATTAGAAATAGATATTAGAATAAAAAGATTTGTTATAGTAGTTCAATACGATAAATCTAAATTAAAGGAAGTTAATAAATTTATAGATAAGAATTTAAAAGAAAATGAATATAGTATAAATATATCTTCAAATAAAATAGCTTTGTTATTAAAAAGTGAAAGAATAACTAGCAATAAAATAATAAAATTTCAGGATAAAATACAGGAATTATCAATAAAGATTGGAATCGGAAGAGTTCATAGTATCATAATAAATTCATTAATTGATAGTGTAAATGCTCTTAATATTGGAAATAAATTATATGAAGATAAGAATATATATCTTTACGATGCAGTTAAGTTTTTTCATAAAATGAGTTTGCTTATAAATAAGGACTATGAAAAGGAAGTTATAGGTAATATATTACAGGAAATAATGGGAAAAGAACTATTAGAAACGTTCTTAATTTATATGAAAAACAATGGTGAAAGAGCTAAAACAGCTAATGAAATACATATACATAGAAATACACTTAACTATAGGTTAGAAAAAATAGAAGAAGTTACTGGATTGAAATTTAATGATTATTTAGATTTATTTCAGCTAATAACATCATATATAGGATATAAATTAAACTCTTAGAGTTTGATTTATATCCTATTTTGCTTTAAATAGGACTATTTTTGTGCGTTTGCATAATAATAATGAATATAAATTCGTTTACATTACAATAGATAAAAAAAATACATGCCTATACAATATTAAATAGAGTATATAAACATTTACATTGAAAGAAAGAGGGAATAAAAATGGAAGTTACAGTTACAGCTTTGGGTGCAGTAATAGCATTAATTATTGCAATTATATTAATTATAAAAAAAGTACATCCAGCATATGGACTAATAATTGGGGCCTTAGTGGGAGGGCTTGTAGGAGGAGCTGGTTTAACAGGTACTGTAGATTTAATGATTACAGGTGCTAAAAATATGATGCCAGCTATATTAAGAATACTTACTGCAGGGGTGTTAGCAGGGGTATTAATAAAATCTGGTGCAGCAACTAAAATTGCAGAATCCATTGTAGAGAAAATGGGAGAGTCAAAAGCTTTAATTTCTTTAACAATAGCAACTATGGTTTTAACTATGGTTGGTGTATTTATAGACGTAGCCGTTATAACAGTAGCACCAATAGCTTTAGCTATTGCAAAAAGAGCAAACTTAAGTAAAACATCAATTTTATTAGCTATGGTAGGTGGTGGTAAGGCCGGTAATATAATGTCTCCAAACCCTAATACTATAGCAGTATCGGATAATTTAGGAGTATCACTAACTAATGTAATGATGGCAGGAATAATACCAGCTATATTTGGTGTTATTATTACATGCATAATAGCTAAAAAATTAAAGAATAAAGGAAGTTTTGTAAAACAAGACGAATTAATACAAGAGTCAGAAGAAAAACCTAATTTTTTACCAGCAATAGTTGGACCGTTAGTAACTATATTATTACTTATGCTAAGACCAATAGCTGGTATAAGTATAGATCCATTAATAGCACTTCCAGTTGGAGGAATATGTGGAGCTTTAGCAATGGGAAAAGCTAAGAAAGTGAATGAATATGCTATATTTGGGATTGGAAAAATGAGTGGAGTTGCTATACTTTTAATAGGAACAGGAACTTTAGCTGGAATAATTTCTAATTCAGGATTAAAAGATGTAATAATTCAAGGCATAAACATTTTAGGATTACCAAGCTTTGCATTAGCACCAGTATCAGGAATACTTATGGCGGCAGCAACAGCGTCTACAACTTCAGGTGCAGCAGTAGCTAGTTCTGTATTTGGAGCAACAGCTTTAGAATTAGGTGTATCAGGTTTAGCAACAGCAGCTATGATGCATGCTGGAGCAACAGTTTTAGATAGTTTACCTCACGGAAGCTTTTTCCATTCAACAGGTGGAAGTATAAATATGGATATGAATGAAAGATTGAAACTTATTCCATATGAAGCTATGGTTGGACTTACTATGACATTGGTATCAACTATAATATTTGGAATAATACTTTAAGTACATATTATTAAATATGAGAGCTAACATAATTTATGGAGGAATTAAATATGAAATTTGTATTAGCACCAGATTCATTTAAAGAAAGCATGACTTCTAAAGAAGCATGTGAAGCTATGGAAAGAGGAATAAAGAAAGTTATACCAAATGCAGAATGTATAAAGGTTCCTATGGCAGATGGCGGAGAAGGAACTGTAGAAGCTCTAGTTGAGTCAACAAATGGAGAAATACATAAAGTAGAAGTATTAAATCCATTAGGCAAAAAAATAAATGCTTGTTTTGGAGTACTTGGAAATAAAACTACTGCGGTAATAGAAATGGCAACTGCTAGTGGTATACAATTAATAAAAAGAGAAGAACGTAATCCACTTATAACAACAACTTATGGGACAGGTGAGCTTATAAAAGCAGCTTTAGATAAAGGAATTAAGCATATCATTATAGGAATTGGAGGAAGTGCTACTAATGATGGTGGAGCAGGAATGATTCAAGCATTAGGTGGAAAACTTTTAGATAGCAATGGAAATGAGATTTCTTTTGGTGGTGGTGCATTAAATAATCTTGAAAATATAGATTTATCAAATTTAGATGGTAGATTAAAGGATACTACTATTGAAGTTGCTTGTGATGTTACTAATCCTCTAATAGGAGAAAAAGGAGCTTCAGCTATTTTTGGCCCACAAAAAGGTGCAACTTTAGAAGTGGTTAAAGAATTAGATGCTAATTTAGCACATTACTCAGATGTGATAAAAAGATGTTTAGGAAAAGATATTGCATATGCTGAAGGTGCAGGTGCAGCAGGCGGTCTTGGCGCAGCATTACTAGCATTTTTAAATGGAAAACTAAAAAGAGGAATTGACTTAGTTATAAAACACACAGACTTAAGTGAAAAAGTAAAAGGTGCACATTTTGTATTTACAGGAGAAGGAAGTATTGATTCTCAAACAATCTTTGGAAAAACTCCCATAGGCGTAGCAAAAGTTGCTAAAAAAGAAAATGTTAAAACTATAGCTTTTGCAGGAAGAATAGGTAAAGGTATAGAAAATTTATATCCTGAAGGAATAGATTCTATATTTGGTATTTTAACAAGTGTTACTGATATAGATAAAGCATTAGCTTTAGGAAAAGAAAATTTAGAAAGATGTACTGAAAATGTAGTTAGGGTTTTAGTATTATAATTTTAATAATTTAATAAAAGACTATATTTTGGCATGGTGTTGATATATGCATAAATAAAGCTAGACTAAGTAATTTAAAATAAAATCTAACAATATGAAAAGGTATTTAAAATAGTTGTTCTATTTTAAATACCTTTTCATATTATCCTTCTAAAGTTTTGCTTTGATGATTTTTTATAAGTTGAAAAATGTACATAATACTTAATTTTTTTCAAATACTATAAAAGAATATAGAGGTTAAAATTAAGTTTTTAAGAAAATACATTTTTCATATTTAATAAATAATTAAGCAAAAGAGGTAGATAAGATGAGAAGAACTAAAACTATGGATGGAAATACTGCTGCAGCACATATGTCTTATGGATTTACAGAAGTAGCAGCTATTTATCCTATAACACCTTCATCACCAATGGCAGAACATGTTGATGAATGGGCATCTCAAGGAAGAAAAAACATATTTGGAGAGTCTGTTAAAATAGTTGAAATGCAATCAGAAGCAGGAGCGGCTGGTGCTATGCATGGTTCACTTCAAGCAGGTGCATTAACAACAACATATACAGCATCACAAGGATTATTACTTATGATACCTAACATGTATAAAATAGCTGGAGAAAAATTACCTTGTGTTATGCATGTATCAGCCAGAGCACTTACTACATCTTCATTAAATATTTTTGGAGATCATCAAGATGTTATGGCAGCAAGACAAACAGGTTTTGCTATGCTTGCAGAAACTTCTGTACAAGAAGTTATGGATTTATCAGGAGTTGCACATTTAGCAGCTATAAAAGGAAAAATACCATTTGTGAATTTTTTTGATGGATTTAGAACATCTCATGAAATTCAAAAAATTGAAGTTATTGAGCAAGATGAATTAGCTAAACTCGTTGATTATAATGCAATTGATGAATTTAGAAAGAATGCATTAAACCCTAATCATCCAGTAACTAGGGGTACAGCTCAAAATCCAGATATATATTTTCAAACAAGAGAAGCAGTAAACAAATCTTATGATGATATTCCATATATAGTAGAGGAGTATATGAATGAAATAACTAAGCTTACAGGTAGAGAATATCATTGTTTTGATTATTATGGTGCAAAAGATGCTGATAGAATAATAATATCAATGGGATGTGTAAATGATGTAATAGAAGAAACAGTTGATTATTTAAATAATAATAAACAAAAAGTAGGTTTAGTAAAGGTTAGATTATATAGACCATTTTCAGTAGAGAAATTATTAAAATCAATACCAGAAAGTGTTAAGAAAATTGCTGTTTTAGATAAAACTAAAGAACCAGGATCAATAGGAGAACCTTTATATTTAGATGTAGTTAGAAGTTTGTATGGTAAAAAAGACGCTCCTATTGTTGTTGGAGGTAGATTTGGATTAGGATCTAAAGACCCTACACCTGAACATATCGCTGCTGTTTTTGATAACTTACTTAATGATGAACCAAAAAATGACTTTACAATAGGAATAACTGATGATTTAACAAATAAATCATTGAAGCCACACAAGGGAGTAGATGCTATACCAGAAGGAACTACTTCTTGTAAGTTTTGGGGATTAGGATCAGATGGTACTGTAGGTGCAAATAAAAGTGCTATAAAAATTATAGGAGATCATACTGATATGTATGCTCAAGGATATTTTGATTATGATTCTAAAAAATCTGGTGGTATTACGGTATCTCATTTAAGATTTGGTAAAGAACCTATAAAATCAAGATATTTAATAGATAAAGCAGATTTTATTGCTTGTCATAATCAATCATATGTTTATAAATACAATGTATTAAAAGGATTGAAGAAAAATTCTAGATTCTTATTAAATACAATATGGAATAAAGAAGAATTAGAAGAAAAATTACCTGCAAGTATGAAGAAATTTATAGCAGAAAATGATATAGAATTCTATACAATAAATGCAATTAAGATAGCTCAAGATATCGGACTTGGTGGAAGAATAAACATGATAATGCAATCTGCATTTTTTAAAATAACAAACATTATACCTGTTGAAGATGCAGTTAAGTATTTAAAAGAAGCTGTTGTAAATACATATGGTAAAAAAGGCGAAAAAGTAGTTAGAATGAATCATGATGCTATTGATGCTGGCGTTGAAGGTGTAATAAAAATTGAAATACCATTTGGATGGAAAAATGTTATAGATGATAAAAAAGAACATAATGAAGAGTTACCTGATTTTATAAGGGAAATAGTAAATCCTATGAATAGATTAGAAGGTGATTCTTTACCAGTATCAACTTTTGTAAAGCATAATATTGAAGATGGTACATTTATGGCAGGAACTACTGCTTATGAAAAAAGAGGAATTGCAGTGAATGTTCCAGAATGGCTACCAGAAAAATGTATACAATGTAATCAATGTTCATATGTGTGTCCACATGCTACAATAAGACCATTTTTATTAAATGATGAAGAAAAATTAAAAGCACCATCATCTATTAAACTTGTTGAGCCAAAAGCTTTAAAGAGTGATGAAAAATTATATTATTCAATAGGAGTAACCCCTCTTGATTGTACAGGATGTGGAAATTGTGCTGAAGTATGTCCAGCACCAGGAAAAGCATTAGTTATGAAACCTCAAGCTTCTCAACATGAACAAATAGAAGTTTGGAATTATACAGTCGAAAAAGTAACTAATAAAAATCCTATGAATAAAAATACTGTAAAAGGAAGTCAATTTGAAATACCACTTCTTGAATACTCAGGAGCTTGTGCAGGTTGTGGAGAAACCTCATATGCTAAACTTGTAACTCAATTGTTTGGTGATAGAATGATGATAGCAAATGCTACAGGATGTTCATCAATTTGGGCTGCAGGAGCACCTGCTACAGCTTATACAAAAAATCAACAAGGACATGGTCCGGCATGGGCAAATTCATTATTTGAAGATAATGCTGAGTTTGGATACGGTATGTATTTAGGAGTTAAAGCTATAAGAGAAAGAATAGCTAATAATATTGAACTTGCTTTGAAATCTGATATGCCTCATAATGCAAAAGAAGTATTAAAAGATTGGTTAGAACATAAAGACTGTGGTGAAGGAAGTAGAGATAGGTCTAATAAAGTTATAGAAGTACTTGAAAAAGAAAATAATCAATTTGCAAAAGTTATATTAAAGGATAAGGAATTCTTAGTTAAGAGATCTCAATGGATATTTGGTGGAGATGGTTGGGCTTATGATATAGGCTTTGGAGGACTTGATCATGTTATTGCATCGGGAGAAAATATAAATATATTAGTATTTGATACAGAAATATACTCAAATACAGGAGGTCAATCTTCTAAATCTACACCAACAGCTGCAATAGCTAAATTTGCAGCATCAGGAAAGAGAACTAAGAAAAAAGATTTAGGTATGATTGCTATGACTTATGGTTATGTATATGTTGCACAAATATCTATGGGCGCAGATAAAAATCAAACACTTAAAGCAATAGCAGAAGCAGAGGCATATGATGGACCGTCATTAATAATTGCTTATGCACCTTGTATAAGTCATGGAATAAAAATCGGAATGTCAAATTCTCAAGAGGAAGAAAAGAAAGCAGTTGAATGTGGATATTGGAGTCTTTATAGATATAATCCTACATTAAAAGGAGTTAAGAATCCATTTTCACTAGATTCAAAAGAACCAAAAGAAAACTTTAGGGAATTTTTAATGGGTGAAGTTAGATATTCTTCACTTGCCAAAGTATTCCCAGAAATATCAGAAGATCTATTTAAAAAGACAGAAGAGGATGCTTTAGAAAGATATAATAATTATAAAAAATTAGCATCTCAAGAATAAGAAAGTTAGCATCTCAAAAATAAAATATATAAAAAATACAATGGCTATATTACTATAATGATATAAGTAATATAGCCATTTCTTTATATGTAAGATATTAAAAAATACAAAATTTTCAAATATTTTTATATAAAATTTAGTATAATGTATGCTTTGCACTAAAATAAAGGAGCATTCTTTAGAATTTTTGAAGAATTTTATAATAAAAAGAAGATAAATCATTCTAAAGCTTGTCTTCATTGGTTGAAAAATGTCATGGATATGTTAGTATTGAACACAAGGATGTTGTAATAAATTTGAATATATGAAAAAGAGTTAATTAAAAAGGATTATATTGAAATTTACACATATATCCAAAAAAAAATAGCGAGGGAGAGAAACTAATGAAGAAAGCTTTTTTAAGAAGAATACTAGGAGGGGTTGTAGCGATAGCAACAATTACTAGCCTAAGTCCATTAGGGGTATCCGCAGCAGGAAAAAATAATACTACTAATAATTATGCTACAACTAAATGTTGGAGTAAAGTTTATGGTACTTGGTTCTGTTTAGGTTCAAATGGACAAATACAAATAAGTGATTATATAAAAAATAATAATACAAGCTGTAATTTGAAATTTGGATGGGTGACATGCAATAGTAAGCCAGGAACAGATACTAATGGATCAAATGGTGATGTTACAGTTCCGAATGTACCAGGAAGTGACAATGGATCAAATGGTGATGTTACGGTTCCGAATGTACCAGTAAGTGATAAAGGATCAAATGGTGATGTTACAGTTCCAGATGCACCAGGAAATGACAATGGATCAAATAATGATGTTACAGTTCCGAATGTACCAGGAAAAGATACAACAAATCCGGACAATAATGGAGATGGCGGCACAGTTAAGCCTGAACAACCAGGAAATACACAAGAAAATTTACCATCTACAAATGGAGATTCTGTAAATGTTAATGGATTAAGCAAATTACCAGAAAAGTATTCTATAAGCATACAAAGTAGTGCTGAGAATAAAATCCTTCAATTAATGAATGAAAAAAGAGTACAAGCTGGTTTACAACCATTAACTATGGATAATACTTTATTACAAGTTGCTAGATATAAAAGTGACCATATGATTCAATATAATTATTTTGACCACACAAATCCAGATGGAACTAAATGGATAAACTGGTTACAAACAATAGGATATAAATATAATACAACTGGTGAAAATATTGCATATAATACATACGATCCAGTAGAATTATTTAATCAATGGTGGAATTCACAAGGTCATAGAGAAAATATGATGAATCCTTCTTATAATAAGGTTGGAGTAGGTGTTATTTACGATAAAGATAACAATAAATATATGGGAACTCAAACATTTTCAAATTAATAATTTTGATATAAAATAAAGCGATTTTTAAAGATATTTTTTAGGCTTTTAATTATGACTTAAGTATAGATTGAAAATTGAGAATTCTTAAAGTAACTTTATTTGAAAAATATTATTGTTCAACTAATATTTAAGATAAGTTTATATAAAGTCATTAATTTATTTTTTCTTAATCAAAAGATTGAGAGATTTAAATTAATGACTTTTATTTTAGTTAAAATTTAAAATATACTTATATAATAGGTTATAATTGATTAAAATATAATGAAAGAGTAAACGTATAAATATATTATATGTTTATAAATATATTGTAAGTGGAAGTGATAATATGAAAAAGCAGTGTTTTTATTGTAAAAAAGGATTAAATAATGAACTTTTAGAAAATAAAGTAGGTTGTTTTTGTAACGAAGTTCATTATGATAAATATCTAAAAAATTTAAGCTGGCATGAATATATAGAATTGCAACATAGTTTCTGTGTATGTAGTGACGACTAAATTAATATTCTTAAAGATAGTTATATAGTAAAAGCAATAAAACAATAAACAAATTATTATTATAAATAGACATATTGTTAAGCCAAATTAAAAAAATTATAATCTTTTTAATTTGGTTTTTTGTTGTGTACAAAGAGAAAGGCTTATTCATATTATATTAAAGAAATAAAATTTTAGATTAGAAAAGTAATTAAAGGAGAAATTAAAATTTATTATAGGCTTACTATAACTAGAAAAATTTAATTAAGAACATTAGGAGGAATTTTTATGGATTTTATGACCTATATATCACAAAATGCATTAATACTAATACCTGCATTGTATATAGTAGGCATGATAATTAGGGGTACAGAGAGTATTCCTAATAAATTTATACCATTTATTTTATTGATTATTGGAATTGTAGGGGGAATGCTTTTATTAGGATTTAATATAAATGCAGCGATACAGGGAATTTTAGTTACAGGGGCTACAGTGTATACTAATCAGCTATTTAAACAATATAATAAGAAAGAATAAATTATGTGCAAAAATACAATATTTTTTTATAAAGGTAATATAATATGGAGGTGTGAAGATGGAGAAGTGTTTAAATGAATGGAATGTTCATAGGTATGTAAGAAAGCAAGATAGAGAAGTTCTTAAAACCGCTCTTAAAGAAAATATAGATAGAATATTTACACCTATAACAGTCTGTAGTCAAGTTGTAGATGGAACAAACTATATGTTTATATGTGGATCAACAAGTGACATTTCAAAATTAAAAGTTGAACTTGTAAAAGTATATATTTATGTTCCTGTTGAAGGAAAACCAAAACTAAAAAGTATAGAGAAAATGCAATGATATAAATAAACTTTAGGGTCTTGATTTTATGATATAAGGCAATAATAAAAATAAGTAGAGGAATCAACTAAAAATACTTTTTAGTTGATTCCTTATAAAATTTTACTAAAATTTATATGTTAATAGATTTTATAATGTGGGAATAGATATTAATATATAATATAAAAGGCTATAATTAATATTGGTAAGTTAAAATTAATTATATGTCGCACTATTATTCCTGCACTGTGTTTTAAATATATCAATAATCTAATAAAACATGGCAAAATAAGAAAGTAGTATTTTAAGGAGATTTATTTAAATGAAAAGCAAAGAATTAGAATTTTTAGAAAAGTATTATGGATATAAGTCTTTTAGAAAAGGGCAAGAAAATATAATTTCAAATATTATAGATGGAAATGATGTATTAGCCATAATGCCAACAGGTGGTGGTAAATCAATTTGTTATCAAATTCCAGCACTTATATTTGAAGGACTTACAATAGTTATTTCACCTCTTATTTCTTTAATGAAGGATCAGGTAGATGCATTAAAAGATATGGGGATAGATGGTGAGTTTATTAATAGCTCAATAAGCAGTAGTGAAGAAAATCAAGTTATAGAAAATATTAAAAGTGGTCAATGTAAAATATTATATATAGCGCCAGAAAGATTAGAATCACTTAATTTTTTAAATGTTATTTCAGAATGTAGTATATCTCAAATTGCTATAGATGAAGCGCATTGTATTTCTCAATGGGGACATGATTTTAGAACAAGCTATACAAAAGTGTCTGGTTTTATTAAGTTACTTAAAAAAAGACCTATAATTACAGCATTTACAGCGACAGCATCAGAAGAGGTAAGAGAAGATATTATAAGACTTCTTAACTTAAATAAACCTAAAATTTTTATTACAGGATTTGATAGAGAAAATTTACTTATAAATGTAATAAAATCTGGAGATAAAAAATTATACTTGCATAATTATATAAATAATAATAAGGAATCTTCAGGAGTAATTTATGCAGCAACTAGAAAAGAAGTTGATAAAATACATGAAGAACTAAATCATAATGGATTCTCAGTTACTAAATATCATGCAGGATTATCAGAAAATGATAGAAAGCAAAATCAAGAAGATTTTATATATGACAGAAGTAATATTATGGTAGCAACTAATGCTTTTGGAATGGGAATAGATAAGCCAAATATAAGATTTGTAGTACATTATAATATGCCTAAAAATATAGAAGGTTATTATCAGGAAATAGGTAGAGCAGGAAGAGATGGAGAAAAAAGTGAGTGTATCTTATTATTCTCACCTCAAGATGTTCAAATACAAAAGTATTTAATAGAGCAATCTATTGAAAATATTGATAGAAAAAATAATCAATATAAAAAACTTAATGAAATGACTGATTTTGTATACAGCAATGAATGTTACAGGAAATATATACTAGACTATTTTGGAGAAATTTATGATCATAATTGTAACAACTGTAGTAATTGTTTAAATGAAGGAGAATTAGTAGACAAAACTATAGATGCGCAAAAGGTTCTTTCATGTATATATAGAATGAAAAATAAATTTGGTTCTGGTATGTTAGTTGATGTTCTTAGAGGCTCTAAGAATAAAAAAGTTATACAATTTAACTTTAATGAATTATCAACTTATGGAATAATGAAAGATTATTCAAATGATGAACTTAAAAATTTTATTAATACTTTAATATCACATAGATATATATCTGTCGTTAATGGAACGTATCCTGTTTTAGGATTGAATCAAAGATCAATGAATGTATTAAAGTCAGAAGAAAAAGTTGTATTTAAAGAATTTAAAATTGAAAAGAAGGCTAGAGAGGATAATGAATTATATTCAATACTTAAGGAAATAAGAAAAGAAATTTCTGTAGAAAATGGGGTACCTCCATACGTTATATTTGGAGATGCTACATTAAAAGAAATGACAGTAAAATATCCAGTTAATAAGGAACAAATGTTAAATATATCAGGTGTTGGAGAAATAAAGTATAAAAAATATGGTGAAATATTTGAAAATGAAATAAAGAAATTTGTAAAAGAAAATAATATTGAAATATCAAATGAAATAAAGGAAAAAGAAGAAGTTAAAATGGAAAGTGTTCATTTAGACATTAATACAAATGAAGAGTTATTTAATAAGCTAGATGAAATTAGATGTGAAGAAGCTAAAAAGGAAAATACACTTCCTAAAATGATAATTTCTAAAAATTCACTTAAAGAGATAAGTGGAAGATATCCTATTAATATTGATGAGTTAAAAGATATAAGCGGAATTGGTCCAAAGAAAATTTCTTTATATGGAGAAAAGCTAGTTTCAATAGTTAGTGAATATGTTTTAGAGAATAATATAGAAATAAAATGGGTGGACAGGAAAAGAAGAAAAGTAATTATTGATGGGGAAAATAGAGAAGACAATGAAATTGCAATTGACATGTTAAAAGAAGGAAGAAAATTAAATGAAATATGTGATGAAATAGAGGTTTCAATATCAACTATTTTAGGATATGCAACAGATTATATTAAAGAATTTGGAGAAAGTAAGTTTAATTTGGAGTTAGAAGAATTTTATAATGAAGAAGAAGAAAATTTAATTAGTGATGTATGTGAAAAAATTGGATATGAAAAAATAAGCGCAATAAAAAAACAGCTTCCACCATATATAAAATATGAAACTATACGTGCAGTGATATTAAAAAAATACTTTTTAATATAAGACTCTGTATTAAATGTATAAAAACGCTACTAAAATATAGCCTAATATAAAAAAACATATATTAATAACTTTTTTAAATTAATTAAGAACTAACTCATAAATAAAAATAAGGGATGTAATAATATTAAATATGAAAAATATATTTAATATTAAGGAATAAAGAAATTTTTAGAGGAGTGTTATTAATTTGGATCCATATAAAGTATTAGGTTTGAATGAAGGTGCAAGTAAAGATGATATTAAAGAAAAATACCAACAGATAGTAGAAAGTTACAATGAAAATGAGCAAAATGAAAATAATCAATCTATATTAAAAGACGTGAACATAGCTTATGATGTACTTATTAATGGAAATTTGTACAAGGAAGTTAGGTCTTTAATAGAAAAAAATAATTTTCTAGAAGCAGAGGCTAAGCTTAATGTTGCAGATGATAAAACTTCAGCAGAATGGAATTATTTGCAAGGCTTTATAGCTGTACAAAAAGGATGGTTTGATACAGCTTTAGTATATTTAAAAACAGCAACAGAAATAGAACCTAACAATATAGAATATTTAGATAGCTTAAATAAACTTCAAGCTAAAGTAATGGAATTTGCATCTAATTATGCAAGAAAAAATGCTAATAATAACAATATGAACAATAATAACAATATGAACGCCTGTGGAGGCGGTGGAGGAAATGGAGGAATGTGTTAATCTAAAGCACAGTTTAAATAAAAAATATATTGCTATTAAATAAGAATTATGTTATTCTAAATGGGCAGTTGGTACGTAAAGTGCTAATTATGGAGCTTAGAGTGTCCTTCGCCGGTCTCTAAGCTCCTTTTAATATTTATAATTTGCTTAAGTAAACCAATATTGGATTATTTAGGCTTATTTAGGATTTTTGAGGTGGTGATAATTTGAAGTTATTAGATTTGGAATCACAGTTATTAAAAAGTATATCTAAAATAAGTTTAACAAGGGGAAAAGATATTATAACTGATAAGAAATTGGTTAGACTTAATGGAAAAAAGATTGAAAGTTTATATAACATATATGGAAAAATAAAAGATGATAAACTTAAAGAATATAATCCACATTTAAGATTAGATTTGAAAAATGGAAAAGTTACTTTAGCTAAATGTGAATGTCATAAAGAAAAATATGATGAAGATTTAGATGGGATAGTAATTTGCGAGCATTTAGTAGCTATAATATTAACATTTTTTGATCAAGTTAAAAAACAAAGTAATAAAAATAAAATAGAGAATGTTAAAAAAGAAAATGTTAAATATATATTAGATGAAAAAAATAATAAAGAACTTTTAGCGATAGATGTAGTAGTAAATGAAGTAAAGGATAAAAATGAAGATTATTTTGAAGCAAGTTTTTTAATAGGAAGTAAAACAAAGTATTTAGTTAATATGAAGGAATTTATTTCTAGCTATATAAAAAAAGAAAATTTTTATATAGCAAAAGGACTTATATATAGCCATAAGAAATATTACTTTAATGAAGATGATGAAGAATTAATAGAATTTCTAGAAGAATATTTAAGTATTTGTAGATTAGAACTCAATACTGGGAATATAAAAATATTTCCTCAAAATATAAGAAGATTTTTAAACCTTATAAATAAAAAGAAAATAAAGTTTAAATATAATTATCAAAACTATTTGTGTGATATAAAAACTACTAATTTGCCAATTAGTTTCACTTTTAAAAAGTTAAAAGAAGATTATATATTGAAAACAAAAAAAGTTTTTCCTATACCATTAAATAAAAAAATGAATGCTTTTTTATATGATAGAAATATATACATATCTCCTATAAAGCACTTGCAGAGTTATATTAAATTTTATGAAGATTTAAAGGAATACGGAGAGATTATTTTATCTAAAGATACTTATATAGAAGATATAAATAAAATAATAGAAGTCTTAAATGAGATTTCTCATGATATAAATATTGAACAAGATATTATCGATGATTTGGATAAATTAATAAGTTTCAAATTTAATTTAATAAATAGGAATAATGATAGAATTATTAAAGTTAAAATAATTAGAGAAAATTTAGAATTAGATTATAACCATGATAATATAAATTCTAACTTTATAATTAAAAGATCTAGAAAAGTTAGAAGTATTGAAAGTGAAATGAATAAATTTAGATTTTTTTATAGTTCTGGTGATTTTATATTTCAAGGAAATGATGATGAATATTATGAGTTTTTAAAAAATGGAATAAACAAAATTAAAAAAATTGGAGAAGTAAGTGATTTAAAAGATGAAAAATTATTTACTTTATTTAATGGATCATTTATTAATTATGATTTAAACAAAAACAAAGAAGGTATCGATTTTTCTTTTTCATTAAGTGATTTTAGTAATAATGATTTAAATGCAATATATTTAGCATGGAAAGAGAAGAAAAGTTATATTAAGTTAAATGATGAGAGTTTTGTTAATTTAGAAGATGGAGACATAATAAACTTTTTACGAATTATAGAAAATTTAAATATAGATATAATGAGTGAAAACAATTCTTATATAGTTGATAATAATAAATTATATTATTTAAATGAAAAATTAAATAGTAAAAAATATAATGTTAACGGAGTAGAGATATTTAAAGAAGCTTTAAATAAGCTAGAGAATTTGGATGATGAGAAAATATTTATTCCAAGTAATCTTAATGCTACTTTAAGAGGATATCAAGTTAAAGGATATAGATGGCTTAAAAATTTAAGTAAACTAGGTTTTGGAGGAATACTTGCTGATGAAATGGGACTTGGTAAAACTATTCAAATAATTTCATTTTTACTTTCAGAACCAAATAGGAAAGCATTTGTTATAACTCCAACATCATTAATATATAATTGGGATGAAGAGTTTAAAAAGTTTGCCCCTAGTTTAAAAGTAGGAATTATACATGGAGATTTAAAAGCTAGAAACAAAGTATTAGATGATATTGAAAAATATGATTTGATAATTACAACTTATGGAACTTTAAGAAATGATTATTTAAAATATGAAAGTATGAAATTTGATTATTTAATAATAGATGAAGCACAAAATATAAATAATCCTAAGGCAAAAGTAACAGAAGTAGTTAAGGGAATAAAGGCCAAGATTAGATTTGCATTAACAGGAACACCAGTTGAAAATAATTTGCTTGATTTATGGTCTTTGTTTGATTTTATAATGCCAGGATATCTTTTTAGTAAAGATGAATTTTCGAAGAAATTTATAAATAATGATGAAAAATCAAAACAAGAATTAAGAATAATGATAAATCCATATATATTAAGAAGATTGAAAAAAGATGTTATAAAAGAATTGCCTAATAAGATAGAAGATAGATTTTTTGTAGAGATGACAAAGAATCAAAAGAAAATATATAAAACTTATATTAAAGATATACAGGATAAGTTAAAACAAATTGATAGCAAAAATAATAGAATGGCTATATTTGCTTATTTAACAAGACTTAGACAGCTTTGTTTAGATCCATCTATAATTGTTGAGGATTATGATGGCGGAAGTGGAAAAATTAATGTAGCAAAAGAATTGATAAAAAAATCCATAAAGAATAAGCACAAAATACTTCTTTTTTCTCAATTTACATCTGTACTACATAAAGTTTGTGATGAACTTAAAGGTGAACAAATTTCTTATTTATATTTAGATGGAAGTACGCCTTCAAAAGAAAGAATTAGACTTGCACATGAATTTAATAATAATGAAGATATAAAAATATTTTTAATTTCTTTAAAAGCTGGAGGAACTGGATTAAATTTAACTTCAGCGGATATGGTAATACATTTTGACCCATGGTGGAATCCAGCAATAGAAGATCAAGCCACAGATAGAGCTCATAGAATTGGACAAAAAAACGTAGTTCGAGTAATTAAATTAATAACAAAAGAAAGCATAGAAGAAAAGATACTATTGCTTCAAGATGATAAAAAAGCCTTAATAGAAGATGTAATAACTGGAGAGCTAAAAGAGGAAGGATTATTTAATAAATTAAATAAGTATGAGTTACTGGATCTATTTAAAACATAGCGAAAATATAAATTATCAAATTATGAAATATAAGTAAATAATTAAAGAATATCTAAAGTAAAAAGATTATATCAATTACTTTAGATATTTTTTTATGAACAAGATTCAATAAAAGAGTAACAAATCTACCTATTTCGACATAAATTAAAGTAGCAAATAAATAATGCTAAAAAGTTATGTATTAAAGGAGAATATAAGTATGGCAAAAGTAAATTATCTTAATCAAGCTAGTTTTTATGATACCAGTTCAAATTGTTTTAAAATAAATGAAGTCCCTATAATTATAAAAAGTGAAACAAAAGTATTTTCATATAAATATGTATATTCAGAAGCAGATTGTAATTGTCGAGAAAACTGCTATCCAGGAAAAGGTGACGATATTGGATTTACATTAGTATTTGGAAACTATGGAGAAGAGACTTATTCTCCACTTAATCCAACAGATTCAACAGTAATAGATATTTTAGATCTTTCAAATATCTACAATGCATCTTTAAAAGTAATGAGCATTTGTGCAGATTGTCATTTTAAAATTTTTGATATTACAGGTTTAACACCAGGAACAGGTGGAGGAACAGAAGTTATTCCAGGAGTAACTGAATTTGTAGGTGGAAATGTTTATACTCTTGAAATAAGAGAATGTGATGAAAATGACGAAAATTGTACTGCAGCATTCTGCTTACCTTGTCATTCAGTATTTTGTGCATCAATTTTATTCCAAGTTGAGTTTGAACCTTGTACTAGATTAGATTTAGAAAATGGTAGCTTCTGTGAAGGAGAAGAACCAAGTTTAGATGGTTGGATTGCAATACCAGCAAGTGGAGGAGGAACTGTACAAGCAGTATCATCTTACACTAGTAGTGCTGGTTTTAATTTAACACCTCAAGATGGTGATTGTGGATTCGCTTTGTTGAAAAGCGGAGATGATGGGGTTAAGAGCATATTAAAGCAAACATTTGACGTTAAGCAAGGCGATAGAATAGATTTTTATGCATTTTTCGATTTACCAGATTTCCCAGGTTGGCCTGATGAAGCTCAAGTAATAGTTATTAAAAACTCTAATGGCGATATAATAGATACTATAGTAACCCAAAAAGCACATTATGTTAGTACAGGTTGGGAACCTTATTATTATGATGTTACAGTATGTGGAAGAATTACTTTAGAAGCAAGTGTTAAAGATGTGAATAAACCTGAACCTCCACATGGACATTTAGCTATAGATGCAGTAACAGTAACACATCCTTAACTTTAAGTATAAATATAAGAAGTAAGCTTATTGATTTAAATATTACGAGGAACTTAATTATGTATTAATTCTGGTAATATTTTTATGTATTATCTAGAGCCCTTATATGAAAATTTTAGGACAATTCATATAAGGGCTTATTAATGTAACAATTTTATTCTTATTAACATATAGTGTAGTAATAAATTTTACGATAATTTCATTAAAAAAAGATAAGGAGAATAATTATGCCTACAGATGGAAAAATAAATTATAGAAATATAGCTAACTTTTATAATAAGGATTTAAATTGCTTTAAGCAAAATGTAAAACCTATAACCATAAAAAAAGAAATTAAAGTGTTTTCATATAAATACGTATATTCTGAAGGAGATTGTGGATGTTCGATAGAACCATGTAATCCAGGTAAAGGTGATGATATTGGATTTTTGTTAGTATTCGGAAATTACGGAGAAGAAACTTATCATCCAATTGACTCACAATCAACTGTGAGAGATACTTTAGATCTTACTCTTATTGAAAAAGCATCTTTAAAAGTGATGGATATTTGTACAAATTGTGATTTTATAATATATAATATTACAGATGATAAAGTAGTTGAAAAGGGAGATAGTTTTGACGGTGGAGTTGAATATATCCTAGAAGTAAGAAAATGTTGTGATGAGTCAGAAGAGTACTATGGAGATTTCTGTTTACCTTGCCATTCAGTATTTTGTGCATCAATTTTATTTCAAGTTGAATTTGAAGATTGTAATGAACCAGGTCCAGAACCAGAACCAGGAGACGATTTTGTCAACGGAGGATTTGAAGTTGAAGGAAAATGTAGTCTTGATGGATGGACTAAAATAGATATACCTGCTGGATTTGTTAAAGCCACAGATGAATTTAAATATAAAAAGGATGGTGAAAATAAAGAATTAAAAGGTAAAGATAGTAAATGTTTTGCTTTATTAAGATCAGGTAAGGTTAATGAAAGCGCTATACTAAAACAAAGTGTTGATGTTGTAGTTGGACAGGTAATAGATTATTATGCATTCTTCCATTTGACAGAAGGACCACAGTCAGATCCAGCTGTAGCTAAAGTAGTTATAAAAAATACAGATGGGGTTGTTAGAGATACTTTTACACATTCGGTACCATATATTAGTGATGACTGGGAACATCATCAATATATAATTACAGTAACTGAAACAATTGTTTTTGAAGCTTCCATTTCAAAACCAACTAGTCCCGTAGCTATGCATGGCTATTTAGCTATAGATGAAGTAAATTTATCATAACTATATATTAATGGATTAAGGGGGCAGCCTTTATGGCACTAATAACTTTTTCAACTTCGGTAAATGATAATAGAAATGAAATGCATTATAAATCAACATCAATAAGAAAAGAAACCGATAAACAAGAAAAAGATATACAGCAAAAGGATAGGCAAGAAAAAGAAATGCAACAGGAATCTTATAAGGATTCATCTTATGACTTTATGAGTAAAGTAAAAGAAAAAGAGTTAGAAATAAAAGAAAGAGAATTAAATGTAAAAGAGGAAAAAATCAATATAAAAGAAAGAGAAATTTATATTAATGAAAAAGAAATTAAACTTAAAGAAAAACAAGAAAATTTGAATCGTTTTTTAATGGAAATTAATAAAAAAGAAAATAATATAAAAGAAAAAGAAATTAATATAAAAGAAAAAGAAATTAAACTTAAAGAAAAAGAAATTAAACTTAAAGAAAAAGAAAATGAGTTAAATCAAAAAGAACAGTATTTTAATAAGATAGAAATGAATCTAAAGAAAATAGAAAATAGAAATAATATTTATAAACAAGGAAAATATAATAGAAGAGAATATTATGGTGATAATTATTATGACAATATTTAGATGATACTAATTTTAAAGATATTTGGGACATTAGAGATATTTATATAAAACTATTAAGCTGTTATTTTGATTATAATATTTATATGTAGAAATTATATAAACAGCATCATTAAACTTTTAATAGAAGTTATAAATAAATTATAATTTTTAATAATATTGCTAGGATTTTAATTAGTCCTAGCAGTATTTTTATATTTAAAAAAATAAATACGTAAATTTAGTGAGAATTTATCATAAATAAAAGATTTTTATTTATAAAGAATTAAATAAAAGATTGAATTTTAATTTAATTAAAATTAGTACATATAAAATATGTTTGTTACTTGTTACTTTATTAAAAAATATATGGTAATATATAAGCATGAAGTAATACAATGTATTATATTTTAGAAAATTTTATTCATTGGAAATAAAAAGTACCGAAAATACTAATATTTTTTGTATATAATAATGAACAGGAAGGGAGCTTAAATATGCTCGAATGTGTTTTAGAAGATTTAAATATTGGACAAGACCTTGATGTAAATCAATTAATAGAACAACATATGCCTTTTATAATTAAAAGCATATCTGATGTTACTGGAAAATATGTGTCTTGTGAAAATGATGAAGAACTAAGTATTGCATTACTTGCATTTTGTGAGGCTATTGAAAGATATGAGAAAAATAAAGGTTATTTCTTACCATTCGCAAAGCTTGTTATATCAAGTAGAATTAAAAATTATTTAAAAAGCCAAAATAAACATTCATGTTCATCTATTGAAGAACTGGTTGAAAAGGGAATAGAAATTCAAGATGAATATTTAGAAGAAGAAGATAATGGATTATTAGTTGATGACATAAATATATTAAAATCAGAAATAATGTTATATGGCTTTACATTTGAAGATTTAGTGGAAGAAGCGCCTAAGCAAAGAGCAACACGAGAAAATGCTATGAATTTAGCAAAGCAAATAAGTGAAGTAGAAGAACTAACAACTTTTATGGAGGTTAAAAAAAGATTACCAATTAAGAAAATTGTACTTAGATTTTCTGTTACTGAAAAAGTAGTGAAACGAAGCAAAAAATTTATAATTTCAGTAGTAATTATATTTAAGAAAAATCTTAAGACACTAAAAAATTGGATCAGAAAGTAGGTGATAATCATGAGTAAGGGAATAATAATGGAAATAAAAAAAGAATATGCAATAGTAATGAATGATACGGGTAGCATAGAGAGCATCAAAGTAAAAGATGGTATGAAATTAGGACAAAAGATATTTTACTTTGAAGAAGATTTAGTTAATATTAATCAAAATAGAAGTGTTAATAAAATTAGCTTATTCAAAACATTTGGAACATTTGCAGCATTATTCTTACTTATATTTACGTTCTTTCAACCATTAGCATTTAACAAAGCATATGCTGTAGTAAGCTTAGATATAAATCCAAGTATTCAAATACAGGTTAATAATAAGAAGAAAATAGTAGCTGTTGAAGGTGTTAATGAGGACGGCAAAAATATTGATTTTTCAAGTATAAATGGTCTAGAAATAGACAAAGGAATAGAAGGTATAAAGGCTATTCTAGTTGAAAAAGAATATTTAGGTGAAACGGGAGAAGTATTAGTTGCTTTTGCATTATTAGATAAGCATGAAGATGAAAATTACGAAAATCAAATACAAGATGCTATTAAAACAACTTTTAAAACTGAAAATGTAACTTATGTAAAAGGTAGTAAAGAAGCGGTGGAAGAAGCAAAAACTAAAGGTATAAGTTTAGGAAGATATGAAGTTTCTCTTTCAGCTGATGAAACTGTAAAATCTAAAATTGAAAATATTCCTGTTAAAGAAATTACTTCTTTAATAAAAGATAAAGAAAATTGTATTTACTGGAAAGCTGATAATGCACAAAATTCAGAAAAACCAGAAATAAATAATAATTTATCAGATGATAAATATAGTGATAAACCAGAAAATACTTTAGAAAATAATACAATACCTAAAAAAGATAAAATTGAAGAAACAATAAAAGAAATTACTCCAGAAGTACAAAAGCCAATAGAAGATAATAAAGAGTCTGAAATAAAGAAGGATCCTGAAGAAGTTCCAGAAACAAAGCCAGAAATAGTATTACCTCCAATAGAGGAAATTAAGCCAGGGGATAATACAACAAACAATGAAGAAACAGAAGATAAAAATAATGAAACTTCAAAAGATAAGAATAATGGTTCCGTAAGCAATATTACAGATACTGGGAAAGAAGAACAAAATCTAAAAAAATGATTAAAAAAGTACTCAAAAATAAAAAGCTAAGTGTATTGTATTATGTATAAACTAATTAAATTTTATATTATTTTGTATAAAATCTAATGAAAAAACAAAATAACTCAAATACTTAGTATAATCTATATGTTTGTTAGATGGCAAAGAACAAACGTATAGATTTTTTTATTCTTTAGGAATTTATAAAAATCCCATTATTTCTCAGGAAATATAATTAAATAATGACTTATATGATATACAAATTATTGATATAAATAGTCATAAATTAAAATAAACTATCTATTAGAATAACATAATTATTGTTTTAATAGATAATTTTGTTTTAGTTGAAACATTTTACATAATATACAAAAATATAAAAAACATAAATATAGTGTATAAAAAAGAAAGAAGTTACAATAGAGTATCTAAAAAATAATTATTTTAACAAATAGTCAATGTAAACATTAACATAACAAGAAAGTGCAAAGTAAAACATTGTATTTATTTATGATATAATTATAACATCATAAGATTAACTTAATAGTATTTCTTAAATATTAAGTTAATATTGTCGATACACAACTTAGGGGGGATCATTTTGTATAAAAATAATAAAATGAAAAAAAACAATGAAGAATTAATCAGTCCAGTATTTGCGATAGAGGAATCTTCAAGATGTTTACTATGTTATGATGCACCGTGCTCACAAGCATGTCCAATAGGAACGAATCCAGCTAAATTTATTCGTTCGCTTCGCTTTAGAAATCTAAAGGGAGCTGTTGAGACAATAAGAGAAAACAACATACTTGGAGGAGTGTGTGCCAGAGTATGTCCTACCAAGAAATATTGTGAAGGAGCTTGTAGTAGAACAAATATAGACAAGCCTATAGAAATTGCAAAGCTTCAAAAGTATTTAACTGATTATGAAAACGTTTTAGGGATGGAAATGCTAAACAAAGTAGAAAGTAATAAAGAAAAAATTGCTATAGTTGGCTCAGGTCCAAGTGGATTAGCAGCAGCAACTAAATTAGCACAATTAGGATACAATGTGACAGTATTTGAAAAAAAAGAAAAATTAGGTGGTTGGTTAACTTATGGAATACCAGAAGAAAGACTACCTCAAGTAGTTGTAGATAATGAAATTAAATATATAGAAAATCTAGGTGTAGAGTTTAGAACTAATGTAAACATTGGAAAAGATGTTACTATAGATTCTTTAAGTAAAGAGGGCTATAAAGCATTTTTAATTGCCTGTGGAATGCAAAGGAGTAAAGAAGTTAAAATAAATGGTTCTGATTTAAATGGTGTAATTAATGGTACAGACTTTTTAGCAGAAGTAAAGTCAACTGGACAATATAAATTAGGAAATAAAGTTATAGTTGTTGGTGGTGGAGACGTTGCAATAGATTGTGCAATGACAGCTAAGAACTTAGGTGCAGGAGATGTTAAAATAGTTTATAGAAGAACTATAGAAAAAATGCCAGCTGAAAGAAAGAGTATTCAAGAAGTAATAGACTTAAATATACCAATATTTACAGGAATTAAGCCTGAAGAAATTATTGGAGAAAATGGTAGTGTTTCAAGATTTAAAGGGGTAGGTATGTTTGATGACTCAAACTTAGATATACCTACAGAAAATGTTATATTTGCAATTGGACAAGAACAAGAAGAAGTAAATTCAATAGCTAATATAGAGCTTAATGATAAAGGAATGATATTAACTAAAGAATATAAAACTAATATTGATAGAGTATTTGCTTGTGGAGATATAGTTGAAGGTGATAAAACAGTTGTTTATGCACTTAAATTAGGAAAAGAAGCAGCAGAAAAAATAGATCAATATTTAAATGAGAAAGAAGGTGCTAGATAATGAGTATTATCAAAGACTTATCAATAGAATTTTGTGGAGTAAAATGTGAAAATCCATTTTTCTTATCATCATCACCAGTAGGAAATTGCTATGAAATGTGTGCTAAAGCATTTGAAGCTGGGTGGGCAGGTGTAATGTTTAAAACTATAGGTTTCTTTATGCCTAATGAAGTTTCTCCACGTTTTGATAGTTTAAGAAAAGAAGCAACTTCATTTGTTGGGTTTAAAAATATGGAACAAATATCAGATCATCCATTACAACAAAATTTAGATGATTTAAGAAGATTAAAAGAAAATTATCCTACTAAAGTTGTAGTAGCTTCAATAATGGGAGAAAATGAAAAAGAGTGGGAAGACTTAGCAAAGCTTGTAACTGAAGCTGGTGCTGACATGATAGAATGTAATTTCTCATGTCCTCAAATGACAAGTCATGAAATGGGTTCAGATGTTGGTCAAAACCCAGAACTTGTTAAAAAATATTGTGAAGCAACTAGAAGAGGTACTCATTTACCAATACTAGCTAAAATGACTCCTAACATAGGAGATATGTCAGTACCAGCTATTGCATCTATGGAAGGCGGAGCAACAGGACTTGCAACAATAAATACTATAAAAAGCATAACTGGTATTGATATAAATTCAATGACTGCAAAACCAGTAGTTAATGCTAAATCATCTGTTTCAGGATATTCAGGAAAAGCTGTAAAACCAATAGCATTAAGATTTATTTATGAACTTGTTAAGAATGAAAAATTACAAGGTGTTCCTATAAGTGGAATTGGTGGAATAGAAACATGGGAAGATGCTTTAGAATTTATATTATTGGGTTCAAGTAATCTTCAAGTTACTACTTCAGTAATGCAATATGGGTATAGAATAGTAGAAGATATGATAAGTGGGTTATCTCATTTTATGGAAGAACATGGATTTGAAAAGCTAGAAGATATGGTTGGAATAGCTGTTAAAAATATTATTCCAGCTGAAGATTTAGATAGAGAATATATAGTTTATCCAGAAGTTGATGAAGAAAAATGTTTAGGCTGTGGTAGATGTTACATTTCTTGTTATGATGGTGCTCATCAAGCTATAAAATGGAATGTAGAGGAAAGAAAGCCGGAAGTAAATAAAGATAGATGTGTTGGATGTCATTTATGTGCACTTGTATGTCCAGTTACAGCTATAGGTAAGGGCGAAATAAAATTCAAAAATAATGGAGAAGAAAGAGAAATAATTCTATAAATTTTTTAATTATTCATTTATAATAATAGCTGTGTTAAAAATCCATAAGATTAAACACAGCTATTTTTATCATAAAATAGTTAAATACATTTTATAATAAACATTTTAATAAAAAATAACCTAAAATTAATATTATAGGAGGAAATAATAATGAGTTCATTATTTTCATTATCATTAACTACAGCAATACTTTGTGGTGCGTGGATGATAGGTGCTGATGCTGCAGGATTAATTGCTTGGGCGGGTTTTGCAGGTTGTACTACTTTTTTTGCAGCAGGTGGTAAAAAAGAGGGATTTAAAAGTGCTATATGTACAAATTTGAGTGGAGTATTTTGGGCAATGCTAAGTATAAAGGTATCAGCTATGTTAGGTTTTCCACAAGCGGGAGTAATCATGACAATAGTGACTACATTTTTCTTATGTATACAATCTAAAATTAAAGTACTTGCATTTATACCAGGAGCTTTTGTTGGATCATTTTCAACATTTGCAGCTAATGGAGATTTGATGAATCTTATACCATCATTACTTATTGGCGCAGTATTAGGATTCTTATGTGAATGGACAGGGGTTCTTTTATATGAGAAATGTGGAAAAAAAGAAGAAGTGTAGTTAAATTATTAAGAAATATAGTATATAAATTTCTAATAAAGAGAAAATTATAAATATATTCTATAAATTATTAATTATTAATCAATTTATAAATTGAAATATTATGAAAATATAAAATTACACTTTGTAAACAGAAATTTTAATAATATCAAATTGTGTAACTGTATATAAACATTAGACAATGCATTGACAAATGATGAGAAGCTGATAAAATTACAATGTTAAAGGTTAAATTTTATATTGTGATTTCAGTCCAACATTAGGAGGAAAAAATGGAGAATAACAACTTGAAGAAAGAAATCAGTCTATTTATGGCTACTATGCTTGTATGTGGAAATATGATTGGTTCAGGAGTATTTATGTTGCCAGCAACCCTTGCACAGGTATCAGGCCCGTTAGCAACAATAATAGCATGGGTTATAACGACTATAGGTTCTATATTAATAGCAATTTCATTTGCAAACTTAGGTTCTAAATATCCAGCTACTGGGGGGGCATATCAATATACTAAAGAAGCATTCGGAGAATTTACAGGTTTTTTAAGTGCATGGTTATATTGGAATGGTTCTTGGATTGGAAATGCTGCAATTATTGTGGCTTTATCTAGTTATAGTGCATCCATTATACCTGCACTTCAAAATCCATTAGCATCAATAATATACACTAGCTCATTATTATGGATTTTTACTATATTAAATATAGTAGGAGTTAAAGAAGCTGGAAAGATTCAAACTTTTGTTACTGTGTTTAAGATTGCATTTTTTGGAGTATTTATAATAGCAGCTTTCTTAAATTTTGATAAAATTAATTTAATGCCACTTATGCCACAAGGAAAGGGATTATCTACAATTCCATTAGCGGCAACATCAACATTATGGGCATTTGTAGGCTTGGAAAGTTCTACAGTTACAGCAGGAGAAATCAGAGATCCAGAAAAAAATGTTAAAAAGAGCACAATATATGGAATGATAATAGCATCTGTTATTTACATATTAATAAGTGTTGGAAGTATGGGAGCTATGTCAAATCTACAGCTTTCAACTAGTACAGCACCACTTACAGACATATTAACTAATATATTTGGACACTCAATTGGGAAAGGACTAACAATCGCAGTTATAATATGCATTTTAGGAACAACAATTGGATGGCTATTATCAACAGCTAGAGTTTCATATGCAGCAGGAATAGATGGAGTGTTTCCTAAATTTTTTGGTAAATTACATCCTAAGTATGGAACTCCAATAAATTCATTGATAGCTGGATCAGTATTGGTAAATATATTACTTGTGATGAATTACCAAAAGAGCATGGTATCTGCTTTTACGTTTATAACTATATTAGCAACATTGTCATTTTTACCTGTTTATTTATTAGCAGTAAGTGCAGAAATGATGCTTATGTTTAGAGAAGAGCAGAAATTTAATTTTAAAATATTTATAAAGAAATCAATAATACCTCTTTTGGCATTTGCATATTCTATATGGACTATTTATGGTTCAGGAGCAGAAACTGTAATGTGGGGATTCATACTGATGCTTATCGGAGTACCATTTTACATTTATAATTATTATAATAATAAACAAACATCTTAGTTTTAGATTTGGTTTGTTTTATGTTTTTATTATGTAATTGCATTAATATATGATATGAAAATTATAAAAGCTTATATGCTGAAGGCATATAAGCTTTTAAATATATACTAGTTAATTGTGAAAAATTATATAGGATTAAATTTATAAAAAAATATCACCTAGTATACAGTGGTAATGAAATAAAAAATCAAAACTTTGTAATAAAATCATTTTTAAAGTATAATTAAAAGTGATTTTATTTAAGAATTGTTTAAATACGTGTTAATATATGAAATAGGTGAAGTGGCATTGTAATTGGACTTTGAGAATCCTTAATGAGTATTGTCATATTTACTGCTTGTCTCAATTTTATATTGGGAGCAAGCTAAAATAGGACTATACTCATTTTAGTATTCCTAAGTTTAATTACTTCGTCCACTTCGCTTATTCATATATTAACATATATTTAAAATATAGTTATAATTAAAATAAGATATGGTATTTTTGAATTTATTGGAGGAGAAATTTATGTTTAAGAATTTAGAAAGAATTGAAAAGGATGATTTTGAGAGCTTTTTTTGCTTATTAGATAAGTCCTTTCCTAATATAGAAAGAAGAAGCAGAGAAGGTCAAAAAGAAATTTTTGATGATGATTTATATAAAGTATATGGAGTCAAAGACCATAGTGGAAATGTTGTTGGATTTATAGCAACATGGGAATTTGAGAAGTTTAATTTTATAGAACATTTTGCAGTAGATAGAATCTTAAGAGGTAAAGGTATGGGAACTCACTTGCTAAAAGAATATATAAATAATTCGAACAAGCCTATTTATCTAGAGGTGGAATTTCCTAATGATGATATATGTATACGTAGAATTGAATTTTATAAAAGATTAGGCTTTAAATTAAATGAGTTTGATTATATACAGCTACCATTACAAATAGGAAATGAATTATTACCATTAAAGATAATGACATACCCATCTAAAGTAAGTAATGATGAATTTATTTACTTTAGAAAAAATGTTTATGATAAGGTATATAAACAAAGTCAATCTTCTGACTTTGAACTTTAATTATAGATAAAATTATATAAATTAGAATAATAGTACTATTAACTTAGATTATCTGAAAAAATAATACTCTATTTAATATAAAAAATTATATTAAATAGAGTATTATGTATATTGAGAAGATTGTTATGATATTTTAATTATTGACTTATATTTTAATTATATACATATAAAAAATAAAAAAATGTAATTTTAAACAAAAAATAATATGTTAAATATAGTGTAATTAACTATTAGAATAAACTTCAATACATAATTTTACATGGAAAGTAAAATTATCAAAATAAATAAAATTTTCTATTAATTTATAATTTAAAATATAAATTAAATATGAAAGTCACAAATATTTATTTTGATATTGTTAAATATAAAAATTCAGTTTACAATTAAAGTAATCGATTACATAAATAGTTATAACTAAAAATAATTAGTGAAAAGGAGAATTTTAATGTGCAAAAATATTAAAAAAACGATTGCTATTTTTACTATGGTGGTGTTAATGACTCTATGTTTTGAATTGCCATATCAACATGTTTTTGCTTTTGATAAAGCTTCACTAGAAAGTATCTATGTATTAGAAGAAGACTATGAAGAAAAAATGAAGAACGTAGTAGAACCATATATTGATGACATAAAAGAGACAGGCTTTGTACAAGGACAAGAAGGCGTTGATATATATTATGAGATGTATAAATTAAATGACTCAAAAGCTAATGTTGTAATAAGTCATGGATTTTCAGAATCATTAGAAAAATATAATGAAATGATTTATTATTTTCTAAATCAAGGATATTCGGTTTTTGGAATAGAACATAGGGGACATGGAAGGTCAGGTTCTCTTGGAGTTAAAGATAAGAGTCAAATAAATGTAAAAGATTTTGAACATTATGTTTTAGATCTAAAAGAATTAATGGATGATGTAGTTATGCCTAATTCTAATGATAAAGAAGTATTTTTGTTTGCACATTCAATGGGGGGTGGAATAGGAAGCAAATTTTTAGAAGAATATCCAGAATATTTTGATGCTGTAGTATTAACTTCACCTATGTTAGAAATTAATACTGGCAAAGTACCATCAAGTATAGCTAAATTAATAGCTAATACAAGTGTAGCATTATCATTTGGTGATAAATATATTGCTGGACAAGGTAAATATGATGACACGTATAGTTTGAAAAGTTCTGATACATCATCAGATGCTAGATGTAGATATTATCATAATATAGTAAGCAATGATGAAGATCTACAAAGAGGTGGAGCTTCATATAATTGGCTTCAAGCATCAATATATGCTACTAAAGAAATTACAGATAAAGACAATGCATCAAAGGTTGAAATTCCTGTAATGTTAATGCAAGCTGATAAAGATGATTTTGTAAAATCAGGTGGACAAAACAAATTTGCAAAATATGCTCAAAATTGTGATAAGGTATTTTTTGAAGGATCTAAGCATGGAATATTTAGAGAAAAAGATGAAATATTAAAAGAATATTTAAATGACCTATTCACATTCTATGAAGAAAATTTATAATAAAAATTCTATCTGTTTTAAGATGTAGTTGATAGTATGAAATAAAGAAAAAAAGATATCTAGAAAATCTAAGATATCTTTTTTTCTTTAAAATCATTATTTTACTTTTAAGTTTTCTTTTTTCATATAATTTGTGTACCAATTATTAAATAAAACTTTAAATGAAGCAGCTAAAGGTACTGCAAGTAACATTCCAAAGAGTCCACCAATATTTCCACCTATTAATATTGCAAGCATTGTAAATACAGCATGCAATCCTACGCTATTCCCAACTATTTTAGGTGCTAAAAGATTATTATCTATTTGTTGAACAATAATCATAGCAATAATAGCATAAACTATTTTTATAGGTGTACCACTTAATAAGCCCATTATGGCAGCTAAAATAGTACCAACTATTGGACCTACATAAGGAATAAGATTTGATAATCCAACTATTATACCTATAACAAAAGCGTAATCTATTCCAACAATAGATAAAGCTATTGCTGATAAGATTCCTACGAAGAATGCTTCTAGCAATTGGCCACGAATAAACTTTCCAAAAACCTCATGTATTGTTGAAAATACGTAATTTATTTTCTTACCAACTTTACTATTTCTGAAGATTAAGTAATAAAGTTTATTCCAAAGATTAATAAAATATTCATGATCTTTTAAAAGGTAAATACTAATAACTAATGCAATAAAGAAAGTAGCAACTCCACTTCCTATAGATACTGCAAAAGAAGCCATTTTCCCCATATTATTTGTAATATAATTTTGAATAAAGTTAACTACTACTACTATATGATCTTCTATAGCATTTAAAAAAGGTAAATTTAAATTTTCTAATGCTAAACTGATTGATGAATTAGAAAATGAATGTGTACTTAAATAAATAGATATATATTCTACTATATTAGAAATACTAATATTTTTAGATAATTGTCCACCAATCATAAAATAAATACCACAAAGAAGTCCTAATATTATTCCTATTATTGCTAGGTAAGAAAAAATAATGCTTAGTGCACGGTAAGTGCCTTTATTTTTTATCTTATATATCTTATTATTTTTTAGAAAATTTTCTATACCTTTAGTAAGAGGAAATAAAATATATGTAATTAAAATAGCTATTAACAAAGGTTTTATTAATGAAAGTATTTTCTCTATAACATGAAAAGTAGTTCCTAAAATGTTACCTATATTAAAAAGAATTGCAAAGGCAATATATATAGTAACAGCTGTAATAGTAATGTATAATCCATATTTAAATAATTTTTTATCAATATCAATTTTCATTTTGAGTCACCTTTCTAAAGTTTATGTATTTTATTACAGTATAATAAAATATAGTGTAACATAAAATTTAGAAAAAATAATAAAAAAATAATTAAAATTTTATTATTATTAAAGAATAGGTGATATTAATCTAGAAATAGATTCTAATATTTTAATTAGATGTCCTCTATTTTCATATTCTTTAAGCGTTAATAGTGTACATACATTTTGGTCTTTTAAAAATATATCTTCATAGTCTTTTGCTATTTTAGAGTCATAAATTATAGCATTAATTTCAAAATTAAGTTTAAAGCTTCTTATATCTAAATTAGCAGTACCAATGCTACATACTGAACTGTCTGAAACAATAGTTTTAGAATGAATAAAGCCATTTTTGTATTTATAAAATTTAATACCAGATTTAATAAGATTGCCTATTGAGGCACTTAGAGCCCAACTCATAAAAAAGTAATCAGCTTTATTTGGAACCATTATTCTTACATCAACGCCAGAAAATGCTGAAATTTTTAAAGCTTCTATCATAGGATGATCAAGCACTAAATAAGGTGTTTGTATAAAGAGAGTTTTTTTTGCATTTGTTATAATTTTTAAATAAGAATTTCTTATGTATTCCTCCATATTATCTGGACCAGAAGAGACTATTTGTATACCCACATTTCCTTTTGAAGAAAATGTGATTTTTTTTAATTGTATATCGTAAATATCTTCTTTTGCAGCATATTCCCAATCAAGAGCAAATCTTTTATTTAATTCTAATGCAGCAGCACCTATAATTTTTATATGAGTGTCTCTCCAAAAAGAAAATTGTTTTCCTTTATTTATATATTCATCACCAACATTAAAACCACCGACATAACCTGTATCTCCATCAATAACTACTATTTTTCTGTGATTTCTATAATTCAGACGTGGATTTATATATGGAGCTATATTAGGAAAAAAAACTGAAAATTTTATTCCGCAAGATTTAATATATTTTATGTGCTTTTTTGTTAATGATTTAGATCCCATACCATCAACTAATAATCTAACTTCAATACCTTCATTAATTTTTTCTTTTAATAATTCTATTAATTTAGAGCCTAGAGTATCAAATCTAAAAATATAGTATTCAATATTTATAAAGGATTTAGCATTTTTAATATCGCACATTAAATCTTTAAATTTATTTTCTCCATTAATGTAGGTTTTTACTTCGTTTTCTTTTGTATAAATACTATCATTAGCATAAAAATTCATTTTTATAAGATCTATATATTCTTCAGCAACTTCATTATGCAAATCTTTATTTAAATCAGCTAATAATTTTTTAATCTTTTTTTTATCAATGACAGCTTTTTTGCTGAAAATCTTTTTTTTAGATATGTTTTGTCCAAAACATAAATAAAGCATAAATCCTAAAAAGGGAAAAATAAAAAGGATTAAAAGCCATGCCCAAATAGTTGTTGTATCTCTTTTTTCAATAAATACTAAAGAGACTGCACATATAGAATTAATTATGAAAAGAATTAATGTTAAAATTAAATATATATTCATATACTTCACCTATTTTAATTGAATTTTAATATGTCTTTTAAAGTAGAATTATCTTATAACTAAAATTAAATCTTTATAATATATTTTTCTTATAACTAGTTTTTTATACTTAAATTATGTAATTGATTTTAAATAATAATATAAATTGAAGATTATAGACAGAATTTTAAGACATATGATTATTTAGTTTTGAAAACAATCAATTTTATATTCAAAGAAGACAAAAAATAAACTACTTTTTTCGTTTATTTTTTTTAATAATTACATTAATTTAATATGTAAGAAATAATAAAAATATCTTACAAATAAGTGAAATATGTGTTTTAATATATATAAGAATATAAATAAATATCATAGTATATAATATACGCATGAATGATAGTCATTTAAAGAAGGTGGTATTAAAAAATAAAAAAATAATATATTATTTTGTTAATAAAAGTGATTATATATTATAAATATGTACAAGCATATTATAATAAATCATTTTTTATTTTTATAATAATTTATAATATATGGGGGTGGGACAAGTGATATTAAAAGAAGAGGAAATGAAAGAATTAGATACCATTTTAGCTTCTCATAATTATCAAAAGTCGTCAGTTATTGCTATAATGCAAGAAGTTCAAAAACAATATCGTTATTTGCCAAAGGAAGCACTATGTTATATTGCAAAACACTTAAAAATAAGTGAAGCAAAAATATATGGTGTTGCAACTTTCTATGAAAATTTTTCATTACAACCTAAAGGAAAATACGTAATAAAAATTTGTGATGGAACTGCATGTCATGTAAGGGGATCTATACCTATATTAGAAGAATTCAGAAAATTATTAGGACTTTCAGAAAGTAAAGTTACAACAGATGATATGATTTTTACAGTTGAAACTGTATCTTGTCTAGGCGCATGTGGGTTAGCACCGGTCTGTACTGTAAACGATGTAGTACATCCTAGTATGACTAAGCAAAAGGCTAGAGACATAATAAAACAGTTAAAGGAGGAAGCATCTAATGAGAATTAACACTAGGGAAGAGTTGAACTCTTCAATAGAAAAATGTAAGTTAGCTTTAGGTAAACAATCTAAACAAATATTAATTTGTGGTGGAACTGGTTGTGTAGCTAGTGGTTCTTTAAAAATCTATGATAGATTAAAAGAGTTAATAGAACAAAGAGGACTTGAAGTTACTATCTCATTAGAAGAAGAACCTCATGATGATAGTATTGGTTTAAAGAAGAGCGGATGTCATGGATTTTGTGAAATGGGTCCACTTTTAAGAATAGAACCTGAAGGAATATTATATATAAAAGTTAAATTAGAAGATTGTGAAGAAATTGTTGAAAGAAGCATAATTTCCAATGAAGTAATAGAACATCTTATTTATAAAAATGAAGAGAAAAGCTATAGCAAGCAAGAAGAAATTCCTTTTTATGCAAGACAAACACGTGTTGCATTAGAACATTGTGGACATATAAATGCAGAGTCTATTGAAGAATATCTAGCAGCTGACGGATATACTGCTGTTGCGAAAGCACTTTTTGATATGACACCTGAGGAAGTTGTAGATGAAATATCAGAATCTTATCTTCGTGGAAGAGGAGGCGGTGGTTTCCAAACAGGAAGAAAATGGTCTCAAGTATTACAACAAGCTGAAAAACAAAAATATATAGTATGTAATGGTGATGAAGGTGATCCAGGAGCATTTATGGATAGAAGTATGATGGAAGGCGATCCTCATAGAGTAATTGAAGGAATGCTTATAGCTGGAATTGCAACAAAAGCAAATTATGGTTATATATATGTTCGTGCTGAGTATCCACTTGCAGTTAAAAGATTGCAAATGGCTATAGATCAAGCTACTAAAGTGGGACTTTTAGGAAAGAATATTTTAAATTCTGGATTTGATTTTGACTTACATATAAGTCAAGGAGCAGGAGCATTCGTTTGTGGTGAGGGAAGTGCTCTTACAGCGTCAATAGAAGGAAATAGAGGTATGCCAAGAGTTAAACCACCTAGAACTGTTGAAAAGGGATTATTTGAAAAACCAACTGTATTAAATAATGTTGAAACATTTTGTAATGTTCCAAGCATCATTAATAAAGGTTCAAAGTGGTATAAGAGTATTGGTACTGAAAAGAATTATGGAACTAAGGCTTTTGCACTTACTGGAAATGTAAAACACACAGGTTTAATAGAAGTTCCTATGGGAACAAAATTAAAAGAGGTAATATTTGATATTGGTGGTGGAGTAAAAGAAGGAAAGTTTAAAGCAGTTCAAATTGGAGGACCATCTGGTGGATGTCTTTGCGTAGGCGAAAATCATTTAGAATTACCACTAGATTTTGATTCACTTAAAAAAGTTGGAGCCATGATTGGTAGTGGTGGATTAGTTGTAATGAATGATAAAAGTTGTATGGTAGAGGTAGCTCGTTTCTTTATGAATTTTACTCAAAATGAATCTTGTGGTAAATGTATACCTTGTAGAGAAGGTACAAAAAGAATGTTAGAAATTTTAACTGACATTGTAGAAGGAAGAGGTACATTAGAACACCTAGATATGTTGGAAGAATTATCAGATACTATATCTGCGACAGCGCTTTGTGGTCTTGGTAAGAGTGCATCTTTGCCAGTAAAGAGTACTTTGAAATACTTTAGAGAAGAATATATAGCTCATGTTGTAGATAAAAAATGCCCAGGCGGAGTATGTAAATCTTTAATGTCTTATGAAATAGATAAGGATAAATGTAAAGGCTGTTCTAAATGTGCTAGAATGTGTCCAGCAGGAGCTATTAAAGGAGAAATAAAAAAACCTTATACCATTGATCAATCAAAATGTATAAAATGTGGTGCTTGTATGGATGGATGTGCATTTAAAGCAATCCAGTTAGTTTAATAGCTCACAACGTATGAATTAGTGAAAGGAAGGTATAAACTTATGTCAAAATATATGATAATTGATGGTAACAGGGTAGAATTTGATAAGGAAAAAAATATTTTAGATTTAGTAAGAAAAGCGGGAATTGACTTACCTACATTTTGTTATTATTCTGATCTATCTATTTATGGAGCTTGTAGAATGTGTGTGGTTGAAGATGAATGGGGAGGAATTATAGCTTCTTGCTCTACGCCACCTAAGGATAAAATGTCAATTAAGACTAATACGCCTAAACTTCATAAGCATCGTAAGATGATATTAGAACTTTTATTGGCATCACATTGCAGAGATTGCACTGTGTGTGAAAAGAGTGGAAAATGTAGACTTCAAGAATTAGCTTTGCGCTTTGGAGTGAAGACTATTAGATTTAAAAATAAAAATGAAAAAATTGAATTAGATACTTCATCTAAATCAATAGTTCGTGATCCAAGTAAGTGTATATTATGTGGAGATTGCGTTAGAATGTGTAATGAAATACAAAATGTTGGAGCAATTGATTTTGCATATCGTGGTTCTAATATGGTTGTTAGTCCGGCATTTGGTAAATGTTTAGGAGAAACAGATTGTGTAAATTGTGGACAATGTGCTAATGTATGTCCAACAGGAGCTATTGTTGTAAAGAGCGATATAAAGCCAGTTTGGAAAGCGCTATATAATCCTAAACAAAGAGTTGTAGCTCAAGTTGCACCAGCAGTAAGAGTTGCTTTAGGTGAAGAATTTGGAATAAAACCTGGAGAAAACGTTATGGACAATATAGTTGCTGCAATGAGAAAATTAGGATTTGATGAAATATATGATACTTCATTAACAGCTGATATGACAATAATAGAAGAATCTAATGAATTTTTACAAAAATTAGAATCGGGAGATGATAAACTTCCTTTATTTACTTCTTGCTGTCCAGCTTGGGTAAGATATGTGGAAACTAAACATCCAGAACTTATGAAGTATGTTTCTACATGTAAGTCACCTATGCAAATGTTTGGATCAGTAATAAAAGAGTATTTTAAAGAAAAAGATGCTTTAGACGAAAAAGAAACTATATCAGTAGCTGTTATGCCATGCACTGCTAAGAAAGCAGAAGCAGCTAGAGAAGAATTTATAAGAAATGGAATTAAGGATATTGATTATGTAATTACAACAACAGAATTATGTAAGATGATTAACGAAGCTGGACTTCAATTTGATAAGATTGAACCAGAATCTTCAGATATGCCATTTTCTTTATACTCAGGAGCAGGTGTTATATTTGGAGTTACAGGTGGTGTAACAGAAGCTGTAATCCGTGGGGTAGTTGAAGATAAGAGCTCAAAGGCTTTAAAAGAAATAGAATTTATTGGTGTTCGTGGAATGGAAGGTGTAAAGGTTTGTGAAGTTCCATTTGGAGAAAAGAATCTGCGTATAGGAGTAGTCAGTGGACTTGCTAATGCAGAAAACCTAATTGATAAGATTCAAAATGGAGAAGAACAGTTTGATTTTGTTGAAGTTATGGCTTGCCCAGGAGGATGTGTAGCTGGAGCAGGACAACCTTTTAGTTTAAAAGAAGGAAAGAAAGAAAGAGCTAAAGGTCTTTATAAAGTAGATAAGGTTACGCAAATAAAGAGAAGTCAAGAGAATCCGGTACTAATATCTTTATATAATGGACTATTAAAGGAACGTTCAAAAGAACTATTACATGTTCATTATAAATATGACTAGGAAATAAATAGTTAATATATTTTATGGTGAAAATTTATATTTTTAATTTTATTATTTTGAGTGTGTGTGTTTCAAATATATTTGGAACACTTTTTTTTGCTTTATTTTAAGGATATGTTTTATCAAAATGCTTATATATGTATAAGCAAAGTGAACAGAGTAATTGAACTTATGAATGCCCAAAATAAATATATTTATATAAATATTATTAAATAATACTTAAAAATATATGAACTATTAAACAGTTAAAAAAAATTGCTGTATAATAGACTATAAATTTTAACACATTGGGGAAATATTAATAAATAGTATGAAGAAAGGTTAATATTTTATGTTGATCTTATAGAAGTATTTAGATTAATGCTTAGCATTAAGTTGATATAAGTATATTTTATTGATGGAATTAAATATAGTACATAAATTATATAGTATACTAAAGTTAATTTATGTAATTAAGTTGGTGGAGGTATAGGAATGAGAATAGGACTTGTAAGACATTTTAAAGTTAATTATAAAAGAAAATTTCTTATGACATCAAAAGAGTTTAAGGATTGGGAAACTGCTTACAATACTAGTGATGTTATAAGAAATGATGTAGAACTTCAAGGAATAGCTTGGGATAAATGTTATAGTAGTACTTTAAGTAGAGCAATAACAACTGCCAAAGATATATATTTTAAAGAAATAGTTCAAAATGATTTAATAAGGGAAGTTCCAATAAGTCCATTGTTTAAAAGTAATTTAAAGTTACCATATTGGTTCTGGGCAATAAGTGCAAGGTTTGCATGGTATTTTAATCATTCTTCTCAAGAGGAATTAAAAACACAAACTGAATTAAATGCTAAAAATTTTCTTGATTTTTTAGAAGAAAAAGTAAAAGAAGAAGGATCACAGAATATTTTAATAGTCACTCATGGATTTTTCATGTATACTCTTCAAAAGGAATTGAGGAAAAGAGGATTTAAAGGCAAAATGATACATACACCTCAGAATGGTAATTTATACTTATATAAAAGATAAATAAGTATACTAGAGTTTTGATTATTTTATATTTATATTGATTAATGATATTAAGGGATGTAATATAAAACATGGCAATGATTTGTTTAAATTTTGCCATGTTTTGTGTCGTATAAATATTGTGTTTTAAAATAATATTTATACAATAGAAATAAATGCAACAACAAGAAGGATTTTTGTGAAGGGAAAGGAGAAAAAATGAGTAGCATAAACACATTAGAGAGGACAACTGAAAGAACAACATCGTTATTTAAATTGACATGGCCTATTTTTATAGAACTTATTTTGCAGATGCTTGTAAGTAACGTGGATCAACTTATGTTAAGCAGAGTATCAGAAAATTCTGTTGCTGCTGTAGGAAATGTAAATCAGATTATGAATTTCTTACTTATTACTTTTAGTATTATTACTATGGCAACAACAATACTTGTATCTCAATACTTAGGTGCAAAAAATTATGGAAAGGTTTCCGAAATATATTCTGTAGCTGTATTTTCTAACTTAGTATTTAGTATTTTAATAAGCATATTGTTATTATGTTTCAATGGTATATTTTTTAAGTGGCTAAGAATGCCAAGTGAGCTGCTTATAGATGCTAAAACATATATAAGTATAATTGGTGGAGGAATATTTTTACAAGCTATATTTATGACTTATTCAGCAATATTAAGAAGTAACAGTTTAATGAAACAAGGAATGTATGTTTCTGCAATAGTAAATATAGTTAATATATTAGGAAACTTTCTTTTTATAAGTGGTGCATTTGGGATACCAAAGCTTGGAGTAGAAGGAGTTGCTATATCAAGTGTATTAAGCAGACTTATAGGAGTTATAGTTATAATATACATATTTAAACAAAATATAAAACAAAAAGTATCATTAAAACACTTAAATCCATTTCCTAAAGAAATATTTAAAAAGTTAATGATGATTGGTCTTCCATCTGGAGGTGAATCAGTATCATATAATTTTTCACAAATGGTGATATTAACATTTATAAATATGATGGGTACAAGCTCTGTTGCAACAAAAGCATATGTTGGAATATTGGTTTGGTTTTCTTTCATATATGGATCAGCAGTATCGCAAGCGAATCAAATAAGAGTTGGGTATCTTATTGGTGCTAATAAGGAAGATGAAGCCTATAAGAAAGTTTTGCAGACATTAAGACCAGCAGCATTTATTTCAGTAGGGGTTTCAATAGTGTTATTTATATTTAGTGATAATTTGCTTGGTATATTTACATCTAATCCTGAAATCTTAAAATTAGGAAAACAAGTTTTATTTATAGATGTATTATTGGAGTTTGGAAGATCCTTTAATCTTGTAATAATAAGAGGTATGCAGGCAGCTGGTGATATTAAATATCCTATATTTATAGGAGTTTTATCAATGTGGATTGTAGCAACAGGACTTTCTTATGTTTTCGGAATAGTTTTAGGATTAGGACTTAGAGGGATATGGATTGCAATGATGTGTGATGAATGTTTAAGAGGATTAATTTTCTACATAAGATGGAGAAGAGGGACTTGGAGATCTAAGAGTGTTGTAAATTAAGTCTAGATTAAGTATTATGTGTAATATATTTGATTTTTAAGGTTATCTTACACCATCTAGCTTTAATTATGCATATGTCAACATGACCTTAAAGAATAACCTGATATGAAAATAATAAATAACTATTATATTATAAATTTCATACAATAAAATGTGGTATAACATTTTAAAGGAGTTACAGATGTATAAAAAAGGAGATTTTCATATTCACTCAACATCTTCAGATGGTGGTTATACCCCAAAACAAGTTGTTAATTTTGCTAAAAAAAGAGGTGTTGATATAATTTCTTTAACAGATCATAACAATACTTGTGGTATAGATGAATCTATATTAGAGGGGGAAAGAATAGGAGTTAAAGTAATTCCAGGAGTTGAACTTTCAACTAAACATAAAAATGGAAGTAGAGTTCATATTTTAGGATATTTTAAAGATGAGAGTTATAAAGATGAACTTCTTGTTAAGATTTTAAAAGATGTGAAAAATCATAAGATAAATAATATAAAAAAAGTATTAGGAAGATATATAGAAATCAATAAAGGCGATGGATTATCGGTTGATAATGGAATTAAAATATTAAAATTTTTTGGAGCGACAGTTGTACTTGCGCATCCAGTACTTATCAATAGAAATGATTTTAAAGAAATTATAAAATTAGATTTTGATGGATTAGAGGCTAAGTATTTTAGCAATACAGATGAAGATACAAAATATTTTTTGGAAGTAGCTAAAAATAAGAACATTCTTTATACAGCAGGATCAGATTTTCATAATCATAATGAGTTTTATAGAGCACATGGGCTTATAGGTGATGTATATTTAAATGAAAATGAAATATATAATTTTCTTACAAAAGGAGAGTTGTATCCATACATTTGACTAAATTATCCTTAGGTACTACTGCGATTTTTACAAAGCTTTAGTTTTAATAAAAGGGATGTATCAAAATTTGATACATCCCTTTTTATATAAAAAATTATATATAACATTTGAGGATTTAAATTCAAACTATTATCTCTAAACTTTTAAATAACAAGGTATGGTTTGGTAAATTTTTTTTATGGAATAGTATGATTAGTTTTGAAATATTTGTTAAAAATGATATTATATTATGAGTGAATATAAAAATAGTTATATAAATATGGCTGAAAATGAATAGAGTTGGATCAAAAACAGTTATAAACGATCAAAACCATGTAATAATTATACTTTAAAAACATATTTTAGTTAAAAATATAAATGTTTTTGATTGATTTTAAATTAATTTGAACTAAAATGATTGATTTTTAAAAACAAATAGTTTATTATAAAGATATGGAGTGGTGAGAATGTTTACAGAAGAAAGATACAATATAATACTTCAAGAACTAAAAACAAAAGGAATAATTTCAGTTGTTGAACTAGTTAAATTACTAGATGCTTCTGAATCTACAATAAGAAGAGATTTAAATAATCTTCATAATGAAGGATTGCTTAAAAAAATTCATGGAGGAGCAACATTAATAAGTGAAGGTACAGCAAAACATGATTATAAAGTAAATGTTAGAAAATCATTAAATGCAGATGAGAAAATTGAAATAGCAAGATATGCAGCTAATTTAATAGAAGATAGAGAGTTAATTTACTTAGATGCTGGTACAACAACAGAAGCTTTAATATCATTTATAGAAGCAAAAGATATAACTGTTGTTACAAATGCTATAGTTCATGCAAAAAAATTATTAGAAAAAAACATAAAAACTTTAATGTTGGGTGGAGAATTAAAAGCTGTTACTGAAGCAATTGTTGGACCTATAACTGTAGAAGATTTAAAAAAATATAATTTTACAAAAGGTTTTTTTGGTACAAATGGTGTAAGTAATAAAAATGGATATACAACGCCGGATGTAAATGAGGCTATGGTAAAAGCAGAGGCGATAAAAAGATGCAATAAAGCATTTGTTTTATGCGATGAATCGAAATTAGATGAGGTTAGTTTTATAACTTTTGGGACAATAAAAGATGCAACATTAATTACAAGCAGAATAAAAAATTTAGATATTATATATGATACTAATGTAATAGAGGTGAGTAAAAATGATTAATACAATAACTCTTAATCCTTCATTGGATTATATAGTAAAAGTTGATAATTTTAAAGTTGATTCATTAAATAGAAGTAATGATGAAGAAGTTTATGCAGGAGGAAAAGGAATAAATGTTTCTATAGTCTTAAATAATTTAGGTATAGAGAATACGGCATTAGGCTATGTTGCAGGCTTTACAGGAAATGAAATAGAAAGACAAGTTAAAAATCACGGTGTTGATTGTGACTTTATAAAATTAAAAAATGGTTTATCAAGAATTAACGTAAAGCTAAAAAGTAATGGAGAAACAGAAATAAACGGAGCAGGTCCAGAAATTACAAATGATGATTTAAATAAATTATATGAAAAACTTTCTGATTTAGAAGAAGGAGATTATTTAATATTGTCAGGTAGTATACCAAACAGCGTTCCTGATGATATATATCAAAATATAATGAAGAACCTATTGGAAAAGAATGTAGAATTTATAGTTGATGCAACTAAAGATTTACTTTTAAAGGTACTAAAGTATAAGCCATTTTTAATAAAACCTAATCATCATGAATTGGCTGAAATGTTTAATGTTGAGCTAAAAAATGATGAAGACATAATAACTTATGGTAAAAAGCTTCAAGAAATGGGAGCTAAAAATGTATTGATTTCAATGGCTGGAGAAGGAGCAATTTTATTACCTGAAAATGGACAACCCATAAAAAGAGAGGTGCCAAAAGGAATATTGAAAAATTCAGTAGGAGCTGGAGACTCTATGGTAGCAGGATTTTTAGCAGGATATATTAAAAATAATGATATAAAAGAAGCATTTAAAATGGGAATTGCAACAGGTAGTGCAAGCGCATTTTCTGATGAATTAGCAACAAAAGAAGAAGTAGAAAAACTATTATCTAAAATGTAAAAATGTAAGGAGGAATATTTAATGAGAATTGTTGATTTATTAAAAAAACAAGGCATTGAGTTAAACTTCAATCCATTTTCTAAAGATGAATGTATTGAGAAACTAGTAAACTTGATGGACAAAACAGGCAATTTAAATAACAAAGAAGAGTATAAAAAAGCTATTATAGCAAGGGAAGCACAAAGTACAACAGGAATTGGTGATGGAATAGCTATACCACATGGAAAAACTAATGCTGTTAAAAAAGCTTCATTAGCTGCAGCAGTATGTAAAAATGGAGTAGATTATGATTCATTAGATGGATCTTTAGCAAAATTATTTTTTATGATTGCAGTTCCAGATAATAGTGACAATTTACATTTAGAAGTTTTAGCTAGATTATCTACTATATTAATGGATGAAAAATTTAAAGATAGCTTAATTGATTGTAAAGATAAAGATCAATTTTTAAAACTAATAGATGAAAAAGAAAGTGAAAAATTTCCTGAAGAAGTTAAAGAAACTAAAAAAACTTCAAATAATGGTGGATATAGAGTTCTAGCTGTTACAGCATGTCCAACAGGAATAGCACATACTTATATGGCAGCAGAAAGTCTTGAAAATAAGGGTAAAGATTTAGGCATTACGATAAAAGTTGAAACTAATGGTTCTGGAGGAGCTAAAAATGTTTTAACTAAAAAAGAAATTGAAGAAGCAGAATGTATTATAATTGCAGCAGATAAAAATGTTGAAATGAGTAGATTTAATGGAAAAAGAGTTATAAAAACTAAAGTAGCCAATGGAATACATAAAGCAGAAGAATTAATCAATGAAGCTATAAGTGGAAATGCACCTGTATATCATTATAATGGTAATAGCAGTGCTGAAACAGAGAATATAGAAAATGAAAGCATAGGTCGTCAAATTTATAAACACCTTATGAATGGAGTATCACATATGTTGCCATTTGTAATTGGTGGTGGTATATTAATTGCATTAGCATTCCTTTTTGATGATTATAGTATTGATCCAAGCAACTTTGGTACGAATACACCACTTGCAGCATTTTTTAAAACAGTAGGTGGAACAGCTTTTGACTTTATGCTTCCAGTGCTTGCAGGATTCATTGCAATGAGTATTGGAGATAGACCAGCACTAGCAGTAGGTTTTGTTGGTGGAGCATTAGCTAATAAAGGCGGATCAGGATTCTTAGGTGCATTACTTGCAGGATTTATAGCTGGTTACTTAGTTGTTTTATTAAAGAAATTATTCGATAAATTACCTCAGAGCTTAGAAGGTTTAAAACCTGTATTATTATATCCTTTCTTTGGTATATTACTAATTGGAGCAATTATGGTGTTTGCTGTTAATCCACCGGTTGGTGCTTTAAATACTATGATTACAAATGGACTTAATTCAATGGGTGGAACTAGTAAAGTTCTTTTAGGTATAGTATTAGGTGGAATGATGTCAGTTGATATGGGCGGTCCTGTAAACAAAGCAGCATATGTCTTCGGTACAGCATCACTTGCAAGTGGCAATTTTGAAATAATGGCAGCTGTAATGGCTGGTGGTATGGTTCCACCACTTGCAATAGCATTAAGTACTACTTTCTTTAAAAATAGATATACAGTAAGGGAAAGACAATCAGGTCTTACTAACTATATAATGGGTTTATCTTTTATAACAGAAGGAGCAATACCATTTGCAGCAGCAGACCCATTAAGAGTAATACCAGCTTGTGTAGTTGGTTCAGCAGTTGCTGGTGGATTATCAATGTTCTTTGAGTGTGCTTTAAGAGCTCCACATGGTGGATTATTTGTAATAGGTATTATAAGTAATAAATTAGGTTATATTGGAGCAATAGCAGCGGGTGCAGTAGTAGGTATGATAATACTTTCAGTATTAAAAAAACCAATAAAAGATAATAAATAAACATCCAATACACCTATTTAGAGTAAATGATTATCTACTCTAAATGGGTGGTTTTTTATGATGTTAAAAAATATATATTTGATAAAAAACATTGCAATTTTGCCTAAACAGTGTTATACTGAATTAGTAATATATAAAGATTTTGTTAAGATAAATAGATTTCTCCTTTTAGAGAATTATATGAGTCAGTAGGAATCTTTAAATAATAAGGAGGAATTTAATATGGAAGATAAGACAATCGTATGTAAAGACTGTGGTCAAGAATTCATTTTTACAGTAGGAGAACAAGAATTCTACAAAGAAAAAGGATTTTCTAACGATCCAGTAAGATGCGCAGCTTGTAGAAGAGCTAAAAAAGAACAAAACAATAGAAGATAATTTGTGATTTTTAAGAGTTATAAGATTTTCTTATAACTCTTTTTTGTATATTTTAATATAATCTCCAGAGTATTCAGCACCATTTTCAAAATGCTTCCAACCTGTTTTCTCATAATAGTTATCAATATCTGTATATAAAAAGAGTTTAGAAAATCCAGCATTTTTACAGTAAGTTAGTACAAAGTCTTGTAATTTTTGACCAATACCTTTATTTCTATAATTTTCTTTTACATACAATGCTGATAACCATGGATATAAATCTTGTCTACTCACTAAATCAGCTCTCCACAAACTAATAGTGCCAACTAATTCATTATCTGAAAGAGCAATAAATGTTAAAGGTAAACTGTTTTTTTTAAAACTATGATTTATAATGCTTTCAAAAAAATCACGATTTGTTTCATTTCCAAATTCATTCCATAACCAATCAATTATGGTTTCTGTATTTTCTTTATAATCAGCTAAGTAGGCAATTTTAAGCACATTGAAGTCCTCCTGTTTTACATTAAATTGAAAATTATACTTATAATTAAAATATAGTTTAATTATAACATAAAAAGGCATGAAATGGCAAAAATAGATAGGGTAAAATGTTACCATATAATTATAATGATACAAGTGTAATTATAGATAGTTATTGACGTTAAACATAAAGTGATTTAATCTATATATAGATATTTATCTATGCTAGGAGGAGTTATGGAAACAAAATATGAATTAAATTCAAAAATATTTAAAGCATTAAGTGATCCAAATAGAATAAAAATATTAGATTTACTTTCTTGTGGAGAAAAATGTGCTTGTAATATATTAGAGAATTTTGAATTTACTCAACCGACATTATCACATCATATGAAGGTATTGATAGAGTGTGGATTAGTGGATTGTAGAAAAGAAGGAATATGGAATCACTACAAATTAAATAGTGTAAATTGTAATAAATTGGTTTTGTTTTTAATGAATATAGTTACCGAGACAGAAGACTGTATTTGTAATAATATATTAAAATGTAAAGATAATAATAGTTAATATTTGTAGATGTATAAATTATAAGACTATATAATAGATCTTAAGTTACTTCAAGGTTTATTATACAGTCTCCATGTTTTTTTTAGTTATGTTTGTAATTTTAATTCAACAGCTTTGGACAGTTCAATAAAGGTTTCTCCTAATGTGCAGTCATATACAAATATATCTACACCCATAGTTTTAGCTTTTCTAAGTGCATTGGCAAACTTAGGGTCAGTATCATCATTTGGTGAAAAACTTTTTACATTATCTAATTGAATTAAGAAAAGAACACCAGCTCCCATATTATTATTTTTAACTTCTATTAGTTCTAATAAATGCTTAGTTCCTCTTTCAGTTGGGGCATCTGGAAATCTACAAAATCCATCTTCCTCTAAGGTGACGCCTTTTACTTCTAAGTAATACTCATTATTTAAAGAATCTTCTAATTTAAAATCAAATCTACTATTTCCAAAGGTTTTTTCTCTAGAGATTTTTGTATATTTCTCTAGTCCTTTAATTCTTTTATTAATAAGAGCTTCTTCAACAACTTTATTTGGTATTTGTGAATCAATATTTATTAATTTGTCACCTTTATATGCACCAATTAAGCTAAATTTAGTTTTTCTATTTGGACCATTTTCTTCTCTTATTAGTGCTTTGCAACCAGGTATTAATATTTCTTTGCATCTACCTGTATTAGGTACATGCACTAATTCTTCTTTTCCATCTATAATAACATATCCTTGAAATCTATTTGGACGTCTTACAAATTCAACTATTTGCGTATTTTTTTTAAATATCATATGCTCCTCCAATATTTTAAATATAATATTTTAATTGTTTAAATCTATTTAGTCTTTTATTATTTTTCGAAACTAAATAGTGAATATGCTGTATCATTGCGAACATAATCTAACGTTCCAATTGTAAAATCATAAGTAGTTATATATCCATAATCATTAGCTCCAAATAGAATCGCTTCATGACTAAAATTTTCGTTAGGATTATCAATAACTTTTTCTATTGGCACTAATTTATCTTTGAAAGAATTTTTCATATCCTTATATTTTGTTTTTTGTAAGGTATTTGTATATACAGAATAAGAATACATATCAGCACTGTTAATATTATGTAATTGAATAGTACGTCCATCATTGCTAACTGTTACTTCACAATATTCATCGCCTTGGGTCATAGAACAGTCAATTTCTTGTAAATCAATACTATTAATAATTTGTAATTCATTTAAATCATAAATAAAAAGTCCAAAATAATCATGAAATATTATTATATCATCAGATGCATAATCAAGTGTTACCATATCTACACCAACGCTTTGTTCTAAAGCCCATTTAGCAGGTGAAGGTTCAAGGGTACTTTTCTTTGAATTATTACAACCATTTAATAAGATTAAACAATTTAACATTAATAATAAAAAGAATGATTTTTTAATAGATTTATAAGTAGTCATATAAATATCCCCCATATGTATAATATAATTTGTTGAGTTTTAACAAAAATATAAGTAAAATTTTCAATACTAAAATCTAAATAATTTGATAATAATATCATTTTGAAGATTATAGCATAAATATATATTAATTACTATTAAGATAAAATGCATATGTGTAAGATAAAAGTGTATTATGTATTTATAAGGGAATAAAATATATTTTGTTTTTATATTAAGAGTAAATCATACTAAAAATTAATGAATAGAATTGTTGTTCTCTAGTTATGATATAATGTATATATATAACAAGAGTAAATAAAGAAATGTTTTAGAAAAAGGGTAATAGGGTATTGCAACATTAAATTAATAAAAGGGGAGATTTTTATGAGGGAAAAAATGAAAACAATAGCAATAGTCACAAGTTCAGTTTTAATTGTAGGTATATTATACATATACAATAATACTCATATGACAACTCCAACTTCAATTGAAAAAGAACCTAATATAGAAACTAGTGAAACTACTAATGATAACGCAAATAAAGAAGAGATAACTATTAGTGAAGAAAGTATAGAAAATAAAGAAAAAAGTGATAGTGGCAAAATCGTAAATGATAAAAATAAGGAGAATATTGAAAAAGATTCTAAAGGTAATTTAATATTTAAAAGTAATTTAGGATTTTCAATGACTTTTCCAGATACTTGGAAAGACAAATATAGGATTATAGAAGAAAGCAATTCAGTAGCTGTTTATTTTAAATCATCTGATTCTAGCATTGACCCAAAATCAGGACTATTTTTTCTTATAATTAAGCAAGATGATTCATTAGATCCAAGTATGTTTGATACGATTGATGTTGAAAACTATGTTACTGTAAATGATGATACTTATTTTATAGGTGGTCCAACAGATATATCATTGAATGAAAATGCATCTGATTTTAATACATTTATTTCTATGAATAAAGACCGTAAAGATATAATAGAAAGTATAGTGAGCTTAAAGTAAAATAAGATTTAATATGTATAGCCTACAAATAATATAATTAGAGTTAAATGTTTATGTATAAAAATAGGTATCTAAAAATAATTTTTAGATACCTATTTTTTAGTTATTTAATTAAATCTTTATTCCAGATAAAAAGTTGATCTGAATTATTTAAACAACCAAAAAGGTTCTTTTTAAAACCTGGCATTTTATTATTAAGTTCATCAATCAATTCTTTTATATCCTGTCTTTTGGTTTTACCATCAGCAGGGCATGGATTCTTTATAACTGGAAAATTAAATTTTTTAACAACACTTTTAATGCTGTGCTCCTCTATATAAACCATTGGTCTTATTAATGTTATAGTATTTTTATGCATAAGTGTTTTTGGTGAAAAACAGTTAATTCTTCCTTCATAGCACATTGATAGCATAAGAGTTTCCAAAGCATCATCTTTATGATGACCAAGCGCAACTTTATTGCAACCTAATTTTTCTGCATTATTATGCAAAGCACCACGTCTAAGATTTGCACATAAAGAACAAGGATTTTTTTCTTTCCTTAAGTCAAACACAATCTTTTTTATATCTGTTTGTATTTCATAAAAAGGAACTTTTAAATTTTCACATAATGTGTATAGGGGAGAATTGTCTACACCACCTGGATTTAAGGTAATTGCTATAAGCTCAAATTTTTGGGGTGAAAAATTCTTGTATGTATTTAAAAGATATAGTAGAGTTAAGCTATCTTTTCCGCCAGAGAGTCCAACAGCTATTTTATCTCCATCTTGAATCATATCAAAATCATTTATTGCTTGTCGCATTTTACTAAGAAGTTTTTGCATTTAATATATTCCTCCTAAAAAGTCTGTACAAATAATTATATTATAGAAAAAACATAATTTCAAAGATATTAAATATTTATTTTTGATTTTAAATTTTACTGCAATTACTGTATTTTCACAAATAAAAACCCTTATAGTAGCTAAAAATCATATAAGAATTTTTATATCTACTATAAAGGTTACACTTTATTAAGGATAAATTATTTTTAGATATTTAAGGATTAAATTTTTTTTCAAATTCATCAACTGGTATAGGCTTTGAAAAAAAGTATCCTTGAACCATATCACATCCAATCTGAGTTAAAAAATCTACTTGAGCTTGAGTTTCTACTCCCTCAGATAAAACTGAAATATTAAGATCTTTAGCCATTTTTACAATATTAGATACGATTATTTTTTCATTAGCACTTACATTGTTGTTAGGAAAAAAGCTTTTATCTAATTTTAAAACATCTATAGGAAGTTCCTTTAAAAGATTTAAAGAAGAATATCCAGCCCCAAAATCATCCATTGAAAAAGTAAATCCAAGGTTTTTTAATTCAGTTATTTTACTTAATACTTCTTTTATATTATCAAGAAAAATATTTTCAGTAAGTTCAAGCTCTATTAAATTTATTGGAATACTATATTGTTTAATTAGAGTGATTAATCTAGAGATAAAAGTATCATTATTTATATGAACTCTTGATACATTCATAGAAATCGGTAGCAGTCTCTTTTTATTATCCATCCAATTACGAAGAACTTTAAAAACTTCTTCATAAACATAAAAATCTAACTCAACAATAAATCCATTTTTCTCAAACAAGGGAATGAATTTTCCGGGATAAAAAATCACATTATCAGGGGTAATCCATCGTACAAGAGCTTCAGCGCCAACTAATTTTTTTGTAGAAAGTTGAATTTTGGGTTGTAAATATATTACGAATTCTCTGTTATCTAAGGCATCAATCATACGATTTTCTATCTTTTTTTCTTCAGTAGCTTTTATATGAAGTTTAGAATCATAAAATGCAAATTGGCTTTTATGTGAACCTTTAATAGTTTTTCGAGCTATATTCGCTTTGTCAATCATTGAAACTAAGCTATCATTTACATTAGTTATTAAATAAATCCCACTAATTATAGAGATTTTTATATGATTAAATTCTTCTTTTTGAAACTTTAATATTTCATTATTAAAATTTATAAGTCTATTTTTAAATTTTTCAATATCAGTGTATTTTATAAGAGTTAAAAAATTATCAGAAGAAGCTCTACATACTAATTCATCTTTGTCAAGAAGTGTAGATAAAAGATAAGAAAATTTAACTAAAACTTTATTTCCAATAGCATAACCAGCAGTCTCATTTATATATTTAAATTTATCAAAATCTGAACATATAAGTGCATATTTATTATTTGACTTATTTAATAGTTCATTAGCCATTACTTCGAATTTTGGTAATGTCATTAAGCCTGTTAAAGAGTCTTTAGAGATAATTCTATCTAAAAAATTTGTTATATCAGAAAAATACATTAGTCTTGCTTGAATATTTTTAGGTAAGGTTATTTTACAAGCTGTCATACTTATCCAAGTTTCGAGTACTGGATTAAAAAATTCAACTGTATTAGTATTATTATCATAATTTAATTTAGATAATGGACAATGCATACAAGGAATATCGCTATTAAAAAAAGCTTTATAACATACTTCACCGCATTTTGCAGTTGGAAAGATGTTTTTTAAATTAGGACTCATATATAATAGCTCATAGCTATCATCTTTTAAAACATAGGTATATAGATTTTGATTTTTGGCAATGGATTGGAAAAAATGTTTTTCTTCTTCAAGACGTTGAGTAGTGCGTATCTTCAACAAATAAGAAGCTATTATTTTTGTTATTGTAGTAAACAACTTGATTTCATTTGCAGTCCAAAAATGATTTTCATAGGAATTATAGAAGTTAACACATCCTTTATACTGTTCATTATCTTTTATAAGACATTGTAAAAATGATTTTACATTAAGCTTATCATAAAGCTTTTTATTTTTTTCTGGCAGAATTAAATTTGAATAATCGTTACAAATAAATACATCATCATTATTAAAGATAGAAAAATAATATAGCCAATCATTAAACAATAAATTTTTCAGCTCATTTTTATAACAAGGTATTTCATAATTACACCATTCATGCGTAATATTAAAATTAGTATCCTCTGAGGAATATTTTAGTATGCTTATTCTACTTAAATTAAAGTACTCCCCAATTTTAGATAAAATCAAAACTATAGCATCATCGATATCTTTAGTTTCAGAGAGTATATCAAATGAGTATGAAATTAATTTATTTTTAAAAGTGTTATTATATCTGTTGTACAAATTGTTTTTTGAATGAAAATTGAAGATATCACTTTCTTTAAAAACATCTATTTTATTTTTATCATAGAATTCAAAGCAATCCTTACCATATCTTTTAGCTAAATAAAGAGCATGATCAGATTTTTCAAAAAGGTCATAATAAGCAATCCCATCATTTGGATAAATAGATATTCCAATACTGCAAGAAATACTATGACTTTTATCTATATATATATTTTTTATAGAATTACAAACTGTATAAGCCTTAGTGGTAATCATTTCTGTATTAATAATGTTTTTAAAAAATACAATAAATTCATCGCCTCCAACACGTCCAACAATGTCATCTTTGTCAAAACAAGATTTTAAAGTATCGGAAACTTTTAATAAGATATTATCACCGAACATATGACCTAAATTATCATTTATAGATTTAAAATTATCAATATCAATAATCATAAGAGCATGTGAGGTTAAAGTATTACTTTTTAAGAAGTCTTCAATTAATACTTTACTTGCGGTTTTATTATATAACTTAGTTAGAGGATCTAATTGAATTTTTAATTTTAATGTTTCAATCTCTAATTTTTGATGAGTATTTTTATTTTCTGTTATATCATTAAGAATACATATAAATTGATAATTGCAATTTTTATTAGATATACACCGACCCATTAGAAGTAGCCAACTAAAATTAGTATCATTTTTATTAATTCTAAATTCAATTTTAATATCGTCTCCAACATTATGTTTAGTCACAAAAATGTTCTTAAACAAATCTATATCTTCTTTATAAATGATTGAAAGAACATCATTTTTACAATCTTTATTAAAAATATCTTTCTTTAATCCAAGAATCTTAAAAAATTCAAGATTTGCGTAAGAGATTTTAAAAGAATTATTAAAAACAATAGTAGCTAATCCACATAAATCAGAATTATAAAATAATTTAATTAAAAATTTATTGAGAATTGGTTGTAGTAAAGAAGTTATTTTATCTTTAAGTTTACTCATAATATATCCTCGCTTTTATAAAATATAAAATAGTATTAAGAAATTATAAGTTTAAGTTGTTATTTTATCACTATTTTTTATAAATATTAAAGAATACAAGGTAGGGAAGTGATAAAATAATTTTTTCTAATCTTAAAATAAAGTTAAGTATTAATAATAAGGATAACTTAACTAAAGATTAGAATGATTTGAAAACAAGTTTCTTAATTTATTATATTTACATACTAATGCTAAGGTGCAATTTTCTAAATAAAAAAAGTGGCTAATTGCCACCTCTTTTTTATCCCCATAATTTTTTTTCAAACATTTTGATAGGCATAGGTTTATCAAAAAGATATCCTTGAGCCATATCACAACCAATCTCAGTTAAAAAATCTACCTGTTCCTTTGTTTCAATACCTTCCGAAATTACTATTATATTTAAATCTTGAGCCATTTTAACTATATTAGAGATTATTACTTTTTCCTTTGAATTTATAGCTGAATTAGGAAAAAATTCTTTATCTAATTTTAAAACATCAATAGGTAAATCTTTTAAAAGATTTAATGATGAATATCCAGAACCAAAATCATCAATAGAACAAGTAAATCCAAGAGCTTTTAACTTAATAATTGCATTAAGTAAAACTTGAATATTATCAAAAAATATACTTTCAGTTAACTCAAGTTCTATTAGGTTAGTCGGAACGTTATATTTTTCTGTCAATTTTTTTAATCTAGGAATAAAGTCACTATCATTTATATGAGACCTAGACACATTTAAAGAAATAGGTATAACTTTTTTACCTTCTTGTATCCATGAATTCATTTTTTTAAATACCTCTTCATAAACATAAAAATCTAATTCAATTATAAAACCATTCTTTTCAAATAAAGGAATGAATTCATTTGGTGGTATAAGTTTTTTACTTGGGCTCATCCACCTTACCAAAGCTTCAGCTCCAACTATTGTTTGAGTTGGAAGGTCAATTTTAGGTTGCAAATATACTAAAAATTCGTTATTTTCAAGTGAAGAAAACATTAAATTTTCAATTTCTTTCTCTTTGGTAATTTTTAAATGCAATTCATGGTCATACAAAGCATATTTACTTTTATGAGATCCTTTAATTGTTTTTCGTGCAATATTGGCACGATCTATCATTAAAGATAAGTCTGTATCTTCTGAGTTTATTAAATATACACCACATATAACTGGAATTTTTAAATTATTAAAATGTATTTTTTGAACTTCTATGAAATTTTCATTAAAATTCTTAAATCTATTTTTTAAAGATTCTAGATTATCATATTTTAATAATATAATAAAATTATCTGCAGAAGCTCTGCAAATTAATTCTCCAGCAAACAAGAATGAAGAAACAAAGTGTGCAAAATGGACTAAAACTTTATTTCCAATAGCGTATCCAGAAGTTTCATTTATATATTTAAATTTATTAATATCACAATAAATAAGAGCAAACTTAGTATAAGATACATTTGTTAGTAAGTTTTTTGCAAGCACCTCAAATTTAGCTAAAGTGAGAGCACCTGTTAAAGTATCTTTTGAAGTTATTCTATCAATAAAATTAGTTACATTAGAAAAACAAATTAAGTTTGCTTTATTGTCTAATGATAAATTTATTTCAGAAGCAGTAGTACTAATCCAACCTTTTAAAAAACTATTATAAAATTCTATTGTGTTGCTACGAATATCCTTTTTATAGAGGTCAGTAAGAGGGCAGTATTTACAAGGAATATCACTATTACCAATAACTTTATAACATACATCCCCAACTCGAGCATTAGGATATAGATCTTGGGTATTAGGACTAAGATATATAAGCTTATATGAATTTGGTTTTAACATGTAAGTATATAAACTCTGATTTTTAGCAACAGCTTGGGTTAAAAGTTTTTCACTTTCTAAAAGTTCCTTAGTACGCATATTCAAAAGATAAGAACCTATTATTTTAGTTATTGAAGTAAAAGATTCAATTTCAAAGTCTGTCCATACATGGTTTTCATAGCAGATATCAAAGCAAACACATCCTTTAAATTTACCATTATCAAGAATTGGACTTTGAAAAATAGATTTACTTTTAAGTGATGCATATAGCTTACTTAATTTATTAGGTAAATTATATGTATAAATATTTGAACAATTCAAATTACCGTTTTTATAAAAATTAATCAAATAAGTTTTCAAATTATTAAATTCCAAGTTCTGCATGATATACTTTGAAGGCAATATATTATTATCACACCATTCATAAGTGGTTCCAAGCAATGTATCATTATCAGAAGTTTCTAAGATACTTATACGACTTAATTTAAATGAAGTACCTATTTTAGCTAAGATTAAATTTATTGCACTATTAACATCTTTTGTTTCGGACATTATATCAAAAACATAATTACAAAAGTTATTTTCGAATCCATGAATAAATCGTCTATAACTTTCATTTTCAGTATAATAATTAAGTAAATGATCTTCATTTTTATTAGAAGAATTTAATTTAGGATTAAATAGTTCAAACTTATTTTTTCCATTATTTTTTGAACTATAAAGGGCTTTATCAGCTTTTTTAAATAGTTCATCATACGTAGTTCCATGAGTAGGGTATATAGATATACCTATACTACATGAGATTTTAAAATCGTTATTTTCTCCAGTATAAATGTCTTTAAAAACATTACAAAGATCATTTGCTTTTTGAGCTATTAATTCATAGGAACCAATATTTTTTATAAAAATTATAAATTCATCTCCACCAATACGTCCTACAATGTCGGATTCTTTAAAAACCTTTTTTATACTAGATGAAACTTCAGAAAGAACAGAATCACCAAACATATGACCTAAGTTATCATTTACCGCTTTAAAATTATCAATATCAATAATCATAAGTGCATGATATTTTTCTTTAGCAACTGTAGTAATATATTTTTCAATTAGAGACTTAGTAACCACTTTGTTGTAAACTTTAGTAAGTGGATCAAGTTGTGCTTTTAATTTTAAAGCTTCATTTTCTCTTTTTTCTTTATCTATATTTACTATATTTCCAATTGCCTTAATTGGTTTTTTATCATCAAACAATATAGTTGCTTGCACTTTAAACCATGTGTATAAATTATTAATACCATTAATTCTAAGATCTGTTGTAATAAAATCTTTTCCAGATGAAAGGGATTTCATTAGATTTAAGAATTTAGGTATATCTTCTTTATAAATTAGATTACTGTTTATTGTTTCATAAACAAAATTAGGTATATTGTAATCTTTTCCAGTAATATTAGTATATTTAATTGAATAAACCATTTTACAAGTTAGAATATCATAATCAAATAATATATTGTTTGATTGTTCAGCAATTATTTTATAACGTTTTTTTTCTAATTCTAAATCATGTTGTATTTGCTTAGATTCGGTAATATCAACAAGTATACAAAGAAATTCAGGCAAATTTTTATCAGTAATAAATTTATGACCACTTAGTAAAATCCAAATTGTTTCTCCGTTTTTTTTCTGTAATTTTATTTCTACTTTTATACCATTATTAATAGATGTATTATGTAACAAGGGGTCTGTTAATTTAACTAAATCTTCTTTATTAATAATTTTAATAACTTGATTATTCATTAAATCTTTAAATTCTTCACGCGTATATCCTATTAACTTATAAAATCCATCATTTGCATAATTAATTGAAAGAAATTCATCACAAGAAATAGTAGCCACTCCATCATCAATACTATTTGTTATGTGTTCAATTTTTATAGTTTTATCTTCTATAATTTTTTGTAAAAGATTATAACTATATTTCCCCATACTTTCAGGGAAAAATTCATTATGTTTTTGTGTAGTATCTGCAACAGAGTTATGAATATGGCATATTTTAAATTTATCATTAACTAATTTACACAATAAGGTTAATCTGGTGGGAACTTTAATTAATGTTTTATTTTCTAAACTACTTTTGTAAGTTACTTCTCCAAATACTAAAACAACCTTATTAGAAATAACAATAGTGTGATACTGTTCTTCTTCAATTTGAAATTTAAGATTACTAGTTTTCTTTTCAAGCTCAAAAAGTCTTAAAGCATCATCTATGTTAGTACAGATATCTTTAGCACCAGTACCAATCCAAGATATACTACTTTCGTCCATATTTTTCAGGATAATTTCAAAGTTTCGTTCTATAAAGTAAGTGTGTACTATTTTTTTAGCGAATATTTCTGCTTGTTGAACAAGTTTGTCCATAATATAGGCCTCTCTTTCACACAAATAAATCTATATAGTAAATAATAATGCTTTTTTTAATATAAAAAATTAAAATTAAATTAGTCTATAACAACTTATAGTATAGCATATTATAAGTTTTAGGAAAATATTATAATAAAAACACTTTTATGTTAATTTATGACCTTATAAGATGCTTATTTAAGAAATATTATACATTAATGTATATATGAGTTGAATTTAGAAAAGTATTGGGTAAATCAAATAAAAAATAATATAAAACTATTGATGAATATTGTAAAAATAATTAAAATATTATGGAAAGTAACTCAATGTTTGCTACTATATATGATATAATTATTTCTAACATATTAAATTATTAAAATAGTAATATTGTTTTAATACAAATGACAAAAGACATTAATAATTGACTTAAGGGGAGAAAAAATAGGTGAAAAAAAGATATCTAACTAAGATAATACTGACTTCTTTAACAATTACCATGTTATTAAGTTTAAATTCAGTAACTGCATATGCTGCATGGCAAAAAGATTCACAAAATAAGTGGAGCTGGCTTGAAAATGATACTAAAGCAACTGGATGGAAAAATATTGATAATTCTTGGTATCATTTTGATGCCAATGGTATTATGAATACGGGATGGTTAAAAGATAATGATGGAAAATGGTATTACTTATTAACTAGTGGAACATTGCAAGTAGGATGGTTTAAGGATAATGATAATAAGTGGTATCACCTATCTAGAAGTGGGGCTATGGATATAGGATGGCTTAAGGATGAAAATAATAAATGGTATTATCTTTCAAATAGTGGTGTCATGCTTACAGGATGGTTAAAAGATAAAAATGAGAAATGGTATTACTTATCAAATGATGGATCAATGGATACGGGTTGGTTAGAATATAATAGTAATATTTATTATCTTAATTCTAGTGGTGAGATGGTAACTGGAAAATTAACAATTGATGGAGAGATATATATTTTTTCTGAAAGTGGTCAATTAATAAGTAAAGAAATATCTAATTCAATTGAAAGTGATGGGACAAGTACTGATGAAATTAGAAAAGGATATGTTATAACAGAAAGTTCACCATTAAATGTAAGAGAAGAACCATTAGCTTCATCAAATATATTAGGAACTGTACCTAAAAAAAGTAAAGTAAAGGTTATAGGAAATGAAGTAAATGGTTTCTATAAAATTTCATATGATAATTTGACCGGATGGTCAAGTAGTGAATGGATAAAACTTATAAGCGATGAAGATGATATAATAGATGATGATTTAAATGAAGAATTAAACGTAGAGCTTGGCGAAGAAAGAACAGGACCACCGTCTCTAGATAATAAATATTATTATTCAAATAATAATATATTTTATAAAGTAAAACTTTCACCACCATTTTTAAAAGATGATGGAAGTCCTATAGTAGGAAACTGCACATGGTATGCATGGGGACGTATATGGGAACTTACTGGACAAGCACCAATTGATGCAAAATTCCTAGGAAATGGATATGAATGGTGGCAATCTAATCTTGATACGGGTAAATATAAAACGGGAAATAAACCTAGAGTAGGAGCTTTAGCAGTATGGAAACCATCTTTAGCAGGTTCAGGTGGATTTGGTCATGTTGCAGTAATTGAAAAAATAGAAAATAATAAAGTATATATATCAGAATCATCTTGGCATGGATCACTGTTTAAATATAGAGAACTATATAATACACAAGATTTATACGGATATATATATTTAGATGAACCAAATTATTAATAAGAACATAATAAAGTTATTAATAAGAACATAATAAAGTGCTCTAACTAAATTTTGAAATATAGTTAGAGCACTTTATTATATTATTTTTAGGCTATGTTTTAAAATCTTTTTTTGTTAGCTAAGTAGTTTTTATGAATTGCATTAAAGAAAAAATTGGTGATTTTTTCATTAGTTTTATCATCATCATCATTTACTTTATTTGAGATATTGTTATAATAAGTCTTAGGTTTTTTAAAATTTTCTTTATTTCTTAATGGTATTACTTTTGCTTCACTTCTAATCAGTTTATTACCGTCTTTTATAGTAGTTGATTTTATGTTATTTTTATATTTAATATACATTAATTCCATGCCTACTTAACCTCTCAATATCATAATTTTTACTTATGATTTAATATATGTCGCTTATTTTTAAAATATACATAATAATTCAATGTTATGTTAATTTTTTGATATTATAGTATAATAAGTATATTAAGGTAATTAAGGGGATCAATGAGAAATGGAATTTGGAGCCAAAGTTGTTAATGGGAAAATAATAATAGTAGATAAGGTTGATAAAGAACTAAGTTCTATAGTTAATCAGCCTATAACCATAAAAGTATGTAACAATATAGAATTATATATCAACAAAAAACGTTGTAAGGTAAATAATGTTTATGAAGTTACATCAAATGATGAAATAGAATGTAAACATGTAAGTACAGAGGAAGTAAGAGAAGCTGTAGTTAATATATCAAAAAATAAAATGAAGGCTTTTATGACAGTAAATTATGCACCTAAAATAGAATATGGTCTTAAAGATAAACAATGTTTTTTAAACTTAGCTTTAACTACTGAAGTAATAAGTGAAAAATATCCAGAGCCTTTTAGTATAATGGAGTTAAAGAATATATTAAAAGAAAAGAGAGTTATATATGGTATAAATGAAGAAGCTTTAAAAATTGTATCAGAAAATAAAGGAAAAGAAATTATTGTTGCTCAAGGGCAAGAGCCTATAACAGATATACCATCTGAAATAAAACCTTTATTTATACAAACTAAAATGTTTTTCCCAGATATTGATTCACAAGAGAAAGTGGATTATAAAAATTTATTTAGAATTTCAAATGTGAAAGCTGGAGATAAAATAGCTGAAATAATTCCAGAAGTTCTTGGAAAAGATGGTATAAATGTATTTGGGCAAATTGTAAAAAAGGACTATATAAGGAATGAACCAATAAAAACATCTAAAGGGTGTAAGATAGAAAATAATGATGTTATAGCATTAATAGATGGGAAAGCACACATATTAAATAGAAGCATTGGAGTTAATCCAGTGTATTCTGTAGAAAGTGTAAATATGGAAACGTGCAATATTGCTTTTTATGGTGATATTGAAGTTTATAATAGCGTTGATGATCACATGAGTGTTAATGCTGGTGGTGCCTTAGATGTAAGCCATAATGTAAATACATCTAATGTAGTTACAGGAGGGGAGATTACGATTTTAGGAAGTGCAATTAGCTCTAAGATTTTATGTGGTCAAATTGATATGCAAAAAAAAGATTATTCTCAGTTATTAAACTTATATAAGAAAAACATTTCATCAATAATTAGTATTATGAAACAAGCAAATTTAGAAAATATGAAAATGGATTTTAGAACAACACTAAACTTAGTAATAGATACTAAGTTTAAAGACTTTAAAAAGATATCTTTAGATATAGTATCAACTAATATAAAAAATAAAATAAGATATAACAAACTAGTGGATCTAATTAGAGATAAGGTTCTTATGAATGGTATGCTTGATTTACATTCTATGAGACAATTAAATAATTTTAATAATATATTAGATAATGAATTAGAATACTATAATAAAAATATTATAGTGCCTTTAGATGTAAAATTGAATTATTGTCAAGATTGCTATATAAAATCCACAGGAAATATTATAATAAATGGTAATGGAGAATATACTTCTTATTTAAATGCTATGAAAGATATAATATTTGCTAAACCTAATTCAGTTGCTAGGGGTGGATTGTTAGACGCACAAGGCAATATAAGTGCAGGAATTGTAGGAAGTAGTGCTTGTGTAGCTACAGCTTTAAAAGTTCCTAAGTCTGGACGAATAAGTGCTACAATTGCTTATCCAAATACAAAGTTTTGCTTTGGAAATTCTACATTAATATTAGAAGAAAAACTTGAAAATATTAATGTGTATTATGATGAACATTTTAGGAGTATTGAAATTTCTAAATCAGCATATAGTAAAGTTGAAAAATATAGTTAAAATAAGATTATATATTAATCTTATTTAGAGTAAAATATTGAAGAAAAGTAATATTTAGATGATAATAATTATATAAAGCAAAATGAAAATACAATAATTATTCCGCCATTGCATTTGGAAAGGGTGCATGGCTAAAAAATCGACAGTTCTAAAGTCGCCTTGGCGATTTTGTTCTATAATGTTATAACTATATTATTAAGAGAGAAGGTAATTAAATGAAAGCTTATGAACGTTTATTAAACTATGCCAAGGTGTATACTACATCAGATGAAAATTCATTAACACATCCAACAACCAAGAGACAATTTGATTTAGCTAATTTACTTGTAGAAGAAATGAAGGCACTTGGTATTGAGAATGTTAGATGTGATGAAAATTGTTATGTTTACGGATTTATTCCAGCAACTAAAGGTTATGAAGACAAAAAGAGTATAGGACTTATAGCTCATATAGATACAGCACCAGCTGCATGTGGAGAAAATGTAAAACCACAAATAATTGAAAATTATGATGGAGGAGATATTATATTAAAAGGAAATAATAGCGTATTATCTCCTAAAAGATTTCCACATCTAAAAACTTTAAAAGGAAGAACTGTCATTACAACTGATGGAACAACACTTCTTGGAGCAGATGATAAAGCTGGTATTGCTGAAATACTTACTGCATGTGAAATTATAATGAATGACAATATACCTCATGGAAAGATCTGTGTAGGTTTTACACCTGATGAAGAAGTGGGTCAAGGTGCCGATCTTTTTGATGTTAAGAATTTTGGAGCAGATTTTGCTTACACAATTGATGGTGGAATAGAAGGCGAAATAGCGTATGAAAATTTTAATGCAGTAGGTGCAAAAATAGAAATAAGTGGAGTATCTGTTCATCCAGGAAGTGCTAAAAACACTATGATAAATGCTTTAAATGTAGCAATAGAATTTAATTCTATGTTACCGGCTTGTGAAAGACCTGAATACACAGAAGGGTATGAAGGATTTTATTATTTAGAAAAATTAAGTGGAAACACAGATAATGCTAGTATGGAATATATATTACGTGATCATGATGCAGAAAAAATTCAAGTTAAAAAGTCTATGATGAAATTAGTTGAAAAACTTCTTAATGAAAAGTATGGAGAAGGAACAGTTAAAGTAACATTAAAGGAGCAGTATAGAAATATGGTTGAACTAGTAAAACCTTGTTTCCATTTAATAGATAATGCAATAGAAGCTATGAAAGACTTAAATGTTACTCCAATTGTTGAACCAATTAGAGGTGGAACAGACGGTGCAAGATTAAGTTATATGGGACTTCCATGCCCCAACTTAGGAACTGGTGGATTTGCATATCATGGTGAATTTGAACATATAACAGTTGAAGGCATGGATATTTGTACAAATATAATAATAGAAATATTAAAAAGATACGCCGAGGAATAATTAAATTTTATTCTCTGGTTATGTTTAAATGAATGTTGATATATGCGTAAGTAAAGGTAGATGGAGTAATTAGAAGAACAAGGTGGCGTAGCTACTTTGTTCTTAATATGATACTTTAGAATAAAAGATAGGCATGGAGGAAATTGGGGATGGCAAAGGTTGTTGAAGTTAAGGGCATAAAAATAGGTGATGGTATACCTAAGATATGTGTTCCTATTATAGGCATAACAAGTAAAGAAATATTAGAAGAATCAAGAAGTTTAAAAGATTTAAATTTAGATATAGTTGAATGGCGTGTTGATTTTTATGAGTATGTTGATAATATAGAAAAAGTAAAAGATACTCTTTTAAAATTGACGAAAGCTTTAAATGGTATACCAATTCTTTTTACGTTTAGAAGTAAAAAAGAAGGAGGAGAAAAAGAAATTGCTATTGAATATTACATAAAATTAATTCATGAAATAATAAAAACTAAATTAGTAGATCTAGTTGATGTTGAATTATTTACAGGTGATGATTTTGTAAAAGAAATAGTAGAAGTTGCACATAATAATGAAGTTAAGGTTGTTATGTCAAATCATGATTTTTTAAAAACTCCATGTAAAGAAGAGATTGTATCTAGATTAGTTAAGATGATAGAATTAAATGCTGATTTACCTAAAATAGCAGTTATGCCTCAGGATAAAAATGATGTTTTAACTTTACTTTGTGCTACAAATGAAATTAAACAAAAATATCCTGATAATGCAATAATAACTATGTCTATGAATGGCATTGGAGTTATAAGCAGATTAACTGGAGAAATTTTTGGATCTTGTTTAACTTTTGGTGCTTCAAAAAAAGCATCAGCTCCTGGTCAAATAGGAGTTCAAGAATTACATTCTGTACTTCAATTATTGCATAAAAGTATATAATTTAAAGGGAGCTGTTACTAGAACTGCTCCCTTTTGATATATAGAAAATTGTAGAATTTTAATATATATTTCTTATAAGGTCTATAGATTTCCAGAGCATGAACTTTCAATTTTTATTTGTAAAATGCTAACTAAAGCTTAGTGAAGTTACTTAATTTATTGTTTAAATTTTTTCTAATGATTTATAGAATTATGGTATAAATAGTTTTCACCAAATAAACTTAAAGAAATTTTGAATTCTGGCATTCCACAGCAGTAAGGTGCAATTTCATATTGTTGATAATATATTATAAGATTATCTCCATCAATATAAAAATTTACATCATCATTGATTCCTTCAAAATTTATTGCAGATTCAAAATAATTTTCGGGATTAGTAGCAATTTGTTTTGATATTGAATCATTTATTATTTTTTTATAATCATATCCATTAGTAAACAAATTATTTAAAGACACTAAATCCTTTGTATTTTTATCAATTGTATATGAACTTCTTAATGTATTTCCATGAGCTCCTCCAGAATATCTATAGATATCCATATATAAGCTTATTAAAGAATCAGATTGGTTAGTTAGTTTATAATCTATATTTACTTCATATGGAAAAGCTACAAATTCTTTCCCAAACATATCAAAATCCTCTTTACTGTAAGCTCTCATTTCACTTAAAAGTAAATCAATATCATTATTAATTTTTTTGTTTAAAATGTTGATTTTTTCATTATTATCTTCAGCTTTAAAGTTAAATAATTTAATATTTTCTTTTAAGTATGCTGAGTCATTAGCTATAGTATTTTCTACTACTTGTATTTTTGAAGTATCATTAATAATAGTAGCAGCATTTGCCTTTTGTCCATAACCTAAAAATATACTGGTAGTCATTATTAGTGCCAAGCTAGCTAATATTATTTTACGTATATAATTTCTTTTCATAGTATCGTCTCCTTACTGTTTTTTATTTCTTTAATACTATATTAATTCAAAATTTACCAAACTTTGTTACAAATGACTTACAAAAGAATTTCAAATAGTTTGCTTTTATAATGATAAAGTTAATAAATCAAATGATATTTTGTATATGTATAAGTAAAGATGAATGGAGTAATAGTATTAACGAAAGAAAACATTTAATTGTGATATAATAAAAATAAGTTATGTTTTAAGTAAATTTTAGTACAAATCTAAATTAGAAATATGGGTTTCAAGTTAATAGTTTAATTAAAAAATTTTAAAAACACAGGGTAGATAAATTCTTGAGTATATTTTGGAGGTTTTTTAATGAAGAAAAATGCAGCGCAAAGAGAATTTAAGAAGTATAAAAGTCAAATAAATCAAATAGAGGAGATAGTAGAGCATTCAAAACCAGGAGCACTTATAGAACATGAAAGTTCAATAAGAAAAAAGTTAAGACATCTTAAGGAATTTGAGAATCAAGGGTTAAAGGGTTTCAATGAAGTATATGAAAAATATGAGGAGCTCTTAGAATATGTTTCTAAGAGAATGCTTGATTATTATAATAATAAAAATAATACAGATTTTGATTTTCATCAAGTTGTACGTGGAAATTATAACAACTTTTTAAATCAAGGTTTAATGACAGTATTAACTAAAATGCATATACCAAAATTAATAGCAAAAGAATTTGAAGAAAAATTTCCAACTAATCCAAAAGATGAATATATTCATACTAGATATATGAAAAGAAAATTTTATATTCATTTAGGTGATACTAATACTGGTAAAACTTATAATGCAATAGAACGCCTTAAAACTGCAAAGAATGGAGTTTATTTATCTCCACTTAGAATTCTTGCGTTAGAAAACTTTGAAAAGCTTAACAAAGAGGGCATAGTTTGTGACTTATTAACTGGAGAAGAAGAAATAATAAAGGTTGGAGCTACTCATGCTTCATGTACAATAGAAAAGGTTAATTTAAAAGAACATTATGATATAGCTGTAATTGATGAAATTCAAATGATTAGTGACACTCATAGGGGAATGGCATGGAGCAAATCTGTGCTTGGATTGCAATGTGATGAAATACATATATGTGGAGCAGCTAATGCGAAATATATTAGAGAAAATGATAAATGATTGTAATGATGAATATGAAATAAAAGAGTATAAAAGATCTATTCCACTTGAAGTTGAGTATAAGAACTTTAACTATAATGACGTTAAAGATGGAGATGCTATTGTAGTTTTTTCTAAAAAGAGAGTATTAGAGATAGCAGAAGATTATTCAAGAGAAGGAATAAAAGCCAGTGTGATATATGGTGATTTACCACCAGAGGTTAGAAGAATGCAATATGAACAATTTGTAAATAAAGAGACAAGGGTTCTTGTAACTACTGATGCTATAGGAATGGGAGTTAATTTACCTATAAGAAGAATAATTTTTTTAAGTATAAGAAAATTTGATGGAGAAGAAGTAAGAGAATTAACTTCACAAGAAGTAAAACAAGTTGGTGGGAGAGCTGGAAGAATTGGTATTTATGATGTAGGATATATTGCAGGAGTAGGCGGTACAGCGGATTTTATTAAATCTAAATTAGAAGTTGAGGATAATATTATAAGAAAAGCTGTAATTGGTCCATCAGATGCAATACTTCAAATACAAAGCTTACCATTAAATGAAAAGTTAGCTCTTTGGAGTACTAGAGAAGAAAAATTAGATTATTATACTAAAATGGATATTAGTGAGTATATTTTAATTTTGGATAAAATAAAGAAATATAAATTAAAAGAAGAGGATGAATGGGATTTATTAAAAGTACCTTTTGATGTATCAAGAGATGAATTAATGGAGACGTTCTTAAATTATGTAGATGAATTATTTATTAACAAACAAGATGAATTATTCATTCCAGAATGCTACACAGGAAATTTAGATGACTTAGAAATATATTATCAAAAGATAAACATGTATTATTCATTTTCTAAAATATTTAATTTAAAGTTTGATGCTAAATGGGTTTATGATGAAAGAATGAAAATAAGTGAAGCTATAAATGAAATATTAGTAAAAATGTAAAATGAAGTTGTTTAAATACACTGTTAAAACCATAGCCTAAATTTAAAAGAAGATAATTCAAATAACGAATTATCTTCTTTTTAAAATAATTAATTAATTTTATTCTATAAAATAAGTAAGATACATATCTCTAGTGAAATATGTATTAATTGTTTTAACATAATATATTATTTTTTAGTGAAAAGATTAAAGGCAAGGATTTACAACAGCTAATAATGTCTTAGGATCAGTTGTTACCAATATGTCTTCTGGTACACTAATATCTTCAACAAATAGTTTATCCTCACAATTCATCTTAGCTACATTAACTTCAAGAAATTCAGGTATTTTTTCAACATTTCCTTGGAAGTCTATAAAAGGAGTAAATGTTTCTAATACTAATCTTTTGGTTTCTAAATTTTCTTGGCCAATATATTTGATTGGAATTCTCATTTTAATTTTTTCATTTGGTTTTACATATTGAAAACTTACATGCAAAATTTCTCTAGGGTTAAGTTTTTGTATCTCCTTAACTACACAATTTAACTTTTTATCATCTAAATTTAGAGTTATAATAGAACCACTATTATTATTTCTTATCATCCTATGAAGTTCAGCATTGCACATTTTTATAGAAATTGATTCTTCTAAGAATTCACCAAAAATTACTCCTGGAATTAGACCAGTTTTTCTAAGTTTATTTTTATTTTCTTTTGTATTTCTTTCGTATACCTTAAATGCTATATTTGGCATAATAATAACCTCTTTTCTAATTTTTATAATTTAAATAGTAGTTTTTATTAAGCTCACAAAAGATACGTTAAGGTGCATAAATCCATACAAAAATGAATTTGAACGCATAAGTAACTACATCAAGAGCTTAACATTAAAGCTCCACATATGCATCATCCTCCTTTTGTTTAGTAGTTCAAGTATAATAAATATATACTTTAAAGTCAAATATAGGAAATGAAAAGAGGCAATATAAATAGGAATTATTCAATAAAAGGAGTTATAACAGCTAATAATGTTTTAGGATCAGTCATTACTAACACATCATCTGGTACATTGATATCCTCAACAAATAATTTATCTTCACAATTCATTTTTGATACGTTAACTTCAAGGAATTCAGGAATTTTTTCAACATCTCCTTGGAAATCTATAAAAGGAGTAAATGTTTCCAACAACAATCTTTTTGTTTCTAAATTTTCTTGTCCAACATATTTAATAGGTATTCTCATCTTAATTTTTTCATTTGGTTTTACAGATTGAAAGCTAACATGCAAAATTTTGCTAGGACTAAGTTTTTGAATTTCTTTAACTACACAATTAATTTTTTTATCATTTAAATTTAAAGTTATAATAGAACCACTATTGTTATTTGTTATCATCTTATTAAATTCACCAGTAGGCATTTTTACAGGAATTGATTCTTTTAAGAATTCACCAAAGATTACACCTGGAATTAATCCTGTTCTTCTAAGACCCTTTTTATTTTCTTTTACACTTCTTTCATATACCTTAAATGATAGATTTGACATAATAAATCCCTCTTTTCTAATTTTTATAATTTATACATATCTTTTATTAAGCTCACAAAAAACAAGTTAAGCTAAAATAAAAGATATACAAAATTAATTTAAATGCAGATTAATTACTATAGAGTTTAGTTAAATTCTATATATAAATGCATCTCTTTATTATTTAATATTTCAAATGTTGGGAAAATATACATTTAAGTTAAAAAGAGTGAGATTAGATAGGAAGAAATAAATAAAATATTTCTAATGATGTATATTATGCAGATTAATAAATATATAGTATAATAGATATATAATATTTTACTAAAATTATGATAACATATTTATATAAATGCATTTTTAGTATATACTGTTAATAGGTAATATATTTAAAAATAAAAGATAAATTATAAATAAAGGGAGAGAAACTAATGACTGAATTAAATCATGAACTTGGAATAATAGCATTAGAAAGCTGTAAAGAGTTAGGTAAGGCCATAGATGACTTTATAAGAACTACTAGAAAAGAAGAAGAGTCATTCTTAATACCAATTAATGAAATAAGATTTTCTAATGGTGAAGGAAAGGTTAAGATTTCTGAAACAGTGAGGGGAAAAGATATTTACATATTATGTGACGTTGGAAATTATAGTTGTACATATAAAATGTTTGGTTTCAAAAATCATAAAGGTCCTGATGAACATTTCCAAGACATAAAAAGAACAGTTTCAGCTATTAGAGGAAAAGCTGCTAGAATTACTGTAATAATGCCACTTCTTTATGAATCAAGACAACACAGACGTAAAGGTAGAGAATCTTTAGATTGTGCTTTAGCACTTCAAGAACTTGAAAGATTAGGTGTAGATGAAATACTTACATTTGATGTTCATGACCCTAATATTCAAAATGCTATTCCATTATTATCTTTTGAAAATATTTATCCAACTTATGATATAGTAAAATCAATTATATTAAATGAAAAATCATTAGAGCTTGATAAAGAAAGATTACTAGTAATAAGTCCGGATACTGGAGCAATGGATAGAGCTATTTACTATTCAAGTGTTTTAGGGGTTGATGTTGGATTATTCTATAAGAGAAGAGACCATACAACTATAGTCAATGGAAAAAATCCTATAGTACAACATGAATATATGGGAAGAGATGTTACTGGAAAAGATGTTTTAATTGTTGATGATATGATAGCATCTGGTGAATCTGTTCTTGATATTGCAAAAGAATTAAAAAGCAGAGGCGCTAGAAATGTATATGTAGCTGCCACATTTGCATTCTTTACTGAAGGTCTTAATAAGTTCAATAAAGCTTATGAAGAAGGATTGATAAAGAGAATTTACTCTACTAATTTAACGTATATACCACAATCATTAAAAGATGCTGAGTGGTTTACAAGTGCTGATATGTCAGAATTTGTATCTAGAGTGATAAACAGATTAAACCATGGAAAATCAATTGCTAAATATATGGATGCAACAAGAATAATACATACTTTATTAAATGAATAATATTTAAGGTATTAAACGGAATTTTATTTAATTAAAAATAAGCTATATTATTGTTTTTTCAATAATATAGCTTATTTTAGTATAATAAAGTATATTACATTAATATTAAAGTAAGAATTTTTAATTATTATCTTAATACTTTTAGAAAAGTAATTGTGTAGTATAGCTTGGATATTAAATGAATAATAAGAAAAAATATAGTATTAAAGATAATTATAGATAAATAAAAGAAAATTTCATATTAATGCAACATTTTATGTTACTTAATTGTTTTATAAGTGAAGGGGGAAGCTACCTTATGGGTAATTCACTATATATAGATGAACATATCTCACGAGATTTAGACAAATATGGGGATATGATATTAAGACTTGGATATTCATATATGAAAAATATACATGATGCTGAAGATGTATTACAAGAAGTTTTACTTAAACTAATTCAAGGTACAAATGAATTTGAAAATGAAGATCATAAAAAAGCATGGCTTATATGTGTGAGTAGAAATATTTGTAAAAATAAATTAAAATCTTCTTGGTTTAAAAAAAGAGAAGAGTTTCAAGAGCTTCCATACTATGATACTTATTTAAATCATGATGTTTTTGAGGCTGTTATGAAGTTACCTGCTAAATATAGAGAGGTTATACATTTATTTTATTATGAAGATTATTCTACAATTCAAATTTCAAATTTAATTAATAAAAAGGAATCTACAGTACGGTCATTATTGCATAGAGCCAGAAACATACTAAAAGACAAATTAAAGGAGGAATATGATTTTGAGCAAGAATTATAAAAAGACTATGGATAAAATTACTGTAGATGATGAAATGAAAAAAAGAATACTAAATAATATAGATTCTATAAATCAAGAAAATACAAAAGGCAAATTCAAAAAAAGAAGTTATAGAAGTTTAGGAACTTTAGCAGCAGCAGCGTGCTTTAGTATTATTGTATTTTCAGTTAATGTAAAAATGAGTTTAAATGATAAAATGAAAATGTCATTAAATGACAAAAAAGAAATATCATTTAATCAGATAAAAGATAACAGTAATGAAAGCTCAAATGTAAATGGCATAGACGCAGATACATATGAAGATAATGAAAAGAAATTAGAGTTAGAGGATGAAACTTCATTAGAAAAAACTAAAGATAATTATAATAAAAATTCAGTAAGCAATAACTCAATAAGTAATAATGTGTCAAATAATAATGCAACTAATAAAAGTTCAAATAACACCAAAGAAGAAATTCCTAAAGAAAAAAACATTGAACAAAAAATAGAAACTAATATAAAAGAGAATTCTTTAAATAATTCAGAACCAATAATACAAGCAGCATATGATAATAATTACACTGATAGTAATAAAATTAAATCAGTTCAGAATTATGAAAACTTAAATAGAAATTTTAAAAATTTAGATGAATTAAATTCAAACATAGATTTTTCTATCAAAACACCTCAAGAAGTTATAGAAAATAAAGATATAAAAAATATAAACCTTAAAGAAAATAATAATATATTAATAAGTTATGAAAATAGTAATGTGAAATTAGATCTTGAAGTGAAGAAAGAGCTTTCTAAAGAAGATAATACTTCTAATTTTAAATATGAAATAGAAAAGAGTTTAAATATAAATGATAAAATTGTTTCATTAAAAGGAAATGATGATGTTATTAACACTGCAAAATGGAATGACAATGATTTATCATATTCTATAAATTCAGATAAGGGAATAAGTGAAGAAAACACTATAAAAATTATTGAAAGTGTAAAATAAATATTTATTAAAATATATACTAAACAAGTGTTGATATATGCATAAGCAAAGTGGACTGAGTAATTGAACTTAGGAATGCTA
>NZ_JAMQHS010000058.1 GCF_023845585.1 Clostridium sp. CMCC3677
GAAGTGGATGTCCTGGGATTGTCGTTAGCCTGTACCAAGCACAGCTTTCTGGTGCAGTCGCTGGAAGAGTTGCCGCGCATCATGGCTGAAGCATTCGACGTTGCCTGCTCAGGTCGTCCTGGTCCGGTTCTGGTCGATATCCCAAAAGATATCCAGTTAGCCAGCGGTGACCTGGAACCGTGGTTCACCACCGTTGAAAACGAAGTGACTTTCCCACATGCCGAAGTTGAGCAAGCGCGCCAGATGCTGGCAAAAGCGCAAAAACC
>NZ_JAMQHS010000059.1 GCF_023845585.1 Clostridium sp. CMCC3677
TTGTGGGAACAAAATCTATAAAAGATGATTATATCAAGATTAGAGTAACATCAAAAGAAAAGAAAAAGCTTAAGATAATTGCAGAATCAAAAAACATGACTATGAGTGAAATTTTACTTGTTGCCACAAAAAAAGAGATAGAAATTTACGAAGAAAAAGAAAAAAATCAGAAAAAAATTTATGACAGAGCTGTGGCAACAGAGAAAAAAATACAGGAAATCAAAATTAATTTAGAAAAAAGAAAAGTAAATAATAAAAAAGGATT
>NZ_JAMQHS010000060.1 GCF_023845585.1 Clostridium sp. CMCC3677
GATTGATACTTTAATGGCTATAGCTGGTGCTATTATTTTATTTACCCAAAATAATCTTTTATTTGGTCTTACTATAATTCCAGTTATTTTGTATGCTGCTATAGTTTTTGCTTTTAAGAAGCCCATAAAAGATATAAATATGGATAATATGGAAAATAATTCAAAGATAACATCTTATCTAGTTGAATCACTTTCTGGAATTGAAACAATAAAAGCCTTTAATGCAGAAAGAGAAGTAAATGGTGAAACAGAGAAGAAATTTAT
>NZ_JAMQHS010000061.1 GCF_023845585.1 Clostridium sp. CMCC3677
AGCGTGAGGTCGATGGTTCGAGTCCATTTAAGCCCACCATTGTTCTTTGAAAATTGCACATAGAATACGAAGTTTAGTGAACCTTAGTACAAGGAATCAAATAATTTTTACAATGAGCGTATTTTATACGTGAATGAAAAAAATTATGCAGATGACAAAGTAATAGGATTCAATAAACAAGTATATTGTATATAATACAACAAGCCAAGAATATATTCTTTGTAATAATTGAAATAATTACCTAGATAATTACTCAAATTAAAA
>NZ_JAMQHS010000062.1 GCF_023845585.1 Clostridium sp. CMCC3677
GTGATGCCTTACCTGGCGACTGGCTGTGGATTTCGCCGCGGCCAGATGCTGAAAACCACTGTTCTCCCTCGGCACTACAAACTTTACTTGGGCGCGAGTTCCGGCATGCGGTATTCGACGCCCGCCACGGCTTTGATGCCGCTGCCTTTGCCGCACTTAGCGGAACGTTGAAAGCGGGAAGCTGGCTGGTTTTGTTACTCCCTGTATGGGAAGAGTGGGAAAACCAACCTGATGCCGACTCGCTGCGCTGGAGTGATTGCCCT
>NZ_JAMQHS010000063.1 GCF_023845585.1 Clostridium sp. CMCC3677
TGCATTTTTATTTTACTAGTAGTTGCGTTTTTTACAAGTTGCATGACTTTATAGGCCGAATAGCCACTTGCTTTTTCAAAGTCGATACCAATCCGTTTTTCTTCTCCTTTGGCAGGGACTACTTGTTTGAATGCTCGATATTTTTCTTTGAGCTCAAGCGTATCTATGCCCTTTTCATACGCTCGCTCAATAGCTTCTAAAAATTGCACAACAATCGTCATTTCTTCGGTTGTCCAGTCTGGATTTAGTGGATAACTGTATT
>NZ_JAMQHS010000064.1 GCF_023845585.1 Clostridium sp. CMCC3677
CCAAGGCTGATTAACCCGTCAACATTAGCTGCAGCCGAACTTCCAGTAATAATTAATCGTTTCGTTAAATCCGCCACTGAAATACCAGGTGTGCTGTAAATCACATTAATCATGGCAAGTTGCTGAATCGTTAATCCTAAACTCGCCGCATTTTGATCGGCATATCCCGCTGAAATTCGCTGGATTGACCAATAAGTTTTTAATAGTTCACTAATATTTTCTGTATCTGTATTAATTCCTACCATCATCCAACCTCCTCTT
>NZ_JAMQHS010000065.1 GCF_023845585.1 Clostridium sp. CMCC3677
GACTTTGACTCCATTATGCGTAGGTTCGAATCCTGCCATCCCAGCCAATTACTTTTACTAAAATTAAGTAAGTAAATTAATTACGAAGCTTAGTAAGGTTTACTACGATGAAACAATGAATTTATGAAATGAGTAGTACTTATGTACAGGAATGAATAAATTTTATAGTTAACGAAGTAATAAAGATTAATAAGCGAGTAAGAAATATGGTTCACTAGCTCAGTCGGTAGAGCACATGACTTTTAATCATGGTGTCCCGGG
>NZ_JAMQHS010000066.1 GCF_023845585.1 Clostridium sp. CMCC3677
CACTAATTCTTATAGCTACAACTGGAATTAATAAAATAGCATTATCATTAATATTATTAAAGATGCCTAAACTATTTGTCGTAGAATTTTTACTTACTTACCGTTATATTACTGTATTAATTGAAGAAGTAGGTAGAATAACTAGAGCATATTCAGTACGCTCTCATATGAAAAAAGGAATAAGATTTAAAGATTGTGGTTGCCTTGTTGGTCAACTTTTAATTAAAACTGTAGATAGAGCTGAACATATATATACATCT
>NZ_JAMQHS010000067.1 GCF_023845585.1 Clostridium sp. CMCC3677
CATCGGCTCCTGATGCCAAGGCATTCACCATGCGCCCTTTGTAGCTTGACCTTTTACTTGTTTATTGTCGCTAACTACTTTGTTAACTTCATATTTTCTGTACTCACGTATCACGATACGCTCCGTTCATAAAATACTCGTTTCCTCGTACTTATCGCCACTAAACTTCGTAACATTATTTTGCTTATAAATAAACAAAACAATTCGCCAATTTTAATTTGAGTAATTATCTAGGTAATTATTTCAATTATTACAAAGAA
>NZ_JAMQHS010000006.1 GCF_023845585.1 Clostridium sp. CMCC3677
GCCTCAAATACCTCATATCCTTCACTTTCAAGTATTTTAACTCTATTTGTTATATTTGCTTTTTGATTTTCAATCCAACCTGCTCTTGTTAATATTTTTTACTTTTTCTTCCAACATATTATTTCACCTTTCCTACATTATTTAATTTTCCAAATGTTCTTTTGCAATTTTCGCATGGTTTAGCATAATTTCCCCAAGTAGTTTCTAAACATTTAAAGCTAATATCATTAAATTTAGCACCATTTAATATTGCTTTTCTAATACTCCATACTTCTGCACAATTCTCTACATTCCAATCTTGAAAAGAAGGTTGCCCAGTAATTTCACTAAATTTTCCAGATATTCTAGCCTCATTCTTAGTATTTTCAATGGCATCTGTCAATTTCTTCATTTCAGAAATGACATCATCTTTTCTAAGACCTTTACTTGTGAAATACTCATCTGTTAATGTATTTTTTATATAACTTTCAGTTAATGTATTTTCATAATATTTTGAATAAGCAACTGATTCGTCTCCACACTCTTCAAGTATTTTATTATACATAATTTTGTATTGAGTAAAACATTGTTACTCATTGAATTTATCCCAAATTATTGTTCCTTTTTCATTAACAATATTATCTAATGCTTCCCAAACACTATCTCCTACCCAACCTATCGATTTGAATATTCTTCCAGACTCAGATATATATAAATTTATCTCAAAATCATAAAGCGAACCTATAAGCATAACTTTCTCATTTACATATTCCTCCAAACTAAAGTGTAAGCTATTTAACACTCCTATTGTTTCCTTAATACAAGTACTATGCTTAGATACATCTGTAGTTCCATCCTCATCAATCTCTTCAACATTTATTTTTAATTCGCCAAATTCCTCCATAAACCTTTTAGCACTCTCTAACACTTCAAATCCTCTTTCTTGAAGAAATTTTACATTTTCTGATATATCTATTTTTCTTCCCTCATACCATCCTGAATTCTTTAATACTTCTATTGTTTTATTTGATATTTCCATCTTAAATACCTCCTAATAATCAATGTTGTAAGTTCCTTTAAATGTTTTCCTGCAATTTTTACAAGGTTCCGCAAATCCACCACTTAAATTTTCTGTACGATAAACCAAATCATCATATCTTGCACCTTTTAAAATTGCATCTCTTGAACTCCAAATCTCTGCACAATTATCAACATTCCAGTCAGATTTAAAACTCGGTTCGCCATATACATTAAATTTACCTTTATCTGCAGCTTCACTTTTAACTCTTTCAATATCAGCTCTTAATTTAGCCATATCTTCTTTAACAAACTCTTTATTTTTTCCAATCCAAAAGCTATCAGGTAAACTTTCTAAATACTCATCTGATAATAAACTTCTATAATATTTAGTATAATCCTCAGTTGTTTTACAAAATTCTCTAGGATCAACTCCTGTATAATCTTTTATTGTTGGGTTATATTTCCAGATACCACTTCCAGCTTCACCTTTTAAGTTTAAATCTCCCAAATCCACAGTCGAACAAATTTTACTTATATCCTGTACATCTTCATTATTTATTAATTCTTTTCTATATTTTTTTAAAGTATTCGTTATTTGTTCTCTACAATTATTTAAATTAAATTGCTTTATTCTATCAGCTTCAGTAACTACATTTTCAGCTTCAGCCACCCCATTATTTACACTTCCACCTTCATTTGGTTTTATTATCCTATTTAATTCATTTTCAAAATCATCAATTTTATTTGCAGTTTTACTACATACTTTAGTGCCTTTTAATTTATCTATAAGTTCTTTTACTTTTTTACTTTTTGATAATGCAATTGATCCTTTAGCTGCTCCAATTAGTAAAGAAATGCCTCCTGACAATATTAATGTATTTTCATAAATATTTGTAAATCCTTCAAATGCTCTTTCATCACCTGAAAGATTCTTAAAAAACTTATGTACTCCTTTTTGAAGTTCAGTTATACGTTCTATACTTTCAGTATTTTCCTTATAGGTATTTTCGTCTCCAAGTCCTGTTTTCTCTCCAAACCATCTAGCACCCATAGGTAACCATTTTAATGGTTCAATTAGCAATTCTGCATGTACATCTGTAACAGCAGCTCCTACCAACTGTTCTGTTGGCTTCGCTTTTTCATATGATTCTTCTCCAGCTTTTATAAACTCACCATAATCATCTACTGCTGCATATAGTGATCCGTCTTTTTTAGGTTTCATAGTTGCCGGAAAATCTTTACCATTTAAATTTACTTTTACCCTGTCACCTTCATTATAATTTTTCTCTTTATTATATTGTGGTAAATCTCCTTCTGTTTTACTATCACCTGTGCTATTCACAACTGCATTAGCTCCATCAGCCGCTGCTAATAAAGCAGCTTCATTCATTTTCATTTGTTCTTCTAATGCCTCAGCTACTCCATTTTGTGGATCATCATCTGTAAATGCTTCATATGTGTCTCTACAGCTTCCATTTATGTGTCTCTACAGCTTCCATTTTCGTATACTGCATTACTTTGATTATAGCATTCTCCTTCAAGTGAAATATAGCTTGATTTGTTTTTTTGAACTAATACTTTATTACTTCCACTTATGGATACACTTCCTCCACTTAAGCTTATTCCACCTGATGCTCCTAAGCTTAAATTTCCTGAACTGCTTATATTAATTCCATTTTCATCATTTAAGTTGACATTCATTCCACCTGTATAGAAATTAATAGCTCCTGGTAATATGTCTAAATTATTTCCACTTTCAGTTGAAAAGTATCTATTATTTGTATTTGATATTTTAGAGCAGCTACTTCCATTTTTTCTTACACATCCAGTTACAATAGGTTCATCATATCTGTTAGGAAAATAGAGCATTACGCTTTCTCCTATGTTTGGCATTGCATACATTATGTTTCCTGTTGGTGGAGCATACTTAAACCATGATGCCTTGCTTATATCTTGGGTTTCATCTATATTTAAATGAAGCTTTACCCTTTCTCCATCTACTGCAAGAACTTTTCCTTCTATGGATATACCACTTAATTTTTCATTATATATTTTTTCTTGCCAAATTCCATTTTTTCTACAAAACCTATATTTATATATTAATTCCCTATTATGCATTTGTCCATAATATTGGTTTATATAAAAATCTCTTTCTTTAAATTTTATTAAATCTCCAATGTCCATTTTTTCTCTAAGCATTACTTCATAATAAAAGAAATCTGTATCATGGAAATCAATTCCTAAAGTTAAGACTTTATAATATTTTTCTAAATCTTTACTTGCCTTATAATTAATTTCATTATTTAAAGCATAAAATTTTAAGCTAGGCTTTCCAAAATAAATTATATTATTTGTATTTACTACATCGCAGATTAGTTCTAAACCTAGATAACTTCCTATTCTTTTTAAAAATTCATAATCTGTTTCTTTATATTGAAAGAGTGGCTTTTCAATACTCATAGGTCTATTCATGCATTGAGCAAATCCATATCCTTCATAATTTTTTAGGATTTCATTTATTAATTCATCATAACTCATATTTATATCTTGAAAAGATCTTGTCCTTTTTTCAATATCAAGTAATGAGCTACTAGATGAACCTTCTAATTCTAAATAATATATTCCATTAATATTAGTTGTTTTAATATTCTCTATTATTCCATTAAATATTATTGTTCTTTTTTCTTCATTTGATGTATTTTCATTATTATTTAAGTCTGTGTTTTCTATTTCTTCATAAACACATATTTTATCATTTGTGGAAGCTTCTATAGAATACTTAAAATTTACGCTATCATCTATTAAGCATTTTAAATATACTTTTCCATGTTCATTAGGTTTGCAGAAAATTTTAATATCTTCTATTTTAAGTATTTCATATGGACATTCTACTTTTAGTTTTTTTGTTGCTTCCATAATAACTCAAGTCACCTCCTTGCTATTAACCTTCTTGTCCACTAGTTACAAAAGTTATATTACCGCCACGACAGCAATATATTACTGAATCTGTTGTAAGTGCTGGTTCGCCTTCTACTATAGTATCACCTTTAGTTTTTATCCAATCATGAACTATTTGTGGTACACACTTTATCCCAGTTTTTATATTTCCATCTTTATCTATTACTGTTATTTCAGTTTTTTCTACAAAGCATCCCTTTTCTTCGCATACTCCAAAATAACTTATATTTTGTTCTGTATTGTCCTTTTTATTTAATATTGGATTACCATTTGCATAACTTCCATGACTTACAGGAATGTTTATCTTTCTTTCATTACTTCCTTTATTGCACTTCATTTTTGCTCCTCTTACTATATAGTAAACTGCCATGCTCTCACCTCCATTAATTATTTATTTTTCACTTCTAATTTTTCTAATAAAATTCCATTAAAATTACGTCTTAATATACTCTCTGCTACATCTAATCTAACAACGATTAAAGTTTGCTCACTTTCTTTAACTTTAAATATTTTCTTATTTTTAATTTTATTTTCATCTAACACTATTTTTTTAACTACACTTTTATTTAAATTGAATTCTGATTCTTCGCTCAAAGCTTGTACTTCTTCAAATATAGGCAAATAATAAATATGTTGCTCTAATTTTTTATAATCAGTTAATGCAATCATTTTAAAAATTATATTAGAATTATATTTTGATAATATCTTTTGCAAGTCTTCTGAAACTAAAAACATTGGGGTATAAAGAATATCCAAATACTCAATTCCTTGTGCTGATTTAACATAAAGAAGGTTATTATCTTCAATATTATCTGCTCTTACTAAATTCAAATCTTTAGTATTAAAATTCTTAAATAAGTTTAAAATTTGTGGAGTATTAGAGTATCTTTTATCTTGTTTTAATAAAAAAATAATATCTAAGGTGCTGTTTTACCACCTTAGATATTATTTATATAACTATAAAGGGATACATTCCTCTATAAGGTATGTATCCCCACATTATTATAAACTTATTTCTAAGTTCTTTCTTATTTCTTTTATGAATTCAAAGGTATTAACCTTTTTTATATTATCATGAATTGCAATTGCTGCTAAATCACCTGTCATTATTCCGTTCTCTATTGTTTTTAAAGATGCAGCTTCAAGCTTACTTGCAAAATCAATTAATGCTTTATTATTGTCTAGCTCTCCTCTTTTTCTAAGTGCACCACTCCATGCAAATATTGTTGCTATAGAATTAGTTGAAGTTTCTTTCCCATTCAAGTGATCATAATACTGATCTTGAACTGTTCCATGAGCCGCTTCATATTCATAATTTCCATCTGGTGAAACTAGTATTGATGTCATCATAGCTATTGATCCAAATGCTGCTGCAATCATATCACTCATAACATCACCATCATAATTTTTGCAAGCCCAAATCATTCCACCATGTGATTTTATTACATTTGCCACTGCTGAATCTATAAGCATATAAGTATATTTTATACCTAGTGCTTCAAACTTTTCTTTATATTCATTTTCATAAATCTCTTCAAATATATCTTTAAAAGTATGGTCATATTTTTTTGAGATTGTATCTTTAGCTCCAAACCATAAATCTTGTTTTAAATCTATTGAATAATTAAAACAACTTCTTGCAAAGCTTTTAATTGATTTATTTATATTATGCATCCCCATAACAATACCCTCATCATTGAAGTTATGTATAAGCTCTCTCTTTTCCTCACCATCTTCAGCTGTAAATACAAGTTCGCATTTACCTTTACCTTCTATTTTCATTTCAGATGCTTTGTATATATCACCATAAGCATGTCTAGCTATTGTTATTGGTTTACTCCAAGTTCTAACGTAAGGTTTAACTACATCAACTATAATAGGTGCTCTAAATACTGTTCCATCTAAAATAGCTCTAATAGTTCCATTTGGACTTTTCCACATTTCTTTAAGATTATATTCTTTCACTCTTGCGCTATTTGGAGTTATAGTTGCACATTTTACTCCTACTCTGTGTTTTTTTATTGCTTCTGCTGCTTGTACTGTAACATTATCATCTGTTGCATTTCTATTTTCTAAACCTAAATCATAATATTCTGTATTTAATTCGATAAATGGATTTAATAACTCATCCTTTATCATTCCCCAAACTATTCTTGTCATTTCATCTCCATCAATTTCAACTAATGGATTAGACATTTTTATTTTTTCCATTTAATTGCCCCCTTGTTTTAGATGATAGTGTAAAGCTGTTTACACCATTTTTTTAATTAAACTCTACTTTAGAAAAGTGTTGATATATGAATAAGCAAAGTGAACTAAGTAATTGAACTTAGGAATACTAAGATTAAAAGCACTATGATTTTTAATCTTTTATCTAAATAAATTTTATAAATATTATACATTACTTATATTATATATACAACTTTATATAGTTCTGATATATTTTAATTTATATCATTCTCTTAAGTCGTCTATCATATTAATGTAAAATAGCTAATAACTTTAAATAAAAATTATTAGTTTTTTTGCTTTATATTTTTAATAAAATATCTTAATTTGTTTTTACTGATTAAATTCACATATGTATTATTTTTAAAGTACAAATCTTATTAATGTAAGAGCAAATATTATTTGAAAACTTCCAACTATTAATCCATACATCATTGATTTTGGTCCTTCTTTTATTAAATCTTCAAACTTAACTCGCATACCAATTGCAGCTAGTGCAATGATTTCAAAATTACTGCTTATTAATTTAAATACTTTTTGAATTGAAGTTGGTACAAAACCTAAACTATTTATTATGCAAAAGATGAAGAATCCTATTATATACCAAGGCACACTAACTTTAGCTTTCTTTTCTCTTTCAATTATTGCTTTTTCTGACATATTCTCATTTTCATCAACTTTAATTCTAGAGAATGCAATAACTACAACAACTAAAAATATTATTCTTATTATTTTAAATATGGTTGCTAACGTAACAATATCTTCGTTTATAAATTTAGCTGACGCTATTACTTGACCAACTGATTGTAAAATTCCTCCAATCATTGCTGATGTTTGTATTAAACTATTTTTATATATTGCCATTGTAATTAGTGGAATTACAAACATTAATATTGTACCAGTTAAGTTTACAATAGTTACTGAAATTGCCTTATCTTTAGAATCTGCATTAATTGTTGGTGCTACTGCTGCTATTGCAGATGATCCACATACCGCATTTCCAGATGCCATAAGTAATGAGTATTTTTTAGAAAATCCTAATTTTTTTCCAACAAAATATGTAAGTAATATTGTAAAAGTCATTTGGATTGCTATAAATAAAACTCCTCTAAATCCAAGTGATTTTATTTCCATAAAGCTTATTGTTGATCCCATAAGTACTATTGAATATGATAAAAGGTCTTTTTCTGAAAACTGAGAACCTTTATTATATTTAGGTTTATTAAATATAGTATTTCCTAAAATAATTCCTAAAATTATTGAAAAACTCGCTCCGCCAATAGAAGGAAAAAAACTACCTAATATTTTTCCGAGTATTGCTATAATTATGCATATTAAAAGTCCTGGGATAATATCTATTATTTTTTCTTTCATTAACAATCACCTCTAAATCACTGTTTTTTCAACAGCTTTCTTTTGCTCGAGTTAATTATAATAAATTTGAGATTGAAAATGAAATACTTATTATAATATGATATTAATAGTCTTTTACTTATATATTATTTTAATGAATAACTTATAAAATTCTTCATATTTTTACTTAGGAATTTATCACGATGATGTATAAGTCTTAAATCTCTCTTTATTTTTCCTTCTTTTAACCTATACCCTTTTAAACATCCACTTTTGATTTTTTCGTCTACACTTCTAGAAGATAAACAACTAACTCCTAAGTTAGCTTCCACACTTTTTTTAATTGCTTCAGTATTACCAAGTTCCATAAAAATCCTATAATCTATCTTATTGTTTTTTAAATATGATTCTATTATTTCTCTTGTGCCACTTCCTTGTTCTCTCATTATAAGTTTTTCTTTTATTATATCTTTTTTACTTAACATTTCTTTTTTAGTCCAAGGATGATTTAAACTAGATATAAATATAAGTTCATCTTCCCATATTTTCGATTGAACTATTTCATCTAAATTAGTTGTTCCTTCAATATAAGCAAAATCAACTTTATTTTCTAATATCATTTTTTCTATATTGGAAGTATTATCTATTGCTAGAGAAATTTCTATTCCACTATGCTCTTTAAGAAATCCTTTTATTATATCCGGTAGTATATATATTCCAATAGTTGTACTAGCACCTATTTTTATCTTACCCTTTTCATTTGTATTTATGTCATTAATAGTTCTTATAGATTCATCATATAAATTAAGTATTCTTCTTGTATAGTTTAAATAAATTTCTCCCTCATGTGTTAAATAAAGTTTTTTACCTATTCTATCAAATAATTTAACTTCTAATTCATCTTCTATCTCATGTATCGCTTGACTTATAGATGGCTGACTTATATACAATTTCTTAGCTACACTGGTCATATTTAATTCAGTTGCTGTCTCATAAAATATCTTTAATTTTCTAAAATTCATCACTGTCACCCCATTTAAATTGATATTCTTTTTATTATTATAACCTTATATTATAAAAAATAGAGATAGACTTCAACAAGTCTATCTCTATACTATAACTTCAAATATTTCTTTTTTATCTATACTATATTTTTCATTTATATATTCCTTATTTTTATTAAAATTAAATATTAAAAGATATCCTTTATCTAAACCTTCTATATCTAAATAATTTTTAAGCTGTTTTAATCCCTTTTGATGTGCTATGTCTCCATGCCATATTTTTGTTTCTATAACATATTTATTATGATTATATTGAATTACTATATCTAGCCTTCTCTCTTCTGATATCTGTACTTCCTTATAGTCAAAACCCACACCATTTATTATTGGTTTTATAAATGATAAAAATAGTAAAACTCCTTGTCTTTCTAAAAATTCAGTATCTCTTGTGCTATAATTTTCTTTCATAAACTGTTGAAATCTTAAAAGTATTTTTTCCATGTGAAGTCCATTATTTTCAGTTATAAAGTTATCTTTAAAATTGTACTTAGACATTATCTTACTATCAGTTTTAGATACTAAATAATTATAAATCCTTTCTCTTATTATCTTATTTGATACAATAGTATTATTATTTTCATCCTTACTTAAATATCCAAACATAACCCCTAAATTTATAATTGGGTTGTCTATATTAAAAATAGATGTTACATTTAAAATAAGTAAATTATACAGGTATTCATATAGATTATTGTTATTTTCCATATTCTTTATTAAGTCATCAAACAATGTATTATTTTCTTGTAATAATATTTTTATAGCTTTTTGAATATGAATTTTATTCCAGGTAGTATCTCTATTTATTAATATATTTTCATCAATTATTTGACAGATTCTACTTACTAAAAATGGATATCCACTTGTGAATTTATATATTTCCTTACTTAAATTTTCTATATGAAAATTTAGCTTATTTTCATCTGAATATTCACTTAACATAGTTCCTATTTCATATTCATTAAAGCTCATATCCACATCAAATTTTACTGCAATATTCCAAGGTGAATTATACTTTATATCTGTAGCATCTCTAAATTTTATTTTAAGATTCTTAATATCATGAACTCCAGCTAATATTACAGATTTAAATGTATTACTATCTCCTTTAGCTCTTGATAAGTATAATGATCGAAGCATTCCTAAAAAATCTAAAAATAACTTATTATTTGAAGCTTTATCCACCTCATCAATAATTAATATAATATCTGTATCATTTGTAATTTCCTTTATAATATTAATTAAATCTAAAAATTCAAAAACTATAGGTAAGTCCAATTCAAGAGAAGAATTTATATGATTTATAAAATATCTACAAAAACTTTGCTCTGATTCAAATACATTTCCTAATCCTTCAAAATCTAAACTAACAACCTTATATCTAGTTTTTAATATTTTTTCAAGTCTACTAAGTATTGTTGTTTTTCCATACTGTCTAGGTCTATTGATTACAAAATAAGAATCATTTTGAATTAATTTAATAATATTCTTAATTTTATTATCTACATTAACCATATAATGCTTGGTTTCTATACATAATCCTGCTGTATTAAAATTTTTTTTATCAGACTCATATTCATCAAAAAATTCTAAATATTCTTCCATATACTTACCTCCTATCTTAATTAAATATTGAATTTATAATATTATTATAACATTACAATTTAATTACTGCTCTTATTTTTTTATTTACTCTTATACTAATAAAATACTTTCATTATCACTCTAAAACACAACATCAACTACTTATTTTTATTTATTTAAACCACAAAATTTTTAATAAGCTCATCAATTTTTAATGCTATATTAGCTTGTTCTTCTGCTGCCATTAAAACTTGTTTCATTGCAAGTGATGTATCATTTATACTATTTTTAATATTATCAATATTTTTAGCTGATTTATCACTATCTATTCCTATGTTATATATAGACTTGCCTACTTCTCCCATATTTGAATCTACTTCTTTTGATAATATTGCTAATTCATTTGACATATCACTCATGAAATTACCATCCTCAATATATTTACTACTTATTTCTGAATAGTCATTTAAATTCTTATTTATATCTTTTCCTATAAAACTCAATATATCATTGCTACTTTCTAATAAATTATTAACTGATAATTCAACTTTATTTATAGTATTTTTAATCGTACTTACTGCATTTGATGATTCTTCAGCTAATCTTTTTACTTCATTTGCAACAACACTAAATCCTTTTCCAGCTTCTCCTGCTCTTGCAGCTTCAATTGAAGCATTTAATGCTAAAAGATTAGTTTGCTCTGAAATATTATCTATTATATCAGCCATTTTTTTAATTTCATTTACTACTTTTACATCTTCAATTGCACTTAAAATTTCTGCTTTTTTATTTGAATATATATTGGATATATTATTTAGTGCTTTTTCACTATCTTTTTTTATTGTAATTGCTTTACTTTTAATCTTATTTGAATTAATATTACCATCTTCTGCTTTATGATATAATTTTTCCATATTATTATTAACATTGCTAATAGCATTATTTATTTCACTATAAGTTTTACTAGTTTGTTTCATTGAATTATTTATATCCTCTGTAGATGTATTTACCAATTCTACTTTTGAATTTACTTCTTGTACAGTAGCAGATAATTCTTCACTTAATGAGCTTAAATCATATGATTCTCTAATTATTAATGATATCAAAGCTCTAATATTTTCTTGAGATCTATTTAATAATTTTCCAGTTATTCCAAATTCATCTTCACTATTTAAATCTATATTTTCTGAAATATCATACTTAGACATTCTCTCTGCTAAATTTTCTATTTCCTTTAAAGGATTTATTATAAGTCTGCCTATTAGAAATATTAATATAAATGAAGTAGCTAATCCTATTAAAGCTATTATTATAGTCATTATTGAAACTGATTTAAATATTTTATTATTTTCTACATCACATTTTTCAGCATTACTTTCAGATAAATTAATGAGTGTTTTTAATAAATCATAAACGTTATTTTTCATTCTAAGCATATCTTTATTATATATTTCATTTGCTTCATTTATTTTTCCAGAATCTATTAAATTTAATATATCTAAAGAATACTTTTCCAGATTATTTATGTCATCTTTTAATTGTACAAATTTATTTATTTCAATTTCTGAAGTATTTATATTTTCGTAATTTTCTAGAAATGTATTTGTTTGTTGTAATAATATTTTAATTTTATTAGAATATTTATAACTCTCATTAGTGTCAGAACTCATAAATATATTCATAAAATATGAATCAAGTTCTTTTATATTTGAATTAATATTATCTATAGTTTGTATAACTTTAAAATTTATATTGTAGATTCTACTAGAGTTTCTACTCACAGTATCTATGCTTTTAATAGAGATTAATGCTATTAAAAATATTAATAAAGATAATATTATATATGAAGCTCTTAATTTAACTTTCACACTTAAACTTTTTAAAAACCCAATATTCTTTTTATAATTCTCTTTTTTACTCTTTGTATAAAATATATTTTTCCTCATGTAATATTCCCTTCTAATTATTTAAGTATAATTTATCAAATTTTAAATAATATAATAATTAGAACCGTTTCCAATTATTATATTATCATTGTAATTCCACTTTTTCAATTAATATTTTTCAATATTTTCTAAATTGTGAATTTTATCTTAATTATTCAATTTATTTATAATAAAATAAATTTTTCCCTTGTATAATACTTGAAAATTAAAATATGTGATGATATACTTAATTCAAGAAAACGATTTATATTGTTTTTTGTACAAGCTTATATCGTTTTTAGGAATCGTTTCCGATATATTTTATTAATATTTTTATTTTTCTAATCACAGTAAACGAATTCAAATGTTAAATATAAATTAAAGGTAAAAAAGATAGGCATATATTTAATATTATTCGTATATAATTTAGTAACATGTATTTCGGAATCGTTTCCATATATGGTTATATAGTCAACTATTTTATAGGAGGGGTACAAAATGAAATTAAGAATGAAAAAAACATTATCAACAGTATTAGCAGCTTCACTTCTATTAGGTACAGTAGCTGGTTGTTCATCATCTAATGCTGGAAATAGTGCTAAAAAGGATGGAAAAGGAAAAACAGTTAGAGTGTTTCAATTAAAAGTTGAAATCAATGATCAATTAAAAGAACTTGCTAAAAAATATGAAGATGAAACAGGTGTTAAGGTAGATATAACTTCTGTTGGTGGTGGTGCTGATTATGGTGCTGCACTAAAAGCTGAATTCCAAAAAGGTACTGAACCTGATATATTCATGATTCAAGGTGCTGGAGATTACGGTGTATGGCAACATAAAATTGATGAATTAACTACTGAACCTTGGGTAAAAGATGCAGTTCATGGTACATTAGATACAGTTACAGTTGATGGTAAGGTTTATGGTATGCCTGCTGCAACTGAAGGCTATGGATTAATGTATAATAAAGATATCTTAGATAAAGCTGAAATAGATCCTGCTTCTATAGATACTTTTGATAAATTAAAAGCTACATTTGAAAAATTAGATTCTATGAAAGCTGAATTAGGAATAGACAATGTAGTATCTTATACAACTAAAGAAACTTGGGTTACTGGTAACCATACTTTCAATATTCCTTTAGCAGTACAAGATAATCCTACTCAATTTGTTAAAGATTATATTGATGGAAAAGCTGACTTTGTTAATAATCAATATTTTAAAGATTGGATGAACTTAGTTGAATTACTTGTTAAATATGGCGGGGGTGCTACTCTAGATACAATAGATTATACTACTCAAGTTGGTAACTTTGGAGCATCACACAAAACTGCTTTCTTACATCAAGGTAACTGGACTAGTAAAGATTTAGCTGGCTTAGACGCAAACTTTCCTAAAGGTTTTATTCCATTAGCAATTAACAATGATCCAAAAATAAGTGGAAGTATTCCTGTTGGAGTACCTATGTACTGGGTTGTTAATAAAGATTCAGCTGTTAATAAAGAAGCTAAAGATTTCTTAAATTGGATGGTAACTAGTGAAGCTGGACAAAATTCTCTAGTAAAAGATATGAAGATGATTCCTGCATTCACAAACTTCACAGTTGAACCTGAAGATGAATTAGCTAAATCTATAGTTGAATTCAACAAAGCTGGTAAGACTATTCCTTGGGCATTCACAAATCTTCCTGATGGATTCACAATGAATAATATTGGACCTGTATTCTCTAAATTTGCCAGAGGAGAAATTGATAAAAATCAAATGCTTCAACAATTACAAGATGCTACTAAATAATGTTTTTTAAATTTAGCTCTGTTTTAGCAGAGTGTTGATATATGCATAAGCAAAGTGAACTTAGTAATTGAACTTATTGCATATATTAACACACATTTAAAACAGAGCTAAAAATTAACTTCATAAGGAGATTACTTTACCTTATGGATGTTTATCATTACATATAGCATTAATTACACATAAGTTGTATTTGTATATATAGTGATTTTTATTACAAAGGAGTGAAAATATGAAAAAGAATAGTAAAGAACAAAGAGACTTTTGGCTTTTTATAGGTCCATGTTTGTTCTCTCTTATCATGGTAGTAATAATCCCTTTCTTTATGGGTATTTATTACACATTTACAGACTGGAATGGTGCTAATCCAAAATATGGTTTCGTTGGATTTGAAAATTATTTAAGTATTTGGAAAGATACTCAATTTCTTTATTCATTTAAAATAACAATTCTATATACTATTGCAAGCGTAATTACTATTAATTTAATTGGGTTTGGACTAGCATATATAGTTACTAGAAATTTAAAAACTAAGAATATTTTAAGAACTGGTTTCTTCATGCCAAACTTAATAGGTGGATTAATTTTAGGATTTATATGGCAATTTTTATTCAACTCTGTATTTACTTCAATTGGCCAAAACATAGGTTCATCATTCTTAGGAACTTCACTATTACAAAATCCTGGTACAGCAATGTTTGCAATGTTAATAGTTGCTTCATGGCAATATGCTGGATATATAATGGTTATTTATGTTGCTTCCCTTGAAAATGTACCTACTGATTTATTAGAGGCTAGTCATATTGATGGAGCTAATGGCTTGCAAACTTTCAAACATATTACAATTCCTATGGTAAGACCTGCAATTACAGTATGTTTATTCTTAACATTAGCTAATTCATTTAAAATGTTTGATTTAAATTTCTCTTTAACATCTGCAAAGACAACTGAAATGTTATCTTTAAATATATATAGGGAAGCTTTTTTAGTAAACAACATGGGCGTAGGACAAGCAAAGGCTATTATTTTCTTTATATTTGTAACTGCTGTCTCATTAACACAAGTGTACTTTAATAAAAAGAAGGAGGTAGAAGCATAATGAAAACAAATGTTGTAGAAAACACTAGTAGTTCACCTAAAAAAGCCAAAAAATTATCAACATTAAATGGATATAGCCGTAAATTAGGCGTATTAGAAATACTAACATGGATTGCATTAATAATTTATCTAACTCCTTTTTACTTAATGTTTATAAACTCTTTTAAAACTAGAAGAGAAATCTTTGTAAATACAACTGGTTTACCATCTACATGGAACTTTATCAATTACTTAGACGCTATTGATAGAATGCATATGACTAGTGCTTTCATCAACTCTATCATAATAACTGTTATAAGTGTTGCTTTAATAATTTTATTTTCTTCAATGGCATCTTGGGTTTTAGTTCGTAATGAATCTAAGGCCAGTAAAATTATATTTTACTTATTTGTTGCTGCTATGGTAGTTCCTTTCCAAGCTGTAATGTTACCACTTGTTAAATGGATGGGCATTTTAGGCATCGATTCCATTAATTTTAGCATGTTAGGTACACATTATGGATTAATCTTTATGTATATTGGATTTGGATCAAGTATGAGCATATTCTTGTACCACGGTGTAATAAAAGGAATTCCTAAAGAAATTGAAGAGGCTGCTATCATAGATGGTTGTAGTAAATGGAAAGTTTTCACTAAAGTAATTCTTCCACTTTTAAAACCTACTACTGTAACTGTAGCTGTATTAAATGGAATATGGGTATGGAACGACTTCTTGCTACCATTCTTAACTGTCAATGGTAAGATAAACACTATTCCACTTGCTATGAATAATTTCTTTGGTGCTTTCTCAAAACAATGGGAACTTGCAATGGCTGCTTTAATATTAGCTATTATCCCAATAATTATCTTTTACTTCTTTGTACAAAGACAAATTATTCAAGGAATCGTTCAAGGCTCTATCAAATAAAATTATGTGTATAAAAAAAGGGCGTTATGCCCTTTTTTTAGTTGAGAGTTGAGAATTTACAGGTTGAAAGTCCTAAATATCTTCTTTAAAAATTATATTTTAAAATTCCAATAAAAAATTTTTTTATTTACTCTCCACTTTCCACTCTCAATTCTCACCTTTATTATTAGTATAAGATAATATTGTACTTAAAAATATACCTATACATATTACACTCGTTATAGCTATAACCACAGCCATAAGTTTAGCTTCTACTGTAACTGGCACTATATCCCCATAACCGATTGTAGTAAATGTCATTATTGTATAATAAAATAGATCAATATTACCACTTACATTTGTATAAGAATCTGGTGAAATACTATTTATAAAGCAAACACCTAAAAATAAATTTATTATTATAAGTATAATTATTAATATAGCTGACACTAGTATACTATTAAAACTATTTTCTTCCTTTATTTTAAGAGTTGCTGGATTTCTTATAACATTAACAAGTACCTTTAAATTTAATATGTAGCATATGACAACTCCTAACAATCCTATTATGTAATTCTTTTTAAATTCATCAGGTAACAATATTAATATAGTAAAATATGAACTTAATATAAAATAAGATAAAAGCAAGTCTATCTTAGTAGTTTTGTCTTCAACTCTATGAAATATAGCATGTATTCTACTTATAATTAATAATACATATCCAACAGAATAATGTATTACAGTTATTATTCCTAATATAAGTACCAATTTAACTAATAAATCCAATCTATGTGCTAAAAATAAGTCAAAATTTTTAATTATACCTACTGATACTGTTATACTTATAAAAAATTCTGCCCCTATTAACATAATAATTTGACCATTTCTAAGTAATAAAGATTTTTCTTTAAATAAATTTCTGTACGTTCTATTGGTCTCCTTTAATACTTTTTTGATTTTTTTATATATACTAACATTTCTATTAAGATTTCTTAAAAATATAATAATTATTGCTATTATTGTAGTTAGTATCATAAAGATTCTACCCATCATTAAACTCTCCTACTCTATCTTCTTTTCATATTTCTAATTATATTTTTTTCATCTTTATCAACTCTATATGATTCTATAATTTTTTGTAGAGTTTTATTATAAGTAAAATCATCTAATTCATTACTCTTTAAATATTTCATAGTTTTTTCAGGATATTTAATATAACATATTGAAATAGCCCAAGCTTCAAATATTTTTTCTTTTATATACTGTTTATCCATAATATATAAATTTCCTTTCTAAATTTTTTCCTTAATTATCTACATTATATTATACAGGAAAATATTCCTTTATTTTAGACTGTATTTTTGTTAAATGCTTATATACATTGATAATGTCAACATATTCATTTAAATTGACAACATATTATATTTTATTCCATTTTTTACATTATTTTAATTTAGAGGTATAATATTTATATATTATTTAAATATTAATTTTAGTTATTGAAAGGATAATAATTTATGAAAAGACTATTTACAATTCTTCTATCTACCTTAATGTTATTTTTAATAGGATGTAGTCCCAGTACTCCTACTTTAAGTAATACTGAAAATTTAAAACCATTAAGTACTGAAGAAAAATTAGAGGATTTTGAATATATGTATAAAATTCTAGAAGAAAACTATCCTTATTTTGAAGTTAACAAAAGAATGAATAATTTAGATTGGTTATCCAAAAAGGATGATTATATTTCTATGATAAAAAATACTACTGATGATATAGACTTTTTTAATACATTAGAAAAAGTTTTATCTGATCTTAACAATGGACATACTGATATGATTTCCAAAGAAAGATTTTCTCGCCTTAAAGCTTTATATGAGCAAGATCGCAAATCTAATAAAGCATGGGTAAAAAAATTAAATGAACATAAAGTGCTTCAAAGATATGCCTTTAATTCAAATGATAAAAATTCTGATTTATCTTCATCTAATAAAGATAAGATAACAAAAGATAATATAAATACTAAAATATTTGAAGAAGGTAAAGCTGCTTATCTGTCTATAAAATCACTTAATAGTTTTAATATAGAAAATGATTTTAAAATTATACTTCCATTTTTAAAAGAAATAAAAGACTATAAAGGATTAATTATAGATATAAGAGGTAATGGTGGTGGAGATACACGTTATTGGACTGACAATCTTGTCCCTGCTTTAATAAATGAGCCTTTGAGTAGTTCAAATTACACAGTTTACAGAGGCGGAAATTTAACTGAGGAATTTGTTCAATGTAGATGGAATGGTGGCTATAAAAATTTTAATTCTATTTCTGATATAGATAAAGAAAAACTAACAAATCCTCCTAAAGAATTAAAAGAAGATTTTAAATATTACTCTGCTGACACTATAAATATTTCACCAAAAAACCCTATTGATTTTAAAGGTAAAATATATTTACTAGTAGATAAATATGTTTTTTCTTCATCAGAAGCATTTGCAAGCTTTGCAAAAAATACTAAGTTTGCTACATTAATAGGTGAAAAAACTGGTGGAGATGGCATTGGTTCTGACCCTGCAATAGCAGTTCTTCCTAATAGTGGTTATATCTTTAGGTTTCCTAAAGAAATGGGATTAGCTGCTGATGGCAGTTGCAATTTTGAATGTAGAACAGATCCAGACATAATCATTGATGCTACAAAAACTTTAGATTTAAAAGATGATAACTCGATTCAAAAAGCTATAGAACTTATAAATTAATTAAAACCTCATAAATAGTTATTGTGATTAAAACTATTTATGAGGTTATATTATTTATTTGATATTATATTAAAATTTTCATCAATTGCTTCTGCAATTGCCTTTGCAACTTTCTTTTGATAATATGAATCTGCACATCTCTCTGCTTCTTCAGTATTGGTTATAAATCCAACTTCAACTAAGACTGCTGGCATATTAGTATTTCTAAGTACAAATAATGTACGTTCAGAATCACTCTTAGCTCCACGATTTTTAGTATCTATGACTTTTACAATACTATCATTTATAACTTTAGCCATTTTTTTGCTTTTTTCAAGTCTATTATAATCTAAATTCCCACCATACTTATCATCTTTAGGTGCAGTGCTATAATAAGTCTCAACCCCTTTAGCAGTTTCTACTGCTGAATTATGATGGATGCTTATAAAGAAATCGGCATTTTCATCATTAGCAGTATCTGTTTTATGAGAAAGACTTGCTGTTAAAGATCCATAAGATGGTCTTTCTTTAGCTTTTCTTGTCATTATTACATTAAATCCTCTATCTTCTAATTCACTTTTAAGTTTAGATGCAACTTGTATATTTAAATCTGTTTCACTATAGGTTGTTCCATCGATTTTATTTTCAGATCCATAATCTTTTCCATAATCATGACCTGCATCTATAACTATTGTTTTCTCTTCTGAATTTTTATCATTATCCTTCTTCATATCTTTGTCTTTATTTTTATCATTATACTTATTTGATTCTTTATCAGAAGATAAACCCAATCTCTTACCATCTAAACCAATAACATATCCACCTATCACACTATCTACTATCATTTTTCCTGTATTTCCATCTAAATAATAATTATCTCCATTGCTTAAAATCCAACCTTTTGCTAATGATCCATCATCATTTAAGAAATACCAATTGTTATCAACATTAATCCAGCCTTTTGCCATGGCTCCAGTGTCATATAAATAATAACTTGTTCCATTAATATTTAACCAACCTATTTGCATATCTCCACTTAAACTGAAGTAATACCAATAATTATTGACTTTTTCCCAACCAACTTTCATTGAACCACTATTATCAAAATAATATATTTTATTGTTTATCTTATTAAGTCCATTCACCATAGCCCCACTATCTTTTAAATAGTACCATGTACCATTAATGTTAAGCCATCCTTTTGCCATAGCTCCTGAGCTTTTTAAGTAATACCAAGTGTTATTTAAGTTTATCCAACCATTTTTCATATATCCATTTTGATCTAAATAATACCAATTTCCATCTGGATTTATCCATCCATTAGCCTTTGTATTATCTAATTTATAATATAACCAATATCCATTTGCATATTTCCAACCAATATTAGATGAAATATTAACATTATCACTATTTTGATTATTAGTAACTTCATTTATATTGGGTAAACTAGGCTTATTCTCTGGAATTGCTGGATTAGGTAATACATTTGATGAATTACCTTTATCATCACTATCTTCTACTTTCGCTCCAGAATATCTTAATAAATCATTATAAAGAGCATTTACTTCTTTACCATATGTAGAACTTGGAGCCCAAACACCACTTAATTCTTTAACTGTTTTTGCTTTTCCTTTTATAGTTCTAAAATTTCTTGGATCATAGCTGTCACTTTTAGGATATCCCTTGGCACCTGCATATAATGCTAAGTGATCCATGTGAGCTTGTACTCCTTCATCCCAATTATCAAATTTTTCATGGGCATTTTTATCATTGTCATCTCCACCTGCTGCTGTCTTAAGCCCACACGGATTATTATAACTTTCATCTAAAACACCAGTAAAATTACCATATCCAGTTTCTTTAGCTGATTGTACATATGCTATTGCTGGATTTACATCACCACAATCCTCTGCATATTCCCAATACAAATCTGCTAAACCAATAAAGGTCTTAGTTGCACCTTTAGATTTAGCCCAATTTTTAGCTTCTTTTACTGTTACATCATTATCTGATATTATTTTATTATCATTACTTGCAGCTTGTACATTCATTGTTGGAATACCAATAAACATTATTGCAACAGCAAATATAACAATAGTAAGTTTCTTCTTAATATTCAATATTATTCATCCCCTTTTATGTTATATTTTAACACTAAATACATGTTTTAACTACATAATATTCCCTTGTAATATATTAATTTTTTATTAAGACTACGTTTTAAATATGCGTGGATATATGCAATAGATTAAGTGGTATTGTAATTTGGCTTTAAGAATTCTTAATTTGAAATTTATTTACTTATACAAAAAATTCACAAAAAAAAGACCATAAATATTTAATTTATAGTCCTAAATTTCATAATAAAATTTTATTTTACTTATATATTTCAAAATTATTTTGGATAATATTTGAAAAATTTGGTATTATAATTTTTAAGTATAAAATTTTCTAACAAATAATTTTCTGATGCATTTTTTAGTATGAATTCACATCCATAATAATATAAATTATCCTTTTCATATTTTCTTTTAGTAATAGTTTCTATATATATTTTTTTATCTTCTATAGGTAATTCAATGAAAAAGTTAATATCTTCTGGAATGTCTAAAACACACTCTAATAGTATTCCTCTAATACTTAAATTTTTACTTGTCATAAAAATAGGTTTAGATAGCTGCATTACGTTTTCACATATGTTACGTATCTTAGCTACTTTTAAAGGTATATTTACAATAATTCTATTGTTATTTCTTCTTTCTTTATCTAGTAAAAACTTTATATTTTTAACCACTATAGTATTTTTTAATATATTATTTATGATACCATTGTATATGGAGATACCTTGATTATTATTAAAAATATTTATAAAAACTTCTTCCCCAACTTTTAACTTCGTTTTTTCATTAGCACATATAATTAAAATATCTTTCTGGAATTTTTGAACTATTCCCATAGTTATTATTTTTTCATCAATAGAAGTTAATTTTGCTAAAGAATATTCAATACTATTTTTTATTACCAAACTTATTAAACTCCTTCTAATATATATAGTTAATATTATAAATATAGTTTTCTATATAATATTAATATTTCCATATATATACTCGTGCTAAAATTTGCTAATATTAATAGTAAATTTTATAAATTATAAAATTTATAAAAATATAACATTAAAATATCAAATATATATTAAATAAGCTATTTAAAAATAATATTATTAAAATTTTTTCACATTAAACTTAAATGTCTCTTTACTTTTCACTCCATATTCTAACATTATATTTTTTCAATTTTAGATATATTTTTCCCTTTGTATACATTGATTATAATTCCAACTATAAACATGTTTATAATGGTACTTGTTCCTCCATAACTTATAAAAGGTAGTGGCATAGGGGAATGCACACTTATAGTAATTCCAAAAGTCATTAATACATTGCAAATAAATTGAATTGTTATTATGGATACAACTCCTAAAACTAAAGATTTAGCATAAGTATTTTTTACACATACTGCTACTTTAATCATTCTTATTATTAATACTCCAATTAAAGTAATAATTACAATTCCAACTATCCAACCAAAATTATATATTATATATGAAAGAATATAATCAATATAAAACTCTGGAATAATATTTTTATCAAAGTTAGTAGCTCTTCCAATTAATACTGACGAATCTCTAATTATTTTAAGTTGATTATAAATATATCCATATCCATTAATATTATTACTTCTATCAATGAAATTTGAAATAGTATCAAAACCTATTTTGCTTAAAATCATAATTAATGTTTCAATACTAATAAATAATCCTAATATCTTTTTGCTTGATTTTGATAAATATACTAATATAATCAATGAAATTCCATAAATAATAAAACTAAATAGTGAATTTGTTCTGACAAGTAATACCAATGGTAATAAGCCTAAAAATAAAGCTATTATAATTTTTCTTTTATTAGTCCAATCATACTTATCATATATTCCTGCTAAAGCAATTACTATTATTATTGGTGCAAAATATCCAATATTTATAGTTAATCCACCTATTGGTAACCATTGTCTTACTCCATTAAAACCTTGAATTCCTGAAAATACAGTATAAGCTAAAGAGAATAAACCAATAGCATAAATATATTTTGAATACTTTTTAATTTGCCTATAATCAATGAAGCATGACATTATAAATACAAATATGGCCAGTATGCTAAATATAATATTATTCTTTGATATATGATTATTTTCAAGTTCTACATTCCACTCAAAAAACCTTATTATTACAGCACTAAATAATACCAATCCAATACTTAACGCTATTATGCTCCATTCTGGCTTAGACTTATGTAGCATATTAAGTTCACTTCCTACATGTTTAGAAGAGCCCATTTCGTTAATTGCTTTCTTTAAAGCCTTCTCTTTTTTTTCTCCTGATTTTATATATTCATTTGTCTTTTCCTCTAAATGTGCACTTAGTTCATCTCTTATTTCATTATGCATTCTTTTATTCTTTACTTGTGAACACACATCATTAATATATTTTTTTATATCATCACTATCTTTTATATTCATCTTTCCATCACCTCACCAGATTATCATTCATTTTTAACTTATTAAACATTAACACTTTAACTACTTTTTATTATTTAAGTATCTTATTTTAAAATATACTTATGTTATCTTTTGTAATTTTCCCATATTTTCTAACATTTTAATGTTTTTAGTATCCTCAGCCCTAAATTTTAAATATCCTCTTCCTTTTCTAGTTAATCTATAATATTTTTTATCTATATTATCACTTTCACGAATCCAGTATGATTCTAATAAAGCATTTCTTTCTAAGTAATGTAAAATTGGATATATTTCACCTTCTTGCATTAGAAATGTATCCTTAGACTTAATTCCTAATTCTTTAATTATTGCATATCCATACATATCCTTTCTTTGAATTAATTCTAGTATTAATATTTCTAAATCAATTTTTTTATTTTCTATTTTTTCCTCTTCTCTCACTACATTTAAAATATTCTGTAATATTTCTTCTTTAGATTCTAATCCTTTGTGAATTGCTTTTTTAACTATATCCTCTTTATTCAAAATACACCCTCCTATATTTCAAATTCTTCATTTATTTTATTCATTGTTCGATACAGTCTATTTTTAACAGTGGACTCGCTTACATTAAGGCTCTTACTTATATCTTTTATTTTCAAATCACTTTGAAAATATAAAACAAATATCTTAAAAGTAAGCATATCCTTTTTCTTTATATACCCCCATATTTCCTCACATAATGCTTCTTCTTCATAGTTATATTCAATATTTAAATTCTCCTGAATGTTTTTAAATTGTTTCTCATCATTTAGTGAAAATATTGGAATATGATTTTGAAACATTTTTAATAATCCATAATGCTTATATACTTCATTTCTTGCAATTCTTATTAAATACTTTTTATATTCTTTTATTTCTCTTTTATTTTTTAAAGCTTTATAAAAATTCAAATATATATTTTGCATTATATCTGCTATATCATCACTACTTCTACATTTTGATACTACATATCTTAATACATCATCATAAGTATTGTTGTATATGTCAGTAATTAATTTTTCAATATTTGTTTCTTGCACATTTCACACTCCTTACACTAATAATGATACCTATATATTAAATTTTGTTTCAATAAAAATAATTTTTTTATAATTTATAATATATAATAAAATTATTTTATAAATTTAAAAACTCAAACAAACATTAAAGGAGAATGAAATGGATAAAAAAATTATATAATTAGGGACAATAAATAATTTTGTGTAAATTAGGAATTAACTCTCTGTATAAAAAAGAACCTATAGGAATAGACACTTTTTATGTATGTCCATCATCTAGGTTCCATTTCATTAAAAATCAGTTTAGCTCTTTATAGAATCCATATATAAATCATTTTATATAACATTCTTTACAATATTACCAACAAATCGCTCAAAATCATTTTGAACAATATCATATATCATCTCATCACTAATATCAAAATACATATGCACTATTCTATTCCTGAATTTAGCCATATTAAAATATATTAATACATCTTCTTCAGCTATTATCCCATTATCAAATAATATTTCAAAGTGTTCCTTATTATCCTTTGGTCTTCCCCATCTGTTCCTAGAAATCAAATGACTAGCTATACTAGCATTGCATCTATGCTCACTTATATATCAATAATTGGCTTTGCTGATAATCCTTCAACAGATGTGCTTCCTACATGTTCAATTGAAATAATTTTTCCAGATAAAACTGCTAATAATTCATCTTTTATACTTTCAAGACTCTCTTTCCATTTTGGATTATAATCTTCTACTATTACGTGTTTAGTTATCATCAAAAATCTCCCTTCCAAATTGGAATTTATCTATTGCATTTCCTTGCACGAACAATTATTACATCTGGTTTTTCTTTAACTCCAAAGCTTTCTTCATAAAAACCATCAATTACAAAACCACTTTGAAAACATAGATTAAATATGTCTTGTAATGAACGATGATAATAACATTGTAATACTGGCTGACCTGAAATAGCCTCACCAGTATAACTATTAGCAGACAAATATTTCTCTGTTAGAGTCACAAAACAAGGATGTTGTGTGGAAAATACGAATATACCATCTTCTTTAAGAAGGCAATTTACACATTGAAATAAAATAGATATATCTGAAATATCCATAATAGCCATATTAGATACCACTTTACTATATGGTTTATCCTTTTTAAGCGAGAGAAGTTCATCTCTATTTGTTGCATCTATAACATGAAACTCAATTTTATTATTGTACTTATACTGTCTTTTCTCTGCCAATGTTATCATTTTTGAGCTGTAATCAAAAGCAACAACATCTGCTCCTTTTTCTGCAATATAGGCAGAGTAATTTCCATTTCCACAGGCAATATCAAGTATAAAATCATTTTCTTTAATATCAAGCAATTCACTTACTCTTGGTTTTACAACTTCTCTATGAAATTGATTTGACTCATCACCCATGCAGTTATCCCAAAACTGGGCATTAAATTCCCAAGCTTTTAAACTGTCTTCAACTGAATGTTTACTCACAAATGGTTCCCCCCATTCAAATTACTATTTAACTAACTTATGAATTACTATTTATTTACTGGTAGATTATTTTTATTAGCACTATTAACATTTATAGTGTTACTTATAGATAAAATATCAAAAAAATAGTAGCCCAGACTCGCAATTGGAAGCTACTATTTTTACAAACTAAAAATTTAGTCATACCAGTTGCATAAGTAACTAGAATTATATCTAGTAGAGTGTTCCAACACTCTACTTTTTTATTATCTGTATTTTTTATTTATATTATATCAAATTTTTATATAAAATAAACATAAAATTTTATAAAGCTAAACTGATCTACAACTTGGAATTTATAAGCTTAAATTTATACTTATCTTAAATAAATAAACCTTATCATTACTTATAGATAAAATTTCTACACAAAAAATAAGATAGACTTTTTAGCCTATCTCTAATTTTAGATTTCTTCAATTTTACATTTATGTTCTTTATTCTTAGAATCATAACATATAGCTACTGCCAACACTTTTTTTCTCTTATTTTCATTTCTAAACTTTTCTATATATTCTTTTTGTTTAATTTGATTTATTGCTACTTCTGGCAATTCATCTTTCTTAAGTTCAACTATAAAAGGAATATCATTCTTTCTTCTTGGATGAAATGTAAAATCAGCATATCCTTTTCCCGTCTTTTCCTCTCTTTCAACTCTATATGTGTCCCTAGCTGAAAGATACGCTAAAGTTAGAACACATGAAAGGCTATTTTCATCATTATATTGAAGTATTGGAATCTCCGAGTTGTGAATATCATGTAAAATTTCTTCCACAACTTTTATATCCCAATTTACAGTGGCTTTTAACATGCTCTTAGAATTTTCAATTATTTCAGATACATATCCAAAAGATTCATCTCTTAAAGCTTTCTCAAATTCTTGCATAAGTTCCTTATTAGGAATTTTTAAGTATCCATCATAATAAGATAAAAATCCAAGGACTATCATAGCTGAATAAATTTCTTCTTTATTTCTTGGAACCCCTTGCCCTGCTCTAAATTCTTCATTTATTATTATATCAATTTCTTCACCTGAAACCATTTTTATAACATCGTCACGAATTTCTAAAATGTTATATTTCAAATACTCACACACTTCATCCATAGCCCCTGTATTAGTCCAATAACTTTCACAATAATTATTTTCTAATGACTTAATAACAGAACGTGGATTATAAATTTTAATTCCACTAGCTGTAGTATATCCGTTATACCAATTCTCCAATTCTCTAAAATTTATTTCACCATTTTTATTACATAATGCTATAACTTCATCTTCTGTAAATCCAAAATATTCTCCAAGTTTTCTATCTCTTAAAAATGTAAACTCATCAAACATATTAAGTGCAGAACCACTTGAATATTTTTTAATTGGTAAAACTCCAGTCATATAGCAAAGCGCAACATATGGTTGATCCTTTAGAAGATTTCTTAAAAATTCTAAAAAGTCATTTTGATTTTCTTCAAATAAATTATTATTAAAAATATAATCCCATTCATCAAATATAAAGATAAATTTATCATTTGTTGCATTAAACATATTGCTAATATTATAAAAACTTTTAATTTCAAGATTAGGATACATTGTTTTTATATCATATACTATACCCTCTTGAATTACTCTAATATATTCCTCATATGTTTTGTTTTTATCTGGTATTGTATTAAAACTTATATTTATTACATTATATTTATTTAAATTCTCTTCATATCCATAAGTCTTGCTTATTTTAAGTTTATCAAAAATATTCTTAGAATCTACTGCTTTAGAATAATACGCTCCAAGCATATCTGCAACACTAGATTTTCCGAATCTTCTCGGTCTCGTAACACACACATATTTACTCTTTGTATTTATTTTTTTATTTAATAGTTTTATAATCAATGATTTATCTACAAAATACTCCTCATTAAAGAGCTCATTATAATTTTTTAAAGGTTTATCAGTGTTTAAATACAAATTCAAAATATCATCTCCCTTCATATTTTTTCACTTCATTATACTTATCATTATTATAACATAAGCCAATGACACGTTAATATCATTGGCTTAATTTCATTCTTTTAAACTTATTACAATTAATTTTGTTTTCTACAAACTATAATAAATCTATGTTCTATACTTTCTATATAGCCTTTAACATTTATCTCTTCATTCAATTTACAAAGCTTATCAAAACAATTTTCTACAGAGAAATTTGGAAATTCCCACTCAATAATTTTAGCAAAATAAACTATTGCTCCAATATATCTTTGTAATTCCAAGGTAATTCTTCATCATCCCATCTATTTTTTAAATAAGAAAAATCTCACCCCTTAAATGCAGCATCTTCTTCCTTTTTCCATAATTCTTTTAATTCATCATAATTCATAACTGTTCCTCTTTTCATTTATTATTTAATTAATAGAAAATTGGTGCAGTTTTCTGATAGTATATAAAATTATTCTTGGTACAACCTACTATCAGCTATAATGACTGCACCAAGTTATTAATTCGCTCTTTTCTCATTTTGAGATTTCACCTACTTTCAAATTAATATTTATATATCATTATTTATAAAATATTCTATGAATACTTAAAAATCTATATTTTAAAATTATATTGTTATTTATTTTCTGAAATAGTTGTAAAAATCCTTGAGTATACATCTTCAATATTTTTCTTATTTTCTATATCATTATATAATCCATATTCAATACTTGATACTTTACTATCTTTTATATATATACCCACTGCATAAGATGGTGGATTACCTTGCTGTGGTACTTCTTCATATGATAGTTCTTCATCTATAAAAGGTATGTCTCCTTTTATAGATTCAACAAAAAAGAATGGAACTATTCCTTCTTTGTAGATACTTGAATATTTCCCTTCTGATGCCTCTATCAAATTATCTTTTGTAATAAAAATTGCATCATATTTGCTTAATATATTTTTTTCTTCTAAATCTTTAAATGTAATTTTATTAAATGCAACATTATCTTCTCTGACTTCAGGTATTTCACCTATAACTCCAACATTTAAATTTTCTCCAGTATATTTTTCAAACTTTATATTGTTACAACTACTCAAAAAAATTACAGCTATAATTATTGTAATTACTTTAAAATATTTTCTCATCAATTCTCTCCTTAATACCAATTACACTCAATATCATAAACAAAATAACAAACTGAATTTTATAGTATACAATCCTTAGTTTACTATTTACATTTATGCAAATTATAAAAATTCTTTAGTGCTTCTTTTTGTTCTTGTAGTAATGCTGTTTTCTTAATACCTTGAATTGCACCTTCTAGCGCTAGCAATCTATGAATACATGCTGAAACATCATTTTTTTGTATTTTTAGCCAAGCTTGCTCTGCTCCAATATTTTTTAATTCATCATATGTAAATATCCCCACTTTATTTAATTGACTTTCAACTTTTTTACCTATATTAGGTAGTTTTGATAATTCTCCCATAAAAATTTCTCCTTCAAATTACCATTTTTACTATTTGTTTTATGTGTTTTATTATATTTATATTCTTGCCTTTGCTTAGTAAAATAAAATTAAAATGTTTAATTATAAATAATAGTTCACTATTTTATCTTACTTATTTTTATGTACACAATAATAAAAATTTTATATTCCATGAATTAATCTTTGAAATCCCATTACAATACGGTACATAATAGGATATATTATAAACAAGAAACACCCAAATATTATATTTTCTAAATCCAAAGATATAATGTTTAATAATAAATTTAAAGGAATTAATATAATATAACAATACATAAAAAATTTTGCTCCAAAGTTAAGAATTTTACTTTTCCCTTCAAATTTATCTAACCAAAATAATTTATATAAATAGACTTTTAATTTTCCCATAATATTCCTCCTAATTTGCTAGTATGTTATACAATTATTTTCCTAATTGAAGTAATATACTTTGATGCTTATTTGCATCTTCTCTATCAATTGATTCTACTAATTCTTTACCACCTAAAATGAGTGCTGGTGTAAAGAAATATATCTGATTTAGTTCTAAACTCCCTTTAACAGCATATGCTTATTAATTGAATTTATCAAATAATCCCATGTTATCTCTCCTTTAAATAAAATTTATTTGTACATATAGATTTATATCTTTTAAGTATCTGTTCCAACTTTATCCCATTCTGCACTTTCATTGTATCCTACTAGCCAGTTTAATGATTTATGTCGTTCCAATACAACACCCTTGTCCATTTTAGCTGGTGCAGGCAGATTATGAATTCTTGTATCTACACAGGCCCAATCTAGGCAAAAAATCAAATCACATTCATCTAATAATGCTTCTTTTGATTTAGGTTTTGAGTTCTCTAAAATTTCTTCAATAGAACAATAATCTCTTAATAGACGAACTGTTAGTGGTACATCACATATATGATCTGGAAAATCTAATTCATCTATGAAGCCTAAAGCCCATTCCATAACAAATAAATTTTCATACTGCCATGAATATGCAATCTGTTCTTCTTTTGTAGGATTTGGATTTTGCAAATATTCCTTTTCTCTTGGTGAAAAGAATTTTTTTGCATCAAATCTTTCTATAATTTCATTTACAAATTCATATGCTTCACTGACTTTCATGTCTTCACTAATTAAACATTCTGAATATAATGAAACAATCATAAGTGCAATAGCTCTTTTTGCAATCTCTTCTTTCGATCTACATTTAGATTTTTCTGCTGTTTCAATTACTGGATACCATGCAGGAACATAAATAAATTTATCTTCTATAATTTTACGACTTTTTAATCTACGATTAATTTGTTCTTCTGTTATTTGTCCATCTTTTGGTGTAATAGTGAATTCTTGTTTAGGTAAATAATTAAATAGAGTACTTTTTCCACTTTCAGATAAAATAAGCTCAATACCTCTATCGCTTTCACAGTACAAACCATCTTCTTCATCACATAATAATAGAATTCCTTTAAGTTCAGGTAATGTTTTTGAAAATATCCCCATAATCATTGCTTTTTTATAATCTTCATCCTCAACATTAAAAGAATAATCAATAATAACAAATCCATGACTTAAATCAATCTTATATAAAACATTTATCTTATTATCTACGTATTCTGTATCAACATGATAATAATGTCCATAAGTACTATTAATTTGGTTCTTAATAAATGCTTTTGCATCATCCCCCATCTCTTCTGTTACTGCAGTAACAAAAATATCTATATCTTCATTATGTAGTTCAAGAGTATTACCATTTCCATCTGTGTTAATATTAAAAGCATGACAAAGAGCATTCATTATTTTGTTTAACTCTCTCTCTTCACAAAAAATAAATGCTTTACCAGAATGTTTTTCCTCATTGCTTATTTTTTCTTCCGTTGATATTACTTTACTTTGTCTTTTCTTTTTTAATTTATCAAACAACCTCATTATTATCGTCCTCTCAAATTGCTATTTAGTAGGTCTTTTTTATTAATTTACTTTTAGCTATATATATTTAATTTCGTTCAATTCCAAGAAAAATTTCCCCCTTTTGTAAAATATATAAAAAGAGTTAATTGACTAATTTATTACATTAATGTATATTGATAATAAATTAAAAGAAAATCTCTATTTTCAGGAGGAGGACTATGAATACATATTTTAAAAAAGCAATTAAATTAGGAACAGTAGCTATACTTACAGGAATTATATTATTTTTACCAAATCAAAAAGTTAATGCAGAAGAGGCTGTTTATGGCCAATGGAAAAATGACAATATTGGATGGTGGTTTGAGTCTGATAGATCATATGCAAAAGGATGGAATACTATTGATGATAAATGGTATTATTTTTACAATAATGGTTATATGGCACATGATACAACAATTGACGGATACTATATAGATTCAGATGGTGAATGGATAGATGACTCTGAAATAAGCTATGAAGAATTTTGTAATAATGTAGATAGCCAAATGCTTAATTTAATAAATAAACATAGAAAAAGCAATGGTGTTTTTGTATTAATTGAAACAAATCAACTTAGAAATTCAGCTAAAGAAAAATCAAAACATATGTCTAACTATGGATATTTTTCTCATTATTATAATGGACAAGATTCTCGTCAATTATTTAATTCTCAAATAAATGCAGAAAATATTGAATACAAGTGTTTTAATAATAAATACACAAAAAGAAGCGCAAAAGAATTAGCACAAAAATTATTTGATGGGTGGAAGGAATCATCTGGACATAATGCTAATATGTTAAATTCAGATTTTAGTGAATATGGTTTTTCTGTAGAAAAAGGTGTTTATAATGGATCAAATGTGTTCTTTGCAACACAAATGTTTAAGGTTAGAAATAGAATCGGAAATGAACATAATATGCATATGTACATAGACAAAAATGGGCAAGAATATATTTATGTACCAAACCCAAATAACAATTAATATATAATTCTAGATGTATTTACTGTATTTTGTTAAATTCATACAAACACAGTTTAATACACTATTATATTGATTTTTATTTATTAATCATTCTTCTTTTAGTTTTAAAAAAATTTCTAAAGATTCTCTAGTAGTACAATAAAGCCCTCCATGTATAAGGTTAACTCTTATACCTGGGGGGCATATATAATTCTATTTTAATTTATCTATAATTACTTTAAACTTTTTTATATACTCATCTTTCATACTAGAACTCAATAATTTTATTCCTACAAAAGATAAAATTAGTCCCATAAATAATTTTATTATTAGTAATATCATATTTTAAATAAAACCTTTCTTATTATTTTCTATTGTTAAAAAAATAATCTTCATTAAATTTTTTTAATTTTCTATGTATAATGTTATTAGTTATATATAGAATTTCAATTATAAGAAGTAGTAAAAGAACTAACCATATCAAATAAAAAAACCTAGACTTTCCATAACAAAAATATGTAATATATGATATAGCTTCTTAATACTTTTACGTTAATCTACAGACTTCAAATGTTAAATTCAGTAAAATTCCAAGGTTATCCTGTATGCTAATTTTTTCAAGCTTACCCCATTCTGTATCACCTAAAAATTCATAATAATCATCACACTGTGCAGGCCAATATACCTTCAATTAGTCCTATTATAGATGGAATTAAAAGTAACCCACTTATAACAATCGCAATAGTTGGTAATGTTTTTTTTGACTCTTTTTCAAATCTAGCAATAACTCCCAGTATAAAGCTAATAAATAAGATTATAATTAAAGTTGGTACTTCTATGTGACGTGGAATTATTTTAATCGGATTATGCAGAACACAAACAATATCTAATATTGTCACAACAATCATATAAATTATTATTACTAATGTGAGAATGAAGGATATAATACCTATCTTCGAGTGTTTTAATTTTTTCAAATTCTCACCTCCCTCCTTACAATAAATTCACTTATTATGCTTATAAAGCATCTTTTAATATTAAATTATTTAATTTTTAAAGAACTTTTTTATTGATTTTGCTTTTAGATTTTACTATGCAAAACATAACTATAGCACTTATAACATCCAAACAAAAAAGAAAATGTAAAATACAGTTTACTACAGCTGTTAATTTAGTGATTTTCTTTTCTCTATAGGCTTGAACTATTCCGTTAATACCATACATAGAAGATGGAAGTAACATAATAAAATCAAAAATAGCCAAAAAGAGTGCTATAACTACTCCAAATCCCAATGGCCAAATCATCATAATACTTCCGAACATAAAAACTACAATATAAATTGGTATATTACATAATTTAAGAAGCATGTCCCAAAATAATAATGTAGTACTGTTCTCTCCATGCTTTGCTAGTATAAATGGATAAATCATATTAGATATAAAAAATATAATTGAAAGAACTAAAAAAATTAAATTAAGATTTGCTAAAACCCCTTTATAATTCCCCTTAAAAGTGATCAATATCACTAAATAAGTCAATATTATCAACATTATTGGTAAAATACGTTTTTTCATTAATTAACTCCTTTTTCATTTATATATAAATAATAGTTAATTTATATATAAAAGTCAAAAATTCACACTTAAGATATTTAATTTACATATTATTTTAAAATTAAAGTTTACAAAATTAAGAAAAAACTCCTTTTAGTATATGATTAGCAATTCAAATATGAAAGGAAATGATGTACAAATGTTAGATTGGAAAGAAAAAAATGGAAAATGGTATTGCTACAAAGCTGGAACTTTAGTTAAAGGCTGGGTAAAAGATGAAAATGGAAGATGGTTTCATTTAAATGAACGTAATGGCAAAATGGATATTGACTGGGTTGAGATTGATTCAATCTGGTACTATTTCTATCCTAAAAAAACTGAAAAAGATGGTAATACTCATTATACAGGCGAAATGGCTACTGGTTGGATTGAAATTGATTCTAAATGGTATTACTTATATTCTAAGAGAACTGAAAAGGATGGGATTACTCATCCTAAAGGTGAAATGGCTGCCGGTTGGGCTGAAATTGATTCTAGATGGTACTACTTCTATTCTAAGAGAACTGAAAAAGATGGTATCACTTATCCTAAAGGTGAAATGGCTACTGGTTGGATTGAAATTGATTCTAGATGGTATTTTTTATACCCTAATAAAACTGAAAAATATGGGGTTACTCATCCTCAAGGGGAGATGGCTACTGATTGGACTGAGATTAATTCTAAATGGTATTACTTATACACAAAGAAGACTGAAAAGGATGGTAATACTCATTATACAGGTGAAATGGCTACTGGTTGGATAAAATTAAATGAAAAATGGTATTACTTATATTCAGATGGTAAAATGGCTTGCAATACTACAATTGATGGATGGTCAATAGATTCAAATGGTGTTGCAAATAATTCTGCTGTATCTGGAGATGGTTTAATTTCAGATGACTTAGTTAAATTCATAGCGGGATGGGAAGCTTTTTATGATCATGCTTATGAAGATCCTTATTATCCTGGTAATAAATCATGTTGGACTATAGGATATGGAACTACTTACCAAGTTAATTCTTCAGCTTTTCCAAATGGCTTATCTAGTACATGTACAAGATCTCAAGCATTAACATGGTTAAAACAAGAAATAAATAAAGTTGCAAAAGAAGTTAAATCAGTATTAAATGAAAAGGGTGCTTCACTATCACAACAAGCATTTGATTGTATTTGTGATATTGGATACAATGCTGGTACAGGAGATTTACTTTACGGAAAATGTGTCACACTTAACGCAGTTATAAGTGGTAATCCTGATAGAATAACATCTGCGTTAATGAGTTGGAATAAAGCTAATAATTCAGTTTCCGAAGGATTAACTAAAAGATGCAAAGCTAGAGTTAATATGTGCTTATATGGAATATATGACTCTACCCATTAAAAAATATATTAATTCTATAGATATTTATATATTAAATTAATTTCTATAAAACTTAACTAATGCAGTATCTATAGAAATTATTTAAGGGAAAGTGTACCCCTTTAAATAGAGTTCTTTTTTATTAGACTCTACCGTCTTTTGTACACTTTCCCTTTATTATATATAAAGTAATAAATTTTTTATTTATTTTTATCTGTTGATGAAATTCTTTTAACATCATAGAATATTCCTTCATCACAAGAAATTAAAGTATTATCATCCTTCACAATAAGCTTATCTTGAAAAGAAGAATCTTCACTTTTTACAGTTATAGTAGTAATAGAATCTTTATTAATACCTAATTTTGAGAAGTTAGTACGATAATCATACTCTAAATCATCTTTTTTCTCACTTTTAATTATATATTTAGGATTTTTAAAAGAATCTTTATCAAAAGTAGCTAAATCCTTAGACAAGCTTATCTTTGTATTAATTACTAATGATGTGTTCCTGCCTGCATGTACCTTACTATATCCTACTACCTCTTTTATTACCCAATTACCATAAAATGATTCCTCATTTTTATCATTACTTACTTCTTTAGTTACATCTTGTGAATCTCTCTTAGTACTTGTACTATTATTGCTATTACTAACAGTATTGTTATTACTACTACTAGAATTATTGCTTGTACTATTCTTTGCTGTATCAGAATTAGAACTAGCTTCTTTTACATCATTTTTATTTTTATTTAATTTATCAGTATTTTTTTCATTAGCACTATTAGATTCATTATCAGATTCACTACTAACTTCATTATCTTCCTTTATATTATTACTGGATACTTTTTTATCAGTACAACTAATCAATCCCAATGATAAAACTAAAATTAATATTATTGCATATATACGTTTCAATATTACACCTCCTGTTATATCTTGATACATATTATGGATTTTATGTTTATTTTACCATATTATTCTTTAAAATAACAAAAAAATAATAAAAATTCGTAATTATTAAAATAAGCCATATTTTTTTCATTAAATAAATTATAGAGAAAATTTAATTAATATATTAACAAAAAATACAATTAATGCTAATATTATTATGGATTAAAATGTAAATAAAGTAATATATAAAAACAAAAGCATTAGAAGGAGATTTAAAATTGAAGTTTTTAAGAATTTTTATATTAGTAGCACTACTAGTAACCCTAACTGGTTGTGGGACTGAAAAATCACAAAATAATCATATCCAAACAAATAATGATATTTCTACTGAAGCTACTGATACTGAAGACAACACTACAAATAACAATACTAATAGTAGTGAAAAAATTACAAATAATAATACTAAAAAAGAAAGCACTACTAATAAAGTAAATTCTAATAAAAATAATAGTAATAACAATACTGCTATAAATAAAAACTCTGAAAATAACCCTACAGAAGTTCAAAATGAAGAATCATTTTATGGACAATGGGTTATAGAAAATGTAGTAGGATCTGGTAAGGTAGGAACTTATAGTGATGACGATATAAAAAAAATATTAGGAAAAAAACTAAGTTTTTCAAAAGAGCAATCAAGTTGCTTTGGAGATGATGTAAGCTACCTAAATGATACAGTTAAAAATCCTACTTACAAAAAATCAGTTATTACATCTGATGAATTTTTAAGCAATTGGCTTGTACCTTTAAGCACTTTGAGTATAAATAGCGATACTGTAACAGAAATTGAGGTAAATGATTTAAAAAATCTTCCAGCATGTACTTTTTTTATAAAAGATAACAACACATTAATACTTTATGGTGGAGGTACTTTTTTTGAACTTAAAAAAGCAGCATGAAAAACAAATTAAATAAACATAATTCACTGGCTATTATAGCCAGTGAATAAAAAGAAACTATGATAAAACTTAATTTATAAAAAATATTTAAGAGTCCATATTTATGTTAATATGGACTCTTTCCTAATATAAAACAAGATTTATACTGTTTATATATTTTAAATGATAATCTTAAATTTTTAAGTTTATCTCTTTTTTTAAATTACTTAATATTTTCTATTAAAATATTAAGTAAAAGCTTTATACTATTACATATTAAAAATTTTACTATTTTTCAATACTACCTTCCTTAAAAGCAACATATTCGGAACTAGAATTCACCATATATATATAATATTCACCTGATTCATCTGCTGTTAATTTATAACTTCCTGATAAATCGCTGAATGTTTTTCCTTTTATCATTTTTCCATTTAGTACATATCCATGTCCACCATGTATCTCAACTCCATCAAAACCTGATTCCTTAACTCTTCTTGCTGCTTCTGAATATGCATTAACTAAATATTTTATTTCATCTTTAGTCATTTCCTTTGCCCAAGTCTTAGTAACTTCATTCTGCATAGTTGATGGACCCCAGATAGTTCTTTCTCCTACATTAAAAGTAGTCATAAATTCACCATAAACTATTTACATTATTATATTTGCACCTAAATCATGTATTTTATTTGTAAATTCTTTATATTCCTTTATAAACGAATCATTATATATTCCCATCATTCTTGGATTGGGTTGCTCATCTTCTGTTACAAAGGCATACCCTGTTATTATTGTACCTACTCCACCCTTTGTCAGTTCTTCATAGATTGAACTTAATTCAAGTGTTAAATGTCCTTTTTCATCTGCTAACTCTTCCCAAAGTACACCTCTAAAAAATCTATTTTTTAATTCCATTTTACAAATATTTGTTTTATCCCAAAGACTTTTCATTAAAATCTCTCCTTTGAATTAGGTTATCCGCGGTTCATACATACTATAACGCCATATTGAAAGTCTAACAAGTATGCACCTTTTAGTAACTTGATATTATTTAATCATTAAAATCAAATGTATTGACTAAATAAACTTTCTTTACTATCATCTTAAATAATTAATCTATTACTTAAGGAGATGTTGATTTGATCAAATATAATAATAAAAATATGTTTGTTTGCTTGATTTAGCAATGGATTTTATCCGTGGTAAATGGAAGGCTGTTATACTTTGCCACCTTCTTAATGAACCTAAAAGATTTAATAACTCTATGGCTTTGTGTTGCAAGTGGAACTTTAAATAAAGATGAAATTAAATCATTTGTATTAAAGAATAAAAGGTAGTAAAATATTTGCTTACTACCTTTTAGTGTTTTGTATTTAATTCGTTATAATTTCCCCTATAACTTCTTATTTATCTATCACTCAAACATTATCTTCTTCTTTTATCATTTCATTTTTTGTTAATTTGCCACTTATTGTAATACATTATTTTTACATACAAACTGCCCTATCCAAGTAATTTATATTAAGTGAAGTTTTTTCTAAATTGCTATATTTAATTTCATTCTCCCCAATTTTAATTTTTTCATAAGAAAAGAAGAAGTATTTCTAACAGAAACTTCCTCAATATTTATACTTTAGAGTAACCTTTAGTATAATGTACTTTTCTATGATCCTCTTAAGTAAATTTAAAATTACCGTGCTACTATTTACATATTATTTTCAACGTAGTCTAATATTAAGGTTGTAGTATCTTTTCTTTCAAAAGTTTTTCTATCCGAAAGAATTTCATTTATATCTCCTTTTTTACTAAGACTAGCCTCTATAACTTCAATAGCCTTCTTCAATACTTCATTAGTTTTATTATCATCTAAAAGAACTTTTTCTATAATTCTGCTATTTTCTTCTGATTTTTTATCTATAGTTAGAGTAAACTTTCCTTTAGGACAACATAAATACTTTAACAGCATTATTATATGCCATCTAGCTCTTCTAAACCTTTTTCCCTCATCCTGATTTTGAACAAATCTCTCTACTTTATACCATGCTAGTCCACTTACATAATATGAATTAAGAAATGATATATGTGAATCCTCAAATAATAATCCTCTAGTTTTTTTCTCTACCTTCCCATATTGTCCTGAAACTTCATGTGGCATATCAAAAAATAATGCTGATGTTGCTTTAATTTGAAATGGTATATTAACTATTTTAACTTTGGGAATATTTTCATCTCTATATTGTTCTGTTCTACGTTCATAATATAGTGGATATTTGTTTCCTTTAGACTTAGTAATATAATATTGTTCTAGAGTTTTTTGAATAGTCGATAATGCAACTAACTGCTCGGCTTTAAGTGGCGTTTGGCTATTTGTTGCTTTTATAATTGAATGTTTTGTATCTTCATCTTCTGTACCAATTAGTCTTACTGGAAGATAAATATCCTTAACACCAGAAATTTTTTCTAGGCATTCAAATATTACATTGCTAGTTTGGCATCCATTAACTATTTGATAGTTTGTAAGAGTTAATTCCTCTGAATTTATTGCAACGGAATCTGCAATTATTGTAATTCCATTGTTCAATAAGCCAAATAAATAACTTTCTTCACCTAATAATTGTTTCTTCATACTTGAATTAACTTCAAGTTTTTCAGAAGCACCTAAATAAAATCTTATATTATCATTAAAGATTCCTTTTCTAAGAACCTTTTCTCCATTGATATCTTCAGTTAATAACTTTTCGAATTCTTCCAGCTTCATTAGCCCATAATATCCATTTTTAATTTTATTGTGCATATCCTTAGGATATGGTACCGGTTGCTTCGATAATGTTACACAAACTTCTAGTCCTGATACAGTTTTTTCATGTAATTCCATTATCTCTTTTATTCCTAAAAAGTCTGGTTTCCTTACTTCACTAAAAAGACTTTTTTCTCTTAAATCAGCAACTCCCATTGATATCGTTGATTCTAAATGAACATCGTTTAGATTTATCTCTTTTGATGATAAGGTTATAAACTTCATACTTAAATTAGGTGCTTTTTTAAATCTTGAACTCTTTGAATATATATACTTAGTAATTTCCCATTGGTTTAAAAGTTCTGGTATTTCACACTTTGAAAAATTAAAAAATCTTCTAATTCCATTTAAAAAATCTCCAATTTCTGTACGATCAAACTTATCGGAAGTTTTTACTTGGGTAAACATGAAATTCACTTCAAATTTTTTAAGTCCTTCTATAACAGAATCAACATCTTCTACACTTGTTACAATTCTGTCAGCTACAAAAATTGCTATTCCATCTATCCCAAAAGCTGTACCAGTCTCCATGTCTTGATATGTAACACTAGGATCATTAGAGTAAACTGATAATATAAGTGAATTAATAAATTGTTCAAATACTGTATGTTGATCCTTTGCTTTATTTTTAGAAATTTCATTTTGCTCAATAAAATTCTCAATATATGATTGTATAACTGGATGTGAAACATTGGTTATTTTCGACATTATTGTTCTCCTTTGATTTTAACTTTTTTCTGCTAAATTACACCTTATACAACTAAATTATACCATATTAAGTATACTTAAATATATCTTCATACATAGAATAAAAATCCCATACTCTCTTATTTTTCGATTTACAAGTTTTGTAAAATCTCTTAAATTTCATTAGCAGCATTGCCAATCATATTTTACATTTGAAAAGTCTCTATTTTTTAAATCCTCTTCACTAATAAAAAAATTGCAATTTCCAGAATCACCAAACATAATTCCACATTCATCTTCTATATCTAGTTGTAATAATAAAATATTATGTTCTTTATAATGCTCTGATTCTGATTGAACAAAATATGGATAACCTCCAATTCTACTGCCTGCACCATCAAAATCATCCCACTTTTTATTTTCTTGTTCTTCATTAAGTCCATCAAATAATTTATTAAAATCTTCACAAGGACAAGTCATTGGCATTTCATTTATTTGAAAGTTCATTTTTCCTTCTTTATAAAATGGTAAAAAATCCTCATAATCCTTCTCATATGGATTTTCACTAATTAATTTACTCTCATCCATTGTATATTCTTCAATATATCTAACTTTACATGGATACTCATAACCATAACAGTCATCATTATGAACAAAAAATTGAAGCAATCCATTTTGTGGCATATTTTTTAATTCTACTAAATCAGATAAATTAATTTGAGCAATAAACATCATTGGATTGTTTTCCTCATCTAAGGGATAATCATTAATATTTTCAAGATAAGGACATCCCCCTAATTTACTTTCCCATGGCTTTGTTTTCCCTGCTTTAAAAGCAATTTCGTTACTTTTACGAATAGTTGTTTTTATAATTTCTTCATATTCCTTAAATAATTCTGGTACTTCATACTTCATTATTTTAATCACCTCTTAATAATAGTTTGTTCTGATTATATTAAAAGTGTGGAAATAATATTAAATTATTATTTCCACACCTTCAAATTTGATCAAATAATTGTATTTAAATAAATAAAATAAAGTCCTATTTATATTTATAGAGTGTTTAAATCTTTATTAAAATAGTCATTTTCAAGTAAAGTTTTTACCCCGTTAACTCTCTCATTTATCATAACAGGTCCAAAGACTATCTTCTCTTCATAGAAATAGCATACACCAATTAAATAGTCTATTATAAAATCTTCCATTGAAGCAAATTCTTCATTAATTAGATTATGTACTTTTGGTTTGAATTCTTCAAATTCTTCTAAATTTATTAAATCACATGTTAATGATTCTCTTAATAATAAGACAGCTCTTTGAATATTAAAAGCAGCTATATGTTTTGAACTTTTTTTGTTTTTAATATTTTCAAATTGTAAATTATGTTTTTTCAATATTTTTTCAAACCACTTATTCTTGTTTATATCAAAGTCTATATCTGAGAAATTATTTTTATCCATTAATTGTTCCAAATTTGCATAAAGCTGATTTTTATTCTCAATGTTCCAACTAGCACCAAGTGAAGCAAGAATCATTTCTTTCTCATCTTTACTTTTATAATCTCGTACTTCTAAACAATTAATAAATCCCTTTTTATTTTTTTCACCTTTATTATGTTTATCTAAAGTAGCTTCAGTAATTGAAAATAATGCTCCTATTTTAACTAAAAATTGAGATGCTTCATCTGTGCATTTAAAATGAATAGTTTTATTAATAGCCTTTTCAAATGAAATAACACTTGTTTTCCAAATAAATCTTACGACAAAAACAGCTAACCATTTAATAATATTTACAATAACAGCGGCTAAAAAAACGCCTATTAAAAGCTTACCTATTTTATCACCCATATAAACTGATATTAATTCCTTGAAATAAAATAAAATAACCACAATAATAATCGAGAGCAATGTTGTCCCTATATGCTTTTTTAATGTCCCCCCATACATATTAAAAAATCTCCTTCCATATTAATATTTTTATGTTTCTATATTTATTATACATAATTATATATAATAACCAAGTTAAAATATGTAACTAATGTAATAAGCTTACTACTAAGGTTTGGGACATTCATATAGAACTTAATGGCAAAGAGAAAAAGTACACATCCAACTATGAATAATAATTATTATTATAAACATAGTCATTTTCCACTTAAATGACTATGTTTATATGAAAATAATATATTTAACCCCTATTATCATAAACTTCCAAATTAAATTCATTATCAATTCTACCAACTGTAGCCAATAATAAATAACCATCACATTCATTACTGTTTATCTCAAATTCTAAACCATACTCTGATAATTCCATAAATGATGGCATAATAGTACTTAAAAGCTTTTCTACATCAATCATTGGTAAATATTTATTAAACACATCTATTCCAGATATAGTATCTACTGGTTTATTAAAGACTTCATTACAAGCCTCTTCATAATTTTTGCCACTAATTTTATCATAAAGTGTTTCTTCATTTATTATTTCTGGAATTTTATCTTTAATAATAAATGAAGGAAATTCAGCATTTGAACATTCCCAAAATTCAAAATAAGTATCCGTTAAATCTTCAAAAAGCCACATTATAAATTGATTTTTTATCTTATCAATATTTTCATTAACATTAGAAATAAATGTATTATATTTTTCTGTTAAAATTTTCATTTCCTCTTCTCTCTTTGACACTGTCTTTTCTATTTCAGAAAAACATACTTCTTCTTCAATACTAATCATATCTGAATTGTAAGTACCCAAAAAACCTAAATCGATACTATTATTACAATATAAGTTATTATTATCATCTATCTTAATTTGAAACATAATCATACCTACTTTCATTTTGCAATTAACTACCTTATTATGCTAAGTCCTATTTTCATGTCTACAACTAAATTATAATTCCCTCAAAATGATCCATTTCATGTTGAATAATTTGTGCTACAAATCCAGTAAACACCTGCTTCTTTTTCTTGAAATTTTTATCAAGATACTGAACTTCTATTATTTCATATCTCTTTGTTTTTCTAAATCCTGTTAAAGATAAGCAGCTCTCTTCTGTTTCATAAATCTTTTCTTTTTTTAATATAATTGGATTCACCATAGGTATAATAACTTTTCCTGCTACAAATACTAATATACGCTTTTTAACTCCAATCATATTTCCAGCCAAGCCAACACAATGTTCTATGTTTACTTTTAAAGTATCTATTAAATCATCAATAACAACCTTATCTCTTTTTGTTGCCTCTTCTGATTTCTCCCCTAAAAATAATACATCTTTTACAATTGGTTTTACCATAATTTATCTTCCTCTTCTTTCATTATCTGCTTTAAAATTATCTGCTTTAAAATTTATTCAACATATTGTTATTTAATTTTTTGCCATAGTTATCAGTCCACTTTTTCATGTTGTATATGATAAATAATAATTTTAATAATATCCATTTTCACATAATAGTTCATAGCAACTGTTTACTTCTTCATCAGTAAATAATTTTGCATATTTAGGTTCTACAATAGTCGCCTCCATTGTTAATTTAATGCATCCTTCTTCTACTAATTTAGTAAAACAATCAGATGTTCTACCTTTTCTTAAAATTTCTTGCGCAGTTCTAACTATTCCAAATCTCTCTATTGTTTCTAGAAATTTTGTCATTTTACAATCATGTTCTTTTTCTGCTATTTCACATTTTTTTATAACTTCCTCTTGAAGTTTCTTCTCTAAAGTTTCCATTTTTACACTCCACTATTAATTATTTTTTATATTACTATTTTTATTTATTATACCGTATTTTTACTTATAAGAATAGCTTTAGCCTAGTAATATCAATACTTAAGTATATAAATATCCCTTTCCAATATTAAGTATGCTTATTTATTATCCTTGATTATTAAAGGCTATAGAAGAGAATATTTTGATGCATTGATATTAATTTTAACTTTCTATTAAAACCGTCTATAGCTTCAAAAGCAAAAATATTGCAATAATAATGGATGATGTATTTAATATTTGGGCTATTTTCTTGTTATTATTTTTTTTATTTATAGTTATAAGACAAATTGTGAAAACTTGAATAATAAAGTATAACACTCCAAATATTTCAAAATATGTTTTGGTATCATATGAAATCATTATAATTTCTCTCTCCTTAAAAAGTAAACAGGCTATTCTCCAGTTATTAACGAATTCTATGATAATTTAGTTTAAAAAATTTAATATTAAATTTCTAAACTCTTTTTTATTGCTAAACATAGCAGGATGATTTCCATTCTTAAAAATAATTAATTTAGAATTTTCTATTTTTAAATTGATGCTTTTTAATATACTTTCAATATTAGGTATTAAATCATCTTTCAAGCTTCCTGTAATCAAAATATCATTTTTTATATTACTAAGATTACAATCAAAAAAATTACCTTTATTTCTTGAAAAGTTTATAATTAAATTTGTATTTTGATCAATAACATTTTTCCAATCAAAGCCATGCATAATAAACCAAAATAACTTTGAACTTAACTTACTTTTTGCTATTTTTCTATCATATAAAATTTTTTTAGCAAACTCATAAGATAAATTTTCTCCCATAAAACTATCCACAATTATTTTATTGAATAAAGCTGGTTCTTCTAATACAGCACTTAAAGCAATAATAGCTCCACCGCTTGTACCTAATAAATTAACATTGCTAATACCTATATGTTTACACAATTCAATAACTAACATAGCATTAAAATGCCAATAGTTTAATGGTAATTCATTTACTCTTTGAGATTTTCCCTGACCTACTAAATCTAACAAAATTACTTTAAAGTTTTTAGAATAGAATTTTAATTCTGGTATAAACATTTTTGAGGAAGCTGTATCCCCATGTATGATAACTAATGGTTTTCCTTCACCATATACTTTGTAATAAATATTAAAATTTTTGTATTTAAAATAAGACATTTTTTACCTCCACGTAATAAACATAATAATTTTTCTACATAGTCTACACGGGAGAATTAGTAATTACTCTTACATATAGACTATTAAAGTCTATTAAAAATTCCCATACTTTTCACTCCTTAATTATATTAGTTAACTGCTACTGATATGATTTTCTTCATTTTTCATAAATTCAGGAAAATTCTTCATGTTTAATACCTACATATTCTTATTATATTAATAACTCTTGCAAGAAAATTATAACATATTTTACAAATTTAAAATTGTTTAAATGTTAAACAATTTAGTTTATAATGTCTTGCTATTGTTTATAATATTTTAGAATTGAGCAATAAAAAATATGACACTTTCATTTCTGAATAATTCTATATTTCAATCTGCTTTTTTCATATGGCACATTATTCAATTTTTAAGGAAAATCTTCATGTTTTGTTTCATCAAATCCACATGCCCGTAGCAATTATAATATAAAAATAAAGCGCCATAACAATTAAAAATCATTACAACTCTTTATATATCTAATACTCTTATTTAACATATCTACTATTTGCCATTCTTCATATTGTATTAGAATTGCGAACTAAAAAATACCGCACATTCATTTTGAATAATACGGTATTTACATAAATTTAGTTTTGTAATTTTATAAAATTAAATTTACAAAGCTATATAAGTTACTATCCTTGGGACATTTCTTGTTTAACAACTGCAATTTCTTCTGGAGTTGCTGGTTGTGCTGGTATATAATATCCTTTTTCTTTAGCTTTAGTAAAAAGATTATATTGACGATATTCATCTTGATTTCTCATTTGCTGAATTGTTTCACGTAATTGTTGATTTTCACATTGAGAAATTATACCACCATATCCTGCTAAACTTGCATTTAATCCAGCAAGATAATCACTTATCATTTCTTTTTCTTGCATATTTTACACCTCCTAATTTAAAAATTCCATTAATTTTGCTTTACTTGCTTTTGCATCTTCAGAATCTTTTTTTAACATTTCTTTTAATGTTGGATCAGTACATTGTTGTGAATAGTATTCTAACTTTTTCTCAATAGTACAATGAGCTCCAATTAAATGACGTAGATTTTGTAGTTCAAGCTGATTTAAATTTGCCATTATTTGCACCTCCAATTTAATAACTTCACTACTTAATATTTTCAATATAGAATATGTTTATTCATTTTTTAATAAATTTTTTATTTCTGAATCTTTTACTCTAAACTTTGAGAAATATATTACATAGCTGCTTTAAGCTCTCCATTTCCATCACCTAACTGTTCGCATATTTAGGATTAGGTCTTTCAACTTTCACTTCATACAACAACTGTTTTTTGTGTTCAAAAATTTATATTTTTCTTGCTAATATTCAATACCATATTATTCAATTTTCAAAGATCAGTTTTTCTTAACAAGTTCGTAATATTTACAAATTGTACACTTAATAAGAATTACGTAAAAAAACACCTAAGATAACTAAATCCTAAGTGTTTCTAAAAAATTCTGATGGCCATAAATAACTTTATTCTATGAGAATTTTTTCATACTCTTTAAATAGAGTATATTTTCCTATAAAGACTTTATAAATAATCTTTATTCTTAATTATTTTATTTCCTATAATTTTATACTCAGCAGGATATTCCTCTACTTTAAAAGGTATTGGAGTTTCCTCTATTCTATTATTTTCAGCTAAATACCTTATATGAACATCTTCATATTTTTCACCTTTGCTTAACCAAAAGTAGTCCTCCATACACATTGCCCTAGTTCTTCTACATAATTCCCAAAAGTCATAATCTATTAATCCCATAACCTCTAATATCTCATCTATATTTGCTCTTTCTTTTGGAACAACCCTATCTTCAAGCCAAAATACAATATCATCATGAGAAGGTTTATAAGATATATTCCAGTTTTTATAACTATACATGCCTAATGGTAGATACTGTCTATTTATAATTTCATCATATTTTTCAAAACTAAATTTTTTAGTATTTGTATCATAAATAAGATCCCCAGCAGGAACATCTTTATACATTAATATATACTTGTCTATCATAAAATCTCCTTCTGAATTTTTGAATGTTTATTAAATTATTGATTACTCACTTCAATTTATCATTAATCTTGTCTATATTATATCAAATATTAATTTTTTTAAACTTAACTACATTAAATGTACAATAAAAAAGAATCTACCAAAATAGTCTTTTAAAAGTGTCTATTCTATAGGTTCCATTTTACTTTGTACATGGATTTTATATTATTATCTCCAAAATCATCTAATAACTTTTGAAAATAACTAATAATATTTCATTTTTTCATTATAAAAATCTAATTTCCCACATTTATTGAACCTATTCCAACTGATAAATCAAAAGTATACTTTTCCTCACCTGATGTTTGAGCCTTAATATTATAATGTCCATCCCCTTTTTCTGTTACTATATTAACTGGAGAATTTTTAGGTATTATAATATCAATATCACCAACGCCCCCTTCATATTCAAGATTTCCACCTACTTCTGCCATTTTAAGTTTTAGTTTTCCCACGCCTCCATTGATTTTAATATCTCCACATTTTTCTTTTAAATTTAAATCAAATTCACTAGCTCCTGACTCTAAATTTAACTTATCAAATTTAATATCTTCACATTTTGATTTTACTGAGCCACCGCTAATATCAATGTTTTTAGCTTTTATTCCTTCTATATCTAATATTCCTGCTCCTTGATCGAATTTAAAATTCCCTTTAAATTTTGAAGGAACCATAATATCTAATCTAGATATATTCTTTTCACCATTCATATCCAACCTACTTGATTTATATTCTTTTTCAATTATTTGAATTTCATGACCAGTTCTTTTTACGCCAAAACCATCACTTTTTTGAGAAAGTTTACCTGTCACCTTTACTTCTTCCCCATCGTAACTCTTAATAGATACCTGAGCTGCATAAATTTCTACGTTAATATCAGTTGCATTATCAAGCTTTATTTTTTCATCTATAAGTTTATTTTCATTTGAAACTTCGCTTTCTTTATTAGATATGGTAGTTTGAGTTTTAGTATTACATCCTACAGATGAAATTAATACTATTCCTACAATAGCTAAAATCAATATTTTTTTCATTATTATTACCCCTTAAAAACTTATTTACCTATTACTTAATTATATTATATAATTTTTTCCATAATAATTAATTTTTACTTAATTTAATGCTCAATAATTGTATATTTGGGTTTTAGAATATAAAAAAATATTACTGAAATTTTTCTTTTCAGTAATATTTAAAATAAATATGTTAATTATCTTTTATTTCTAAAATCTATTTCATCATTTCCAATCTTTCATAGCATAAGTTACGAAACAACTGACAGTATTTACGAAATCCACTTTGTCCGATTAAATAAATGTTTGACATATAACTCATTCTTTTTTGTGAATATGCAATACGTTCCAATCCATTATCTAGTCCTGTATGATTACTAAGTGCTATCTCTACATTTTTATCTTCAGCTTGTTCCATAAAGTAATCTAATGACTTCATGTAAATCACAATGCCTTCTATATTTTGAGGTGGATTAGATCCTCCCCATAAAGCTGCTTGATACGTCTTATTATTTTCTGTTACATTAAATATAAAACTAAGGCCACCTGGTGTATGTCCTGGAGTATCATAAACATAAATTATTTTATCCCCAAGAATAATTTTATCTCCATCCTTAACATAAACATCAATTTTATAGTCCTTCCATGTCTCAGGTCTATTCTTTTTTGCTGGCTTTTCTTCCCAAAATATATCATCTATTTTTGATAGATATGTTTTAGCATTAGAGGCATTTACAATCCACTTTCCACAGCCTGTATGATCTACGTGTCCATGAGTTAACACCAACTTTTTTATATCTTCTGGATTCCAACCAACATCTTTAATTGCAAAAACAATTGCATCAAATGCCTCTTCACATGGCCATATAGCATCTATAATAATTAATCCTTCAGTAGTTTTTAAAACAAAACAGTTTGTTTCTTTTTGTGCAATAATAAGCAAATCGTCAAATATAAGTGAATGAGTAAAATAAGACATATCCTCCATTCCTTTTATTGTTTCCATTGTAATTATTGGTTTTTCTAATCTTAACATATAAAATTCTCCTTTGATAATCGTATTATATTATTTGCTAAAACGATGTACAAAGTTTTATATTAAAATAACAATACTGCACTTAAAAAAGTTTAAAAATAAATATTCCTTTATTTACAATATCATTATTTTTGATGAATCTTTCTCTCTGTACAACGCCCATCATTTTATGTGCACAGAGTTAATTCGATTCTTTGGATGCATTTTTAAATATATTTTCATTATTTTCTTTCCTTTACTTTCATTAAATTATTTATATAATAATAGTGTCACGTATAATTAAATACTATAATATTTTTTATATAATTCCAACTGAATTTCTTTTCTCATAGTCCAAACGTCATGTTTTATTTAGATGATATTGGAAGTGTTGTGCAAGTCAATGCTCCACCTCCCTTTATTATTTCTGAGTAATCTATATAAATCACATTTATTCCATCTTTATCAAGGATTTCACATAGTTTTTTGCTAGATGAAATTACAGTATTATTTCCTATTGTTATAAAGTTTGCTGCTAAATTCTTTGCTTCTTCTTTTTCTATATAATAACACTTCTTGAAACTCTTTTCTATAATATCCATATCATATATATAATCACTAATTACACAACTATCTTGTGATATTACATTAAATACACAATCCAAATGCAGCATTTCCTCCTTATTAAATCTTATAGGTACAACCTTATAATCTTTATTTTCTTCCTTTAAAATTTTCTCAAGTTCATTTATCCCTTCTATTGATGTTGCATTGCTTTGTCCTACAAATACTGTGTTATCATGCAACACCACATCTCCTCCTTCTATAAAATTATTTATCTTTTTTACTTTTATATTATTCCCCTTAAAGAATTCTTCTAAGGCTTTATATTCTTCAGTCCTACTTTTAGCCTTCATTTTTCCTATAAATAAAATCTCATCTATAGCAAATGCTATATCCCTTGTATAAACTTGAGATATTCCATACTTAGGATCTAAAAAATAAGTTACAATACCCTCTTGTGATAGTATATTTATGAAGTTATTGTACTGCTTAAACATTATTTCTTTATTTATTTCCTTTTTTTCTACCTTATAATTTACTGGATAACACAATATTACTTCTTGTAGCTTGTTATATCTATTTTTCAAGTTTATATTCATATTTTATTTCTCCTTCTATATACTTAACACCCAAAACATTAGGTATTAATTACATTACCACCCTAATAGCCTCTTTTCCAAATCATCATAGTCATACTCCCTAGGTTCAAAATTATTAAATTTCAAATTAGTACCCTTTCTTTTTGATTTATCATGAACTCTTCTTTTTATCCTTTCCTTTAAACTTGTCATATTTACTTGGATACCATTCTTTTCTCCAATTTTTTAGTATGCCATTAATGTAATTCATATTTTCCTTAGTAAACTCTAATGCCTTATTACTTGCCATCTTAACATTATCATATCCATGACTAGAAATAGCTAGCTTAAGAGAACATAAGTTAAGTCCACCAATTACTCCTGTGATACTTTCATAATACTTAAGTAACTCTCCTGCATTAACTTAAAGACTGTCTATATTACTTACCACATTACTAATAGTATTTCCCCCATTTTCTATTACATGTGACTCATTATTATTTTTATAATTATTTTCAATTCTACATGAATTATTATCTTTATTTCCCACTTCACGTAATTCATCTAAAGTTTTATCTTCTTCAAAACGTTTATTATATAAGCAAAAAATAATCTTATTTCTAGACTATCTTTATTCTTTCAATAAATGATTATCTTCTTGGATTTTCAAATGCCTCTCTAGAATTAACTTTTATTTATCAACTATTTCTTAAATATATTTATACCAGATAAAATGCTTATTAGTAATAAAATACCAAGCCTTATCCAATCCATAATAAGTGCTAAATCTCCACCTAATACAACATCTAAAGATGTATTAAATTCATCAACATAAACTCCCGTATTCCAAAATAATTTAAAACCCTTTATGTTAAGTTCAATATTAAATTCACAATTTTTAGAATTATGTTTTAATGCTATCAATATCAATAATACCAATATAATTGATATTGATATTATTAACATTCCATGTAAAGAACACAAAAAATACCTATAGAGGAGATACTTTTTTCTAAGTGTCCACTCTATAGGTACCATTCTATAAAAAGAGCAACTAAAAAGTTACTCTTTTCATCTATATCAACATGAGTTATTAATGCATATATAAATCCGTTGACAATCCGTTGACAAATTAATATTTTGTTGTAACAACAAAAGACTATTTGTTCATTTCTTCTTCAACAGCAACAGCTACTGCAACAGTGCATCCTACCATCTAAGTTGTTACCCATTCCGATAAGACCCATCATTTCAATGTGAGCTAATATTATATTTTTTCTCCCATTCTCTAAATAATTCATCAACAATGTATTGAGAACTTTCAGCCCATAAAACAGATTCTGTGTTTTCAAGTGCTTTATATGTGTTAGATTCATAAAATTTTTTAAGGACTTTTTCAAATGTTTCCCCTGTTTTTTCACATATAATGCTAATAATTTTTTCAATCTTCATTATAATATCTAAAGTTATATCTTGTCCTTTATATGAATATTTGTTCATCATATTCATATCTCCTAAAATCTAGTTTATCTTTAGACTTCTTTAAATCTATTTTATCAAATACTGTATTAGTTCCATGAAATAATACTAATTCATTATTAATTAACATATCCTTTTCTCCTAATTACATCTTCAACAAAATTTATACTTTCCTCTAAACTTTGAGTATGTAAAACATCATATTGAGAACGTATTAACTTAATAATATCATACCTATTAAATATATCTAAAGCCTTACTACTACTTATGTTATGATTATATGCAAAACCTTCAATGGCTTCTATTACTAATAAATTTTTATCATGTTCTATACTATTCATACTAAGCCCCCAGCTATTCTTTATTACACATATCTTAACATTAAAATTACACCTCTTCAAATATATTAAAACCTATTTTTCCAAATACCTCATTATTAAACTCTAAATTCTTTATCATAACACTAATTGTTACCAAACATAAATTTATACAAAAAATACCCACATTCACAGATCCTAAAATCTATAAATGTGAGTATTCATATAAGCTAATTACTCAGCTTTAACAATTAGTCAAAAGACTATTTGTTCATTCCTTCTTCAACAGCAACAGCTACTGCAACAGTACATCCTACCATTGGGTTGTTACCCATTCCGATAAGACCCATCATTTCAACGTGAGCTGGAACTGATGATGATCCTGCGAATTGTGCATCTGAATGCATTCTTCCCATAGTATCAGTCATACCGTAAGAAGCTGGACCTGCTCCCATGTTATCTGGGTGAAGAGTTCTTCCAGTACCACCACCTGATGCTACTGAGAAGTATTTCTTACCTTGTTCCATACATTCTTTTTTGTATGTTCCTGCAACTGGATGTTGGAATCTTGTTGGGTTAGTTGAGTTACCAGTGATTGATACGTCAACGCCTTCCATATGCATGATAGCAACACCTTCTCTAACATCGTCAGAACCGTAACATCTTACTTTAGCTCTTTCTCCGTTTGAGTATGCTTTTTCTTTAACTACTTTAACTTCTCCAGTGTAGTAGTCAAATTTAGTTTGAACGTAAGTGAATCCATTAATTCTTGAGATTATGAATGCAGCATCTTTTCCAAGACCGTTTAATATAACTCTTAATGGTTCTTTTCTTACTCTGTTAGCTTTTTCAGCTATTTTGATAGCACCTTCAGCAGCAGCGAAACTTTCGTGTCCTGCTAAGAATGCGAAGCATTTAGTTTCTTCTCTTAAAAGCATAGCTCCTAAGTTTCCGTGTCCTAAACCAACTTTTCTATCATCAGCAACTGATCCAGGGATACAGAATGCTTGTAATCCTTCTCCGATTGCTTCAGCAGCTTCAGCAGCTTTTTTGCAACCTTTCTTTATAGCTATAGCAGCACCTAAAGTATAAGCCCATCCAGCATTTTCAAACGCTATTGGTTGAGTTTCTTTAGCTATTGTACATGGATCAATTCCTATTGATTCACAAACTGCTTGCGCATCTTCTAGAGTTTTCATTCCGTACTTTTCTAGTACTGGAGTGATTTGATTAATTCTTCTTTCATAACTTTCAAATATTGCCATAATAAAAATCCTCCTTTACAAATAATTATTTATGTCTTGGGTCCATTAATTCAGCAGCGTCAGCAACTCTTCCGTATTGTCCTCTAGCTTCTTCTAATGCTTTATTAGCATCCATACCCTTGCCTATGTTTTCCATCATTTTTCCTAAATTAACGAATTTGTATCCGATAATTTCTTTATCTTCGTCTAAAGCTACGTCAGTAACATATCCTTCAGCCATTTCTAAGTATCTAGGTCCTTTAGCAAGAGTTCCGTACATAGTACCAACTTGTGATCTTAGACCTTTTCCTAAATCTTCAAGTCCTGCTCCTACTGGTAATCCACCTTCTGAGAATGCAGTTTGAGTTCTTCCATAAACTATTTGTAAGAATAATTCTCTCATAGCTGTGTTTATAGCGTCACAAACTAAATCTGTGTTTAATGCTTCTAATATAGTCTTTCCTGGTAATATTTCTGAAGCCATTGCAGCTGAATGAGTCATTCCTGAACATCCTATTGTTTCTACTAAAGCTTCTTCGATTATACCGTCCTTAACATTTAGAGTTAATTTACAAGCTCCTTGTTGTGGTGCACACCAACCTATTCCATGAGTTAATCCTGATATATCAGTTACTTCTTTAGATTGTACCCATTTTCCTTCTGCAGGAATTGGTGCTGGTCCGTGATTAGGACCCTTAGCAACTACACACATTTCTTCAACTTCTTTTGAATACATCATATAAATTTGCTCCTCTCCCTAATTAATAGATAAGTACTATAATAAAAACTTAAAATTTATCTTTTTTAATATAGTACTGGGCTTAAAAACATCCCACCGGGATATCAATGCCCTATTCCTATTCTAGCAAATGATTTATTATGTAACAACCTTTATTTAAAAATTTTGATAAAAAAAACTTAAAAGATTTAACTTGAATTATATTTTATACTATGGTAAAATATCACTTGTTCAACAATATGAATATGCCGCTATGATGGAATTGGCAGACGTGGTGGACTCAAAATCCTCTGGTAGTGATATCGTGCCGGTTCGAATCCGGCTAGCGGCACCATTTATTTATAAGAATGGCTGTATTACTTGGTTTAAATACCTTGTAGTACAGCCATTTTTCTTTGTTTACTAATTTTTATTTATTGAATATTTCTAAAAGTTACTATTAATGAACAAGTAATTTTTTTATTTCTCTTACTTCTTCTATTGTAAGTCCTACTCCTTGTGCCACTATTTCTTCACTTACTCCAAGCTTTAAAAGATTTTCTGCTGATTTCTTTGCTTTTATTTCTTCACCTTTTTCTATTCCTTTTTCTATTCCCCTTTTTTCAACTTCAGGATCATATAAAGTTTTAGTCATCTTTAATACCTCCTCATTAAGCTTTTTATCATCATCATATTTATCATTTAAATATTCAAACAAGTTACCTATAACTGCGAGAATTTCTGAGGAACGTATTTCCTATGGAAATGTGGGCTATGTTGCTAATCTCATTCCTCGCTAAGCAACATATTCCTCTCCCCAAAACAACATCTAAAGTTCTATTTTACCCCCTTAGAAATTCTAAGCACCTTTACATTTACAAAATATGTTATAATCAATTTATCATAGAGATACATTTCAAAGCAAATAAAAAAAATACACTGAAGTCATATTAATAAACTTTATATAAATAAAAAGATACATTTTATATAAAATCAATTAATATATAAATAACTTCAAAACCGAATAATTTCCTATTATATACCTTACACACATAAAGCTATGAGCAAAAATTTTTAGGAGGAAAATATGTTTTATAAAGAAATAAAAGATTTATTAAATAAATTAGATAGTACCAATATTGAAGATCTCAAGCCAACTTTAACAAGAAAAGTTAATGAGCTTATTTTAAATATAGATGATGATAATATGTCTGATTGTGAGTTAGAAGAACTATGTGATTTCTTCATAATTAGAGAAACATTAAGAGAAGAAGTAAGACAAGAAGATTCCTTAAGTGAAGGATTACTTATAGAAAATTTCATAAAAGCATTTGATACATTTATAGAAGAAATTAATACTAAAGAATATATTTCAGATGCCATTGACTTAACCAATACTGCTATAAGAAGCATTGGAGGAATTGCACGAGGATTTAGGTTAATGAAAAAATACGCTCCAAAAGAAGGTGTTATTAACAATACTCCGTATTTAATAGAGTTAAAAGATGAATTTTATAAACAGTTACGATCATATGGAGCCAAAGGACTTTATGAAGAACACTTTGTAATATGTGGCCTTATTAATACCATAAAATTTGACTTAGAAGAGCAATCACAAGAACATGGAAGATACATTATTTCCTTTCTTACAGATTATGAAACACAAAAATTAAAAAGTTTTGAGGAATTTGAAAATGAACCTCATTTAAATGAATCTAAAATTAAAATGAAACGTGAGTTTGGAATAGAGCTTCAAAGAAGAATTTATTCATGGGATAACTTAACAAAAAAACTAACAGATCATTACTATTTAGAAAGTCTATATAAAGAAGAATGTGGTGATTAAACACGCATTTCACAAGCAAATTCTTAAATTCTAAAATTTATTTATTCTAAAAATCTAAACTTCTTTTCTTCTTAAAAATTTTAGATTTTTAGAATTCAAATCACAAATATTTTAACATTCGATAAATCAAAATAAGTACAACATTTAAAATACTGTTTAGCAAACCATCAAATATTTCAAAATTTAGCAAATTAAAATGAAGCATCTAATAAAAAATAAACATCTTAATTAATCGTATCCTCTGAAAATGTAACTGTAACTGCATTCACTATATCATAATCCTTTAACTCATCAGTATCATAAAAATTATTCATGCTAATTCCTATTTCAGATACATTTGATATAATTTGCATTACTAAAGGTATTTCCTTCTCACAAACAAAATCACATTCTTCATTCAATACCATAGCTCTTGTCATTCCTTTTGCATTATCATACAATTCTGCATTAGATTTAAACTTAACTATCCCGTCCCCATTTTCAATAGAAATTTGCAAATTTCCTTCATCTCTAAAACTCGAAATAGCTATCCTACCTTCTGTACTACTAATATCAGAAGATGCTCCCCCATTTCCTTGCCACTCACCATTAGAATTTAATGTTTTAAAATTCACATGTATTGACTTCACATTATTATTTAAAACATAATCATAAATCTTACAATCAGCTTCATTTTCAATTAACTTTAATAAACTTGCTTCCTTTTGCGTTAAATTAGAAAATTTGATTTCACCCTGATTTTTATTTTTACATCCAATTAATATAAAAATAAAACACATTATAATAAGAATAACTATTTTTTCTTCATAACATCCTCTCCTCCCAATTTTAGAGTTATTAATATGTTGTCATATCAATCTCTTACTTTAATTTAAATAACTTGTACTCTATAACCTTACTAACAACCAGTAAAATTCCTGCTAATATTATAAGAATTTCACCACTTATAATACCTAATTCTAAAAGTAGCCCTAAAATTATAATTACCACTCCTAAAATAGAATAATATAATTTATATAAATATACGTTATTTTTATCTGGAAATATATTAGCTAATAAAATATTCATTGCTCCCATTAATATAATAATTGCCCCTAATGTTTGCATTGACAAGGTATCATCTCCTATAAATTACTACTAAAAATATAAATTTAACATTGTTAATAAAAAGTAAAGATTTCTTAATTAAAATAAGATAAGAAAAATATTAAAGTAGATTTTAGTTCCTATTATTACATATATTCAATACCCCTTATTTATAACCTTCCTAAAAAATACTACAAATTAACAACTACTTTTCTATCAAATAAATTAATATACAAATCATGAATTTCATATCAATTAAAATTATTTGTTATGAAAAATTCCCCCTACCATGTAATTCTTCAATCCAACACATATATCCTATATGAAATCAAATTAAAGGAGGCAAAACATCATGGCTATTAGCAAAATTCAAACTGGTTATACCCTTGGTATCGAGGTATAAAAAGGAGAGGACAAATCAGATGTTCCTATTTACAATAAGAAAAATTTTTCATCTATAAATCCAAAAAGAACACCAGAAGAAATCTGGGAAGTTGCAGGGGCACTTGAAAAAATTCTGGCAAATGAATGTAGGAATTTCTTCATAACTGGAAAAGGTTCATTTGTAAAACCTCATTCAGCTTAATTAGTTCAAAGAGAAGTTAAAAAATTTGAAATAAAATAAAAGACTGTAATAAGATTTATTTTTATACAAATCTCATTACAGTCTTTTGATATTTTAATTTTTAACTAAAGCTCTGTTTTAAATAAACAATTTAGTTATTATAATAAAGACTTTCTGATGGATAATTAGGATCACATGTTACATCTATTCCTAATTTTCCTAAAGTTGTATCATCTGCTCTTGATAATATAGTTGTAGCGTGAGCTTGACAACCTCTTAATAAAGGTAATTTTTCCATAGCAACTTGTGCTGTTGGATTTGTTGCTGCTGAAATACTTAACGCTGTAAGAACTTCTTCACAATTTAATGATATATTCTTTTCATTAAAAGTCTTAGATTTTAAGTTCATTATTGGTTCTAATATAACAGGTGAAATTAAGTATATATCATCTGAAATATTAGCTAAATATTTTATAGCATTAATTGTTACAGCTGCAGCTCCATCCATTAAATCTGAACTCTTTCCTGTTAAAATTGTTCCATCATTTAATTCTAATGCTACTACTGGACAAATTTCATTTTCATCTGTAGCCATTTTTAACTTTGCAGATTTTTCTCTAGCTGGAAGAACAACTTTTCTATCAGTTTCCTTTAAGTCTACTTCTTCCATTATTAATTTAGATCTATCAAAAGTTTCTTTATCTGCATATCCTTTTTTATAATCGCAACCAGTTTTAAAGTATCTTCTTATTATTTCTTGCTTTGATGCTTCTTTAACTGCATCATCATCAACTATTCCAAACCCAACTCTGTTAACGCCCATATCAGTTGGTGATTTATAAATAGATTCTTTACCTGTAATCTTTTCTATTATTCTCTTTAACACTGGAAAGCTTTCAATATCTCTGTTGTAATTTACAGTAACCTTATTATATGCATCCATATGGAATGAATCAAGCATATTAACGTCCTTTAAATCAACTGTTGCAGCTTCATATGCAATGTTTAATGGGTGTTTTAATGGAACATTCCATACTGGGAATGTTTCAAACTTAGAATATCCCGCAGCATTTCCCCTTTTTGATTCATGGTATAATTGACTAAGACAAGTAGCAAGTTTTCCACTACCAGGACCTGGTGCTGTTACAACTACTATTGGTTTTGTAGTTTCAATATATGGATTTTGTCCGTAACCTTCTTCACTAACTATTGTATCAACATCTGTTGGATATCCTTTTGTTGATTTATGCTTATAAACTTTGATGCCTCTTCTTTCAAGCTTATTTATAAATACTGTAGTCGCTGGTTGACCATTATATCTTGTAATAACTACACTATTAACTTCTAATTCATAAGTTCTTAAGTCATCAATAAGTCTTAAGACATCCATATCATATGTAATACCAAAATCGCCTCTTATTTTGTTTCTTTCTATATCTCCTGCATAAACACATATTACTACTTCAACTTTTTCTTTTAACTTGTGCAGTAATTTAATCTTTGCATTTTCATCAAATCCTGGAAGAACTCTCATTGCATGTCTATCATTAAAAAGTTTGCCACCAAATTCTAAATATAGCTTATCATAGCTATCAACTCTCTCTAAGATATACTTTGATTGTTCCTCTAAATATTTTTCATGATCAAATCCTATTTTCATTATGTTACCTCACTCACTTCTTGCTTACTAAAAATTCATTATTACATTATTTCATAAAATAAGGTCATTGTAAATTTAATTTTTTCCACTTTATGAAATTTTAAATTAGCTTAATCTTGCTTGTATCATATCACCATAAATTCCCATCAACGCTAAAGTCATACTACATCAAACAAAAGTAATAAATCTTTTAATTTAATTCTTGATAAATTATTTTTTATATACAGCTTTTAAATTTTTTATATTCATAATTTTATATTTCCCTGTAATTGTTCACATAATTTATAAAAACAAAAAATATATTTAATATTAAAAACAACATATAATTGGTTTAATAAATATAAGTACATTGATTATGTTGATATGTATAAATAAATTATATTAAATATAATAATATGTGTTAAATATTGCAATTCTCCAAAACCTTAAATAAAACTATAATAAGTTTGTATTTTTTTATTTGGAGAACTTATTTTTTTAAAAGTATATGAATTTTTAAATATTCACCTATTAAGTTAAGAGAAAAGGTTCATCTTTTCTTTTATTTGTTCCCAAGAAATAGGAGTATAATTTATACGTTCTACACATGCACAAAATGATTGTTTTGAATAATCAACATACATTTCATTTCCATGTACATGACCATAAATATTGGCATAAGGCATATTTTTATTTAAATATAATGGTTTATGTGAAATCATCCAGAATTCATCCAAAATTATTGGATATTGATATACCTTCTTAAATCCGCATTCATAATAATATTCTTCTGAATTACTGTCATGATTGCCAACAATCAAGATCTTTTGCCCTTTTAATTTATTACATATCTCTGTAGTCTTTTCCTTAGGATAAAGAGAAAAATCACCTATCATAAAAACTGTATCATCATCTGTTACAACAGAATTCCATCTATTAATTAATTCTATATCCATTTCTTCTACATTAGCAAATGGTCTTTGTTCATAATCAATAATCTGACTATCTCCAAAATGAGTATCTCCTATAAAAAATATCTTTTTCATTGTATCTCCTTATAAAATAAAAATCCTCGCTCAGCTAAAAACTGAACGAGGACATAAAATACACGTTATAAATAAACCTTTCGTTAAAGCTTTAGCTTCATAGGGCAAATTAGAATACGCCTTAAAATCAACGTATCCTGCTAACCTTCTCATAGTGTCTCCACTACTCCGAGGCAGCAACCAGTATCCCTATGGTAACCTCACCTACTGATTCTTATTCAATTGTTATAATTTTTTTAATATTATATTAGTATATGTACCTGCATGAAATTTGTCAACAACTTTATTAGCAATTGGTTTCAATACTTCCCTTAACTTTATCTAATATTATTATTTGGGGAATATTTTCAATCTTTTACTTTATTTTTTATTTAGGCAACTTTGTATCATTTGTTGTGTTGGGCAAGTTCCTTGACAAGTTCCTTTACCATTAAATGAATTTTGACCTTCTATAACTTTAACGTTTGAACATTGATTTTCTGCACTAGTGCATCCGTTTGCTGAGTTTGTACAGTCAGTGTTACATTTGTTATCTGATCCATTTGCGCAAGAATTTGAACAATTATTTTCTGAATTTGTACAATCAGTGCTACATGTATTATCTGACGTGTTTGCACAAGAATTTGTGCAATTATTTGTAGATTTCGCTTCATTTTCACCTGAATTCACTGTAGCTTCATTACTAGTCTCAGGCACTGCTGTATTTGTAGATTCTGCTTTTTGATCATTAACTTCTGTATTAACTTCTGTATTAACTTCTGTATTACCTTTAGTAGCTTCATTACTTACCTTAGATGCTGCTGCATCTGTAGATTCTACTTTTTGATCATTAGCTTCTGGAATTACTTGATTAACTTCTGTATTTGCATCTTTAGACTCTGTATCCTCTTTAGTACCTTCAATTGCTTGTGTAGTTACTGCTTGTGCACTTACATTTCTAGTACAAGCAAAACTTGCTGTTCCTCCAATTAATAACGTACTAACTACAGATAAAATCACAATAAACTTCTTTTTATTCATGTTAATTCCCCTTTTAATTTAAATTTAGTAACTTAAAAAATTACTATTTTTAATTTTGAAGTTGTTACTTGTTTTATGTTCCTCAACTTCATGACCTTATTATAATTAAAAATTTCACTTAAATATATAGTTGATAATTGGACAATATAATATAAACTTCCTGTATATCCTTAGATTCTTTTTCAAAAATTGTTTGATTTTTCTTATAATTCCCTTAACCTTAAAACAAAATGTCCTATAGCTTATCTTAAATTTAATATTAATTTTTTTCTATCTATTTTCTTTAGTTTCATTTATTATGCTTTTCATTTGTTCCTTGCTTAAAGCACCATTTACATAGCCATAAACATTTCCATCTTTATCTATCATAAATGTAGTTGGTAAAGACATTATTCTATAATTATTAAATACCTCTCCACTCTCATCAAAAACTACTGGGAATGTATATCCCTGCTCATTTAAGAATTGTTTAATTCCTTCTATGTCCTTTTCTTCTCCACCTGGTTGAGCTAATCCTAAGATAATAACATCATCTTTATTATAATTAAATTCTTTATACAGCTCTTCTATATGAGGCATCTCCCTACGACATGGCGGACACCATGTTGCCCAGAAATTTAAAAATACAGTTTTACCTTTATAATCAGATAATTTATGAACATTTCCATACTGATCCTTTAACGTAAAATCAAATGATGGTTGCAAAGGTTCCTTTTCTATATCTTCATTACTTGAATTTGTACTATTAGAATTATTTCTTTCTTCTGATTCTTTAATATATTGTTCTTCTCTTTTAATTTCTTCTTTTTCTTCTGAGGTTAATTTAGTATTTTCATTACTTCCTACTTGATTTAAATAACCTGTAACATTATTTAACCATCCTGTAAAAGTCATTACTCCCATAATTATCATTAGGACTCCACCTATTTTTATTGTATACTTCATAACATTTTTATTATTTTTTATAAAATTTAAAGCTTGAGTTGTAAAAAGACCTAATATTAAAAATGGTATTACAAAGCCTAAGCAATATATTAAAACCAATAAATTTCCAATAGCTGCATCTTTAGCACTTGATGCAAGAATTAAAACTGATGATAATGCTGGACCAACACAAGGTGTCCATGCAAAGCTAAATGTAAATCCCATTATATAAGCTATTAAGGGATTTACCTTCTTTCCATTTAAGTTTATTTTTAATTTACGTTCTCTTTGCAAAAATTTAAATTCAAAAATTCCCATTTGAAATAAACCTAAAATAATTATTATAATTCCACTAATTTTAGTGAAAATCATTTTATTATTATTAAAAAATGTTCCTATTGTGGTAAATGAAATTCCTAATATGAAAAAAGCTGTTGAAATTCCTAGTACAAAAAATATAGTGTGAAATAATACTTTTTTTCTTTCATAAGTATATGTACCATCATTATTTTGTTTTTTAGCATTTCCTGCTAAATACCCAATGTAAAGTGGTATTAAAGGTAATACACAAGGGGATAGAAATGAAACTATCCCCTCAAAAAATACTAATAAATAACTCACATTACTTACAGAGGTTATTCCTTCAAACATTTTATAAATAAGCCTTTAATTTATTTGTTATATTTTCTTTTGGCATAAATCCAGTTAAGTTTTCTACTGCTTTTCCATCTTTAAATATTATCATTGTGGGAATAGAAAAAACTCCGTATTTTTGTGCTACTTCTCCACTTTCATCTACATCTAATTTAAACAATTTAGCCTTATCATTAAATTCGTTACTAACTTCTTCAAAGATAGGTGCTAACATCTTACATGGACCACACCAATTTGCAAAAAAGTCAACCACTACTACTCCCTTAGTATTTTCTACATTTTCCATAAATTCTCTGCTATTTATAATTTTAGCCATAATAAAGCCTCCTATCATATTTAAAACATATTATAATTGTATTTGTTAATTTTATTATACTTGTATTTCTATAATACTTAAGTGACTTAATCACATTAAATTACTATAAAATACTATATTTATTATTTTAATTATTAGTAGTAATGTTTAAAAATATATCGTCCTATAAAGCCTATGCAATATATTAATTGGTATTTATCCTCTGTTTTCTCTTTTTTTTCTAAAGTTTCTTGATTTTTGTCCGTATAAATAACCAGCACCAAATATTATAACTATACAAAAAAGGGGGAAAATTAAATGAAAACTACTAAAAAACTTCTTAAGTCATTTGCACAAGGATTATTAGCAGTTATGCTTATCAATGGATTTGCATATATTAGTGATTTTAAAACTAATAACAATGTTTTTCTATCAGGAATAACAGAAGATAATTCTGCAAAAGAAACTACAGATAAAAATGTGATTACTGAAAATATTAGTGATGAAACAAAAAATGTTGTATCAGATAATAAAACAGATAATAGTTTATCTGAAAAAAACGTATTAGATGAGGACACACAAACAGATGGTGACTTACTAAATACAGATTCTGTACAAGCTATTAACCCCATTACTATTAATCCTATAGTTGATCCTATCAAATCTATTGAGGAACCAATTATAGAAGATATACCTCTTATAAGAGATACTTTAAAAAATGAAATTAATGATATCGATAAAAATATCTATGGCTTATCATATAACCCTGATAAGATACTATCTTCAAAAGGTGAAAGCGTTGATAGCTTTGTGCCTGCTCAAGGTTTTGATACTCCAAATAAATATATTGTAGTAAAAAGAGAAAAGAAAAGTATATCTGACTCTACTGCAGATATTTCAATAATAGACTCAATTAACGATAGAACTTACCCTGGTGCTATTCAACTTGCAAATAGAAATCTTGTAGAAAACAAACCAGATATAATTTCTTGTAAAAGAAAACCAATAACTATAAGTGTTGACTTACCTGGAATGAGTGATGATGGTAGTAAAGTTGTTAATTCACCAACATACTCTACTGTAAATTCTTCAATAAATTCTCTATTAGATACTTGGAATACAAAATACGCATCTAAATATACTATTCCCACAAGAATGAGCTATACTGATGCTATGGTATATAGTAAATCTCAATTATCTACAATGTTTGGTTGCAATTTCAAAATTTTAGACAAAGCATTAAATATAGATTTCAATTCTATATTTAAAGGTGAAAAACAAGCTATGGTTGTTGCATATAAACAAATATTCTATACAGTTAGTGTAGATGCGCCTGAAAAACCTTCTGACTTATTTGGCGACAATGTACGCTTTGATGAATTAGCTTTAAAAGGTGTAGATAACGAAAATCCACCTGCATATGTTTCTAATGTAGCTTATGGTAGAACAATTTATGTAAAACTTGAAACTACATCTAAGAGTGCAAATGTTAAAGCAGCATTTAAAGCTTTAGTCTCTAACCAAGATATCAGTGGTAACACAGAATATGAAGATATCTTAGAGCAAAGTTCATTTACAGCTACAGTTCTTGGTGGTGGTGCTGAAGCCCATAACAAAGTAGTTACTAAAGATTTTAATGAAATACAAAATATAATACAAAACAATTCAGTATATAGTCCTAAAAATCCTGGCTATCCTATTTCATACACAAGTACATTCTTAAAAGATAATAGAATTGCTAGTGTAAATAATAAAACAGAGTATATTGAAACAACATCAACAGAATATACTAATGGTAAAATTGTTCTTGATCATAGTGGTGCTTATGTTGCTCAATTTGAAGTAACTTGGGATGAAGTTAGCTATGATAAAGATGGTAATGAAATAATAGAGCATAAGATTTGGTCTGGAAGTGATAAAGATAAAACTGCTCACTTTAATACAGAAATATATCTAAAAGGAAATGCTAGAAATATTTCCGTTAAAGCATGGGAGTGTACAGGCCTTGCATGGGAATGGTGGAGACAAGTTATAGATGCTCAAAATATCCCACTAGTAAAAGAAAGAACATTCTCAATATGGGGTACAACACTATATCCTAAAAAATCTGTTGAACCAGAAATTTAAATTTTAAAATTGGTGATATATACATAAACAAAATATCCTCAATGATTGTATATATCACCTCCTATTTTAAAACAAACTAAAATCTGACAAAAATAAAATAATAACACTTTTTATTAAACACCCAAAAATAAGGTTAAAATAAACTTAACTTACGTATAGTTTATTTTAACCTTTTATTTTAATTATATTTCTATTTTAATGTGATTTTATCATATCCTATTGCTTGTTTAGGGCATACTGTTACACATTGTCCACATTGTATGCAATCAGGATGACTTAAAATATCCCCCTTATATTCATAAGGAACTATTCCTAAAGGACATTTTTTTTCACATATTTTACAAGATACACATGAAGATGATACTTGCAATACTTTTTTGTTTTTCCTAAATTTTGATATAACTGATGCTATAGTTCCCATAGGACAAAAATGACACCAAGTTCTATGATTATAGAATAAAGATAATACTATTCCTATTAAAGTTGTTACAACGATCATTCTATAAAATACCATGCCAATACCATATAAATTTCCTAAGTTTTGTTTAATTCCTATACCAAACATAGACATCATAACAACAACTACTATTGCTCTAAAATAATAAGATTTTAAAAATTTAGGTACTTTTCTTTTATTGTTAAATTTAGAAACTACATTGTCATAAAAATTTCCTCTTGGACATAAATTACCACACCAAAATCTCCCCTTAGCAACAGAAACAATTATAGGTGCAACCATACATATAATAGCTAACAAAGCAAATCTTAAATCAATTAGTCCTAATATTATAAAAGCTATTAACATTATAAATGAATATTTTTTCCATAATTCTAAAAATTTTTTCACTAGAATTCCTCCCAATTTACATATTATATTAAATTAAAATTTCTATTTCATTGTGTACAGATCAGTTTATCTTTTTTCATTTTATTAGATAAACCTTTATTTTTCTGTAACTTTATCACATATTAAAAAACTTTTAATATATTGTTTTTTATATCTATTAAAATAGAAATTTATATTATTTTTAAAATAAACTATATATAAACAAAAAAATATAGTCTATGATACTAACAAATAGTTTTGTATCATAGACTATATTCTTGTAAACTTACATTCATATTATATTTTAGAAATTATTTATTTGTTTTTAATGTTTATTATTTATTTTAGAAATTTTTTATTTATTTTTTAATATTTATTTTGGAAATTGTAATCTTATTATACTAAATTTTTTATATACTGAATTTTTTATATACTTATTTTTTTATATACTTATTTTTATATAACCTGTGTTTTAACTGCTCATCCAAATTGTTTATGAATATTTGAACACAATACTAAAACACATCCTTATTAAACTATTCTACTACTACCTTAGCATTTTCAGCTAAGTTAAATAATTCTGAACTTACAAATATAGTATTATTTTTTACCATTGTTTTATTTCTTAAATAATACCCAGTATCTTCTGTTTCTAACATCTCGCTATCAATAGCTACAGTATAAGTTTTAAAACCTTCTTTTGTAATGTTAAGCATAGTTGTTTTATTAAAAGGTTTAACTTCATATCCAAGTTTTTTTGAAACTAAATTTAATGGAAGCATTAATGTTTCACCTTCCATAAATGGAGCTTCACTAGCTTTAAAATTAATATCTTCCCCATTAACACTTAACTTATCTGCAGAAGCTTTAATTAGTCCACTATATTCATAAGGCATAAGTAAGCACTTTTCTACATTTACCTTTTCTGGAAGCTGTAAAGTTTGAGGTTCATTTGGATTATACTTTGTCCATAAAAATATTTTTGATCCAACCTCAATATTATCCATAGTTACAATATTTCTTGTTAAGTAAGGAGATATATTCGTATCCTTATTTAATGTTGCTTGTAGTAATCCATCATCACTTGTAACAGTTATACTTCCATCATCATTTTTCTTTATATCCTGAACTTCCATATAATTAGGAACTTTAAAATCCTGGGGTATATTAACAATAATAGCTTCTGCCGTAGTTATAGGTGGTAAGCTCATTGTCATTATTGGGCTAGTATATGCATAAATATCATCATTTATATTTATATCATTAATAGCAACTGGTAATCCACTAACTGCATCTATTATCTTAGTTTCATCAGATATATTTAATATCATATCATTGTTCATGTTACTTGAATTTTTAATATGAATTTGCTTATTACCCTTCTCCTTTACGCTTCCCCATGCTGTTGAGAATTTTGGCATATTAAATACTTCTTGGCTTTCTGTTGCTGCCACATTATCTGATGTAGTTAGTACATTGGCAGATACATATTGTGGCACTCCCATAAGAACTGTTAAGGCTATAGCGCTTCCTAAAATTCTTTTTGTTATTTTCATTTTAATCATCTCCTTCACTTATAAAACAATTCTACTCAGGAAAATGTTGCACTTATTAGAAATTTATTATCAAAAAATTATTTTCTATTAAAAAATTATACTTAATATATTTTTTTGCAATAATATTTTCTCTATTTATGTACTTTAAGTTATAAATATATAAAAGGAGGAATAAGAAGTATTCCTCCCCTTTTTCACTTTACTTTTTTAGTTCTTTGAGTAATTTATTATACTCGTTTAGAACTTCATCAAGTTCTTGACTAGCTGCAATAACTTTAGGATTTAATAAATTGTTTTCTTCACTTATAAGTTTTTGCAAAGCTTGTCTTAATTTTAAGATTTTGTTATTCATTTCTTCAACCATTATAATATTACACCTCCTTTCGCTATTTAATTATCAGCGTCTGAAGGTCTCTTACTTTAAAATAAGACTGTGTTTTATAAAACATAATACAAATAAAAAGAACCCTATCCAATCAATAGAGTTCTTATATATACTTATTTAACTATTTAAGTTTTTTTAAATATCGCTTCTTATACTTAACTTTAGCTATCTTACTAATATCTTTTATAGTTTTATAATTAGTAAAACTACCTACAACACCGATTATAGGTAATCCTTGTATAAATTTGCTTGTCAGCATTGAAGATGCCATTTTTTTAGATGTTTCATTAATTAATTCGTCTACACTATGTTCTATTTTAATCCCATTATTTATTTGTTCTCCTACTTTATCAATCTCTTCAAGATATTTTCTTTTTTCTTCTCCTGTAGTCATAGCACTAGAAATAACGTTTAAAATATATATTCTTTCATCATCATTATCATAGTGGAAACCATATCCTAAGCTTATTTCATAAATAGTTTTTAATATAACCCCTATAAAAATTGGAATATCAGGTAAACCTATACCTAAAACTCCTAGTATTCCGCCTTCTAATACACCTATTGATTTATTTAAAAATACTTTTCTATTTGTTTTTTTATCAATTCTATTTATATTCTTTTTATTAGTTTGTATATTTACAGCATAATCATCTATATTAAACTCTTCATTTATTTTCTCTTTATCAAAACTTTTTTCAATAATTTTTACACCTTTTTTAAAAACAATATTAAAACCTTTTTCAAATGCTAATTGCAAAGTTTCTTCAAGTTTATCTGGAATTTTTTCTTCTAGCTTATTCTTATATGGTGATATTTTTTTATTTAAAAAGCTTTCTTTCTGTTCTACTAATAAATTTTCTTCTTTTTTACTAATAATTTTCAATTGTTTTGTTAAAACTTTTTCTTTTTTAGATAAAATTCTTTTCATAATTTTAATGCTCCCAATCAATATTAAATTTTATTTTATATTACCTTTTCAAAAGCTATTCTTTCACTTTTATCTTCTAAGTATATTATACCGCAATACTGAAAGTTATTCTTTTTAAGTAAATTTTGCATAGGTTTATTTTCTATATGTGTGTCTATTTTTATACTATGTATATCTTTATTTAAACAAATTTTTTCTATATTTTTAATAATTTTAGATGCTATCCCTTCCCCCTTATACATGTTATTTACAGCCATTCTATGAATAACCGCATATTTACAATTACTAATCCATTTGCCATCACAAATAGTATCATATGATTTTTCTTCATCAAAAGAAATTGCTACTGTAGCAACAATTTGTTTATCTTTTAAAAATACATATGAATAATCATTTTTAATATCTTCTTTTATTGTATCAATGTTAGGATAATTATTTTGCCACTGATTTATTTTTTGTTCTTTAAAATATATTTGTGCCTCATTAATAACTTTCATTATATTACTTATATCTTCTTCTATTGATTTTTTTAATTCCATATACACCCTTCTTTCATAAATAAAAATACATTTAAGTTGCTTTAAATTACTTAAATGTATTTTTACTTTCTAAATTATGTGATTATATTATAATATTTCTATTCTAAAAGTTCCAAAACTTTTTTACCATTAACATTGTGTTTACTGCAAAATTTCATAAATTCTTCATTATATTTTTCATCTGTCATATTAGCAGTCTTTGTAAATTTATCTATTTCTCCACTTTCTGATTTGAAAATACAATCTCCATAAGATGTTTTTCTAAATAATCCATTTTTCAAAATTACATCCACACATCCTAATTGTTTATTAACCATGTACTCCATTCTTCTTCCCCCTATTTTTATTGTAAATTTATCTTACAGCTAACATTTATTCATATCTTTTAATAAAGTATATACTAGTTCTAAAATTTTATTTACTAATAACATATAATTATTTTTAATATATATTTATAATCTCTCTTCTAAATTCAAATATATTCACTTTAATATCATTTTCCATTTATTGGTATAATAAAATATTTTAACACAACTAAATATTTTTACAAGTATAACAATTTGTAAAGAATATAAACATTATTCTTTAATATACAATATCATTGAAATCTTTTCTCTATTTCTATTCTACACTATATAACCTAAGAACAGTATAGATTAATAAAATCTATAATTTTTCAGGAAAATTTTGTAATAATGTATAAAGTTTCCTTAAACTAATTCGATAATATAAATATAATAATATTCTAAAATATAGCTTAATATTAAAAACTATTATAGAAAGAAAGTGTTTGTATGGAATTTATAAATATGAAAACTACCAATTCTAATATTGATAATTCTTTAAATATTAATAATAAATTGAATAAGCTTAAAGATTCCAATTTTGTTGACTTTCTAAATAAATCAAATAAAATAGTAAATCAATTAAAAACTCAAAACAATATATCTAATGAAGCAAAAACTGCTATATCAATTATAGAAAAAGCGCTAAATATTAATATAAGTAGTCATGATTATAAAAATAATGGTAAATTAGATATTATGGGTATTATAAGAAAACATGGTGATAAGCTTTCCACTAGAGATACTGCAGATTTTAAGGATAGTTTAATGGTTTTATTGAATCAAGGTTTAATTGAAAGTCATGATTATTTTGAAGCTATAAAATGGATTTCCTTAAAATCAAGCTTTAAAAAATTAGATGACAAATGTGAAGATGAATTAATTAAAAGTGTTGGTGAAATAGATAAAAAATCTGAATATAAATAATCATTAACTAACTTATTTATAAAAAAATAGTAGCTTCTAACTATTAGAAACTACTATTTTTATTTAATTTAAAACAGAACCTAATTTAAAATTAGTATTATATTTTATGACAAATTAGTATTAGGTTCCTTAGAAAATTTTATTGAATTGTTATTTTTTAAATTTACTAACTGTGGTAATGCAACCCCTATTAAAATTATTATAACTCCTACCCACTTTATCATAGAAACCTCTTCTTTTAGAATAACAATAGACGCTATAATAGCTACTGGTAATTCTCCTGCTCCAAGAATAGTTGATAGGCCTGTACTTAATTTAGGTGTCCCTATTGCAAAGAATAACACTGGTAATACAGCACCAAATATGCCTAATATAATTCCATATTTCCATATTCCTTGTGATAAACATCCATTAGAGAAATAGTTTGGACAAATAGCAAAGGCAACTAATAATGCTCCTGTTGTTACACAAAAGCTTCTATTAACTGATGGTATTTGAGTTTCCACTCTTCCACTAAAAAATACAAATAGAGAATATGAAAGCGCTGCCATAAGTCCAAATATTATTCCACTAAAGCTCCACTTAAAGTTATTACTATTAATTACCCCACTAGCTAATATAGTTCCAATAAATAATATTATAATAGATAATATTTTTATTTTTGATGGAAATTTCTTATCTACTATGGATTCAATCAATACTCCAATCCATGTAAATTGAAATAATAGTACAACAGCAAATGATGCTGGAATACTTTCAAGAGATAAGTAATAAAAAACAGTTGTTGCACATGTACTTATTCCGATTAATGCAAGTGAAATGAACTGTTTTATCGTAATATTTCTTCTAGATGAGATTAGCATTATGATTAACATAGTTAACCATCCAAATAAAAATTGACTCATAACAACATCTTTAAATACAAACCCATCATTATATGCTAATTTTACTAGTGTCGATAATACTCCATAACAACAAGCTCCTAAAAATACAAATAAAGAACTTTTAAATAAATTCATAATAAACTCCTTTTTTAATTTCAGTAATATAAAATAATTACTTTAAATTTTTATCATTAACGTATAACTAATTATGTAAATGTGTATATTCATCTCCTTTCATAAAGAATAAAAAAAGCCATATATTCTCCCGTTTTGAAACCAAAAAACTGAAAAATATATGGCCATTAGGCAATAATTATTTAATTACTTGGCTCTGTTTTTAAACATAGCCTATTATTTAAATTATAATATTAATATATATTTTTTTCAAGCATTTATATTAATACTCTTCCATTGTTTTTGTAATCATTTACAGAATGTAATTACTTTAAATACACATTTAATATCATTTATTCATCGTAACTTAAATTAGTATGAATAAATGATATAACTTTAAATATCCTATACTTTTCTTTTATAGTAAACTCTTGAACTTTTTCTTCTCCTCCCCACAGCTTTACATTAACTTTTAACTCATTGTTATTATTGCTATAAATAATAACTTCACCAATTATATTGTTAAACTTCATTAAATCTATTACTTTTTTATTAAATTCTTCATATGAATTCTTAGCAAATTCTGCTTTCACATCCTTAGGTAAATTATGTGCAAGTATTTCTTTAACTGTATCCATATTGTCCTTAATTTCATTTGTTACTATATAATTTATCTTATCTTCTATATTTTCAGTTTTAACTTTTTCCTCATTTATATTTTCTTCTAATGCCATCATATCTTGCTTTATAGCATTCATTTCACCAATCACTATGTTGATTCTTTTAGTTAATTCACCACTTGCCTTAATTATTTTACTAAATTCCTCTATATTATCTTTTTCCTGTTTTAAAATTGAATAGAAATCAGAAACCTTTTTATCCATTACTCTACACCCTAACTTTACTTATTTTTAAGATCATATTTTAAAGATAAGCTATGTCTTAAATATGTATTGACATATTAAATTAATACCTCTCACTTTGCTGATGTATATATTATTTTGCTAAAGCATTAACTAAATACATTATCAATTTGCACTAACTAATATCAAATATAAAATTCGATTCAAACTACACTTTTACATTACATTATTAAAATATATGATTACAAAATATAATTTAGCACCTTAACATAAACAATTTGACAATAACATTATGTAATGATATATTTTAGTTAAAATATGGAAAAATAATTAGAGCACTATACATAAAATACGGGGGTACTTATCATGGAAGAAATAAAAAAAGAAACTATATCAAGTAAAATTATTTTTTTAAAAGATTGGCTTATACCTATACTTATAGCTCTTATACTTGGAATTTTAATAAATAAATTTATGTTTTTTAGTGTTTTTGTTCCGACTGGTTCTATGATTCCAACTATAAATGAAGATAACAAGGCACTTGTAACTAGAGTTAATAATCTATCTAGTATTACAAGAGGAGATATAATAGTATTTCAATCTGATGAGCTTAATTTAACATTAGTAAAGAGATTAATTGGTTTACCTGGTGATAAAATAAAAATTAAAAATGGAGTTGTATTTATTAATGGTGAAGAACTGGTTGAAGATTATGTAAAGAATAAAGATTATTCCTACTCCGGTGAATTCGATGTTCCTGAGGGAAAGTATTTCTTTTTAGGTGATAATCGTCCTGATTCAAATGATGCTCGACTTTGGAAAAATCCTTATATTGACGGCTCTCATATAAAAGGAAAATTCAAATTCATTTTCTATCCATTTGAAGATTTTGGATTTGCAAAATAGTTTTTAATTCTTTAGGAATTTATATTATTAAAAAATTTGTGGATAACTTTTAAAATAATGTGTTTTAAAGGTATTATGAGTACCCCTAAAGAATAAAAAATAATCATATGCCGCACCATTATTCCTGCACTGCGTTTAGAAAGGGCGCATGGCTAAAAAAATCGACGGCTCCAAAGTCGCCTTAGCGATTTTGTTCTAAAAGCTATGTTTTAGCAAAGTGTGGATATATGTATACGCAAAATATATCCACACATATTTAAAACATATCTTAATATTTTATCATTTAAATATATAATTATTTTAAAGTAGAGCTAAATTTAACTATAAGATTTTTTTAATGCTTGCTTTAATATTCTTGGATCTTTTTTATATTGTGTTATTGGACAAATTTTTTTATGCTTTATATTAAATAAAGTATATACTGCTATCCTAGCTGCACGTACAGAGTACTCTTCTGTAAACACCATATCTCCTGGTATTTCAACAAATTGACTAATCATTGCAAAATTTGTTGAGCCATTAGGTACAACTTTAGGACGATCACTCATCTTGCGTGGTTGAAATTGTGAATCTATATATGGCATCATGCAAGGAATAACATTAACTATAGATTCTTTTATCTCATCAATTTTATCTTCAAAATGCAAATGATGTAATAACTCTATTAAGATTTCTTCTCCAGTACACTCACGCATAGGTTTCTTTACATAATCTCCTTCTCTATCAGTGTACAATCCATATCCCCAGAAAATAGTAGTATCAAGTGGTTGATTTTTGAAGTGTGGTTGAGCAGCTATAACTATGCTCATTAGCCAACTTGAATCTTTAAAAGTCATTAATGCTCCACTACCTGGAATATTTCCAGAAAATTGCTCTATAAGTTTTAATAATTTATTTCCTTTACAAGTTACAGTAAAGCTTTCCCAATTAGTTTTCTCTGGATATTTAAAAAATGGTTCAGGATTTCCAAGTCCAATTTTCTTTTTAGCTATTTTTTCCCAAAGTTCAGCCGACATTGGGTTATCTATTTTATACTCTGCTGGTGTATTGTAATCTCCTAATGTTGCATTATCAGTCATACAACCATTAGTCATAATACATACATCATCATCTTTTAATTCAATTATTTTTTCTCCTTCCGAATCTTTTATGTGTATTGCAGTAACTGTAATCTCTTCTCCTTCTTTAAAATCCAGATCTGTTACTGTTGCATTAATACTAAAATCTACTCCAAAGTCTTCTAAATAAGATTTTAATGGCATAATAACTGATTCATATTGATTGTATGTTGTACGAGTTACTCCTTCTAAAGTTTCAATACGTGAAAATTCAAATATCATGCGTTCCATATAGCGTTTAAATTCAAATAAACTAGACCACTTTTGGAATGCAAATGTTGTTTGCCACATATACCAAAAATTTGTTTCAAAGAAATGTGGTGTATGTTCAAACCATTCCTCAATAGTCATATCATCTAATTTTTCTTCTGGAGTTGCCATTAATTTTCCAAGTGCCATACGATCAGCATTATTAAATCCCATACTCTTTGTATCTTGTATTACACCATCTTTATCAACTAACCTAGCTTGTGCATGTGTTGGATGTAAATGATCAAAATTTAAAATTTCCTCAGTAACGCTTTTTCCTGGAAACTCTAATGATGGAATACTCGAAAATAGATCCCAAAAGTTTTCATATGTTTCTTCATTGAGCATTCTTCCACCACGACATATAAATCCATTAACTGGATTACCTCCACCATCATTACTACCCCCAAGTATTTTCATACCCTCTATAATATGAATATTTTCACCTTCAAAATTGCAATCTCTTATAAGATAAGCTGCACCAGCTAATGAAGCTAAACCTCCACCTACAAAGTACACATCTTTGCCTTCATTATTCATATATTCAAATGATTCTGTAAAAATTTTATTTTTAGCTTTATTTTTAACTTTATTTAATCCTAAAGTTGCTGCTGTTGCTACTCCTGTTATTGCACCTAAAGTAAGTAATATATTGACATTCTTATTTTTTTTCATCTTCTTACCCATATAACATTCCTCAACTTTCATTTTTAACTTATTTATTATTTTATCAATATTATATTTTAATCCAATTAAATTACAATTATACAAATTCTATTATAATTTAATTATAACTTATTTTTATTTGTAGAATAAAAAATTTAAGCTATAAAAAATTTAAGTATTTTTATAGCTTAAATAACATTAACATTTATTACATTATATTTTTTAAACATCCTCAAAAATTATCATACCATCTTCTTGTGCTACTAATCCTTTTTCTTCTAACTTTTCTAATTCTATATCTAAATCAAATTTCTTATTCATTTTATCGTCTTTTTCATTTTCATATTTTGAAAAAATCTTTTTAAGTTCATAATAACTTATTTCTTTTGCCTCACTTATTTTATTAATTAATTTTAAAGAATAATTAGAATATTTATTCACAATATCACTCCTTATTATAAATTTAGTATATAATTTATGTAATTAAGCAAGACTATAAGATATTTTCGTTTGTTGTTATATTATACTAAATGTGGTAACTCAATTATTACTATATTATTAATATTACTTCCTATCATTGTTAATATCAAAAAATTTATTGACATCATTTTATATATTTCATACAATTTTTACAAGAAACATTTTTATTAGGAGATAAAATATGAGGATTTTAAAGGATTATTTTGTAACATTTTTAATTTTAACTGTATTAATTATCACATTGTTTTTTTGCGTTTATTATTTTCCACAACAATCCGAGGACATAGTACAAGCTAAAAACATTGAATCAAATGAAGATAATGAAAATTATGATAAAGTTCATATTGATAGTGATAATTCTCATAGCTCCAATACAGAAAATATTGAAAATGTTAAAACTGTTGAACCTACTAAACTAATTACTGGCACTAAAATAAACAAAGATTTATTTAATGAAACTTTAAGTGATAATGAAAAATTGAAAATTTTAAATGATAGTAAATATAATCTTGAGGATAGAATCCTTTTTTATTTAGGATCTGATAGCGATCGTGTTGGATTTATATACTATGATTTAAACTATAATAAATATATTGAGCTTAATAAAAGTAATACTTTCATTGCTGCAAGTACTTATAAAGTTAAATTAAATGTATTGACATATGAAAAAAATAAGACAGATAAAAATTTACTTAATAAAAAATTAGATTATAAAGAGGATGATTATGAAGAAGGGACAGGAATACTTCAAAATTTATGTGACATTCCTCCTACTCCAATTAGTGAATTATTAGATTTATCTATAATTAATTCCGATAATATTGCTACTAATATGATTGGTTCATATTTAGGTGGACATGATCAAGTTAGAAAAGAAATTAATGAAATGTTTAATATTTCAATACCATATAATGAAAATATAACTACTCCAGAAACTGAATTCAGAATTTTAAAGCATATTTATGACAATAAAAGTGATGTAACTTACTCTCATTTAATTGATGTTTTAAAATCTACTGATTATCATGATAGAATAGATAAATATATCCCTCATAACATAGTTGCTCATAAAGTAGGTTCTAGTAATGAATACATACATGATATAGCAATAGTATTTCCAGACAACCCTTACATATTTATAATTTATACAAAAGATTTAGAAAATGCTGAAGAAAAAATAGCTCAGATTTCAAAGACAATTTATAATTATCAAGTTAATAATCGCATAATAAATTAAAGGTGGCTACGCCACCTTTTTTAGTTAAGAATGGAGAGTTGAGAATTAAAAGTTTTGGTTGAAAATCTTTAAGACTTTCTAAAAATATAATTTCAAAATTCCAATAAGGAATTTTTTCCTTAACTCTCCACTTTCCACTATCAACTTTCAACTAACATCTATTCATATCTTAGTGCCTCAATTGGATCAAGTTTCGCAGCTTTATTAGCTGGATAATATCCAAAGAACACTCCAATAAACATAGAAAACGTAAAACTAATTAATATTGTAGGAACAGATATAACAACTGGCGATTTTAAAACTAAAGATGTAATAATTCCCATCCCTATACCTAACACTATTCCTATTGTCCCACCTATTGCACATATTATAGCTGATTCTACTATAAACTGCATTTTTATATGAGAACTTTTTGCACCTAATGCTTTTCTAGTACCTATTTCTTTTGTTCTCTCTGTAACAGACACTAGCATTATATTCATTACTCCAATACCACCAACAAGTAATGATATTGCTGCTATGACCGAAATAGCCAAAGATACTTTTCCAAGAGCTGAAGTCATTTCTTTTAGCTCACTTTCCATATTACGAACCTGAACTGTCCAGTTTTTATTATTTTTATATAGATTTTTAAAATATTTACTAAAATCATTTGTTAATTTCATTATATCAGCATCTGCCTTTGGCTTTACAGTAAAATATGAATAATTTTTGTTCTTAGCAGATTCTTTAGATGTAGTTACTGGAATATATAAATTAGTTTGCATATCTTTTTCAGATGATCTACTACCTCCATCAAAAGGTGATGCTTCAAATTTATATACACCTACAACTACATAACTTTTAATATCATCTCCTACATATACCTTAATCTCTTTTCCTAAGGGATCTATATTTTTTTTAAATATATTATTTACAAATTTATCAGATACAACGGCAAGTTTTCTCTTTCCTTTTACATCCTTATCATTTATAAATCTACCTTTTAATAGCTTTATATTTTTGGCATCTTTATACCCGTCATTTACACCCATAATACTTACATTAGCATATGAATATCCTTCTTTTGCTTTTCCTGATCCGCCATGTTCAGATACACTTATACTATCAATGTCATTGCTAAATCTTTCTTTAAATTCATCAATCTGTTCTAATGAAAAGCAATCTTCTTCTGTCATTTTATCCCATGCATTTGAATCATAGCTCATTCCATCTTCTCCTTCACTCTTAGGAGAGATGGAAACATCTATATTTGTTGCTCCATTGCTAGCTAATGTACTTGTTAAAGATGAAGTTATGGCATTACCAATTGATACTATTCCTATAACAGAAGAAATTCCAATAATTATTCCAAGCATCGTAAGAATAGAACGCATCTTGTTTGATTTGATTCCAGCTATGGCAAGCATTATATTTTCTTTTATAAACATAACTTTTCACCATCTGGAAATTTCTTAGAATAATTCTTATTATAGTCATCAGATATTATCTTTCCATCCTTCAACGTTATAATTCTTTCAGTTTCTAATGCTAATTCATAATTATGAGTTATAAATACAATAGTCTTTCCTTCTGTTTCATGTACTTTATGAAATAAATCCATAACTAATCTTCCAGTTTCTGAATCTAATGCTCCTGTAGGTTCATCAGCAAGTATTATACTTGGATCATTAACTAAAGCTCTAGCTATTGCCACTCTTTGCTTCTGACCACCAGAAAGCTCATTTGGAAGATGATTAATTCTATCTTCCATTCCTACAAGCTCTAAAAGTTTTTTAGCACGTTCTATTCTAATCTTTTTATCCACTCCTGCATAAAGCATTGGTAACTCAACATTTTTAAGTGCACTACTTCTTGGTATTAAATTAAATGTTTGAAATACAAAACCTATTTTTTTATTACGTATTTCTGATAATCCATTGTCTGATATATCATTTATATTAGTACTATCTAATATATAAGTTCCAGATGTAGGTCTGTCCAAAGCTCCTATAATGTTCATTAAAGTACTTTTACCAGATCCAGAAGCCCCTACTATTGATATAAATTCGCCTTTTTTTACATTTATATCAATGTTTTTTAAAATATCTAATTGATTCTCAGTTCCTATATAGAAGCTCTTTACAATATTATTCATTTCAATTATATTATTGCTCAATAACCTCACCTCCAACGGGCTCAGCCATTCCTCCACCTAGTTCAACTATACTTCCAACAGTATAATTGCTTGGTTCAGAAAGTACTTTCATTCCATCTTGTAGTTCATCTCCATAGATTTCAACATTAAAATCTGATTCCATACCCTTATTTATAGCTACTTCTTTAATAATATATTTATTATCTTCTTGTGCTTCAGCTACATATATACTTAGACCATTTTCATTTTCAATTATGCTCTCATGAGGAATTGCATAAACATCATTTTTTTCTTCCAAAATAATATTTAATTTTGCTTTCATTCCTATCTTTATATTTTCATTCATCTCATTAATTTTTACTTTAGCTTCAAAAATAACATCTCCACTATTAGATGTAGAATTACCAGTAGCTACAGTAGGTTCATCAACTTTAGCTGTAGGACTTATTTCACTTATTTCTCCTAAAAGTTCTAAATCATCCGTTGCATCTGTTTTTATTATAGTTTTTTGACCAACTTTTATATTAGCAATGTCGACTTCCTTTATTGATGCTTTTATAACCAAATTGTTTAAATCTTCTATTTTAAATAATGTTCCTGTGCTTGGGCTTCCTACAGTTGCATTAACAGTAGTGATAGTTCCATCTACTGAAGCTTTAATTGTGCATTCATCTAATTCTTTCTTTTTATTTTCAAGTGCAACACGTTCACTTTTATTTTCATAAGCTATTTTAGCGCTTTCATAGCTATTTTGTGCATTTTTTAAATCTTCTTGTATTTTTAGTTTCGAATTTTCCAACTCAACATTAGCTTTGTTATAATCATCTTTAGCTTTATTATAATCATTTTCTGATTTTTTAAATTCCTGATTAGATATCTCTCCATAGCCTAAAATTGTCTTGTTATATTGATATAATCTTTCTGCATCTTCTAAAGTCATTTTGGCTGTTTCTAACATTGAGTTTGCATTTATAAGATCTGTATTAAGATTATTCTCATTTATGTAAACTATATTGTCATATGCTCTTTTTTTACTATCAAGATCTAACTTACCATTCGCCTCAGAAGCACTCAAAGTTTCTGTTAATTGCTCTATTTCCTCTTTTAATTTTTCAGTATCTAATATAGCTAGAACATCTCCAGTCTTAACTTCATCTCCAACTTTAACCTTAACTTCTTTGACTATATTACCTGAATTTGTATAAACATTTGTAGAATTTTCACTTTTTACTTCACCTAAAACATTAATACTATTAACAATATTAGCTTTGTTAAGAATAGTATTTTGAGCTTGTACATTAGGAGGTTTAGAAAAAAACATCTTAAATGCAATTCCTACAATAACTAGAATAGCTACAACTAACATAACCATCTTTTTTTTACTCATACGTTTTTTAGAATTTTTCACTTTTGAAATAATATTTTTAGGACTTAAATTTTTTATTTCTATTTTATTCATAATTTATACCACTCCACTCTAATATCCATCTTTCATTTTCATATAGCTTAAATAATCCATGTATAAATTATTTACTTGTGATATAAAATCTTGATTTTTATTATTTAAACCAACTTCTAACTCATCCACTTGTTTCTTTGATGCAAATCCATAATTATATTTAGTTTGCATTATTAAAGCATCATCTTGAGTTCTACTTAATTTATCATTGCTTGCTTTTAACAAGTTGCTTGAAAGAATAAGATTATTATATCTTTTTTGAAATTCTATTTTAACTTTTTCTTCTTCCTGCCTTAATGAAATTTTATTATTTTTAATTTCATAATCACTTATATCTGAGTCATCTTTTGCTTTATGATTTTCCATATCTTTTATTTTTAGGTCTATATTATTTAGTAACATATCATCTAAATCTTCTTCAAAATTTATTTTAGATATTTTATCAAGATCACCTTTTATATTAGTATCAACTTTTATACCTGTATTACTTGGAACCCCTAAAGAAAATAATAGATCTTTTAACTCGTTTTTTTCTTTAACCTGTATTTCTTTTAGCTCATTATTAAAGTCAGTAATATCATCTAAGTTTTTCTCATACTCTTTTTTAGATATAAATCCATTACCATACTTTATATTATTTATTTCTACTTGTTTATTTTTAAAATTAGTTTCATATTGCTTTAATTCTTTTTTTAATAATGTGTCTACATATTGTATATACTGTCTTTGTGCTGATTCAATTAAGCCTTGTAAATCCTTTTCATATCTTATATTAGATACTTTTAAATTGTGCTTTGCTGCTTGCTTTTCATCTTTTAATGAATCTAATTCTTTTTTGGCACTCCTTAGATCCTCATTCAATTTAATTTCTTTATCTTCCTTTTTACTCTCTGAAGATTCAGCTATCTCTTGAGGCTTAACTACATTTTTATAATTACTAATATCATTTTCTAGTCTACTGATTTCGCTTTCTTTATCATCAATTTCATCTAAAATATCTTTATACTTTTCTTTATCTTTTTTTAAATTATTCTTCATTATTTTTAAATCAGGACTATACTCAGTTATAATTTCTTCTATATTTTCCATAGAAAGTTGCATATTTTCCCGTGTTGCTGCTTGTACACTTATTTGATTCATAAATACAAACAATACTAGTAAAATTCCAGTTATTCGTTTCAAAATTTTATTCCCCCTAAAATAAATTAAAATATTTTACATTAAATCTTTTCTTATACAAGGTAAAAATTTATATTTTTACACATAATTTAGTATATATTCAATCTATTAAATAAATCTTTAAATAAACCTTAAGATAATATTATTTTTTAGTTTTTATTGACTTTTTCCTAATATAACCATGATATAACTTTAGAATTTAAAAAAGATGATTCCTATTTATTCAGAAATCATCTTTATACTTGGCTATGTTTTTAATATGTGTTGATATATACAATGGGTAAAATGGCATATACCGCTACTATTTTAAAATATGTTCATATATTTTTATATTATATATATTCTCTTTTTTATATTAATCCCTAAAAATATTCCTAAAAATATCTTTGCTAAATCAAAAATAACGAAAGGTAAAACCCCTATTTTTAAAGCACCTGAAAATGTTATATTTAAAATAAACGCTAATTGAGCTGTGCCTATAATATAACAAATTATAATTCCTAATGTGCCTGAAAAGCTAATAATAAAATAATTATCATTATACTTTTCTGAAAAATATCCAATAATTAATACCATTAATAAAAATGAAGTAATATATCCACCTGTTGGTCCTAAAAGTGCTTGAATTCCTCCTTTAAAGCCTGCAAAAACAGGTAACCCAATTGCCCCTAATAATATGTATATTATTTGTGATATAAACGCCTTTTTATACCCAAGAATAACTGCTGAGAGTACAATTGCAAAGACCTGCATTGTAAACGGAACTTGAAAAAATGGTATTGAAATTTGAGCGCATATAGCTGTAATAACAGCAAACATTGCACATACAATTTGATCCTTTAATATTAATTTACTAGATATAACTTTTTCCCCCCCTTAATAGTTTCTTATATTATATAATTATGGCTTTTCAATTGTCAACTATATTATCAATATAAGTTTACAATAAATTTATAAAAAAACAAAAGGCTATGTCACACTTTATTAATTAAAAATATACAAATGATGTTTTAGGTATTAAATCTAAAAATAGGTATATGGATAAATTTCCATATACCTACTTTCAGTAAATAAATATTATTTATAATATTGGATTTAGGGATAATTTAAGTTAAATTTTAAGCAATAATATAATTAATCACTATATTATGCAAAATATCTATCTAATAATCCTTTAAATGCTCTTCCATGTCTAGCTTCATCTTTACACATTTCGTGTACTGTATCATGGATTGCATCTAAATTTAATTGTTTAGCTAGTGTTGCTAAGTCTTTCTTTCCTTGACATGCTCCATGTTCTGCATCTACTCTTAATTGTAAGTTTTTCTTTGTATCTGCATTTACTACTTCACCTAATAATTCAGCGAATTTTGCTGCATGTTCTGCTTCTTCAAATGCTATTCTCTTATATGCTTCTGCTACTTCTGGGAAGCCTTCTCTATCTGCTTGTCTTGACATTGCAAGATACATTCCTACTTCTGTGCATTCTCCCATAAAGTTTGCTTGTAATCCTTCTACTATTCTTGGATCAACATCTTTTCCTATTCCAATTACATGTTCATCTGCAAATGCTAAGTCTCCACTTTGTTCTACAAATTTTTCTGGACCTACTCCACATAATGGACATTTTTCTGGAGCTGCTTCTCCTTCATATACATAACCACATACTGTACAAACAAATTTTTTCATAATTTAATTCCCCCTGTTTTCTTTTAATTTATATACACACTCTTTAATTTTTTATTTGATTTTTTCATTTATCTTTTGTTGTTTTTTTGTTTTATCTCTTCTACAGTTATTATTATATAATAATTATTATTACTTGTAAAGAGTTTTTTATAAAAAAATTTAAAATATTTTAATTAGCAATTTATATATATGGATATTCCTATATTAAAAAGGAACTTTGATAAGTTGAAAATTACTTTAAAGAATTTTTGTACTAAATATTCACTTTTAGTTCTCAATTCTATTTACTTTATTAAATTATATTTTATTTACCTCTCAGGTCTTAAAAATTTTATAAATTTCTAAAGAAAATAACTAGCCTCCCACCACCCGCTTAGTCAAGTGGTTTTCTTTAACTCTAAAGCACATAATAAAATAGGTACTAGAAATTAAATTTCTAGTACCTATTTATAATAGAGTTTTGGGTTTAATGGATAATTATCAATATATTGAAATTTAAGTATTATGCAAAATATCTATCTAATAATCCTTTAAATGCTCTTCCATGTCTAGCTTCATCTTTACACATTTCATGTACTGTGTCATGTATTGCATCTAAATTTAATTGTTTAGCTAGTGTTGCTAAATCTTTCTTTCCTTGACATGCTCCATGTTCTGCATCTACTCTTAATTGTAAGTTTTTCTTTGTATCTGCATTTACTACTTCACCTAATAATTCAGCGAATTTTGCTGCATGTTCTGCTTCTTCAAATGCTATTCTCTTATATGCTTCTGCTACTTCTGGGAAGCCTTCTCTATCTGCTTGTCTTGACATTGCAAGATACATTCCTACTTCTGTGCATTCTCCCATAAAGTTTGCTTGTAATCCTTCTACTATTCTTGGATCAACATCTTTTCCTATTCCAATTACATGTTCATCTGCAAATGCTAAGTCTCCACTTTGTTCTACAAATTTTTCTGGACCTACTCCACATAATGGACATTTTTCTGGAGCTGCTTCTCCTTCATATACATAACCACATACTGTACAAACAAATTTTTTCATAATTTAATTCCCCCTGTTTTCTTTAATTTATACACACTCTTTAATTTTTTATATTTAATCTATTTATTTTTCTTTTGTTGTATCTCTTCTACAGTTATTATTATATAATAGTAATTATTACTTGTAAAGAGTTTTTTATAAAAAAATAAAATAAATGAAATTTTTTGTATTCCATTTATCTTTAATTGCTTTGCTTTGCTTTACTTATATATTAACACTGTGCCAAAACACAGATTAATTTTATTTAATAACAATTATTTTTATGGAAATTTATTACAATAGTGATATAATAAACTTATATTAATTTATTAAGGAGCATTTTTTTGTTTGGTTATGTTACTCCATTAAAAAATGAATTAAAAGTAAAAGACTTTAACATTTTTAAATCTTATTATTGCGGACTCTGTCATGAAATCAAAAAAAATTTTGGGAATATTCCTAGAATAACATTAAATTATGATATGACATTTCTAGCAATATTATTTGATTCATTAAATGATAATAGTATAAATATAAATGAATTTAGATGCTTATTTCATCCTGTTTATAAAAGAACTATTTTGTTTGATAATAAATCTTTATCTTATGCTTCATTTATGAATATATCTTTAAATTATTACAAATTATTAGATGATTCTGAAGATGACTGTTCATTAAAAAGCAAATTAGAAGCTTTTTTTCTATTACAATATAAAAATAAATTTCCAAAATCAATAAGTTCCATTAATACAAAAATTAAAACAAACCTTAATACTTTAAGTTCCTTAGAAAAAAATAAGAACTTTAACTCTATAGATGAAATATGTGATCCATTTAGTACATTAGTAGGACATATTTTTAAAGACTATCCCTATACTTTAAAAGACGATTCTTATAATTTAAGAAATACACTATATACACTAGGATACTCTCTTGGTAAATGGATTTATCTTATAGATGCATTAGATGATTTAAAAGATGACATGAACAAAAATAAATTTAACCCTATAAATTTTTTATATAATGAAAATAATCTTACTTACACAGAGCTAATTAAAATTATTAAACCTAAAATTGAATTTTTAATTTTAAGTTGTGCTTGTTGTTGTAAAGATAATTTATCTAAACTTACTTTATATAAAAATGAAGATATTTTAAAAAATACACTCGAATTAGGATTAATCCATAAATATAGTCTAGTAATACAAGACTTAGATTGTTTCTTAAATAAACGTTAATACTTTACTATAAAAACAATTGATAGCAGACTATATTATAATTAAATTCACACATAAAAAGATAAACAATTCTATTAACAAACAAAATTGTTTATCTTACACTCTAAATTATTTATTTTAAAACAAACATTTTATAAACCATTTTCAATAATTGAAAAGTAACTATCATTATAATTATCCATGTTATAGACATTAATCCATCTTTTAATATATTACATATTTTTTTATCCATGATACTTTTCTACTAGGTCTTTTAAAAATTTAACTGTTTTTATAGGTGCTCTACCAATAGAAGTTTCTCCTGCTAATAAAAAACCATCAACTCCATTTTTAATAAAATTATATATACTTTCCACTTCACTTACACATGGCATTTTTCCACTTTTCATATTATCTAAAATGTGTGTCGCTATTATAATTTCCTTATTAGTATATTCTTTTACTCTCTTTATTATAAATTCTTCATATATAGGTGTATCTTCTATGGAAGTTTCAGCTATTAAATCACCCCTTCCTATCATAATTCCATCTACTTTAGCTATTATCTTATCTATATTTTTTATTCCCTCTAAAGTTTCAATTTTAGCCCATATTTTAGGATTATACTTTTCTTTTTTATTTAAATTTACAAATTCTATTATTTCATCTATGCAATCATCACTTTCAACAAAGGATTGACATATTATATCTACTTTATGTTCTATTCCAAATTTGATATCCTCTTTATCTTTTAAGTTAAGCTTTATTTTACTTCTATCAAAACCCTTTATATTGCATCCTTTGCCAGCTCTTACAACTCCACCTCTTACAGTAATTGCCTTTAAAAAGCCCTCTTCTTCTCCTAATATATTAAATATCATAGTATTGTCTTTAATACTTATTTCATCATACTTATTTTCCATTAAAATATTATTATTTATATTCAAAGGAACTATTTTATCATTATTTTTTAGTTTTTGATTTACTTTTTTATATTTATCTTCGCCACAAAAATAAACTTTTTCCTCGTCATATATTTTGTATACACCACAAAGTTTATTAGACACTCTTATTTTGCTTCCACATAAATCTAATATTATAACTACATCTTCTTTTATTGCCTTTGCCATTTCAATATATTCTAAAAACTCGTTACTACTACCATGTGAAAAATTAAATCTTAATGAATTTGCCCCGCTATAAAATATATCTTTTAATACTTTCTTATCCATTATGTTAGGTCCTACTGTAGCAATAATATGCATATATCCTCCTTTAAATTATTATCTCTTTGTATAATTCATACTCATTAAAATTATAAATATCACAATAATAAATTTATTTTATTTAAAATTACATTTAATTACTCCATACAGCTTTGCTTATACATATATCAACACTCTACTAAAATATGTCCTTAATTTAAATTTCATAATATAAAAACTGGAGTTCTAAACATGATTAATTTGAATAAATTTATTAAATAAAAGTAATTTTTAGGAGGTTTATTCATTGAAAAAATTTATTGTTATCTTACTAATTTTATTAAATACCACAATTATGATGGGCTGTAGTTTATCAAATGCTAAATACATAAATTTTTCTAAAAAACCTAATAATCATTATTATACTGAACAGCTTACAAAAAAAGTATTAAATAATGAAGAGTTTTCACTTTATGTATTTGATAAAAATTTATATAAAGAAATTAAAGTTACTGATGATGAAAAACTTATAGTAGAAAACTTTTTAAATAGTTTAATTACTGATAATTATTTAGAAACTTCTGATGCAATTAATGAAAGAGAACCTTTTAGAATTAAAGTAATATTTAAGGATAATATTTTTTTAATAAAAGTCTTTAATTCAAATCTTATAACTTTATCACCTTGGGATGGTAATTATACAGAAGATATAGTATCAATGGAAAATCTACCTATTGGATATAATTTATTTAATTTTTGCATTCATACTGAGTCTAAGCCTATTGAAAAATAAAATAAATGGATATTTCAAAATAACAACTTTAATTTGGAATATCCTCTTATTTTATAAAAATGATTTCAAAATCTTCATAATTATTGTATAGTATTCTTATATTAATGGTATTATATTGTTAATTCTAATTACATTTTAGTACAGACTAGTTAATGTAGTTTTTATAATTTTTTAAAGAATAAAAATAATTAATTTAAAATTATATAACAGAAAGGAGTTTATATATATGTATAAAATAGATTTCCATGTACATACTTCATGTTCAGATGGATTATTATCTCCTGTTGAAGTGGTAAAACGAGCTAAACAAAATTCTGTTTCTTACTTAGCAATTACAGATCATGATACTTTATCAGGATTGGATGCTGGAATAAAATGCGGTAACGAATTAGATGTTAAAATTATTCCTGGAATAGAATTATCTACTCAGTATAATAATGAAAGCATTCACTTACTTGGATTTTTTAAAGATAATAATTACAATAATTCTGAACTAATAAACGAACTTAATAAAATTAAAAATCATAGAATTATAAGAGCTAAAGAAATTATTAAAAAACTTAAAACTGAATTTAACATAATAATTAATTTTGATGACGTATTATCTAATGGAAAAGATACTATAGCTAGACCTCATATTGCTAGAGCAATAATAAATGCAGGTTATCCATACGATAACGAATATATCTTCCAAAACTTTATAGGCAAAGATTGTAAAGCTTATGTTCCTACTCTAAAATTATCCACTAAAGATGGTATATGCCTTTTAAAATCATATAATGCATTAGTGTTTTTAGCTCATCCAAAACTTATAAGCAATTCCAAAATTGATGAGTTTTTAAAAATGAATTTAGATGGATTGGAAGCATTTTATTTTCAAAATACAAAAGACGAAGAAGAGAAATTCATAAATATAGCCCGAGAAAATAATTTACTAATTTCTTGTGGTTCAGATTTTCATGGTAATTTAAAAGATGATAAAAAACATGGTGATATTGGAAGCATGACTATGCCTTCAATTTACTTAGAAAACTTTTTAAGTGCTTTGGCTATGTTTTAGTAGAATGTTGATATATACATAAGTAAAATTAACTTATTGTATATATCAACACCTATTAAAAACAAAACCTTTAATTAAAATTTTTATTTATTTCTATGCTTCTATTAAAAAGGCTCTATAGCCTCTCATAGTTTCATATATATCTGCTTTACTCGCTAATTCCCATGGTGCATGCATATTCAAAAGTGCTACTCCACAATCTATAACTTCCATATTATATTGAGCTAAAATGTATGCGATAGTTCCACCACCACCAGCATCAACTTTTCCAAGTTCTGCTGTTTGAATAGAAACATCGTGCTTTTCCATTATTCTTCTAAGCTCAGCCATATATTCTGCATTTGCATCATTACATCCTGATTTTCCTCTAGCACCAGTGTATTTATTAAATACCATACCTCTACCAAAGAATGCTGAATTTTTCTTTTCCATTACTGATGGATAATTTGGATCAAATGCTGCACTTACATCAGAAGATAACATTTTAGAATTACTAAGACATCTTCTTAATTTAATATCAGAGAATCCTTCGACTTTATCAAGAACTTCTGCAACTATATTTTCAAAGAATTTAGATTGCATTCCTGTTGCCCCTATGCTTCCTACTTCTTCTTTATCAACTAAAAGACAACAGCAAGTCTTATCGCATTCATCAATATCAAACATAGCCATTAATGAAGTATATGAACATACTCTATCATCATGACCATAAGCCATAACCATACTTCTATCTAAGCCATAATCTCTTGCTTTTCCTGCTGGAACTATTTCAATTTCAGCCGATAAAAAGTCTTCTTCTTCAAAATCATATTTTTCTTTTAATATTTTTAATATATTAGCTTTAACACTGTCTTTTTCTTCACCTTTTAAAGGCATACTACCAACTAATACATTTAAATCTTCTCCTTCAACTACTTTATTTCCTTTTTTAAGTAATTGATCTCCAGATAAATGTACTAATAAATCTGATACTCCAACAACTGGATCATTTTCGTCTTCACCAATACAAATATCAATTATTGAACCATCTTTTTTTACTACCACTCCATGTAGAGCTAAAGGTAATGTAACCCATTGATATTTCTTAATTCCACCATAATAATGAGTATCTAATAATACCATTTCATTATCTTCATAAAGTGGATTTTGCTTTGCATCTAATCTAGGTGAATCAATATGAGCGCCTAAAATTTTAAGTCCCTTTTCCATAGATTCTTTACCAATAATAAATAAAGCAATAGTTTTTCCTTTATTATTAGCATATACTTTATCTCCAGCTTTTAAAGTTTCTCCATTTTTTATTATATCATCTATGTTTTTATAACCGTTACTTTCTGCCATCTTAATAACTTCTTTTACACATTCTCTTTCAGTCTTACATATAGACATGAAATTTTTGTAACCATCACAAAAATCAAAGATTTCTTTTACTCCCTTTTCCTCATACTTATTCCATACATTCTTGTTGTTTTTTTCTGATTTCATATTTAATCCTCTCTTCTCTCTTTTGATAAATTTTACTTTAAAGAAAACTTATCATATATTTAAATAAACTTAGTTTAAATTTTAAGCTTCATCACTTACTGAACTCATTCTATTTTCTATTATATCAACAGGAGATACTTTAGACATCAATGAATATCTGTAGTTAACTGCTGCTGCCTCTATTATTACAGCAATATTTCTTCCTGGTCTAACTGGTACAGTTAATTTTTTTACAGGAATTCCTAATATGTCCATATATTGATTGTCTATTCCTAATCTATCATAATCATTGTCATCTTTCCAGTGTTCAAAATGCATTATTAGTTTTATTTCTTTTTCTTCTAATACAGAACTTAATCCATAAAGTTGAGTAACATCAATAATTCCTATTCCTCTTACTTCTAACATACCAATTGTTATCTTAGGTGAACTTCCTATCAATGTTCCATCACTTTCTCTAATATCAACAGCATCATCAGTGATTAATCTATGACCTCTTTTTATAAGTTCTAAGGCTGTTTCACTTTTTCCTATACCACTTTCTCCAGTTATTAATATTCCAATTCCTGAAACATCAACTAATACCCCATGTAATCTAGTTTCTGGAGCTAATTTATCTGCTAGATATAGTGTTATTTTACTTATAAGTTTTGTTGTTACAGACTTACTTCTTAATACCCATATATTATTCTTTCTTGCTTCTTTAATAAATTCTTCATGTGGCTCTAAACCTCTACTTATTATTAAACAAGTTATATTAAAGCTTAAATATTTTTTAACTCTTTTCTTTCTTACTTCAATTTGCATATCTTGTAAGAAGCTCCATTCAGCTTTACCTATAATTTGTATTCTTTCTGGAGCAAAGTAGTTATAAAATCCTGCTAATTGTAAGCCTGGTCTATTTACATCATTTACTTCGATTTTTATATCTTCATTTCCTTCAACTAATACTTCTAAATCAAAATCATTTATCAATCTTTTAACCGAAACCGCCACTCTCCATCATTCCTTTTATTTATTTTTCAGTTCTATACCATCTAATTGAGCTCTAAAGTTTTTCTTTACATTATCTATGTATCTTTTTCTTAATTTTTGTTGTAACTCCTTCTCTTCTTCTGTTAAACTTGCCTCTTTACTTTTCTTATATAATAAATTAATTTGTTCTATTACTTCTTCTATTTTCATATTTTCAATCTTCACTTTAAAATACATCCTTTCTCTTTCTATATCACTAATTTTACCTATTTTTAAAAATATAATCAACAAAAAAACTTACGACATTATTTTTTATTTTATTGTGTAATTTTAAACATATTTATTATACTGATCATTATAAATTGCTTTGAAAATATACATTTTTTAGTTTTTTCTGTAAATTTTTAAGATAATTTTTTTCTTGAATTTATTTCTTTTTTTGTACTTTATTTCTATTTTTGTAATATTGTGTATTTAAACCTCATTTTCTTGGTAATTAATGTCGGTAATTGTATAGCGAAATCTTTTTACAAAAGGCTACATTTTGTTTATAATTAATTTACATAAATTACTTAATTGACCTAAAATTCAATTTACTGCTTAAGAAAGTATACATGTGTTATTAGTTTAATAATAAATAATATAAGAGGTGATATAATTGAAAATTAAAGATTTGCTAAAATTAAAAAGAAAAATTATCATTAGAAAAAAATTGCTTAATTTCTTATTAGTTTGGTTTAATCCAAGAAACACTTTAATGATTGTTTTATCTAAAAATTTAGACAAGCATATTGCAAAATATCAAAAAATACTCTCTCTACAACATAAACACCAAAAATATAAATTAGATATGGTTAGATTAGCAATTGCTTAATTTAACTATAAAAATTATTATTACTCTCTTTAATAATTAACTTTTATATTAAATTAATAAGTCATTGATATTTAGTATTTAGAATATTAATTCCAATCTAGTAATCAATGACTTATTATTATTAAATTCACTCTTTATTTATAAATTAATCTATACTTTAAATTATCTATAATTGAATTTTACATTTTTTACATATGATTATTTTTTATTCTTTAGGGGTACTCACTACACCTTTAAAACATAGTATTCTAGAAATTATCCACAGATTTAAGATTTTTATAATTTACTAAAGAATAAAAAAACACCTCATAATGAGGTGTTTTAATTCATAAACAATAGCTCCCAACATGCCGTTTACTTACATATTCATACCTGCGCCTCGCAGGTGGGTTAAGTTCAACTTAATTTTGTCTTCTTCTGTAAATTAATTTAGAGAAGCCTGACAGACATAAGTATGTCACAAATCCCGAAAATGTCATGTAGGTTGAATATAATAAGCTATGCGAACATCTTAGGAAAACTACACTTTTATTATATCATAACTTCGTTTTAATTCAATAGAATTATTATACTATTATTTATTTTTTTTAATCATTATAATCATTTAAAACTTCGTCTAAATCTACTTCACTATCACATTTAGCGAATGCTGCTATAAACTTTACGTATCCCAAATTTCTAGTCTCATTTTCTACTTGCCTATACTTTCCTTCAACATCTAAATCTTCCATAGAATCTTCTATTATGCTTTCTATATTATCCATAGCAATATCTTTTAAGTAAGGCATATAAAAATCATTGTACCACTCATCACTCTCGTCATCAAAATCACATTCTTCATTGGCATAATTTTCAGCTGCATCTATTTCTTCTTTATCAAAATCATAAAAGAATTTAATTAGTGCATATTCATCAGTTTGACCTATTTCTTCAATTTCAGATAATCCGTTTTTTTCTAAATAATCTATTATCTCAGAACTTTTCATTTACTATCCTCTCCTAATATAATAATTTTTTATATTCTTTTTTTATTGCTTCAAATTCTTTATCATCTTCAACAATATTTAACTCTTCCTTACCATCCTTATCTGTATCTACTCTAAATGCAAAAATATTAGCATCTTCTGATGAATCATCAACTGGTGATAGTAATAGATATTCTATTTTATCTAAATAAATTCTAGCTATTGCTTCAAAATCAACCTTATTTCCAGTTTCATCTTTAAAAGACATTATCTCTTTTTCTTCCATTTTGTTCACCTCTTAATTTTTTTATAAAATATATAAGTTTATAACATATAACAAGCTTCCATAGTTGCTATTATTATATGCACTTTTATTTTTAATGAATATACTTTTTTAATTATTTTCCTCAATTAAATGAGTTAATGAATCAAGCTTTAAAATATATTCATAATGTAACGCTCTAGTTAACATAACATATAATAGTCTTTGATCTAATATATTATTTTGATAATTTTCCTTACTTGGATTATATATAATTGTACAGTCAAATTCTAATCCTTTAGTTAAGTAAGATGGTATTATAACATTATCCTCTAAAAAGCAAGTTTCTTTTCCTTTTATACGTTGAAATTTATATGCACTGTTATTCTTTAAAATCTTTTCTACTTTTTGTGCTTGCTTAGAGTCTTTAGTTATTATAGCTATACTAATTTTACCTAATTCTCTGATTTTTTCAATTATTTTATCTATAATTTTGTAAATATTTTTTTCACTTTCATCAAATTTAATAATTTTTGGCTCTTCTCCATGTCTTAATACAGCTTTTGCATCTTTAAGACCTAACTTTTGAGCCTTCAAAGTATGCTTTGCAAAATCAATTATTTCTACTGTGGATCTATAGCTTTGAGTTAATTGAACATAAGTTGCTTTATCTTTAAACAAGTCTTTAGTTATGTCTTCCCAACATTTCAACCCTTTATAATAATAAATTCCTTGAGCTAAGTCACCAACTAGAGTCAATGAGTTACCTTTAGAAAATGAATTTATTAAATGTATTTGAAATGGACTATAATCTTGTGCTTCATCTACAACTATATGTTTAAACTTTTCTTTTTCATCAATTCCTTCTAATAAATTTCTTATATACAAAAGAGGTGCTAAATCATCTTCATCAATAATCTTATTTTCATGATTAATTAAAAAATCCGCTTTCATAAAATCTAATAATTCATTAGAAATATCTTCTGGTCCTATAAAATCAAAAAGATCGTCAGTAAAAAATTTATAATATATATCACTAACGCCTATACCTTTCCAATTTTTAAAATACTCATTAAATTGTTTCTTATAATTTTTTAATATATGATTTTTAATTTCATCTCTCTTATCATATTCTTCTACTAATAGCCTTCTTCTTTCAACCAAATCTTCACAAGTATTTTTTATATTTTTTATTTTACTTTCCCATCTAAAATCAATTGAATACAATAAAACCTCTATTTTTTCTTTTATTTTCAAAGATAAATATCTCTTAATTTCGTCTTTTCTTTTATTTATAGCATAAGATTTTAAATCTTTTAAATATAATTTAACTATTTCTTTTTTTTCAAAAATAATATATCCATCTATAGTTATATCTTCTATCTCTCTTGTACTACTATCTACTAATGCAATATATTTATCTATCATATTTTTAAATTCAATAGAGCCTTTAAAACATGCAGATCTTATTATAAAATTTCTTTTATTATCATCATCTTCTTCCATTATGGCTCTAAGCTTATCATCCTTACTATAAATTTTTCCTTTAAGCTTAAATTTAGATTTTACAAGTTCTTCAAATGTGTTTTGTTGCACTTCTTCCGCACCTAAATTAGGCAATGTTTCGGATATATAGTCTAAAAATAATTTATTTGGTGCTAATACTAATATATCGTCTCCGTTCATACTGTCTTTATATCTGTAAATAAGATATGCTAATCTATGAAGAGCTATTGTGGTTTTTCCAGATCCTGCTGAGCCCTGAACTATTATTGGAAAATTCTTAGGCCATCTTATGATTTCATTTTGTTCCTTTTGTATAGTAGAAACAACTTCTTTTAACTTTTTCCCTCTACTCTCTTCAAGATTAATTTTTAAAAATTCATCTACTAGTTCTGTTCCTTCTTCTCCATTTATCATTAATTCATTTAATGAATCATCAAATATATCTTTAATTTTTCCCTCATCAAATAAAAACTTTCTTTTAAGTAACAGTTTTCCTTCAATTAATCCTGCTGGAGCTTTGTAGTATGCTTCTCCACCAGTTCCACTATAATATAAATCAGCTATAGGTGCTCTCCAATCTACTACAACTTCTTCACCTCTTATATTATTAGTAATTCCTTTCTTTCCAATATATATATTTTCTTCAAATCCAAATTTTTCTGCAAAATCAACTCTACCAAAATACGGTGTTTCAAGTGCTTCTTCATATCCATCTATATCTTTTTGTAATACACCATATATCTTTTCAGTCGTTTCCTTTTCTTCATTATAACTTCCCTTGGACTCTTTAGATAAATATCTAATCTTTGCATTTACTTTTTCTCTATTAATTCTTTTTTCATTTAATTCTTCTAAAATTAAACTTCTTTTTTCTTCTAATACTTCTTCTTCATATAATAATTCATTTTTCATACTTTACCTCTTATAAAAATAACTTAACATATCAATTATATCCAAATATTAATCATAATAATATAGTATATTTAGTAAATTATAAAAACATTGGCTTGTTTTAACAGAGTTTTTATATATGTATAAGTAAAGTGAAAACATAATAAGCAATAAAGAGGTATTCTAAAACTTTTTAGAATACCTCTTTATTGCTTATTATGTTTTAAATTTTTGCTTTTATATCTTTATACTCAAAAAACTCCCCAAAAACATGATATATGTCTGTCTTTCTTGCTTTTGACATAGCTTTTGCTAATGAATACGCAATTGCTCCATCTATAAAGTGATGTATAATAGTTCCTACTGCTGTAACTATTAATAATTGAAAAGGATCAAGTCCTATAAATGGGATTACAACTATCATTTCTGCTATACCGTGAACAGGTGCTGTAATCATTGTAGCTTTTTTATAATTTTTACTTTTCATAATAATTTTAGCTCCAACATATCCTACAAGTATATGTGTTGCTGCTCTAAATACTACTACCATTGGCATACCTGACATTAAAAAACCTAGTGTTGAACCAATCCCTACTACTATAGATACCGCTGGCGATATAAGCATTGCTAGCATCATTGGTACATGAGAAGCTAATGTAGCAGTAAATGGTGGCATTACTATCTTTAAGAATCCAAATTGTATAGGTATTATTATCGCTAATGCAGTTAATAATGCTGCATAAACCATTTGTTTAATTTTATTATTCATCACAAATCCCCCTTTAATGTATATACATTAGTATATCATTGTGTGTTACTTGTGTAAACTTAGTTTTTAAGATTTTTATTTAATATATTGATTTTTTTATTTAAAAGTTTACATATATAATTATTAATTTCAAAATATATAACCTTGGATTTATTTATACTTTTAAAAATTCTGAAATCTCTTTATGCATAAAAAAAACTATCCAAAACATATTTATGCATTCAGATAGTTCCTAGTCTTTTAAATCTTTATTTTTAGATTTCTTAAAGTAAATTCCTCTGCCCATGAGCTTTATACTATAATATCAACATTCATTTAAAATTATTCAAATATTTTTTTTGCTATTTCAACTGATTCTCTGGCATCCTTGGCATAATAATCAGCACCTATTTGCTTCGCATATTCATCAGTCAATACTGCGCCCCCTACAAATACCCTTCCTTTATAGCCATTATCCCTTAATCCTTTAATTGTTTCTTCCATACTTCTTAACGTTGTTGTCATTAAAGCACTAAGACCAACTAATTTAATATCATTTTTCAAAGAAACATCTACAACAGTTTCTACTGATACATCTTTACCTAAATCAATTATTTGATATCCATAATTTTCAAGAATTACTTTAACTATATTTTTTCCTATATCATGAATATCCCCTTTTACAGTTGCTAATACAATCTTACCTTTAGATATACTATTTGATTTGTTAATAACTAATCTCTTTTTTATAACTTCAAAGGCCTGTTTAACAGTTTCTGCACATTGTATTAATTGTGGTAAGAATATTTCACCTTTTTCGTATTTTAACCCAACTTCATCTAGTGCCGGTATTAGTATTTCATTAACTACACTAAGTTCATTCATTGTTTTTAAGATATGCTTTGTAGCCTCTTCTGCTTCATCCTTTAATCCTTTTATCACTATATATTTTAAATCAATATTTTCACTTTTAATTACTTCCATATTCTTTTTAGAATTATCTCTTAATTCTCTTTCAACTTTTACATTTCCATATATAGATATATATTTCTCTGATCCTTTATCTATATTAGCCAATACATTATATGAATTTATCACATCCATCATACCAGTACTATTAGGATTCATTATTGGAAGATCTAATCCATTAGCTATTGCCATTGCTAGAAATGTTTCATTTATTAATTCTCTGCATGGCAAACCAAAAGATATATTTGAAACTCCTAGTAATGTTTTTACACCTAATTCTTCTTTAACTCGTCTTAATGCTTTTAATGTTTCTTTCACTTCAGCTTGTTGTGCAGAAGCTGTTAATACTAAGCAATCAATAAATACATTATGTTTCTCTATTCCATATTCTTTAGCTTTTTTTACTATCTTCTCTGCTATCTTAAATCTCTCATCAGCAGTAGCAGGTATACATTTTTTATCTAATGTAAGCCCTACAACACTTGCTCCATATTTTTTTACCAAAGGTAATATCTTTTCTAATACCTCATCTTCCCCATTTACTGAATTGACAATTGGTTTTCCATTATAATTTCTTAATCCTACCTCAATAGCTTCTATGTTTGATGAATCTATTTGTAATGGTGCATCTATAATCCCCTGAATCTCTTTAACTACTTTCTTCATCATTTCTTTTTCATTTATTTCAGGTAATCCTACATTTATATCAAGTATCTCAGCACCAGCTTCTATTTGTTCTATTGCTTGTTTTAATATATAATCAATATCATTATTTTTAAGTGCTTCTTTAAATAACTTCTTTCCTGTTGGATTTATTCTTTCCCCAATTACCTTTATGCCTTCAATTTTAACAACATTTGATGGTGTACATACAGCTGAAAATTCGATTTTATCTCTTATTATTCTTTTATTATTGTCCGCAAGAACTCTTAATCTTTTAATAAACTCTGGAGTTGTTCCACAACATCCTCCAATTATACTTACACCTTCTTTAACAAATTCATTTACCCAATATTTAAATTCTTCTGAAGTAATGTCATATATTGCTTCACCAAAAGATAACTTAGGTAAACCAGCATTAGGTTGTGTCATTATAGGTAAATTAGTTGCTTTCTTTATTCTTTTTACTATTGGAAGTAATTCTTTAGGTCCTAAAGAGCAATTTATTCCTACAGCATCTGCTCCTATGCCCTCCAGAGTGATTGCCATACTTTCTGGTGTACATCCTGTAAAAGTCCTTCCATTTTCATCAAATGACATAGTACAAAATACAGGTAATCTAGTATTTTCTTTTGCTGCCAAAAGAGCTGCTTTTGCTTCGTAAAGATCTGTCATTGTTTCAATTAATATTAAATCTGCACCAGATTTTTCACCCTGCACTATTTGCCTTTTAAATATTTCATAAGCTCTATCAAAACTTAATGTACCCATTGGTTCTAAAAGTTCGCCTATTGGTCCTATATCTAATGCAATATATACTTTATCATTTCCTTTAGCTTCTTTTGCTAGAGAAATTGCTGCATTTATAATTTCTTCAACTGTATATCCTGTATTTTCTAATTTCAATTCATTTGCCCCAAAAGTATTTGATGTTATAACCATGGCTCCATTTTTAATATATTCTTCATGAATTTTCTTTACTTTTTCACTTTCCTCTATATTAAATATTTCAGGATTTTCTCCAAGTTTTAGTCCCTTTTTTTGAAGCATTGTTCCCATTGCCCCATCAAATACAAGTATATTATCTTTTATGAATTCTTTAAGCCCCACAATTATTCCCCTCTCTTCTAAAACTACAATTGTTATAATTCTTACAAACCTCACATCCTCTTTGTTTTTCCTCTTTTTCCTTTGGAATAACCCCAATTATTGCAGTTACTGATTTCCTAGGAAATAATAAATGATGTGATGATACTGTAAGACCTATTGCTTTATCTGCTTTTAATGTATTCACTATATCCCTTTGAATATCTAATGACAAATCTCCATATCCCGGACTATATCTAAATGTTATAGCACTGTTTTCTTTTCTTACATCTAATCTTATCTTTTCTTCTATTTCATCTAAAAACTCTTCTATTGCTACTGTTGCACAAGCATCTAAAATTAAAGCTTTTGTCAATTCTATTGTTTCATATAGCTTGATTTTTTTCTCTATTTTGCTCCCTACAGTACCTGCTATAAAAAATACTTCCTGTGCATAAAGAAGATGATTTTTAATGTCTTCTCCTTTTAATATTAAACTTGTTCCTTCTACATATATCCCATCCTTTTTAGCATGGTTTTTATACTTAGCACAAACATATTTAGGTATTATTAATTTCTTACATTCATCTATAGTTTCATCTATTAATACATCTATTGATGCTGTTAATTCTTGCTTTTTATAACCTAAATACCTAAGGACTTCATCCTTAGGTATTTTAAGTTGTTTAATATTATACATTTTATTCTCCGTATATATTAAGAGAAAAGCCTCTTTCTAATGCTTCCTTAGCATATTCTTTTGCACCAAATAAAGATAAATCTCTATAATTTCCACATTGAATATCATTAGCAGCAGGTATTTCTTTTGCTTCTAAAACTTTTTCTAATGAGTATTCTAACGCTTCTTTTATTTCTGATGCTTCTCTATCACCCCATATACTTAAATAGAAACCTGTTCTACATCCCATAGGTGATAAATCAATTATACCTTCTAATTTTGCTCTAAGTTCATGTGCTAATAAATGTTCAAGTCCATGCATTGCTGCTGTACCAAATTCTTCTTTGTTAGGTTGAAGAAATCTTATATCAAACTTTGTTACCTTATCTCCAAGCTTACCATCAAGCAAACAACATTTTCTTATGTATGGTGCTTTAACCTTTCTGTGATCTAATTCAAAACTTTCTACTTTTTCCATTATTGTATCCTCCTAAACGAATTGATTTTGATTTACTGTTAATAGAATATTTTCTATACTTTGGCTTATCCTTTTAGCTACATATGGATTATTCATAACATATAAATGTATTCCATCCACACCTGTAGAAATTAGGTCTACGATTTGTTCAACTGCATAAGCAATCCCAGCATCTCTTAAAGCTTCTGGATTATACTCATATCTTTCCATTATTCTTTTAAATTTATCTGGAAGTGATGCTCCGCTTAAAGATAAAATTCTTTCAATTTGTTTTTTATTTGTTACAGGCATAATTCCAGCTTCAATAGGTAAATTTATATTAGCAGCACGAACCTCGTCTTGAAAATTATAATATAAATTGTTATCAAAAAACAACTGAGATATAAAATAAGATGCTCCTGCCTCTTCTTTTCTCTTCATGCTCTCAATTTCTCTATACAATCCTTTATGCTCTATATGGCCTTCTGGATAACATGCTGCAGCTATATTAAATTGTCCATTATCACTTATATGCTTAATTAATTCGTTAGCATGATTTAATTCTCCTGTAATTTTACTTCCTATAGGAACATCACCTCTTAACGCAAGGATATTCTCTATATTATTCTTTTCAAATTCTCTTAAATAATATTCTATATCATTCTTAGTTGAACTAATGCAAGTTAAATGTGATACTGCTTCAATTCCATATTTATTCTTTATAAGAGAAGTTAGCTCAATAGTCTTATTGTTTTTAACACTGCCACCTGCCCCATAGGTAACACTTATATAATCTGGATTTAATCCTTTTAAATCATCTAATGTATTATAAATAGTTTGTATGGATGATGTTATTTTAGGTGGAAAAATTTCAAATGAAAAAACCACCTTTTTGTCTCTGAATAAATTTTTAATATTCATTTTTTGCCCCCTTTAAATAAAAAATTGTCAAAGCAACTGTAGAAAAGAATAAAAAAAATGCCTAAAGGGTATTCCTTTAGGCATAATAAACTTCTACACTAAAATAAAATTACCCTTATCTATCAGTCATTCACTGCAGGATTTAGCACCTTATATACATTATATATTGGTTGCCGGGTTTCATCGGGCCAGTCCCTCCACCACTCTTGATAAGAAATTATTTCTAATTATACATTACTCTATTTAATTTGTAAAGTTTTTCTTTTAAATAATCCATAATCTATATGTACTTTTCATTATTAAATTTTAATAAGTAAAAGTATAATAGAAATTAAACTAAAAACAGAACTTATTATCATTATGTAATTTACAACTTGCTTTGGTGTGAATCCTTTTTCTTCAAGTCTAAAATGTATTTGACTTCTATCTGCTTGATAAACAGGTTTTCCTTCTGAAAATCTTTTAAAAATAACAAATAAATTATCAAATATTGGTACAGCTAAAGCCAAAATAGGTATAAATAAACTCAGCACAGTAGCTTGTTTAAATGCACCGTCTAATGCTATAACACTTAATATGAATCCTAAAAAATTAGCACCTGAATCTCCCATAAACACTTTTGCTGGGTACCTATTATAACATAAAAATCCAAATATAGATCCTATTAATATTATTGATGTTTCTGCTGATACTTGTTGTCTTAATATTATTGCTGCAACCAAAAAAGTTATTGCTGAAATAAGTGAAATCCCACCTGCTAATCCATCCATACCATCAGACCAATTAATTACAGTTGTGACTCCAAATATCCAAGTTATTGTTAGTAAAAATTGTATGGTTTTACTTAACTCTATAAATTCTCCAGTAAATGGATTAGTAAATCCCATAAATGCTATTCCTGCCTTAAAAACAAGTACAGCTGATAACAATTGAATAATCAATCTTGGAAGTATAGCAAATTCTTTAAATCTTGTTTTATAATAATCATCTATAAGTCCTATTAATAATATTGCTGTTGCTGCTATAAATACAACTATTTGTTGTTTTATATCATCTTTTACAAATAAGAAAAAAGAAATAAAAAAACATATGTATAATACTATTCCACCACATAATGGGGTTTCTTTTTTATGTTGTTTTCTTTTTGTTGGTTTATCTGTAAATTTTAATTTAATTGATAGTTTCATTACTATTGGCATAATTAATAGCGATAACAATAATGTAACTATCATAGCTAATATATATTGCATTTTATTATCTACTCCTTAGCTAAATAAAAATACTATTAGTTAAAGTTATCCACGTTTGATTATACTATTAAAGCCATATCTTATCAATTACAAAATTATTAAGGTTTTCTAATTATAGAAAAAAGCGTATTAAAATTAATTTAATTCTTTATGACTCATTTCTTAAGCTTCAACTAAATTTGCATTTGACTTCTCTAGAAACTCTCAATAATATAATTTTTCAAAAAAAGCAGAAACATTTTTATCATGTTTCTGCTTTATTTATAACTAAAATAAATTATGCTGGAATTTTAATTTGATCTCCTACATATATTAAATCTGGATTTTGTAAATTATTATATTGTGCTAATGTTTGCCATGTAGTATTATTTCTTCTAGCTATTTTAGAAAGATTATCACCTGCAATTACAGTATATACAGTTTCTGTTTTAGTAGATACTTGTGATTCTTGAACTGTTGGTGCTGCTTGAACTGAAACTACGTTATTTTGATTTGTTACTACTTGTTTACCATTTTCTTTAACTTGTATTCTACCTAAAGTAATATCACTCTTCATACCATTGTCATTTAAATATTTTGCAAAAATATCATCATATGTTGCAAATTCTCCTACAACAGTAGTTTTAAGCATTGTATATCCATCTCCACCTTGAGATAAGAAATCATTTATTGCTACAGTATATTCTTTATTTAAATCAATTGGATTTTCGCCAACTTTTACATCAAAAACTCTATTTCCTTTTTCCTTTGTTGGATCAAATGAGAATGTCATTCCACTTACTTGTAAAAATCCACCTTGTTCTGTTGGATATGCCCCCACTGATACTTCAAGAGCCTTAACTATATCACTACCTGATAATTTTACAGTTTGTGCTACACTACCAAATGGAAATAATTCTGCAAGTTTTCCTTTAGTTATATCTCCTGGTTCTATTGAAGTTCTTAAAGATCCTCCATTTACAAATGCAATATCAGCTTTAGTTATATCTCTAGTTGCATCTGCTGTTATATTTCCAAGGTTTGTTTCTTTAGTTCTCACATTTCCTCTAACACCATCTAGTAGTACATCATTGCTTGCAACAACTTCTGAAAATACTTTGTCATTTTCAGCTTGTATATCTTTTAATAAATCTGTTACTTTTTCATCTTCTTTTAATTCTTTATAATCTTTTGAATTTAATAATTTTGCTTTTTTGTCTGTAACTTTTTTATCTTTAACTTCTAATTCTACTACACCAAGATTTTGATCATATTCACCTGTTTGTGCTATTAATGTATTATTAACTACTAAGCCATCATTTAAAGTTGTATGGCTATGTCCATCTATTATTACATCAATCCCTTTAACTTTTTCAGCAATTTGCTTAGATGTTACAACTGAACTATCATCTAACCCTACATGAGTTAAAGCTACAATAACATCTGTCTTATCTTTTAATTCTTTAACCATTTCTTCTGATACCTTTATAGGATCTTCAAAAGTTATATCCTTTACATTAGCAGGATTTGTTTTATATGCTGTTTCCGGGGTTGATATTCCAAAAACACCAATTTTAACATTTCCCTTTTCTACGATCTCATATGGTGGTAGCATATTTTTTCCATTCTTTTTTACATTAGCATCTAGCATCTTAAAATTTTTAGCTAATTTACTTAATTCCATTAACCTTTCATTTCCATAGTTAAAATCATGATTACCTGGAACCATAAAATCATAACCAGCTGCATCTAATATTTTAACAGCATTTTCACCTTTACTAACATTAACTATTGGTTTTCCATGTAAAGTGTCTCCAGCATCTACTAATAATGTATTTGGATTTTCCTTTTTAGTTTCATTTGCTATAGTTGCAATCTTTGCAAATCCAAACCCACCGTCTGCTGACAATACTCTGCTATGAGTATCATTTGTATGAATTATTGTTATTTTGGTACTATCATCTTTGCTAGCTGCCCACACAGCAGTAGTATTTAAACTAAAAATTAATGTAAGCGATAACATAGCACTTAAAATCTTCTTTTTCATATTTAATCCCCCCTGATTAATTATAAGTTATACACTTAATTATGGTATATATTTGAATTTTTTTCAAGTACTTCTTATATTTTAGTAATTTTATTTTATATATTAAGATAGAAAAAAAAAAGGAACGCTTAAGCGTTCCTTTTATATTAACCTCTTTGTTCAATCATGCTCTTAACTTTCATTAATCTAGTTGTAGCCGATCTTTCATTTTCATCAAGTCTCATTCTAATATACTTTATAGTCTCTTGAAGTTGAGGAATAGTCATATATTCAAGAGCATTAACTCTTCTTCTAGTACTTTCAATTTCGTTAGCCATTAACTGACATGACTTTTCTACTTCTGCAAGTTCTAGTAATTGCGGAAGAATTTCATAAAGTTTAGAAAGAGTATCATCAAGTTCTGATGATGTATTGGCAAATCCGTATGGATATATACTTCCTTCATCACCTTCAAGTTGTCTCTTAAAGTTCATAACAGGAACAGATACGCTCATTACGTTCTTTTCGCCAACTTCAACAGAAATATGTTCCTTAGGATATACAATAGCTTCTTCTAGGAATTCAGAGCTCATAACGGCTCTAGCCATAACGAAATCCTTAAGGGAACCTTGCAGATTATCTTCCACTTCTTTTCTTAGCTTATTATTATATTTAACAAGGTTAATGAATTGTCTCATTAATTCATCTTGTTTATCTTTTAAAAGCTTATGACTTCTTGTTGAGGTAGTTAATCTTTTTTTAAGTTTAGAGAGTTCCATTCTAGTAGGATTAACATTTAGCTTTGCCATAGACTACTCTTCCTCTCTTGGCATATATTTTTCAAGGTATTCGTCTCTAATTCTCTTAAGCTCAGTTCTAGGAAGCATCTTTAATAACTTCCATCCTAAGTTTAGAGTTTCTTCAATTGTTCTATTTGTATTAAAGCCTTGAGATACATACTCGTCTTCAAAAGCTTCTGCAAATTTAGCAAGTTTCTTATCAGTATCTGATAAAGCAGATTCTCCTAAGATTGCTGATAATTCTTTTGCTTGCTTACCTTGTGAATATGCCGCAAATAATTGGTTCATAGTATCTGCATGGTCTTCTCTAGTCTTGCCTTTACCAATACCCTTATCTTTAAGTCTTGAAAGTGATGGTAAAACATCTATTGGAGGCATTATACCCTTCTTATATAATTCTCTTGAAAGGATAATTTGACCTTCAGTAATATATCCAGTTAAATCTGGAATTGGATGAGTTTTATCATCTTCAGGCATTGTAAGTATTGGAATTTGAGTGATTGAACCCTCTTTACCTCTAAGTCTTCCTGCTCTTTCATATAATGTAGAAAGGTCAGTATAAAGATAACCTGGATATCCTCTTCTACCTGGAACTTCTTTTCTAGCTGCTGAAATTTCTCTTAATGCTTCTGCATAGTTTGTAATATCAGTCATTATAACTAGAACTTGCATTCCTTTTTCATAAGCTAAGTATTCAGCACAAGTAAGAGCCATTCTTGGTGTAGCTATTCTTTCGATAGCTGGGTCAGATGCTAAGTTCATAAATAGAACTGATCTATCGATGGCACCTGTTGATTTAAATTCATCTACGAAGAATTGAGCTTCTTCGAAAGTGATACCTATAGCTGCAAATACAATCGCAAACTTAGAATCTGAATTTAAAACTTTCGCTTGTCTTGCAATTTGTGCTGCAAGTTCTGCATGTGGAAGTCCTGCTGCTGAGAAAACAGGTAACTTTTGTCCTCTAACTAGAGTGTTAAGTCCATCAATTGCAGAAACTCCTGTTTGAATAAATTCTGATGGGAAGTCTCTAGCCATAGGGTTAATAGCTTCACCATTTATATCTACTCTTTTTTCGGGTATTATGTCTGGACCATTATCATTAGGTCTACCCATACCATCAAATACTCTTCCTAACATGTCTTCAGATACACCAAGTTCAAGTGGTCTACCTAAGAATTTAGCTTTAGTACCTTTTAAATTTATTCCTGAAGATCCTTCGAATATTTGAACCATTGCTTTTGATCCATTAACTTCTAGAACCTTACCTCTTCTTTTTTCACCAGTATGAAGTTCAATTTCAACTAGTTCATCATACTTAACGCCTTCAACACCTTCAACAACCATCAAAGGGCCAACAACTTCAGTAACTGTTCTATATTCTTTAAGCATTTGCTACCCCTCCTTTGCTTATTAGGTTATCAATTGCAGTTTTTAAGTCTACAGCGATTTGATCAATTTTATCTAAATCATCTTCGTGTATGTACTTACTTCTAGCAATTCTATCTTTTAAGTCTTCCATAGCTAAGATATCATTTAAGTATACTCCAGCTTCTAAAGCTCTTTCTGCTTCTTTTCTATATCCTAATATAAGACTTAGCATCTTATATTGTTTCTTTAATGATGTATAAGTATCAATTTCATGGAAACCATTTTGTTGTAAATAGTCTTCTCTGATTGATTTAGCAACATCTAATTTTAATCTATCTTTTTCAGATAATGCATCAATACCAACAAGTCTTACGATTTCTTGTAATTGAGCTTCATCTTGAAGTATAGTCATAGCTTCTAATCTTAATGCTCCCCAATTTTCAGCAACATTACCATTCATCCACTTGTCTATTGTATCAGCATATAATGAATATGATGTTAACCAGTTAATAGTTGGGAAATGTCTTTGATATGCAAGTTGTGCATCTAGACCCCAGAACACTTTAACTATTCTAAGTGTTGATTGTGATACTGGTTCTGAAATATCTCCTCCTGGAGGTGATACTGCACCGATTGCTGTTATAGAACCAATTCTTCCATCATTACCTAAACATTCAACTTTACCAGCTCTTTCATAGTAGTCAGCAAGTCTTGATCCAAGGTAAGCTGGATATCCTTCATCACCAGGCATTTCTTCAAGTCTACCAGACATTTCTCTTAATGCCTCAGCCCATCTTGAAGTTGAGTCAGCCATTATTGATACTGCGTATCCCATATCTCTGAAATATTCAGCTATTGTAATACCTGTATATATTGAAGCTTCTCTAGCCGCAACTGGCATGTTTGAAGTATTCGCTATAAGAACTGTTCTCTTCATTAAACTTTCGCCAGTCTTAGGGTCAATAAGTTCTGGGAACTCATTAACAACGTCTGTCATTTCGTTACCACGTTCTCCGCATCCAACGTAAACAACGATTTCTGCATCTCCCCATTTAGCAATTTGATGTTGTGTTACTGTCTTACCAGCTCCGAATGGTCCTGGAATAGCAGCAGCTCCACCTTTAGCAACAGGGAAAAATGTATCTATAACTCTTTGTCCTGTAAGCATTGGCTCAACTGGGTTAATCTTTGCTGAATATGGTCTTCCTTTTCTTACTGGCCATTTTTGCATTAATTGAACTTCTCTATCGCCTTTTTCAGTTTCAACTATAGCAATTGTTTCAGTAACTGTGAAGCTACCAGCTTTAATTTCTTTTATTTTACCTTCAACTCCAATTGGAACCATTATTCTTTGTTCAACAACTGGTGTTTCTTGTACTGTACCTATTACAGTTCCAGATTTAACTTCATCTCCAACTTTTGCTGTTGGTTTAAAATCCCACTTCTTTTCTCTATTTAATGAAGGAACTGATACTCCTCTAGTTAAGAAGCTTGACTTAGCAGCCTCCATAAATGCATCTAGCGGTCTTTGTATTCCATCAAACATTGATTCAATAAGTCCTGGTCCAAGTTCAACACTTAAAGGTTCTCCAGTTGTAACAACTGGATCCCCAGGTCCTATTCCTGAAGTTTCTTCATATACTTGGATTGATGCCTTATCGCCTCTCATTTCGATGATTTCTCCGATAAGACCCTTTTCTCCAACCTTACAAACGTCATATATATTAGCTTCATCCATACCTTCAGCAACTACTAAAGGTCCTGAAACTTTAATTATCTTTCCGGTCTTCACCTTACCAACCTACCTTTCTATAAAATATTAACGCCTACAGCTTTTTCTACGTTATCACTTATTCTTTGCATACCTATATTTAATGTTCCTTGATTGCTTGGAATTAATATTACAGCAGGAAGTACTTCTTTATTGTATCTTTCAATTGTTTCTTCGATACCTTGTGCAACATGTTCTGTTACAAAAACAACTGCGTAATCATTCTTTGCTAATTTATCAACAGTTTTTTTTGCTTCTTCGTTTCCAACTACAGGGAAAACGTCGATACCTAAAGCTTTAAAAGCTAAAACTGAATCCTTATCACCAACTACACCTATTTTCTTAAACATAAATATCACGCAGCCTTTCTCTAATTACTTCCGCAGAAATATTATTGAGTTTGCCAACCATTACAATTCTTATAATCTTTATTTCTGTTTCTTTTGCATAAATATAAGCTACTAAAGGCTCGACTCCAAAAGGTATTATTTTAGCGTCTTTCATCATATCCATGATATAGTTATCAACTAACTTTTCTAATAAACTCACAGAACCTGTCTTTGTATAGTACTCTATACCTGATTTTATTAAATCATTATAATCAGTGAACGAAAGCTTATTAGATATGTTTTCTACTGCATCATTTAACATTCCTAATAACTTATCTTTATCTAAAGAACCTCCTTCAATAATAACTGAAGCAAAGAATTCCCTGCCTTTGTTTTGCTTTTTAACTCTTAAAAGAGTTTTCAAGTTTGTAGAATCTATAAGAGCTTCTACGTATTTATTAACAAAGTTATCTTTTATTTCATTCTTAATTTGTACTAATTGTTTAAACATATATTTATCTAAAATAATGTCAAGTATTTGAGGATCTTTAGTATTTTCAAATTTATCCTTTGACTCTTCTATTGCTTCTCTCATAACTTTAGGTAAATCTCTTAATTCATTATTTTCTACTAAATACTTTAATCTTGAAGCTTCAATAGTTCCAACATGAATTAATAGATAAGATAAATCTTTCTTTAAAAAGATACCTTTTAATATTACTTTTATATTTTGATAATCATATTTAATACTCATTAAGTCAACAAGAGATTTCATTGGACTTATTTCATACATTAAATGAAACAATCTTTTTAATTCTTCACTTAATATAATTTCATAGTCTTCTGCTCTCTTAACATTTGTCATAACATTGGCATACTCTGTTTCTTGAAGCACTTTTAATGCTTCATTGGCAGAATTGGAATCGATCATTCTGTCAATCTTTGATTTATCAAGGAGTTTTGTTTCGTATACTCTTAGTCTCGGTATAACTTGACTAAATTGCATTATATCCATTAGTTAACCTCCTTAACTAAACAATACTCTTGCTACTTCAAGACCCATTTCATCTTTTAATGAATTTACTAAAGCTTCAAAAGTATTATTTATTTCTATGCCATCTTTCTCTAATACGAATCCGCCTTTAAAGTTTCCAGCTTTATCACTTAGAGTTATATTTCCTTTTGAACCAATTTCTCTATTTAATTCTGCTACAAAATCAGAATCAATCATTTTCTTCCCTTGTTCATTTAATATTAAATTTTCATCTCCTGAAATATTGCTATTTAATATTACAGTTTTTACAAATCCTTTAAAATCATCACTTGATGCATTACAAAGTTCTTCTATAGTAGTTTCAAAAACTTCACTAATAACTGTTTGTTTTGATTTTAACTTCTCGTTTCTTGCTTGTAATTCTGCACTAGAAATGATTCTTTCTTCTCTTGCTACAGCTTCTGTTTCAGCTTTTTTTACAATAATCTTTTCTTCCGAAGCAGCTTTTTCTTGCTTTTTAGCAATTATCTTACTTTTCTTCTCTTCAGCTTCTGATAAGATTATTCTTTTTTTATCTTCCGCATCTTTTACGATTTTAGAAGTTAAATTATTTATGTTAGACATAATCTTCACATCCTAATTCTATAATAAGCTATTATTAAAATACACCATTTACTAATAAGAATGATACAACGAATCCTAATAATGCATAAGTTTCAACCATCGCTGCAAGAACCATACCTTTAGTGTTGTGTTCTGGGTTTTTAGCTAATATTTGAATACCAGCAGCTGCTGCTTTACCTTGAGCAATTCCTGACCATAAACCAGTGATAGCTATTGGTAAACAAGCAAATAATAAGTATAAACCTTGTGAAAAAGTTGTTTCTGGACTTAATTGTAAAAATACTAATAATCCTATAACGAATCCATAAAGACCTTGTGTACCTGGTAATAATTCAAGAATTAACGCTTTACCAAATTTTTCTGGTTGTTCTGATAATAATCCTGCTGCTGCTTCACCTACGATACCAACACCTTTTGATGATCCTATTCCTGACATTCCTACTGCTAAAGCAACACCTAGTGCTCCCATAACAAATCCACCGTTATTTTCTAAAAAAAACTTAATCCAACTCATATCCATTTTAAATGTCCTCCTACTCTTCTCTTAAATTAATGTATTCATTTTTTGCTTCAAGTGGCTCAAATGCTTTTCCACCACCATCGTAAAATTTTGAGAAATATTCTACATAAGTAAGTCTTAATGTATGAACATATCCACTTAATAATGATAATAATAAGTTTACTGTTTGGAACATGATAAATATTAATGGTGCAAACAGAATAGTTCCTAAAAGTGAATTACCATTATCTGATACCATTCCCATAATCATGTTTATAGCTCCTGCTATAGATCCACCTGATAAACCTATTGCCATAAGTCTTGTGTATGATACTAAGTCACTTATGTATCCTGTAATACCATATAATTCATAAAGACCTTGGCCTATTTTTCCACCTGTTGATTCCATTTGTCTTCCTTGTGTTAAAACAATTAATATAGAACCAATAATGGCACCTGCTATAGATGCTGTTTTTAGTACTGGTATATTAAGCATTGATCCAGCTCCAATTCCTCCAATAGAACATAGAGTTATAAGCCATGATCCAACATCCATAAAAGCATCTAATTTCTTTCCTGCCCTTATTAATACAGCTGCTTTTATAAATAATCCAAACACAATTTGAATTGCACCAAATACTACTGACATAACTAGTATTGTCATAACATCTGTACTTGTATCAATTAAACCTTTAATACCTATTAAGTCTCCAAAGAATGAACCATAAATTAATCCAAATATAATTGTTGGGAAACTTAAATACATAAAGAACTTAACCATTTTTTTCGTTTCTGCATTAAAATTAAATAACTTTAATGCTCCAAGAGTTCCTAATAACAATAATAATCCATATCCTGCATCTGCAACCATCATTCCAAAGAAAACCAAATAGAATGGTGTAACAAATGGAGTGGGGTCTATATCATTATACTTAGGTAAAGCATACATTGATGTTACTGATTCGAATGATGCATTTAAATCATTGTTTTGCAATTTAATAGGTACATCATCAATTTCTTCTTCTTTAACATCTTCAAAAGCTAAATAGTAATCCTCACCTAATACATCCTTAGTAATTTGAGTTAACCTATCATTTTTTTCACTAGGAACCCATCCTTGTAATAAGACTGTTTTATCAGTCTTCAAAAATCTATTAGTAATAGATTTTCTATTTACTAAGTTATAGTAATATTCATAAGCTAATTTCAAGCTTTCTAAATTTTCCTCAAATCCTGCTAATTCTTCTTTTACTAAGAACTTTTCAGAATCAATTAAGGACATTCTTTCATTATATTCTTGAATAAGCTTTAAAGGGAGTTCTTTCTCATCTGTTTTAAACGGACTAAATCCAAACCCTCTTAGTACCTCTTCCACTTCTTCTTTCTTATCCTTATGAGCTAAAAGGAAGAAGTAAGTGTCTTGATTGTCTTTTGATATAATTTCTAAATAACAATCACTCAAATCATTTTTCAATGCTTCCTCATATTGGTTAGCAATGCTTCCTAAGAAATATTCAGTTACTTTTAAATCATCTAAAGATCCTAATGCTAAATCAAAATTCTCATATGGTTTTAAACTTTGAACATTTCCTTGTAATCTAGTCTTTTCATTGTCTAATGAAGCTAAAGTATGCTCTTTTTCTTTAACTTTATCATAGACACCTTCCCATTCTCCATTTAATACTTTTTTTTCTAGTTCTTTAGGAGTTAATGAAAGTTTTTCTGTACGTAAAGACTTTATTAATGATTGTTTAGGCACATAGTCCTTTAAGAACTGTAGGGCAAATTTAGCTTTTGATAATTCTTCTTCCCACCTTGATATGTCAGAATCAATTTCATCCTTATCTAACTCATTAAGAACTTCATTTTTTTCTTGAATATTCTCATCTTGTAGATTGATAAATTCAACTTCTGCGAAGTTTTGTACTCTTTCAAGAAGTTCATTTTTCTTTGATTCAAAGGCTAACAAGGTGAACTTATTCATCTTAACTATTGCCATGAATCTTCACTATCCTCTCAATCACTAATTTAACAGCATTATTTTTCTTATCTGCAGATATATGTAGTATATCTTCTGATTCTTGCTTGCCCTTATTTATTATAGGCTCTGCTTTTTTATTTGCTGCTTCTACAGCATTTGAAATAATTTTATTTGCTTTTTCTTTTGCAGAAGATAAAGTATCAAGATATTGCTTTTCTGCTTCATCTGTAGCTTTCATAACAATATCTTTAGCTTCATTATTAGCTTCTTTAAGAATTTCTTCTGCTTGAGCCTCAGCTTTTTTTATTTCTTCAATTGCTTCTAATGCCAAAATATCACCACCTTCATGCCCTTAAATATAAAAATAATATATATATTAATACTTTATATAGTATTAATTACTTTGTGTCTATTTTATTATACACTCTTTTTGTATATTTTCAAGAATTTTAAATTATTAAATGCTAAAATCGGTCAAAATTCAGTAAAGTATCTGTTATGTAAATGTTATCTTTATTTTACATCCTTTTACTTCTTCTAACTTATTTTTAGATTTATATAATCACCAGTATTATTAAACAAATAATAACTTTCTGATATTTGTATATTTCCATTTAAAATATACTCCTCAATATTTATTGAGAATTTTTCTAAATAATACTCCTTAAATGAATATTTATGCTTTAATTTATCTTTTATATCTTTTTCATCTTCTTTTTTAATATTACTTCTTAAAAAATCTGGTAATCCACGCTTTTTATTGAATATTAAATAATCAAATTTTAGTATTTCATTTAATATATCGTTATTATCTTTCAAAACTTCATTATTAAAGTCTAAAAATACTTTATAATATTCTATATTTCCAATGTTTTTATTAAAATATCCTTTTCTATGAAAAAATTTTCCTAGTGAATAATAAAATTCAAATGGTGTATCAAATTTACTCTCAAAAAATCTAATAATATTATTGAATTTTTTGGAATTATAATATTTATCTACCATAGCTTCTACCTTTTTTAATTTTAGTAGTTCATCATAATTAATGCAATCAGTCTTTAATATTTCATATGGTGGATAAGGCGAAAATTTCATTTTATACTTTTCAGCTTCTTCTCTCATTGAAGATCCCTTTAATAGTTTTAAAAAACCTAATTGAATTTCTTCTGGTCTTATTTTATAAACATCATTAAAAGAATTAACAAATGAATCATAATCCTCCCCTGGAAGACCAGCTATTAAATCTAAGTGTTGATTAATATTTTTTATAGCCATAAGTTCATCAACCTTTTCTTTTATGTCTTCAAAATTAACAAATCTATTTATATTATTAAGAACCTTGTCATTTGTCGTTTGAACTCCAACTTCAAATTGAAATCTTCCCTTTGGTGCTTTTGATAATAACTTAATTTCTTCTTCTTTTAAAATATCTGCTGATATTTCAAAATGAAACTTTGTTTCTGTATCTGTTTCTATCAAAAACTTCCATATAGCCATTGAAAATTTATAATTACAATTAAATGTACGATCTACAAATTTAACTAACCTAACTCTTTTATCGATGAAATACTGCAATTCCTTTAGTACTCTTTCAATATTTAAAAATCTCACACCATGACTTGTTGATGAAAGACAATATTTGCAATTAAAAGGACATCCTCTTGAAGCCTCATAATAAACTATCTTATTATCTAAATTTTCATAATCTTCATATGGAAATACTAAGTCATCCATAGACATAAGAGGTCTTTTTTCATTAGAATATACATTTCCATCTTTTTTATAGTGAAGACCTTTTATCTCATTTACATTCTTTAAACCAAGTTTATATAAAATAAAATCTCTATATGTCTTTTCACCTTCACCTTCAATAACATATTCTCCAATGTTATTTTCTAAAAACTTATGTGAATCAAATGACACCTCTGGTCCTCCATATAAAATTTCAATATTTTCATCAACATTCTTAATAAGATTAGACAGTCTTGTAACCATTTCTACGTTCCATATATAAACTGAAAAAGCAACAACATCAGGCTTTTCATTAATAATTTCTTCTAATATCTTTTCTTCTCTATCATTAATAGAAAATTCCCTTATTATACTTTCACAATCCATATCTTTAGTAAAATTTCTTAAATATCTAACTGCTAAATTACTATGAATAAATTTAGAGTTAATTGCTGTAAGTAATATCCTCATTCGTATTTGTCTCCTCTACTTCTTTAGAGTTTATTTCATTTTTAAGTTTTTTAGCTCTTATAAAAAACATATCCTCCCAAACTTTTATCTCTTCTATATCAAAATATTTTAAAAGTATCTTTTTTATATCTTCTACATTTGAACTTATTATTGGATTCAAATTTTTAAATGTAAATTCTTTTACTTTACCCTTTGGAAGTATAACTCTTATTTTATTATTAAATAATTTACCTCTTTCTTTATTAATATCCCAAATTAATATTTCTCCATTCTCTTTTATATAAGAATTAATTTCTTTAATTAACTTTTCTTTTTCTATGTTACTCCAAAATCTATTTAAATTAAAAAAAAGTGTACATGCGTCATATTCACTTCCTTCTAACCCCTCTTTATCATTACTAAAAACATAATCAAGTGACAATTCTGATTCTACTTCTTTGGAAATACTGTATATTACACCAAAATTTTCTTGTCCAACATCTAATACGTCACCTTTTAAATTAATGTCTTCTAAATTAATAACTAATGTTTTCCCCATAAAATTCCCCTCTTTTCCCTCTAAATATATATTCTATCATTATTAAGCGTATTATTAAAGTTATGGAAACAATTTTTTTAATAATATTAAGTCTAAAAATTTAAAATTTCATAAAAAAGTTTAATTAAAATAAGAAACCACTCTATAATATTTACTTTTATAGAGCAGTTTCTATTTCACTTTAAGGCTTTATTTTAAATACTCTTATTCTTTTTATTATTAAATCTAATTATATTTAGTATGAGCAAACTAAATAAAAGAACTATTATAAATATCCAAACTGGCTTTGGTAAGTTGAAATTTAGTCCTAAATTACCACATTGTAATTTATATATGCAACCTATACCTGAATCTAATATATATATATTACCACATGAGTATTTTATTCCTTTTACATCACTTTCACCTTTTAATTTTAACAGCTTGTATAAAACACCATTTGAATTTACTGAACTTATAACGTTATTCTTTTTATCATAAAATACATTAGAATCTTTTTCTAAAATTTTACCTTCTTTATCTATTGCTAAACATTTAATACTATTAACTTTAGAAAATTGATATTCTGGTCCATCAACAATTTTATTAGGTGGATTATTTATTATAGGCATTAATTTATTTTCATCATTAAATCTTGGTGAACTTATTGGATCCCCTCCACTAAAATCTGGCCATCCATACCAGTTTTCTTCCTGTAATTTGTATAAATAATCAAAATCTCTTTTAACAGGTCTTACTCCTTTCTCCTCCATACCACCAACTATTGCTATTAAATTATTATTGCTATCTAAGTCCCACCCTGTTATATTTCTTATTCCACATGCATATAGAGAGGTCTTATTAGTTTTTAAATCTATTTTTATAACAGATGCGTTTCCAAATTTTTCAGCACTTATTTTTTGACCTCTAATACTTGAATTGGTATATGGCATATATGCCCCTGTTTTTTCTTCTCCATAATTTTCACCATTCAATACAATATTTATAGGACTCTTATCGTATGGAATTTTGTTAAAATCTATTTCTCCATTACCTTCTGCAATTCCGGAATTAGTTGCTGCTCCAATTGATAAAAGTAAATTTGAATCCTTAACAATAAGATTTCTATCAAGATTTTCACCGTTTGTTGGTATTTCTTTTAGAATTACCTCCAGAAATTTACTTGCCATATTATAATGATAAAGTTCATCATTTGAAATAAAATACATATCATCCTTTGTACAAACTATACTTTCTATAGAAAACGACTTATTTTCTACCAATGTTTCTTCTCTTCCATCATCTTTTAATAATTTTATATAGTTCTTATACGCCACATATGTATTTTCATATTCATCTTTATCAAAAGCCACTGCATTCTTACAATTTTTTGATGAAATACTCCAATCTATATTATCTTTTAAAATGTTTACTCTATAAATTCCTGAAAATTTAAACAATAAAAAAGCTAAACTTACTATTATAACGGAACTAAATAAAAATTGACAAAATCTTTTCAAATCTTAACCCCCTCAATATAAAATTAACCATATATTTTCCCTTGTTAAATTTATATTTTAAATCTAATAAAATATACCCTTAAGCTTAACCTTTTAAATTAAAATGTTTATCATATCTTAACTTTTAATTTAAAATGTTCATATTTAGTCATTACTTTGAATATGCTTTATTGTAATTTAAAGGAGTGAATTAGATTTGAGTAAGGACAACTTTTTAAAGAATTCTTTTTTACTGACGGCTTCTAATATAACAACAGGAATTCTTGGATTTATATTTACTATATATTTGTCTAAAATACTTGGTCCCGAGGGTATGGGCTTATATAACTTAGTTATGCCAATTTATAATTTGTTCATATGCCTTATGAGTGCAGGAATCGTAGCTGCTATTTCTAAAATATCTGCAATATATAAACAAAAAGGAGAATATAAAAATATAACTAGAACTATACGAATTGTTTCTCTTTTTAACATAACCTGGGCTCTACTTATTGGCATAATGGTTTTTTTTGCTGCACCAATAATAGGTAAATATGGTGTTAATGATGTGCGAACTATTGATGCTATACGTGTTATATGTCCAGCTATGGTTTGTATTGCAATTTCAAATATTTTTAAAGGCTATTTTTATGGAACATCGGAAATAAAAGCACCTGCTATTATTGATATTTTTGAAAAAGCTATGAGAATTGTAACTGTAAGTATTTTAATATTTTTCTTAAAAGCTAAGACACTTCAAAATATGGTTACATTAGCTACTGTTGCATTATGCATTGGTGAATTTCAAAGCTTATTATGTTTATTTATTTACTATAAATACACTGTAAAAAAAATTCCAAAATCATATGAAAAACCAGAAGGTAGATTTCAATTATTGTTTGATGTAATAATAGTAGCAATTCCTTTATGTTTAAATGGCTTCCTAAGCAATATTTTAGCTACACTTTGCACTTTAGTTGTACCTAGGAGATTAGTATGTGCTGGTTTTAATTATTCTGAAGCCTTAAGCTTAATAGGTAAATATAATGGTATGGCTATGGGATTGATCGCTATTCCTCTTATTGTTGTTTCAACTATAAATACTTTGCTTATACCAGATCTTTCGCAAACTTTAAGTCAAGGAAATCAGTATAAGGCTTCTCTTCGTATTAGAAAAGTAATTAAACTAGCCTTTTTACTTGGACTTTCAACGACTATAATATGCAATATCATTCCTGATGAATTAGGAAAAATTTTTTATGGCAGAAATGATTTAGGTCCATATATAAGAGTTGCATCACTTGCTGCACCGATTTTCTTCACTTCTACTACTATGTTTGGAATTTTAAATGGTCTTAATAGGCAGGGTGTTATTCTTAGAAATTCATTAATTGAAGCTTCAATTGAGTTAGTATGCTTATATGTATTTACATCAATACCGTGTATAAATATTTTTGGTAATAGTATAACTCTATTTATAGCTTGTGGTATTGGATTATCACTTAATTTATACGAAGTTAAGAAACATATTAATATAAATTTAAATTTTACAAATGTAATAATATACTTACTTCTTGGTATTTTAAGCTTTTTAATTATTAATATATTCGCTAAAAATGTTTTAGTTAATTTACCTATAGTAAATAGTTTTATGGTAATTGGTTTAACTTTTATAATATTTTTATATCTTGGAACCTTTGGAGAAAGCGATGTTTAATAATGTATTTACTACTTATTTTAATTAAAAACTGGGAAATTAGAATTTTTAATTTTTGACAAACATAAAAAGTTCATGTTTCTAAACTCTACATTTAGAAACATGAACTTTCTCCTTAATTATGTTATATCCTATTTCTCAAACTCACATCAAGATTCTATTCAAACATAGCCAATTATTTTAATTTTACTCTCAAAAATCTTGGCAAGATATTATATGCTTTTTGAGAGAATGACGTAATATCATTTTTTCTGATGCCGCCTAATATTATCATCAAGTACAAGTATGCAAATCCACCTACTGAAATCATAAGCATTGTTACTAATCCTTGTGCTATTCCTCCAGCATCTAACAATATGAGTAATACTCCAAAAGGTTCTTTAATTAAGTATATGCCTGCAACCATTCCTATTGAAGAAAGAATCGGTTTTAAAGTATGCTTAAACATTGGTAATCTCATTTTTAATGTTTTGCTAAGTTTTCGTTGATTTAATATAAAAGGTATTGCAAACCATAGAAAATTACCAAAAACAGCACCTAATACATTGATCTCTGGCATTCCAACCAATATGTAATTTGTAACTATTTTAGCTACTATACCTATCATAAATGTTCCTAAAACAAAGTAAAGCTTATTCATACTTTGCAATATAACATTTTGAATTTGTACAACGGCCATTAATATTACAACAACAGAACCGTATATCATTAATTCAAATCCTTGTTCTGAGCCATATAATAATAAATAAATTTCTTTACTTAAAACGGCAAGTCCTACAGCTGCTGGTATTGTCACTGCATAAGTTATTCTAAATGCAAAATTTACTTTTCTTCTAATCTCTTTTTTATCTTTTATAGCTACTGCACTTACAATTGCAGGTAATACTGTTGTTGCTAGTGCTGTAACTATTACTAACGGAACAGAAAGTAATGTTTTGTACGTTCCAAGTATTCCGTAAAGCTCATTAGCTTGTTTTTCTAAAAAACCAGCATAAGCTAATCTATTTTTTACATTTACCATATCAATTAAGCTACCCAAGTTTTGTAATCCAGCACTTAATGTGATTGGTACTCCGTATTTGACTAATTTCCTAACTATTCTCTTATTGCTTACCCTTTTAACAGGTGACTCTGCACCAAAGGCTTCCCCTTCATAATTTTTCTTATAATATACATATATCATATAAAGGCACGCTATTATTGCACCTAATGTAGTACCTACTGTTCCACCAGCGCTACCATAAGGAATGCTTATTTTTACTAAAACATAAGCAAATGCTAAACTCACTCCAACATTTATTATTTGTTCTAATACTTGAGATACAGCTATTGCTGTCATATTATTTTTACCTTGAAAGTACCCCCTATATGCTGACAATATAGAAGTCACAAAAATACTTGGAGCTAAAAATAGCAGACCATATGCCGCTTGTGGTGTTCCTATTGCATTTGCTATAGGCGTAGATAATATCATGATAAGTATACTTATTATACCGCCAACACCAGCATAAAGTATTGTAGATATCTTTAGTGCCTTAATTGCATCTCTTTTATTTTTCATAGCTGTAAGCTCAGCTACAACTTTTGCAATTGCTGGCTGAGCTCCTAAAGTAGTTACTGCATATGCAAATATGAATACTTCATAACACATTTGGTATATTCCAAGGCCTTCAAGACCTATTGTTCTTCTTAATAACGGAACATAAAATACAGACATCAGTTTAGCTAAAAGTCCTGCTGCTGAAAGAATTACAAAGCCTTTAGTAGATGATTCTTCTTTCATATTAAACCCCTATCTAAGTGAAAATTTAAATACATCACTCTTTATCTTCTTTAATATCGGAGGTAAAGCATTAACTACAGTTTTATTTGTTAAATAAGATACTTTACCTTTCATTTCTTTAAAAACTAATTTATATGCATATAAATATTGATATTCTAATCCATACTTGTTTTTGAAGAATGAATTTAATTTTCTATCTCCATATTTGTCATCACCAATTATAGGACTTCCTAAATGTGATAAATGAGCTCTTATTTGATGGCTTCTTCCTGTAATTAAATTAATTTCAAGTAGTGAATATGCACCATTAGTTTGTGTTGTAGTAACTTCCATTGCTATTTTTTTAGAATCTGGTACTTCTTTTTCATATACCTTAGATATATTTGTATCTTGATTCTTTAATATATATCCTGTATATAATCCATCTTTTACCTTTCCCTTAACTAAAGCTACATAATATTTTCTTACTCTATCTTCTCTTATTGTTTCATTGATAGATTTTAATCCCTCAAATGTTTTTCCAAACATAACCAAACCAGATGTGTTTCTATCTAATCTGTTACATGGTGCAGGTGTAAATGTAATTTCATTTTCTGGAACGTATGATCCTTTTTCTTTTAAATATGAAAGTACATAATCTGTTAATGTAGGTTCTTTTTCATCTTTATCAGGATGTACTAAAATACCTGGCCATTTTTCAACTACTAATAAATTTTCATCTTCATATGCTGTTTTCATTCCACTAAAATTTACTTGAATAAATTTTTCTTTCTTTTCCGGATTACTCTTTATATATTTTATTTCAACAATATCTCCTTCTTCTAAGAAATACTTTTCACTTTGTTTTTTACCGTTAACTCTTATATCTTTTTTTCTTAAAGCTTTAAATATTGCACTTAGTGGAACGTCCTTTAATAACTTTCTTAAAAATTTATCTAATCTTTGACCGGCTTCATTAGCTCCTATTTCGATTTTCAAATATTATCACTCCTATAATTTTTCTTTTGGTTACTTTGTTAAATAATTAAATGCTGTTAAACACTGAATTGCTACACCAAGTGGTATACAATCTTCATCTATATTAAAAAGATTACTATGTGCAGGTTCAGTGGTTTTCTTTTGTTTATTTCCTGATCCTAGAAAATAAAATGCTCCTGGTCTTTCCATTGCAAAATATGCAAAACTTTCAACTCCCATATGAGGTGCTTTTTGTTCAACTACATTTTCATTTTTTAATATATGACTTGCAGAACTCTTTAACAATTCTACCATATAATCATCATTGTATAGACAAGGATAGCTTTCTTCTATCTCTATTTCTGCTTTTGCTCTTGAAGACAAAGCAATTCCATTAACAATTTCTTTTAATCTTTCGCTTGCAAATATTCTGTCTTCTTTTGTCATCGTTCTAATTATTCCGCTTAATGTAACTTCCCCTGGAATAATATTTTGAGCTGTCCCCCCATTTATTGTTCCAATAGTAATTACTGATGGATTTACAGGCGATATTTCTCTACTAACTATACTTTGAAGTGCAATTACTATATGACTAGCTACAACAATAGGATCAATTGTTGTATGTGGTGCAGCTCCATGTCCCCCTTGACCTGTAATTTTTATTTTAAATGGATTAGATGCAGCATTAACAACGCCTTTTTTAACTTCTATATTTCCAATACTTACATTTTCATCAACATGAAGACCCAACACATAATCAACCCTTGGATTTTCTAGTACTCCATCTTGTATCATATATTGAGCTCCACCAACAGTTTCTTCAGCAGGTTCAAATAATAATTTCACATTTCCACTAAATTCACTTTTGTATTTATTTAATATTTGGGCTACTCCTAAAAGTATTGTTGTATGTGCATCATGTCCACATGCATGCATTTTCCCACTTACTTTTGAGCTATACTCACAAGATTTCATATCTTGAATAGGAAGTGCATCCATGTCTCCTCTTATTGCTATAGTCTTATTGCTGCCTACTTTTTCTCCTTTTATAATTCCACAAACTCCAGTTTTTGATACCTCTATATATTCAATGCCTTCTGTTTTTAAAAAGTCTTTTATAAGGTCAGAAGTTCTATGTTCTTCAAAACCAACTTCTGGATGCTCATGTATATCTCGTCTTATTGATATCAATTTGTCTTTTATATCATTAGCCTCTTTTTTAAAATCTATCATAAACACATACTTCCCTTCTAGATATTATGACCAATAAACTTCTATAACATCGCCCTCATCTATTCTAGCTGTATATGATGAATTTTCCCCATTAACTTTAGAATTTATTGTGCCCTTTGAAATTGTTAAATCAAAATCTATATAGTCAAAAATATCAACAAAAACATATTCATTTTTGCCTTTTAATACTATCTCTTTATTATTTACAATAACTTTTATTTCATTAAATTTTTCCTGAAATTTATCTTTATCTACATCATTATTTAAATTATCATCAGTACTTAATTCATAATCTTCATTTAACTTAGACTCTTCGTTTTCTTTTTTAAGTTCTTCATTGCTATCGTTTATTGGTTCAATATCTTCTAGTTTATCATTCTCTATTTGTGTTTCAACTAATGAACTATCTTTTTTTATAAGTCTTTCTCCATCTTGAGCTTCATATTCCTCATGTAACAAAACATCATCTTTGAACAAGCTTATTTCATCATTATTTAAAACATATTCTTTTATTTCAGAAACTTTATTTGGTATAAATACTCTAAGTTCATCACTATTTTTCAATTCATAATGTATATCTTCTATTTTATTATTTATTGTTATTATAGGTTCCAAATTTATAAGTTCATCATTAATATAAATAGTTATAGAATTTATATTTTCAATATAATCACGTACTTTAGGACTCGCATTATTACCATTCTTAGCATATTGTACTTCTATATTATCATTAGCCTTAACTTCTGTTTCTAATGCAGATTCATTTCCATTTATAAATATCTTAGCACTAGTTCCATATTCTCCAAATACAATTCTTTTACGTCCATTATATTTAAATCTTATACTCTTTCCATTTTTAGCTATAAGTAATGAGGGATTAATTCCCGCTTGAAGTAATACATCCATAACTGTATGCTTGTGAGAATTAAATAAACTAACAGGTGTATCATTTAATATAACATCAATAAAATCTGTACCTAAATTTCTTAATGCTATAAGTCCTATTCCTAGTACTGTAACCCCTGCTGATCCCAAGGAATTATCAGATATGCATTCTGTAATAGCATTTCTATCTTTAATTGCAATTCTTTGAGGTGGTAAATTTAAATTCACACTTATACATTCTAATAGTCTAGGTGTATGTGCCCCTCCACCAACTAAAAATACAGCACTTGGAGACTTTCCACCATTTAATTCTAAAATCTTACTTGAAATCTCTTCTGATATCTTTTTTACTGATGGATCAATTAATTTAATAATATTTGATGATAAAATTGTATTTTCAAGGCCTAACACATCAGTATAAACAATTTCTTTAGATTCATTTACAGACTTTTTTATAAATTCTGCTGTATTAAAATCAACTAAATACTCTTGTGCTATTATTTCAGTAACTTCATCTCCAGCCATGGGTACCATACCATATGCAGATATTGTTTCTTTATTACTTATTGCTATATCTGATGTTCCCGCACCAACATCTATAAGAGCAATATTTAATAACCTTAAATTTTTAGGTATAGCAGCTTCTATTGCTGCAATAGGTTCTAATGTTAAATTAGTTACTTTTAAATTTACCTTATTCATTACAGAATAAAGAGAATCAATGACAGATCTCGGTAAAAATGTTGCTATTACTTCTGCTTCAATAGTTTTCCCCTTATGTCCTATTAAATTAGATATAACAAAGCCATTTAAATAAAAGCTTTTAACAGAATAACCAACACAATATAATTTTCCATCAGCACTATTATCTATTTCTTCTTCTGCATTTTTAACAACACTAAGTTCTAAACTCCTTACAATTTCCTTATCAATTTCTTGATCTTCATCTATTTCTATTTCTGCCCTTGAATTTACAGTTCTTAAAAATCTCCCAGCAGCTGCTATGGATACTTCTGTAAGTGTAATTTCTATTTTCTCTTCTAATACTCTTTTCACTTTTTCAACCACAGAAGCAACTAAATTAATATCATGAATTTGACCATCTACCATGGCTCTTTCTTCATGTTCCATATATTCTTCACATACTACTTCAAATTTTTTATCTCTTATTATCCCTACAGTTCCTATTATAGATCTTGTTCCTATATCTAATGAAAAAATTATATCTTTAGGATTAAAATTTTTTAACTCCATCTAAACACAACCTTTATCGTACAAATTTAGTAATTATTCCTCTTAAATATACTATAAATTATATATTATAATCTAATCACATTCAATTAATCATAATTCTCACAATTTCTTTATTATCCAAATAATTATACTATATATTTCATAAAAGTTATAATAAAATAAAATTATACAAAATATTATTATTTTTTTGCATGAAAATAAGCATAAAAATGAAGTATTAAAACTCCATTCTTATGCTTATTTAATTTTATTTTTCTTATATTTTTCTCGTTCTTCTTTTGGATTTATTATTTTACCAACTGCAATGAGTATAACTGCTGCTAAAATTAATATAACAATCCATAATTTAACATTCATAACGAAATCACCTTATCTCTCAATATAATGCATAAATCATAAATATTTATCTAAAAGTATATATTCTATAAATTAATATAAAATCCTTTAAAATAATATTAACTAAATATATAACTATTTATTACAAATAATTTATTCTATTATTCTTTAACATTTTTTACTTTAGCAAGAAAGCAGAGGCATATAAAAACAATATTTTATTTACAAAACTATTAAACAATCTTTTGTATTAAATTATTTTCTGCTAATACCTTTAAAGAAAAACTTCTAATAATTCCATCTTTAAAATTTATAGTAACTTTATCATCTTCAATTGATTCTATTTTACCTAAGCCATAAGTCTTTTGCATTATATCATCACCTATTTTATATCCATAAGTATCCTTAGGCAGTTTGTCAAATCCTGATTCACCTATAAATCTAGATATTTCCTTAAATTGTCCTCTTCTATTCCTTGGTGCAAATAAATAAAGATTATCTATTGTTCTTGTTATTCCAACATAAAAAAGTCTTCTTTCTTCTTCTATGTTTTCTTCTTTGCTAGAGGAATGTGGAATAGTATCTTCATTACAATTTATAAGATATACATTTTTAAATTCCATGCCCTTTACTCCATGAATTGTACTAAGTATTACTCCTTCTCTTTGATTTTTATTTTTACTTTCTTCTATTTCATTACTTACATTTTCAATGTGAACTAAAAAATCAAATATATTTTTAAATCCTTCTGCGGATAATTTGAATTCTTCAATTACTTCTTCTAAATCATCTAAGTTCTGACTAAATCTTTCGCAATAAGATTTCAAATAATCTATATATTCTAGATCCATAACTATATATGAAATTGCAGAACCTAAAGAAACTTTATTTAAATAATTAAAGTCTTTCTTTAATTCATCCAGCTTCTTTCTTTGAAATGGTGGAGTATCATCTTTGTTTATTAATATATCAATCAAATTTTCCTGTATAGTATACTTTCTCACATAATCTATATTGTGCTTACTTATATATCTAAATGGTTTATTTATAATCTTTAGAAAACTCTCTTTATCAAAGGGGTTTACAACAAATTTTAAATAAGCTATCAAATCTTTACATATAAAATGTTCAAAAAAATTATATTGTCTATCTAACAATTTAAATGGAATATGATTTTTAGTAAATGCATCTATAACACTCATAGCTTCCATATTAGTTCTATAAAGAACAGCATTTTCTTCATATTCTATATTATATTTTTTTTCATTTTTAATTAAATCTACTAAAATATCCCCTTGAGACTTTTCGTTATAAGGAGTATAGAATTTGATTATTCCATTTTCTTTTTTATTAGATAATATTTTTTTATTATTTCTTTCTTTATTAAACTTTATTAATGCCTTAGACTTTTCAACTATATTATCTTTACTTCTATAATTAATCGATAAATAATGTTTTTTACTATCTTTAAATATCTCATCAAAAGTAACCATATACATTGGTCTAGACCCTCTAAATGAATAAATACACTGATCTTCATCTCCAACAGCAAATAAAGAATTATCTTCACCATAATTTATTAATTTTAAAAATTCAATTTGTAACTCATCACAATCTTGAAATTCATCAACTAGAATATATTTAAATAATTTTCTATAATAACTTAATGCCTTTTCATTATTTTCAAGTAATTCTAACGCTTCTATGGCTAAATCGTCAAAATCTATTTTTCCATGCTCTTTTTTATAATATTCATAACATTCTAAAGCATCTTCAAATATTTCTCTAGATACAGATGGTTTGAAATCACTCAGTCTTATTCTTGAAGTTTTATATAATGATATATTATTTAAAACTTCTTTAATTTTATCTTCATTAATGTCATCAAAATACTTTGTTAACACTTTATTTATAAGCTTGTTTACAATACTTCCATCTATTATATCTATACTTTTCCCTGTTCTTAAAAGAATTTTGTAAAAGAGTCCATGAAATGTGCCAAAGAATGGTGATATATTTTGTTTAAATCTATTTTCATATCTTTCTTTCATGTTTTTAGCTGCTGCTTTAGTAAATGTAATTACTATTATACGTCCATTACTAACTTTTAGTTTATTAACTAAATAATATATTCTGTTAATTATTACAGTAGTTTTTCCAGATCCAGGAGCTGCAATAATTAATGCATTTTTATCCTTAGTTATCACTGCTTCATTTTGATATATATCCAGATTATACATTAACTTCCTCTTTCCTTACTTAATTCTTGAATTATTATATAATAACGCAATAAATAACTATATTGTAATAATTATATTATAGATGTACAATAATTTTATTATATACTTTTATAGATACTTTCACAAACTATAGGTAGATAACTTAATTATAGTATTGTGAACTTTACTTAAAGGAGACTATTCATGGAAAATAAATTTAATGTTAGATACGAGAGAAATCTTACAATGTTAGTAGATTTTTATGAATTGACTATGGGAAATGGTTATTTCAATAAAAATCTTCAAAATAAAATTGCATATTTTGATATGTTCTTTAGAAGAGTTCCTGATGGCGGTGGTTATTGTATCATGGCTGGAGTTGAACAATTAATAGAATACTTAAATAATTTAAAATTTACTGATGAAGACATTATGTATTTAAAAAATAAAAATATTTTTTCAGAAGATTTTCTTAAATATTTAAGAGATTTTAAATTTAGTTGTGATGTTTGGGCTATTCCAGAAGGAAATCCAGTATTTCCAAATGAGCCATTAGTAACAGTAAAAGGTCCTGTAATCCAAGCACAACTTGTAGAAACAATGATACTTTTAACTATAAACCATCAAACATTAATAGCAACAAAAGCTAACAGGATTTGTAGAGCTGCTGGTAATCGTTCTGTAATGGAGTTTGGTTCTAGAAGAGCTCAAGGATATGATGGTGCTATTTATGGTGCTAGAGCTGCAATGATAGGTGGATGTGATTCAACAGCATGTACTATTTCAGATAAAATGTTTAATATTCCTGCTGTAGGTACAATGGCTCATAGCTGGGTACAACTATTTGACAATGAATATGAAGCATTTAAATCATGGGCTGAACTTTATCCAGATAATTGCTTATTATTAATAGATACTTATAATGTTATAAAATCTGGTATCCCTAATGCAATAAAAGTTTTTGATGAAATATTAAAACCACTGGGAAAAAGACCTACGGGTATTAGAATAGATTCTGGTGATATAACCTATTTAACTAAGCGTTGTAGACAAATGCTAGATGAAGCTGGATACGATGATTGTAAAATAGTAATCTCAAACTCACTAGACGAACATATAATTAGAGATGTACTAGAGCAAGGCGCTTGTATAGATTCATTTGGTGTAGGTGAAAGATTAATAACTGCAAAATCAGAGCCTGTATTTGGTGGTGTTTATAAATTAGTAGCTATAGAAAACGATAATGAACTAGTACCTAAAATTAAAATCAGTGAAAATGATGAAAAAATAACCAATCCTGGTTTTAAAAAAGTAATTAGAATTTTTGATAAATCTTCTCATAAAGCTTTAGCTGACCTAATAGCTTTAAAGAATGAACAAGTGGATGAAAGTAAAACATTGACTATATTTGATCCCGTTCATACTTGGAAGAGAAAAAAATTAAAAAATTACTATGCTAAAGAGCTTCAAGTTCAGTTATTTGATAGTGGCAATTGTATTTATGAATCACCTAGTGTGCTTGCAATTAGAGATTTTGCTAAAAATGAAACAAATAAATTATGGTCTGAAGTTCTTAGATTTGAAAATCCACATACTTACTATGTAGATTTATCTGAAAATCTATGGGCATTAAAGCAATCACTTCTTCATAAATATACTAAATCATATGAAACTCAAGATTAATCATTATGCTCTGTTTTAGCATAATGTTGATGTATTTAAAACAGATCCAATTATTAGGCACAATCAAAAAAATATCCTATATTTTTAACTTTAAATATAGGATATTTTTTATGCTAACTAATAGTTACTTTCATCATTATAAATAGATTTTTTTAAAAAGCTATATTCTTCTTTTATTATATCTTTGAAATTTATTCTATTTACTGATAAGTATTCTTTAAAAATACATTGTCCATCATCTTCAATATCACTTGTTAACATTGGACATGAATCATAACATTCATGATACTCCTTAGAACTTGACCAAAATGGACACTTACCCATAAACTCACACCCTTTTTTTGTAAGAAATTGTTTCCATCAGACTCATTATATTATAAAATATAACAAAAATAAAGTTTTTTAGCATTTTTACATATTTTTATAATATTTTTCTTTTTTTCTTTCTATTTATAAAAATATCTTAATGTTCAAAGCTATATAAAATTAACATTTATATAACCTTTATCTAAACATAATGTAATTTTTTCAAATTAAAAACTCTCTATTTCTTCTATAAAAAAATAAAGCTATACTATTAAAAATTAATAGTATAGCTTAAACTTCTAATTATTTTTATTTACTGTTATATTTATGATTTCATTTTGGAATGCTTTCAACAATGCCTTTTCTAATACCTTTTGGTTATCAAAGTTTTCTATATCTTTGCATACTGCAAATACCTTATTAGTCTCACCTTTGAAATTCATATAAGTTAAAGTTACATTTGGTTTATCATACTCTACATCTATAACTTTTATCCCCCAAGATATCTGAGCAAAATCATCTTTTATATTTAATTGATTTAGTTCTTTTATCTTTTTTACTTCTTTACTTGGATCTGTAATTATTATTAATTCGTCTCCAACTTTATATTTTCCCATAACTTTTTCCTCCTTATACATGAGCTGCTTAATTATAAGTAGTTTTTGTATATAACGTTAATTAATTAACAAATATATATTATTTTTTATTATTTAATTTTTCTTATTATATCACATATTATATATAATAAAACAAAAAAGTGAAAAAACATTAATTTACTTTATGTTAGAAAATTTCTACATGTAATAAATTAATTTTTTTCACTTATAATAAAATTGTGTTCATATATAGTTACTTCTATAAACACTAGCTATTTTTATCAACTGCTATATTTATTATTTCATTTTGGAAAGCTTTTAATAATGCTTTTTCTAATACCTTTTCGTTATCAAAATTTGCTATATCTTTGCATATTGCAAATACTTTATTTCTTTCACCTTTAAAATTTATATATGTTAAAGTTACATTAGGCTTATTATATTCTACATCTACAATTTTTACGCCCCATGCTATTTGTGCAAAGTCCCCATCTATTTTTAAACAAGTTAACTCTTTTAATTTTTCCATCTCTTTATTAGGATCAGTAACTATTATTAATTCGTCTCCAACTTTATATTTTGCCATATCGTACTCCTCCTCTATAATAATATAATTTTTAAAATAGATTGTTAATAAATTAACAACTTGTCCTACTTATATTTTAACAGAATTTGATAAAGTATACAATAGGTAATTTACAAAATATTAATAATATAATATTTTTTATGAATATTTTCCGTATATTTCTTATTATTTAATAATTATTACTACCTATTTCATTATTAAGTAATAATAATAATTGACTTTTAATTATTATTATTATATACTTTTAATATATTACAATAAACGGAGGTGTTTACAATTAACGAAATAGCTTTAATTTTCAAAGAAAAAAAGCTTAAATTGACACCACAAAGATTAGCTGTATATAATTATTTATTAGGCACTGCATCACACCCATCTGCCGAAATTATATATAAAGCTATTCATGAGCAATATCCAACCATGAGTTTAGCTACTGTATATAAAACACTAAAAACTTTAGTAGATGTAGGACTTATCCAAGAAATTAATGTTGGGGAAGGAAATTTCAGATATGATAGAAATCCTAATTCACACCCACATATACAATGTTTAACTTGTGGAAGAATTGATGACTTTGAAGATTTAAACTTGGATTATATTAATCAATTAGCAGAAGATCATTCCAAGTTTACAGTTTGTTATAATAGAGTTTATTTTTATGGATACTGTAAAGATTGTCAACATTTAAAATAATAAAAAAATAAATTATAAATATACCCATTTTTATAATCTTAGATTATTAAAAATGGGTATATTTTTTATAAAGTTAGAATTAAAAAAATATTATGTACATATAATTTAATTGAGGTGATACATAATGAAATTATTAATAATCAAAAAAAAATTTATTCTAGCTTTAATAGTTGTAATAATTATATCTACAACTATTATTATAAACAAAAGCAATACTTTACAAACCATTGCTCCTATAGATTCAACTAAAAACATAGATACCGATTTGACTTGTGATGGTCAAAATGAACATATAGAATTTATTAAAAAAGATAATACTGTTGATTTAAACATTTCTCATAATAGTAATAACACTTATCTATCTACTAAAATTAATGACAATGTACTTTTTTCTTTAAATAACCATTGGTCACCCAAAATTTATTTATATGATCTTTCTAGAGATGTAAGTCCAGAAATAATTCTACAAGGTGTAAAAGAAAATAAAAGCATATGTTATATATTTTCTTGGAAAGATGGTGAATTTCAAAATCTATATTCAAGTGATAAAAATATATTTGGCATATTAGACTCTAAAAATAATAAAACGCCTCAATGTTTTTCATTGTCAGCATCCAAAGGAAATTCATCTTCAAGCAGTTTTATGATAATAAATAATGAAGTATTAGATACAACAAACGAGGCTTCTACTATTCCGTCACTAAACAACATAACTAATTTCATCAAATTAATAGAAACACCTTATGAATTAGATGATTTACCTGATATATTTTCCCCTAAAATAGATAGTAACGATTTAGCTACTTTATGGAATTTAGATAAGGAGAATCATTCATATTCTTTTCAAGATGCATTCTTTTATGATTACGATTGGGATTCTTATAGTAATGCTACATCTTTAAAATGGAGATTAACTTTTGAAAAAAATAAATTAAAGGGAGAAGAGGGAGATAAAAGTGAAGTTATTTTTTATCTAGATTCTACAATAGAGGACTCTAATTTTAAAATCATTTCAATAAAAAGGATTAAATAAAAAGGCCGCTAATGCGGCCTAAAAGGGGGATGGGGGGGGGGCTTAATAAAAAGGTATTTTTTATTAAGCTTTTGGAGAATATATTCTCCGTTACAGTAATATTATTAACAACAATTCCATTTGTTATACATAGTATTTTAAATATCTTTAAATGCACCATTTTTATACAAATCTATTATCTTATCTATAAAATTAACTTTTTCTGGATGAACAAACCCCCTTAAAGATATTAACATTTCTAAATTACTATCTTCTTCTTCAATTTCTTTTTTATGATGAGAATTTGATCTTTTATTTTTCTTCTCACTTATATTTTTTTCTTGAGTGTTTATGTCATTTGATTTATCTGTAAAATCATTCATAATATCATTTGATGTATTCATAAAGTCACTTGTAATATCATTCATTGTATTTATGTTATTATTTCCATTCATAGGATTCATGTTATTCATGTTCATATTGTTCATATTCATGTTTCTTTGATTTGCATTTCCGAAATTACCTAAATTTATTCCTGCCATATTTGCTAATGGTGCTAAATTAGCTAAATTTAAGCCATCTATATTCATAGATGCTAAAAGACTATTTATATCAAAATTTCCTCCTAACATCCCCATTAATTGAGCTGGATCTATTCCAAATGGATTGACATTATTATTTCTAAAATTATTGCTTCCCATATTATTATCAACTGGCTGTTTTTCCTTACGTTTATGTTTAGCCATCAAAATTCCTCCAATTATAATTCTCCTAATTTAATATATGTATAATACAGTAAATATGTTTATACTTTTACGCATTTTTTTGGAGGGCTTAAAATTAAGCCCTCCATCCACTATCTAGCAGCAGCAAACATTTCCTGAATTGTTATATCCTGAATTGAAGAAACATCCACCAAATAATATAAATAGTAAGATAATTAAATATGATGAATTACAATTTAGTAATCCTGATCCACATGCTATTAATAAGAATATAATTGGTGCAACACCACATCCTCCACCTAAGAAGCCAGATCCAGTATTATTGTTTGTGCAGCAAGGTGTACAACAGCAATCATTCATTTTCTTTTCACAGCAACATTTATTCTTCTTTTTAGACATATATATCTCTCCTTCCTAAAAATTCAGAATTCTAGCAACAACAATTGCCAGTAAAATTACCTAAACCTGATGTAAATGGGCTTATTCCAGCACCACCGCATCCTGCATTATTTCCACCCCATCCATTACAAAGGAATAGAATTACTAATAAGAATAGATATGCACTACAGTTTCCTAATAATCCGCTGCCAGTTGCATACCCTTTGTTGTTACAACAGCAATTGTTATTGCTGCAGCAGCACTCTTTCATTGGACGTCCACAACAACAACAACAACAACAACAATCATCATCGCATCTACAGCAATTATTATTATTCATATAACTATTATTTCCACCGCCTAAGAAGCCATTACCACCACAGCCACAATAGAATAATATTAATAAAATCCAAATCCAGCTACCTAATCCACAGCCGGTACCAAATCCACCATTTCCACAACCTGGGTTGAATCCTGGATTTCCTCCGATGTTATTTCCACAACAACAATTATTGCTAGTATCTGAATCACAACAATTATCATCACATGAATTTAAGCCATTTAGGATATCATTCATCTCCATATATATTCCTCCTTGGAAATTTTTTATTCTTGATACTATATACTATTCGCTCATATTTAATTTGACACTATTTTTAAAATAAAATAAAACTCCATCAAAAAATTAATTTTGATGGAGTTTTAACTCTTTTATTTATTAAATTTAAACGCTAGTTTTCAATATAAATACGTTATTAGAGTATATTTAATCAATATCTGTAGCAAACTCTAAAAAAAGCTTGTCAATTAACTCTTCTGTTCCTTTTTTATTTAAAGATGAATAAAAATATAATTTATCATCTTTTGTTAAATTTAATGTATCTCTTATTAGTTTTTCACTTTTTTTGAACTCTGAATTTTTAAGTTTATCACTTTTAGTTGCAACTACAACTACATCATATCCAAAATGCTTAGCCCACTCATACATCATTATATCATCACCAGTTGGTTTATGTCTTGAATCTACAAGACATACTATTCTTTTTAATTCTTCTCTATGAGATAAATACGTCTCTATAGTCTTTCCCCAAGTGTCTTTTTCACTTTTTGATACTTTGGCATATCCATATCCAGGTAAATCAACTAAATAAAAGTCATTATTTATTAAAAAGAAATTTATAAGTCTTGTCTTTCCTGGTGTTCCACTTACTTTAGCTAATTTTTTTCTATTAGTTAAAGAATTTATTAAAGAACTTTTTCCAACATTAGATCTTCCAACAAAAGCAACTTCATTTCTACTATCAATTGGGTATTGATGTGGTTTTACGGCTGAAATAATAAATTCTGATTGTTTAATTCTCATTAGTATCCTCTCCAATTAGCGCATTTTTTAATACCTCATTCACTTGACTTACAGGAATGATATTTAATTTATTTTTTATTGAATTCGGTATCTTTTCTATATCTTTCTCATTTTCTTTTGGAATTATTATAGTATCTATACCAGCTCTAAATGCTGCTAATGATTTTTCCTTTAATCCTCCTATAGGAAGTACTCTACCAGTTAAAGTTACTTCCCCTGTCATAGCAATATTATGCTTAACTTTCTTACCTGATAAAGCTGACACTAACGCTGTAACCATTGTTACTCCAGCAGACGGTCCATCTTTAGGAACTGCACCTTCTGGTGCATGTATATGAATATCTTTATTTTTATAGAAGTTTTCTTCTATTTGAAATTTATCTGCGTTCGCTCTAACATAACTATAAGCAGCTTTTGCAGATTCTTTCATTACATCACCTAATTTCCCTGTAAGTTCTAGCTTTCCGCTTCCCTTCATAGCCATTACTTCTACCGGTAATGTATCTCCACCATATGCTGTCCATGCCATACCTGTAACTACACCGATTTTATCTTCTTTATCTATCTTATCAAATTCATACTTTCTTTTACCTAAAAGCTTTTGTACCTTGCTTTTATCAATTGTAATCTTTGATAGATCTTCACTTAACATTTCTGCTAAAGCTTTTCTTATAATAGAATTTAAATTTCTTGTAAGTCCACGAACTCCTGATTCTCTAGTATATCCTTCTATTATTTCATTAATTGCCTCATCTTTAAGTTCTACCTTATCAGAATTAATTCCCATTTCCTCAAGCACTTTTAGTATTAAGTGATTTTTAGCTATATTGAATTTTTCCTCATAAGTGTATCCAGATACCTCTATTATTTCCATTCTGTCTAATAAAGCTCTTGGTATAGTTTCTAAAGAATTAGCTGTAGCTATAAACATTACTTTTGATAAATCCATATCAAGTTCTAAATAATTATCTCTAAAAGTCTTATTTTGTTCACTATCTAATACTTCTAAAAGCGCGTCAGATGGTTCTCCCTTATAACTTGAACTAATTTTATCAATTTCATCAAATAATATTAAAGGATTCATAGTTTTAGCTTCTTTTAATGCATAAGCTATTCTTCCTGGTATAGCTCCAACATAGGTTTTTCTATGTCCTCTAATTTCAGCTTCATCTTTCATTCCGCCAAGAGATATTCTTGAATATTTTCTATTAGTAGAATGTGCTATTGACTTAGCTATTGAAGTTTTTCCTACTCCAGGAGGGCCAACTAAACATAAAATAGGTCCTTTAGAATTTTTACTTATTTGTTTTACTGCTAGATATTCTATAATTCTATCTTTAACATCTTCTAATCCATAATGTTCATTGTTTAATACTTCTCTGGCTTTTATTATGTCTATGTTTTCCTTAGTTTGCTTATTCCAAGGTATGTTAAATACCCAATCTAAATATGACTTTATCAAATTTCCTTCTGAAGAAGATGAAGAAGTACTTTTAAGTCTACTTAATTCATACTGAGCCTTTTCTTTAACTTGCTTTGGAAGTTTTGTTTTATTAAGTAAAGTTTCGTACTTATCTATTTCTTTCTTTTCTTCATCATCCATTCCTAATTCTTCTTGAATTGCTTTTAATTGCTCTCTAAGGTAAAATTGCTTTTGTTCTTCATCAATATGTTTCTTAACTTTTTTTGAAAGCTTATTTTGAATTTTTAATATATCTGTTTCAATTTTAACTCTAGTTAATACCAGCTCTATTCTTTTCTTAATATCTATTGTTTCTAATACTTCTTGCTTTACATCATCTTCAGTAACAGAGTAAGATGCTATTATGTCAACAAACCCACTAGGATCCTCTAAAGGTTCTGTTGATCTTATAATATCTGCATAGTTATCATCCGATAGCTTCAGCAAATCAATAAACTCTTCGTCTAAAAGTTTTATATAAGCTTCTAATTCTTCATTAACCTCTATTTCCTGTTCTATAATTTCTATAGAACCTTCAATATATTCATTATCATTCGCCACATATTCAACTATTTTTCCTCTTTTTACACCTTCAACAAGTACTCTAATTGTATTGTCAGACATTTTAAGAATTTGTTTTATTTTACAAAGTGTTCCTATATCATATATATCTGCTCTCTCTGGATCCTCTATTTCAGGATCTTTTTGAGTAACGAGAAAAATTTCTTCATTATTTAACATAGCTTCTTCAACTGCTGCTACTGATCTTTTTCTTCCAACATCAAAATGTGCTACTATATTTGGAAAAATAGTTAACCCTCTTAAAGGTATCAGCGGAAGTGTATATAAATTTTGTGTCATTCAAACGCCCCTCCATCTTAATTACTTCATTTAGTATACACATATTAAGTGTATATTTCAATAAATATACATAATTTAGGATTAGTCTAAATTATAAACTTGTTACAACTAATCTTAAATATTATTATTATAAATTATTATCAAAAGTTTTTCTAGCTTTTGCTGTTAATATTTCGTTTTTATAATTAAATTCTGCAATATACTTGTATGATAAATTCATTTTTTTATTACGTCAATACTAATTGATTTTCAAATATCTATATAAGAACAAAAATACTGATATCTAAATAGATATCAGTATTAAGATTAAGCTGATTCAATATCTTTTTTAACTCTATTTGATGCTAAAGTTCCCCTTGTTTTACCTTCCGGTAATCTTTCTACTTGAGGATTTTCTTTGTTTTTAATGCATTCTTCAGTTATAGTAACTTTCGTTATTTGTTCATCCGAAGGTATTTCATACATTATTTCTGTCATCATTTCTTCTATGATGGCTCTTAACCCTCTTGCACCAGTCTTTCTATCTATAGCTTCTTCTGCAATAGATGTTAGTGCTTCATTGTTAAACTCAAGTTCAACATCATCTAATTCAAATAGCTTCTTGTATTGTTTTACAAGAGCATTTTTCGGTTTAGTTAAGATGTTTATTAAAGCATCTTTATCTAATGATTCTAAAGTGACTAATATTGGAAGTCTTCCAACAAATTCAGGGATTAATCCAAACTTAAGTAAATCTCCTGGCATTATTTCTTTTAGAAGTTTACCAATGTCCTTTTCATGTTTACCTTGAATTTCAGCACCAAATCCCATAGAACTTTTTCTTGTTCTATTTTCTATTATTTTATCAACGCCATCAAAAGCACCACCACAAATAAATAATATGTTAGATGTATTTATTTGAATAAATTCTTGATGTGGATGCTTTCTTCCACCTTGAGGTGGTACTGAAGCAACTGTTCCTTCTAATATCTTTAGTAATGCTTGTTGAACACCTTCGCCAGATACATCTCTAGTTATTGAAGGATTTTCAGATTTTCTTGCAATTTTATCTATTTCATCTATATAGATAATTCCTCTTTCTGCTCTTTCAACATCATAATCAGCATTTTGTATTAATTTAAGAAGAATATTTTCAACATCTTCTCCAACATATCCAGCTTCTGTTAATGTTGTAGCATCAGCTATTGCAAATGGAACATTTAAAACTTTAGCAAGTGTTTGAGCAAGTAACGTTTTACCAGAACCTGTTGGTCCTAACAATAGAATGTTACTCTTTGACAATTCTACATCTGAATCTTGCTTATTAGTATTAATTCTTTTGTAATGATTGTAAACAGCTACTGATAATGACTTTTTAGCTCTTTCTTGACCAATTACATAAGAATCTAAATATTGTTTTATTTCATTAGGTTTAGGTACACTTTTGGTATCAAATTCCACAGTTTCTTCAAATTCATCTGCTATAATTTCTGAACATAAATCTATACATTCATCACAAATATATACTCCTGGACCTGCTATTAATCTTTTTACTTGGTCTTGAGTTTTACCACAAAATGAACACTTCAACTGTTTCTTTTCATCATATTTAGCCATATATTCACCTCACTTAGTACAATAAATAAATTACACTCTTATTTATCTTTTCCAGTTTCGTTCTTAGTTATTACTTTATCTACTAAACCATATGTCTTAGCTTCATCTGCTGTCATAAAGTTATCTCTTTCAACATCTGCTTCAATTACTTCTAAAGGTTGATCTGTATTTTCACTTAAAATCTTATTTAAAGATTCTTTGATTTTTAATATTCTATTAGCATGTATTTGAATATCTGTTGCTTGACCTTGAAATCCACCAAGTGGTTGATGAATCATTATTTCTGCATTTGGTAAAGCATATCTTTTGCCTTTAGCACCACTTGATAATAAAAATGCTCCCATAGAAGCAGCCATACCTACACATATAGTAGAAACATCTGGCTTTATATATTGCATAGTATCGTATATAGCCATACCAGCAGTTATTGAACCTCCAGGACTATTTATATATATAGATATATCCTTATCTGGATCTTCACTTTCTAAAAATAATAATTGTGAAACTATTAAATTAGAAGAATCATCATTTACTTCACCACTTAACATAATTATTCTTTCTTTTAACAATCTAGAAAATATATCGTAAGAACGTTCTCCTCTACTTGTTTGTTCTACAACCATTGGAACTAAACTCATATAATTCCCTCCTTTTTCATATAACAACATTTGAAATTGATTCTTATATAAATTATATAAAAAAATACCCAAAATGTTAATCTTAAATTTGAAATAATTGCCAGAAATACTTCTGGCAATTATTTTTCAAACTATAAAATTGTATAATATCTATTATTTACAAGATTCTTTTATTAATTTAAGAGTATTTTCTATAATTATATCTTTTTCAATCATACCTTTTTGAGCTTTTAATAAAATGTTAGCCATCTTTTTAGGATCCTTAGGTCCATACATTCTACCTAGCTCTAATGCTTTTTCATTTAATTGTTCATCAGTTGCTTTTACATCTTCAGATTTAGCTATTGCTTCAAGAATTATGTCAGCTTTAACTTTTCTTTCAGCATTTTCTTTCATGAATTCTCTCATTTTTTCAATTGTATTTCCAGTGAATTCCATATATTGATCTAAGCTTAATCCTTGATATTGTAATCTTGATTCAAGATCCTTCATCATAGAATCTATTTCTTTTGTTAACATTACTTCTGGAAGATCTATTTTTGAAGTTTCAATTATTGAAGTTATAACAGCTTCTTCAAATTCTCTTTCAGCTCTTGCATCATTAGATTCTTCTAATCTTTTCTTTATATTTTCTTTTAATTCTGCTAATGTATCAAATTCAGATACTTCCTTAGCAAATTCATCATCTAATTCTGGTAATTCTTTAACTTTGATTCCTTTTACTGTTACTTCAAACATTGCTGGCTTAGCATTTAATTCTTCTTTACCATAGTTTTCAGGGAAAGTAACATTAACTTCCTTCTTATCTCCTATAGATAAACCTATTAATTGTTGTTCAAAGTTATCAATGAATGTACCTGATCCTATTTCTAATGGGTAATCAGTACCTTCTCCACCTTCAAATGCTTCACCATCTACGAATCCTTTGAAGTCGATTATAGCTATGTTTCCATCAGCTACTGTTCCTTCTTCTTTAGTTTCAATTCTTGCATTTTTAGATTGCATTTCTTTTACTTGTTTTTCAACTTCTTCTTCAGATACTTCATATGAAGGTTTTTTAATATCTAAACCTTTATATTCTCCTACTTCTACTTCAGGATATGTAGTAACTGTTGCTGTATAAACAAGTTCTTTACCTTCTCCAATTTCAACAATATCAACCTTTGGATAATCAACTGGTCTGATATCTTCAGCCTTTAATGCTTCATTATAACTTTCATCTATAGCTATATTAACAGCATCATCATAAAAAATTTCAATGCCATACATTTTCTTTAGTATTGCCATTGGAACTTTTCCTTTTCTGAATCCTGGCACATTGTATCTACCTTTGTTTTTATTATATGCTTTAGTTAATGCGGCATCAAATTTTTCTGCTTCAACTTTTATTTCTAATTTAACCACATTTGTTTCTATCTTTTCAACTTTAGCTTCCATCTTATTAATTCCTCCTAAAATAGTATACATCTAATTTAACTAGGTTATTATACCATAAATCCCTGTTTCTTATCAAATTATTTATATAAATATTACTGTTTAGCAATATTGCAATTTACATCTATGTAATAAATATTACCATCTACAGTAATTTTTATTCCTTTTTCTTCACGTTCAAGAATTTCTATTTTTGCTCCAGCTAAATCCCACTTTATTACATCACTATTATTACTTATATTTGTTATCCATAAATATTGTTTTGTTGCTGCTGTTCCAAAATAAGGTCTATTACTAACAAAAACTATATTATCATCATTAACAAACTTGGGATTATAATTCCATAAATATTGTGGATTACTCATAATAGTTGATTCTCTTGTGAATACGTCACCCTTTGATGATTTATATTCTTCTTTTGATATAATCTGAGAAGTCCCATCTACATTATATAAAGTAATTGTTTGATCATTTTCCAATATCAATATTTTTTTTCCAGATTGACTGATATCATATACCAATGCCTTATCACTAGACTCTATATTTGTAAATTTTATATCTTCATTTTCTTTAATATATATAGCTTTAACTTTTTGCCCATTTTTTAAAGTTATTTCAAAAGATTCTTCTTCAGATTTAGGAAGTTCTGGTTCTTTTTCTACTTGGTCAATCCCTTGCTCCGATAAAATCTCATCATTCTTTTGAATTGAATCACTATCTATCCATGCCTGTATCTTTTGTTTTACATTTGAATAATCTGTAGTGTTACCTAACACTTTAATCATTGATATAATAACCACTAAACTAATTATTATAAATATTATTAAAAAATTTCTTTTTCTTCTTTTCATGCGTTTTTCATATTCTCTACTAAAAATACTTGGTTTAGCCAAAACTTTCCCTCCAAAATACATATATTATAACCAACCAAATTAATTATATATTATTATTTCTTTTAAATCTATATCTTAATTTATATTTAATATTTTCTTTATAATTTATGCTTACTGCACTTTTTACTTTTACACCCAGTACATTTATTACAATCAACAGATTGGTTATTCTTAGTACAACATCCACCACATTTTAAAAGACCTAATTCTTTAAGTTCTTCCATTGATAAATTGCATACATTTTCTGAATACTCCTCATAATCTGGAGTACCCTTTAATAATTCTTCTTTTTTTATTTCTATCATAATTTTTAATTCTCCTACTATATTTTTTGTTTATTCACATCTCCTTATGATTTGTTATTAAAATGAATTTTATGAAAAATATTGTTTTAGTAACCCTAAATAATGTATAATTACTTTATACTCAATTACATAATATTACTTTATTTATCATATTGTAATATAAAACCTTCTTCAAAATCCCATGTTGTTCATTTAGTTATTTTTTAGATGGACATAATATTTAGTCTGCATTTTAATTATGCAGACTTTTTTAGAATAAACTTATTATAATATATATATCATATATTTCTACATTAATATATAAAAATTGGAGTGATTAAATTGATATTTGATAGCCATATTCATACAATATTTTCATCTGACAGTGATATGAAAATATCTGATGCTATATCAAAAGCAAATGAATTAAATATAGGACTTACACTAACTGAACATTTAGATCAAGATTATCCTGATAAAGATCTGTTCAAATTAGATATTCCTAATTACTTTGATAATTATTCAGAATATAAAAATAATAATTTACTTTTAGGCATAGAATTAGGCTTAACTCTTCCTTCATTTAATACAATAAACGAAAAAGCAAAAAATTTTAATTATGATTTTGTACTAGGATCAGTACATGCTGTTTATGATGAAGATATTTACGTTGACTATTGTAAAAGAGATGATCTTACTAAAAAAGAATTCTTTCATAACTATCTTGAATTCATGCTAAACGTAATAAATAAATATGATTGTTTTGATTCATTAGCACATTTTGACTATCCTTGCAGATATACTAAGTTTGAAAACAATGAAATTGCTTTATGCGATCATGGTGAAATACTTGATAAAATATTTAAAACATTAATTTCTAAAGGAAAAGTACTAGAGATAAATACTCGAAGACTTGATACTAATGAAACATTTCATAATATGATAGATATTTACAATAGATATAAAGAACTTGGTGGTAAATATATAACCCTTGGTTCAGATGCTCATAATGTTAATGACATAGCCACTAATTTCAAAAATGCACTTTCGCTAACAGAAATACTAGGTCTAAAACCCATTTATTTCAAAAATAGAAAACCTGAATTTTTTTAAAATAATTAGACTAAAAAACTCCAATATAGTTTGTTTAATGTAAACTTAAATAAAATATCTGTTTTTATAGATGTTAATATGTGAATAAGTGAAGTGGCAATTAACTTTACTCATTCACATATTAACATCTTATTAAAACAAATCCTAAATAAAGATTATATTAACTTTTAGTATTCTTTTATTGCTTTTCTTTCACCTTTAAAATTATTAATCCTTTCACTTCTTTTTTTTAATTCATTTTTTATATTTTCTAAAGGTATATTAAGCTCAGCCATTAATACAAGTATATGATAAGTTAAATCACATATTTCATTTACTTGTTCCTCTTTATTGCTTTCCTTACTGCTTATTATAACCTCTGTGCACTCTTCTCCAACCTTTTTTAAAATTTTATTTATTCCTTGCGTAAAGAGATAATTAGTATACGATCTATTTTCTCCACTAATTTTTCTTTCTAAAATTGTACTATATAAATTTTTTATCTCATTTTCCATAAAAACCACTCCAATTCTATATTAAAAATCTCTATAAAAACAACTTTTGTTTCCAGTATGACATGCTGCTCCCTTTTGATTTACAGTAATTAAAATAGTGTCATTATCACAATCTATTTTTATTTCCTTTATATATTGAAAATTCCCTGATGTAGCCCCTTTATTCCAAAGTTTCTTTCTACTTCTACTATAAAACCAAGTAGTATCCCCTTCTAAAGTTTTCTTCAAACTTTCTTTTGACATATATCCTAACATTAATACTTCTTTACTTTTATAATCTTGAATTACAGCCGGAATCAGACCATTCCCTTTATCAAAATCAACAATATTTATGCGCTCCTCAATATTCATATAAACCTCTCTAATATATTAAAAATTAGCTTTGTTTTAAATTTAAATTCTTTATACTCTAATGGGTATTTTTTTATTAATCAAATATTTCTTCACATCTTTAACTGTTAATTCACCATAATGAAACAGCGATGCTGCTAATGCTGCATCAGAAATATTATTTTTAAACACCTCATAAAAATCTTCTAAACATCCACATCCGCCTGAAGCTATAACAGGTACACTGGTTATATTGCTTACTGCTTTTGTTAATTCTAAATCAAAACCATTTTTAGTACCATCAGCATCCATTGATGTTAATAAAATTTCTCCTGCACCAAGTTTTGTTACTTCTTCAACCCATGATAATAAATCAATACCTGTATCTATTCTTCCTCCATTAACAACCACATTCCAGCCTGAATTATCCATTCTTTTTTTACCATCGATAGCTAGTACAATGCATTGATTTCCAAAATAAAATGCACTTTCTTTTATTAAATTTTTATTCTTAACAGCTGCTGAATTTAAACTGACTTTGTCTGCTCCAGCTCTTAATATAGCTTTTATATCTTCTAATGAGCTTAATCCGCCTCCAACAGTAAATGGAATAAAAATTTGCTCAGCTACCTCTTCTACTACTTTAAGCATTATTCCACGTTTTTCATGAGTAGCTGTTATGTCTAGGAATACTAATTCATCTGCTCCCTGATCATTATAATGTTTTGCAAGCTCTACTGGATTTCCTACATCAATTAATCCTTTAAAATTTATACCTTTTACTACTCTTCCATCCCTTACATCTAAACAAGGAATTATCCGCTTAGTATGCATGTACTCACCCCCTTTTTAATAAATAATTAAATTATAATTATCTTGTTATATCTATTGCTTCCTTTAATGATAAGCTACCCGAATATATGGCTTTTCCTGTTATTGCCCCATAAACATCAATTTTTTTTAATTCTTTAATATTTTCAATATCTTTTATTCCACCAGATGCTGTTATATCTATATTTACAAGTTTTTTCAATTCAATAAGCATATCAACATTAGGACCCTCTAATGTTCCATCTTTACTTATGTCTGTAACTATTATATTTTTTACACCTAGGGTCTCCATATTTTTTGCAAAATCTAAATAATTAAGTTTGCTTTCTACAAGCCATCCTCTTCCATAAACATATCCATTTTTGCAATCTATACCAACTGAAATTTTTTCTCTATAACACTCAATAGCTTTTTTTAAAAGTTCTTCATCTTCTATAGCTATGGTTCCAAGAATAACTCTAGAAACACCATTTTCTATTAGTTTTTCTATAGTTTTAAAGTTTCTAATTCCTCCACCAACTTCTATAGGAATAGTCAATGTTTTGGCTAGTTTTAATATTATCTTCTCATTAACGCAATATCCAGATTTAGCACCATCTAAATCAACTAAATGAAGATAATCCGCACCTAAACATTCAAATTCTTTTGCTATATTAAAGATATCATTTGCAACTACTTCTTTTTTATTATAGTCACCTTGATAAAGTCTCACTGCTTGACCATCTATTATATCTATTGCAGGTAATATTATCACTTAATCAACTCCCCAAAGTTTTTTAATAACCTAAGTCCTACATCTCCACTCTTTTCCGGATGAAACTGTGCACCTATAATATTTTTATGTCTAACAATTCCAGGAATTTCATTAATTCCATATTCAGAATAAGCAATTAAATCCTCTTCATCATATCCTTGTGCACAATATGAATGAACATAATATACAAAATCACCTTCTTCAACACATTTACAAAGTTCATCTTTTTTATTATAAATAAGATTATTCCAACCTATATGAGGTATCTTTACATTATTATTTTTATCTTCTTTCAATTTAACAATATTACCTTTTAAAAGTCCTAATCCCTCTTCTTCATATCTCTCAAATCCTTTTTCAAAAAGAAGTTGCATTCCAAGGCATATTCCAAGGAGCGGTTTTCCATTTTCAGCTTCTTTTTTTATTATAGTATCTAAAGACTTTTCTTTTATATTGCACATTGCATCTTTAAATGCTCCAACTCCTGGTAATATAATTCCTTTAGAATTTTCAATTTCATTCTTATTACTTGATATTTTATTTTCTATTTCAAGGTTATTTAATGCATTACTTATACTTTTCAAATTTCCCATTCCATAATCGATTATAACTATCATGTAATTTTTAGCCCCCTTAAATTACAATATTCCCTTTGTAGATGGTACTTTATTTAATTCATTTCTTTCTTTTGCCTCTCTTAAAGCTCTTCCAAGTCCTTTAAATAAAGCCTCTATTTTATGATGATCATTTTTTCCATATAAAATTTTACAATGTAATGTTATTTCTGAATTTAATGCAAAAGCTCTAAAAAATTCCTCAACCATTTCAGTAGATAATCCCCCTACTTTTTCTCTAGTAAATTCACAATCAAATACTAAAAAACCTCTACCACTTATATCTAAAGATACTAACGACAACACCTCATCCATAGGCAGAAAAAAAGTTCCATATCTATTTATTCCTTTCTTGTCTCCTATGGCTTCTTTAAATGCTTTACCCAAAATTATTCCAATATCTTCAACACTATGATGATCACACACATTTAAATCCCCATCACAAGATAAATAAACATCCATATTACTATGAAATGAAAATAATTCTAACATATGATCTAAAAAACCAATTCCAGTATGAATTTTATTTAATCCATTTCCATCTAAATTAATATCTATTTTCACCTTAGTTTCACTAGTATTTCTTTCTATTTTAGCTATTCTATTTTGCATATTGTTCTACAACTTGATATATAAAAATTTCTCTTAATACATTTACTAGTTTTCTATTTTCTAACTGTGAACCTACTGTTATTCTAAATGTATCATCAGAAAAATTTCTAATTAATATCCCTTTCTCATTTAATCCATTTAATAAGGCATACTTATGTGATGTTCTTCCAAATATAAAGTTACCTTTGGATGGATAAAACTTTATCTCCATTGAAGCATCCTTCTCTATAGATTTAAGTTGAAGTAATAATTTTTCTCTATGAGCAATAATTACTTTAGAATTTTCTATAACTCTATCTGGATATTTCAATGCAGTTAATACCATAGCTTGAGAGTACGAATTAACTGTATATGGTATCTTTTTTTTACTTAATTTTTCTAATATGTTTTTATTAGATATTAAAAATCCTACCCTTAAAGCAGCTAAACCCCATGCTTTTGAAAGTGTTCTTGTAACAATTAAATTTTTATATTCATTTATATATGAAATCATACTTTCTCCATTAAATTCATAATAAGCTTCATCTACCAGTATTGGAATATTGGGAAATCTTTTTAATAATTTGATAATATCATTATTACTTAATGATAGACCTGTTGGATTATTGGGATTTGAAAATATAATCAAATCTACATTTTCCCTTTCCCCCAATTTAATAAATTCATCTAAATTAAATACTATATTTTCACCTAGTTTATACTTAACTATTTTTCCTCCAAATAAGTCAGTATAGAAATCATACATTGTAAAATCAGGATCTAATGTGAGTACTTTCTTACCATAACCTATATAACGGCTTATAACTAATTGAATCACTTCATCAGATCCATTTCCAACTATAATATTTTCACTTTGTGTTCCAGCATACTCAGCATATAGATTTCTTATTTCAAGCATATTATTTTCAGGATATCTGTGAAGCTCTATAGTAGATAAATTACTTTTCATTTCTATCATTATATTATTATCCATGTCTATATAACTTTCATTGCTATTTAATCTTATTTGGTATTCTTGATCTATATCTATATATTGATTCATTTATACAAGCCTCACTTTCACTGAATTTGCATGAGCAGTTAATCCTTCTTTATTAGCTAATGTTATTATTTTTTCTCCATTTTCTAAAATAGCTTTTTGAGAATAATATAAGAAAGATGATTTTTTAATAAAACTATCTACAGATAATGGTGAAAAGAATCTAGCTGTTCCACTAGTTGGTAGTACATGATTGGTTCCTCCAAAATAATCTCCTATTGGCTCTGGTGAATATCTTCCTAAAAATACGGAACCAGCATTTCTTACCTTCCCTAAATACTCCATTGGATTATCAACCATGAGCTCTAAATGCTCTGGAGCCACAAGATTTGATATATCTATGCATTCATCTATATCTTTACATATTAGAGCTTTACCAAACTTCTTAAGAGAATCTCTTATTATATCTTTTCTTGTAAGATTTTTAATTTGTAATTCTAATTGTTTTTCTACTTCATCATATAGTCTTTTTGAAGTTGTAACTAATATAGATGAAGCTAATTTATCATGTTCTGCTTGAGACATTAAGTCAGCAGCTATAAAACTTGGATTTGAGTTTTCATCTGCTATAATCAAAATTTCACTAGGCCCTGCAATCATATCTATATCCACAGTTCCAAATACTAATTTTTTAGCAAGTGCAACAAATATATTTCCTGGACCAACTATCTTATCTACTTTTTTTATACTTTCTGTACCATAAGCTAGCGCACCAATAGCTTGTGCCCCACCAACTTTATATATTTTATCTACCTTTGCTATACTTGCTGCAACTCCTATATATGGATTTATCTCCCCATCCTTATCAGGTGGAGTTACCATTATAATCTCATCAACTCCAGCTACTTTTGCAGGTATAACATTCATCAATACCGAAGAAGGATACGCTGCTGTTCCACCAGGAACATATACGCCAACTCTCTCTAATGGAATAACTCTTTGCCCTAAATAAACCCCTTTATCTTTAGCCATAATAAATCCATTTGTTTTTTGCTTTTTATGATAATCTTCAATATTTACTTTGGCCTCTTGTAGTGCTTGAATAAATTCTTTTTCAACACAATCAAAACATTTTTCTATTTCTTCACTTTTAACCTCTAATTTTTTTAGTTTAACTTTATCAAATTCATTAGTAAATTTAAATAACGCCTTGTCTCCAAATCTCTTAACTTCTGATAGTATAGTGCTTACATTAAACATAACATCATTTTGTATTGAACCTTCTCTTTGATTTAATTCTTTAATTAATTCACCCTTATTTGCTTCATTAACTTCCATTAAATTTAACAATTGAATCGCCCCCAATTTACTATTGTTAATTATTATATTGTCTTTTAGCATATATAACTTATCAGATTACATCTCTTACTCTATGAAGAAATTCCCTTATTTCATTTTGTTTCATTTTAAAACTAGCTTTGTTTACTATAAGCCTTGCACTTATATCAAATATATTATCCAAAACAATAAGTCCATTTTCTTTTAAAGTAGTTCCAGTCTCCATAATATCTACAATCCCATCACATAGCCCTAGTATTGGTGCAAGCTCTACTGACCCCTCTATTTTTATCACTTCTACATCCATTTGTTTCTTTTTAAAATACTCTTTTGCAACATTTGGATATTTACTTCCTATTTTTATATGTCCAGTCTTTTTAAAAACATCATTTTCAGGCAATGACGCTACTATAAATTTGCATTTTCCAATCCCTAAATCTAATACTTCATAACAATTATCTCCACTTTCCAAGATAGTGTCTTTTCCAACAACTCCAACATCAGCAACACCATGTTCTACATATGTTATTGAATCTGCTCCCTTAACTAAGAAATACTTAATATCTCCATTCCTATCATTAAAAACTAATTTTCTTCCTTTATTTTTTAATTCACCTGGATCAAAATTGGCTTTTTCTAATATTTTTATACTTTCTTCTTCTAATCTCCCCTTCGTAAGTGCAATACTTATTGCCATATTTATCTTCCCCCATATTTAACTATTTTAAATTCACTTAGCTCTTCATCATGAAATAATTCCACTACTTTTCCCTGTTTTCGCAGTTCCTCACTTTTCTTTATAGCTTGTACTACATCTTTGTTACCATAAAAAAATTTATAAATGTCTCTATTTTTCTCCATTATCTCATTATTATCTATATTTTTTATCACTACTAAATCAACATCAATTGAAAACCCTATTGCTGGCAGATCAGTGCCATAAGATTTTATTAATTTATTATATCTACCACCCGCTAATATACTATCTCCAATGTCTTCCCCATACCCCCTAAAAATTATTCCTGTATAATAATTAAGTTTAGGTACCATCCCTAAATCAAAGGTTATATTTTCTTTATATCCTAGTTCTTCTAATTGAATATATAACTCTTCTAAATAACTTATACTTTTTAAAAGTGCATTATTAAAGGCTAATTTTTTTCCTTCTTCAAGCACTTTTCTATCACCAAACATCCAAGGTAATTTATTGAAAAATTTTCTATACTCTTCTTTTATATCTAGTCTTTTTAGAAAGTCTTCTAAATTTTTTAAATTTTTTCCTTCTATCAATTTAGCTATCTTTTCTTTATTCTCCTTATTGATATTTAAATCGTTAAATGCAGAATTAAAAAATTCTATATTACCTATTTCTAATTTAAAATTCTTTAGCCCTAATTTTTTTAATGACTCTAATGCTAACACCAATATTTCTAAATCCTTATCAATACCATTAATCCCCACTAACTCAATACCACAATCAGTATATTCATTTCTTCTACCACCTAAACTCTCATGAACTCTAAAAACATTTGATATATATCTAATTCTTATAGGTAAAGCTTCACCTTTTAATTTAGTAGAAACTAATCTTGCTATTGGTATTGTCATATCTGGTCTTAAAACAAGTATTCTTCCCTTATTATCAAAAAACTTATACATCTCTTCTTCTTTTAAGCTTTCTGGATAATAATTAAATGTTTCATAAAATTCTAATGTTGGTGTTATTACTTCTCTGTATCCCCAATTACTAAATAAATCATCTATGTTTTTTTCTAGGTGCCTTTTTATTTCACATTCATTTAAGACAAGATCTCTTGTCCCTTCTGGAAGCATATTTCTTTTATTCATTACTCCACCCCACTTATTGCTTTTACTTTAACGCGTTAAATCGATATTGTAATTAATAATACTGTATATTTTTGTTAATGTCAATATTAACCATAGATCTTATTAACATTTATTTTATCATATTGACTATAATTTGTTAATTCGATATTTTTATTGTTTTATAATTAATATATTAATAATATATTTTCAATAACCGTAAGTAGGATGGAATATTTATTGAATAAAAAATATTTTAATTAATATAATAATTAATCTATCAATATTAATATAGGAGATGTTTGTATGAATATTTTTATTTTAATTTGTAATATTTGTATACCACTAATAATGATTTGGATAGGAATACTATATAGATATAATTCATCTAAAAAGATAAATAAAACTTTGGATTTAATTGCACCTATAGCAATGTTATTTTCAGGTATTTCTCATGACAAGAAATGTTCTAATAATAAAAATATATTAATATCAGTTAATAAAAAGTGTAGTTTAATATGGAGTATTTCTGGATTTTCTACATTATTTATTTGTTTGATATTATTAATATTAAATAAATCTGATATTAATAATATAAGTATTATATTATTAGAGATTGAATGTTTTATTTTTGTAATTATATATTTGACTGTAGAACATTTATTAAAAACTAAATTTTATAAAAAAAATTAATCAGCGAGCTTAATAATAGACCATTTAATTGGTTCTGGTGCAAAGATTATTGAAAGACAGAACTATTAAATTTACTGTTAAATTATTTTCATGAGATGGATATGATGCATGTGAATTTTTATTGCGTGAGTATTTACTGATAGAAATGCGTAATCAAAAATTATTTAAACCAGATTATTTTACAAAAATTATTCAAAAAAAGAATTAATATTTAAATTATTGGTGCTATTAAATAATTATTTATTTTTTCAATTTAAGCGGTCTCCGAATTGACAAATTTTAATCTTGGATCTATGTCAATATAGTAGACATAGATCCATATATTTTAGTATAAGTACCCAGTTACATTAAAAATTTTCTTATAATAATTAAAGTAAAGATTCCCATCTACGAGCTTCATACTATAATATAAATTTATTTTTAAAGCCCACATTCATCAATTTTTTGTATTGCTTCTTTATCTAATCTATGAATTATCCACTCATTCATTTGCTTAGCACCTATGCTTTCATAAAAGTTAAGAGATGATTCATTCCAATCTAAACAAACCCACTCCATTCTCTCACATTTTTCTTCCTTAGCTATATGTACTAGAGTTTCAAATGCTTCTTTTCCAATGCCGTTTCCTCTATATTCAGGATCTATGTAAATATCCTCTAAATATAATCCTGCTCTTCCTATAAATGTTGAAAAATTAAAGAAGTATATTATATACCCTATAACTTTATTATTAAATTCTATAATCAAAGCATGTGCCCTGTTATTTTCAAAAATTGATTCTCTAAGTGTTTCTTCAGTAGCAACAACTTCATCTAGCATCTTTTCATATACTGCTATTTTTTTAATAAATTCTAATATAGCCGGTATATCTTCTTCTGTGGTTTTCTTAAATTTAAGCCCTTTTATTTTTGTTTCTATATATCCCATATTTTACCCCCCTAATAAATTCATATTTATTTTATTATACCAAAAATAAACATCTAAAGGATACGCCTCCAGATGTTTTTAAGTTAATCATATTTAAATATTTGTTGATAAAAACAGAACCAAATATTAATAAATAATAACCTCCATTTCATCAATAGCTTTTCTTACAAGTTCATTTATATTTAGTCTCTTTTCTTCTTCTCTTATTGAATCAACTCTTGGTTTTGTTTTTGGATGTTTAGGCACAAAAATAGTGCAACAATCTTCATAAGGTAATATTGATGTTTCATATGTTTCAATCTTTCTTGCTATATCCATTATATCTGTTTTATCCATAGCTATTAATGGTCTAAAAACAGGTCTATCTGCACAATCATTACTTACTATAAGACCTTCCATTGTTTGACTTGCAACTTGACCTATACTTTCTCCAGATGTTACTGATTGAATTCCTTTTTCCTCTGCTATTTTACAAGCAACTCTCATCATAAATCTTCTCATTATTATAGTAAGTTCATCTTCTCTACACTTCTCTAAAATTTCCATTTGTATTTCAGTAAATGGAACAACATATAAATTTATCTTTTCAGTATATGAAGCTAAGATTTTTGCTAGCTCTTTAACCTTATCTTTAGCTCTTTCTGATGTATATGGATGACTATGATAGTAAACACAATTTAATTCTACACCTCTTTTAGCCATAAGATACCCTGCTACAGGTGAATCTATTCCTCCTGATAGCATAAGTATCGTGCTTCCATTCATACCATATGGTAGTCCTGCTACTCCTTTTTTAATGTCTGTATTAGACCATACATATGCATTTTTATTTCTTATTTCAACATTTATTAAAATATCTGGAGTTTTTACATCTACACTTATTTCTTTATCACAATTATTTAATATATAAGCTCCTATATCCCTTGATATATATGTTGAATTTTCACCAAAATTTTTATTAGCCCTATTAGTGTTTACTTTGAATGTTTTTCCTTTAGCTTCATTAAGTTTTTCAAGTCCTGCTTTTTTTATACAATTCATATCCATCTCTACTACATCTACTAATGCTACTTCAGATATGCCAAAAACATTACTTAATCTCTTAATACTCTCATCAATTTTATCAGTTTTTATAAAATACCTGCCACTATCTTGTATAAATTCTATTTTTATTCCTTCTAGTTTTTTTCCTATATTATCTCTTAATCTCTTTTCAAATTTATTTCTATTTAGTCCTTTTAAAAATATTTCTGGTGCATATTTAACTAAAATTAATTTTTCCATTATCTCTTCATTCTCCTTAAAAATTTAAGACCTTTTTCTAAGACTTCTATCACATAATCTACTTCTTCTTCAGTATTATCATAAGAAAATGAAAATCTAACACCGCCTAAAATTTCATCTTTAGTTAAATTCAGAGCTTTTAAAACATAGCTCCCACTATTTATCCTACCTTTAGAAGAACATGCCGATCCTGTGGATACATATATATTTTCTTCTTCTAAAAAATGCAATAAAACCTCTCCTCTAACTCCTTTAAATGATATATTTAGTATGTACGGTGAGAAATCATCATTCAATAAACTGTTAATTTTAATATCTTTAAACAATTCTAATTTTTCAATAAATCTTTGTTTTATTTTGTAGACTTTATTATAGTTACTATTCAAATTATCATTTACTATTTTAGCCGCTACTGACATCCCCATAATTCCTGATATGTTTTGAGTGCCTGCTCTAGCTCCAAATTCTTGTTCACCACCTTCAATTAACGGATTTAATATATTTGACTTTTTAATATACATAAACCCACAACCTTTTGGACCATAAAATTTGTGACTACTAGCAGTTAAAAAGTCTATATTCATTTCTTTTACATCTAACTTAAGTTTCCCATAACTTTGAACTGCATCCACATGAAATTTAGCTCTACTGCTATTTTCTTTTATTAGCTCACCTATTTGTTTTAAATCTTGTATTACCCCAACTTCATTATTAACATGCATTATTGATACAAGTGCAGTTTCTTTAGTTATAGAATTTTTAAGATCATTTAAATCTACTTTTCCATTACTATCTATTTTTAAATATGTTATCTCAATTCCATTGCTTTCCAAATTCTTTATTGTATTTGCAATTGAACTATGCTCAAATGGTGTTGTTATAAAATGAGCGCCTTTTTTTAATATACCTTTAATTACTTGATTATTTCCTTCGCTTGCACCAGAGTTAAAATATATTTCATTTTCATTTGCATTTATTGTCTTTGCTAAAACTTCTCTACATTCTTTAAGCTTTCTTTCACTTTTCAACCCTAATCGATGAAGAGAAGAAGGATTACCATAATACTCTTTCATTCCATAAGTGACTTCTTCTATAACTTCATTTAAAGGTTTAGTAGTTGCACTATTATCAAAATAAACTTCCATTATTTTTTCGTCCTTTCATTAAATATATGGCTTATTAATCATTAGATTTTTTTATTGTATTTTAAGAATATTTAAAATAACGCTTGTTCATGAGAAGCTTTATTAAATAAATAGTATACATAATATTCTTAGATCAAAACTTTCTCTCAATAAGTAATCATTGTTTTATACTAATTATTATTTTACACTACAATACTAAAATTGTCTCAAAATAAGCCTAATCTTTTTTTATATTTTGTACTAATCTTTTTAATTTATTAGTTTTATAAAAGCTTTTGTAAAACTTACTTCACCACATTTTAGATTAAAGTTTCTAATTTTATATTTCGCCACACTTTTTAATCTTAAATTTTTTTATTTCTTAATAATAAAAGGTTATGTTTTAGCAGCCTGTTGATATATGTATAAGCAAAGTGAATTTAGTAATTGAACTTAGGAATACTAAAAATTAATATATCAACACATATTTAAAACACAGCCTAATAAAAAAATCGCTAAATTTAAATTATTAATAATTTAAATTTAGCGATTTTAATTAAACTTGTCTTTGTTATATATAAGAATTTAACATTTAGTATAGTATGCAACCCCCATACTGCCTGGACCTACATGTAATCCTATTATAGGGCCTATATATTGAATAGTAACAGGTATATCTAATTTTTCTTCTAGTCTTTTAGCAAGTTCTAATCCTTCACTTTCACAATTAATATGATGAACTATAACTTCGCCTAAACCTTTTTCTTTAACATTCTTTATAACTTCATTTACTATTGTATCAACTGCTTTTTTCTTTGTTCTTACTTTATCAAATACTGTAGTTTCCCCATTCTCTACTGTTAAAATAGGTCTTATTTGAAGTATTGTTCCAAGTAAAGCAGAAGCTCCGCCTATTCTTCCACCTTTTTTTAAATACTTTAGTGTATCTGGTACAAATAAAAATCTACTATTTTCTTTTACTTGTATTGCTGCTTTAACAACTTCATTTATACTATTTCCAAATTTAGCACTTCTTGCAGCCTCCAACACTTGATATCCCATCTGCATACAATTAGTTGTTGAATCTATTAGCTCTATTTTTGCATCAGGATATTCTTCTAAAATCATTTCACGAACTAAATTAGAACTTGAATATGTTCCACTCATCTTTGATGATAAAAATATTCCTACAACATCATGTCCATTAACTACTTTTTCCTTAAATATTTTAAAAAGTTCATCAATACTTGGTTGTGATGAAGTTGGAATTTCATTGCTTTTTTCCATCTCTTCATAGAATTCTTTGTTATTTAAATCAATTTCTTTATAACTTTTTCCATTTAAAATAACATTCAATGAAGCAATTGAAATATCATATTCTTCAAGTAATTTTTGTGGAATACAACTAGTACTGTCTGTTACTATCTTTACTGCCATGGTTATCCCCCTAATATATGTAATTTTTATAACTACAATTATATCATATTTATTAGTTATTTCCCTATATTATCGGTTTCTAATCTATATTTTTACACATTAAGAAAAAGACGTAGTAATATATAATGTTCGTATATTACTACGCCTTCTTCTTGTTAATAAATTAGATTTATTTATACTAAATTATTTATATTTAGTAACATTTTAATAAATCTTATTAAAATGTTACCTTATAAGCCCCTTTTAGTTAATCACATAACTTTTTAAATTTATTCCATTGCTACAAATTCTATTTTTTCAACATGTTGTATTCCTGACAAACCATTTAAAAGTGTTTTTATATCTCCTATTAATGTAGACATATCAATTGTAACACTTATATTTGCTATTCCATTTATAGGTATACCTTGATTTATAGTTAGTATGTTACCACCTTGTTCTGAAATATAATTTATTATTCCAGATAAAACCCCTGTTTGATCTTTAACTATTAAATTGAAAGTCACTTTTTTGCCTTGAGAAGTCTCTGCAAAATCAAATATATAATCTTTATATTTATAATATACACTTCTACTTATCCCTGCTATTTTCGTAGCTTCAGTAATTTCTTTGACCTTGCCATCTTTCAATAGCTTTTGAGCAAAAACAACTTTTTCATAAACATCCGGTAAAACTCTTTTGTCTATAACTAAGTAATTTCCTTTCATCGACAATCTCCTTTTATTACAAATGCCCCCTTGTTATCTGCTTGTAATTCTAAAACTCCCCATTTAATACTATGATCTTCTAAATATTGCTTAATATTATTGCTAAAGCCATTAGCCCCATTATCGATTATAGACATAATAGTTGGTCCTGCACCACTCAAATAGCACCCTAATGCTCCAAGCTCATAACATTTATTATAAACGTCATCAAAGTGAGGTATCAACTCTTTTCTATAATTTTGATGAAGTGCATCATTACAAGCACTTCTTATTAAATCATATCTATCAGTAGCAAAGCAAGAAATCATAAGTGCTGCTCTCCCAATATTATAAATTCCATCTTGTCTTGAAATTTGTTTTGGAAGAACTTTTCTTGCTTCTTCAGTAGATAATCTGAAATCAGGTATTATAGTTATAAATTTAACTTTATCTTTAATTTCTATTTTATTATATACAGTCTTATTATTTTCAATTATTGCAACAACTATTCCCCCAAATAGAGCTGGTGCAACATTATCCGGATGACCTTCTATTTCAACAGCCATTTCTAATAGTTCATCCTTTGAAAATTTTCCCCCTAAAATTTCATTAGCTCCAACTAATCCCCCAATTATGCAGCTAGAGCTACTTCCAAGTCCTCTTGATATAGGTATATCTTGCTTTAATATAGATATTTCAAGCCCATTGATTACATAACCTGCCTTATTAAAGCAATACTTCATAGCTTTATATATTATATTATCTTCATTACAAAATTCTTCTGGTATCCCATTAAAATTTAATCCATCATTTATTTCTCTAAAGGCAAATTCATTATATAATTCTACTGCCATTCCTATTGAATCAAATCCTGGTCCCATATTTGCTGACGTAGCTGGCACTCTAACTTTAATCATAATTTATCCTTCAATTCCAAGATAAGAAAGTAATGCTTTTTTCATCTCAGACTTATCCCAAACTTCATCATGAAGAATTTCATATTCCGATAAATTAACCAAACTATATGGTATATTGTTTTTTGTAATTTCAGATAACTTCTTTAATACCTCAAAATCATCAATTTCATCATTTGAAATATTTAGTGCTTTACAAATACTTCTTGGGAATTTAAATGGACTAGCAGTTGATGCTATCAACACTTCTTTAGTATCATTAGTTTCTGCTTGATATTTATTTTTAACAACATAACCAACAGCCGTATGAGTATCCATTAAGTAATTATCTTTTTCATAAACTTCTTTTATTGCATTAGATACTTCTTCTGTTGTAGCATATTCTCCATAAAACTCTTTCATAAATTTTTTCATGTCATCATTTATTTCGTATACGCCATTTTCATTCAATGAATTCATAAGATTATTTATAACTTCTGAATTTCGTCCACTTGCCTCGAATAACAATCTCTCAAGATTAGATGATACTAAAATATCCATTGATGGTGATTCCGTTAATACAAGTTCACGTCTCTTATCATAAATACCGCTTTTAAAGAAATCTGTTAAAACTTTATTTTCATTTGAAGCACAAATAAATTTATCTATAGGAAGTCCCATTTGTTTCGCGTAGTATGATGCTAATATGTTTCCAAAGTTCCCTGTTGGAACTACTACATTAATTTTTTCATCTTGTTTTATAACCCCTTTTTTCACCAAGTTGAAATACCCATAAAAATAATATACTATTTGTGGAACTAATCTCCCTATATTTATAGAATTTGCAGATGATAAAGCAAATCCTTTCTTTAATAAGTTATCTTTAAAATCATTATCTCCAAATATTTGTTTTACAGATTTTTGTGCATCATCAAAATTTCCATTTATGCCGATAACTTTAACATTATTGCCTTGTTGAGTTATCATTTGTCTTTCTTGTATAGCACTTACACCTTTCTTAGGATAATATACCACTACTTTAAATCCATCAACATTTTTAAATCCTTCTAAGGCTGCTTTTCCTGTGTCTCCTGATGTCGCTGCTAATATTACTATATCTTCCTCTTTATTGCAAATCTTTTTTGCTCTTTTCATTATCTGTGGAAGAAATAGTAATGCTGCATCCTTAAATGCACAAGTTGGACCATGATATAATTCTAAAAAGTTATTATGTACCTTAACTTCAAACCTATTATTATATGATTCATTAATTGCGTTCTTTAAATCTTCATCATCAATATCAGTAAAATATTCATTAATAATTTCAAATGCTAATTCTTCATAACTAAATTCCTTTTTATTCTTTAATGATGAATATACACTAGGAAAACTTTCAGGTACATAAAGTCCTCCATCTTTAGAAATTCCATTTATTATTGCCATTGCAGAGGATACCCCATATTCCACTCCTCTAGTACTTATAAATTCCATTCAATCACCCCAATTTCTTTATCTAATTATATATGCCTTTTCTTAATATATATATATTATCATGTCCTTATACAGAAAACAAGTGTTTTTATTTTAAATACAAATAAGCATAACTATTCTCAGATAGAAATGCTTATTGGCATTAATTGTATTCCCTTATTTTCAACTTTGCAACAAGGTCTTTCAGGTACTATTATCCCATTATCTTTTAAACATTCTAAAAGCGAATCACAATAATTTAAAAGATCTTCATAAAACTTTTCTGTACCTGTTTTTCTTAAAAAATTTATACATCCTGATCCACAGCATGTTTTTACTACCTTGCCAATTACTTTACATTCACAATTTATTTTATCAAAGATATTATAATCGTTATTCATAAAATTGTTTTTATTAACAGTTAAAACAGTAGTACAATCCCCTGTGGTCATAATTAAATCCTCAGTATTATTTAAAGTCAGTGTTCCTTTTAAGTTATTTAATAATTTTAAGAGAACTGAAAAATTTATAAATTTATATTTTTCTTTATCTAATAATGGATCTAATTTGTCACACCCTATAGCACTTAATAAAGCAATTAAAGTTTCTACATAAGACACAATTGATTGATTAGTTATTTGTCCTGTGATTTCTACTAATTCTCCTGATTCAACTTCATCGTTTAATATATTAATAGCATTTCTAGAATGCAATATTTCCCCTTTATTAAAAAAATTATTAAGATTTCCATTAAGAACAAATGTTGTATATGTCCTACGTATTTCTTCTTCTAACCTTACGTTTCCTGTACCATTAAAATCTTTCCATACTTGATTATGCTGTTCTGCATTTACCAAATTGCCTTTATTTTCATCTCTATATCCTTCTCTTTCGTTTTTTCCTTCAGTTTCCTGTTGAAAAGAACCACTCCTACTATCAAAATGAACTCCTTCAGAAACTTTTGCATCTCTAATTCTTTTTTGAATTCTTGTATCTATATAACCTGATAAAACTAAAGAAGATAAATTTCTAACTAAGTTTTCATCTAAATATATAAGTATATCAAAAGGATTATTCATATATTCTCTCCTTATAAAAAAATCACTAAGCGACTGTAGAGCGTTTATTTTTTTACGCATCTGCCTTTTTAAATTCATTTGAAAAAATCTAGCAGGCGACTGTATTCTCTATTTTTATTATCTATAAATTATTTATATGATTTCTATTAACATATTATTTCTCCTAAAATCTTAAATAAATCATATATATTTATTAAATTAATACATAGTATAATCATTATATACTTATGATATAATAGTTATTATATTAATTTTAAGTTGTGGTGTTTTTATGCGTATTATAAAAAAAATTTTTAAATTTTCATTAATAATTATATTAATTTTAAGTATTAGCTTAGGAATAATCTTTAGAAAAAAAATTCAATTAACTTATACTATTGTTAAAGATGTAATTTCTTTAAAAGATAATTTTTCGTTAAATAAAGAATTTGAATTCTCACCGACTAATGATGTAGATTATAAAGATATAATCTATAAAGATACTAATAATGTACAATTAAAATTAGATATTTATAAACCTTTGAAAAATATCTATAAGAGTTCTCCTGTAATTCTATATGTACATGGTGGAAGTTGGGTATATGGTGATAAGAGCATTCCTCAATTTATCACTCCAATACTAGATATATTTAGAAATAATGGATTTACTATAATAAGTACAGAATACGAACTTATGCGTTCGCATGAAAATTTCGAAAAACAAATATGTGATATAAAAGATACTTTAAGATGGATTTACAAAAATAGCGAAGACTATAATATGAATCCAAACCAAATTGGAATTATAGGTATGTCATCTGGTGCTCATTTATCATTGATGAGTGCATATACTTCAAATGATGATTTTACTGATGATGTAGATTTAGCTAAGTATCCTTCAAAAGTGAAATATGTCATTGATTTTTTCGGTCCTACAGATCTTAATTTGTTAGATACATCTGATTTGAATTGGGACTTAACAAATATTTTTAATTCTATAAATGATAGAAGCTCTATAGCCTCTGAATTTAACCCTATTAATTATATTAATTCTAACATTCCAGATACTTTGATAATTCATAGTAAGAGTGATTCCCTTGTTCCTTATGAAAGTTCTTTAGACTTATATAATAAATGTGTTGAGGAAAAAGCATCTGCTCAATTAGTACCTTTAGAAGGTACTTCACATGATATGTCAAACATATTTACACAAGATATAATCGATCTAACCAAAGAAGTATTAAAGTTTATAGTAAAAAAATCTCCATTATATTAATTAATATAATGGAGATTTTAATTTTAGGATATGTGTTGATATATGCAATGGGGAAAGTGGCATATATCAACACATGATTATAGCATTGCTCCTTTATCAATAGATATATCTTTTTAAAATTGTTCCTTATGCCCACATACTTTTCTTTCATAGTTAAAACTACTCTATCATAGTGCTTCTTATTTCTTATTTCCATATAAAAAGTCCTCTTCTAAACAATAGGTTTTAATATATTCTTTGTTTAAAAGAGGGTTTTATTCACATTTAATATTCATATGATTTAATGTTTTCAGATAATACAACTTTTAATTTATCATTTTCTATAACTTTTTTATATGAACATATAAATTCATTTAATTCATTATCACTTAAATCTATCTTTTGAAGACTTATTAACCTCATTTGATCTTCTTCTATTAATGCTGTTAGATTATTTTTCTCATTACTTATTGTGTATTCAGATACTGTTTTCACTTTAATTCTGCTCTTATATTTTTCTTGAAATCCCATGGTTTTTCTAATAGACTCATAACCATTTGGCATTTTATTTAAATTTATACCTGCCATTTTTAGTTGTTCTTCAATCATAGAAGAGTCTATTCCATATCTCTCTAAGAATTTCTTCTGTATATTTAATAACTTATCTTGTGAAATGTTATTTTCTCCCATATATGTCATGATATTTTTAGAAAAATCTTGCATTGTTAAATTTCCAGCAGCTAATTCATAATACATAGAATAAATATAACTTTCAAATTTATCTACATCTTTATCCTTAGCTTTATTTTTCAACTCATTAAAATCTATAATTTTGTCATCCATATATACTCCTCCTTATTTATCATTATATACTAATACACTTATTTATATATTAACAAATCTATTTATTAGTGTAAATTTTTAAATTTATAAATTATTTTACAATATACACTATATAAATTCTATGGTAAGTATTATAATATATCTCATAAAAATACTTAAAATATAATTTTTAGGAGGATATAATTACTTATGATTATTTCACAATTTCTAAATTCATTTGATGGGACTAAGCTTTATGTAAGAAAAAGCTTAGTTGATAATGCTAAAGCAGTGCTTATTATAGCTCATGGCTTAACCGAACATTGTAATCGTTATGAACATTTGATTAAAAATTTAAATATGGATGGTTTTAGTACTTATCTTTTTGATCATAGAGGACATGGAAAATCTCATGGTACAAGAGGTCATTGTAATAACTTTGATGAAATAATTCAAGATATAAATTTTATGGTAGATATAGCAAAAAAAGAAAATAAACATCTACCAATATTTTTAATTGGACATGATTTAGGGGGATTAGCTATAGCAGAATTTGCAATAAACTATCCCAATAAAGCTAGTGGACTTATTATGTCTAGCGCTTTAACAAATAATACTAATGATACTTATATTGCAAATGATGTAGAAAAACTAATTTGTAGTGATAAAAATGTAGTAAATAATTATATTAAAGATTCTTTAATATTAAAAGAAGTCTCAGATAGCTTATATACTGAAATTCAAAAAGCTCTTAAATCTTTAAATAAAGATTTACATAAATTTGAATTTCCAGTATTAATTCTTCACGGAAAAGAAGACAAGCTTGTTTCATGTAAAGATTCAGAGAAATTCTATAATGCAATAAAATCATCTGATAAAACAATTAAAATTTATGATGGTTTATATCATGAAATTCTTAACGAACCTGAACGTGATTATGTGATTGATGATATTAGCCAATGGATAAAATCACATTTATAACATATCAATATTCATTAAACATATATCCACATAAAAAAACATTATAATTATTGGCTATGTTTTAAAACAGTGTTGATATATGCAATAGGTGAAGTGGCATTGTAAATGGACTTTTAGAACCCTTAATGAGTATTGTTACATTTACTGCTTGTCCTAATTTTATATTGGGAACAAGCTAAAATGGAACTATACTCATTTTAGTGTTCTTAAGTGAGAGTCGAAATTTTATATTTCGCTCCTCGAACTTACTCAGCGAAGTCGAGTTTCCTTTTTACATTCCGCCCACTTTGCTTATGCATATATCAACACTCTGCTAAAACATAGCCTAATTATTAAACCTAAAAGAACTAAATCTGATAGATTAATTTAATCATTCAGATTTAGTTCTTTTATATTGTTACCATTTAATAATTATAATTTATTTATTAACTCTTTAATATTTTCTATATATAATCTTTTTACACTTAAAAGTTCTGTTAAAGATTTATTAAAACATGTTACTTTTACACCTTTAGCTTCTATCATACACTTCCATGAATCCTTATTTTCTCCAAATATATCTTTAGTAATATGCTTACCAGATACTGATAAAAATGGTACTATAGTTATTTCTTTTATTTGTCTTATTATAATTTTATCTAAAATTTCATTTATAGAAATTTTTCCTTCTAAAGTTCCTATAAGTACATTTTCATAATTCATATTTAATAATTCTTTTTGAAACATGCTATATACAATATCAGATTTATTTGTTGTACCATGACCTATTAATAATAAATTTTTATCTTTAGGTAATTCATTTTTTATACCGTCTACTATATTACTAAATACCATTCCTTTAGATTTATTATCTAATTGTAAAATAGGATTTCCTAATATAATTTTATTAAACTCATGACTATATTTAGAAACAAATTCTTTTATTTTCTCATACTCATTTCCATGAAGTACATTTAAAGGCATTATTATAATATCCGTACAATCCTTTAATTTTGCACCTCTTAAAGCTTCCTCAAAATGTAATATATAAATACCAAAATCATTTGATAATTTTCTTAGTATTATTTTAGATGTAAAACACTTAAAAACTAAATATTCACTTCCATAAACTTCTCTTATCTCATTTTCTATTGGATCTATACATTTTTTTATAGCTTCGGTATTTGATGTACCAAAACTAACTAATATAATAGCTTTATTATTTTTCATTTACAGAAAACCTCTTAAATGCATCTAAGAACTCATCAATATGTTCTTCTGTATGCTTTACACTTAAAAACATAGCTTCAAATTGTGATGGTGCAATATTAAAGCCTTCATTTAACATGTGTTTAAAATATCTTTTAAATCTTTCGTTATTACAAGTTTTCACATCTTCATATGTATTTACTTTTTCTAATTCTGTAAAGAATAATGTTAACATTCCACCAACCCTATTTATTGTTAATGGTACATCATTTTCTTTTGCTATTTCTATAAGACCTTCTTGAAGTTTTTTACCCATTTTTTCAACATGATCATATAATTCCATATTATTTTTCAGCTTAGTTAATGTAGCAAGTCCTGCTGCCATTACAATAGGATTTCCTGACATTGTTCCTGCTTGGTAAACTCCTCCACATGGAGATAACTTTTCCATTATTTCTTTCTTACCAGCATATGCTCCACATGGAAGACCGCCACCCATTATTTTGGCATATGTAATTAAATCAGGCTTAACATCAAATAATGTTTGTGCTCCCTTAAATGCCACTCTGAATCCTGTCATTACTTCATCAAATATAAGCAATGCACCATATTCATCACATAAAGATCTTAATTCCTTAATAAAATCTTCGTTGGCCTTTATAACACCCATATTTCCTGCAACTGGCTCTATGATAACAGCAGCAATTTCATTTCCTTGCTTTTTAAAAAGTTCTTTTATTTGAGTTTTATCATTATATAGTCCTATTAATGTGTTTTCTACACTTTCCTTTGGTACTCCAAGAGATCCTGGAATTCCTTCTGTAAGTACTCCTGAACCTGCTTCTATTAAAAATCCATCAAAATGTCCATGATAACATCCTGCAAATTTAACTATCTTACTCTTTCCAGTATATCCTCTTGCAAGCTTTACAGCACTCATAGTAGCTTCTGTACCTGAATTAACCATTCTTATCATGTCTACATTATCTAAATTTTCACACATAAATTTACTTAGTTCTAATTCTAACTTAGTTGGTGCTCCAAAAGCTAAAGCATTTTCACATGTTTCTTTAATAGCACTTACTACATCTTCATCACAATGTCCTAAAAGTAGTGGCCCCCATGCTAAAACAAAATCTATATATTCTTTTCCGTCTTCATCTTTAATAATTACGTCTTTTCCTGACTTTATAACTGGAGGATTCATTCCCATCTCTTTAAAACATCTAACAGGACTATTTACTCCACCTGGCATATATTTCTTTGATTCTTCGAATATCTCTAAACTATTCATTATATTCACTCCCTGTACATATCATTAAAATACTTGTAATAAAACTTAATTTTACTCAATATATTCAATAAAAAGTGGATAATTGAGAGTTTCAGTTAAAACTCCTAAAGACTTTCTAAAAAATATATTTTAAAATTCTACTAGGAATTTTCTCCTTAACTCTACACTTTCCACTATCAATTCTCAACTAAAATTTATCTATTTAAAATTTGTGCCGCTTCTAATGCATGATAAGTTATTATTATATCTGCTCCAGCTCTCTTTATTGAAGTTAAAATTTCCATTATTATTCTTTCTTCATCTATAAGTCCTTGTTTGCCTGCTGCTTTAACCATTGCATATTCACCACTTACATTATAAGCTGCAAGAGGCATCTTAAAGTTTTCTTTGCATTCTCTAATTACGTCTAAATAAGGTAATGCTGGCTTAACCATTATAATGTCGCAGCCTTCTTCTATGTCTTTTTCTGTTTCTCTTAATGCTTCTAATCTATTGGCTGGATCCATTTGATAAGTTTTTCTATCCCCAAATTCTGGTGCTGATCCTGCTGCCTCCCTAAATGGTCCATAAAATGCTGAACAATATTTTGCAGAATAACTCATTATACTTACGTTTTTAAATCCATTGTCATCTAATGCTTTTCTCATAAATCCAATTCTACCGTCCATCATATCTGAAGGTGCTACCATATCAGCTCCTGCCTTTGAATGAGATACTGCAATTTTTCCTAAGTATTCAAGTGTCTCATCATTATCTACATCGGATTCATGAATTATTCCACAATGTCCATGAGATGTGTATTCACACATGCAAACATCTGTTATAACAAGTAGTTCTTTATTTAACTCCTTAATCTTTCTTACAGCTTGTTGAACAATTCCGTTATCATTATATGCTTCACTTCCACAAGCATCTTTATGCTCTGGAATACCAAATAAAAGCACTCCTGCAATGTTAGCTTTTTCAACTTCTGCAATTACTTCATGTAATCTATCTATTGAATAATGATAATTATCTGGTAAAGAAGAAATTTCTTTCTTTATATTTTCTCCTTCTACAACAAATATAGGATATATAAAATCCTTAGTATGTAGTGTAGTTTCTCTTATCATATCTCTAATAGCTGATGTTGCTCTTAATCTTCTACCTCTTTTTATCATAATTACGCCTCCATATCTTTTACAAATGACTCAATTTCTTTTAAAAATCCATCTTGTGAATGCTCCTTACAAATATAAGCCTTTATTCCTAACTCTTCAAGTGGTTTATTAGTTCTAGTGCCTATTGCTATAACTTGTTTTTCTTTAATAGCATCTAAGCCAACCATATCTATCATGTTATATACAGTTGATGGGCTTGTAAAAAATACTATATCAACTTCATCAAATGCTCTTTTATTTCTTACTCTTCCTTTTACTGTATCATAAATAAATACTCTATCTACATTAGCACCTACATTAGATAATTCATCTGCTATATCTGACTTTGCTAATGATGAACATGGAATAAGTACTTTTTCATTTTCTTTAACATGTGGTTTTAACACTTTTATTAATCCAGCACCTATAAATTCTCTAGCTTTCACAAAACATATTATACCTCTTCTTTCAAGAGCTTGCCATGTTGCTTTACCTATAGCTGATACTTTAGCTTGTAATTTTCTTATATCATATTTCTTTTCTATTAAATAGTCAAAGAATATATCAACTGAATTCACAGAAGTAAATACTATATGATCATAATTTTCTAAATCATCCATATAGATATCTAAATTACTAGCTGTACTTTCTATTTCTATAGCACTTAAAGCCGTAACTTCAGCACCCATATCTCTTAACTTTTGCTTTAAAGTAGCTGCTTGTTTTTGAGATCTAGTTACACAAATATTTTTGCCAAACAAAGGTTTATGTTCATACCAAGCTAAGTCTTCATTTAAATTAACCACTTCACCAATAACAATTATACATGGTGATTGTAATTTAGCTTCCTCTACTTTTTCACATATATTCTCTAGAGTTCCAACTACCTTCTTTTGCTTACTTGAAGTTCCTCTCATAACAACTCCACAAGGTGTAGAAATATCTTTTCCATTTAATACAAGTTCATGTACTATGTTTTCTAAATTGCTTAATCCCATCATAAATACTAAAGTTCCTTCTTCCATAGCTAATGCTTTGAAATTAGACTTAATATGTTTTGCTGACATTCCAGTTACAACATGAAAACTTTGAGCTATTCCTCTATGAGTTATTGGGATTCCTGCATAATTTAATACTGCTATTGGAGAAGTTACTCCTGGTATTACTTCAAACGGAATATTTTCTTCCTTAAGAGCTAATACTTCTTCTCCTCCTCTTCCAAAAACATAGGGGTCTCCACCTTTAACTCTTCCAACTATATGACCTTTTTTTGCTAATTTTACTAGCATTTCATTTATTTCTTCTTGTGTTTTATAATGTGCTCCTGGTTCTTTTCCACAATAATAAATTTCACAAGAATCGCTTAAATAATTTAAAATATTATTTGAAACTAATCTATCATATAAAACTGCTGTACATTCTTTTAATTTGTTCACAGCCTTTATAGTTAATAACTCTTCATCTCCTGGTCCTGTACCTATAATATATACTTTATTCATAATCTATTTTTAATAAGATGTTATGCCTACTACATAAACCTCTTATTAATTCTAAGCCACCTTTCAGTAAATTTTCAATATGCACCTTAAATGAATATCAATGTTTTAGTATAAAAGCTATCTATAGTTAGAGTTTGTTTTTTATAATTTTTGAAATCAAACTTCCTCTATGATTATCATTATATTAAAACATCAATATCATACTTAAATAACATTATTCTAATATTTTTTGTGCTAATTTCTTTCCTAATTCAATATTATTAGTTTTGCATCCTAAAATATCTTTTTTAACTATTTTTCCACCTATATCATATATTCCAATCATGTATAAATCATCACCTTGAATTTCTGAATAAGCTCCAATAAGGCTATGACAATCACCTTGTAATTCTTTCATAAAACTTCTTTCAGCTTCCACAGTTAAAGTTGCTTCTGCATCTATTAAAGCTTCAAAATATTTATTAGCATCCCCATCTTTTAAGCACTCAATTCCAAGTGCCCCTTGAGAAACTGCTGGCAAAAATTCCTTTGGGTCAAAATAATCTGTTATTAAATTTTCATCACCAAGTCTTTTAAGACCTGCTGCTGCTAGCACGATTCCATCTAAGTTTTGTTCTTCCATTTTCTTTAATCTAGTTTGAACATTACCTCTTATAGGTACTATCTCTAAATCATTTCTTAGCAGTTTTAGTTGTGCTGCTCTTCTTATACTACTTGTTCCAACTTTAGCACCTTGTTTAAGATCTTTAAATGAGATATCTCCATTTGAAATAAATGCATCTCTAATATCTTCTCTTCCTGTTATAGCTGTAATCTCAAATTCACTACTAACTTCAAAAGGAACATCTTTCATGCTATGAACTGCAGCATGAGCTTCCTTATTTAAAAGAGCAAGTTCGATATCCTTGACAAAAAGTCCTTTACCACCTATTTTATTTAATGATACATCTAGCTTTCTATCTCCCTCAGTTACTATAAGTAATTTTCTACCATTTATATTAAATTTTGATTTTAATTTATCCATAATTATTTCAGTTTGAACTTGAGCCAACTTACTTTTTCTAGTTGCTATTATTAATTCATTCATTATTCTTACTTCTCCTTTATCTATCGAAATTTTTAACTTAAAATATAATCTATATTAATTTATTTAATATTTCTTCTTCAAAGTAAAGTTTTAATACTAATTCCTCTTTATGATTGTCATAAAAAAACTTAAAATCATCGCAAGAAATAAAATCTATTATCTCTTTTTTATATTTTGAAAGATTTATAGCTTTATTTCTAATCTTAGTTGTTAAAGCTATAAAATCATCATAACTTTCTAATAGATCTTGTACTTTATTTGCAAGCATTACTGAACCTTTAGGATTTCCACCATTTGTATTTAATGCAAAAGTTATATTTTTAAGATTTCTTTGAACAGGTATAACACCCATGCCATTCTTAAAACTTGAAGAGTCTATATATATTTTATAATTCTTATCACAATATTTTTTTATATTATCGTTAATTTCTCTATCATCTATTGTTATCAGAACTAAATGTTTATTTTCTAAAAACTCATAATTAAACTGATTTTTTATTAAAATCAGTCTTTCTTTAAATTCTTCACATAAACTTATTACTTCTTCACAAAAATCTTTTGAAATGACTTCAACATAGCAGCCTATTTTTAAAAAATGTTTAATCTTTATAAATCCAGCTCTTCCTCCACCAATCACACCAATATTTATTTTATAAGAAAATAGTGAAACAAAGGAATAATCTATTTTTTCTCCATAAATATGCTCTTTATTATTCTTAAGCATTCCTCTTCACTTCCCTTTAAAGTTTCTTCTTTCATTACCTCTATAGCTCTATTTATGTAATAGTCAGATGTACTCTTTATCATTTTATTCGCTAAGTCAATATCATTTTTGTCTTTACATTTATTTTTAAATGTAGTCATTCTCTTATCATATATTTCTTTAGAAGTTACTTTTAACTCTTCTATTAATGGAGTGATACTTCTTAGTCTTTTCCATTCATAATACTCATTTAAGTATTTCTCTAAAATAAATTTATTTGAATCCATCTTATCAAAACGCATTTTTTTATTACCATCATTTATGTGACTTATATTATCTATGTTATAAACCTCAGCTCTATCTATATAATTAATCTCATCATCAACATCTCTTGGAACTGCTAAATCATAAATTAGTATTTTGTTTCCTACTTCATTTATATCCTGCTCTTTTATAACTATATGAGGTGCTGATGTACATGAAATTACGCAGTCCATATCATTTATGTATTTATTTTTTTCTTCAAAATCTATTACTTTTACTCTATCATCAGTAATTCCAGTCTTTATTTTCTTATTTCTAACTGCTAAATAGACTTCATTTATATTATGTGCAAGTAAATATTTCATAGTTAAACGTCCTACATCACCATATCCTAATACCATGAATTTTTTACATTCTTTATTAATAGATTCATTTACAACTATTGATGCTGATGATACTGGAATTTCAAATAATCTCGATTGACTTTTAAACTTTTTCCCACATGTTATAGCATATTGAAATAATCGTTGTAGTTCTAAATTAAGAGCTTTTATATTTAAAGACTTAAAATAAGAACTTTTTACTTGACCTAGAATTTGATCTTCCCCTAATATTTTTGAGTGAAAACCACAAGTCACTTCAAATAAATGCTTACATGCTCTTTTATCTTCTGATATAAAAACATGTTCTTTATAACTATAGTCCCAATTCAAAACTTCAAAAATCTTTTTTAATAGTTCTTCATTAATATAAGAAACATTAAAATAAATTTCTGTTCTATTACAAGTTGCAAGTATGATAACTTCATCCAAATATTGTAACAAACTATTTAGATACTCATCATGTTTGTTTGCTTTTATAGTTAATTTTTCCCTAATTTCTATTGGTGTATTCTTTTTTATTCCTAATACTGCTATCATTATTTTTCCACCTTGTATAATTATTTAAATATTTATATGTTCTAATTTAATATACTTATTTTATATTAAAACATATAATAAAAAAAGCAAAATTCTAATTTATAATAATTATTTTTTAATATAAATTACATTTTATTACTTTATTTGTATTAAATGTTGTTATAATAGTCTTTCTTAGAACAAAATCGCTAAGGCGACTTTGGAGCCGTCGATTTTTTTAGCCATGCGCCCTTTCCAAACGCAGTGCAGGAATAATGGTGCGGCATATGATTATTTTTTATTCTTTAGGGGTACTCATAATACCTTTAAAACACATTATTTTAAAAGTTATCCACAAATTTTTTAATAATATAAATTCCTAAAGAATAAAATATTATTACGATAAATACCATTTAGCCTTTTTTATATGTATCTTTTCAATTATTATAATTAATTACTTCTAAAGTAACATCATAATTTTCCATATATTAAAAAGTTCAAGTTGTCTAATTAATTACCACTTGAACTTTTAATTCCTTTATAAATATTATTTCAGCTCCATTTTAAGTGAATATTGATATTTTTAAATAGATGATCTATTTAAAACATTATTTATAAATTCTTCTTTTCCTATTCTATCCATAACTTTAGAAATTCTTTCACCAGGTTGTCCTACTTCTCTATAGTAGTCAACAATTTTATCAACCATTGGAATTATTTCTTCTTCTTTAAATATCTTTCCTAAAGAGTCTCCAATTCTCATTCCTCTACCGAATCGTCCACCAACAAAGATTTCTCCACCTTTTTCTTTTGCAACAGCTGCGCCTAATTTGCATTCTCTTACGCATCCACCACAATTAACACATAAATCTTTATTATGTATTATCTTTTTATCAACTACTTCTAAAGCTTTTTGTCTACAAGCCTTAACACATAGTCCACATCCAATACACTTTTCTAAAACAAACTCAGGTACTGTTCTTCCCATAATACCAATATCATTTATATTAGCCTTTGCACAATTGTTAGCACAACCAACTACTGCTAATTTACATTTATGAGGGGTATCTGTTCCAAAATACTTATCTTCTAATTGTCTACATATTTCTTGTGTATTAATATTTCCATGAAGACATACAGTACCTTTACAAGATACTAATGGTCTAAATTTTTGCCCTGTACCACCATGTCTTAAACCTAACTTCTTTGCTTCTTCAATAACTTTTTCTACATCTTCATCTTTTATCCAAGGCACTTCAATTTGAAGTCTTGTTGTCATTCCGCAATAATCTCTACCATACTTTTTAGAAATAACATTTATATTGTTTAATTCCTCTACTGTAAAATTACCTGCTCTACCTAAAAATCTTACTGCAAAATGTTCTTTGTCATTTTGTAATAAAAAACCTAAAGCTTTTAATTCCTTTTGTCTTTTTGCATTAACTGCCATATATATGTCCTCCCTAGAAATAAATATATTTATTTACGTTAATTTTATATAAATAAAATTTTTAATAAACTCTTCTATACTATCTTAATAAATAAATTAATTATACTCTAATACTTTTTAATATATATTTATCATAACTAAATACCTATATGTGTATTTTTAACTATATTGGATATACTTATATTTATAGATTAATATTTTTAAATCACATTAAAATTTTATTACATTAGGAGATAAAAAAATGAGAATTCCAAAACATATAGGCGTCATTCCAGATGGAAATAGACGTTGGGCTTTAGCTAACGGATTAACAAAAGATAAGGGGTATTCCTTCGGTATAAATCCTGGCCTTGAAGTTTTTAAATTGTGTCAAAAAGAAGGTATATCTGAAGTAACTTTTTATGGATTTACAGTAGATAATACAAAAAGACCTAGTGAGCAAAAAATAGCCTTCACTGACGCTTGCATTGAATCTGTTAAATTACTCACAAAAGAGAATTGTGAAATATTAGTTTTAGGAAATACAGATTCAAAATTATTTCCTAAAGAACTATTACCATTTTCAAAAAGAACTACTTTTGGAACTGGTGGAATTAAAGTTAATTTTTTGATGAACTATGGTTGGGAATGGGATTTAAATATCTTAAAAGAAAATGATTCATCTCATAAGGGGATTATACCTTATATACACTCTAAAGATATTTCCAGAATAGACCTGATTATAAGATGGGGTGGAAGAAGAAGACTTAGTGGTTTTTTGCCGGCTCAATGTGTTTATTCAGATTTTTATGTAATAGACTCATATTGGCCTGCATTTAAAGAGCATGAATTTTATGATGCATTAAATTGGTATAACCATCAAGATGTAACTCTTGGAGGCTAAATCAATTATTAAAACTTATAATATTCATATAAAAACTGATATTTATATAAAAAGCTATTTTATTTAATTGTGAAATAGCTTTTTTTTGAGTTCATACTTATGCTAAGATAAATAATATACTATATTATTTACACTGAGGTGAAAATTATGATTAAAATCTTTATTATATATTTACTATTTATAAATTTCATTGGTTTTTCTATTATGTTTATTGATAAAAATCGTGCAATACACAAAGAATGGCGAATTCCTGAAAAAACTCTAATTGTAATCTCCTTAATTGGTGGTTCTATTGGTATGCTTCATGGAATGTTTACTTTCAGACATAAAACTAAACATTTAAAATTTACACTAGGGGTCCCTACTATTCTAATATTTCAAATTGTATTTATTATATATTTATGTAATTACATTAAAATTTAATTAATTTCTTCTATAAATAAGAATAATTAAGTAGAACCAAATGAATGCTCCACGCTTTTTAGTTCAGAGTGAAGATATGAAAATTGAGAGTTAAAGAATAAAAAAATAAGGCTTTGCAATTATATCAAAGCCTTATTTTTGTTAATATTAAATATTTAACCAGTCGAGCTTAGTTGTGCATATTATAAAACACTACTAAAGCATTGACTTTAATTTAAATAAATGATTTTAAAAATACTACTATAATAAGTATTGGTGATATGTATTTAATAATAAAAATTAAAGCTTTTACTATTGCTTCATTCTTTAATATTCCATTATTACTTAATTGATCTATTAAATACTTTTTATTTATAAAGTATCCAGCTAATAAAATTATCAACAATCCATTTATAGGTAAAAATATCTTAGATACAAGCACATCACATAAATCAAAAAATGATAATCCCAATATTAGTTTATCACCTAAAACACCTTCTGCATTACCTGATAGTGCTGCTAACGATCCAATTCCTAATAATATTATTATATTTAATATTATTGCTCTCTTTCTTTCTATTTTTAATTCTTCTGTAAAAAATGCAATTAAAACTTCTAATAATGATAACATCGCCATTGTAGCTGCCATTGCAGTAAGAGCAAAGAACATAATTACCAAAATCCAACCGCCTGGCATTTTAGCAAATATTAATGGAACTGTATTAAATAATAATCCTGGACCACTACTTGGTTCTAATCCAAATGAAAAAACTGCTGGAAATATAGCAAGGCCTGCTATTAATGATACTAAAGTATCTGATATTGCTACCTTTCCTGCTGTACCAATCAAGTTATTATCATCAGTATAATAACTACTATATGTAATCATTGCTCCACTTCCAACTGATAGCTTAAAAAATGCTAATCCTAATGCTGAAAGTACAACTCCAATATGTACTTTTGAAAAATCAGGTTTAATTAAAAAATTCACACCTTCTATAGCATTTGATAATGTTAAACTTCTAAAAGCACATACTAAAAGAAGTAAAATTAAAACAGGCATTAAGGTTTTTGTTAACTTTTCAATGCCACCCTTAACCCCTAAAACTAATATTATTCCACCAACTGATAATGCAATTAACTGCCAAATAATTGGAGCTATAGGTCCTACACTTGTATTATAAAATATATTACTTGCAGATTCTAATGTTACTCCCTTTAATGACCCTGTTACCGCTTTAAATACATATGAATAAACCCATCCAACAACTACTGTATAGAAAAACAACATAAAATATGTTGCTAGTATTGCAAAAATACCTATAACTTTAAAGCCCTTTTTATCCGTAATCTTTGAAATTGCTCCATATACGTTTCTTCTAGTACCTCTACCTATTACAAATTCACTAATAAGTACAGGTAATCCTACTAAAGCAACACATATTAAATATATAATAATAAATGCTGCTCCACCATTTTCTCCTGTAATATAAGGAAACATCCATATATTACCTAAACCTACAGCGGAACTTAATGTTGCTAAAAAAACTGTTAAACTTGATGAAAATTTCTCTCTCTTCTGTTCCACACTAATCCTCCGTTTACTTTTTATAAATTAGACATTATAAATTAGACATTTGAAAATACTTATCAATGTGTCCTTTTAAAATCATTTATATTCTAACATTAAAAATTATCATTTGTAACATTTTTAGATAAAATACATTATTTTTTTTAATTTTATAAAGAATTGCCGAAAAAAACAAGCTTTTTTATTAATTTAATTAATTTTTTTAAACATCCTTAAATAATACTATTATTATAGTAACGATTTATTCGTTGAAAGTTGATAAGTGATAGTTAAAAATTATGTTTAAAAGTATAATATAGAATTTTTTATTTTTGTGTACATTGAAATAAGCTGTGTTTAAAAACACAGCTCTTATTACTTAGAGATATCATTGATGTTATACGGAGTATTTTGATATACACAATAATTTAACCAATTACCAAATATTATATTAGAACTACCTCTCCATGTAAATTTAGGAGTACTATTTATATCGTTATCTACAAAATAATTTTGTGGTATATCTATATTATCTCCCTTTTCCCTATCTCTCATATATTCTTCTTTTAATGTATTTCTATCATACTCAGGATGACCCATAAAGAATATTTTTCTTCTATCTTTAGTAGCTACAATAAAGATACCCGCCTCTTTGGATTCCGATAAAATTTCCAATTCTGAAATTTTACTTATATCTTCTTTTTTTACTTCTGTATGTCTAGAATGTGGTGCATAAAATATATCATCAAGTCCTCTTGTTAAATCGGCATTTTCATCATTTACCCAATGAGAAAATACTCCAAAAATTTTCTTTTCTAATTTATATTTTGGTATATTATAGTGATAATATAATCCTGCTTGAGCTCCCCAACATATGTGCAATGTTGAAAAAACATTGGATTTACTCCATTCCATTATTTGAGTTAATTCATTCCAATAAGTAATATCCTCAAATGGCATTTGCTCAACAGGTGCCCCAGTTATTATTAAGCCATCAAACTTTTCATCTCTTATATCATCAAAATAAGTATAAAACTTTTCCAAATGTTCTATTGGAGTATTTTGTGAAACATAACTTTTAGTTTGAATAAGCTTAACCTCAACTTGTAATGGTGTATTAGATAAGTGCCTCAATAATTGATTTTCTGCTAAAATTTTTTTTGGCATTAAATTAAGAATTGCAATTTTTAATGGTCTTATATCTTGAGTCTTAGCTCTATTATCATTCATGACAAAAATATTCTCGTTAGATAATACTTTAAATGCTGGTAATTCTGTTGGAATTTTTATAGGCACTAATAAAGCCCCCCTTCTTATTTGTGCTTTTATAAATTCTTTTAAAATTTTTGTTATTTACAAATTATTATACCAAAAAATTAATATTTATCAATAATTATAAAAATTTAATATTTAATTCTTAATATTAAAATAAATTACAATTTTAATAATTTATATTTATTTAAGGCTATGTTTTAAGTGAATGTTGATATTTTAGTATAAGGGCGAACTGGCATTGGAATTCGCTTTTTAGAACTCTTAATGAAGATTTGTACAATTAATTGCTTGTCAGCAATCTTTGATTGGGAGCATGCATTAATTGGACTAAGCTTTATTTTAGTGTTCTTAAAGTAAATTCCTCTGTCCATGAGCTTTATACTACAATATCAACACTGTTTTAAAACATAGCCTTATTTAAAAGTATTAAATTTATAATAATATTTTATTCAGTTTATTTTCATACACATACTTTTATTAATACTTAGATATTTATTTGTAATTATTTTACTAATATATTAATATTCCCAATATTTTTCATCTATTTTTTGGATATTTAATATATTTTATTTATGATATACTTATAATTATATAAACTAAAAGGGGGCACTACTTTATGATAGTAAATAAAGATATAATAATTGGCTTTATAGGAACTCATACAAATAATGATAGTAAAGGAATTTATAAGTTTAGTTTTAATTCATCATCTGGAAAAATAGATAGAATTAATTTAGCTTATGAAATTGATGATCCTAACTATTTAGCAATTGATAAAGAAAGAAATATTTTATATTCTACTTGTAGCATAGAAAAACAATCTGGGGTTTCTTCATTCAAATTTTTTGGAGAAAAAGACTATGTGGATTTAATTAATTATAATGTTGAAGATGGTAAAGAACCTTGTCATGTAAGCATAAGAAAAAATAAGCAACTTTTAATTTCTTCAAATTATAATGAAAATGAGATTAAGGTTTTTAATACTTTAGATGGAATAATTTTAACATCTCACGTAACTGTTAATAATGAAGATTGTGAAAAAGATTTAAACGATGAAAATTCTCATATAAATTGTTCTATCTTCTCACATGATGAAAAATATATTTTATCAGTTGATTCTGGAAAAGATGTTTTAATGTTATATACTTTTAATAATGATAAGTTGGTTGCGAAAAAACATTTAAGTTACTCTTTTCCAAAAAATTCAGCACCTAAACATATAACTTATTCAAAATCAAAACCATTTTATTATGTTTTAGCAGAAAAAAGCTGTGAAATTTTCACTTTAAAATACAACTCAAAAAAAGAAAATCCATTTGAAAAAGTTGAAGTAACTAGCATTTTTCCAAAAGATTATAAAGGAGAAAAATTAGCATCAGCTATACACATACACAAAAACAATAAATTTTTATATACTTCAGATATAAGAAATAACACTATAACTTTATTTTATATAAATGATGATAATGGAAAATTAGAATATGTTGATGTATTTGATTGTAAAGGCGAATGTCCTCGTGACTTCCAAATAGATCCTACTGGAAAGTATTTAATCTGTGGAAATGAACTATCTAACACATTATCTATCTTCTCAATTCAACAATCAAATGGAGCATTAAAATTTATAGGAACGGAAGACGTTCCATCACCAACATGTGTAAAATTCATTGAATAACAAAAAAATCCAACTAATTTTTAGTTGGATTTTTTATTCTTTAGGAAATTATATTATTAAATATGTGTTGATATATGAAATAGGTAAAGTGGCATTGTAATTGGACTTTGGGAATAGTTAATGAGTATTGTCACATTTATTGCTTGTCTCAATTTCATATTGAGAGCAAGCTAAAATGGGACTATAGTCATTTTTAGTATTCCTAAGTTCAATTACTTAGCCCACTTTACTTATGCATATATCAACACGCATATAAAGCAAATTCCTTAGTCCATGAAGCTTTATACTATAATATCAGCATGACTATAAAACAAATTTTTCTATTGCGTAAGCTACTCCATCTTCATCATTACTTTTAGTTATAAATTGTGCATTTTCTTTAACTTCATCAAATCCATTTTCCATAGCAACTCCAAGACCTGCATATTTAACCATTGATAAGTCATTTCCTGCATCCCCCATTGCTATTACCTCTTCTTGTTTTATTCCTAAAGTTTCTGCAAGTCTTTTTAAACCTTCACCTTTATCAACTTCATTGTTCATAAATTCTAAGAAGAAAGGTGTGCTTCTTAACACATTATATTTTTCATAAACTTCTTTAGGTAATTTTTTAATTGCTTCTTCTAATACTTCTTCTGGATCTATAATCATTATTTTTATTATATTTTCAGTGTCATCTATGTTATCAAAATCTACAATACTTATACCAATTCCGTTTATTTCTGCTTCAACTTCTGTATATTGGCTAATTTTAGGTGTTATCAATCCTAATTTTTCAGAAAATGCATGTATATTCACATTTAATTCTTTAGCTATGTTATTAATATATTTTAAATCTTTCCCTTTTAAAACAGTTCTTGATATTATTTCACCAGTTTTTGCATTTTGAGCTACTCCGCCATTAAAACTAAGAACATAATCATTCTCTTTTAATAATTCAAGTTCTTCTAAATATTGTCTTAATCCTTCACTAGGTCTTCCTGAAGCTAAAACTACTTTAACACCTTTTTTTTCAGCTGCTTTTATAGCTTGTTTATTTCTTTCAGAAACCTTTTTATCACTTGTAAGTAATGTTCCATCCATGTCTAATGCTATTAATTTGTACATATTCTTCCTCCAATTTGTTTAAAAATAATACTCTTTTTAATATAAATTATTACCATGTTTTATTTTATCATACTTGATTTATCATTAATAACATAAATGTTTTTAATTTTATTTTAAATAAAGGCTCTGTTTTAAATGTGTGTTGATATATGCAATAGGTAAAGTGGCATTGTAATTGGACTTTGAGAATTCTCAATGAGTATTGTCACATTTACTGCTTGTCTCAATTTTATATTGGGAGCAAGCTAAAATGGGACTATACTCATTTTAGCATTCCTAAGTTCAATTATTCCGCTCACTTTGCTTATGCATATATCAACACTCTGCTAAAACATAGCCTAAATAAAAAATACTAATCTTAGATAAATTTAATCATGTAATATTTATTACATTTCACTCACATTTTGTAACTAATATCGTATTTCTTCATAATATAAAATATATATAAGTATGTATTAGTTATCGAGGTATTACTATGCTTGAATCAATTTTATTAGTATCATCTATCTGTATAGATTCTTTTGTTGCAAGCATTGCTTATGGTACATCTAAAATTAAAATCCCGCCAATATCTGCTTTAATAATAAATTTGGTATCTACATGTACACTAGGTATTTCCTTATTACTTGGAGCTATCGTAAAAAAATTTTTACCAGGTAATCTGCCTATGTTGATAGGATTTGTTCTTTTAATGGGACTGGGTATATATCGTTTATTTGAATGCATATTTAAATCTTATATATCTAAGTGCTCTCAAATAGATACCCCTTTAACATTTAAATTATTTGATTTTAAATTTGTACTTGAGGTTTATGCTGATGAGACAAAAGCTGACTTTGATAAATCAAAAACTTTAAGTCCAAAAGAATCATTTTATCTAGCTCTTGCACTTTCATTAGATAGCTTAGCAGTTGGATTTGGTTCTAGTTTGACAAGTATAAATTATATTCAGGTCATAATTCTTAGTTTCATAATTGGCTTTTTAGCTGTATCAATTGGTGTTATAATTGGTAAAAAATTAGCTGACAATATAAACGTTGAACTCTCCTGGCTATCTGGTGTGCTTCTTATAATACTAGCTATTATAAAATTTCTATAAATCCTATCTATGAAAGAGCTATATCAAAATAATTCATAAAATTATTTTAATACAGCTCTTTTATATTTTAAATACCCATTATTTCTTTTATTTTGTTTACATCTATATTTTCTGAAAACACTTTTGCTAATTTTTCATATTGCTCATTTTTATAATCAGATATCTTATTTAATTCATCATCTTCTGATAAATTAAAATTGTTATTCTTCTTTAATGCATTAATAAATGCATTAGTAAATTCCTCCGAATCAAAAATTCCATGCAAGTAAGTTCCTGCAACAGATCCCTCTTTATCACAAACTCCAATGACTTTTCCTTTAGAATCCTTTATAAATGGTTTTACATTTTTTCCAACTTTACTTATCCCATTGTGTATTTCATATCCTACTAATGATTTATTTTCTATTTCATTAATATCTTTTAAATTTGATACTACTTGAGCCTCAACTTGCTTAGTTACTTTTCTTTCATTAAATCTAGTCTTTATATCAAGTAAACCTAATCCTTCTTCTTGAAAAGTATTTCCTTCTACACCCTGTTGATCAAGAAGTAACTTTCCTAGCATTTGATATCCGCCACAAATTCCCAATACTAATGTGCCATTATCATGCAATTTAATTATCTCATCTGCAAGTTTACTTTCCTTTAAGATTCTCAAATCTTCAATTGTATTTTTAGTTCCTGGTATAATAATCACATCTGGATCTTTTAAATACTTTGTACTTTCTACATACCTTATATTAACTCCATTTATTCTGTTAAGTACATTAAAATCTGTAAAATTAGACATATGAGAAAGTCTTATTATAGCTATATCTATATTTTTTCCTTCAGTAGATTCTTTATTACTTATCTTTTCTGTAACACTATCTTCATCCTCAATATCAAAGTATTCATATGGCATTACTCCAAGAACAGGTATTTTTATTATGTCTTCCAATTGTTTTACACCAGGTTCAAAGTATTCTTTCTTTCCTCTAAACTTGTTTATTATAACACCTTTAACTCTTTGTCTTTCATTTTCTGTTAGCAACTGAAGTGTACCAACTATTGTGGCAAACACTCCACCCCTGTCAATATCAGCAACTAATATAACTGGTGCATCAACACTTTCAGCCATATTCATATTAGCTATATCACTATCTTTTAAATTTATTTCAGCACAGCCTCCAGATCCTTCTAATACTATTAATTCATACTCATTATCTAGTTCATCATATGATTCTTTTACAATACCTTTTAACTTCTTGTTTAGTTCTTTATATTTATAAGGTTCTATATTATCATAAACTTTTCCATTTACTATAACTTGAGTATGTCCTCCACTTGGTTTTAATAATATAGGGTTCATTAAAGCACTAGGTTCTATTTTAGATGCTTCAGCTTGTACGACTTGAGCTCTTCCCATTTCCGCACCATCTTTGGTTACATAGGAATTCAACGAGATATTCATTGCTTTAAAAGGAGCCACTTTAAACTCTTCATTTTTTAGCACTCTACATAGTGCTGCTACTAAAGTACTCTTTCCTACTGAAGATGCTGTACCTAAAAACATTATATTTTTTTTATTCATACTACCCTCCAAAAACATCTTTTGCAGTTTTTAACATAATACTTTAACTGCTTATTTTATTATTAAATATCCATAGTTATCTAAAATCTACTTTTCTATTATTTAAAAATTCTATTCATTATTACCAAGTATATTTTTTATACAAGAAATTAATTTAGTATTATCTTCTCTACTTTTAACTGCTACTCTATAATAATATTCATTTAAACAATCGTAGTTACTACAACTTCTTATTAAAATATTGTGTTTTAGTAGTTCTGATTTTAAATTAATATCTAAATTGCTTTTAAAAAATATAAAATTCACACTAGGCTCATATACCTTTAAGCTTTTAAACGTCTTTAGACTATTATATAGGAAAGCTTTCTCTTTTTCCATATATTGTATTGTTTTTCTCATATAATTTTTATCTTGTAAAGAAACTCTCGTTGCTACATCTGCCAGTGTATTTATATTCCAAGCTGGAGTTATCTTATAAACTTCACTTGTAAAATCCTTATTTGAACATAAACCATATCCTATTCTCAATCCCGGTATAGCAAAAAATTTAGTAAGCGACTTTAGTATAATTAAATTATCAAAAGCCTCTATAGTATTAACCATTGAAAAATCTCCTATTGTAAAATCCATAAAAGATTCATCAATTAAAACTTTACTATTGTTCTCTTTAGACTTTATTAAAATTTTCATTAATAATTCTCTATTCGTTAATACTCCTGTTGGATTATTAGGATTACATATAAAAACCAAGTCAATTTCTTCTGTAATTTTATCTAAAATATCCTCACATATTTTAAAAGAATTATTTTCACTCATTTTATATAATTCAACTTTTGAATTTACACATTCTACAGCTTCTTTATATTCTGAAAAGGTTGGCACAGGTATTAATACTTTTTTAGGATTTAATGCTTTAACTATATTAAATAGCACTTCAGCAGCACCATTACCTAACATTAAATACGATTTATCAATTTGTTCATATTCAGATATTGATTTTTTTAATTCCATGTAACTTATATCAGGATATTTTTTAATATCATCCATTGAATCTATTATAGCTCTCTTTACTTCATTTGACATACCTAAAGGATTAATATTAGATGAAAAATCTATTATATTATTATAATCAATTCCCTTTTGTCTTGCTATTTCTTTTATATTTCCACCATGTCCTATATTAGCCATAGATATGTCCTCCAATAAAAATTAATATGATTGATAATATGTATGATAAAATAGTACTACAATAAAGTACTTTTGACGTTTTATCTACATCCAAAATCTCTATTTCCTTAATACTATCTCCTATAGTTTGTTTTTTGACTAATTTTCCAAAATAATAGTTTGCTCCCCCAAGTTGAATTCCTAATATGCCTGCCATTGCAGCTTCTGGATGAGCGCTATTAGGACTTGAATGATTATATCTATCTCTTTTATATATTTTAAAACTACGTTTATAATCATATCCTAAAATCATAGCTGATAATACTATTAAAATTCCTGTAATTCTTGCTGGAATATAATTAAATACATCATCTAATTTTGCAGAAAAGTATCCAAACTCCATATATTTATCATTTTTATATCCAAACATAGAATCTAAAGTATTTACTGATTTATATGCCATAGCTAATGGTGCGCCTCCAAGTCCTGCATAAAAAATTGGTGCTATAATCCCATCTGACATATTTTCTGCAATTGTCTCTATCACGGCTCTTATAATATCTTGTTTATCTAAATTTTCAGTGTCTCTTCCTACTATAAAGGCTAATTGCTTTCTAGCAGCATTAATATCATCTTTCCTTACTAATGAAATAACCCTATATCCTTCTGTCACTAATCCTTTAGCAGAAATACAGAAATATATTACTACTCCACCTAAAAGTATACCTAAATACTTATTAAAATCACTTACAATCTTTAATATAAAAAAGTTAAATAAAAATGTAGTACTTATAATTATTAACCAAGTAATAAGGCCACCTATCTTTAAATAATTCTTAAATAACTTTCTAGATATTTTTTCTAATTTACTAGCAAAATTTCCAATTATTCTAACGGGATGTATCGGATTTTCTGGATCTCCAATTATTAGATCCAAAATAAATCCAATAGTTAATTCTATCATTCTATAAACCACCCTTAATCTTTTGAATTTTAAAATTACATCTTAAAAATTTCTTTAACACTTGTTATTTCTACATCATTTTCTAGTGATATTATAAGTTTATATCCATCTCCACCTTGTGGTTGCCACTCTATAAAGCTTTTTTTATTGTCATATAATTCTTCTAATAACATTCCTATAGTGCCTCCATGCAAAACAGCTAATGCACTTTTAATATTTTCATTACTCAATTCACATATTAAATTAAAAAAGCCTTTTAATATTCTTTCTTTAAATTCTTTTTTACTCTCCCCATTAGGACATTTAACTTCTCCAACCTCATCCATAATCCATTCTTGATATTTAGGATTTTCTTTTAAATCTTCATAAGATTTTAACTCAAATTCACCAAAATTATATTCACACAATTCTGGTACTAAATAATATTCTTCATTTGGATATAAAATTTCAAAAGTTTCATTAGCTCTCTTTAAACCACTAGTAAAATATTTTTCACATAAAGGATATATATAGTTTTTCTTCTTATCTATAAGATCTATAATACCTTCATCACATAATGAGACATCTGTTTTGCCATAATATAATTTTTCTTTATTACAATATGTCTTTCCGTGTCTAATTAGGTACAATTCAATTTTACTCATCTTTTAATACTTCCTCCAGTCCAAAAAATATTCTACATACCTTATTTGAATTTTGTGATAAAAATTGTAGTACTTTTCCACATTCTTCTCTCCATAATCTATCTTCTCTATTTAAAGGTACGATTCCAGAGCCTATTTCATCGCATACAATTATCTTATCCTGAAGAATATCTAAATTTTCTTTTATTATCTCTAAAGTATCAATTTTTTTTAAAACACAATCTTTTATAAACATATGTAATCCCATTATAACTTTGTATGAAAAATCTAAATTCGAATTATTGCAATAAAATAAATCTTTATTTTCTAAGTTATATTTCTTTTTAACAAATTCATTTTTTCCATTATATGCTCCACCATAAATTAAAATCATATCTCCTATTTCCTTTCATTGATACCTTATATAAGTATTCACATAATGTTAGAACAAAGTGGCTGTACCAACCTTTTTTTAGTTAAGAGTGGATAATTGAAAGTTGAAAGTTTTTGTTGAAAGTCCTAAAGACTTTCTGAAAAAGTATTATATTTGAAAAATTCCATCAAAGAATTTTTTTCCTCAACTCTCCACTCTTCACTCTCAATTCTCAACTCTTATTTACTTTAACTTAGATTTTATCAGCTTTTCATTCTTTAAAAAAATATACATGCTGAAAACAGTCCTACTAATTCTCCAACAACAAGAGAAAATCCTGCTACATCACCAGATATTCCACCAAATTCATTAATGCATTTTTTCACACATAAGCTTATAGCCACTGCAACAATTAGTAAAATTGCTATTCCAGTATATCCAAGTATAATTCCAAACAATATACATACCAAGACTAACTCTAATATTAAAATAACCTTGTCTTTAATGTTTGTCCCTTTTGTAAAATAGCTTCCTAATGTACTTTCTTTAATTGTAATTATAGTAATAAAAAAATATGCTACTATATTTCTACTTATTATAGGTAAAAATATCAATATATATGGATTTTTATTATATTCTAAAAATGAATAAACTGCACCAAATTGTATAAAAAATAAAATAATAACAGATATAACTGAAAATGCTCCTGTTGTAGAATCTTTTAATATTCTTAATTTTTCTTCTTTATCTCTTCTTGATAAAATAGCATCACATACATCCATAAATCCATCTAAATGTAACATTCCAGTAATTATGAATGGTATTATCATTATTAATGCACTTTTTAAAACTATAGATATATTTAAATAATTTATTAATTTATATCCTAGAAACCATACGCATCCTACAATAAGGCCTATAATTGGATAACACTTCATCATGTTTTTAGCTCCATCTTCATCCCATTCTACATATGGCATTGGAATTATAGTAAACATACTTAAAGACATCATAAACCCTTTAAATAAATTTTTCATCTCTTTATTTATCCCTTCTTAGCTAATTCACTTAATAAATTATTTCCTTTATGTACTTTTACATTACTAAAGCTACATTCAATAACTGTATCACATATCTTAGCTAGTTCTTTATTTATTTTACCAAGTTCTCTCTTATAATTTTCACTTATCTCATCATATTCTATAGAATCATTAAATATGTAGTCTGATATAATTACAACATTTTTAACAGTATCTATTATTTCTTTAATATTACTTATTATTTTTAATGAAGGACATTTTATTATATCATTTTTTATAAACATTTCATTAGTTAAAAGTGAAGTTATACTATCAATTAAGATTGTATCTTTTTCATTTATATATTTTATTGTTTCATTTAAATCTCTAAATTGTTCTAAAGTAACAAAACCTAATCCAAATCTGCTAATAATATGTTTTTCTATTCTTTTTTTATCTTCATCATCATAAGGACTCATAGTAGCTATATATATAACCTTATCTTTATTTAAAGATAAAGCTATTTTTTCACCTGTGTTAGATTTGCCACTTTTAGATCCCCCTATTATTAAACAATTCATATTACTTTTCTATTCCTATTCTTGATTTAATACCTTTTTTATAAGGATGTTTTATTGCTTGAATTTCAGAAACATAATCTGCAAGTTCTATTAATTTTTCATTTGGATTTCTTCCTGTTAATACTACTTCAAGACCTTTAGGTTTACTCTTTAAAAAATCTATAACAATATTTAAAGGTATCAATTCTAAATTAGTGGCTGCAATAATTTCATCTAATATAAGAATATCAAAATTTTCTTCTATAGCTTTTAAAGTTAAATCTTTAAACCTTTTTTCATGTTCTAATTTTGTGTGTTTTTGTTCTTCCTCTGTCATAAATTTAAAAAACTTTTTAACAGGTTCTCCCTTTACTATTTGAAAATTTTGTCCAATTTTATCTATAGAAATTAATTCACCTGTATTATTATCTTTTAAAAACTGAGTAAGAAGTACTTTTTTATCTCTTCCTGCACCTCTCATACCGAGCCCCATAGCTGCTGTAGTTTTTCCTTTTCCATCTCCACAATAAATATGTATCAGTCCTAAATCCATTCTCTTCATTCCTCACTTTTTGTTATAAGTTTTAAGTACTTTATAATTTTAAGTTTTCTATATAATGAAAAGTTCTTATATCTAAAATAGTCTTTTAATAGAATTACCTAACTTTTAACTATACTCACTTAGCATTTATATATTAGATATCTTATCATTATATTATATAAATTATATGTATTAAATTCAAAATAATTATAACATAAGCCAATGATATATTAATTAATATCATTGGCTTATTTATCTTTTCCTTAATCATATTATTTTATTATATATGTCTTTATAAAAATTTTATAGCAAATTATTTTCTTTTAAAAACTCTATTGCAACATCTTTTGGATCTTTTCTTAACTCATCTACTTGATAATTTAAATCTATCATTACTTCATTAGTTAATAAAGGTGCTATCTCTTCAACTATAGGAGTTATTTCTGGATATTTTTCTAATGTTTCTCCTTTAACTAGTGGTATAGCATAGTATGGTGGAAAGAACTTTTTATCATCTTTTAAGACAGCTAAATCAAATTTCTTTAATAATCCATCAGTTAAAAATGCATCTATAACATCACTTTCATTATTCATTAATGCTGTATATTTGGGACTTCCATCAATTCCAATTTCATCTTTAAAGTTAAAATTATATGTTCTTTTTAATCCAATAATTCCATCTTCTCTATTAAGAAATTCTAGACTTGGAGATATTGTTAACTCATCTCCTACTTTTGCAATATCACTTATTGTTTTTAAATTATATTTTTCAGCAGTATCTTTCTTAACTGCTAAAGTGTAAGTATTATTAAATCCCATTTGGTTTAATACTTCAATATTAAACTTATCTTTAAAATCAGTTTTAACTGTGTCATAAACCTTTTCTACATCAGATATAGGTGTATATTTTAATGTATCTCCATAGCATGTACCACTATAATCCACATACATATCAATATCGCCACTTTTTAACGCAGAAAAACAAATTTGTGTGCCTCCAAGAGCACTTTTACGTTTAACAGAAATATCTGTATTTTTCTCTATAGCTTCAGAAAAAATATTACAAAGTATCTCTTGTTCTGTGTAATCCTTACTTCCAATTGTAATGGTCTTACCATTGCTTTTAGCTGATATATTAGTTACTATAAATATTCCTAATATTATACAAGCTGTAAGTGCAAGAATACTTTTTTGTCTTTTATTCTTTTTTACTTTGGAAATTCCTTGTTTAGAATTTCCCTTTTGAATACTTACAGGTGTAACTAAATTTTCAATTAATCCAAATAAAAAATCAACTGCTAATGCTAATATACACGCTGGAATTGCACCTGCTAAAATTTGATAATTATTAACTGTTCTTATTCCTGAAAATACTAAATATCCTAGTCCCCCTCCACCAATGAAGGCAGCCATTGTCATAAGACCCACTGCTGTAACAGCAGATATTCTAACCCCTGACATAATAACAGGTAAAGCTAACGGTAATTGAACTTTTACTAAAATTTGAAACTTTGTAAGTCCAATTCCTCTAGCTGCCTCTAGTGTCAGTGGATTTATACTTTTAATTCCTGTATTTGTATTCTTTATTATTGGCAAAAGTGAATATAAAACAACCATTACAATGGCTGGTGTTGTTCCTATCCCTAAAAACGGTATTGCAATCCCTAAAAGTGCCATGCTAGGAATTGCCTGAATTATATTAGCTATTGCTATAACAGGCTTGTTCATTTTCTTTATATAACTTATACATATACCTAATGGCATTGCAATTATAATTGCTAATCCTACAGATACTGAAGTAAGTTTTATATGCTCAATCAATAACATAAAAATTTGAGATTTAGCTTCCATTAAATAATTTAAAAATCCCATCATTTTTATTCCACCTCCTCAGTATCTAAAAATTGCTCACTTAGCGTTGTAACTAAGCTACTTTTCGTTATTATACCTTTTAAGCATCCACACTCATCAACAACTGGTAATCTTGATATTTTATTTTCTTTAACAAGTTCCAATATATCTATAATTGTATCCTCTGGAAATGCCTTTATAAAATCAGAATTCATTATATTTTCTACTGGTATACTTCTATCCATATTATTTTGTATTTGTTTAGCTGTAACAATTCCTAAAAGATGATTAAATTTATCAATTACCATTAAGCTATCAACTTTTGAACTCCTCATCTTTTCCATACACTTTAGTAATGATATATTTTTATAACAGGTAATAGGATTATCAATCATTATATCTTTTACCTTTATAAATTCTGGTGAAGACCATATTCTGTTTTTTCCAATAAATTCACTTACAAAATCATTGCATGGATTTTTAAGTATGTTTTCTGGAGTATCATATTGAATTATTCTTCCTCCATTCATTATACAAATTTTATCTGCTATTCTTATAGCTTCATCCATATCATGTGTAACAAAAACAATAGTTTTTCTTAATTTAGATTGTAAATCAATTAATTCATCTTGAAGCTGTAAACGTGTTATAGGATCTAATGCACTAAAAGGTTCATCCATTAATATTATTTCTGGATTTGTTGCAAATGCTCTTGCAACACCAATTCTTTGTTGCTGACCACCACTAAGTTCTGTTGGATAACGATCTAAATATTCCTCAGCATTCAATCCTACCATATCCATTAATTCATAAGTTTTCTTTTCAATATTAGCTTTTTTTACTTTTTCTAGACGCGGGATTATTTCAATATTTTCTCTAATAGTCATATGAGGAAACAATCCTGTTTGTTGAATAACATATCCCATATTTCGTCTTAATTTTATGACATCCTTGAATCCAATATTTTCACCATCAATTAAAATTTTACCTGAAGATGGTTTAATAAGGCTATTTATCATCTTTAAAGTGGTAGTTTTACCACAACCGCTTTCACCAATAATACTTACTAATTCTCCTTTATCTATTTTAAAAGATACATCCTTTAAAACAGTTTGATTTTTAAAAACTTTACTCACATTTTTAAATTCTATCACTGAAAAACCTCCTCTTTTTGCAAAGTAACAACTTTATTGTATCATAAAGTTGTTACTTTTGGCAAAAAAATAAAGACAACAGAATAATTGTCTTTATTAAAATCCTTATGGATACATAAAATTTTGTACTCTTTCATAACAGTCTTCATCACCCACGAAATAAAATATATCTCCTTCTCTAAAAATTGCATATGGCCCTGGAGACATCACTAAAGACTCCCCTCTCTTTATTGCAATTATAGTTGCAAAAGTATTATGCCAAAAATTAATTTCAGATATATTTTTTCCTATATATGGCGTATTTTTATTAATATTTATTTCAAATGGTATGAATGGATTTATAGATTTAAACCTATCTGTTTTATCTATTAAATCTAATAAATGTTCTTTGAGATATTTATTTTCTTGTGTTTGACGTTCTATACTTCCTAATATTTCTTTTTTTAAGTCATTCACTGTTTGAATATCTTCATATTGCTTTACAAATTTAATTGCATTTTGACATGATTTTATTGTAACTCCACTACCCTTAGCTGTATCTACAATTTCCATATCAGATAAAATACAAATAGCTCGTCTAGCCGTTTCTGATGAAACACTATATTGAGCTGCTAATGCTGAACGTGCATATATTTTTTCTCCAACTTTATAATGTCCATTTGCTATTTTTGAAGCAATATCTGCTGCTATTTGTTGATATACAGGGCTTACTATTTTTAAACTTCTTTTCATTTCCATATCCTCTTATTAAGTGTATTTAGCTATTAAATACACTTAATAAGAGATGTTGTATTTAATAACTTTTCAACATGTATTCTACCATAATAAATTTATTTATTCTATTTATAAAAGTATTTTGATTTATATTTTAATAATTTTTTAAAATTACATATCATAATATAACCTTATATTATGGAATAAATGTATAACGACTAATTAAAGCAGCAATAAATATCAATAAACTAGATATAAAACTATCATATGCTCTTGTAATTTCTTTTTTATCTTTGCTTGTAGATGATATTTTTTGAAATTGTTCCCAATTAATACATAAGAAAACTGCCGATGCATAAATATTTAACATGTTTGCATTCTTAGGATTGTCAGTTTTATCAAGAAGATTTTCAGCATAATTAGTACCATTTATTTTATCTATTAGTTTAGCTCTTTGCCAAAAAAGGAAATCCATATTTTGGAGTATAGCTATAATAATAACGAATAGTGCATTTATTGATAGATTAATAATCTTTAATTGTTCTAACAATTCAGGAATGTTAATATCTGAAGTTGTATCCTCAGTTTGATTTGTACTTGAATCATTATTATTTTCGTTATATTCATTTGTATGTTTAAATTTAATGTCAGATTTATTTATATTATTGGAATTTGTTTTCTTATTATTTCTGATCATTATCTCACCCACATTTAAATACTATTAATCCATTAGAATTTAATAATTAATCTATATTTTAAATGAATGATGATATTTTAAAACACAGACATCAATTAAATTTGGTACTATATTATTTAATGTATGTTTAAGTAATAAAAATGATTTTATTACTTAAACATATTTTTACACATATTTTAATTTAGTTTTCTTAACTCATCTAAATAACTATCATTAATTTTAGCTTCTTCAAATGTAGCCATATTATTCATCACAGCACATGAAGAGTCCATTATAGAAAAAGCTAAAGGACAACCACTTCCTTCGCCAAGTCCCATATCTAAATTTAATATAGCCTCTAATTCAAGTTCCTTCATTGCAATCTTAAAACCAATTTCTTTTGAATCATGAGAAGTAAACATATATTCTTTAGTTTTATGATTTAATCTAAATGCTACAAGTGCTGCAACTACTGATATAAATCCATCAATTACAACAGGTATTTTATAGTATGCCGCTCCTAAAAATACTCCCACCATTGCTGCTATATCAAATCCGCCAACTTTAGATAGTATATCTATAGGATCATCTTTTTTAGGCTTATTTATCTCTATTGATTTTTTTACTACCTCTATTTTCTTTTTATAAGCATTCTCTAAAAGTCCTCCTCCATAGCCTACAACATCTTCTACTTTGCAACCCGTTAATGATGATAAAACAGCACTACTTGTTGAAGTATTACCTATTCCCATCTCTCCAACTCCAAGTATTTTATAGCCTTCTTCTTTTGCATTTTTCACTGCTTCAATTCCAACTAATATTGCCTTAATAGCTTCTTCATAAGTCATTGCATTTCCTTTAGCTATATTATTAGTTGATTTCCTTATCTTCCTATTTAAAACTGATGAATGAGTAAAATCACTATTTATTCCTACATCAATGACTTTTAAATCTGTATTATTAGCCTTAGCAATTACTCCAACTCCTGTTAATCCTTTAGTAAAGTTAATTGTTTGGGCTAATGTCACATATTGTGGTGTAGATGCAACACCTTCTTCAACTACACCATTATCGGAACACATTATAATTATAGCTCTTTTATCCAAAGTATTTTTTATATATCCTGTTATTCCTGAAAGCCTTATTGACATTTCTTCCAGCTTTCCTAAACTATTTAATGGTTTTGCAAGAGAATTCATTCGTTCCTTTGCTTTTTCCATAACATTTTTATCTACACTATCTATATTCCTTATAATTTGTCTAAGAATTTCTTCCTTACTCTTCATAACTTTCCCCCCAATTTATTATAATGTTTCTTATAATTTACCATTCATTATTTTATTTATAATAAAATACAATGAGTTCCTATCTTCACTATAGATAATCTCTATTTGAAGCTAAGAACTCTAATTATATAGTAAAAACATAGCTTTTATTTTAATTCATTTACTAAAAAAGAAATCAAACTTTCTTCATCATTAAATTCTAATTCATATTTAAATTTTGGTTTTTCTATAACTATTAACTTTATATTATATTTCTGTACTGCTTTAAATTTTTCTAGTACGCCACCTTGCAAACCACTATCTTTTGTTATAATACCTTTAATATCATATTGCTTAATAAATGCTTCTTCTAATTGTGCTGATATTGGCCCTTGCATGCCAATTATATCTTTAATCTTAACTCCACCATCTATCATTTTTTTTAACACTTCATAAGATGGCAAAACCCTATGAATTATCCTATGATTAAAATCTAGATGTAAAAACTTAGAAAAGTTATTGCTACCTGTTGAATTTAATATATTTCCATTTAAATTACTGATTGCATCAATAGCTTCTTCATAGTTTTTAACTCTTATGATTTCACCAGCGTTTATATTCTCTAATGCACCTAATCTCTCATATCTTATATATTTTACATTAAGCTTCTCAGAACATTTCAATGCTGTTTTAGTAACTTCCTGTGCATAAGGATGTGATGCATCAACTAAAATATTTATACTATTTTCCTGAATCCAATTTAACATTTCTTCTTCATTTAATGGCTTTGTATTTAAACTTTTAATATCAAGTTCTTTTAAAAGTTCTCCACCGTATCTTGTTGCTGTACTAACTGCAATATCATTTGTATATTTGTTAATTAAAGATACTATATTTTTTCCTTCAGAAGTTCCTAATATAAAACCAATCATTACTTTGCTACATCTCTTTTCTTAGATGCATATCCTCTAGGTGTTATAAAACATCCATTTTTAATAAAACTTTTTGAGTTTCCTATAATAACAATAGACATCATATCAACAATTTCATAATCAAAATCTTTAAGTTCAACTAATGTATAGCTTTCATCATCTCTTAAAGCATTTCTGACTACTGCAATTGGTGTATTATCTTGTCTAAATTCTCTTATTATATCAATACATTCTTTTAAGTATTTATCTCTACCCTTACTTCTAGGATTATAAAGAGAAATTACAAAATCACCTTCCGCTGCTAAACTCACTCTTTTTTTAATATCTTCATAAGGCGTCATTAAATCACTTAAGCTTATATTACAGTTATCATGCATAAGAGGAGCTCCAACTACTGACCCTGCCGAACTTGAAGCTGTTATTCCCGGTATTACTTCAACGTCCTCATCACTTCTCATTTCAAGAATTAAACCAGCCATTCCATAAATTCCTGAATCTCCAGTACTTATTAATGCTACATTCTTGTCTTTTGAAAGTTCTAAAGCCTCTTTGCATCTAGCTTCTTCACCCATCATTCCAGTTGAATAAATTTCTTTATCCTTAACTAGATCTTTTACCATATCTATATATTTTGTATATCCTACAATTATATCGCTTTCTTCAATAGCTTTTTTAGCTCTTATACTCATATTGTCTATTGAACCTGGACCTATTCCTATAACTCTAAGTACTCCCAAAGTCTTTTCCTCCTAAAATTCATCTTTATTTATTCCGATGCATAACGTAATTCCATTATCTTTTATCTTATTTATTAGTATTTCAGCACCCTCTAGATATACACAAGGCTCACATACAGAAGTTACACCTACACTTTTTAATACAAAATTGCTACTTTCAAACTTATGTTGAACTTTTCTTATTTCATCACCTGAAAATGTATTAAAATCGCACTCTAATTTATTACTTAAATCAATTATTGCTTTTTCATCTTTTTTTACATCAATAGATACAATTTTCTTTACAGCCTTAATTTCTAAATTATTAAGTAAAAGATGTTTTCTCACACACTCTTCTAACTTTTCACTAGGTGTATCTCTTCTACAACCTATTCCAAGTATTAAATCCTTCTTTATTAACCTTAATATTTTTGAATAATCTAAATCTGGATTTTCTATTATCTTATTTGTTATCCATATAGAATTTTCTTCTAAGCTGTTTAGGTTTTTATATCCTTTATTAATATTTATCTTTTCATAATCATCTTTTAAACCAATAATTTTTTCATTCACTAAAATAGCTGATATATATTTAGCTTTTTTTAAATCCTCTATAATAAGATTGTTTTGCTTTGCTAATATATCAGGTGCTACTATTCCTAAATTATCAGTAGCTGTAGTTATTATAGGTATATTATTTAATATTTTAGATACCTCTAATGTTAGTTCATTTCCACCACCTAAATGACCTGATAATAAACTTATAGTATACTTATTAGCTAAATCTACAACCACAACACCTGGATCTTTATCTTTACTCTTAATAAATTGAGCTATGGCCCTTACTGCAATGCCAGTTGATGATATAAATATAATTTTATCGGAATATCCAACTGCATCTTTTGTTACATCATATAAATTGAATCTATCTGTTTTAAATATATTATTAACCAGTTTTACTTCACTATTGTTGTATAACTTTTTTGTATCTAGATTAGATTCTTCTTTTATGTATAAATTACATCCTAACTCTTCTTTAAGAGTATAAGCAATGCCCTTCCCCTTAGGTGATGGACATATTATACTTATCATTTTTGTGCCTCTGCATTTCTAAACATATGAGAGAAATTTTTATCATATAATAAACTTTTTTCAAATTCATTGCCTATAAAATCTCCCACTAATATTTGAGCACATTTAGTTATATTATTTTCCTTTACCTTCTCAACTATGTCATCTAGTGTTCCCATTAATATTCTTTCGTCATCCCAAGTTGCTCTTTCAACAACTGCTATTGGCACGTTCTTCTTATATCCTCTTCTTAACTTATCAACAACCTTATCAATCATAGATACTGATAAGAATATAGCCATAGAAGCACCTATTGATGCTAAAGCTTCAAGATCTTCTGTTTCAGGTACTGGTGTTCTTCCTTCAACTCTTGTTAAAATAACAGTTTGTGTAACACTTGGAAGTGTAAATTCTTTTTTTATTGATGATGCTGCTGCTGTAAATGAACTTACTCCTGGAACAACTTCATAATTTATATTTTCCTTATCAAGTTCAACCATTTGTTCTCTTATAGCACCATATATTGATGGATCTCCAGTATGTAATCTAACTATCACACTATTTTCACTTTCTTCTGTCTTAATTACTTCAATAACATCATCTAAAGTCATAGATGCTGAATTATAAAACTTAGCATCTTTTTTGCAGTATTTTAAATGCTCCTTTGATACTAAAGATCCTGCATATATAACAACATCTGCTTTTTCTAAAATATCTCTTCCTCTAACTGTAATTAAATCTACTGCTCCTGGTCCTGCTCCTATAAAATAAACCATATTTTACCTCTTTTCTTAATATTTGAATGTGCCTTATTATCTGCTTGCTATAACTAATGACATATAATCACAAAGCTTTAATATTTCTTCTCTGTCTTTTAATATAGTTTCTCCTTCTCTTCCAACTCTACTAATATAAGTATAGTCAAATCCCTTTTCTTCTAATACATCTAGAACCTCTTCTTCGTGCTTGTACATCTTCATAATTACTATGTATTTTTCATCTGTTATTTCTTTTATCTTGCTTGCAGGTAATATAACTAATTTTTCATCTCCAATTACTAATGTTCTATCTATTAAACTTGCTGCTGCACAAAATGAAGTTATTCCTGGTAGTGTCTTTACTTCAAATCCATGTTCTTTTACATGACTTAACATATGAATATAAGTACTATATACATATGGATCTCCAATAGTTAAGAATGCAACATTTTTACCTTCTGCTAATTTCTTTTCAATAAAGTCATAAGCTTCTCTTGATTTTTTTAATCTATCTTTTCCCCCCATAGGAAAATGCATAATTGCAACTTCAGCATCTTCTCTAACATATTCTCTTGCAGTTTCAAATGCGATACTTTCTCCACCTTCTGTAGCTGTTGGTGCAACTATAACATCACACATATTTATAGTTTTTGCTCCCTTTACTGTTATAAGTTCCTTATCCCCTGGTCCTACACCTATTCCATATAATACTGCCATTTTATTCTTCTTCTCCTCTTCTACATTTAATTATATATATTGGGTTAAGAGATATCATCATTAATGTATCTCCTTTATTTTTACTTACATTAACCATAGAAACTTCTACTTTATAATTTAATGATTTCATCTTTTCTATAGCTTTATAAGCATTATCTAAAGTGATAAAATTCATAACAATTGTTCCATCACTACTTAAAAGTTCATTACAAATTCTTATTATTTCCTCTAACTCTCCTGAACTTCCACCTATAAATATAGAATCAAACTCTAGTTCTTCATCAACTAATGTATATAATGCATTAGTTCCCTTTTTATTTAAAACCATAACGTTTTTACATTGAAATTTTTCCACATTACTTTTTGTAATATTATAAGCTTCCTCTTCTTTTTCTATAGCTAAAACTTTTCCGTGTTTCGCAATCTTAGATGCTTGAACTGTAATACTTCCAGTTCCACTTCCTATATCTAATACAAATGAGTCTTCTTTTAAATCCATCTTACTTATTGAAAGAACTCTGATCTCCTCCTTTGTCATTGGACATTTGCCTCTAATAAATTCATCATCTTTTATAAATATCATAATATAACACCTTTACTCTCTATTAATTACTTCGTCCGCCTTTGCTTATACATATATCAACACTTTGTTAAAACATGGCTAATTATTAAAATACTCAGTTCACTAAATTGTTTATTTATAAACTCTTCAGGTTTTCCTATATTTATAATTTCGTCCTCATAAGAAAGATTTTGACCTATAATTACATTACAATCAATAGATTTAGAATATAAAATTTCACATAATTTACTTGGATTGTTTTCTTTATCAGTGAGCCATACAGTCATATTATTTTCTTTTACAGTATTTAAAAACTCTTCATTTCTTCCATGTAAACTCCCTAAATGCGCATTATTCCAAGGTAATTTAACCTTTGAAGATAAGTACTGAAAAGAACTTATTCCTGGTATTACTTCAAAATTATTAGTGATATTGTTTTTTAAATAATTTACTATTCCATAAAACATTGGATCACCTGAAGCTACTAATGAAATATTAAAATTTTTATTTTCTTCTAATATTCTTTCTAAATCTTTTAAACCCTTTAAATAAATTTTTTTAGTATCAATAAAATCAAGAGAATCTACTGCTCTTTTAAACCCTATAATTACATCTGAACTTTTTAATACATTTGTTGCTTTTCCTACAATATAATCTTTATGTCCTGGACCAATTCCAACTACAAATAACATCTCTTTATCACTCCAAACATGAACTCCAAAGTAAGATTGGATTTGATGCTCCATAATACATGATTGCATCTATATTTAATTCATCATAAACATAATTTTTCATACTCTTTAATATTTTTTCACCTATATTTTCATATAATTTTTCATAGCCTTCACCTAATAATTTCACAGCACCTTCACAAGTTTTTTCATTTAAAACTTTATTTACTAAAGAAATGTCGTATCCTAAAAGTGCTAATTCTAAGGCTAATACTTCAAGCCTTACTCCACATACTCTACTATGGGTATTAAAACATCCATAAGCTATCTTGCTCATCTTTCCTATATGACCAACTATAACTATATTTTTAACATTACAAGAAACACAACATTCTAATGCAAATCCTATGAAATTTGAACATATAATAATTTCTTCTTCTTTGTAACCTAATCTCTTACAATAATTCTCACCTAAATTCCCAAAAGTAAGTATCAGATTTTTAAATTTTAAAGACTTTTGATTTATTTCTAATTTTATAGAAGCTTTTAATGCATCTTCCGACATAGGGTATACTATTCCAGATGTACCTAATATAGATATTCCCCCTTCTATTCCAAGCCTTGGATTAAAAGTTTTTTTACCTATCTCAATGCCTTGAGGAACAGAAATTATCACTTTTACATATTGATTTTTTGGTAAAATGCTCCCGACCTCTTTTATAATCATTTCTCTTGGAACTGGATTTATAGCTGGTTCACCCTTTGCTACAAATAGTCCATCTTTTGTAACTCTTCCAACACCAATTCCACCATCTAAGAAAATAGTCTTACTTTCATTACTTATTAACTTTTTAGATAATTCTTCTGCTTCTTCTTTACTTATTTTTTCTGCTCTTGCTTGTATCTCGAGTCCCATTGTAATGTCTTTATCATCACCACTAAATTTTAATATAGTGCACTGTACAAAGTTTTCACCTATAACTACATCATCAATAGGCATTTCAACTTTTATACCCTTGGGAGTGTCTATTTCTATTTCATTTAACTCTTCTTCATCGTCTAATATGTTAAAAAGTAACATTGTTGCTGCTTTAGAAGCTCCTGTAGCACATGATCCTGTTGTGTACCCACATCTCAACTTATTCATTCCACTTTCAATATACATTTCAAACATAGAAACTTACCTCCTAATTTCGGTACATGAAATGCACTTACTCATTTATATTTTCCCATAACAAGTCAAAAAAGCTAATTCCAAAAGCCAATGCTAATGGAGTATAAATATGACCGACCCTATCTTTTAACAATCATATACAAAAGTGCATTTACAATTGCAGCTCCAACTGTACTTCCACCTTTTCTTCCCTTTACTCTTATATAAGGAATTCCTAGTTCATCTAAATTTTCCTTACTTTCAGCTGCTCCAACAAAGCCTACTGGAACTGCTATTACAAGCTTTGGATTTGCTTTCTTTTCTTTTATAAGTTCTTTTAGTTTAAATAATGCAGTAGGTGCATTTCCAAATACAAATATATCTACATTATCACTGCAAGCTTTTTCAACAGCAGCCATACTTCTAGTAATTCCTTTTTCCTTTGCTTCCTTATGAACATCTGGTTCATTTACATAACAAATTACCTTACTATTTGTTTTAGCTAACGCCATCTTGTTTATTCCATTTAAAGCCATATTAGTATCTGTATATATCGTAGCCCCTTTAGATAACACCTCTTTTCCTACACTTATAGCATCATCACTTATTTCAACTAAATCTTTATATTCAAAATCAGCAGTTGTATGTATAACTCTTTTAACTATTAAAAGTTCTTCATCTGTAAAAGAATGCTTACCTAACTCCTCACCTATTATCTCAAAACTCTTTTCTTCAATCCCCATAGGATTCTTCAAATAATCCATACGCTCTCCTTCTCTTCTTATAAAATTGATTTAATTTATAGTTTATTTAAATTTAAGTTAATATATACACTAGGTAAAGTGGCATTGTAATTGGACTTTGAGAATACTTAATGAGTATTGTCACATTTACTGCTTGTCTCAATTTTATATTGAGAACAAGCTAAAATGGGACTATAGTTATTTTAGTATTCCTAAGTTCAATTACTCAGTCCACTTTACTTATGTATATATTAACACTTCATTAAATTTATTTATCTATTTATTAAACTTTCTATTAATTTAATATTTCCCAAGAAATTAATGTGTGCATATCCTGCTAATGTATTATTTTTTAAATATCCACACTGCCAAGTTATCTTTTCTCCATCATATTGTGTTTTTTCAACATTATATATTTTATTTTCATTTAAATTAACATCTGACTTATGAAATTCATGAGCATTTATTTTAACTTTTTGCCCAAAATATTTTTCATCTATATTTACTGTACAATATCCAAATCTTTTAAGACCTTTAGTCATTTCACTTTTTCCATTAAAGAATCCAACCATATTATATCCATCAATTTCTTTTGTTAAATACATAAGACCACCACATTCTGCATAACATTTTAGTCCAGAATCTAATGCATTTTTTATGCTTTTTCTCATAGATATATTACTTTCTAATTCTTCTTTAAAAACTTCTGGATATCCTCCTCCTATGTATAAAAAATCTAAGTTATCTGGTAATTTCTCATCATTCATAGGACTAAAATATGTTATATTTCCAATAGATTTTAAAAGTTCTATATTATCTTTATAGTAAAAACTAAATGCTTTATCCAATGCTATTGCAATATTTAGATTCTTATTCTCTATACTAATCTCTATTTTATTATTGCTATCACAATTAATTTCTAACATACTCTCTAAAATCCCATCTAAATCAACATGTTCATTTATTAGTTTACTACATAATGATAACTTATCTTGTAAATCATCTATTTCCATGCTTTGCACTAGACCTAAATGCCTGCTAGAAATTTTTAATTCTTCATTTTTAGGAATATATCCAAATACTTTTGTACTGCAATTTTCTTCTATAGCATATTTTAAAAGTTTATAATATTTTTCACTTACACAATTTAATACAACACCAATAATATTAGCATTTCTATAGTTCTTAAGACCGTTTATTTCTGCACATAGTGTTGAACTCTGTCCTTTAGGTGAAAGTACTAAAATTATAGGCATATTTCCTAATGTATTAGAGATATCATAAGTTGAAAATTTTGTTGTTACTCCTACACCATCGTATAATCCCATTACACCTTCAATTATTCCGATGTCACCATTTCCTTTAAAGTAACTTCTTCTAACTCCATCTTTCCCCATTAAAAATGTATCAAGATTTCTAGATTCTACTCCTGTAGCTTCTTTATGAAAAGCTGTATCTATGTAATCAGGGCCTACCTTATAACCTTGTACACTTAAACTTCTATCTTTAAATGCTTTCATAAGACCTAAAGTAAAAGTTGTTTTTCCTCCACCACTGCAATTAGACGAAATAATTATAGATTTCATATTATTCACTCCTTTCTTGATTTAATTATGATAAATAAAATGAATATATCCAAACTACACTAAAGCGCAGTGTAATTTTTTCGTACTTCCTACATTTAAATATCTGTCTTCTATAAGATCATAAATTCTTGAAATATAAAGATTTGTAAATTCATCTATTTCACCTAATCCATGAATATATGCTTCAGCATTTATACCTTCATTTAAGAACATACTTTTCCAAGAATCTTCTTCTTCTGATGCCATATCATTTTTAACATGATCCCCTGCAACCACCATTAATGGAACTAAAGTAACATTATTAATATTTTTTCTTTTTACTCTCTTTAATACTGTTTCAAAAGTAGGATACCCCTCTACAGTTCCAACAAAAACATTATCATATCCTTCGTCAACTAAAACACTTTGAAGACAACCATATACAGAATTACAGCAATGTGGAGTTCCGTGACCAAATAATATAGTACATTCATTTTTCTTTAACAAAGTTTCTATGCTATTTATAAACAATGTATAATCTTGTGGTGCATCCTCTATGCCTTGATAATAAAATATTGGTCTACCAAGTTTAAGAGAAGAAAATTTATCTTTATACATCTTAGCAACACCTTTTATATAATCAAATTCCTCACCTGGAATTATATGTAATGGTTGAATTATTACTTCTTTAAATCCTTTTTTATATAAATCTTCTAATGCCTCTTCAGGTGTAGCTATATCTATGTTATGAACATTTTTTAATTTTTTTATTATTTTATGTGCTGTAAAAGCTCTAAATATTTCATAATCTTTAAATTCATATTTTATTTTATTTTCTATTCTTTCAATAGAATTTTCTAATGCATCTAAATGACTCGTCCCAAAACTAACTACTAAAATTGCTTTTTTCATATTTCTTTCTCCACTCTACTAATTTATTTTTTTTATAATAAAACACAATTATTTTCTCAAAATAAAAAATATCCCTACTAAAATAATATACATTAGTAAGGACCTACTTAAACACATAACAAACTAAAAAAATAATTTTTTATTTTCTTTTAACTTGCTATTGTCCCTCCCTCCGAAAGATAGCATGAATTTTAGGCAGGTCTCCTGACTCAGGGGTCATCCTAAAAATTCTTTTCCTTCCCAAGTAAAAATTTCAGTGGATATTAGTCACATTCAAATAAATAACTAGTCAGTATGATAGTTTATTTTGTGAACTACTTCTTCCTTGGATTCTGCTAATAGCACAACTATTAGCAGAACTAAGTCATTGTATTTCACAAAATATCCGTCGCATCTTTGACTTGTTATTTATTTTCATATTCCTTAAAGAATTAGTCACCCTTTACAGTAGCGGGGGCTGTAGTGGATTTTAACCACTTTCCCTATTAATCTTAAGCAATTTAAATGCCTATAGAACCTAAAAAACAAATATTTTATTATGGATAAATTATAAGGTACTACTTACTTTTATTCAACTAAAAATTATATCCAAAACTTTTAATGTTCACTAAATGTATTAATTGAATACTATATTATAGGTATAATTACATAGGAGAGGTAAAATGGATTTTAATAATTTTGATTTTAACAATTTTAGCTTTAATGATTTTATTAACTATATTCAAAATAGTGGAAACACCTCAAATTGTGATTGGAATTGTAAGAATGAACAATGTAATTCAAATACAGAATCCAATAGTACAAGCACAAATTGTAATGATATTCCTGGTGGATTTCAAGATTTAGCTCCACAACTTTTTACATTGATAGCTCAAATACTAGGTTTGGTTATGGCTGGTAATTTGCCCTTTAACTTACAAAATGCAATTGGAAATTGGTTTGAATTATTAGGACAGGTTATACTAACTTTTAATTCTCAACAACAATATTTCCAAGGAGGACCTGGTAGGTACTATAATATAAAATATAAAAATGTAGCCAATCCTTTCTGTCCAAATCCACCTACTCATACTGATACTAATCAAACTGGTGATTCCTATGAATCTTCTTCAACTAATACCTCTAATAATCAGAGTAATAAATCATCAAATAAATACGAATCTGAAATTAAGAATCTAAAAAATAGCATTGAAGAGTTAAGAAAAGAAATAGCTGCATTAAAAAATAATGAATAAAAAAAGTCACCTTTAAATAACATATATATTATCAAGGTAACTTTTTTTATTTTATATTTTTTAAGATTATATAGATAAAATGTTATTTAACCAATTCCACCATATATAACACCAAGAATTATTATAATTATTGTTGCTGGAACAAATATGTATTTACCAAATTTAATAAATCCAATTCCCAATTTGTATTTTGCACCTTTATTTACTTCATCTAATGCTTTTTTATTATCAACTATATAATAGAAAATAAATGCCGTTACTACTGCTCCTATTGGTGATAATATTATTGTTATGAAGTTTGTAAAATTATTAAATAATTCTCCATTAAGGCCTAGTGGAATTGCAAAAATAAATGCTACACTAGCTATAATTATTGTTGCTTTTTTTCTACTCCACTTAGTTACACTTAAAGCAGCCTCTACTGGTCCTTCAAGCATTGCTATTGATGAAGAAATTGACGCAAATATTATACTTAAAAAGAATAATGCACTTAATAAACTGCCTAACGGCATTGTTTGAAATATACTTGGTACTGTAACAAACATTAATGCAGGCCCTGCTGTAGGGTTTAGTCCTAATGCAAAAACTGCTGGCATAATCATAAATGCTGCTAATAATGCCGATAAAGTATCAAATGCTGCTGTATTTATAGCACAGTTCGGTATATCAAATTTATCATCAGCGTAACTTCCGCATGCTACCATACAACATCCAGTTATAGATACTGTGAAAAACGCTTGTCCCATAGCCATAACCCATGTACTTGGTTTTAATAAATATGCCCAATCAGGTTTTAATAGATACTGAACTCCTTCAACTGAATTAGGTAAACTTAAAGACTTGATTATTAAAACTATAAAAATAATAAATAATAACGGAATAATTATTTTATTAATCTTTTCAATCCCCTTTGTAACACCAAAACTTACTATTATAAGTGTTATTAAAACAGCCAATGCATGCCATACTATTACACTAGGCCCATTAGTAAAGTTTGCAAAATATGTTTCAGTATTTATTGATGATATTTCTCCAGTTAAACTTATAAAAAAGTACTTTAAAACCCATCCAATTACCACAGTGTAGAACATGAATATTCCTGTTAATCCAATAGTAGGAATTATAGATATTATCTTTTCACCTTTTATATTCTTATCTTTAAAAGCTTGTCTTATTCCTCCTAATGATCCTTGTTTGTACATTCTTCCAAATGCAAACTCTCCCATTAATCCAACTACTCCTAAAATAATAACAAAAAGAAAATATGGGATTAAAAATGCTGCCCCACCATTTTCACCCAGCTTATAAGGAAACATCCATACATTTCCTAAACCTATTGCTGCTCCAATACAAGATAGTATAAATCCTAATCTACTTGAAAAGCCCTCTCTTTTACTCACTATATTCCTCCTCAACTTGTTAAATTTCAACATTTAAATTAACATACATTAACTATTATATGGAAAAAATATTATTATGTAAACAAAATATGTGATTTTTTTATTTTTTTCATTATACAGTTAAATATTTTAACACTTTATCATATTTAAAGTAATTATTTTTAAAACAGTATTCGACTAATTTATGCGTAAAAGTAAAAAAAAAGTGTTAATATTAATTTTTATTTATTAATATTAACACCATTTTCTTCTATAATTTAATAAAATTAATTTCCAGCTCTGTTATAATGCTGACTTGAAAAACCTTCTCTTTTTACAGATTTATGTTTTGCATTAGGATTATGATTATGACCTTCTTCTGTTATTGGAGTTTGATAATTACATTTTTCCATTCTTGCTGTTTTATTATCTGGTTGACTATCTTTAGGCATTAAAATCCCTCCTAACATTCAATTTATAATTAGTCTAAATTTAGTATGTCCAACATAATTTTATTTATTATAAGTATGTTAATTAATTACTTTTACAATTTAAGATACTAGTTCCTATTTAGGTTAATTTTAGATTTTAATTTTATAATTTTTGTAAAATAAATTTATTTACAGGAAATATTGACATAAAAAAAATAAAGGCGTATAATCAAACTTGTTGTGAGGCCCATTGGTCAAGCGGTTAAGACGCCACCCTCTCACGGTGGAATCATGGGTTCGATTCCCGTATGGGTCACCATTTTATAAAGAATGACTTAAACACTAGGTTTAAGCCATTCTTTTTTTGTGCTTGTATATTGAGTTTTTTATATTTTACACCATTTTTACACCATAGTTTTTCATTATATATTATCAATTTATTTTTTCTATTAAAAGATGTGTGCTACTCTACTTCTTTTAATAGAAAGACTAGTGCTTTAAGAAAAATTTATATATATATTAGTATGAGTATGTAAATTAACCCTAAAGGTACTTTTTACCTTTAGGGTTTTGTTTTTTTTACTCTAATAATCTTCCTTCTAAATATGACCATTTTAAATAATCTGGATTACTATAATAAACTGATGAATTAAAGTCTGAAATTTCATCACTTATAAATGAATTAAATACTTCAAATAAAACATCTGCTAAATTAGCTTTTTCTGAAATTATGCTTAATATTAATCTTTGATATACTTTTCCTATAGATTGAACACTTGGAACATTGTATTTACATAATCCAACTGTATCAAAGTTACCTTCTTGTATATTAAAATACTCTATTATTTCATCTGAAACTTGCTCAAATGATAGACAATGATTAACCTGAGCAATATCTAATTGCCTAGCTAATTCTTTCCTACCTAATATTTCAACAATTGTTGATCTTCTATTTTTGCTTTTTCTACTTATAAATTCTATAAGACAGCATACATAAAACAAATCATTTTTTTGAGTATCATTCATTAATAATTTCACCTCTTTCAAACTTAAGGCAATCAAGAGCTTTTAATATCTTAAATGCATGAAATTCTCTATTCTATTATTTATTTTATCATATCTTTTAAGAACTGTAATTATACTTTGATTTAATAATATGCATGTAAATAAACCTCTAAGATTGATATCCTACCTTTAATGATTTTTACTTTAAATTACTAATTATATAACCTATTTATTTAACAATTTTATTTTCAATTGTTAAATAGAAAATAAACAATAATTTTATTAAATAATAATACTTCTACTTCATCAAATACTACCTTATTTGATAATAGAAAAACTCCTATAACTAATGGAGCTGCCCCTCCAATTGATGGAGAAGCTGCTAATATAAAAAGAAGTTATACTCTTCGTAAATCTACAGTAAGAAAAATAAATGAACTAAAAAGTATACACACAGATATAAATGTTTGTGTAAGCACTATTGTTGATATTGCTATAGCATATTACCATGAATATATAACAAATAATGTTCAATAATTCTATAACTTAATAATAACCCCAGTTTCAGAGTCTATTAAATTATACAAAACTATTTACAATTCCATAGCCATTCTTATTTCTTCTATTTCCACAATAGGTAACTCAGTTAATTCATTTATAAGTTTATTACTTATGCCTTTTTTAATAGCTTTTTTAGTAACTTCAATACTCTTATTCTTTCTCCCTTGAAGAATTCCTAGTTTTCTACCTTCTTCAATTAAACTTCTTCCTAGTTCAGTCATTTTAATCTCCAAATTTAATTAATCTTATTACAATTAATTATTACTAATTGCTTTTCTTATTATTTCTATTTTCTCAATAGATAAATCTGTCAATTCACTTATTACTTCATTACTCATACCTTTTTTAATAGCTATTTTCGCAGTTTCTATTGCCTTTTCTAGTTTACCCTCTGACTTGCCTTTTTCTCTTCCCTTTTCTATACCTTTTTCAATTCCTTCTTCAATTAAGCTCTTACCTAATTCAGTCATAATTTTTTCTCCTAATTACTATACTTAAGAGTTTTCCTTATTGCCTCAATTTCCTCATTTGATAATCCTGTTAAATTACTAATTATAATATTATCTAATCCCTGTTTAATAGCATTTTTAACAATCTCGATAGTCTTTTTATTTTCACCTTCAATAATGCCTTCTGACTTACCTTTTTCCATACCCTCTTCAATCAAGCTCTTACCTAATTCAGTCATCTTAATCTCCTCCCTTACTTTCTCTAAATCTTTACCACTTAAAAACTTATTTGCAAAAGCATACAGAATTGACTCAACATCATATCTATAATTCTTATCAATATCCTTAACAACTCTTATTGCATTTACTATCTTATCACCCTTACTAAGTTTTCCACCCATTATCGGTGTAAAAGTTAATGCTATAATATCTTGCTTACTAAGTTCTTCTCCTGATTTCATTTTATCTATTATATCATTAAAGATTTTATCTCCATCTTTATTAGACATTGAAATAGCATTAACTCTATATGAATTAATTCCACTTTCATATCCATTTAAAGGTTTTTTAATATCTCCTGAATAAACTACATAAGTTACAACATCTTTTCCCGTTTGCATATTTAACAATGCTTCATATGTTCTAAATCTTCTTAAATCAGTAACACCCTTATTAGTTGTTTGGAACTCAAAATGTATATACGTATCATCTTCCATTAAGAAAGTATAATCCATAAACATATTCTTGATTTCAAGTACCACAATCTCAGTAGATCCTGTGCCCTTAACTTTTTTATCTATTCCAAAGAACTTTAATCCATCTTCTGCAAATATATCCATAGCTCTCTTTAAGTGAGAATCAAAATCTATGATTTTGTTCTTCGAACTTACCCAGTGAACGTATGTGAATCGGGCTTCCTTTTATCATATCTTCATAATTAGTAGCTCTCATCATTTCACCCCTTTAACTGTAAAATAATATTCCTAGCATATAACACTTTTAATATATATGTTCTAATTAAGTTATTACATTTATACTTTTTATATAATTTTCATATAAAATTATATCTTTAATTAACAATATCTAGTTAGAAGCATATATATCATAAATTTGTTGTTACTTCAATTATAACCTATAATATTTATTTTATAAACTCTATAAAATAATCACCTTATAAACATATATTCTCTATGTAGGAGGTGATTTTTTTATGGATATTAATGAATTAATAAGTCTTAAATGTATAAAATTATTTCCAATTATGTTATTTGCTATACATATCACAAAATAAATACTATAATTTATAAGTAAATATATTTAAATACAGTATATTTATGTTAAATAAAGACACTACTATGAAAAGAGGGTAAGATATTGTTAAAAAAATTACATATTAAACTTGTAGCTACTTTCGATAAATTCTATAGTATGTTTTTTCTATATATATTATTTGGATTTCTTATATCTATTTCTTCAATTGGAAAAAATACTTTAGGACATAAATTAGAGATAATCTGTGGAATTATATGTATGATATCTGGAATAGTTGGATTAATAAAGTCATATAAAACTAAAAGAAAATCCTAAATTAAAAACTTAATTACTTAATTTTAAGGACAAGCCTTAGGTATGTTTGACCTAGCTACAAAAGTTTATAAAAAATTAATACTGTCAATCTGCTCCTTAGTCCTAGCCCTTGACATTATTAACTTTTTTTATGATATAATTTTGCTTTTCAAACTACAGATATATAGAAAATAATATATTAGTCGGGGGCATATTTAGAAGATATAAACACCCTAGAAATTCGTTAAATTTAGTAATAAAAGTATAAAATCAATTTATTTAAAATCATAAAGAATATTGCTAAATAAAATATAAAATTGTATTTAATAAAAATACTATCTTATCTACTAATTCATCTATAAAATAAGAGAACATCTAAAAATATAATAGGCATAGGTTAAACCTAATGGACTAGCATTTTGCCTGTCAATTAGTTAGCTACATAGGAATATAACAATTTGGAGATAGAATATCCATAAATGAAGTATGAGTGGCTTTGATATTCTATCTCCTGGTTGTTTTATTCCACTATTAATATCATGTTTAATTCCAACTAAGTTTACAATTAAGGATTTTTTTATTTTTAGTAAATGTATCTTAAAAGAACAAAAAGGCATGTACATTTAGGTAAACAAAATTTCCCGAAATGTACTAGCCTCTTTAAGCTTGTATCATTTACGGGATAACGGCTTGTTTGCAGAAAGTAGGCTTGCCTTTATATAAGATGGTTTTTATTTAAAAAGATTATTAGAAAAATATTTCTTTAATCAACTTATCTTAGTATTTAGAATAAAATAAATATCTCATCAACAAATTGAAATTTACTTCGCATTATATTAAAATTACAAACCAACTATAACAAATTTTTTATCTTTATTTTTTATATAACATATCTATATGTGGAATATTATCCTCTAGATATTCTTCCGAAACTGCTTTAAAGCCAAGACTACTATAAAAATTAAGTAAATATGCTTGTGCTTGAATTTTAATAGTATCTTCATTTAAATTATTTTCTACAAACTCAATGGCTTTTAACATCATTCCTCTTGAAATTCCTTTACCACGATAATTTTTCTTAACGGCTACTCTTCCTATTGATATTTCATCGTAAGAAACCCCCTTTTCCAAAATTCTTAAGTATGCAACTACTTCTCCATTTTCTTCAGAAAATAAATGATACGAATTTAAATCTTTATTATCACAGTCAAGATATGCACACTCCTGCTCAACAACAAATACTTCATTTCTTAATGCTAAAATTTTGTATATTTCTTCGACATTAAGTTCCTTAAATTTTTTAATCTTCCAATTCATTAAATTACCTCCATCTACATTAAATATTATGTCTTAATATAATACTTAAACTCCTCTAATAAACATAAAAGCACTGAATCTAATTCCTCCTTAAAAAGGCCCTAATGGAATGAGACTCAGTGCTTTGTAATATTCTTACCCGGGGATAAGAATAAGCATCGTATTATTTAATTATTAAATATGATAGCATGTATCTAACTTTTACGCAATAGTAGATTCAAACCAGTCAGCAAATTACTATTTATAATACCCAACCTTAAATTAGAATTTATCTATCTCCAATATTTAAAAGCATAACCGTCTTCTGGTTCTCCAATTTCGTATCCGAGTGATTCTGTCAATTTATGTTTAAGACTACTATACCATTCATTCCAAATATAATCTGGCATAATACCTGCGATTTGAATTCCACTAGGCTCAACAGAAGCCCATAAATCAACATCTTTCCCAATCCATTTTACTTCGTTATCATTTCCTGCCCAGTATGGCATAGATTTATAAACTTCATTTATTTTATGCCATATTTCTTCAGGTGCAGAATAATGAATGTTTAAATTTATATCTTTATACATAATTTATCCTTTCATCAAATTACTATTTTAACTGTTATACAGCAAATTGGAATTTACTTACCATATCTTTATGGTTTCGGTAAAGACTTCTTGTCCATTTTTCTTTGCTATGACAGTTAACAAACAAGGAATAAAACTATTCCCTCTATACTTTGGTTTGCACTCATAACCATTAACCTTTTCCTGTTCTAGCAAATCTTCAATCATATCATCATATCTGTCCTTTAATGTAACTACTACTGGTGGTACATATAATGTATTTTCAAAAACTGGCTCACCATTAAAACGTAATGGCATCAAATAAAGAGGTACAAGAATCTTTTTTTCATATAATTCTTGAACTTTTTTATTAGAATCAATTTTCGAAAAATCTAGTTTATTTATATATTTTTTTAAAAAATTAAATAATTTCATTTGTTAGTCTCCTTTACAAATTTGGAATTTGTGTTATCTTAATACTTCTATTTCAAATCCATATTCACGCAATATAATATTATCATCTATTTATCATTTATCTATATTTTCAGGGAATAATTTCCACACATGAGAAATCCCTGTTTTAATCTTATGTGTATCATTGAATATGCATTTATATTCATCTAAATTAATAAAATCTGTAATCACTATTTTTAATTCATCTAAAGTTGATATATCATCACAATAAGCACTAACTCCACTAAACTCCACTTCTCCTTCAAAAGAAAATGGAACATCTTCACCATATTCATCATCCCAATACACATTTGCAGTTCCTGTCCATCGAACTAGAAACCTATTTCCATTTCTTTTTAAGAATTTAATTGTTCCACTAGTTACATCTTCATGTTCAAAAACATACAATGTTCCTGCTTCTTCACCGTTTGCATTATATTGAGAATCCCATTTTAAAGAAAGTCCTTCTATATCTTTCCATGATTTTATATCAAGCCTAAAACCATTGTTATGATACAAACGAGGCGAAACCGATTCATAATAAATTTCTTCATCATCTTCTGAGTCTTCCAATTCTTCATTATCTAATTCTGTTACAAAATCTCCTGCATTCATATCTATTTCTATAGACCAGTAGAATTCTGCCAGTCCAGTACTCTGCATTCTTTTACTCATGGCAGAATCCATAAAACTCCCACCAAATGTCGCATTCTCCACATCAAACTTTAATTTTCCCAACTTAAACATATTTTTCCTCCACAAATTACTATTTTTCTGTTGGTTAATTATATCATATTTTGTAAATACACCCTTATAAATTTTTTAAGAGAATTTTAGTAATGACTACAACTTTACATATTATAAAAATATTTATAATTAATTTTCTTATAACCTTGTAATTTTTAATTCTAAAACATATATCCTATGTGAAATCAAATTAAAGGGGTTAAACTAATGGCTATAAACAAACTTGTAAAGGACACTATCATGAGCATTGAAATTCAAAAAGGTGTTGATAAGAATGGTGATCCAGTATTTACAAAAAGAACTTTTCTAGTGTAAAAGAAGATGTTAATGCAGATCAAGTTAAAACATTAATGAACCTTATAATCTAAAAAGAAGTCTTTTTCATTAATGGTGGATTATTAAAAGCAATTGATTCTGCTCAAATAACACACAGAGCAATCACAAAATTTGATTTAAAATAATCTTTCTCTCATAATAAAAAACTCTTTCTTTTATAAGATAAACACCCATGCATAATTATTTATACATGGGTGTTTTGTTAGTTAACTCTGTTTACTCCTAGTATCTAAAACTTATATTTACTATACTATCATTTAAAGTTAAACTTCATATTTTATGAATAATGGATAGCTTTACATTATATATTTAGCTATAATATAATTCTTCATCACATTGCCTTCCATCTCAAAGCACTTTACCAAAAAAACCCTTATAGCTTTCATATACATTTTCGCCAAATAAAATTGACTCACACGTTATCGGTTCTCCATTAAGAATATGCCATCGCCAATCACCTTTACCATCATATAAATCATTACCTTTAAGGTTACCTACTATTATATCAACATTTACCGTTCCATCTGTAAAATTTATAAGCGCTTTACGCATTTCTTCTACCTTCTGCAATGCTTCTTTTTCCACTTCAACCTTTTTTTCAGCATCATATAAACGGTCATCAAGTGAAATATGTATAGATAAATAAACTGGACATATGTCAAAAGCTTTCTCCATAGTAAAATTAGTAAAATTAATGCACCCCTCCGGTGTCTCCAGTTTTTCCCTATATGCATTTACCTGTTTTTCCATAGCTTCATATTTATCATTATCCGTATAACCTGTACTGTCTGCCAAATTGCAATAAGTATAGCTACTTGCATTTACTATTGGTATATCTATAAAATACTTGTTCATAAACTGTTCTTGATAATATTTACCAATATATTCTTTCAGGTAACTCTCTATCTGATGTTTCAAAGTAGCGCTATTGTTCAGCAGAAACTCTTGTTCACTCCCGTTAACATCTGTATATTTTATAGTCCACTGAATATATTTGATATCGTGCTTATCAATATCTTCATTAATATCACCGGCTTGGTGATATATTTCAGTTTCTTCGACAACTTCATAATCACTTCCAAACATCGCAGCCAGAGCTTTCTGGTACAATTCAATATAGTTTTCTGAATATATGTGTACATTATCTTCCACCGTATAATGGATGCCTGTAGAACTTCTTTCCGATTTATTACAACTCGTTAACAATCCTAATGTAATAAGCATTATAAAACAAAGTATAATATTCTTTTTCATATTTAATCTACCTTTCTATAAAATTATTTTATAGAACTTTATAAGTAACAATTATGAACTAAGTATTTATTTTCAATTACTTATTATAAATAATTTCTCCTAATTATTCTAAGTATATGAATAATGGGAAGTTCAACAACATCAATTAACTAAAGCAATTTCCAATATCAACCCATTTCAAAAATGTAAAAGTTATCTATCTGTTTATTTTATCATCTTAATCCTAACTCTTCACAAATATCCTTTGTTAATTTTGATAAAGGTCTTTTACCTAATTCAGCAGAATCTATATAATTAGAAACAACCATCTGTAAAACTTCCTCTCTACTATTGAATAGTTCAGGGTATTGTGCATACAGTTCATCTATTCTGCTCTCATTATATATTATAGCTTTTTTAATAATTTCTCTTATATAATCTTTATGAGAGTTATATAAATCTTCAAGATGAAATATATTTTTAGACTTATATATCTTCTTTCCAATTTCACTTTCAGAATATTTTATATCAATTTCTATTTTGAAGTTATTAGAATTACCTAGCAAATAACTTATATCATATGCATCCTCTTCTTTTAATAGTTCTTTCTCATCCTTTTTTATATCCTCATTTGTATAAAAATCTGTTTTAAATTTAGCTTCATCTCCAAACTCTTCTTCATATGGATAAATATAACCTCCCTCGTAGAAATCTTCATCCCCTTTGAATCTTGAATTACATATTTGGCAGCTTGGAATAAAATTATATAGAGATAGTGCTAAAAAAGGATACTTAGACTTAGGATAAAAATGATCAAGATCAGCAGTACTTTTGCGCTTGTTTGTATCATCAAAATAATTATTTATATATTCTCTATTGCAATAAGGACACACCGAAATTCCCATCATAAATAGCAATTCATGCCTATTCCACTGAATTTCATTGCTTAGTTTTATTCCTTTTTTTCCAAAGCATCCTTCATAATTGAATATTTTTTCTAAGCTCTGTTTAATTTCATGTATTTCATTATATGTATCTCCAAAAACACTTCCTCTTACTATTTTTTCTCGTTCTGCTTTAGATTCTATTTTCTCACCAGCTGTTTTAGTTAATTCATCAAAAATTTCTTTTTCTTCTTCATTAAGTTTATCAATTAATTTCTCTAGACTTTTTTTTATTTTTTCTACTTTTTTATTCTTATTATATATAAATTTATTTATTAATTCATATATAATTTCTTCACCTTGTTTAAAAATAATTTCCCTATACTTTTCTATAATCTCGTCTAATATTTCTTTGTTTCCTACTGCTAATTCAAATAATTTTTCTTCATCTACCTGATCTTGTTCACTTAAAAATAATTCATTAAATAGTAGATATTTTTTACTATTTTTATCTAACGGCATTTCTTTTTGAATTTCACGTTGTACTTTTTTTAGAAAAAATTCCTTATGATATTCTTTTATTACATTCCAATTTTTAATGTCATTACATCTTATTAATATCATCTTTTACATCTACCTTATCTTTTAATTGTCTGATTTTTTCATTCAATAATCTCATAATATTTTCAATATCATTTAAACCTTCATCTTTTAGAATCTGTTCTAATTCAGCTTTTTCTTTTTGCAATTCCATAATTTCTTCTTTTAAATCTTTTTCATCTTCAGAAAAAGTTTTAAGAAATAATTCTTCAAGTTTTCTTTTAATTAAAGGTTCTCCAATGATATCTATAATATATTTAATTTCTATTTTACGTTCTGACAAATTAGGTTCTGAAAATACAGATGGAATATCCTCTGAATTTTTATCCTTCCATTTTTTATATTCCATCATATACTTTATACTTTCTTGAATCTTCTTTCTTGAAAATTCACCAACAGTAGCTTTAATAAAAAATTCATTGGCTAAAATTGTATGAATATTATTTGCAAATGTTTTTCCTACGTTCCTCATTCTTTTTACTATACATCTTTTTTCATTATTTTCATTTAAAGTACTCTCTAATAATATTAAATTATTGCTAGGTACATCTGAAACCATAAAAGGGGAATGGGTTGAAATAATGATTTGATACTTAGTTTCTACATTTTCTAATCTCTTAAGATTATCTAATAAAATTGGTATGAATTTTCGAGCCCATTCTGGATGAAATGATCTATCCGGTTCATCTAATAATAAAATAACAGTATCTCCATATCTCACATGAGGATTTTTTAAACTTTCTCTTATTTTTGCAAAAACATTTAAAAATTGATGTTCGCCTTCACTTAGATTCTTAAATATAACTTTTATATTATTGTCCAAATTATTTTTATCATTATGCATTATATATGTATCTAGAATATTTGCTAAATTTATTAATTCTAATTCTTCACCATGATTTAGCGGAATTTTTATATTTTTACTTGTAAAGTAATCCTCATTAATCTTTTCTAAAGCCTCTATAAATTCTTCTATTGAGTAATAAAACATGTTCTCATTGCCAAGTTGAATATATTCTTCTATCTTATCATTAATTTTTTAATTATTTCCAATAAATACCTTACTTGATTTTCATATAAATCTTTATTTTCCATACTTAAATATAGACTATCAATTATTTTTTGAATTTCAATTATTATATCGTCATTTTCGTTTTTGTTATCTCCCCTGTTTCTTAATACTCCTTCATTAAAGGATTCATATATATAATTTTCTAGAAAATCTAATATAAATCTTTGTTTTATATCTTTTGAATCTATTAAGGTTGATTCATTTATATTTTCATCTAATCTATTAACTTTTCTAAATATACTTTTAACCGGCTTTTTAGGAAGTTTTAAATCTAACTTTTTTTCATCTTCTGCATAATAATTAAATTTAGTTTCAATTACTATCTTTACAGCAGTATTAAAGAAATCCACTTCATATCCCCTATGTTCAATAATCAATTTTTTTTGATTTATCACAAGAAAATTTAGAAAATTATATTTTTCTTTAATTCCAATATTACTTCCGTAAAATCTATTTACCAAAGTTGTATAATCATTTTGTTTATAAACTGAAAGATCTGAATATCTATCACTAATTGACTTATCAAATCTATCCCTTATATTTACATATATAATTTTTTCATTTATTGCTTTTCCATTATTATCACTTTCATTCTGCATATATCCTATATAGTTATACATAAGAGTGTCCTTATTTATCTTATCCATAACAATACTATATGGTTCCCTTATTGGATATTTGTCCTCTAATGGTAAATTACTAACCATACCTTTGATTAAATCTATTCCACATCCCTCAATTGCGAAAACATCATTTTTAATATGATATAATAAAAAGTATTTATCTCTATATTTATTATAATTCCTTATTCTATCATCCATTTTCATTCCTAATAAATCTAGAGTTGTTGATTTTCCAGCACCATTTTTCCCTATTATTAATGATAGATTTTCTACATTGTTTCCAAAGAAATTCTTTACATAATCTACTTTCTTTATTGAGATTTTTCTATTTTTTTTATTATATTTAACATCAAATTTTTGCGTAAATAAAAATTCTTGTTCTTCTAGTAATTCTGAAAACTTTTCAACATATGCATAAATTAACTCCATCTTAATTTTACCTACTTTCAAATAATACTTGTCTAATTTATCACAATTACTTACTCTAATCCTTTTTCTTTTATTATTTTTTCTAATTCCCTAACTTTTTTTGATAGCTCCTCAATTTTATTATTTATTTCAGTATGTTCAAATTTCTTACTATACATATCTTCAAGTTTTCTTTTTATTACAGGTTCACCTATATTATTAATTATGTAGCTAATTTCTTTTTTTCTATCTTCTGATACTTTCTTTATATCTCCACTTAAATCTTTAGCCACATCTTTTATTCTTTTATTTGCAAACTCACCAATTGTTGAATCCATAAAAAAACTATGCTTAAGTAGCATATGAATATTAGATCCAAAAGTATTAATGACTGCATTATCAACGTATAATTCTCCATTATCATCTTTACTTAAATAAAGTATATCTTCTTTAGGTATATCTGATAACATAAATGGAGAATGAGTAGCAAATATTATTTGAAATTTTGAGTCACGAAATTGTTTTTCCAAAAAATCTAATATATCTGTAAATAATCTTCTTGACCATTCTGGATGCATATGAACATCAGGTTCATCCAGAATTAAAATTATGTTCTTAAATTTTTCTATATTATTTTGTTTAAAACATTTATATATGGTAGAAAATAACTTGAACCTTTCCTTCAATCCATCAGAAATATTATCATAGTATATTTCTATTTTAGTATTTATAAATTCTAGGCTAACATCCTTGCTACTATCTGCAAGTTCTAAAAATTCATATACGTATTGGCTTAATATTGTATCATTTAAAATTGATGATATACTTATACTAAATTTAAAAGTATTTAAAAAATTTTTATCTTCTACTTTCATTATTATTTTTTCTAATATTTCTAAAAATTGCTTGTAGCAAACATCTACATCTATATCATTTTCTTTATGATTTTTCATTAATATTGTTCTAATTTCAATAATTTTTTCTTTTATTATTTCGTAATTTTGTAATAGTTTGTCTATATCTCCTTGACATTGATTTACGACTGATTTTAGTATTTCTCGTTGTCCTTTAGTACTATCACCCTTGGGAAAGTGCATTCTATTTAATGTAGTTTCAAAAAACCTTAACATATAAACCTTTTTATATAAGTATCGTTCCTTATCACAATCATGCTCATAATAAAATTTTTCATCTGAAAAAACTTTAGGTAAAAATGTAATTTCATATTCATCCCATCTATTATAATCATTCATAACTTCAAAATTTAGTAATATATCATTATTTTTAAAGTTTTCACCATTCTTAATATCTTTTAAATATAAAAATTGATATAATGCTCCTGAATTTTTATAATCAAGTCCAAATCTAGGTATACTAGAATAATTACAATTTGCATATGGATGCATCATTTTATTTATAGTTTCTTTAATCATAATATATTCAATATCATTTAACATTTCATGTTCATTAATAACTTCAGTAATTTTTCCTTTATAATATTTTAAAATAAGAGTGCTAGGCTGAAATTTGCACTGTATTGCTCTTTCAACCTGTCCATAATCATCTTGTATAGCTATTTTATTACATTCTAAAAGATAACTATCATTATCTTTATCATAATATATTAAAATAAAACTTGAATCTTTAAACGATGTCAGCAACTCTCCAAAACAAGAAAGAAAATTACTCTTTCCCACACTATTTTTACCAACTATGGCTGTTACATTTGCTATATTATTTCCATATATATTTAATTTCTTAGTATTTCTTTTTATATTAATTTTTTTAATACAGTTATATACACTCTCACAATTTTCTTCTTCTATATTTTCTAGTTCAACAGTAAAATCATTTGATAATTTAAATCCGCGTTTTTCTATATTTCTATATTTTTCAATCCATACATATATGAGTTCCACTATTATATCTCCCAATATTATAAAAATTTATGTTAATAATTTCTTTCACCACAATTGTTACTTTTTAATCTTAATATATCTAAGTTCAAAAAAATAATATGGAATAGAAATTTTACTTTATTTTTAGCCAATCAAACTATTTTTTATAAATTATTTCATTTACTCAAACTTCCCATTATAGACATTATCTCTATATAATCTTACATTTTCATCCTTATTATACTATATTAATCCAATATTTTACTACTAAATTCCAAATACTTTCCCATAATTATCATATCAACTTCCTACAAAAAAAATAAAACCCACCACATACAACTTCAAAAAGTCATATATAGCAGATCCTAAATACATCACTATTCTATTAAACATTCTCTTCCAAACACTAACTAATCCTTACCTTAATCTATAATTGTTCTCTTGCCTCTTCTCTATTTCCACAACATAATCTTTACACATTTCATAAAGTCTAGATTCTATTCCCTCATCAATAAGTAAAACATCACATGTTTGATATTTTGAAAGCATTTTGGTATAGTATTTATCATCAATCATATTTTTTTATCTTTGTTAAAACATCTCTATATAACACATATACCACTTTAATTTTTTTATCAAGAAGATTAATTCCAAGAGCTACGGAAAGATGTGTTTTGCCACTACCTACTTGGCCACAAAATAAAATACTATTTTGTCTATGATTTCTTATATTTTTAAAATCATTATAAAATGCTATTGCTACCTCTTTAGCAAACTCTGAGCTTTTATTCCAAACTTCAAAATTAGAAAAAGTTTGTGTACTCATTTCTGTATTAATACCAGATAATTTCCAATCATTCTTTAAATAACTTTTTAGCTCTAGTTTTATTTTGGATCCTTACCTTTTTCATACCCTCAATATTTTGATGCTTTTCCCAATTTGTAATTTTAATAAGATTGTCCTCACCTACTTCTATCATCCCAAAATCTCTTAATATTTTTAGGGCAAGCCTAATAGAAGTAAGTGATCTACAAAATATTGTGGACAATATTTCTTTCTTACTTTAGATGATGTTTCTAAAAAATTATCTATTAGCAAACCAACACTTCAAAGATATGAAAGTTTAGTAATATCATATAATCATTTTGTGTTTTATTAAGATTCAACTAAGGCACATGAAAATAAATAATATGCCCAAAATTGTAATGGATAGTTTTTGACTGTGCCCAAAGTACATATTATCAAAATATTTCATACTTATTTTTTCCTATATATACTAAATATTATAAACAAGTTTTGAAAATTAATATAGTAGTCTATTCTACATTACTTTATAGTTATTATATTCCCTTTTTATTCTTTAGGTTTACTGTCTTTGATATTTAATAAAAATTATAATTTACATCTATCCATAATACTCAACTATCTCTAAAGGCACATTTTATAAGCAAATTCTTAAGTTCTTAAATTCTAAAATTTATTTATTCTTTAATTCTAATATTCTTTTCTTCTTAAAAATTTTAGATCAATTATATTAGTTTTGTGTAACATATTTTAATTAAATTCATATATTATTAGTATAACAAATGATAATTATGAACAAAGGGGTAATTGATTATGAGAAATTGTTGTAACTGCTGTTGTAATTGCTGTAGATGTAGAAATCGTTGTAGATCTGGATTTAATAATGCATGGTTCTTATTGCCATTCTTATTCTTCTAAAATATTTTAACAATAATTTTATTCTAAAATTATTATTGTGCTATAAATATAATGAAGATAAATTCTTTAATAATATTGAATTAAAATCAACTAATTATATTATATAAAAATGGACCTAAAAGATAAATTTACTTACTCTTTTAGGTCTTAATTTTTCGTTTAAATTTTGTTTTAACCCAAGAAAATAATAAAATACAAATCTAATATAAAAACTTTCTCTACTCCATGTAATTTCTTTCTCAAATACATATATCCTATATTAAATAAAAATTAAAAATAATAATTTCGAAGTAATCTCTAGTGATAACGTTTAATTTATAAACATATTATATCTAATTTAAGTTCTTAGAATTCACTAACTATTGTTAAAACATACTAATCATATTATTATATTTATATATTTAGGTGATGGAGTTCGCCTTTAACTGCGTAATGCTAATGACTCCTACAAAAAACGGGTATACTGTCTTTTGTAGGAGTCTTTTTATTCTTTAGAAATTATATTATTAAAGAATTTATGGCTAACTGCGTAAAAAATCGACGACTCCACAATCGCCTTAATAATTAATTATTAAAAATATAAAAAAGGAGAAAAGAGATTGTATGAACAAAGATAATTCTAAAAAAAAGAATACAATTGTATTTCTTAAAAATCCAAACTTAAGCACACTTCTTGGAATGTCATTTTTAAAGTGGATTTTTATAGGTACAATCGTTGGCTGTTTAACTGGAGTAGCTGGTGCTTTATTTTTAAACAGCTTAGAACTTGCTACAACTTTAAGAAACAATAATTCTTGGTTATTATTTCTTCTACCCTTTGGAGGTGCTTTTGTCAGTTTTCTATATTCTAAATATGGTAAATCCTCTTCAAAAGGTAATAATTTAATTATAGATAAAATTAATACTAGTAATGGAGATATTCCTATGCGTATGGCATCTTTAGTTTTTCTAGGTACTTTTGTAACCCATCTTTTTGGTGGTTCTGCTGGCAGAGAAGGTACTGGTGTGCAAATTGGTTCTAGTATATCTGAAGGCGTTGGACGTTTATTAAAATTAGACAAGGTAGATACTAAAATTATTTTAATGTGTGGAATTAGTAGTGGATTTAGTTCTGTCTTCGGTACTCCTCTTGCTGGAACTATATTTGGATTAGAAGTAGCTGCACTTGGAACAATGAGCTATCAAGCGTTAATCCCATGCTTTACATCAGCTTTTATAGGAAATATTGTAACTACAGCATTTGGTGTTCATCATTCACATTATAATATATTAGAAGTTCCTACTATTACATATGTTGTAGTATTAAAAATTATAATTGCTGCAATTTTATTTGGATTAGTTAGTAAATTATTTAGCGAATTAACACATAAATTAAAAGACATATTTTCTTCTAGATTTGAAAATGCTGCAATTAAAAGCATGATTGGTGGATTTATAATAATTATATTAACATATTTAATAGGAACAAGAGATTATCTTGGACTTAGTCTACCTTTAATAAATAATTCATTTACTGAACAAGTTAGTCCTTTTGCATTTTTTAACAAACTTATATTTACTTCATTTACCCTAGGTACTGGGTTTCAAGGTGGAGAAGTCACACCTTTATTTGTAATAGGTTCAACATTTGGTAATGCTTTATCAAATATACTTCATATTTCTCCATCCTTTTTAGCAGCATTAGGTCTTATTGGCGTATTTTCTGGTGCTACCAACGCGCCTATAACATCATTTATTTTAGGGTTAGAGCTATTTGGTGCTCAAGGAATTGAATTTATGTTTATGACATGTGCTATAAGTTATTTATTTTCTGGTCATTCAGGTATATATATTTCTCAAAAAATTGGTACAAGTAAAAGCACGTTAATTAAGGTTCCTAAAGAATCTACATTAGCCTATTATAGAAAACCTAAAAATGAAGAAACTCCAACTAAGGTATTAGACTAGTTCACCATTCCTATAATCCAGAGAGTGTAACATGGTGTGTAAATCTAATGTGCAAGAAAAAAATAATTATGTAATTAATAAATAATAAATTAAAACTGAAGTAATTTATTTATAACAATTACTTCAGTTAAAACTTATAGTCTCATTTTAGCTTATTCCCAATATAAAAATGTTATAAGCAGCAAATAATGCCACTTTACCTACTGTATATATCAACACACATTAAAAACAGAGCCATATTTTTATATTAGTTCTAATAATTTTAATATTTCATTAGCTATTTTTCTTTCTTTACCAATATAAGGATATGAATGTATATGAATTGCAGGATTAAAGTTTAGTTCTATTATTCCATAGTCAGATGTTTCATCCTTATAATCTTTAATAATCATATCAACTCCACATATATTAGCACCAATTGCCTTTGAAGAATTTACTGCTATCTTTTTGAATCTTTCTGGAATATCATTAGTATAATCTATACTGTCCCCACCTGTACTTATGTTAGAATTTTCTCTTAAATAAATCACTTCATCTTTATTAGGTATATAATTTATATCTATATTGCTTTGCTTTAAAAATAACTCTACATTTTCATCTATTTGTATTTTTTCTAATGGAGTTATGTAACCTTTTCCTCTAAGTGGACTTAAATTTTTATCTTTAATCAATTCAGATATATTTTTAACTCCATCACCAACAACATTAGCTGGTACCCTGTGAAGTATACCTGCGACTTTATCTCCTATTACTAAAAATCTATACTCTTTTCCTTGTATAAACTCTTCAATTAGAACTGTATTATCATATTTAAATGCTATTTCTAATGCTTTGATTATATCTTCTTTTTTACCACCACTAGGGAAAATACTTATACCAATACCAAAATTCGTAGATTTAGGTTTTATTACTGCAGGAATATTAATAAATTTTTCTAATTCACTTATAGCATCTTTAATTGAATTAAACTCCATTCCCATTGGTACTCTAATCCCTGCTTTTCTTAGAACTTTTTTAGTAACTACCTTGTTTTCCATCATTAAAACAGATATGTAATTATCTTTAGATGTTTTAGTTGCTTGTTTTACATACTCAACTTTATCACCCTTTTTTAGTACTATAAAATTTTCACTTCTATCAATAATGTTTGTCTTTATTCCCCTCTTTATTGATTCCTTCATTAATATTTGTGTAGATAATTCTAAATCTTCATATCCAACTAATTTAAATCTGTTTTTATAAGCATCTTCTTTGTATTTCTTAGCTAAATTAATATGTGCATTAACATAGCCTTCTTCTTTAACCTTATCAATAATTTTGTAAGTATATGTTAATTTATAATCTTTAACCTTATCAATCATTGAATCTATTAAACTATCTTTTCCTAAAGATAATTCTTTATTTATTTCTTTAATTTGATTCAAAATATTCAATGCCCATTTTTCTTTAGAAATTACTTCACCATTTTTCTTTAGCTCAACATTATTTTGACCATATCTTGCTATTACCTTCTGATTATCGTATGCCTCTTCTTGCCAATTATCATATGATTCTTCTTCACTTATCAGTAAAAATAAATTAAACATTTGAAGAAAATGTAAGTCCTCAAGACTAATACCGCATTTATCAAATGGATTAATATCAATACTTCTATATTCTAAATAGTTAATTCCTTCATCTAATAATGAATTAAACAAATTATAATTATCTTTTGCCTTTAACCTTATAGAACTATATAGTTCCTTATGACTTTCAATTAAACCATCTTTTATAAATCCATTAATGCTTTCAACATAGCTATTAACTGAAGAATAGTTAGGAAATAACTCTATATTATTTTTATATCCACATTCACTATTTCTATATGACATTGCTCCATCATTAGAAAAAGCTCCTTGTGAAATCTTCTGAAGAGTTTTTACACATTCTCCAGTATAACTCTCATGAACTATACCAGTTGCTCCCAAAAGATATAATAGTAACCACCTATAACGAAGATAATTTCTTGTTACCTTTAAATATATATTATCTTTAAAACTTCTATAATTTCTTTCTTTACTAGTACTATCATATAGTTTCTTTATCATATCTTCATTAAATGAAAAATTGTAATGCACTCCAGATATTAATTGCTTTTTTCCACCATACTTTTCAATTAAATTCTCTCTATATTTCCTTGCTTCTTCACCCTTAGGAGATTTATTAAAACTTGCAATTGGTATTAATTTATCATCTGGTATTATGCAAGGCATAGATTGTGGCCAAATGTATTCATCCTTAATTTCAAGTGCAACAATATCATAAAGATTATTCAGAAAATTGTATGTTTCTTCACAAGTACCAAACACTGGTGTAATTAATTCAATTTGACTTTCTGAAAAATCAGTTGTTATATATGGATTAAGCATCTTATCTCCAAATATTTCTGGATGCTTTTTTAATGATAAATTTCCATATCTATCTACTCTTAATCCTTCCCTTTCTATTCCTACATTTCCTTTTAACAATTTACTACCTTTAAATAACTTTTTAAAAATTTCCAATATATTTATACCCCTTTCGTACTTGTATTATATATAAAATATAAGAAACTATTCCCTTGAAAATACTTGATAATGCTATACTCCACCAAATTCCATTTACTCCAATAAATTTAATCAAAATTAATGCCATAGGAATTCTTAATACCGTAAAAACTATACTAATGTATGCAGATATTTTAGGCTTTCCTATCCCTGTAAATAAGCCATTTGATACCATTTCAACTGTACTAAATATCTGTGAAACCGCCACTATTTGTAAATATAAACTAGCTATTAGAATAGTAACTTCATCTCTAATAAATATCTTTACTAATATACCTGGTATAAATGTGAATGCTAAAGCTGTTACTGTAGAATATATAATGCCTATTTTTAATGAACTCCTATATCCCTTAATAATTCTATGGAACTTCTTAGCCCCATAATTTTGACCTGCAAAACTTGCTATTGCTCCATTCAATCCCCCTATAACCATAAATGTTATAGATTCTATTTGAAGACCGATTTTCTGAGCTGCAATAGCATCAGAACCAAATATTGCTATAATTCTTGCAAGAATTATATTTACTAAAGTAAATAATATTCTTTGAAAGGACATTGGAAATCCTAACTTTATTATTTCTATTACTTTATCTTTTTCTATACCAATTTTAAAATCAAACTCAAATATGCCTTTACCCTTAACCTTAAATATTACAAACATAACAAAATTAGAAATTAGTGTTGCTATTGCTGCACCTATGACTCCTGTATCTAAGATATATATAAAAATAGGATCTAGTATTATATTTATAAGAACACCTAAAGCACTTATTTTTAATGCACTTTTATTATTGCCAAAACTATTTAGTATTCTAGTATATAAAATATTAAAAAAAGTAAAAAACATCATAGGGGCACTTATTGCTAAATACATATATGCATTAACTTCTACATCTGTATTATTTAGCTGTAAAAACCCAATAAATTGTCTGCCTAAAAATATTAAAGATAAAGCATAAATTATCCCTAATGCTAAATTTATTAAAATGCTAGCATTTATATAACTTTTTACGTCCTTATCATTTTTCTCTCCAATTGCATGAGATACCTTTATTCCTGTACCAATTACCACTAATGCATTTATAGAATATCCTAAACCTATAAAAAAACTTGAAGATCCTATACTTGCTACTGCATTACTTCCAAGTCCACCAACCCATATCATATCTATTAAGTTATATGCAAACTGCAACAATGAACTTCCCATTATAGGGATTGCTAATGTTAATATTACTTTTGCTACTTTTCCTTCAGTTAAATCAATTTTTTTCATTTTACCTCGCTCTTCTTTTCTAAGCATTTTTTATAAAATCTTTAAATAATTCAATCATATTAAATTGATCCCCTCTCATTTCTTCTGGATGCCATTGAACTCCTAAAACATATGAGCCTTCCTCTTTTTCAATTGCTTCTACTACTCCATCAGATGCCCATGCAATAGATCTAAATCCACTTGCAACTTCTCTTATCATCTGATGATGAAAAGAATTTACATATATATTATCCCCAAATATTTTATTTAAAGAAGATTTATTATTAATATTTATTGAATGTATTGGATGTCTTGGATCTGTATTTTGCCAATGCTCATTATTTATATTAGGCACATATTTCACATCTTGATATAAAGTTCCCCCAAAAGCTATATTAATTAATTGCATACCTCTGCATATACCTAAAACTGGTTTTTCTAATGATATAAATTCCTTTAATAAATCTATTTCAAACTGATCTCGCTCTGGAGATAATTCATCAATTTCACCACAAGGTTCCTCACCATATAAAAAAGGTGATATATCACTTCCTCCAGTTAAAACTAGACCATCTAATTTTCTTGCTAAATCTGAAATATATTTTGTTTCTGTAATTGGTATTATAATTGGAATACCTCCAGCATCTGATATAGCTTTTACATATACATCTCCAACTATAACTCTCTTTTGTATCTTTCCTTTTGGATATTCTAATTCTACTAAATTCCCTGATATTCCTATAAGCTTATCCATCTTAACCACCTGATTTTAATTCTCCCTTTCAACATAGCTACTACTTTATAATATATCAATTTTTTTTGATTTGTTGACTAAAATTTTTTATTACTAGCTAGCTCTATAACATTATTATACATTAACGCCTAGAACATATCAAGTTTTTTTGATATGTGTTTTCACGCCCCCAATATTTTTTTGATTTTATACAAAATTTTATTACTTAACAATATCATTCATAACCTCTTTAGATAAATACTTTTCTAATTCCTCTTTATTAATACTATAGTGATTCCACTTACCACATCTCTCCATAGTTATAAGATTAGAATCTAGTAACATTTTTAAATGATATGACAATTTTGATTGAGGTATGTCAAAATGTTCAACCAAAGAACATACGCACATGCTATCTTTTTCACTTAATTTTTTAATTATATTTAATCTTGTGATATCAGATAAAGATTTAAATACACTTTCATACTTATTCATATCTATCTTCATTAATAACTCGCCTCACATAATTTAATAATTTAATTTCTATTTTAATGTTAACACTCTAAAATGTAAATATACTTTTTTTATTCTTTAGGTTTTATTTCTTAATCTTCAAACAAAAATATAACCTAAGTTATCCTCATATTATTTATAAATACAAACTCTTAAAAAATAAAAAAGGGAGTTATCAAAATAAATTATTATATAAAAATATTTATTTAATAACTCCCAATATATTATAAATTATTAAGTTTTTAAATAAAATTTTACTATGAAAAGTCACTTGTATCCTTAATCTATAAAATTTAATGATCACTAACCATATCAAATTTTCCTGCTTTATTATGAACAGACATTCTATCTATTAATTCTAAACATTGAGTACTCATTCCCATTAAATTAGTCTTAATTCCATTCTTATGGAATTTAATCACTACTTTATCTATACTATCAACTGCTGATTCATCCCAAATTCTAACTTTTGAAAGATCTATATCCACAGTTTCTACATCATCTATAAAATCAAAACTATTAATAAATTTTAAGGTAGATGCAAAAAATAGCTGTCCTTGCACTAAATATACTGTTTTTTTATCTTCATTTATTTTTTTAATACTAATTTCAGATATCTTAGCTGCAAAGAATATAGAACTTAAAATTATTCCTATAATAACTCCATAAGCTAAATTATGTGTTAATAATACTGTTATAACTGTTGATATCATTACAAATGTATCTGATTTAGGTACTTTCCTTATTCGCTTTATTGACTCCCAGTTAAAAGTGCTTATTGATACAACAACCATAACTGCTCCTAATGCCACTACTGGTATTTTTTTACTAAGCTCGCTAATACTAATGCCATAGCACCAGCGGCAGCTGATATCATACCTGTTCTACCACCTAAAATTGATATAACTAAAGAAATGCAAAAAGATGCATACACTCCAACCATAGGATCAACTCCTGCTACTATAGAAAACCCTATTGCTTCAGGTATTAATGCCATACATACAACAATCCCTGCAAGGATATCACCTCTAACGTTTGAAAACCACTCTGCTTTTTAATTTTTATTCAAATTTTTATACACCTCACATTTAATTTTTCTCTTGTAAAAACTTATTTTTATTTTGTGCAAGAATCATTTTAACATATATCGTCCCAAAAAGGAACTATTTTAAGACTAATTTTATTTTATTAAAACTATGATATAATAAAATAAATTCTTTAAATATCAGGAGAATAAATATGTTAATTGGATACATGAGACCCTATGAAGAAGATTCAAACTGTGAGATTCAGTTAAATAACTTAAAAAAAGCAGATTGTGAAATTATTATTGAGGAAGATCATTCCTCACCAAAGAAAAGATCAAAACTAAAAGATACAATAAATACTCTAAATAAAGGTGATAAAATAATAGTCACAAAACTTTTTAGCTTAGCTGATTCAACTCGTCATTTAGTTGAACTATTAGAGATAATAGATAAAAAAGAAGCGTTTTTTCAATCTATTAATGAAAAAATTGATACAAGTAATAAGAATGGATATAATTTTACTGAAATTATAAAACATCTTGTTAAATTTCAAAGTGATGTTATAAGTGAAAAAACAAAAAAAGGATTATATGAAGCAAAGCAAAAAGGAGTAACTCCAGGAAGACCAAAGAAACCTGATGAGAATGTAAAACGTGCTATTGTTATGTATGAAAGTAAAAAATATAGTTTAAGTGAAATAAAGAAAGAAACTGGAATTAGTAAATCTACATTATACAGATATTTAGAACATTAATTACCTAAAATTATACAATTAAAGAATAGCTATACTTATGAGGAAATATCGCCAATCACAAAATAATTGGCGATATCAAAACATTTTTATTTTTTTGAATGTGCCTTAATTATTTTTACATTAATACTAATTCTGTTATGTAATATATTCGTTTTATATTTACTCTATACTGCATACTCCATATCTAACCAGAATATTATTGTACTTTTCTTTTAAAAGTTATTACATCATCATATAATTTTGGCATCCATCCTTTCCCTTCTTGTTCTTTATGTAAAATACCTACAAGTTCCCACCCTTTTGATCCATAATTATCAAGTTCTTGCTTTAATTTTTCTGGATCCTCTAAACTTTTAAAATCTGTAATACTTATAACATTATATTCCCATTCCATCTTTAAAACCTCCTTTTATTATTTATAAAATATTTTTAATATTAGTATTTCATATTTTCCTTGTTATTATTCTTTTATTAATTACAATCCCTAATAAATTCATACTATTATCTTTCAGTAAAATACATTTAAGTTTATTAATTATTCTAAAAATTTTATACTATCTAATTATTTTTAAACCACCCCTTAGTATTGTTAGCTATTTTAACAAGAGCAAGCATTACTGGAACTTCAACAAGTACTCCAACTACAGTTGCAAGAGCTGCTCCACTTTGTAAACCAAATAATGATATCGCTACTGCTACTGAAAGTTCAAAGAAATTACTTGCACCTATCATTCCTGCTGGTGCTGCAATGTTATGAGGAAGTTTAAGTAATTTTGCTCCAACATAAGCAATAGTAAAAATAAAGAAAGTCTGAATTGTAAGTGGTACTGCTATTAATAAAATATGCAACGGATTATTTAAGATAATATCTCCTTGGAAGGAAAACAATATTATAAGTGTTAAAAGTAATCCTATTATTGTTACATTGTCAAACTTCTTTAAAAATATATTATTAAAATAATCTTCACCTTTTTTCTTTATTAATACAGTTCTTGTTGTATATCCTAAAGCTAGCGGAATAACAACAAATAGTACTGTTGAAAGAAGTAATGTTCCCATTGGTACAGTTACATTACCAACTCCAAGTAAAAATGCTACTATTGGTGCAAATGCAATTAAAATTATTAAATCATTAACTGCAACTTGAACTAAAGTATAGGCTGCATCACCTTTTGTTAAATGACTCCATACAAATACCATTGCTGTACATGGCGCTGCTCCAAGTAATACTGCTCCTGCTAAATATTCTTTAGCAAGATTTACTGGTATAAAACTTTTAAATACAATGTAAAAAAAGAACCATGAAATTGCATACATTGTAAATGGTTTTATAAGCCAATTTGTTACACAAGTTAATATAAGTCCCTTTGGTTTTTTACTAGCATTAACTATACTTGTAAAATCTATTTTTAACATCATTGGATATATCATAAGCCAAATTAATATTGCAACTGGAATTGATACGTTATAATATTCAAATTTATTTAATGTATCTGGTATTATAGGCAAAAATTTTCCTATAAAAATTCCAACAACAATACATGCTGCTACCCATAATGTTAAATATTTTTCAAATACACCTAACCCTTTTCCTTTATTTTCTGACATATATCTTTCCCCCTATTTATTATTTACTTTTTTTATTTTTGATTCCTTATAAAATTTGTTACCACCTGATAAATTATATACTTTTTTAAATCCATGATTAATTAAAATGTTCTGTGCTGCATTTCCTGTAACACCTTTATTGCAATAAGTTACAGTAGTAATTTCTTTATCTAACTTATCTAAATCATCTCTTAAAGTACTATGAGGCATATTTTCTGCCATATAAACATGAGCTTCATCATATTGCTTAGGTACTCTCGCATCTATTATTTGAAATTTTTCTGTATTTTCAGTTAAATTTTTAAGTTCATTACTAGTTATAATTGGTCTGCTATTGTTTATTGCGTTATCTAAAATCATTCCTGTATAATGAACTGGATCTTTTGTAGTAGAAAATGGTGGTGCATATGCTAAGTCAAGATGGAATAATTCATCTACCTTTGCACCATAAGTAATCAATGTTGCAAATACATCAATTCTCTTATCCACCCCTTCATAACCTATTATTTGCACACCTAAAATTTTCTCAGTTTTCTTATCTGCAATTGCTTTTATAACCATCTCTTTTCCATGAAAATATGATGGCTTATCTGGTTTTATATTGTGACATATTTGAATTTCATAGCCTTCTTCTAATGCTTCTTTTTCAGATAACCCAGTATTTGCAATAGTCATATCAAACAATTTAAATATTCCTGTGCCTAAGTTGCCTTTATATCTTAAATTTCCTTTAGTTAAAGCATCACCTGCAATTCTACCAGTTTTATTTGCAGTAGATCCTAGTGGTCTATATATTGATTTTCCTGTTATTAAAGAAAAAGTTTCTATACAATCCCCACACGCATAAATATCTTTAATATTTGTTTCCATTCTATTATCTACTTTTATTGCCCCTGTAATGCCTATTTCTATTTTGCATTCTCTAGCTAAGTCTACATTAGGTCTAACCCCTGTAGCCATAATAACCATATCACTATCTAAAACAGTTTTATCTGCAAGTATTACTTGCTTTTCTGAAATTTCACTAATATCAGTATTTTTAATAATTTTTACATCTTTCTTTTTTAATTCATTCTCTAAATACTGTGCCATATCTTCATCTAAATTTGGTGTTATTTTATTTGCTTTTTCAAGTATGGTCACATTTATCTTTTCTTCAATTAAATTTTCAAGCATTTCGAATCCAATAAACCCTGTACCAACTATTACTGCATTTTTAGGCTTATTATTAATAATAAAATTCTTAATATTTCTAGCACTTTGTACATTTCTTAAGAAAAACACATTTTTATTTTCTATACCTTTTATATTAGGCATAAATGGTGATGCACCAGTTGCTAATACTAATTTATCATAAGTATCCTTAAACACTTCATTAGTATGTAGATTCTTAACAGTAATATTTTTTTCTAAACTATTAATATTTAATACTTCATAACCTGTAAAAACATCAATATTGTATTTCTTTTTAAAAAATGAAGGATTCCTTGGAGTAAGTTCATCAAGTTCTTTAATTTCTCCACCAATATAATATGGCAAGCCACAACCTGAATAAGAAATATCTTTATCTCTTTCGTATATTACTATTTCAGCAAAATCATCATTTCTACGTGCTTTAGCAGCTGCAGATGTTCCTGCTGCTACTGCTCCTATAACTATTATTCTCATTTTTTCCTCCTTACTTTTAAAACAAACTTATTGCTTTATCATCTCTATTAATATTATTTATCCCACCACAAAATTTCATTCATTAATGTAGTGGGATAATACTTTAATCTAATAATTCTTTAAGTTTATCTCCTTTTACTTCTTCTGCTTTCCACTGAATTACTGCAAAATTTCCATTTGATATTTTATCTACTTTATTTATCCACTTTATCTCATTGCTAGCCTTACCTTTTAATATGTCATTACTAGTATTTGTAGCATAAAGACTTGAATTTATAACCCACCATTTACTATAAATTTCTGCTCTATTTAAATCTTTTTGAAGTCTCATAGCTTCATAAACTGGTGTTGTTTCTGCTAAGGTTACAATTATAACTTCAGTTTCTTTATCATTTTTTAATTTTGGTAAAAGTTTTATAACTGATTCTGGAATATCTCCTTCTGATCTAACAATTTCCCTATTATAACTTTCAGTTGATTCTAATAGTAATAAAGTATGCCCTGTTGGAGCTGTATCAATAACAACAACCTCATTTTCTGATCTTTCAACTATTTCAGCAAAAGCCCTAAACACAGCTATTTCTTGAGTACATGGTGATCTTAAATCCTCTTCAACATAAGCTATATCCTCTTCACTCATATTGTTTTCTCTTGCTTTAGCTAACACTTCTTCTTTATATTTTTCAAGTTCTTCCTTTTCATCAATATTACTTAATGAAATTCCATAACTTTCATCTAATACAAATTTTAAATGTCCAGCAGGATCAGTTGTTGTCAAATGTACTTTCTTACCCTTTTTTGATAATCCAAGTGCAATTGCAGCAGCTATAGTAGTTTTTCCTACTCCACCCTTTCCCATTGTAAATATTACCTTTTTATCATTTTTATATAGATCTTCAATTATACTATTTAGTTTTGGTATTTCAGTTACATTTAAAATTTCATTGTCTATTACAATAGAATTATCTTTTAACAATGATCTTACGTTTTCTAATCCTGTTATATTATAAGGCCTTAGAGGAATCTCAAAAGTTTTAATATCCTTTAATCCTTCTGGAATATCTTTTAGTGCATTTTGTTGTTTCTCATAAATGGATTTAGACAAATAATCATCACACTGTTGAAGTACTCCATTTACAATTAAAACTTGATTTTCAACTCCAATATCTTGAAGTTCCTTGGATGCTCTTTCTGCTTCCTTTAAAGGAGTTATCTCTGGTCTTGAAACAAGTATAAGTGTAGTTTTTTCTTTATCAGCTAAAGTATTAACTGCTTTTTTATACATCTCTTTTTTATCTTCTAATCCTGCAAGTTGACCAAGACATGATGCCCCATGAGTACTTTCGCTAATAAAATTACTCCACGCTGAAGGTAATTGAAGCATTCTTAATGTATGCCCTGTTGGAGCTGTATCAAAAATAATGTGATCATATTCATTACTTACACTCTTATCTGTTATCATTAATGAAAATTCATTAAAAGCTGCAATTTCAACTGTACATGAACCTGAAAGTTGTTCTTCCATATTATTTAAAACAGCTTCTGGTAACTTTCCTCTATAAGGAGCTATAACACTTTCTCTATATTCAGCAGCAGCATCTTCCGGACTAAAATTTGCAACTTTTAAATTAGGAACATCTTTTATTTTAACTCCCTTGTTATTTAATTCTGTATCAAATACATCCTGAAGATTTGAAGCTGGATCTGTACTAACAAGCATTATTTTCTTTCCTAAATCCGCTAAATTAACTGCTACTGCACAAGCAGTTGAAGTCTTTCCTACTCCACCTTTACCTGTAAAAAACAAATATTTTGTTAAGTTTAATTTTTCTAAATCAAATAATTTAAACATTTTTATCTTCCTTCCTTTATATATTGTAAAATATGATACATAAACTCATTATTTTTATTTATAATTAACAACATCCACCTTTACAGTTACATTTAGTAGGTCTCTTTATATTTGCTTTTAAATAATCCTCTGGTATATTTAATAATTGACAAAATTCTTTATTACTAGGATAACTGCCCATTTTAACAATCTTACCATTTACCATAATAATAGGAAGAGCCTCTAAGCCCTTTGTCATTAGCATCTCATTTATAATCTTATTAGTTACAAATATTTGAGGATTACTTGTAAGGTTATGCCTTTCAACTATTATCCCTTTGTTTTTTAAAGTGTTTAATACTGTTGCAACTCTTAATAATTCTGGATTAACAGATGGACCACAAACTCCTGTTGAGCAACACATAGCTGGATCAAAAATAATCATTTTTTTCATATTAATTCACTCCTTTATTTGCATTCATATTTTGTTTTATCATTGCAAATACAATCCTCTGTATTTGCAATGATGTTCATCAAGAATAAAATTAGATTATTGCATTTATTGATATTCAAACAGTAGTAATTCCAAGATCTTTCTTTTCTAACATTTACTATTTCGCAATCAATTAATACCTTCATATGATGAGATAATGTTGGTTGAGTAAATTCAAAATTTTTCAATATATCACATGCACATCTTTCTCCACAAGATAATATATCAATAATTTCTAATCTATTTGGATCAGAAAGTGCTTTAATAATTTTGGAATTATTCTCATAGTTCAATAAATTCACTCCCTTATATAGACATTCATCTATATATAATATAGATCACCATCTATATGAAGTCAATGATAATATTATATTTAGTATCTACCATTTGCATATTAATAAACATATATCTATGTATTATCTTTTTATGCAGTAACTTTAATAAATGTTCATAAAATTATTCTATTAAATTCAAATTTATTTTTATTTAAATAATACACATAAATTTAAAACTTATACATTTGATTTTTGCTCTAATTATAATTAATATTCCTCTCTTATCCCCATTAACTCAACTACTTTTTTCTTAAATATGCTATAATATCCTCATATTATAAAAATATAAAAATATGGCTATGTTTTAAGTGAATGTTGATATTTTAGTATAAGGGCGAACTGGCATTGGAATTTGCTTTTTAGAACTCTTAATGAAGATTTGTACAATTAATTGCTTGTCAGCAATCTTTGATTGGGAGCATGCATTAATTGGACTAAGCTTTATTTTAGTGTTCTTAAAGTAAATTCCTCTGTCCATGAGCTTTATACTACAATATCAACACTGTTTTAAAACATAGACAAAAATATAAATAATCTTTATATATATACTGCTTAGAAAGGATGTGACTTACTAGAAAGTTTATATAATTACACTTTCTAGTTGCAATTTATGAAAATATCTATAATTTATTTTAGTAAAACTGGAAAAACAAAAGAGATGGCAGATGTTATTGCTTCTAGCATGAAGCTAGAAAAAAACATTGAAGTAGGAATTTTTGATCTTGATAATATTGACTATAATTTTGTTGATAAAAGCAATGCTGTAATCTTTGGAACACCAACCTATCACGCCAATATGTGTTGGCAACTAAAAAAATGGTTTGATGAATCTTCAAATTGTAATCTTAGTGGTAAAATCGGAGCAGTCTTTGCAACTGCCAACTTTGCACAAGGTGGTGCTGATACAGCTATCTTAACTATAATTAATCATATCATGGTTAAAGGTATGCTAGTTTACTCTGGGGGTTCTTCTTTAGGACAACCTTATATACATTTAGGTGCTGTTGCATTAAAAGAAAATTTTGAAGAAAGCAAAGAAATGTTTAAGATATTTGGAACTCGTATAGCTCAAAAAGCAAATGAACTATTTTCAAATAATAATTAATTTTCATTTTAAGCTATATTTTAAATATGTGTTGGTATATACAAAGTAGCATTGTAATTGGACTATACTCATTTTAGCATTCCTAAGTTCAATTACTCCGCTCACTTTGCTTATGCATATATCAACACTCTGCTAAAACAGAGCCTAAAAATTAAATTGTATTCTTTATTAAAGAAATATTAACATCTATAACAGCTCCATTAATCTCCATAGATATGCATACTACTTTATCCGAACTAGAATTTGCAGTAAATTTTCCATGTATAAGAGTTGGTGTAGATATATCTACATTTACATTATTATTTGAAAAATTAGTTGAAGCATTCGCTGTAAGCATATTAACAAGTTCAGAAATAGCACTTTGTGCTAATTCATTAAATTCATCTACTGGCATTCCCATCATCATGGCTGATGCAATTTTTTTTGCATCTTCTTCATTCATAGTATATATAATATTTCCTTTAATATCTCCAATAAGTCCTATTATAATTATAACTCCTGGGCTTTCTATAAATCTGCCTTTTTCACTTACTCCATTTTTTTTAATATCACTTAAACCTAATTGAGGCATTACGTTTGTAAATGCATCTACTATAGGATTTATATTATTGACATCCATTCACTTTCACCTCTTTTGAATCCTATGTTTATTGATAAATCTCCAAATTTAGTTTTAATCTTTGCAGAATAATTGTTATCTATTTCTGCTTTTGATATATTTATTGATTCACCGTGAAATGTAGTTGGTGGTGCTACTCTTAATCCAAATACTTTATTCTTTTTATTTATCATTGAGCATGCATTTCCTGCAAACATATTGGCAATTTCCGCTACCACATTAAGTAATTCTTTCGTATCTTTAGCTTCTCTCTTTAATAATGTTGTTACAATATTTTGAGCTGTTTCAAATGACATATCTATAATCATTCTTCCTGAGTATTTTCCTATAATCCCCATAACTGCCACAATGCCTTCGCTGTGTATCTCTTTATCAGTATTATAATCATCAATAACTTCAGCATCTGTTTTTGTTAATTTGCTAAATAAATTTATTATAGATTCTTTAAATACATTTGGATATAAAAGTTCTAATTCTGAATGAAGTTCTTCATCCCCCATAACTCTATTTATTAACAACGTTAATTCTTCTGAATCAACTGGTTTTTGAATATAACCTGATATTTTTGTTTTCTTAGCTTTTTTTATAAGTTCATCATCCATCATTGCACTAACAATAATAACTTTAATACTATCATCAATTTTGTGTATTTCTCTTGTGCATTCAAAACCATCAGTACCTGGAATAGTCATATCCATTGTTATTAAATCAGGTTTTAATTTCTTAGTCTCTTCAATAGCTTCCTCTAGCGATTGAGCTTCTCCAACAACATTAAACCCATTTTCTGTTAATGCATCTCTAAGCAATGCTATTTGAAATGGTGAATCATCAACTATTAAAATTTTTATATCTTTCATATGTTATTCCACCCCTTTTATCATATAATATAGGATTTATTAATATTTAATAGAACTTTTTATACTTTAAATTGTAATCAATCTAACCTTATAATTTATATTTAATATTTCGAGTGTATTCAACATTTCTTAATAGTTAAAAGCTATCTCTCTTAATTTTTTAATTAATTTTATAATCATTTTAATATTTTATTTGATTTATATATATATGTCTTTTTTAAAGCATATGAAAAAACTAATATAAAAATAAAAAAGACTATATCATTTCTATAACTAAATACTTACAGAAATGATATAGTCTTATACTTATACTCCGCCCACTTTGCTTATACATATATCAATACTCCGCTAAAACAGAGCCTTTATTTATTATTTTATTTTTTGAAATTCACTCTGTTTAATATTAAGTTTAATGCTACTCCAACAATTGCTGCAAAGCTTAATCCTGATATAGATACTGTATCATTTATTCTTATTCCTACTAAAATTCCAAATTTTTTCTCTATGAAAGTTCCTAAAAGTCCTATTACTAGTATTGTAATAATTACAAGTAAATTTCTCCAATCTATTTTCACTTTTTGATATTTTATAGTATTAAATCCAACTAATGAAATCATAGAAAATAACATTATACTTATTCCACCCATAACAGCTTGTGGAATTGTGCTTATTGCAGATCCAAACTTACCTATAAAGCTTAGCATTATTGCAAATATAGCTGCTAATCTTAATATTGATGGATCATAATTTTTAGTAATTGCTAAAACTCCAGTATTCTCTCCATATGTAGTATTAGCTGGCCCCCCAAATGATGCTGCTATCATAGTAGCTAGTCCATCTCCTAGTAACGTCCTATTTAATCCTGGCTCTTCTATGAAATTTTTTCCAACAACTTGACCATTTGTTGTTATGTCACCAATATGTTCCATAAAAGTAGCTAGTACTACTGGTACAATAATCATTATCGCTCCTAAATCAAATTTAGGTAATGTAAAATGTGGAATAACTATAATGCTCGCTTCTGAAATTGCTTGAACATTAACATACCCTATAAAATAAGATACTATATATCCTACAATAACCCCACATAATATTGATATTTGAGATATAAATCCTTTTCCTAAATATTTTACTGATAAAGTTACTCCTAATGTTATAACTCCAATGATTAAATTGTCTTTAGCCATATTTATAGCTGTTGGAATTAAATTTAATCCTATTACCATAATCATAGGTCCAACAACTTGTGCTGGTAATATATATTTTATTTTATCAGTACCAATTTTTTTGATAATAAAAGACATTAAGACATAGATTAGACCTGCTATCATTATTCCACCTTGTGCATATCTTAAATCGCCATATGTTTGTCCAACAGCGCATATTACTGGAATGAATGCAAATGATGAGCCTAAAAAGACTGGAACTTTCATTTTTGTACAAATATGAAATACTAATGTTCCAATACCTGCACAAAATAATGCTACCGAAATATCAAGACCGGTTAAAATAGGAACTAAAACAGTTGCTCCAAACATTGCAATTAAGTGTTGTAATGCTAATACTAACTTGCCCCCTGTTTTTTTCCACGAAATTTCTCCGAATTGCTCTTTTGTAATACTTATAATTTCTGACATAAAAAAAATACCTCCTTAAATAAATAAGAGGAAAATACTATTATCTCCCCTTTTTAGCCTCTCTGGACTAAATTAAAAGTTCTTGTCAAAATTTTTAACAATATGAAATTGTATATAAAAATAATTATCTATTCTTATATTTTATTCTTTATCTTATTATAGCTTAAATTTTTTAAAAGTAAATAATTTTTTATAAATTCTCTTAAAATTAATAATTTACTCAAAAGAGTAATTATAGTATTTAAGGTTTAATATAACCCATAAAATTATAATTACCCTTAAATTTAATCTCTAGTCTTTAGTGTACATATTTATTATATATTACCTCTATAATCTGCACTTAAGAACATGGCAGCCTCTTTAGTTCTTCTTCTATAAAGCCCTTCTATTCTTTTTCCTCCACCATTACTCCAAGCTTGAAAATTAGAAGTAATTATATCTTTATCTCTTATTCCTGCAATTATATTTTTATATAGTGTAGAGCCTAGCAATCCTACTACCCCACAATTATATGCAAAGCTTACTAATGCATCTAGTTCATTTTGTTTTAAACTTATATTTTTATCATCTAAATCTTTTTTTATTATTTTAGCATATTTATTGTTAATTAAATTTTTTAACATTTCACTTGCTTTACTTTCAGTTATACTAGATAACCCCTTTATTTCATCTCCAGTCATTCCATAACCTAATGTTAAGACTCCAACCATATCATAATATGGTTTTGAAAAAAAACCCTCCCAAGATTTTATAAAATCAATACAAGCATCAGATACTAAAGTATTTTCTAACATACTACCATCTTTATCAAAAGTATACTGTTTCCCATTAATACTTGCAGTACAATCAATATAACATTTTCCTTTATAGCCATTACTAGATTCCTCAAGATAATACCAAATTTCCTTTAGCTTAATCCATCCAGTTTGCATTATTCCATTGGAATCCATATAATACCATAATCCATCTTTGTCTTTTACCCACCCAGTCTGCATTATTCCCTCATCATTTAAATAATACCATTTCCCATTTTCTTCATACCAGCCTTTTATAACCTTTCCATCTTGACCTTCTACACACCATTTCCATTGTGTCATATTTAATCCTCCTTGGTTAAAAATAGAATTATCTAATATCTATATTTTTATTTAAGGATTTTAATCTATTAAAATTTTAAAATTATATATTTTAACTTAAGAATTAACACATACTACATAATATGAAATTCATATTTAAGCGGTTACTATTTAATATATATTTTTTAATTATTGTAGCTATCTTTTAATTAATTTATAAATGAAAAGGAACCGTCATCAGCTAATGATTTAAAAAATCATTCTGAGACAGCTCCTTAAATTTATTAAGTAATTTATATCCTAAAAATTAATCTAATTCTACTATTGTACCTGTTCTATTAGTAAATGAAGTTTTACATTCCTCATTAAATATTTCTACTGCTTTTTCACCAGTACAATGAGATAATCCTAATAATTCAACACCTGATTTCTTTAAATAATCCACTGATTTTTTTATTCTATCATCATCCGCTTCTATAAGATGTGTACCACCTATTATTCCTACTATCTTTTCATTAGTTCTTTCTTCTATGGTTTTTACCATATTTAAAAATCCTGGATGTGCACATCCAAGTAATATAACTAAACCTTTTTTAGTTTTTATTCCTAAAGCGATTTCTTCATCAAATGTATCAACTATATATTCATCATTAACTTTACGTTGCATATTAGGGTTTACTTTTTCGAATTCATAGTACTTATTAAAATTAGAGAATACAAAAATATTATCGCATATTTCTAAAATATCTTTTTCTAAACTTTCTACAGAAACACCTTTACTCTCTATATAATTTTTATCAAAGTCTGTTCCTATATAAGCATATCCTGGTTCTTTTGAAAAATCTGATTTAAGACTTCCATCTGAATAATGATATTTATCTGTTCTTTCAAAAAAATGCTTGCTTACTATAAGTTTAGGTTTTATATTATAAGTTTCTAATAATTTTTTTACTCCTCCACAATGGTCATAGTGAGCATGACTTAAAACCATAATGTCTGTCTTTTTGAGATCAATATTTAAGTTTACTGCATTTTCAATAAAATCTCCTGTCTTTCCTGTATCAAACAAAACATTGCAACCACTTCCTTCAATAAACATAGAAAGTCCATGTTCATTCTTTAACTTTTCATCCTTATCTTGTGTATTTTCTATTAAAGTAGTTATTTTCATTTTGACCCCTCCATTTTATATTTCTGATGCAAATTCTTTTAGAAGTGTTGCAGTAGAATTAAGTTCTTGAACTGCAGCTGTAAGCTCTTCAATTCCCGATGCTTGTCCGTCTAATAATAAATTTGAAGCATTAAATCTATTATATATTTCATTTATTGAACTTTGTATATTACTCAATATTTCGTTAATCTCATTTATAGATTCGCTACTTGATTGAGATAATTTTCTAATTTCATTAGATACTACACTAAATCCTTTTCCATATTCCCCTGCCCTAGCTGATTCTATAGCCGCATTTAAGCCAAGCATGTTAGTTTGTTTAGCTATACTTTCTATAAACTTTAAAACATCATCTGTTTTTTTATAATTATCATTGGTAATTTCTATAAACTTCTCTATATCTGAATTAGTTGCAGATATTTTTTGAAGTCCAGAAGACATATCCAATAAATTACTTCCTATTTGTGCTAATGAATCTGATAAAGTATTTGACATATTAGATATTTTTTCTTTTCTCTCAACACTCATACCAATTACTATTGTTCCTGCTATTTTATTATCTTCAAAAACTGGAATTGCTATTGTCTTTAGTGTTACTCCAAATACACTTTCTGGTACCATAATAGATACTTGTTTTTTAGCTTTTAGACAAACATCAGCTGCACATCCTTCTGGAATTATATCGCCTGTTTTAGATTGCATTTTTAAGTTTGTACTGTCTTTAACTAATAAAAATCTTTCCGTATTAGATATTGTAAAAATTAATTCATCTTCAAAATAATATTTAAAACAAGGCATTAATGTGTAAAATGCCTGCATTAATTCATTATCTGCTATTTTATTTATCATAAAAATCACTCCTAATTATTTTATGTAATTATTATTATTACTAATACATAAATTTTCTATTTAAGTATTAATTATTACTTATTAGATTGTATTTTTTTCTAATGTTAGTTTTATTGTATGATATCATTTACACCAATTTCAATATTATATCACTTTTTGGTTATTTTTCATAATTTTTCATTATTAACGTATTTGTTTTAAAGTATAATGATATACTAAACTTACTAATTAAATATGTACTACATTTATATATTCGATATTTTTCAATATAAAAATAAGCCTAAATATTAAAATAATTAATATTTAGGCACTTTTTATACTATATATTTAAGTATTTCTCTACATTATCATTTGTTTTAAATTATATTTTTTAAATTTTAATCCATTTATAAGATTTTTACATTGCTTTTGCCTTTTCAAACTGTGAATTATAAAGGTTCGCATAAAATCCATTATTAGTTAACAGATTTTCATGATTTCCTTGTTCTATAATATCTCCATCCTTCATTACAAGAATTAGATCAGCATCTTTTATAGTTGATAATCTATGAGCTATAACAAAACTAGTTCTTCCCTTCATTAAATTATCCATTGCCTTTTGAATAAGTAATTCTGTTCTTGTATCAACTGAACTTGTTGCTTCATCAAGAATAAGAATCTTTGGATCAGCTAATATAGCTCTTGCTATTGTTAATAATTGTTTCTGTCCCGCTGAAACATTACTTGCTTCTTCATTTAATTCCATATCATATCCATCTGGTAAAGTTTTTACAAAGTTGTGAACATGAGCCGCTTTGGCTGCTTCAATCACTTCTTCATCAGTTGCATCTAATTTACCATATCTGATATTTTCCATTATGCTTCCGTTATATAACCATGTATCTTGTAATACCATACCAAATTCCTCACGAAGTTCACTACGATTAAAGTCTCTTAAATCATTACCATCAATTAAAATTTTCCCTTTATTTACATCATAGAAACGCATTAAAAGTTTAATTATTGTTGATTTACCAGCTCCTGTTGGTCCTACAATTGCAATCTTTTGTCCCTTTTTAATTTTAGCACTAAAATCATTTACTATAATTTTGTCTTTATTGTATCCAAATTGTACATTTTTAAACTCTACATTACCATGAACATCATTAATAGATACAGGATTTTTAGCAAATTGATCTTCTTCTTCCTCATCTAAAAATTCAAAAACTCTTTCAGCCGCAGCTGCTGTTGATTGTAGTAAATTTGAAACCTGAGCGATTTGACCAATTGGTTGAGTAAAGTTCCTACTATATTGAATAAATGATTGAATATTACCAACTGTAATTCTACCATTGATTACAAAATATCCACCTAAAATTGAAACTGCTACATATCCAAGATTACCCACAAAAGTCATTATTGGCATCATAAGTCCTGATAAAAATTGAGATTTCCATGCTGACTTATATAATACATAATTAGATTCTTCAAATTCATCAATTACCTTTTGTTCTTTATTAAACACCCTAACTATATTTTGGCCGCTGAAGACTTCTTCAACTTGACCATTTACATGACCTAAGTACTTCTGTTGTGCCTTAAAATGTTTTTGCGATTTTTTAACAACAAATCCTATAATAGCCATAGAAATTGGTAATATACATAAAACTACTAAAGTCATTATCCAGTCAATGCTAAACATCATTATCATAATACCTATAACTGTTGTAATTGATGTTATAAGTTGAGTAGCACTTTGATTTAAGCTTTGAGATAGTGTATCTATATCATTGGTGAAAATTGATAATACTTCACCATGTGTTCTGCTATCAAAAAATTTCATTGGCATACGATGTATTTTTTCTGATAATTCTTTTCTTAATGTATATGTCAACTTTTGAGAAACATTTGTCATTAATATTCCTTGTATAAAAGAGAATATTGCACTAATAACATATAAACAAATTAATGCTCCAAGTATTTTTGCAATTTTATCAAAGTCAATACCTGATCCTCCAGATACTTTTCTCATTAATCCTTCAAACAATTCTGTAGTTGCATTACCTAAGATTTTAGGTCCTACTATAGAAAATATTGTACTACCTATAGCAAAAACAAATACAAAAATTATAGGAATTTTATATGCACTTAAGTATTTCATCAATTTACTCATAGTACCTTTAAAATTCTTGGCTTTTTCTCCTGCAACCATTTTGCCGCCCATTGGACCTTTTCTTTGCGTACTCTTACTCATTTTCAAGTTCCTCCTTTGAAAGTTGTGATAAAGCAATTTGCTTATAAACCTCACAGGATTTTAATAATTCTTTATGAGTTCCTTTTCCTACTATTTTTCCTTCATCTAAAACAATAATTTGATCAGCATTTAATACTGTACTAATTCTTTGAGCTACAATTAAAATAGTACCATCTTTTATTTGTTCATTTAATGCCTTTCTAAGAACTATATCTGTCTTATAATCAAGAGCAGAAAAACTATCATCAAATATATATATTTCTGGTTGCTTTGCAATTGCCCTTGCTATTGATAATCTTTGTTTTTGTCCTCCTGATACATTGTTTCCACCTTGAGAAATTGGACTATTATATGTGTCATCCTTTGCTTCAATAAATTCAGTAGCTTGTGCAACTCTAGCTGCATTTATCATTACTTCTTTTGGAGCATTTTCAGCACCATATTTAATATTTGATTCTATTGTTCCTGAGAATAGCATTCCTTTTTGAGGAACATATCCAATTTTATCTCTTAAATCATGTTGTGTAACATTTCGTACATCTATGCCATCAACTATGATCTCTCCTTCAGTTGTATCAAAAAAACGAGGTATTAAATTAACCAATGTTGTTTTACCGCTACCTGTGCTTCCTATAATTGCTGTAGTTTGTCCTGGTTTTGCAGTAAAATTAATATTACTTAAAACATCTTCTTCTGCATTTGGATATCTAAAGTTAACATTCTTAAATTCTACATAACCTTTTTTATTATACTCAAATGATTTAGCCGATACAGGATCTTTTATAAGTCCTTCTGTATCTAAAACTTCTGCAATACGCTTTGCTGATACTGCAGCACGTGAAATCATAATTGATATCATTGAAAGCATTAAAAATGCCATTATAATTTGCATTGTATATTGAATAAATGCCATTAAGTCTCCAACTTGCATTGTTAAATTTTCTATTTTACTAGCACCAACCCATACAATTAAAACTGTGATTCCATTCATGATAAACATCATTGCAGGCATCATACAAGCCATTATCTTATTAACAAATAAATTAACGTCTGTTAACTCCTTATTTGCTTTATCAAAACGTTCTTCTTCATGTTTTTCTGTACTAAATGCACGTATTACAGGAATTCCTGTTAAGATTTCTCTAGCAACTAAGTTTATTTTATCAACTAATTTTTGTAATTTTTTAAATTTAGGCATAGCTATTGCAAATAACACACTTACAAGACTTAATATAGACAGTATTGCTACACCAATGACCCAAGACATTGTACTATTGGTGTTTAAAACTTTTATAAATCCACCTATCCCAAGAATTGGGGCATATAATACAAATCTAAGTACCATTACTGTAAGTATTTGAATTTGTTGAATATCATTAGTACAACGTGTAATTAATGATGCTGTTGAAAAATCATCAAATTCTTTATTTGTAAATCCAACAACTTTCTTAAATACACTGCTTCTTAAATCTCTGCTAAATGCAGCTGCAACTCTTGAAGCTATCAATGTTACAAGTATTGTTGCCATCATGCTAACTAATGCAAATCCAAGCATTTTTGCTCCAGATGAGAATATATAATTAGTTTGGTATTTATCCATATTAACACCAATTTTAGTATATTCATTTTTCACAAAAGAAACTGCCATTTGATCAATGCTACTATCATCTAACTTACTAAACATTTCATTCATGCTTGATGTTATTTCTTTAAATTGTTCTTTTGGCATAACTTTAAATATATCAAAGATATTTGCATCTTCCTTTAATACTCCAGGGGGGAATGAACTAATCATTTGGTTTTCCATAGCCTTAACTTTATCTGAATCACTTTCAAAATTAGAAACCATAACCATCGGTTTTCCAAGTATTGAATTTAATTCTTCAATTTTATCTTTATCAATATTTTTTAATACATAAAGATTTTCTTCTTCTAATAAAGGATATTCTTCATCGGAAGTAGATCCCTTGTTAACCAAGTCATAATTTTCTAGTACTTCTTTATAATCTTTGTCTTCCATAAACAAAGAAAGTCTCTCCATTTCACTTTCTCTAATTACATCTGGAGTTATCTTATCTACTCCTCCATGTTGAATACCTACATTAACAATATCAGAAGTATATTTAGGTAAAGTCAAATCACAAACTGCTTGCCCTACCAATAAAACTAATATAGCTAAAATAAGCCAAACTGATTTCTTTAAATGTTTTAATAATTTAAGCATATCCTTTTATTCCTCTCTTCTTATGTTGATATTAGATAATTTTTAAGTTAAAAAACTTTATAATACTTATCCAATTTCTAAAATCACTTGATAATTAACAGACATTACTAACTGATTATTATTTTAAAATTGTCAACATTTATTTACTATGAAAATTATCTTACAATGAAATTCCATCTATGTCAATAAGTATTTACTGTAAATATTTGTTGACCTTTTTGTAATTAGAATATAAACTTAATATAAATACAAATATGTAAAATCTGAATGAAATGTTAGGTGATTTTCTTGAAAAATGAAGATACTTTAGAAATTTTAAATGAATTAATGGATCTATCTGTTTTTATGAAAAAAATGATAATTAGACCCATCGAAACAAACCCAGTGATTAATATCAGTAGATTACAAATGCAAACATTATGTATCTTAGATAAATTTAATTCTATTAATATGACTAATTTAGCTAAGGAACTTATGATTACCAAGCAACAAGCTACTGGTATCGTAAACAACTTGGTTAATAAAGGACACGTAAACAGAGTTGTTAATCCTGAAAATCGTAAAGAAATTTTGCTTAATAATACGGAATCTGGTACAAGAACCATTAAAATTATTAAAGATCATATGACAGACAAGTTATATACATATTTCGATATACTAACATCTGAAGATAAGAAAAAAATTATTGAATCTTCAAAAACAATAAAACACATTATAGGAACAATTGACAAACATGATATGTAATTAAAATAAGTTTAAATTACCTTTAACAAAAAAAGTAGAAAATTACAAAAAAGACTTCAGCATCTAACTAAGGGGCTGTAGTCTTTTTAACTTTATTTTAGGCTATGTTTTAGCAAAGTGTTGATATATGCATAATCAAACTGGATAGAGTAATTGAACTTAACATATTCTTGGTAATAACTCTCCTTGTGCCATTTTTAATATTTTGGTTGAACCTAAATCTGTTTCAATGTAAAGATATTTTCTATCATCTTCTATAACCTCACCAATTATAGCTGAATCTTTCCCAAGTACATTTGACTTCATCACTCTTAATACTTTTTCTGCTTCATTTTTACTAACTATACAAATCAACTTTCCTTCATTAGCAACATATAAAGGATCAAAACCTAGAAGATCACAAAAACTCCTAACTTCTTCAGTTATAGGTATATCTCTTTTATAAATTTTCATACTTTTTCCACTTATGTTTACTAATTCATTTAGGGTATTAGCTAACCCACCCCTTGTTGGATCTCTCATAATTCTAATTTCCTTGGTACATTTAATAATTTCTTTAGTTAAAATATTTAAAGCGGCGCAATCACTTATAATGTTAGATTCTACCGACAATTTTTCCCTTTCGTTAATTATACACATACCATGTTCTCCTATGGTTCCACTTAAAATTATTTTATCTCCCACTTCTACATTACTACCTTTTAATATATATCCATAACTTTCTATTACTCCAATTCCAGTAGTATTTATATATATTTTATGTCCTCGTCCTTTTTCTACAACCTTTGTATCCCCAGCCACTATTTTAACTTTTGCTTCTTTTGCAGTAATAGTCATTGATTTTACTACCTTTTCTAAATTCTCTATTTCAAAACCTTCTTCAATAATAAATCCTGCTGTAATATATAATGGAGTTGATCCACTTACTGCCAAATCATTTACAGTACCACAAATACTTAACTTTCCTATATCTCCACCTTTAAAAAATATTGGATCCACTACAAAGCTATCTGTTGTTACTGCAATTTTACCATTAAGTTCATTTAATATCGCTGAATCATTTTGCTTTTTTAATTCCTCAGTATTAAAGTATTTTATAAATATATTTTCTATTAGTTTATTTGTTTCTTCTCCTCCACTACCATGTGCTAAAGTTATAATACCCATCTTTACCTCCTAAAAAACAAAGTGGCTACGCCACATTATAAATTTTCATATACTATCCCACAAGTACCCTCACTAGATACCATGCAAGGTCCTATGGGATTACTTGGAGTACACACTTTTCCAAACAATGTGCAATCTTTTGGTATTTTAATCCCTTTTAAAATTTCTCCACATATACAATTTTTATCTGATAAAATCTTCTTTTCTTTTAATGAGAATCTTATATTCGCATCAAAAAAAATATACTCTTCTTTTAATTTATAACCTGTATCTTTAATCTTTCCTAGTCCCCTCCAAATACTATCCTCATTTATAAAAACGTCTTCTAATAATGATTTACTTTTTTTATTTCCAAATTCTTTAACAAAGGTTTTATAAAAATTTATAAAATTATATTCACCTTTTTCCTTCATTATTATTATAGAAAGTATTCCACATAATATATCTATAGCTTTAAAACCACACACTAACATTGGTAATTTATATTTCTTAGATAATTCCTCAAAAACTTTACTTCCTATTATTGTTGCTACATGACCTGGACATATAAATCCATCAATCTTTATCTTTTCATCTAAAATTAATGTTTCCATTGCATTTGGCATAGTTTTTAAGGAATGTAAAATAGAAAAATTATTAATATTATTACTTTTTGCTTCCTTTAAAGCCAATGCTATTAAAGGTGCTGTTGTTTCAAATCCTACTGCTAAAAATATTACTTCTTTAGTTTTATTTCCTTGTGCTATTTTTAAAGCATCTAAAGGTGAATAAATAATTCTTATATCCCTCCCTCTTGCCTTTTCTTCTCTTAGGGAACTTTTTGTCCCTGGAATTTTGATCATATCTCCAAATGAAGTTATTATTATATTTTCTTTCTTGCTTAATTCTATAGCACTATCAATGTAATTTTGTGGTGTTACACATACAGGGCATCCAGGACCCGCTATCATTTTCACATTTTTAGGTAATAATTTATCTATTCCATTATCATAAATACTTTTTGTATGGGTACCACATACTTCCATTATTCTTATTTCTTCTATTTTCGTTGCTTTTTCTTTTATTTTCTTTATCAACTTAAGAGCTATTTCTATTTCTTCTGATTTCTTTAAATTATTAATATACATATCATTTTCCCTTTATTAAATTCGCTATGTTTTAAAATAGTGTTGATATTCTAGTATAAGGGCGAACTGGCATTGGAATTTACTTTTTAGAACTCTTAATGAAAATTTGTACAATTAATTGCTTGTCAGCAATCTTTGATTGGGAGCATGCATTAATTGGACTAAGCTTTATTTTAGAGTTCTTAAAGCAAATTCCCCTGTCCATGAGCTTTATACTACAATATCAACATTCACTTAAAACATAGCCATTAAATTATATTATGTTACTACAAAATCTTACCTAAGCAAAATATCACATTATTAATGTTTTAAATATTTCTAATATCTCTAAAGCCTCTTCTTCATTCTTTTTTTCTATTGCACATCCTGCATGTACTAATACATATTCTCCCTTTTTTAAATCCTCTATCAATTCTATGTTTATCACTTTATTTATTTTTCCAAACTGAATTAATGCATCTTTATTATATATTTCTAAAACCTTACCAGGAATTGCTACACACATATATTTACACCTTCTCCAATTCATTTGCTATAATAATCTGCCCTATAGATAATCCACTATCATTACAAGGTATAATTTTATGAGTTAAAATATTAAAATTATCATCTTTTAATTTAATATATAATCCTTCTAATAGTATTGGATTTTGAAACACTCCTCCGCTCAAAGCTACTGTATTTAATTTTTCCTCTTCTCTAATTTTAAGTAAAAGTTCATATGAAAAATCTATTATAGTATTATGAAACTTTAGCGCTATTTCACCTTTGCGTAAGTTATTTTGTATGTCCATTAAAATTTCTAATATAATTTTATTAGTATTTATTATATAAATTGAATTTTTTTTAATTATTTTATATCTATATTTATCTATATATAAAATCTTATTATTTAATGAATTTTTAAAGTCTTCTGCTAAATTTTGTAAATACAAAGCAGCTTCGCCTTCATAATTTACAATACCTGTAAAATCTAAAATACTAGCCACTCCATCAAATAGCCTTCCAATGCTAGATGTTAAAGGACAATTAATATTTTTTTCAATCATATTAATAATAAAGTTAACAGATTTATTATTAAAAATTTCTTTAACTTTCTGTATTTTATTTATTGAATTATCATATATACTATCAAATATACTATTAAAAAAATTTTCTTTAAATTTATCATTATTTATATAAGTAAAACCATTTTCTTTACACCATAATTTTTCTTCTTTAAAAGCTTTATATATTAATGAAATACCAATTTTCCATGGTTCTTTTACTGCTCCATCACCACTAGGTAGAGCCATATATCCAATATGACCAACTCTTCTAAATTTTTTATAATCACATATTAAAAATTCTCCTCCCCATAACTTCTTATCTTCTCCATATCCAACGCCATCAAAAGCAACACCAATAACTTTGTTTCTCTCATTATTCTCAAACATACAACTAACTATATGGGCATGGTGATGATATACCCCCACCATATTGCAATTATTATATAATTTTCTTGTTTTATATTGCTTTTCATCAATAAAATCATTTGACCAATAATTAGGATGATTATCGTAAGCAATTATATTAGGTTTAATATTATAGATATTCTGTATAAAATTTAAATGTTTTTCAAAATACTTAATAGATTCAATACTATCCATATCTCCAATATATGGACTAGTAAAAAAATACTCTCTGCAGCTTAAAGAAAATGTATTTTTGAATTGAGAACCTAAAGATAAAATATTATTTTCTAAGTTATATTTATAAGATAATGGTGCATAGCCTCTCCCTAACCTTATAACCCTTTCCTCATTTAAAATCACAGTTGTTACAGCATCATCTATTGGATTATTAATATCCCTGTCATGAATCAAAAAGTAATCACAAATATTTTTAAGATTCTTTACTGCTTGAAAATTATTATATATAATAGGTGCTCCACTTAAATTTCCACTAGTAAAAACTATAGTTTCTATCTCATTATCAAATAATAAATAATGAAGTGGACTATATGGCAATACTACTCCTAATCGTTTATTATTAAATGAAATATTATAAGGAAGTAAATTATTCTTTTTTTCTAAAAGTAGTATTGGTTTTTTATTCCCAATTAAAATCTTTTCTTCTATTGAATTTATATTGCAATATTTATAAACAACATCTATATCCCGCATCATCAAAGCTAACGGCTTACGTTTTCTATTCTTTCTAATTCTAAGCTTTTCTATTGAATCTCCATCCTTACCATTACATATAAGATTAAATCCTCCTATCCCCTTTACACATATAATTTTCCCCTCTTTTAAATACTTTTTAACTTCCTCTATTTCATTAACATTTTTAATTACTTGTCCTTCATTATTTAAAAGAGTTAATTGTGGACCACAACTTGTGCAGCATGTTGGTTCTGCATGAAATCTTCTATTTATAGGATTTCTATATTCTTTAGTACATTCAAAACACATTTCAAACCTACTCATTGAAGTATTCTTTCTATCATAAGGAAGATTATCTATAATAGAAAATCTTGGTCCACAATTAGTACAATTTATAAAAGCATAATTATATCTTCTAGAATTGTTTATATTTAACAATTCTTTTTCACATTCTTTACATGTTGCTATATCTGGAGATATTAAAGTAATCTCTTTATTATCTACACTACTTTCTAGAATTTTAAATTCTTTAAAACTTCCTAATTTTCCATCTTCTATTTTTATTTCATCTATATAGCTTAAATCTGGTGGTTTTTCCTTGATTTCTTCTAAAAAATTTTCTACATTTTTAGAATTACCTTGAACTTCTATAACTACACCCTTATTAGAATTCTTAACATATCCTTTTAAATTATTATTTAATGCTATCCTATAAACGAATGGTCTAAAGCCAACACCTTGTACTCTTCCTTTAATTACAATCTTTTTTCTTATCATATTCCCCACTTCTTTTTTATATGATTATTCCCCTTCTATTCTATAAAGTAACATCTCATAACCTGAAATTATTTCACTACTTAAACAATTACACTTAGGACATTTTTTATTTGTAAAACTTATTGAAAATTCTTGTTGACATTTTTTACAATATGCTTTTGCCTTAATTTCATTTATTTCTAATTTTGCACCCTCACAAATTCCATTTTTACTTAATGCTTCAAATGCAAAAATAAGATACGATTTTTCAATATAATAAAATTCTCCTATTTTTAAAATAATTTTAGTCACCTTATTGATATTATTTTTCTTGCAATTATCTTCAACCATATCTATTACCGAACTCATTAAAGATACTTCATGCATAATCCTCACCATAAATCCTTTTAAGTATATTTTTTATTTCATTAAATACTTTAATTGATATATTTAAGAATTCATTTTTTAAAGTTTTAGATAACTCTAAAGAGAAATCTATATTTTCTATCTCTATACCTATTAAATACCCTTTTACTTCTCTATATTCTTTTCTTAAAATCTTTAATAAACTTTCATTATGCTCATCTCTACTATTTGTAATAAACCTATCACATTCTTTAAAATCAAAAATAGAAATAACCCCCGGCTTTAATCCTAAATACGTACTATCAACTATAATAACAATATCTTCTTTGTTTATGCAGTCCAAACAATACATATAATCAGTTTCTCCAATTATAACCTCTATATCTTTACTGAGTTTCTCTATTTCATCTTTTATTTTTTCTACTATCTTTACTCCTATCCCATCATCACAAAGGAGTATGTTTCCCACACCAAAAATTTTTATCATACTATATTTATGTTAAAAGGTTCATATCTATCACTAACAATATGAGCAGCACAATTTAAGCATGGATCAAAACTTCTAACTATTCTTCCTATTTCAACTGGATATTTAATATCATTTATTTGTGTACCTATTAAAGCTTGTTCAGCGGTACCTTTTATTCCTTTACTATCTTCAGGTGATAAATTCCAAGCTGATGGAGGTATTAAAGTATAATTTGAAACAAGCTTTTTATCTATTGATAACCAATGCCCTAAAGCACCTCTTTCTGCTTCTATTAAACCAATTCCTTTTGCCTTTTCAGGCATCTCCCACTCTTTTTGATATGCTTTTCCTAATTTAAGCATTTCTATCAAAACTTTTATTGTTTCACAAATTCTTTTTGCTTCTAAAGACTTAGCTGCAATTCTATCCATTGTAGATATTCCCCCACTATATCCTCCATTTAACGTCATTCTTGCTAATGCCCCAACTTCCATAGCATGTCCATTATATCTTGGAGCATTTATCCAACTATATGCATTCTCTTTATATGCATTAGGTTTTGCCGGTTCATCTAATCCTGGAATAATTGTTTCTGAAGTTCCATTTGCCCATGTTTTAGCAACACTCTCAGTAATATTATTAATATCAAATGTTTCTTTTACCCCATTTATAATTACTCCTGGTGCACAATACTTTATTGGTGGTGAATAATCATTGTATAATTCATAGCACATTAGATTTCCATGACCTTTACCAATTTTAAAATAATCATTATATACTTCTGATATTCTATAAACATCTGGTATTAGTTTTTCTTCAACAAAACTACTTATTACATTAATACTATATTTAATGTTCTCTATCTGCTGAATATTAATGTTTGTAGTTGTTCCTCCTACAAATATTCCATGACAATGTGGTACTTTTCCTGCTAATTCAGCTACTCCTCTATGTGCTTCTCTGCTGTATTTTACTGCTTCTAAATAATCAGAATTTATCCTATCTGTATCAGCTTTAGATAATCTATAATCAGCCTGTTTAGCCGATTCAGTCTTATATAATGGATTCAAATGTACTATATCTACATAGTCAGGAAATACAAAGAAATAAACGTGTCTTAAATAATTTTGGAGCAATTCAAATCCATTAGCAATATCACGCACAATCTTTCCATTAAAATCTGGCGTAACCTTCATTGCATCTTCTAAAGCTAAAGTTGCAGCCATTGTATGATGAGTGGAGCAAATTCCACATATTCTTGGTGCTAAATATATAATATCTAAAGGTGATCTTCCTTGAAATATTTGCTCAAAACCTCTAAATTGACTGCCACTACTTTTAGCATCAACAATTTTATTATTTTCAATCTCTACCTCAATACTTAACAGTCCACTTACTCTTGTTATAGGATCAATTATTATTTTAGTCATATATCTAAACCCCTCCATATCTAACAAATGGCTCATTGCCGTCTGGAAATTTAGGTCCAGCACATCCTATGCAGTTTGTATTATCTCTAACTGGCCAATTTTCAGTTCCATTCCACTTGCTTATTGGACAATATGCATAAGTCACTGGTCCTTGACATCCTAACTTAAACATACATTCTTCATCCCCAAGCTTCTTTGCAAATATTCCCGCATCAAAGAATCTTCTTCTTAAACAATTATCATGAATTGTCTGTCCATAATATGCTGTAGGTCTTCCATCGCTATCTAGTTCTGGTGCTCCATAAGAAGTAAGATATCCCAAAATCCCCATAATCCAAACTGGATTTGCTGGACATCCTGGAATTGCAATAATATCATCTCTTTTTAAAAATTCTTTAACACTAACAGCGTCAGATAAATTAGGTCTAGCAGCAGTGGGTCCACCATAAGAAGAGCAAGTTCCAACTGTAACAATATATTTTGCATTTTGGGCTATAGTTTTAACTCCCTCCATAGCCGTTATTTTTCTGCCTTTATACGTAGCAATTGTTGTATACAATCCATTATCCTTTAATGGGACTGCTCCACATACAACAAACACATAATCAGTATTTAAAGTTTGTAATATTCTTTCATAAGCTGTTTCACCTGAATCTCCACATATACTACCAAAATAATTTAAATTAACAAATTCTTTAAGTAAATATAAAACATCTGGATCCTTTGCATCAAGTAAGGATATTATTTGCCCAAAACAACCCGAAATTTCAAGCCATATAGCATTTATTTTCTGTTTTTTTCCTAATTTAACATCTTCAATTGCTCTTTCAGTAAATTTCATTGCCAATTCTTCTTTATTTTTTTGTAAACTACAATTCATTTTACAGTTATTACAATTTCCATAACTTAAAACTTTATTTTCTTCCATATTTATCTTTTTGCAAGAACTGTTAGTATATTTTAAATCTGCATATTCTTCTACATCATTATCTTTTATTTGATTCATATAAAAATTTTTATTATCTAAGTAATCTATATTTTCAATTCCATACAAATCTTCTGCTTTTACATATTTTACTGGCACTATAAATCCATTTTCCATTTTTAAAATATACATGTATTTATCTCCTAAAAAATAATCATTATATATAATATTATTTTACTTTTAAAAAAATTCTTCTATGATAACTGTTCTAAAATAAATAATTCATAATAAAAATATTGTAAAGAAAACTTTTAGAGTACTAATAAATATTTGGTTATAAGGAGAAATTAAAAATGAATGAAAAGACAAAAAATCTAGTACGAGCTGGATTACTCCTAGCACTAGGAATAATAATTCCATATACCTTTCATATGACAGGATTACCAGGTAATATATTCTTACCTATGCACATACCTGTATTACTTTGTGGATTTATCCTTGGAGAAAAATATGGCTTACTTATAGGATTTATAACTCCAATAATTAATTCAATTATTTCAGGAATGCCTCCTATATATCCAATAGGAATATGTATGGCATTTGAACTTTCAAGCTATGGGCTAATAGCAGGATTAATGTACAAAAATAAAAAGTATAATATTTTTATATCTTTAATAACTGCTATGATTATAGGTAGATTAATTTCAGGTATAACAAATTATATTTTGTTAACTGTTTCAGGAAATGGCTTTGTACTTGCTTCATTCTTAACAGGTAGTTTTATAAAGGGAATATGGGGAATAATTATTCAACTTATATTAATACCAATAATAATTAAAATTATTGAAAATAAAATAGATAAGGATGTAATTATAAATGGATGATTTAGAATTTTTTAATAGTGTTGCATTTAAGTGGGATGAAATGTGTACACATGACGATAAAAAAATCAGAAGAATTATAGAATTATCAGATATAAAAAGTGGTTCTAAAATACTTGATGTTGGAACAGGAACGGGTATATTAATTAGTTATTTATTAGAAAAATCTCCTACTAAAATCGTTGCCGTTGATAATTCTGAGAATATGATTAAGGTATGTAAAAGTAAGTATAATGATAAACGAGTTGAATTTATTGTAAATGATATTATGAATCTTGAGAATTATACATTTGACTATGTTTTTATTTACTCAGCTTATCCACATTTTAAAGATAAGTATGCACTGTTTAACAAACTTTATAACCTTTTAAATAAAGATGGTAAAATAGTTATTGCTCATTCAGATAGTAAAGAAAAAATAAATAATGTACATTTAAAAAAACCTCAAATAAAATACAATGTACTTCCTCCAGTAGAAAATACCATAATCATAATGAACAATTATTTTTATATTGATAAAAGCATCGATAATGAAGAAATGTATTACGTGTCTGGAATAAAATAATAAAATAAACACCAACGTCCTATATAAAAACATTGGTGTTTATTTTAAAACATAGCCTATTATTTATGCTTTGCTGTCGCTTTAATATTTTTTAATCTTTTCATGACATCGTTTGCACCTTTGCCAAAATAATCATTAAGTAATAAATACTCTTTGTATAAGCTATCATATGTAACTGCATTTTCATGAATAGGTTTAAATGTACCTTCTTTTACTTTACCTAAATGTCTAGCTACATCATTAGCATTTTTATATCCTGTCACTTCTTCTTTAGCTGCTGCAATTCCTAAAATCGCACTTCCTAAAGCTCCTGATTGCTTAGTGTCTATTATTTTTATTTCTTTATTACATACATCTGCATATATCTGAACTAACATAGGATTCTTTAATGGTATTCCTCCAGCTACACATATTTCATTAACTGGAACACCATGCTTTTCAAATTGTTCAATAACAACTCTTGTCCCATAAGCAGTTGCTTCTATTAATGCTCTATAAATTTCTTCTGGTTTAGTCTTTAATGTCATTCCTAATATCATACCTGTTAAATCAAAATCCATTAAAGTTGATCTTACTCCATTAAACCAATCTAATGCTATAAGTCCACTCTGTCCAACTTTATAGTTTTCTAATTTTTTGTTTAATAAATCAAAATCACTAATACCTAATTTTTTTGCTTCTTCTTTATATTTGGCTGGTAAGGCATTTTCTTTAAACCAAGCAAAATGATTTCCCACACAACATTGTCCAGCTTCATATCCAAAATATCCTGGAAGAATACCATCCTTTACAATTCCACAAACTCCTGGAATTCCTTCTTCTGTTTCAGACAATAACATATGACAAGAAGATGTCCCCATAATTATAAGCATTTTTCCTGGTCCATCAATCTTACTTGCAGCTACAGAAGCATGAGCATCTATAATACTAACCCCTACTGGAGTACCTTCTTTTAATCCTGTTTTTTCAGCCATATCTTTAGTTAAATACCCTAAGCATTCACCTATAGATTTAATATTAGTAGATAATTTTTCATCTACCACATTTTCCATTTTAGAATTTAATGATTTAAAGAACTCTTTACTTGGATATCCCATTTCATGATGATAAAAAGCTTTATATCCTGCTGCACAAGCACTTCTTACCTCTTCACCTGTTAATAACCATGTAATCCAGTCACACGCTTCTAAAATTCTACCACTTGCTTCATATACCTTAGGAGATTCTTTTACAATTTGCATAATTTTAGGTATCATCCATTCACTTGAAATTTTCCCTCCATATAAAGACAACCATTTTTGATTTGTCTCACTTGCAATTTTGTAAATTTCATCAGCACAATATTGCGCTGAATGATGATTCCATAGCTTTGCATAAGCATGAGGATTATGTTTATATTCTGATAAATAACAAAGAGGAATACCCTCTTTTGTTGTTGGTAATATAGTGGAAGAGGTGAAATCCACACCTATTCCTACTATATCATCATTATTTACTAAATTTTCATCCATAATCCCTTTTAAGGTTTCAATTAACCCTGTTTCATAATCTTTAGGATGTTGTAAAGCCCAGTCAATTCCTAGTTCTTCTCCTGTTGGAATATTATCAACCATTACTCCATGTGGATATTCATAAATTTTAGTTAATAACTCTTCTCCTGTTTTTATATCAATTAATAATGTACGAACTGATAAAGTCCCAAAATCAATACCAATAGCATACTTACCCATAACTTTTATACCTCACAAATTCTACTTTTATTTTTCTCTATACTTTAGAGATATGGCTGTATCAAAAAACATATATATCTTTATTTGCTATATTTAAGCGAATGTTAATATTGAATATAAGGAAAAACTAGCATTCGAATTTGATTATACTCAATATTAACTTCTTAGATATATTTGAAACAGACTCTTCAATTAAGATACAGCTTTGTTTTTAATTAAGTTTGTAATGTCAGCTACCGAATCTACAATTATGTCTGGTTGAACACTACTCTTACCAATATCTTCTTTTGTGGTTTCTCCACTTAATACTAATATAGATAAAACATCACTATTTTTAGTTACTGCTATATCTGTATATAATCTATCTCCAACAACTGCAATTTCATCTTCTTTATATCCAGTTTCTTCAATTATATATTCCAATGTATGATGAGAAGGTTTACCAAAAAACTCAGGAAATCTATTTGTAGAACTTTCAATTAACCTTGCCATCGATCCACAGTCAGGAATAAATGTATTTCCTTCCATTGGACAATTTAAATCTGGATTAATTCCAAAATAAGTTTTTCCTTCTCTTATAAAACTACATGCCTTTTCAAGCTTTTTATAAGTAAGGCTTGTATCAAACCCTATGATTACAATATCAGGATCACAATCGTTTAACTCTATATTAAACTTTCTAAATTCGTCCAATAAAGATTGTGTTCCTACAACATAAACACTTTTTCCAGGGTAGTTTTTCTTTAAATATTTTATCATTACATGAGTTGAGATCATCATTTGTTTTGGTTCAATAAGTATATTCATATTCTTTAATTTTTCAATATAACTTTCTTGGCTTTTTGATGAATTATTTGTGAAGAAATAATATTCTCTATCTGTTTGTTTTACTGTATCTAAAAATTCATTAGTAAAATCAAACAAATTTTTACCTAAATAAATAGTTCCATCCATATCTAAAATAAAACATTTAATTTTTTCTATTTTATCTTCCATATACTTGTTATTTAACTCTATATATTGACTTTGTCCACTTTCAAAATAGTCAGCAATTTTTTCTGACATCTTATCTGCAATACCTAAATCCCATAGCAATTGTAAAAGTGTATAACGATCTCTAACTTCTTTTGCCACTAATATACTATCTTTAATCATTTCATAATCAACGCCAACTTGTTTAGGATTAATTGGTGCATTTAAAGATAATAGAATATCTTCTATTACTTTCACATTAGGTAATGAGTCATTTATTACTTTTGTTATCTCATCCCAATGTTCTTCTATTCGTTTTATTCTCTTTTCATGAAGATTCTTTGAATTTTTATTTGTTTTCGCTTCTAAAGCTATTACTCCGTTTGCTGCACAGCCATAGCTTTGTATCATCTTTTCTTCCCATGCTTTTTGATCGTAATTTTCTACATATTTTCTGGCATTTTTAAAATCTATTTTTTCTTTTAATAACATTTCATATGTCTTTATAACAGCTACTGTTCCAATCCCTACTTTAGTTCCATGTAACACAGGTTTTCTTCCCTCAAATAAGAATTTCATTTCCCAATAATGAGAAATATGATGTTCGCTTCCGGATGCTGGTCTTGAATTACCAACAAAACTCATTGCAATTCCTGTTCCTATTAAAGCTTCTGTAATATTGCTTATTGCTTCTTTTGAACGTAGCATTACTTGATCTGCACTTTCCACTACTTTTTTTATAGATTTTTCAACCATTTCAACTATTTCTTTACAATAATACTCTTTATTTACAATATTGGCAATTTTCCAATCACATAAGCAAGTATACTTTCCTAGTATATCTCCAAGTCCCGCTGTTATCATATTCATAGGAGCATTTGCTAAAACGTCTACATCAGCTATAATAGCTGTTGGAACATGAGCATCATATGTTGTTTTTAAATTGTTAGTTATAAGTGCTGCTCCTACTGAAGCAAACCCATCCATTGATGGTGCTGTAGCTACAATAATATAATCTATTTTTAGCTTATAGCTTATATATTTACACATATCATTGATAGTTCCAGTGCCTACCCCTAATATAAGATCATAATTACTTTCCATTGCAAGTTGTATTTTCATTATAGTCTCTTCATTTGGAACAACTTCATCTTCATCCAATACAATCTTACTTATTTCAATATTTGCTGTTTTAAATTCATCTTCTACTTGTTTTCCAGCTGCTACATATGTATTTTTATCTGCAACCATAAATATTTTTTTATAAGACTTTCTTTTAATAAATTCAGGTATTTTTTTTATTGCACCTTCTGATATCTCTACATAATCTAAATCAGTTTTATGATTTTTCCCACAAGAACAAAAAAAATCGTGATGTAAATAATCTGATATTGAATTTATCTTTATATTAATCATGCATAACCACCCTTTTAATATATTTATTTTTGCTAGCAAATATATTGTATATTGCCATTATAAATATGACTTAAACAAGCTGTCAATCAAGTCAAATACTCAGTTATTAATAACTCTAACATTATAAAATTAATATTTTTTTCTTTTTAATAAACTTAATTGTTTTAGTGAAAAGCTCTCTTTGTTATTTATTAATATTCTTAAGTTCAATTACTCAGTCCACTTTGCTTATGCATATATCAACACGCTGCTAAAACATAGCCTTTTGTATAAAAAGATCTATGTTTTAAAAATAGTTTTTTGATTAAATATATGAAACTAATTTTCATATATCTTTTTTACTATTAATAAATTTAACATTTTATTAATAAATATTAATACTAATTATTAATAAAACCCCTTAAATCCATTAATAATAAATTTATTTATTAATTAACTATTTGTCTTTTTTATTCCTATTTTGTATACTAAGTTTAAAAGAAAAGGAGTGGTTTACTTGACGTCTTATCGTAAGATAACAACAAAAGATATTGCTGACTATGCTGGGGTTTCTCAATCAACTGTTTCAATGGTGTTGAATAATAGACCCGATGTTTCTTTTTCTTATGAAACAAGAGAAAAAGTTCTTAACGCTACAAAAGTTCTAGGATATGAAAAAAATAAAAATAAAAAGACATGTAGTGATACAGTTTTATCAAAGCTTATTATAATAATGTGTCCATCTCTTTCTAATTTGTATTATACTATGCTGATACATTCTATTACTGAGCAAGCAAATAAACATGGATATTCTATATTTATAGCACCTACAATGAGAAATCCTAAGCTTGAAAAACATTATTTAAATATGTATTCAAATCTTAAAGTAGCTGGGATTATATATTTATATCAATCTACTTTAGTTTCACAAATAAAAGACTTAGTTTCTTCTGCTCCTGTTGTCTTGATTAGTGATAAAAATGAAGATTTAGACTTAGATTCTGTAGAATTAAATAGCCATAAAACAGGTTATATTATAGGTGAACATCTATTATCTCTTGGACATAAAAAAGTAGCTTATATTTCTACTCCACTACTTGCACATGAAATCCCAAGAATTCAAAGACTTAATGGATTGAAAAAAAGCTTTTATGATCACAATGTTGATATCGATAACATTATAATAAAAAATGAAGACATTCAAAATACTACTAAGTATCCTTTAGATAAAACTGAATATTTAACAGGATATAACTTAACAAAAAAATTATTAGCAGAAAAAACTGATGTAACAGCCTTTATTGGAACTAATGATATGGTAGCTATTGGAATTATGGATGCGTTAACAGAAATGAAATATAAAATACCAAATGATTTTTCAGTCTGTGGTTTTGATAATACCCTATTATCATCTTTGCAAAAAATATCTTTAACAACAGTTGATCATGCTATAGAAAATAAAGGTACTGAAGGTGTTAATATTATATTGAAAAAAATAAATAGTAAATCTTCAAATTCACAAAACAGATCTTGCATTATGAGACTAGAATATGAACCTTTTATCGTTAAAAGAAACAGTACAGGAATTGCACGAACTACAAAACTATATTAAAAAATTATTTTAGCCCTATAATTTTATATTTAATATTTCTGATAAATTCAACATTTATTAATAGTTTTTAAATATATGGCATTATTTTTAAAATTTATGTAACTACGAATAACATTAAATCAAAAAAATTATTGCTTACCACAAGCTTAGGTTTTATGTTATAAGTTTCTAGCAATGTTTTAACCCCACCACAATGATCATAATGAGCATGACTTAAAACTAAAATATCAGTATTTGTAAGATCAATATTTAATTTTTTAGCATTTTCAATAAAATCTCCTGTTTTTCCAGTATCGAACAATACATTACAATTACTTCCTTCAATAAACATAGAAAGTCCATGTTCATTTTTCAGCTTCTCATATTTGTCCTGAGTATTTTCTATTAATGTGGTTATTCTAATAAAGTTATTTTAATGTTAATAGACCTAAATATTAAATGAGGATTTTTCATAATTGAAATATCCTCATTTAAATATAAAATCCAATTTTTATAAGAGAAGCAAGGTTTATAATCTACTAAATTTATCATGTCACATTACAAAATATAATATATAATCCTAAAAATATACTATTTTATTTTTAAAGCTCTAATAGCATTTAGAATTGCAATTACGGATACCCCAACATCTGCAAATACTGCTTCCCACATATTAGCTAGTCCAAATGCACCTAGCATTAAAACAACAGCTTTTACAACTAGTGCAAATGCAATATTCTCACCTACAATTTTTAATGTCTTACGTGCTATTTTAACTACAGTAGCTATTTTTTGAGGATTATCATCCATTAATACAATGTCAGCAGCTTCTATAGCAGCGTCTGAACCCATGCTTCCCATTGCTATCCCAATATCTGCACGTGATAAAACAGGTGCATCATTTATTCCATCTCCAGTGAAAGCTAATTTTTGTTTAGATGGTAACTGATTTAAAAGCATCTCAACCTTTTCAACTTTGTCTGCTGGCATTAATTCTGCATAAACTACATCGATTCCTAATTTTTCAGTTACTGCCATACCAACTTCTTCTTTGTCACCAGTTAGCATAACAGTTTTCTTTACACCAAGTTTTTTCAATTCCTTAATTGCTAAATGTGATTCTTCCTTAATAGTATCAGAAATTACAATACTTCCAATATACTCTTCATCTATTGCAACATATACTATCGTTCCCATACTATTGCATTGTAAATAAAATACGTTCATATCTTTCATTAATTTATTATTACCTACAAGAATAGTGTGATTAGCAATATTTGCTTTTATACCACGTCCTGATATCTCCTCTACATCTTTCACTAATTCAAGATCTAATTCCTCACCATAAGCCTCTTTAATTGATTTTGAAATTGGATGATCTGAATAACATTCTGCTAATGCAGCATATTTTAATAACATTTCTTTACTTACACCAGCTGCATTAATCTCTGAAACTTTGAAATCTCCTTTAGTTAAAGTTCCAGTTTTATCAAACACGATAGTGTCCATTTTAGCAAGTACTTGTAAATAGTTGCTTCCTTTTACCAATATTCCAGATTTAGAAGCTGCCCCTATGCCACCAAAAAAGCTAAGTGGTACAGAAATTACTAAAGCACATGGACATGATATTACAAGAAATATACAAGCACGTCCAATCCACTCTGACCAATTATAACCTAATATTAAAGGTGGAAATAATGCAAGAATTAAAGCTGAATAAACAACTATAGGAGTATAATATCTTGCAAATTTAGTAATGAAATTTTCAACTTCTGCCTTTTTACTGCTTGCATTTTCAACTAAATCTAATATTTTAGATACAGTAGAATCATCGAACTCTTTAGTAACTTTAACTTTTATTAATCCATTAGTATTTACACAACCACTAATAATTTCATCACCAGCATTAACTTTCCTTGGAACTGATTCTCCAGTTAATGCAGCAGTGTCAATCATTGAACTTCCTGAAACTACAATTCCATCTAATGGAATTCTCTCTCCAGCTTTAATAACAATTATATCTCCTATAGAAACATCATCTGGATCAACTTGTTCAAGCTGTCCACCTTTTTCAACATTAGCATACTCAGGACATATATTCATCAATTCTGTGATGGATTGTCTTGAACGATTAACTGCATATGTTTGAAAAAACTCTCCTATTTGATAAAACAACATAACTGCAACTGCTTCTGAATACTCTCCAATTCCAAATGCACCAAATGTAGCTACACACATCAAAAAGTTTTCATCAAAAACTTGTCCATGTGTAATATTTAAAACAGCTTTATATATAATGTCCCATCCAATTAAAGCATATGGAATTAAAAATAAAATAGACATATAAATTTTAGGTAGATTATATGGTAGTACACTAAAATGATGAATGCATATCAATAAAATATATATGATTGCAGTTAATACAATTCGTGTAACCATTACCTTTTGCTTCTTACTCATCTCTATCCCCTACTCTAACACAATAGTACAATCTGATTCTACTTTTTTACATACAGAAACCACATTCTTCATGATTTCATCGAATCTCTCATCATCTGCATTAATTGTAAGCTTTTGTGCCATAAAACTTATACTTGCTTCATTAACACCTTCAATTTTATTAATAGCATTCTCCATCTTTGCAGCACAATTTGCACAGTCTAAATCCTTTAATTTAAATTTTTTCTTCATTCTAATCTCTCCTTCATTTTTTATTCTACTATGTTTTAAAACATAGTCTTTTATTTCCATTGTAAATTTAAATTTGCATTAATATATAGTCATTTTATTATGTTATCACATGAACATTTATTCATATGATAGGCAGAAAAATTAACCATTAAATTATTAAAATACTTCCCCTTTCTGTGACATAAATTATTATCTAGTATACTAATATTATATATTTTTTCTCTTTATTGTCTGCTCCAAAAAAACAAATTTTAGCTCCATTTGGACATTTTGGTAAATAAAAAAAATAGCTTGTTCGTATATAAGACATATAGGGACAAGCTATTTAAAATAAGAGTAAAGTTAATACATAACGTCTAATTAATCCTTTAAATACTAATGCTGTCATTATATCTTCTAAACATTTTTTCGATACTCTAAAGGACTTATACCCATAATCTTTTTAAAAACAGCTGCAAATTTACTTTGACTTTCATATCCAACACTTAAAGCCACGTCTGCTATACTATTTTTAGTCTGTCGTAAACTTATAGCTGCATTTTTAATTCGGTATTCCTTGATATATGATGCAATTGAAGTTCCATATACTCCTTTAAAATATGTTTTTAACGTTGTAGGACTTATACAATACATTTTGGCTAATTCTTCAATTGTATATCTACATTGCATATTTTCTGTAATAAATCTCTTTATTTGCTTAATTATTTCTACTTGATCCTTTGAATAATATTCTTTTTCTTCTTCTTCTTCTGAAGGATCTATAATACTTAAAAATACTAAAAGCTCTAAAACTTTTAACTTAAAATAAGCCTTTTGTACTGATTCTGGCACCGAATATAACTCAGAAAATATATGTTCAATCTTATCTTTAGCTCTCATAATAAAACATTTATTATTATTACAAAATTTCTCTTTCAAACTATATATATCAATATTAACATCCTTCAAAATTTCAGGTACTTTATTAATAATTTCATTCATATATATAATAACTGAAATCCCTTTATAATGCTTAAGTGGAAAACCAATTGTATCTGCATGATTACTCATCATATTAATAGAAAGGTCACCTTCCCCCATATATAAAGAACTACCATCGAGCAATATACATTCTCCTCTTCCTTCTTTGCAATGATTTATTTCAATTATATTATCGTATACTGGTACATCGCATAAACAAGTTGTTGCTTCAAATTCATTATATACCAATTCAATACCTGTAAATACTTTGTATACTGTCATTAATCCAAGACCTTCATTACAATTCATTTTATATATAGTTCTATAATCATCCTTATCAAGTTTTTCAACAGAAGAGACTCTGTTTAAAAATTCATGATCTTGAACAATATCTATTCCCTGCATCATAAACTCTGCTACTCAAAACTTGTTATTTATTTTTGAATATTTTAATGAGTAGCTTCTCCTTCCTCTTTTTAATTTCTTAATTTTATATTTTAAAGTTTTCTTTTATTACATATTAATTTCTTCTATAATTAATTACTTTTATTTGTCGCTATATTTTAATACAATATCAACATTCACTTAAAGCATGTCCTTATTTATATTTAAACTGCATCAAGATTTGCTTTAACATTTGTTTTTGATGATAAAGATTTAAATTCAAATATCATCATATAAATAGTAATTAAAACAAGTATTCCGTCATTTAAACCAATTGCCATCCAAATGCCTTTAAATCCAAGCCATTTTGGTAAAATCATAATAAGAGGAATAAAAAGTATTACTTGACGTAATAGTACTATAATACTTGCTTTTTTAGCTTTTCCTAATGATTGGAATAATGTAACAACCATTATGAAAACTCCAAGGAAAATATAAGTACTAAACATAATTCTAAAATTAGATAGTCCTTGTTGGATTATATCAGGCTCTTTAATAAATAATGCTAGAACTGTTCCTGGTGCAATTTCAACTGGTAAATAGAAAACTAAAGATAATACAAGTGCACTTGCAATAAACACTAATGTCATAGTTTTTACTCTATCATATTTTCCAGCACCGTAATTAGTACCTGCAACAGGTTGGAAACCTTGACTAATTCCCCATAATGGAATAAATGAAAATGTTTGAACTCTTAAGGCAGCTCCTAATAAAATTTGAGAAGTTCCTCCACCATACTTTGAAGCACTATGAAAAATAAATGTTTGATATAATAATGTCATTACTTGCATAAGCATTGCTGAAAGTCCAACTGCAAATATTTCAGGTAAAATATTCATAGCCAATTTAATTTTATTAATTTTTAAATTTTCGCTTTTTCTTACAAAATACATTAAGGTAACAATAGCTTGTATAAATTGTGAAATTATAGTAGCATAAGCTGCGCCTTCAATTCCCATATTAAATTTATTAAATATACTTATTAAGATTGGATCAAGAATTATATTTAAAACAGCTCCACTACCTACAATCAGCATTGATTGTTTTAATGCTCCTTCTCCTCTCATTACCATATTAGCACTTTGAAAGAAATTTACAAATAATGAACCAATAAATATAATTTTAAGATAGCGAACAGCGCCATTTAAAATCTCACCTTCAGCACCCGTAACTGATAATATTTGTTTTGTAAAAATAATGCCAACTACAGTAATTATAAGTGATAATATAAATACAATCATTATAAGATTTCCCATAATGGAATCAATTGTTTTTTGATCTTTTTTACCAATAGCTCTTGATAATACTGATGCAGAACCAACTCCTATAAGTGTTGCAACTCCACTATTAATTAATGTGAATGGATATGAAATTGAGATAGCTCCCATTGCAGTTGAACCAATCATCTGTCCTGCAAATACTGCATCCATCAAATTATAAAGACCTACTACAAGCATACCTAAAACAGCTGGTATACTTAATGAAAGCATAAGTTTAAATGGTGATTCTGTAAGTAATTTTGTTCTATTATTCATTTTAATCTCCTTTTTATTTAACTTTTTAACTATGTTTTAAGTGAATGTTGATATTATAGTATAAGGGCGAACTGGCATTGGAATTTGCTTTTTTAGAACCCTTAATGAAGATTTGTCAAATTAATTGCTTGTCAACAATCTTTGATTGGGAGCATGCATTAATTGGACTAAGCTTTATTTTAGTGTTCTTAAAGTAAATTCCCCTGTCCATGAGCTTTATACTATAATATCAACACTATTTTAAAACATAGCGAACTTTTTATAGTTTTTAATTAATAACTAATCTTTATTTGCAATTTTTAGATGCACAATTTGAGCAATTGCAATTACAAAACTTCCCTCTTTTAATATCTTTAATTTTTCTTTGTATAATCCAAATAGTGTATGACAATATTGAAAGTGTAGAAATCATTCCTAAAGATTCCAAATGTTTTTCTACATTCAATGGCAAATTTAACTGTTCGATAGCATACGTATTATCTATTTTTCCTTCTGCTAAATTCATAATATTACCGCCTATACTTTCATTTATAAATTTTAAATTATATAAATAAAATAATTAATTGTCCTTAATAAAATAAATCTTTTTCAAATTCGATAATGATAATTATTATCTTCATAATATTAGTTTAGACCATAATAATTAATTTGTACGCTCTACATTGACATTGTTTAGTCCCGTTTAGACATATATTTTTTAAATGAAAAAATGATAAATTAAACAATCTTAGTTTTTCTCTAACCAAGATTGTTTAATTTTCTCTTTATTTTCTAAATATCATTAACTGTCAAACCATTTCTATTGTTTGATTCTACTAATTGAGGTTTTCCAAGAATATCTGAAATTTCTATCCATAATTGACAAGCTGTCAATTGATATTGCATTTGCATAGTTTGAGATTTTTTATCTTTTATTACTTTTTCAAAATTTGATAAAGCTCTTTCAATCCCTAATGGTCATATATATTCATAAACATTTTTGTATGTCATATCACATGCATTACTTATTAATTCAGTAGAACACACTTAGTTTATTACTACATAAAATGAAAGCAACTCAATGTAATATTTTACCTCAAAAGTGAAATTATTTAAAAATAAATAATTATTTAAATTTTCAAAATATTTTCCGAATTGTGAAAACATACTTGTTTTTTAATTTAAATCTGCTACAATATAAGTAGAGTTAGTAATGAACTTAAATGCAAATATATTCTCATTGGAATATATAAAAATTTCATTTGAAACTATTTGGAAACAATAAATTACGACTCCTTTTTAATATTATTTAAAAAAAGCAATGCTCACTATGTTAAAAGATATCTTTAATGTAGTGAGCATTGTTTTTTTATTCTTAAACATATCTATTTTTTTGTAATTTTCTTATAACTTTAAGAATATATAAAAATATAGCAATAATTAAAGAGGTGTAAAATAAATGACTAATAATGCATATATTGCCTTATTACTTTCTTTTTTTGCTGGAATTTCAACAGTATTAGGTGCTGTTGTTGTATTATTTATAAAGAAAAAAAGTGATAAAATAATTACTTTTGCTCTTGGATTTTCTTCAGGAGTAATGATTTGCGTTTCTTTTACTGACTTGTTTCCTCATGCTGAAGAAACATTAGTAAAATATTATGGAAATGTCTATGGTGTATTGCTAACAATCTTTTATATGCTAAGTGGTGTAATATTTGCTATGCTTGTTGATAAATTTGTTCCACATGAATCTAAAAATATAAATGAGCATGATAGTAATAAGCATTTAAATCTTTTTCGAGTAGGATTTGTATCAATGATTGCAATTACACTACATAATTTTCCTGAAGGTATTGCTACCTTTATGTCAAGTTATCAAAATATCACATTAGGAATGTCTATTTCTTTAGCCATAGCTATGCATAATATACCTGAAGGTATTGCTGTTGCTATGCCAATTTACTACTCTACTGGTAGTAAGGGAAAAGCATTTAAATACACATTGTATTCTGGTTTATCAGAACCTTTAGGGGCTCTTGTTTCTTTTTTTATTTTAAAACCATTTATTAATGATTTTATTTTAGGTTTAATTTTTGCATTTGTAATGGGAATAATGCTATATATATCTTTTGAAGAGTTAATTCCATCTTCTCGTCAATATGGATATAACAATTTATCTTTATACTCAATTTTTTTAGGAATATGTATAATGCCGATAACCCATATTTTCTTAAATTGATGTAATGAATTTCTTATTTCATTGTTTAGAATTTACAATTAAAAATTAAAAAGATTCTATAAATTTTCTAAAAATATATAGCAAATCACATAAATTTCCATATATGTAAAAAAGGAACTACTTTAATTTTAAGTAGTTCCTTTTTAATATAATACTATTTTAATATAATACTATTTTCTAAAATATAGTTCTTTTAAATTTCCTGCCATCTCTTCTAGACTATTAGAAACTTGTTTCAATGAATATCCAAGTAATAGTGGTGATGTAACAAATCTTGGTGTAACTTTACATATAATTTTATTATTCCAATGATAAAAAAACAAATTAAAACTGTCACATTTAGCAAAATAATTATTTAATATATAATAAACTATTCTTCTTATGCCTTCCGATAAACTAAATGTATTTTTTAAATCATCATTTATAATAACATTAAATTCATTAAATCCATTTATAGGTTTTGTAGATAGGTTTACTTCACAACATTCACTTTTGAAAATTTCTATACCTTCAAAATACTTTTCATTTATATTTTCTCTATAATCTATATTATTTAATCCTACAATTTGCATATGAGCATGCTTTATGCTTCCCCCTGAATGAGGTCCATGATTCTTATAAAATATTACTGACTTGTACTTATTGCTTTTTTCTATATCAAGCCAATTCTTTAGCCCAAAACTAATTAATTGCTCCATATATTCAGAATCATAATTTCCCATATTTAATTCACAATCATAGGTTTCTATAATAACTAATTGAAGAGTATCTCTTAATGTTGGAAATTTATTTTTTAACAATACAAATGGTCCCTTTTCTTGAATAATATCAGTAAGTTTATTCCTATTACAAAACGGACATTCTGTATTCTTATTATTAAAACTATTAGGCTTATTTTTTCCAATATTATTTATGAATATTATATATTCATCATTATGACTAATCATAAATTCACCTACAATTCAACAAAAATTATAATTATTAATCTATACTAAAATATTTTAAATATTACTGTTAATTATATTATATTTCTTTAAAAGTTACAATTTTATAAAACTTTATTTTTTAATTTTTAATTTCTAATATATTAAACTTATTTAAAATATTCTTTCCAAAATTCTTAAAAATATTAAATTAAAATCTTAATATTAAATTAATACAATTGAAATTAACCCTATTATATTGTATGTTATAATATAACTGTAATTATTCTTTTTAGTTTAATTGTATTTAATATGTAATAATAAAAGGAGTTTAAAATTATGAAAATCATCAAAAAAATTTCAAGTAAATTATTAATTATGTTTATGACATTATGTTTAATTATTTCTTTTTCTCCAAATATAACAGCTTTTGCAGATTCATTTAAGGTTGTTACATTAGGTGGAAATTTAACACAAGATCAAAAGAATCAAATGCTTGATTACTTTAAAGTCACTAAAAATGATGCAAATATTTTAGAAATAACAACAGCTGAAGAACAAAAATACCTTGGAAATGTTGCATCTCCAGCTCAATTAGGTAATAAATCTATTTCTTGCTCTTATGTTGAACCAACAAGTAAAGGTGGACTAACTATTTCTACATATAACCTTACATGGGTTACAGAAGGAATGATAAGAAATGCTTTAATTACAGCTGGGGTAGAAAATGCCAATGTAGTAGCTGCTGCACCATTTAAAGTTTCTGGTACTGCTGCACTTACTGGTATTCTAAAAGGATTTGAGAATAGTTCTGGTGGTTCTAAAATTGATGAAGAAAAAAAAGAAGTTGCTAACGAAGAAATTGTCGTTACAGGTGGTCTTGGAGATAAAATCGGACAAGATGAAGCAGCCAAATTGATAAATGATGTAAAAAAAGATGTCGTTAAAGAAAAACCTAAAACTGATAAAGAAATTGAAAAAATAGTTGAAAAAGCAGTTAAAGAATATAAAGTTGAACTTAATGATGAAGATAGACAAACTATTAATTCTTTAATGACTAAAATAAATGGATTAGATCTTAATTATAATAAAATTAAAAATCAATTAAATGATGCTGCAAGTAAATTAAAAGAAAAATTAAATAGTGAAGAAGCTCAAGGATTTTTTGCTAAGGTTAAGGAATTCTTTTCTAATTTCTTTCAAGCAATATCAGATTGGTTATCAAGTGATTCAAACAATGATACTGAATCTACCAAAAACAATACTGAATCAGTAACTTCAGTAAATAATGAAAATTCTACTAAAAATAACAATTCAGAAAATACATTAAACAAAGTAACTCAATAATAAAAAACTTTAGTTTAAAAAAATATAATAAATTTCTTTAATATTTCACATACTAGTGATGACGTTTAGTTTAATGAAATATTAACAAATTACATTAAAAAGGAGATTTATTATATGAAAAAAGCATTAATAAAATCTATAGCTTGTTCTCTTTGTATTATTAGTGTGACAACAGTTATTCCTCAAAAAGTTAATGCTACAACTTTAACTTCAAGCATAAGCTATTTTAATAACAATGATTCTTCAACTGATAAACACAATGGTAGTTGGATCTTTGATAAAGATAATTTAAACTATCTTTCAAAAAAGGAAAAGAAACAATTAGAAGAAATTAAAAAGCTTAAAGATAAAGGTGAGGAAATTTCAGAGGAACAACAAAAGCAATTAGCTGATATAAAAGAAACTGTTTTAAAGAAAAAATTAGGTGACGAAAAATATAAAGATTTTAAAGCACTAATAGAAAAGAAACACTGTAAAAAAGAACTTACTGAGGAAGAACAAGCTAAATTAAAAGAATACAAAAATATTATAAGATCATCAAAAAAAGAATCTAATCGTGCAACATTTAAAGACTTTTTAAGATAATCATTAAAGCAGAGAAATAGTTATTTTAGGCTAATTCTCTGCTTAATTTTTTTATTTTAGCTCTATTTTAAATTATAAATAAGTTTCAATATCTATTTGTTTTTTAACTTCTTCTAATCCAACTCTATCTATATAGTCGCCTAATCTTTCTCTAGACGTAGCATTTCCTGCATAAATTTGAATTATTTTTTCAACTAATGGAAATAACTTTTCTTCTGACACATTCATTGCAATTTTATCTGCAAGTCTTGGTTTTAATCCACCTTTTCCACCAATTTGAACTACCCAGCCTTTAGGCATTCCATATATACCAATATCTTTTATATGATTATCTGCACAACTTTGTGGACATCCACTAACTCCTATTTTAAGCTTATTAGGTAAATCTTTACCATGGTATAATCCATCAAGCTTACTTCCAATTGCTACTGAATCTTGTAGTCCTTTTTTACAAAAAGTTGTTCCCGGACATACTTTAACGCTTCTTACACATAATCCAACAGCTGCTCCTGGTTTCATACCTAAGTCTTTCCATGCATTATCTATTTCTTCTTCTTTTATTCCAACAAGTGCAATACGTTGAGCTCCTGTTACTTTTACAGCTTTAACCTCATATTTTTCTGCGACATCAGCTAATGTTCTTAATTGTTCTGGTGTTATAAGACCTGCTGTTAAATGAGGTGCTATAGCATATGTTTCCTTATCTCTTTGTAAAACTGCTCCCTTGTCTAATAAATCTTTTTTCATGTTTAATGCCTCCCTAATAATACTACAAGTAATTACAATAGTATTTTATCATACTAATTTTTTCCGGTAAACCATTATTTTTTACTATAATTTCTTCATTAATAATTATTTCCTCTTGTTTTGCAATTTCTTTATTTATATTTTTCACATTTAAAAGATTTTATATTCTCTTTAATTTTTGGCTATATCAACACTCTACTAAAACATAACATAAATAAAAAATGTACTCTGTATATTTCAGAGTACATCTATAATAAAAGTATTTATTTTCATTTGCCTAATTAAAATTTTCTTTTTTAATCTTATTTACTAAATTCAATACAAAACATATCATCATTACATTTATAGGAATCATTATTAAATTCTTAAAGGCTCTTATTGGTAAAAGTACATAAAATGCCTTACCTCCCAAGATAGATAACCAAAAAGTATTCATAACTATATCTACAAGAATCACTGAAATAATATTAGCAAATGCACATCTTGTTAAAGTAATTTTTTTCTTGTACAAAATGCTTCCATATATTAATCCAGACATCATTGCCGATAAAGTAAATCCTACAAAAAATGCACCTTTAGGATTTATTAAATAATTAAGAACATCGGATAATCCTCCACACATTGCACCTACAACAGGACCAAATAGCATACTTATAGTTACAGATGCTAAAAATTCAAAACTAAGATGTAGAAACGGTGTGATTTGAATTGTAAACAAATCTAAAATAAGCTTTATTGTTATTAATAACGAAGCCGTAACTAGATTTCTTACATTTTTTAGTTCTTTTGATGAATTTAAAATTAAAGTATAAAAATTTCTCATACAGAATCCCCCCTTTAATTATATTTGCTGAATAAAAAAGAGGGTTCCTCTTTAATATTAACAGCGGAATGCAATATTTACACCGCAAACAAAAGTTTTTCGTTTAAGAGGCAACTTCCCGTCCTCTTAACACTTAACGCGCAAATATCTACTCTGTCAATTAAGAAATTATGTGCTAATTTTATCAAAGCTATTAATTTTTGTCAACACTTTATCGTGATAAAGTGTTATAAAATAAATTGTTCTATTATTAAATCTTTATTTTCTTTTAAATCTAAAAATTCATTTTCCAAAAATACAAAAGGTCGATCTAATTCATTAATATTCATTTGTACTATCTTAGCTATTTTATTGTTATTTAACTTAACTTCTCTTCCAATATAATAATTTACTATATGTTCTAAAAATATATTACAATAATTATAATCTAACTTACCAAAGCTTTCTTCCTTAATTATTTGTATTGCTTCAAAAGGAGACTTTTTATTTCTATAGCATCTATTAGAGTTTATCGCCTCAAAAACATCTGCTATTGCAATAACTTTTGCAAAATCAGGTATTTTATCACCTGTAATTCCTAATGGATAACCACTTCCATCTTCTCTTTCATGATGTAATAATATCGATTGAGAGACTGATTTATCTAAAAAGTTAATTTTTTTAATTATCTTATATCCTAAAACAGGATGTTCTTTAATCTTTTTTAAATCCTTTGAATTTAATCTGCCACTCTTATTGATTATTTTATCGTCTATTTTACATTTTCCAATGTCATGTAAAAGTGCTGAATATATTAATAATTTTATCTTATTTTCTTCAAAACCAATCCATTTTCCAAGTAAACTACTTATAGATGCTACATTTAAACTATGTCTATATATAGAATCGTTTTCACTGCCATAAAAAAGTAGATTATCTATCAATATCTCTGGTATTTTAATAACATTCTGTAGTTCAGATATTAATTTTCTAATTTCTTTAAGAGAATCTTTTTGTAACTCAACAGTATTATCTAGAACATCATGTAAATCTTCACATATTTCATTTAATTTATGCTCTACTTTTTTAAATTCTCGTTCTGAATTTTTCTTACTATTTTCTGCTTTTTCTAATGAGTCCTCTCCATAAACCCATACTTCATCTATATTATATAAAGTTTGTAATTTATTAAGAATTTTATCACTTATAACAACATTTTTTGATAATAATACATTGTTATTTTCCTGTACGTCTTCCCCTATTACCATTCCAGTTTTTAAATCACTTATTTTTAAAAGCATTAATTTTTTTTCCACCCTAATCACCCATACTTAAATTATTCATCTAATATTAATAGTTTATTATAAAATTTATCTTATATAATGATATTCTACAATTATTAATAATTACCCTTTTTATACTTTAAAAGTAAAAAAAATCATTTCGAACAATCAAAATGATTTTTTATCTAAATACTAATTTTTATTTTCAAGATAGTCTTTTAATTTTTGAAGTAATAATATTATTCCGCCACCTATTACAAAGAACATTATATTAAACGTATGTAAATCCATAGGTGGTTTAGGAACTTCTAATGATGTTGGTCCCATAAATACTGCATATATTGATCCAATCATAAGTCCTAAAATTAAGTATATTGTTTGTGATCTATAATTACTTAATAAATACTTTACACCCTTTATAGTAATCATTATCCCAAAAAGAACTCCAAAACCAAATACAATGCATACAAGTAAATAATCAAAGTTAAGTTTTAATACCTCTTTTACCGCATTCATTATTGGTGCATACAATCCGAAAATCAAAAGTAAAGTTGAACCAGATATTCCTGGAAGAACCATAGCTGAAATAGCCACCATAGCTACTATAAATATGTATGCTCCTAATCCTAAAGTTAATTTATCTAATGACATGCCAACTGCATTTTCTGCATTTGAAACTGGATTAAAATACGTTAGTAATACTACTATGAATATACCTACTAAAGCAAAAAATATATTTTTATATCTATTTATAATAGAATTTTTCTCTTCCTTGATAATTATTGGTATTGAAAATATTATGAACCCAATGAATAATGAACTTATTTTATAAATTTCTTTATCAAAAATTGATGTTAAAAATAATACAGAAGATACAAATCCCACAATCCATCCTATCCCTAATTTGAATAGAAATTTAGCTGCTTCTATTTTCTCTTCTTTTTTTCCTGAAATAACATTACTTAATGAGTTAATGAATTTATCATAAAATCCTAAAATAAATGCTATAGTCCCTCCAGATACTCCAGGAACACTATCTGCAAGTGCCATGCAGAACCCTCTTATAAAGTTTATTATATACATTTTTCAATCTCCTTGCTTTTTATTTGATTGTTTTACAATTATACTATACTATAATCTCAGCTTATTTTTAATGTTTTTAACTTATTTTTAATAATTATGTCTTAAAATAAGGCTCTGTTTTAAATATGTGTTAATATATGCAATAGGTGAAGTGGCATTGTAATTGGACTTTGAGAATCGTTAAGTGAGAATCTAAATTTTATATTTAGCTTTTCGAACTTACTCAGCGAAGTCGAGTTTCCTTTTTATATTCACATTTACTGCTTGTCTCAATTTTATATTGGGAGCAAGCTAAAATGGGACTATACTCATTTTAGTATTCCTAAGTTCAATTACTCAGTCCACTTTGCTTATGCATATATAAACACACTACTAAAACAGAGCCTAAAATAAAAACAACTGTCTAAAATAGAATTCTTTCTATTTTAGACAGTTAAATTTTTAGTATTTTATAGGATTAGTTTTTTTATTGCCTGTTTTTGCTTTACCTTGAATTTCTGGTACTGGCTCAACATCATTTTTTTTATAATGTTGTTTATGATTACTTTCAGTTCCATGAGCATCATTTGGATCAGGTCTTCTCATTCCTGCTTTTGCCATAAATTTAACCCTCCTAAATATATATATAATGTTTCTCTATTTTAGTATTGTTTAAAAAATATAGACTATACATTTAATCTTAAATTAAGTCTTAATATATAAAATTTATCTATCATCTAAAATGTAAATTAAATAAATATAAGTAATATTTTTCATTGGAATATATTTGCCAAAATATTAACATTAAAAATCATTGTAGTACGTTAAAAGCTATGATATAGTTTAATTACATAAAAAATTTAATTCATATAAATTAAGGAAAAATTTTGTATATTTATATACTAAGGAGGAAAAATTTTTGCAAAAAATTGCCTTAATAACAGATAGTAGTTGTGACTTAAATCAAAGTACTTTAGATAAGTTCAATATTAAGTTACTTCCATTTAGAATAATTTTCAATGATAACGAATACTTAGATAGAATAACAATATCCTCAAAAGAATTATTTACCCTTTTAAAAACAGAAATTCCTACTACATCTCTACCAGACATAGAATATAGTAGTCAAGTATTTGAAAACTTAATTGCTGAGAACTATACTCATGTAATTATTATTACAGTTTCAGCTAATTCTTCGGGATGTTTTAATAGTATAAGATTATTAAGTGAGCATTATCCTAAAATTAAATCTTACATATTTGACTCAAAAACAATAGGTTATCCAGTTGGAGCTATTGCAACACAAGTTGGAAAATTAATTAATGATAATTGTACCTTTGAAGATATTCTTTCTAATCTTGAAGATATTAGGAATAAAACTCATGGTTTTGTAACATTTCCTTCTTTAAAATATTTAAGGGCAGGTGGAAGAATAGGACGAGTATCTGGTACTATTGCTGAAACTTTAAATTTAAAACCAATAATTTCTTCTGATGAAGATGGATTTTTATACCCTTATGCAAAAGCTAGAGGCAGAAAACAATCTTTAACTAAATTAAAGCAAATACTTATGTCATATCTTGATAATGGTAAATGTAGAGTTTGGATTTTGAATGGAGATGCTGATGAAGAAGCTAATGAATTTTTAAACAATGTACAAGCTCATGAAAATATAACAGAAATATCTTTAGAGACTATCGGAGCTTGTACAGGTGTACATACTGGACCTGGTTCTATAGGCGTTTGTGTTTACGAGGAATATTAATATAAACTTTTGAGGTTTATAAAATTCTATATTTATTTATAAAGTAAAAGAGAGCTTTTGGAATTCCAAAAGCTCTCTTTTATAAATTTATTTATTTTATTTAACTATTTTTATTTTTATCAAATAAAATTATAATTCAATTGCTTCTTATTTATAATTTAAGTATTATTCTAATCCAACTATAGTATCTAATGCAACTTCAATCATATTTGTAAATGTTGTTTGTCTCTCTTCTGCAGTAGTTACTTCACCTGTTATAAAGTGATCACTTACTGTAAGTAATGCTAATGCATTAACATTATATTTAGCTGCAATAGTATATAATGCTGCTGCTTCCATTTCAACTCCTAAACAACCAAAGTCAGCCCATTTCTTCCAATCTTCATTATCATCACCATAGAATATATCAGAACTATATATAGGCCCTACCTTAGGTTCAAATCCTTTTTGCACAGCTAAATCATAAGCTGGTTTTAATAAGTCAAAACTTGCAGTTGGTGCATATGTTCTGCCTTGGAATCTTACTAAATTAAGATTTGAGTCTGTACATGCTGACATTGCAATTACAAGATCTCTAACCTTAACCTTTTCATGATATCCACCACAAGTTCCAACTCTTATAAGATTTTTAACTCCATAACTTTGAATTAATTCATTAACATAGATTGATATTGATGGTATTCCCATACCTGTTCCTTGAACTGAAACTCTTTTTCCTTTATAAGTCCCTGTAAATCCGTACATTCCTCTAACTTCATTATAGCAAACTACATCTTCTAAAAAATTTTCAGCTATAAACTTAGCTCTTAAAGGATCTCCTGGTAATAATATGCTTTCTGCTATTGCACCTTCTGGTGCATTTATATGAATACTCATTTTGTTACCTCCACATAATCTAATTTTTGAAATTCATTCTAAATATATGCAATTTTTTATATCCTAAAATATCTTTTAAGTTATTATTTGTTATTTTTATCTAAATCTGCTTTTGTAAATGCACCTGGTAAAATTTCAGCCATATCTGTTACAATATAATCTTCTTCACTTTTAGCAAGTATTACTTTTACTTCAGGGCCTCCAAATTCACTTATAACTTGACGGCAAATTCCACATGGATAAGTATTTTCTTGTAAACTTCCTACTATTGCAATTGCAGTAACCTTAGTTTCACCTTCTGCTACACCAGTGAAAATTGCTGTTCTTTCTGCACAGTTAGTTGCACCAAAGGAAGCGTTTTCAATATTACAACCACCATATACTTTTCCACTATCAAATAATACAGCCGCACCAACTTTAAAATTAGAATATGGTGAATATGCCTTTTCTCTATATTTTAATGCTATTTTTATAAGTTCTTTATTTTCCATTCTTCATGTCCCCTTTATTCTAAATTTATATAACTATAGGATTCCAAACATTTGACTTTATTATGTTTTTTATAATACCATATATCAAAGTAAATCTGGTACTGATTCCCTAGCATCTAATAATATATTTTTTGATTAGATAAGCTAATATATTATTTTTAATAATATATTAGCTTATCCTTTAAAAATTATTTTTTATTATCTTTTACCAGAATCAAATGGTTCCCCAGATGCTTTTGGTGCTTGTGAAGATTTTGAGAATAATACTAATGCAATTAATGTAACTACATATGGGAATACTTTTAGTATCACTGATGGTATAGATGCTAATGCTGGAATTACTTGTGATACATTAGCAACTGTAGTTGCAAATCCAAAGAATAATGTAGCTCCAAGAATACCTAATGGCTTCCATTGACCAAATATCAATGCTGCCAATGCTAAGAATCCAAGTCCTGCAACACTTCCATTAAATTCACCTGAGTATGTTACAAGTATTATTGCTCCTCCAAGAGATGATAATGCTCCTGAAACTAATACTCCAATATAACGCATACGATAAACGTTAATTCCCGCTGCATCTGCTGCTTGAGGATGTTCTCCACATGCTCTTAATCTTAAACCAAAGCTAGTTTTATATATTAAGAATATGCTTACTATAAGTATTAATAAAACTAACCATGTAGTAATATATGTTTTCTTAAAAAACAAATCTCCGATTATTGGTATTGATGAAAGAACTGGAACATCCATTGGATAAAATCCTGTTTGAATTCTTATACGTCCACTACCTGCAATAGTTCTTGCTAAGAATATAGTTAATGCTCCTGCTATCATATTAATTGCAGTACCACTAATTACTTGGTCTGCATTTAAATTTATACTAGCAAATGCATGTAATAGTGAAAATAACATCCCAACTACCACTGCTACAAGTAAACCGATCCAAAGAGGGAGAGTACTATTTGGCATTGATTCTTGTAACTTAAATATTGTTAATGCTCCTGAAAATGAACCTATAATCATAAATCCATCAAGTCCAATATTTACAACTCCACTTCTTTCACAATATAATGCACCTAGTGAAGTGATTAATAGAGGAATTGTATACGCAATAGCATAAGGAAAAACTTGTTGTATTATTCCCCACATATTACTTCTCCTCCTTGTTATTTATTTCTTCAGTATCATCTGAAGATTTATTATTTTCATCATTAGGCAATATTCCTGTTCCTGTATTGCCTGCCTTTTGTTCATTTTTTAATTCCTTTTTACGTTTAAATTTATTGTATACCATAGGTACAACTGCACTTGTAGCTGCAAAATATATAATAGTTGCTATTATAGTATCTGCAATTTCAGGTGGAATACTTGTATTGGCATTCATAAATCCTTTACCTGAATATAATAATCCAAAGAATATTGCTGATATAAATACACCTATAGGATTGTTGGCACCTAGTAATGATACTGCGATACCATCAAAACCTTGAGTTGGCATTACACCAATTTGTATATTAGATGCATTTCCTACATATTGAGCTACACCTGCAAGACCTGAAAGTGCACCTGCTATCATCATAGAATAAATTACATTTTTATTTACTGACATACCTGCATATTCTGCAGCATCTCTATTAAAACCTACAGCCTTTAATTCATAACCTAAAACTGTCTTTGTTAATATAAATCCAACTATAATAACTGCTAAAATTGCAATAAATATACCTAGATTAATGTAAGAGCCTTCAAATAATTTAGTAAGTACTGGTGTCTTTAATGATGCTACTTCTGGAAGTAGCCTTGATTCTGTTTCTAAAGTTTCACCTTTAAAGTAAGCTGGAATTGTATAGTAAACTATCCAATAACAAGCCCAGTTCATCATAATAGTAGATACAACTTCATTTACATTAAATTTAGCTTTTAATAATCCTGGTATGAATGCCCAAAGTGCACCTGCAACCGCTCCCACAATTATCATAACTAATAGTAATATCGATCTTGGCATGCTGTTATAGCATGTTAATCCTATTGCTGTAGCAGCAAATCCACCAAATAACATTTGTCCAGGAGTTCCAATATTGAAAAGACCTGTTTTAAATGCAAATGCAACTGAAAGTCCTGTAAGTACTAATGGTGTAGCTGTCGCTAGAGTATTACCAATTCTCTCTATGTTCATTAATCCGCCTCTAAATAGATATGAATATCCATCTACAGGATTATCTCCAATAAGAGCCATTAATATTGCACCTGCAATCAATCCTAAAACAACTGCAAGTATAGAATTTAAACTCTCTTTTTTACTCACGCTTCACTCCCCCTTTGAATACCAGCCATCATTAAGCCAACTTCATTTTCATTTGTTTCTGAAGCATTAACAGTACCTATTAATTCACCGCTATTAATGATTGCAATTCTGTCTGATAGATTCAAGACTTCACTTAATTCTAAAGATATAAGTAAAACAGCTTTTCCTTCATCTCTTTGTTCTACAAGTCTTTTGTGAATATATTCTATAGAACCTACATCTAGACCTCTAGTAGGTTGAACTGCTATTAATAAATCTGGATCCAATTCAATTTCACGACCAATTATAGCTTTTTGTTGATTACCACCTGACATTGTTCTAGCAAAAGATGCTCCACCTTCTCCTGATCTAACATCAAATTCTTCAATAATTTTTTCAGCATAATTGTGTATAGCTTCTCTGTTTAATAATCCATGTTTAGAAAATGGTTCTCTACCATATATCTCAAGTACAATATTATCTTCAATAGTGTAATCTAAAACTAGTCCTCTTTTTTGTCTATCTTCTGGAATATGTGCTATTCCGCTATCAATACGTTTACGTATTGACATATCAGTAATATCCTTACCTTCAAAATATATTTTTCCAGATTGTACATGTCTCATTCCAGTAATGGCTTCAATTAATTCAGATTGTCCATTACCCTCTACACCAGCAACTCCAAGAATTTCTCCCGCTTTAACTTCAATTGAAAAGTTTTTAAGACCAAGTACCTTTTTATTATTCATTACAGAAAGGTTATCAACTTTTAAAATTACATCTCCTGGTTCTTTATCTTCTTTTTCAACCTTAAAGCTTACTGGTCTTCCAACCATCATTTCTGCCATCTTTGATTGAGATGTTTCTTTTACATTAACTGTTCCTATATATTTTCCACGTCTAATAACAGTACAATTATCTGCAACTGCTTTAATTTCTTTAAGCTTATGAGTTATGATAATGATAGATTTTCCTTCTTTTATAAGGTTTTTCATAATCTTCATAAGTTCATCTATTTCTTGTGGTGTAAGTACAGCTGTTGGTTCATCTAGAATTAATACTTCAGCATTTCTGTAAAGCATTTTTAAGATTTCAACTCTTTGTTGCATACCTACTGTTATATCCTCTATTTTGGCATATGGATCAACATTTAATGAGTACTTTTCAGATAGTTCTTTAATCTTTTTAGCAGCACTTTTAACATCAACTGTTAAACCTTTTTTAGGTTCGCATCCTAAAATTATATTCTCAGTTACTGTAAAATTGTGTACTAATTTAAAATGTTGATGCACCATTCCTATTCCTAAATCATTTGCAACATTTGGATTAGATATTTTAACTTCTTTTCCTCTTACCTTTATAACTCCTCTTTCTGGTTGATACATACCAAAAAGAACTGACATTAATGTAGATTTACCCGCACCGTTTTCACCAAGTAATGCATGAATTTCACCTTTTTTTAGTCTTACGGTAATATTATCATTTGCAACTATACCTGGGAATTCCTTACGGATATTTAGCATTTCAACTACATATTCCATAGTAGAGTCCTCCTTTTTTAGATTAGCAATTTCTAATTGCCAATTGATAATATACAATACTTCAGGTCTATCTATTGTACATTGTCAATTATCAATATATAGAAATCAAAATTTATTATTGTTCTAGAAAATTAGTTTATTATTATTTCTTATATAGTATTTAACAATGAAGAAAACTTATTATATTATTTAATAAAAGTTTTCTTCAATTGTTATTACTTGAAATAATATTTATTTAATAAAACAGATATTATTTTACTAAGTTTCCTTGTTCACCTGCAACTGTTATTGTTCCATCTTTAACTTTTTCATTTACTTCAGCAACTGTTTTCATTGTTGCTTCTGATAAATTAGGATTCTTTGCTGGAATACCTACTGCATCTTTTGTAACATCAAATGTTAAAGTTTGACCACCTGGGAAAGTACCTTCTTTAACTGCTTTTACCATATCAAAACTTGCAGCTTCTACTTTTTTAACTGCTGAAGTAAGAATTACTGATTTACCATCTGCATATACACCATCATCAAATTGATCTCTGTCAACACCAACTACCCATACTTGACTACCTGATCCGATTCTAGTCTTAGCTTCTGTTATAACTCCATTACCAACTCCACCAGCTGCACAGAATATAGCTTTAACGCCTCTGTCATACATTTGAGCTGCTAATTGTTGTCCTGCTGCTGTATCATTGAAAGTACCTTGATATATTATATTGTCTGCTTTTAATGACATTTTAGTTCCTAACTTTTCATTAGCATAAGCAACACCTTGTTGGAATCCCCAGTTGAATTTTTGTACTGCTGGTATTTCCATACCACCTATAAATCCTAGGTCTCCTTCTTTTAATTCAACAGATGTAGCAACACCTGCTAAAAATCCGGCTTGGTGTTCAGCAAATAAAATAGAAACACTGTTTTCATCTACTTTATATTCTGGAGTTTTTCCACCACTATTTGGAGTACCGTCAATTAAAACAAATTTTGCATCTTTATATTTTTCTTGTGATTTATATATAGCAGTTTCAAATTTAAATCCTGGTGTAGCTATTAATCTAAATCCAGCATCATAAAGGTTTCCAATTTCCTTCATATAATCTGCTTCAGTTTCTCCATTTGGTTTTAAGTATTTAGGTTGTGCAATTCCAAGGTCTTTTTCAGCCTTTAGTATTCCTTCCCAAGTACCTTGGTTAAATGACTTATCATCTATTGTTCCTGAGTCTGTAACCATACCTACTTTAATTTGCTCTCCACCCTTTTTTGAATCACTAGTTCCTGTGCTAGATCCTCCACAACCAGCAAACATTGATACTGTTATTGCAGAAATAGCTAATAATGATAATAATTTCTTTTTCATTGCTTTTCCTCCTACTATTTTTAATAATATATTTCAAGTTACAAACTATAATGAAATTTATAACTTAAATTCAAATTAATTTAGTATATTATGTAGAATTAACTTTATATAATATTTATTCTAATTTATTCTCTATACTAATTTTCACAATTAACATATATACTATTCATTTCAATATATCTTTTTTTCTGAACCATTACATATTATTTTAGGAGCCATTATTGTTCTCCTTACAGATTTATTATTTTTATCATTTATTATTTCCCAAAGCATATCCATAGAACTCTTTCCAAGTTTTATTGGTGAATCCTCTATATATGTAACTTGTAATCCTACTATATCTAAAAAATCAACTCTATTAATTCCTACAATAGATATGTCCTCTGGTGTTTTCTTTTTTGAATCTATAAGTGCTTTTATTGCTCCCATAGTCATCATATTGCTACAAATAACTAATGCCGTTGGTTTATCTTCTGTTTTTAATATATTATTAGTTAATTTATAAGCTATTTCTGCTTTGAAATCTGCATTGAAAATATATTTATCCATGATATCAATATTATTTTCATTAAGTGCTTTTTTGTATCCAGAAAGCATGTCCATAGTTGCATCAGAATCTATATTCCCTGTTATTATTCCTATTTTTTCATGTCCTTCTTTTATTAATAAATTAGTTGCATCTAATCCACATTTTACGTTGTCCACAAAAACACCACTTAAATTACTATGTTTTATATCTGCTGATACCAAAACAACTGGTATATTTAACTGTTCTATTAAAGTAGTATATTTAGTTTTAAAATTACCATCTCCAAAAGCAGGTGTCATTATTATTCCTTTTATTCTTTGGGCCTTTGCAGATTTTAAAGCCTTTAATTCCTTTTCCAAAGAATTATCTGTATTAAATAAAACTATATTTAAATTTTTTTCTTCTGCAACTTCACTTATTCCCTTTATTATTTCTCCAAAATAATTATTAGTTATGTCTGGAACAATAATTCCAATTGTATTTGTTTCACTTTTGGAAAGACTTCTAGCAATAGCACTTGGAGTATAATTCATTTCTTTTATAACATTTAAAACTTTTTGTCTAGTCTCTTCTTTTACATAACCTGAATTGTTCAATACTCTTGAAACTGTTGTAGATGATACATCTGCTATTTTAGCAATATCATTTATCGTGGCCCCCATATGAATCCTCCCTTAATGTTCTCACACAACTACTTAAACTATTTTACCTCATTTGTAAACGATTAATTTAAGGCATTAGAAAACTAAAAAAGTTTTATTAATTTTCTCATCATGTTACCGGTTACATAACTATCATATTATATTACATTAGCAATGTCAATATTAGGATAACCTTTTTATTGTTAAAACATTATAAAAACGAATATTTTTTAAAGCGATTAATATTTTATGTGGTTAATTATATCAATTTTATATTTTTTCATATAATTTCCATATGATTTTATAATATTTATTTTTTACTTATATATTCTCTCTACTTAATAATATTATTAAGTTAATGGTATTATTATAGTTTTTTAAAATAAAGTGTATCAAATTGAATTTTTATTCATCATGATACACTTTAAAAATTTATAATTTAATTTGACTTTGTTTTTTAATAATAGGCTATGTTTTAGCAGAGTGTTGATATATGCATTTAAAACATAGCCTAATAATATTTATTTATTTATTTTATTAATAAATCTTTCTATTCTTTTAAGTGCTTCCATTATATTGTCCATAGATGATGCATAACAAGCTCTGATAAATCCTTCACCACAATCTCCAAATGCATTCCCTGGAACAGTAAGTACTTTTTCATTTATAAGAAGCTGTTCACAAAATTCATCAGATGTCATTCCCGTGGATTTTATAGATGGAAATACATAAAATGCTCCTAGTGGTTCGAAACAATCTAATCCCATTTTTCTGAATCCGTCAACCAGCACTCTTCTTCGTCTATTATACTCTCTTACCATGGTTTGCACGCTTTTATCACCTTTTTTCATGGCTTCTATTGCTGCATATTGTGCTGTTGTTGGAGAACACATTATAGCATATTGGTGTATTTTTTTCATTTCTTCTATTAGTATTGGATGTCCACATAAGTATCCTAATCTCCAACCAGTCATAGCATAAGCTTTTGAAAAACCATTTATTACCAATGTCTTTTCTCTCATTTCAGGAAAAGATGCTATAGAAACATGCTCTTTATCGTAGCAAAGTTCTGCATATATTTCATCTGATATAACAATTACATCTTTATCTTTTAAAACTTCTACTATTTTAGCTAATTCATCTCTAGTCATAATTGCACCAGTTGGATTATTAGGAAACGGTATTATTACAACTTTAGTTTTTGGAGTTATTGCTTCTTCTAAAAGTTCTGGAGTAAGCTTAAATTCATCTTCTGCCCTAAGATTTATGACTTTAGGTGTTGCTCCTGTAAAAGTTGTACATCCCTTATATGCAACAAAACTTGGTTCTGGTATTATAACCTCATCTCCAGGTCCAACTAATGCCCTAAGAGCTATGTCTATTCCTTCACTTCCCCCTACTGTTACTATTATCTCATCAGTTGGATTATAGCTAAGATTAAATCTTCTATATAAATACTTAGATATCTCATGTCTAAGTTCTATAAATCCAGCATTTGATGAATAATGAGTATGCCCTTTTTCCAATGAATAAATTCCAGCCTCTCTAACATTCCAAGGAGTAACAAAATCAGGTTCACCAACTCCTAAAGATATAACACCTTCCATTTCATTAATCATGTCAAAATATTTTCTTATTCCTGATGGTGGCATTTCTCTTACGTTCTTTTTAATCATATTCTCTATAATCATATAAAAATTGCCTCCCTATCATCAATTTTCTTTTCTTTAAATATTGTTCCATGGTCTTTATATTTTCTTAAAACAAAGTGTGTGCTAGTGCTTAATACGTATTGTTGCACAGCAAGTTTTTCCGATACAAAAAGAGCTACTTCTTTCATGCTCTTTCCTTCTACTATAACTGTTAAATCAAATCCTCCAGACATTAAATAACATGCTGTAACTTCTGGAAATTTATATATTCTTTCTGCTACTTTATCAAAACCTGCTCCTCTTTGAGGCGTTATTTTAACTTCAATTAATGCTGTTACAGTTTCTTTTCCTGTATTCTCCCAATTAATCAAAGTAGTATATCTTGCTATAATACTTTTGTCTTCATAATCTTTAATTGCTGCTTTAACCTCATCAACGCTTTTTCCAGACATAGTTGCTATTTGTTCATCAGTATAACGACTATTTTTTTCTAATATTTCTAGTATTTCTTCCATATAAAATGCCTCCTTAAAATTAATAACTATCAGATAAGGTATTTAATTGTAATAAAAAAATCCTTCATCCCCAAAAACAAGGGACGAAAGATTGATTACGCGGTACCACCCTAATAAGCATAAAATGCTCACTCTATAGAAATATTTTCATAAATACTTCAACCTTTATAACGTAAGGAACACGTCATTATCTAATTAAGAATAGTAATTCTTATTTTTCAATATGAAATTCAAAGGCTGCTTCTATAAAGTTCACTTACTAGATTTCCACCAAATCTCTAGTTCTCTGAAAAGCTTACTAAATATACTCTTCCTTATCACAATTTTTAACATATCATTTTAATATATTATAAACATATATTGATTTAAATTCAATAGTATATCTTGTTATTTTTATTAATTTGTTAACATAATTCATTTTTATAGCTGTTTTTTTAATCTTTTTTTACTAATACATAACAACTTAATTTATGCACTTTTACTACATTATTTTCTATATATGTCAGTTTATCTATTCCAGCTTTATCTTCATTTACAATAACATACCATCCATTTTTATTCAATTTAATTTCGACTGAATTTGGATTTGCATTATATATTACACAAACTTCCGTCCAATTAGTTTGCAAATAACTTAAATTTATATAAAATGCAACTATTCTATCATTATCAAAATTTATCTTTTTCTCTAAAAATCTTAAGTTTTCTCTTATCTCATTGCTAGTATCCATTCTAAATCCTTTGCAGAATTTTCTAAGCCTAATTAATCCTTTATAATAATCCACAACATCTTTATATTCTACAGTTCTATTCCATTGTAATTCATTTACACTGTCAGGTGAATTATAACTATTGCCATTTAAACTTCCATCCTTATTTTTCTTAGTTCTTAAAAATTCTTCTCCTGCTTGAAAAAATGGAATACCTTGAGAAGTTAAAATTATAGCCGCAGACAATTTATTCATGGCTTTTAAATCTTCTTTTGAAAAATTATTATTAGACATACATATCTTATCCCATAATGTATAATTATCATGCGCAGACGCATATGTTACTGTTTGATACGGTTCATTTGCCCATGGAAATTTACTATATTTTAAACTTTCATAATTTATTTGATTATGCTTTGTAGAAGCTACTACTCCAAATTTAATAGTCTCTTCTAAAATTCCTGCACCACTTATAAAACCCTTTGAATGAGAATCAAAGACATTTCCTTTTATTCCATCTCTAATATCATCACTAAATGCTGCTATATTCATGTCTCCAAATTTACTAATATTAAACTTAATACATTTATCCCATTCTGGTAAAGGAGATGCACCACCTGTCCAAGCTTCACCATACATAAGTATGGATTTATCTATTTTATCCAAACTTCTTCTTATATCTTTCATAATTTCTATATCATATAATCCCATTAAGTCAAATCTAAAACCATCTATATGATACTCACTTGCCCAATAAATCAAAGAATCAATTATAAATTTTTTAACCATCTTTTTTTCTGTTGCTAATTCATTTCCGCATCCAGACCCATTAGAAAACCACCCATCATTATTTTTTCTATAGTAATAACTGGGGACTATGCAATTTAAATTAGAACTATATGTTGAATGTGTGTGGTTATATACAACATCCATAATCACTCTTATACCATGTTCATGTAAAGTTTTAATCATATTCTTAAATTCTATTATTCGTTTTTCCCCATTAAAAGGGTCTAAAGAATATGATCCTTCTGGTACATTGAAATTTTTAGGATCATATCCCCAATTATAATTTTCAGAACTAACATTGGATTCATCTACTGTTGCATAATCAAATGCTGGCATTAAATGAACATGTGTTATTCCGAGCTCTTTTATATACTCTAAACATGTAGGGTAATTGGTTCCTGGAATCTTAGTTTCCTTCTCATAAACCCCATTATACTTTCCTCTAAATTTATCATTAACACCTGATGTTTCACTTATTGAAAAATCTCTTACATGTATTTCATATATAATAGCATCTGTTGCATTTGTAAATTTTGGCTTGATATCTTCATCCCAATCTTTAGGATTAGTAGACTCTAAATCAATTACCATTCCCCTATTTCCATTTACATTTACTGCTTTAGCATATGGATCTACAACTTCTATTTCATTTTGTTCATTATTAACTAAATAATTATAGTAAACTCCATTAAAATCTCCTAAAAGTTCTAAACTCCATATTCCTTCTTCTCTTTTTTTCATATCAAAAACTTCATTTTTTTCTTTATAATATAATATTACTCTTACACTTTTTGAAACTGGAGCCCATAATATAAACGTTGTTTTTTCTTTTGAATAAATTGCCCCTAATTTGCCACAATAGTTTTCATATTCATATAATATAGATTGCATCATAATTTTTAGCACCTCTAATACTTTTTATATACGCTCTGTTTTAAATGCGTGTTGATATATGCAATAGGTAAAGTGGCATTGTAATTGGACTTTGAGAATAGTTAAGTGAGAGTCAAAATTTTATATTTTGTTTCTCGAACTTACTCAGCGCAGTCGAGTTTCCTTTTTATATTCACATTTACTGCTTGTCACAATTTTATATTGGGAACAAGCTAAAATGGGACTATACTCATTTTAGCATTCCTAAGTTCAATTACTCAGTCCACTTTGCTTATGCATATATC
>NZ_JAMQHS010000068.1 GCF_023845585.1 Clostridium sp. CMCC3677
ATTTTTATTAACGTTTATGATGTTTTTTATGACATCAACAGTTGCTTTTGCTGAGGAGATAGATCCATCAGTAATGAATTCAGGCAAATTTGGATGGTTTACTATATTGCCACCACTGGTAGCTATAGTACTAGCATTTATAACTAAGGATGTTGTAATATCGTTGTTTATAGGTATTTTATCTGGATCATTTTTATTAAATTTATCTAGTGGAAATCCATTCTATGCACTTATTCAAGCATTTTTAGATTTTGTGC
>NZ_JAMQHS010000069.1 GCF_023845585.1 Clostridium sp. CMCC3677
CGAGGGCGTGGCCTGCGGCATGGCGCTCGCCTTCCGCTATTCGGCCCGCATCGGGCTGTGCCCGGCGGAGGATGCGGCGCGCGTCGCCCGCCATCTCGCCGCCGCCGGGCTGCCGACGACGCTGGCCGCCGCCGGCATCGACGCATCGGGCGAGGCACTCGTCGCGCACATGCTCCACGACAAGAAGATGGCGGGCGGCAAGCTCCCCTTCCTGCTGGCGCGCGGGATCGGCCGGACCTTTCTCGACAAGCAGGTC
>NZ_JAMQHS010000070.1 GCF_023845585.1 Clostridium sp. CMCC3677
CTTCATCGGCTCCTGATGCCAAGGCATTCACCATGCGCCCTTTGTAGCTTGACCTATTAATCTAATTTTAACAATTAATGAATAGTTCTTATTTAAATACAAAGAATATATTCTTGGCTTGTTGTATTATATACAATTTACTATGTGCAATTTTCAAAGAACATTTTGAAAGACTTAGTCTTTCAAAATTGAACAGAATCTACATTAAATTAAACCTTCTTTTTCGAAGTAAGTATATTTTAATTACTAGTTAAAC
>NZ_JAMQHS010000071.1 GCF_023845585.1 Clostridium sp. CMCC3677
ACGGATGTACTGATTTGGTGGGGACACATGGGGCATGACCGCGTAGAAGATAGAATTGTCGATCGTGTGCAAAAACGCGTGTTAGAAGGCATGGGACTTGTCGTACTACATTCTGGTCATATGTCGAAAATCTTTATGCGCCTAATGGGAACAAGCTGTGATTTAAAATGGCGTGAAGCAAATGAAAGAGAGCGCCTTTGGGTAGTTGACCCGACGCATCCGATTGCAAAAGGGATTGGTGAATTTATCGAGTTG
>NZ_JAMQHS010000072.1 GCF_023845585.1 Clostridium sp. CMCC3677
AAAGGGAAAGTAAACGAAGCTGACGTAAAAGAAATGATGCGTGAAGTTCGTCTTGCTCTACTTGAAGCCGATGTTAACTTTAAAGTCGTTAAACAATTTATTAAAACAGTAAGCGAACGTGCTGTCGGCGCGGACGTTATGAAAAGCCTAACACCCGGCCAACAAGTTATCAAAATCGTTCAAGAAGAACTAACAAGCTTAATGGGCGGAGAAGAAAGCAAAATCGGAACAGCGGACCGCCCACCAACCGTGATT
>NZ_JAMQHS010000073.1 GCF_023845585.1 Clostridium sp. CMCC3677
AGCGTGATACCGATTCCTGGAGTGCCTTTTTTATCAATTGCTGTTAATTTGATGTTGGCTTGCTCATTTTTGTCGCCGTGTTTGTAGTTTATTTTGACTGTGTCTCCCACTTTTTTACTGTGAATATAATCAATAAATTCTTGGCTTGATTTAAACGCATTCCCATCAATTTCTGTGATTAGGTCGCCAGCGTGAAGGACATCGGCTGCTGGAACGTCATCTTTTACGCTTAATACGTATACGCCATCATAAGT
>NZ_JAMQHS010000074.1 GCF_023845585.1 Clostridium sp. CMCC3677
CGTAATTTTTTATTCAGGTCTTTAATTGAATTTCGTATATTATTAATTCTATCTTGAAGTTCTATTAATTCTTTACTACTTTGATTATTTTCTTGTAAATTTAAAGAATACAATTCATCTATCTTTAAATTTATACAATCAATTTCATTATAAGCATTTAATAATTTATCTCTTTCTTCTTGTGTTAAAAATGTATATTCTTTTACCATTTTCTCATTTGTCTCTATATTAATTTTTTGTCTTATATTT
>NZ_JAMQHS010000075.1 GCF_023845585.1 Clostridium sp. CMCC3677
TGCATTAATATAGATATCCCAAGCCATGCTAAAAATAAATTTAAAAAGTTATCAAAATTTCTGAATTCAAATAATTCTACAGATGCTGGAAGCATTATAAACATTCCTAAAATAGTGTTTATTAAAAATGGTCCTATTGAAATGAAAAAAGATTTTAATGGCTTATCCGATGGTTCATGAATTACATAACCACATGGATTGCTTAGTTGAAAATATTTTACTTCATATACTGGGACCTGCATTAGTCG
>NZ_JAMQHS010000076.1 GCF_023845585.1 Clostridium sp. CMCC3677
GTCCGCATCCCCGCCGAAGGACATCGTCCCAAAGCAGAGGCGCGACACCGAGAGGCCCGTACGACCGAGAGCTCGATACTCCATGCGCGCGTTTTTACCACGCTGCCGTTCGGGCTGCTTCGATTCATTCGAATCCAGGCCGCGAAAGGACGTGCGCACGAGACGGCGAAACAGGTGAAGCCGTACCGGGGCGGCCCCTGCTCACACTCTCGAGGTACATAGCATGCTATGTAACACGAAGCGGGACG
>NZ_JAMQHS010000007.1 GCF_023845585.1 Clostridium sp. CMCC3677
TATTTCCTTTTGTCATGAGTATTTGACTTTGTGCACTTATATTTATGTTATTTTTTGTGCTTATTACTATTTCTCCACCTGCATTTAGGTTTAATCCAGTTGGACTTGTAAGAGTTACTCCTGTTTCATCTTCAAAATTTATACTTAATGGTTCTTTACTTCCACCTTTTATATTTAAAGCTCCTGGAAGCATTGCTATTTCACTTCCATGCTCTGTTTGAAAGTATCTACTAGTTGTGTCAGATGTTTGTCCACAAGTGTCTCCATTTTTTCTTACGCAACCTGTAATAATTGGTTCATCATTACCTGCACTTGGAAAGTATAGTCTTACACTTTCTCCAATGCTTGGCATTGCGTACATTATGTTTGCTGATGGTGGTGCATATCTAAACCAGAAAGCTTCACCTTCACTTTGATTTTCGTCTATATTTAAATGAATCTTTATTAACTCTTCTTTTACTGCTAGAACTTTTCCTTCAATAGATGCTCCACCTAAAAGTGAATTATATAATTTTGTTTGCCATACCCCATTTTTTCTGCATAATTTATATTTATAAATTGTTTCATCTTGGTATTTGCAAGCTTCATAGTCCTTAGTTCCAATTCTCTAGTATTCTACTCAGCCATCTTATTTTTATGTTTTATTCTATCAATTCTTTTTATTTTTAGTGCTTTTCTATCTTTATCCTATATATATTATTGTTATGAATTTTATTAACTTTTAAGTAGAATTATCAAGCCTAGGATTTCCTTGTTTATCAGCTTACACATCGCTTTCAACCTTGTTTTACTTATTCCTAAAGGACTAGTACTTAATCAACCACAGGTATTTATTTGGCTATTAAAAGAATAATGAACCAGCCTACTTAAATTTCAGCTGATTCATTTCATCCTTTAGATTATGCAGTAAATTGTTTATATACTTTTTATTAATTTCAATTGCTTATACGATTCACATTTTATGCTATTAAATTAAATCTAATTATGAAGTGACTTTTATATATTTACTTGGTATATCATCAGCTAACCATACTTTATCATTACCTAAATAAAATTTAACACCTTCATCCCAAGCCTTTTTAGCATCAATTTCAATAATAATTGGCTTATCATCATGTCTTTTACCAACTTGGAATGCAGTTTCGATATCATTTGATAAATGAACATATTGCCTTCCTTTTGGTAATAGACCTTTATTCTCTATTGACTCTAAAAAACGTCTTGCAGTTCCATGAAATAATATTGCTGGTGGTTCTTCACTTTCTTTTACTATCTTCTTCGGTACAGAATGTCCATATAAAGCTCTAATTTTGCCATCAACTAATTCATGTCTCTTCTTATCAGAATTCTCAATTATATGTTCTAAATCTCCTATGGTTAAACTTTCCCATTTACTATTCTCTTTTAAAGCAGTCAATAATTGTTCTACTCTAACCCATCCATTCTCATCTAGCTCTAATTCATACTCCCAAGGAGCATGTCTAAGAGCGTATGATATCTCCTTACTTAATTGTAAATAGTTAATAAAACTCATCTCCTTTTTTATTCTCTATTGAATTCAATCATTTCACTAATAGCAGTTTCTAACCAAGCCCAAAAATCATTATACTCTGTTCTTTGCTCATAGCCTTCTGATGTAAAATCATGTATTATTTGCACTTTTTCACCTTTACCTACTTCAAAACATGCTATATCATCATTGTCATCTCGTCTTGCAAAAGGTATTAGCTTTCTATTGGGATATCTTTCTGTAACTCCTTTTAACCTATTTAACACTCTCTCTTCATCCATTATATACCATAAATCAAAGTCTAATAAATTTAATTCTATTACTTTACTAAATGAATCTGGATATTGAAACCCATCAATCCCTAATTTATTTTCTAAAATTTCTATATTCATAATTATTTACTATCCTTTCCATAGTATCTGCTCCAAATTGATTATTATTTCTGAATGATGCTTTTTGCTTCCCAATTCTTAATTCAATTGTTTCTCCTGCATCAATTATACTTTTCAAAAAAACCTCTAGAATTAATCTAGAGGTTTAAAATTAATCTTTATATATTACTTTACATTCATTAGAAATACATTCTACTAATATTTCTTTCAATTTTCCTGCTTCCTTAGGTATTATTTCATTTAAATGACTCCATCCATTAAATATAATCACTCTAGGCAACAGAGTTTCTTCTAAAAATTCTCTTAATGCATGCCAATTCATCACATAATATTGTGAAAACTCTAATTTTTCTTTTAAGGTTTTGTGCAACTCAATTAAAGAATTTATATTTCTACAATTTATCTCAACCCTGTCTTTTTTCCCATATTTTCGTTTTAATATCATAGTTATATTATCATCAATCTCCACATCATCAATAATTCTCTCAATATAACTATCATTAATTTTACTAAATTCATCATCATTATTAGATAGTAAATACTTTTGTAGTTCGTTTTTCAAACTAACAACTTGTCTATTATCATTATAATTAGTTGAAATTATTTTATAATAAATAGTATCAGCAAATAACCTATTTAATTCCTCATCATTATCATATACCCATTCTTCAAATTCTCCATTAGATAAATAATCTTTTGTATACAAACCTAAAACTTCTATTATTTTCATAGTTCCTCCTTAATATCCTTACTATATATCTATATTTCATATTTTTTTATTAATATTCTCCAATTTTAAAAACTGTTACATAATGGTCATACGTTCCATATATTAACCCATCATTTGAATAAACTACTCGATAACCAGGATTTTTGCTTCTTCCCTTAGTATAATCCATTCCTACATCAGCCTCGTACCAAGTTCTTGCTTGTTTATTGGGTAAAACTCCATCTTCATTTCTAAATATGTTGCCACCTATTTTCTTATTAGGTGCATAATTCTTTAATGCTTTATTAGGTTTCCAACCTAAATTCATAGCCTCTTCTTTCATTATATAATCATTTGGTAATTTACCAGTTGACTTTAATGAATCCACTACATCATTTGCATATTCTGTTACTTTATATTGTTCCTTAAGTTTTGCATAATTAACTACATTATGTGCTTCAGTATTATCTACCACTTCAGTAATAACTTCTGATTCTTTACTAACCTTCTCAGCTTCACTAATAACTTCTGATGTTTTAGCAATTTTTTCAGATTTATTAAGTTTAGTAACTGTAGGACCGAATAATAAAGCACCCTCAAACAATACTCTTCCTGTAAAATATGATTCAGAGTTAGCATCCCCATCTATTACATCACGTTTATATTCATCTTTAATTTCTTTCCAAATAGCTTTTCCTACTCTTGCTGCATATTCTGAATTTCCTTGCTTATCAAGCTACACATCATTCTTATCCTTGTTTTACTTGCCTCTAAATGTATTAGGTTTAATTAGCCATGAACTCATTTATCAGTTATATGCATGGATTTAGGTAGTAGAAAATCTTTCAGTCCTTAGCACCTTCTATTAAAAGAAAATATCAATACTATTGAAGTATCGACATTTCAGTTAAAACTATATTTTCTTTTAATCTAGGTAAAAAAGGGGGGTACGGTAATAGAGTTTTTAAAAAATATTTTTTAATTTCACTAGCATTAAATTACTTTTTAAATTTATCTGCAACTCTTATCCCCCTACTCACTACATTATTTAGATCATGCAATCTCATTAATTTATAATATAATTTCTCAATATTAAACTTTTTCAGTAAGCTTTTTACAAGTTTTGCATTGAGTCTACTTTAGTCTTCTTATAACAGCCTAACTCCTATCTGCTTTTTAAATTTTATTTTTAATATGCTTTTGCTTACATCATTAATTATCATTTCATCACCTATTTTATTAATGCTCTCAACATTCTCAATCTTACAAGTAAAAACTATTAATTCTTGAAAAGTTATTGTTACTTCACAAATTTTCCTATATACATCCATGAACATAACTATTTCAAATCCTTTATCATCTTTTAAAGAATAAATAAGTTCACCAGCTTCAACCTCTCCAACACTAATAGGTTCATTACAAAACAACTCTAATAACTCATACTCATCATATTTAATAAACATATATTCTACTCCTTTACTTAGAGCTGAAACTGTAATTACAAAAGTTAATGGTAGTAATATTTTTACTATTACTACCATTTTACCATTAATTTAATTTTTATTTAGCTAATCACTACAAAATTATAATTATGCAGTAAACTTTATGTTTTTGTAGTTACTTTATTTAAACAATGTAGCTACCTGCTAATTTCAATGTTCCGATATTCCATTAATTATATTTTCAGAATCTTTCCAAACTGATATGATTCTAGTGCATTCCTTTTCTTATAATGAAATAATCCTACCACTACATCATCAACATCTTTGTAAATATGGCGCTTTAATTTTCCTTACTAGATCACAGTTGACATTCTCCATGTGTCTTTCATACAGCTTCTTATAACATAATTTATTCACTTCTTAAAATATATCCTTCTACAGATTGAATCAATCCAGATTCAGCTTGAAATTGAACATTTATATTTCCGGATATTGTTATATCAATCAATTGATTTTCAGTTCTTTTTATTTCAATATTACCAATATAATAATTAGTATTTGCATTAATATTTAACATAGATATAGCAAAAAAGTCAAGTTCTAGCATTGCTGAATTATAATTTCTCTCCTTCCATTTCTTAGGTGGAGATTCAGGATAAAACGGCATCTTAAATGCAATCGTAATTCTGTTTCCACTATCAGAAATAGCTAACTTAGTTATCTGTACCTCTCCTAACATTGGCACTGAATTATATAGAGTTATTAAAAACTTGTTATTATCTAAACAATCATACCACGTAAATATTCTCCTTTTCTATTTTTTAAATATTAAGATGCATCTTTATTTGAGCTAGATATTCTTGTATCTTCTCATTATCCTCCGAGTATTTAGTTATATGATTTTCACAAGTCTGTAAAAGGTATCTATAAAACATACTGTTTTCTACAACAACCATTGTATCCTCATCATCTGCAGGCTTCCAGAAAAACAAAGTAACACAACCTTCAACATAATCCTCATCATCTGGATCAAATGAACAAGAAATATACTCTGCACCTTGGCCCTTCATTTCTGCCATTGTCTTCAAAGCACTAATTTGTAATTTTCCTAAAAAACATATATTATCAAAATAATAATTTAAATACTTTTCTTTTTCTCCTGAAACTCTCATTTCTTTACCTTCTTTCTAAATAGTAATTTTAATTTGGTACTATTGGGAAAAAGTTGGTTACTTCTCCATTTTCTATATAACCACGAAATTGTAGGCCATTAGATACACTTCCTTCGATGATTCTTCCGTTAATTGTACCATTTTCCATTGCCTCTTTACCCCACTTTAACATCTGGTTGCCTGGAATCTTATTAGGCTCAAAAACTGTCTTTGGCTCTCTAATATTTTTAAATCCTATAAGTTCACCTCTTCCATTATAAGATGGTATAGTATATTTTTGAGCATATACACCATCTATTGTCGGATGTGGTATCGGATCGCCTATTTTTAATTCATTCAAAGAAAAACCTGTACTTTCTAATGTACTATTGAAAAAATCTTCACTGTGTGCTCCAAGAACTCCTCTTTGCTTTGGCCCAATACCTTCTCCCATAATAAAATGATGATCTGGCTTAGTTAAAGGTCCGATAAAATCAGTATCACCAGGTTCAAATATGCTTGTGGGTTTAGCCACCCCCTTATTTATACCACCAAACTCTTCTGGTACTCCAACTCCGCTTTTTTTAGGCACAGAACCTTTGGTTTCCTTAATTCCAAAAATAGCTGATGCTGTTCCAAAACTATTTAACCAATGTTCTTTTGATAAAGGATCTTTAGGATTAAATGTCTCATTTACCATATCTACATTTCCTAAAGTAATCCAATTAGAAAAATCATAAAATGAATTAAAGGCTTTTTCGGATCTTTTTACATTTTCTTTTACAATATCTCTGTCATCCTTGTTTTACCGACTCCTAAAGATGTTAGTATTGATTAACAAGGAACTCCTTTATCAGATGCTTATACTTGAAAAACTGCTAAAAAGATTTTAATCACCTATCAATTTCTATTTAATCAGTTGTTTTAGCCTTTATTCATCACTTTTAAATTAAATGCCACTCTTATTCGTAGTCTTTTAAAACTCTGTTTTCTGATGTGTTATCGTTGTTTTTTGATATAATTCTTTTAAATGATGTATTTATAGCATATGATAACTACTAAAAAAATAATGAACTAGCCTACTTAATTTCAGCTAGTTCATTTCATTTTTCACTACATTATTTAGATTATGCAGCATAATTTAAATTCTACTATATAGTAGAAATCATTAATATTAATTACGACATATAGCTCCAAATAAAATAATATATTTTTGTCGTCAGTTTTTATAAAATTTGTAGTGAGTTCAATTTAAATAATCTGTACTTTTTTATATAATTTAGACATTATTTTTGTATTAAGTAGTTCTGGGTTAATTCTCCCAACTTCGCTTAAATATTGATTTGCTTTCATTTTTACTTTATACTTAAACTCACTAAATGAAATGATTGTTTCTTTCCAAGTCGGATACTTAAAATCCTCTTTTTTAACTGTAATAAGAAAGGCACCATCGCTTTCTCCTGAATACTTAGCAAAACTTACTGTTAAAACATCGTCATTTCGAATAAATTCAAGCCAACTGTCAACACACTCTATTTCTTTTAAAGCAACATATTTTGATTTTTCTTCTAATATCAATATTACTTCCATTAATAAATCAAACCAAAGTGTTATCAATTCATGACCTACTTCAAATTCATTTAACTTATTATCATGATAATATCCTTCAATATTTCCATTAAAGTTAAGAGCAAAAAACCCCTCAACATCAGCTCCATCAGAATCAAATTGATGTGCATTAATATTACTTAAATATTCTAAATCATCTACAATTCTAAAATTAATATCAAACATTGTGTCACCTACTTTCCAAAGTTTATAATTTCATCATAAGTAAATTTATGATTTCCAAATCCAGTTGAAAATTTTCCTTCCCTCATAAATATATTAATTTCTTCTCCATATATCTTATAGGTATGATATCCATCTGTTATTCCTTTACTTACCGCATCTTTATAAGCACTATTTAAAGCATTTGTAACCTGTTCTTCAGTCCAGCTTGGATTAAAAAAGGATTTTTTACTTAGATACCCTTCAACAACTTCTTTTGACTGATACGGAACTTGTTTTACATACCTACTAACAATATGGTCATTCATTGGATGCTTTAAAGCCTTACTGCTAAGGTCTTCGATAGCTTTACCTGTCCTATTACCTAAATTTCCAATACCACTTCCAGCAATAAATTCACTCTCAGCACTAAAATTACCAGATATTATATTTTTAGCAGATTTAATACCACTAATTGATGCTGTTATTCCTGCTTCAGTCAACATTCCTACTGAAAAATCTCCATAAAGTTCTGCATATTCTGGAGTCAAACCATAACATTCACCAACGAAAGTTATATGCTCCTTGAATGGTAATATAGTCCTATCATAAACACCTTTAACTAAATATTCAAGTTTATATTCTCCTGGTAAACTGTGAAGTTTTATATTATCATTCTTATACTCTGGTATTGGTTCAAGACCTGTAGGTTTCTTTGTTATATATGTTTCTCCTGAAATATATGTTTTTTTTGAAATATATCTCTTTTCTAAATTTAGATTAACTCCTTTAAGACTTTGAGATGAATCATCACACTTACTTTCTGTGCTTGATGAACCTGAACCAAATGAAAATATAAAAGCCCCAACCAACAATTTGAATTTCTTTTCTAAAAACTCTTCAATATCATCAATGTCAAGTTCTCCATCTTCATCAACATTTACAACTCCAAGTGCAGCCATAGCTCCAGAAAGAGCCGATCCAATGGTTCCAGCAGCTGATGAAAACATTCCAGAAATTCCTGATATTGCAGACTTTACTGTATTAACTACTGCATTTGCTACTTTTGCAACTGCTCCTACAACACCTTTTACTAAATTTCCAACACTAAAGTCCATTTTATACTCCCCCTTCTGCAAAAGGAGCATAAGTTTCTCTACAGCTTCCATTTTTTGTTACATTATTACCTTTTATATGGAATTCGCCTTCTATTGATACTCCATTTTCTGTATTTCCCTTAGTCATGAGTATTTGGCTTTGAGCACTTATGTTTATGTTATTTTTTGTTCTTATTATTATTTCTCCACCTGCATTTAGGTTTAATCCAGTTGGACTTGTAAGAGTTATTCCACTTTCATCTTCAAAATTTATACTTAATGGTTCTCTGCTTCCACCTTTTATATTTAGAGCTCCTGAAAGCATTGCTATTTCACTCCCATGATCTGTTTGAAAGTATCTATTTATTGTGTCAGATGTGCCTTCACAAGTGTCTCCATTTTTTCTTACGCAGCCTGTAACAATTGGTTCTTCATTACCTTCACTTGGAAAATAGAGTCTTACACTTTCTCCAATTCTAGGCATTGCATACATTATGTTTACTGATGGTGGTGCATATCTAAACCAAAAAGCTTCACCTTCATTTTGGTTTTCGTCTATATCTAAATGAATCTTTACTAATTCTTCTTTTACTGCTAGAACTTTTCCGACAACAGATGCTCCACTTAAAAGTGAATTATATAATTTTGTTTGCCATACCCCATTTTTTCTGCATAATTTATATTCATAGGTTATTTCCTCTTTATTTCTATAGGCTTCATACTCTCTAAGATATAATTCTTTTTGCTTAAAGTAAATTTTAGAATCAATTACTTTCAAATTAAATAAAGATAATACAGTTTATTATTTGTATTATCTTTATTTTACTTCAATTATTCTTCATCTTTTACTGATTCTATACTCAATAAGATATTGGTTCATTTTCCTAACAATACACCCTGAAGTTTCATCAATATTGATATCTTATATAAATTTATTCCATGTAGCTTTTACAGTTTATTGAATATTTTGTAATCTACATCATATAATAATTACTTGTTATTCTCTCTATATTTTTTAGACATATTATCAATTTCTTTATAAAAACCATCCGGAATTGTATAATCAATTTCTTGCTCAGGTGTAACTCTAGCCAAATCACCATACACTTCTAAATGTAGAATATTATTTTGATTGTTATCACTCAATCCTATTATAACATCTGGAGTAGTATTAGGTGCATTGCGGTTAGAACGTTCAGAAAACTGTACGCCCTTTAGATAATTCATAATTTCTAATATATCATTTTTATCTTCAGTACTAAAGCTTCCACCAAAATATAAAATTGTAATGGTATCAATACTCTCTGTATCAACATTTTCAAAAAGTTTTACTTTAGTACTATTGTGACACACCCCCATTAATAATATTATAAGAATTATGCTTATTGCTATAAATATTTTTTTCATAATAGTTCTCCTTCCATATACAAATACATAGATATAAAATAATATTGAAATTATTAATAAACAGTTATAATTTCAACAATAATTGCATTATTCTCTTTACTTTATTCGCACTTTTCCTTGTCTTTTTCTTATTGGCCATCCCTCACTATCTCTTGGAACATATCTCCACCATGTCGGTTGACCAGTTGTCTCCGCTGGAGCTAAAGAATTTTCTGGAAGTACACCATATGTATCCTCATCTTTATATGAACCTTCTCCTCCTGCAACCTCCTCTGATTTCTCTGGTTTCTCATCATTATAAGCATAGACTGTTCCACCATCCCATCCTGTTATCTCATTTGCGTCAACAACATCCTCAAATGCGCTTGCTGTATTTTGTGCATCAGGATTAGCAGAATTACAAGAACTAAAATATAATTCATTCATTTTTTTCTTCTCTAAATCTGATATCAATATATCTTTATTCTTGTTATTTTCATGAATAACTGTTTTATCCGCTCCAATCCTACACCATTCCTTTTCTTTACCTTCATCACCATGAAAATACATAAATCCTGCACCTTTATAATCGTCATCATCTATATCTGGATCTATACTACCATGCAAAATAATTTGAACAGCATCAATAGTCTTAGATTTATCATCCATATTATCCCATTCTCGTTTAAAATCACTTGAATTGGTAACTGGCCTTAAAATCGGGTCAGTTCCTGGATATTTTTTCTTATATTTTTCTTTCTCTATCTCAGCTTGCTCATCAAATGAATGCTTATGATCACCAGATTCTATACCTGGTTGATAAAAAATATAGCATACATGATCACTAGAAATATCATCATTTTCTGTGCTTGATGAACCAGAATCAAATGGAAATATAAAAGCTCCAACCAATAATTTAAATGCTTCTTCGAGCAGTTCTTCCTCATCTTCATCAATCTCACCATCTTCAAAGACATCTGCCATTATTGCCACTGCTCCAAGTACAGCCATTCCTCCCGTAGGTTGTGAAGCCATTCCACCTACAGCTTGTGAACTATTTCCAGAAACTGCAGATACTATAGATTTCACTGCACTGCCTATTGCATTTGCTACTGCTGCCACTGCTCCAACAACAGCACTTACTACGCTATTAAAAAATGACATCTTACACCCCTCCTTCTGCAAAAGGAGCATAAGATTCTCTACTGCTTCCATTTTTTATTACGTTATTTGCTCTAATATGGAATTCGCCTTCTATTGAAACTCCATTTTCTGTATTTCCTTTAGTCATGAGTATTTGACTTTGTGCACTTATATTTATATTATTTTTTGTGCTTATTACTATTTCTCCACCTGCATTTAAATTTAATCCAGTTGGGCTTGTAAAAGTCACTCCACTTTCATCATCAAAATTTATACTTAATGGTTCTTTACTTCCACCATTTATATTTAATGCCCCCGGAAGTATTGCTATTTCACTTCCATGTTCTGTTTGAAAGTATCTACTTGTTGTATCAGAAGTTTGAATGCATGTGTCTCCATTTTTTCTTACGCAACCTGTAACAATTGGCTCTTCATTAAATTCACCTAAAAAATATAGTCTTACATTTTCATTAGTTTTAGGCATTGCGTACATTATATTTGTTGTTGGTGGTGCATATCTAAACCAAAAAGCTTCACCTTCACTTTGATTTTCGTCTATATTTAAATGAAGCTTTACTTTTTCGCCCTGAACTGCAAGGACTTTTCCTTCAAGTGATGCTCCACTTAAAAGTGAATTATATAATCTTCTTTGCCATACTCCATTTTTTCTGCATAACTTATATTTATAAATTAGTTCTTCTTTATTTCTATAAGCTTCATACTCTCTAGCATATAATTCTTTTTGCTTAAAGTAAACTTTTGAACCAATTTCAAGGATAGTTCGCATTTTTATTTTATAGTAAAAATAGTCAGTGTCATGATAAACTTCATCTCCACCAGCTTCATGAAATCTTTGTAAATCTTTGAAAGCCTCATAGTTCATCTTATCATTTAATTTATAACTATGCTCACTTGGTATTCCAAAATTAAACATATAATTCAAATTTATTATATCACAATATAATTCTGATTTTAATTCACTTGCAATCCTCTTTAAAAAGTTCCAATCTGTTTCCTTATATTGAAATAAGGGCTTATCTATTTTTTGTCCTTTCCCTATATTTTGAGTAAAAGTGTAACCTGAATACTCTTTTAATATTTCATTTATAAGAGCATCATAAGTCATATCAACATTTTGAAAAGATCTACTCTTTTCTTTTATATCTAATTTAAAACTTGAAGTTAAAGCTTGAATTTCTAAATAATATATTCCATTTATATTGGTTGTCCTAATATTTTGCACTATTCCATTAAATAATCTTTTACTATTTCTTTCATTAACTTCATTTATATTTATTGTATTTTCATCACTGTTTGTACTCTCATTATCTATATCTTCTATTTCTTCATAAACACATATTTCATCTTCTGTGGAAGCTTTTATAGCAGAATTAAAATTTATACTGTCATCTATTAAACATTTTAAATATAAATATCCATGTTCATTAGGTTTATTTTCAATTTTTATATCTACTATCTTCATTAACTCATATGGCGATTTTACCCTTAATCTATTAATTTCTCCCATATATTTTTCCCCTTAAGTTTTATAATTTTTTACTATTGTCCATCTGTAACAAATTTTATTATTCCTCCATATGCACATATCAATGTTGAATCCGTAGTCAATGCCGGTTCTCCATCAACTAAAGTATCTTCTTTAGTATTCATCCACTCTTTTAATATCTTTACTTTGCATTTTTTCCCCGTTACTGTATCACCTCTTTCTTTTGTTAAAGTAACATTTTCACTTGAAGGGCAGTTCCCTTTACATACTCCAAAGCAACTTATATTTTTATCTACCACATTGTCACTTTCATTCATCATTGGATTTCCATTTGAATATGTTCCATGACTTGTAGGCAGATTTATTCTTTTTTTATGGCTTCCTTTATTACATTTCATTTTAGCTCCCCTAACTACATATGCCTGTGCCACATTTATCATCTCCTATTTTTTAAATTAAGATTATGTTTTACTTAAATGTTGATATTCTAAAAGATAGACTTTAATCATCAATTTCTAATCTTTTTAAACACATTCCTTTAAATTCCCTTCTAAGCAAACTTTCAGCAACATCTAATCTTATTACCACCAAGGTTTTTGAGCTTTCTTTTATTTTAAAAATCTTTTTATTTCTAATTTTTTCTTTATCTAATATAATTTTTTTTACTACAGTTTTATTTAAATTTAATTCTGCTTTTTCACTTAAACATTCTATTTCTTCAAATATTGGCATATAATAATTTTCTTGTCTTTCATGTGGTAAATCTATTAAAGGAATGATTTTAAATAAAATTTCTGAATCATACTTTTCAATTATTTTTTTCATTTCTTTTGAAATAAGAAATAGATTTCTATCTAGGATATCTAAAAACTCGGCCTCATCAGTGCACTTAACATTTAAAATAACAATATCATCAATTTTATGAGCATTTAATAAATTAATATTTCTAACATCAATATTTCTAAATACATCCATTAACATTGGCGTATTAGTATATTCCTCATCCTGCTTTAATAAAAAGTAATCCATGTTTGTTCCTTTCTCTCATATTTAGTTGATTAATTTTGAGAATATATCAAAATATTATAATCCTTATATTCTCCTGCCATAATAACTATGTCTTCTTTCTTTTTCATTTCTTTATATGAAGTACATTCTAAGAAACTTTCTAACATCTTCATAATTATGCCTATAGCTAAACCATGATATTTTTCTGCTTCTCTTAACTTTATAACTTCTATATCCTTTTCCTTAATAGTTCTGCCATATTCTTTTTTCTTCTCTGAAAGTTCTTTCATATGATTAAATAAAGGTTCATAAATAAAATCTAAATCTATATTTATTGAACATTCCTCTTTATCTAAAAACCATTTTTCATCATAAAAATCAATTCTCCATTGTCCTTTATTTTCAAGAATCTTTGTTCTAAGCATTGAAAAATAAATATATCTTATTTCTCCTTTTTGCTCTTTTTCCTGAAGTAAAATAGCTTCTGTACATATAGAATTAAATTTTGAGATCAAATTTTCTTTAATACTCTCTCTTTCAGTTTTATATTTTTCTATTATTTTTTCAAATTCAGTAATATATCTGTTGTGTACATACTTTTCTTCAAATTCTTTTAATACTTTTTCCTTATCAACTTGTATTATCATCTCTTTAACACCTGCATTTTTTCTAACTTTGGATATTTACTTTTCCACCACTCATTACTACATCATCTTGTATTGTCATATTTGCTCCTGCTTGAGTTAAATTAATTCCTGCATCGCCTTGTATTATTACTTTTCCGCCTCCACTTATAGATACATCTCCTCCAGCACTCATAACTATACTTTTATCACTATTTACCTCTATTCCACCATCATCTGTTAATCTCATAAGTAAATTCCCATTTCCTATTATTTCAACAGCACCAGAACTCATAACAATTTCTTTTCCATATTTAGTTCCAATACTCTTTCGTGAAGGATCACTACGCTTAGAAGAATTACTTGATTGTAGGTTAACTGAACTTATAGAGTAAGCATTGCTTTCCACGTTATCTGGAAAATATAATCTTATTGCATCTCCAACTTCAGGCATACAATACCATCCAGTTCCATCTGGTGATGAAAATACAGTAGAGTATTCAAACCATTTTGCACCTTCACATTGTGTTGGACTTCCATCAATCTCTAAAGAAACCTTAACCCTATCTTTTTCTGTGTCTAACACTCTTCCTTGAAGGGAAATTCCAACTATTTTGTTGTTATAAATTTTTCTTACTTTCATTCCATTTTCATCTCTCAAAATATACTTATTTGAAATTACACCATTTATAAGTTCTAATTCTGTTCTATATATATAAAGACTTCTTCCTTTAAAATTAACTAAATTATATAACTTCATTACTATATTAGTTACTACTTCATAACTTATTAAATTAATATCATTTAAATCATCAATATCATTTTCTGATTTAAGTCTGTATTCTTGTAGCCCTTTCTTTATTGAATAATTAAATTCATCAAGTTCATATAATGTTGAACATCCTGAATTCCCCATGAAATATTTTATTCCTGATAAAGTGCATTCAGGAACTAATGGAACATAAAAATGCGATGCTAATCTTTTTAGAAGTTCCCAATCTGTTTCTCTGTATTGAACTATTAATTTATCAATTTTAGTTTGATTAGTAATATAATTTAATATTTGTACATCATTGTAATCACTAATAATTTCACTAAAAACATTTTTATAAGTATAATTTTCATTTTGGAATGTCCTATTCTTTTTCTTTATATCAAGTAAAAATGTATTACTTAATGCTTCTACTTCTAAAGTTCTTACATTATTAGCTGCATTAATACCAATATTAGTAACAATTCCTTCAAATACATTAATTACACTGCTACTATTGTTTTTTAATGATATTTTAATACTTGATTCAGCATCTGCTGTTTCAACATAATTATCATTACTATCATCGTCAATTATTCCACTTATATAAAGTTTTGCATGTTCATTTAACTCTCTAATAATTTTTAATTTGGTTATTTTTTGAAACCTATATGGTTCTATTAAAATATCTCCTTGAGTATACGTATATCCATTACGCATTAAAATCCATCCCCCTTACCTTATTTTATTATTCTTATAGTTTTAATAACTTGAAAAGCAATCTCTCTCCACTCTTTACATTCATTATATATACAGCTAAATGTTCCCATTAGAGTTTTTCCTTCAAACTCAAGAAAAAACATTATGTTATATAATGAATCATCAATAGCATAGCTTTTAAATTCAAAGAATCCAATATTTTTAGAATCAACTTCTAACACTCCATCTTCATAAAATACATTTGATGGATTAGTTTTTCTTATAATAACTTTCATTCCATTTTTTAATTTTTCAACATTTTCTTCTTCTAATGGACTATTAATCTTTTTTAACGTTATACATATATTTCCTTTTTCATTACATTTAATTATTTCTGGTCTACTTTCAGATGGATATTTAAGCTTTCTTGCTGCCAGTGACATCTCGTTAAAATCTTTCGGAATGTATATTTTTAAAGCTTCATCAAAGAATTCACTTTCTTCAAATTCATAATATCTCTTTCCGATTTTTACCGGACCATTTGTTATATCTTTTCTAAGTTCCTTTTCCTCTGCTTCATTAATAAAATCTAATATTTTTTCATCTACTCTTTCATCCATATTTCTCGTCCTTTCATAACTTTATAACATTATAAAAACAGCTTGAATAAACTTGTGTTGTTTTACCTTCACCAAACTCTGTTTTAGCTTCTTTTGATAGTATCTATTGCATTGCAATGTGTTTTACAATTATTCTTATCAATATCAGCTAGTCCAAATTAAAAGTTTTCTAATAAATACCATAGTACAAATTACTATAATTACTATTTTTCCCTTCTTGTCAGATTCTTTAAAATCTTTAACTAATGACTTGCAACATAGTGTAGCAGCATGTATCACTGCTACTATAGGTACTAAGAGTAATGCTCCTTTTATTATTGAACATATATATTCTATAACAAAAAATACATTAACTGTTGGCATCGTATCTTTTATTAATGCATGCGCAGTGGCTACTATATAAATAATAGTACTTAATATAAATGCAACCGCTAAATACGTTCTCAATATTTGGAATAATTTTTTCATAATTATGTCCTCCTTCTGCATAATTATTTTTAATCATCATTGCTAAAAATTTTGTCTATCCACCCTGCAATTGTATTTGAAATATCCATACCTGCACCAATTTTTTCTGCTTTAGATACATTATTTACTGGTACTGAAATTGTAGGTATTATCTTATTCCCAATACTTGTAACCTCCTTGAAATGATATGACTCATCAGCAATTTTTTTAACCCCTGATTTTACTCCTTTTGCTCCAATAAAGGCGTCAGCTCCTTCAAATATCCATCCACCGATATCTTTCCCTACCTTCTCACAATCATTAGAATCAAATACATTATCTATACCCTGACCAAATTTTTCTCCTGTTACTTCAAAAGCAGATTTAAGTGGATTAAACTTACCTTTTTCCTTATACTCTCCAGTAAATATAGCTTTTAAATCAGAACTTGACGATACTATTGAGTTCGTTGAAAAAGTTGCTAATGGTATTACAGCCGGTGATGCCGATCCACCACTAAAAACCTCTCCTATTCCAGAACCTACTAATCCAATTACACCAAAAGCAAACCCTCCCGCTGCTAATGCTGTATCTTCAGGATGCGATGCAAGATTTTTCATTCCTTGTGTAGAGGCTCCAACTAATAATTTAAACTTCTCTTCAAAAAACTCCTCTGCATCATCAATGTCAAGTTCTCCATCTTCGTCAACATCTACAACACCAAGTGTAGCCATTGCTCCAGAAGTAGCTTTTTCAATTCCTCCTGCAACTGATGAAACTGTTCCAGATACTATAGATTTCACTGCACTGACTACTGCATTTGCCACCTTTGCTACAGCTCCAACAATAGCACTTACTAAACCTCCAAAACTAAATGCCATTTTATACCCCTCCCTTTTAATCTATCAATATCTTTTTAAATCTTCCCCGTTTATTATTCCTTGTTTTTAAATCTTCTCTTTGTTTTTTTAATACCTCTAAAAGATATAAATACAATTCCTCATTTGAATAATCCTTTTCTTGAATATTTAGCTTATATGATAGGTAGCTTATTATTATATCTTTCTCAATTGCATCTTTATTTTGAATGCACATAGTCGCAAAAGTTATGTCCCATGCTTCATTAATATTGCACTTTATTAATTCTTTTCCAAACATCCTTAAAATAATTGGTGATAAACCTACTTCGTTTTTAGTTGCATAAGAAGAATTAATTAAGTTTACAGTGTCATACTCCGTTGACAAATCTTCAAAACCAGTATAATTTACTCTTAAATGTGCTCCTTCTCTAAGCTGAAATCTACATATTTCCATTTCATTTTCTTTTAATTCAAGTTCATCATCCAAATAAATTTCTGTGCAATTTTCTATAAAATCTTTATCTATTACCTGTTCCATAAATCTCAGCTTTAATATAGTGAGTTTATTATTACATTCATATTTTATTTTTGTATCTTCCTTTAAAATATAAATGACCTGATCATATTTAATTATCCCTTTTCTTATTATCAAGAAATCATCTACTACATCTATTGAACATCCAGAAATTATTCCATCACAATATTCTCTAAACATTATGTCAATAAATGTTCTTGGATAATCCCTAAGCTCATTAAGCATATCTATTTTTAAAAGTCTACCACTCTCAAATAATGGATACCTATTTTCAAACACCAAATCACCTTCTTTCAATGTTTCTTTATAGCAACGTGTATATTTGTTTTAATATACGTTGACATATCTAAATTAATTGTTAAATTAGAAATGAAAGGTATCTTTTGTGTAGTGTTACATTAAAAAAGTTTTTGGTTAGTGTTTCTTCACTATAAGTTGTTCCAAATGTGCTTGTTCAAAGCTCATCTTTGAAGCTAGCATTTTGGGTACAACTTATAATGTTAGATACACCCAATAAACTTTTCAGTAACCGAGCAAATGTATTCCTTTCATTTATCTCATCCTTTATAATAACGTCTATGTCTGTTTTAAGCATGTGTTGATATATGTAATAGGTAAAGTGGCATTGTAATTGGACTTTGAGAATTCTTAATGAGTATTGTCACATTTACTGCTTGTCTCAATTTTATATTGGAGCAAGCTAAAATGGGACTATAGTCATTTTAGTATTCCTAAGTTAAATTACTCAGTCCACTTTACTTATACATATATCAACGTCCCCCTTAAAACTACTTCATTCCATCAAAGAAATTTTTCTCCCATTTATCATTTTCAAAATAAAAGAACTTTTCTTTGCTTATATATAATTCATGATCTTTTCTTAATATAGCTAGTACATAAAATCCCCAAAGTTCCTCTTCTGCCCAAACAAAAAACTTTATTTCATCATTTTCAATATTATCTGTTTCATGCTGACTTATATTAGGATACTTTTCCATAATCCTAACAGCATCAGTTTTTTCTAATTCTTCATTATTAAACTTATAATCATACTCGTATTTCACATTATTGCTGCTATCTTTTAAATAAAGCTTTAATATAACTCGGTCCATAAATCTTGAAACGAACCCTCTTTTTACCTTCTTATTCTTAATTAATGTTATTTCGTCTCCTTTATGTGTAAATGCTGTAAGTGTATAAGGAAGTGTTGGCATATTATTTTGAATTTGTATATCAGCATATCCAAAGTTTTTAGAATAAAGATACTTCAATGCGCCCTTAAGGCAACTTAACTTTAAGTCATAATCTTCACTTGTATCTTTTTTACTTTTATTTATTTCAATTATTCTTCCTGGTATAAATTCTTTTAAAGCATCTTTAAATATATCTACATTACATGATTGACCAGTAAGTTTAATTAGTGAGTATTCATAAAGTTCATCATTTTTATATAAAGTTTCTAAGAATTTCTTTATTATGTTATATACATCACCTTTTATTAATGTGCTTATTTCATAAGTTGTAATATTTAACGTTGGTGCCTCTTTTATAATTTGCAATCTTCCATTATTCATATAGGATAATTTCCATTTATCATATATAATTTGAGCACTATCTATTATTTCTAAATTTTCCTTTAATTCATTTGGACTTAATATTATCTTTATAAGCTCTGGATTACTAAAGAATATTTTCTTAATCTCTTCTGCTAGATTGAATAAGAAATAATAATTGTTTCTAGCTTTACAATAGTCCTCTTTATTTCTAGTTTCATATAATTTAAACTTTGTTGGAATTATCTCTTCAGCCCTGTCATATTCACTGTTTAAGTCTTCATATAATTGATCAATTCCATATTTATCTATGTTTCTAAATATATCTATTTTAAATTCATCCACTATAGCTTTTTTAATTTCTAAATAATTATCCCTAGCCAATACATTCGCCATTAATATTTTTATAAACTGTAAAATTCTAAATGTAAGATTGTTACCTCCAAAGTCTGTATCTCCATTTTCATATGATGTCTCTATATCTATTTTGTACGAAACTCTATTATCTCTTATACTAAAACTACAACCTGAAAGATCCGTAGTTCCCCCTCCACAATCTATAATTAACGCCTTATATTCATCTCCACTTGAATACTTATCTCTATCTATAAAATTACTTATTGTGTTATATAAAACAGCCACACTTTCCTCTATCATATTTTTGCTTTCAACATTATACTCACTTAATACTTCTTCAAATAATTTGTGAAATTTATACTTTTGTTTCGATGGACATGAAATGTAAATATTTTTGAATTTACATTTAAATCTTTGATTTGCTAAAGATATGACATACTCTAAATACGCTTTTATGATATCTTTTCTCTTTATAAGTGTTGTTTTTCCATGAATATCTATTACTTTTTCACTTTTCTCGAAATCACTTATCCACCTTTTTATGTCATAAAAAACTGTTAAACTGTCATCAACGTATCTCTTTTTTGATGCAAATAATGCATCATATCCAAAAATATATTTCACATTATCTTCATTTTCATTTATATATTTAATGCCTACTACACTTGGAATTAGTGGAGTTATGCTATAATCTTTTTTAGTCGTATCTAAAAGTTTTACTAATTTTACTTTATCATCTTCATAATCTTCTAAATTTATATTTCTAATTAAATTATCATTTAATCCTTGAAATACTTCTTTATCTATATAAATACCTGCTGTAGTATTTGATGTTCCAAAATCTATAGCAATTGGCATTGTTGTCTCTTCTAATTCTTTTATTTCAAGTTGTAAAATAGGCAAAGATGAGTACTCTAAATTATAATTTTGAAAATCAACTTTATTTTCATATATATCATAAAGTAGCTCTGATTCTTTTTGTGGTAAAAATATTAGATTATAAAATTTACTTTCATTTTCTTTAATAAAAACATCTTTTCCTTTTACTAAAAAGTATTTATATTCATTATTCTTTTTTATCTTTTTTATATTAAGTACAGTAGAAACATTAAAATTATTATCAACTAAAAGAACATTACCTTCGTCTAATTCTTTATTGGTTTTCAACTCATATTCATCATATATTTCAAGTGATAAATCTTTGTAAATTACTATTTTCCCTGAGTAATCTACAATATCACTTGGGATTTCTTTTTTAACACTTCTCTTTAAAAACTTCTCAATTCTTTCTATTCCGTCCTCTATATAATTACTTATTAACCGGCTATCTTTTTCTCCTCTATATTTCATAATAAGTTTTATAAGCTCTTCTTTATCTAAAGGATTTACTATACTTTTCACTAACTTTTCTTTATTACATATTTCTCTTAATTGAAAAGTTGTCATTAAAATTAAGTCTTTTTCTTTATATCTTTTTGAAATATTTTCTTCTTGTTTTTTATGCAACTTGTATGTATATAATCCCATATTTTCCTCCTGATTTTTGGTTGTTTTTAAATTGTTAATAACATCTATACTTTTCAATTCATTTTTTCAATGAAAAAGAAAAAACATACAAATTATATTTATAACTTTTTATTCAATCATTACTATGTCATCAATTTTCATGGTATTATCAGAACCTAAAATTCCAAAATGTTTGTCCCAAAATAAATACACATTCATATTTATAGGTAAAAATGTATTTATAATAGCATTTATTTTGCCTTTTAGAATTTTATCTTCAACTTCACTTAAATAAACATATATATCTTTTGAACTTTCTTTATTTAAATACACTGTGCTATTTCTAAATATTTTTGCTAAAATTTTATTGAAAAGTTGCAGCGAAGTCCCTGTTTTATATAAAGTTATAAAGCTATTTAAAAATATATCTGTTTCTTCTTTATTAAAACAAAGTATATCTTTAGCTAACTCTTCTCCATATACATTATTTATTACGTCTTTAAATAAAAACTTCTTATAAAATTCATTTTTATTTAATCCTTGTTTTAAATCTAACTCACATAAATAATGAATTAATATATCAAATAGTACATTTTTTAATTCTATGTTTTCTTTAAAATTAATATCAAACAATTCTTCAAATATCTCTTGAAACCTATACAAAGCATTTATTTCAATATACTCACTTTGTGGTAATTTGCTTGAATTAATGTTTTGAATAGCGAGTTCCATATATGGACTATATACCTCTGCTTGTTTAAATTTAATTCCTTCTGTTCGAGTATTTTCTTCTATTGCTTTTATAAAGATGTCATAAATGTAATTCATATTAATCTTCCTTCACATTTATATTCCGGATAAATAATTTGTATTTCTGATACTAAAAAACTTAAAATATCTTTATTTAAATAATATTCTTTGTTCTTTGGTTCAAAGTATAAAACTAAAGATTTTTTTATGTTATCTTCTCTTATTTCATCTATTATAAAATCATTAGCATCGTAGGTTTCTTTGTCTTCATCAAATTTAAGTTCTTCTATTTTTAAATCTCTAAATCTCAAATGTTTTGATACTTCAAATGAATTTATAAGCTTTGCTATTTCATTTTTTGTTTTTATAACATATCTATTATTAAATAAAAATCTATTTGAAAAATTAACATTCTTGTAATTACTCATAATTTCGTAATTATCTTTTTTAGTATTATCTTCTTTATAATTTACAATCTTATAGACTATCCATGGAGATGAAACAGATATTTTTGATGTTATTGTTATATAATTCTTTTTTATTGTTACATAATCCATATTTTCTTCATCTAAATTAACCAAGTAACCATGATTTGTTCCTTCTTTTTCAATTGAAATATAATGTTCAAAATTAACTTTATCTATACAAGGTACTGGAAATCCTGCACATTTCAATTTAATCTCTTTAATGTTCCAAAGTGGCACCATATCATATTTTATATATTTGCTATAATCACCAAAGTCTATGTTTATCTTTATAATCTCTTCTTCTTCATCTATTTGATCTTCACACTCTGTGAGAAATATTTGTGCTATTTTATTAATATAAGGCATATTAACTGTTTTCCACATAATGTTGTTATTTATAAAACACTTGTATAAAGTATTTATTTTTTCTTTATATTCAGTATTTGCTTTTATTTTAAAATAAGCTTTATGAATCTTTTTATTTGTTTCTATAATTCCTGTTATTTCTGAATTATTAGATATGAACTGTTTAAAAATACTGTAGTCGCATTTTAGAAATACATTAAACATTTCAGAAGATACATTATCATTTAAATTATCTATAATTGTTTTTACATCATATATCTTTTCCTCTGTATCTTCTTCTATCATTGGAAATAAAAATTCATTAGTTACATCTAAATGTTTTCTATCAATTATTGTTGAATACACATTATATTTTTCCTCTAAATATTGTATTTCATCAAAAACTCTTTCTTCTAAATCATTAAATCTATCTTCACTATGTTGTTCTAATGAAGTGAAGACACTGTTCAGTATTTTTTTTAGCATTACTCTATCATTTAAATCATTTATTTCATTTAATTTTTCATAAATTCTATTCATTTTTACCACCTGTACTAGCTATTTCTTTATCTAATACCTTTAATTTTTCATCTATTGATTTTATTTCTTCTGTAAGACCTACTTGAGTGTATGCATCTTTTGCTAATGTATATAAAACTTTTGCAGATGTTATATCACCCTTAACGTATCTTTCGTTAGCTTCATTTAGATATATATCACCTTCAGCTTTTGTTTGCGATTGCCCTTCTATTTTTTTATCCATAAGAACTATTTTTTCTTCTAATTCATTTGCTAAACTATTTGAATTTATTTTTTCAAATGCCTCTTTTGCCAAAGCATAATACATCTTCGCTCCTACGTAATCTCCTGCTATATATTGTGTATCACCATTTTTTCTAAGGTCTATAGCTTTACTTTGAAGATCATCATCTTCCTTTTTAGCTTTTTCTTCTTTTTCCTTAGTTTTTTCTTCTTCTTCTTTTGCTTTTTCCTCTTCTGCTTTAGCCTTTTCCTCATCTTGCTTTTGTGCTTCTGCTTCTTTGCCTTGCTTTTCATATATTCCTTTAAGTTTATCTATAGCTTCTTGTTTTTCATCTTTTAAATAATAATTTGAAGCAAGTCTTTTTGCTTCTAAGTAATTTGCTTCTGCTTCTGGTACTTTTCCTGCTTCTAACTGACTGTCTGCAAGTTCCAAAAGATCAGCAACACTTATACATGTTTTAGCTATATCTATTTTCTTCAAAATATAATTTCTTGCTTTATCATCAACATCTTCACCTTTTTGCATTGCTAATAAGTACTGATCTAAAGCTTCATTAAATTTCTTTTCTTCAAGTTTTTTATCACCTTCAAGTATTATTTCTGTATATTTACATTCACCATCTATTTCTTTTATGTCATTTTTAAGTTTATATTTGTTAGCTATCTTTAATGCTTCTTCATATTTTGAATTTGCTTTTTCTATATGTTCATTTTCTATGTATCCATTTGCTTCACTTACATAATTATTCATAGATGCAATTGCTTCTCTTTTTTTATTTTGCTTTACATTAAATACTACTAATGCTATAACTAAAACCAAGATTATTGGAATTGCTGCAAATAAAATTTTCTTTATCATAGCCTTTTTCTTTGGATTTATATATGCCTTTTCAACAAAGGTTACAGCTAGTGTATAGTTTTCTAAATTATTTAATTGCTTTGATAAGATCATATCTTCAACTCTATCTGCAACTTCTTCAGGCTCTGTTGCCCCCTCTAGAGCATCTTCTATTTCTTTTTCATCACAATTTTCCCATATTCCCTTTGTAAGCAATGTAAATACATCACCATCGTTAAGTTTTATTTTTTTAGATATGAACGGTGAACTTAATTTATTTTCTCCTAAGTAACATGAAAGATTATTTCTCTCTATATGCTTAGCTGCCTTATCTAAAGCTATCATTTCCTTATCACTAAGTTGTTGAGTTAATGATAGATCTCTACTTTTTTCTTTTAAATATCCATCCTTAAAAAAATAGAATCTTGAATTACCTATTACAATATACCTAACTTTACTGTAATTAGTTATAGCTATTGTCATAGATGCTTTAAGTCGTACATTTTTACTTGTCTTTACTATTTCTTCATTAACTTTATTTAAATACTTTTTTAGTGTAAATTTATTCATAGTAGGATTTTGTGTAAATAATTTAATGAATGTTGTTACTGCAATTTGAGCAGTGTCATTTTCTGTGTCATTATCAATACCATCTGCAATTGCATAACATCCAAACTTATCAAGCTCTACAAAGGCAAAATAATCTTTATTTTGAAGATGCGTTCCTTCTTCTGATATAAAACTTGTCTTAAATTTTGAATTCAACTTTCTCATTTGTCTCACCCTAACTTATTAAAATGCGATTATTTTTAAATATTCTTTTTCATAATTATTATGCTTCCATTATGAGTATTTTCATGATGTTCTATTTCATCTATAATTTCATCCAAAACTATATCTATATGCTTTTTATTTTTATTTAATATATTTTCAAAATCTACCCATCTTATTTCTTCATAAATCCCTTTACTCATAATCAAAAGTAAATCATTTTTTTCTAATTTAATACTATGGTTTTTCATTTCTACATTATTAAGATTTTCTTGTCCAAGGTAATATAAAACCTTTTTGTTATTTAAAACTTGAAGTGCTTCAATCTTTTCAAGTTTTCCTTCATAATATTTTTCTTTTGCAACTTCATTCATACAATGACCTTCACTCAATTTTATAAGTTCACCTTTTCTAAAAATAGTTAACATCAAATTACCTAAAGAAGTATAATATAAATTTTCTTCATCAATAATTGCCATTAAAATGCTTGTACCACCTTTATTCTTCTCTACTCTTTTAAGTATTTCATGATTTGCTTTATTAATGGCTTTTTTTAAAAAGTAACTCACTTTTTCATTACTATATTCCTTTAAAAACATATTTGATATTGTTTTTACAGCAGTAATACTAGAAATTCTTCCCGCTTCATTTTTTCCTAAGCCATCAGCAATAACTGCTAAAACTGCATTATCTTTTTTCTTTATATTAAAGTAATCTTCTTGTATTTCTTCATGACCTATATGTGAATATTTAACTAAACTTATATTTTCTTTGTTCATAATTTTAAACAATATGTGCTTTATCACACATAATAAAAGTAATAACATTATTAATATAAGCACTACTTCTTTTTGATCATATCTACTCATAAATAACATTTAAATTACCCCTGTTCTTTATCTTGCCATTCAAAATGTTCACCACAAAATGGTACAAATAAGAATTTACTCTTTCCAAGCTCTATAACATCATAATTTGTAAGTTGTGTTGGCATATATACTGGTTCATTATTTAAATAAGCAATTCCTGAAGAATCTCCTGGAAGTAATACATAATTTTTCTTTTTAGGATCATATACTACAACGGCATGATTTCTGGCTGTTATGTAATTATCCCCAATTATTTGTATGTCCATATCATCAGCTCTACCGATGAAATTTTTCCCATTCTTTATTTTATAATCTTTTCCTACTCTACATCCTTCAATGCAAACAAGCCATCCACATACTGGCTCTATTTCTTGATATAAAAGATTTGTTTCTACTTCTTCCGCATCTGGTACAAGTTCTTTCTTATTTTCTTTTTTACTTGTATCTATATTACAATAAGGACATATTGGACCATATCGTCTTTCACTAAACATATGACCATTTTGACATCTAATTAATGACATATAATCACTCCATTCATCTAAGTAATAATTTCACTTTTGAAATAAATATAATATCTCCTTTTTTTAAGCTACAAGGAGTATTTTTCACAATCCTATACTTTTTACCATCATCTATTTTTTGTATACAAACTCCACTATCTAGAGATAGATCTTCTATATACCATGTTCCAGCAGCATAATTTAATACTGCATGATTCTCTTCAACTAAGGTTGAATAAATAGATTTGTCTAAGTCTACAAATACATGGTTCTTCTTATTGTTTTTTCCAATAAGAAAAGATATTTTATCTTGTATTTCCCATTGTTTTATGATTTCATTATCTTCATTTACTAGCTCAATGGTATTTATACTATTGCTTTCTTCTATATAACTTTCATTATGTATTTTTCTATATAAAGTTATAAATGTTATAATTCCAAATACAATTAATAAACCTAAAAGTACACCTTTAAGTTCCCTTGATTCTATAGTCATATAAGTTATTCCAAATATTAATGTTATTGTTATGCCTATAAAAACATTTATTAATTGAATACTAAATATCAACTTATTATTTTGATTATTTTTCAAAGTAACCACTCCATTACTTTCTTAATACTTTTTACTCTATATAAATCCTTATTTCTTTACATTAAAAAAATTATTAAATATATTACTTGTATCAATAGGATTTTTACTATCTTTTTTTATTTTGCTTCCATCAACATCATTACTACTTGCTTTAAAGCCAAAAAAACTTTCAAAATATTGATTTAAATCATTTAAAGCATCACCTTTGTTAAAGTTTTCTTTGGTTTTTTCTTGTGATTTTTTACTATTATTTTTGCTTTCATTTTTTTGTCTATTAGAATTATTTTGATTTAACTTTTTATCATATTCTTCTCTAGATGATTCATTACTTAAAATTTCATATGCTTCATTAATTTGTTGAAACATTTCTATTGCATCTTTATTATCTTTATTTTTATCTGGATGATACTTTTTAGCTAAGTTTCTAAAAGCTTTTTTTATTTCATCTTTATTAGCACTTTCTGAAACTCCAAGTATCTTATAATAATTTTTCACTTTATCACTCACTTTTTATTTAAATTAGAGTATGTTTTAAATATATTTTGATATAGCAATAAACAAAGTGTCATCATTACTCCATACACACCCTTACTTATGCATATATAACAATCTAATAAAACATAGACTTAAATTAAGATTTTATTTTCATACTATATTTAATTTCTATAGACTAATACTGAAATATTTTAGTATACTATAGTTAGTGATGCTGAAGGTATATAAAAACTAAAATACTCATATTTATTTTAAAAAAGTTGCATGTGAGGATTTAAATTATTAGTGAGTCAAATTTAAATCCTCTGCAACTATAGTAAAATTAGATATATTGCTATTTTATTACTTTTAGGTATAATTAAGCGCTATATCCGCCTTCAATTGTAACTTGAGTTAGCTTATCTTTCTTTTGTCTAACTACAAGTGTAAATGTACCAATACCTTCAGTGTCACCAAAGTTTTCTTTGTAATCTACAACGAAAGCATTAGGATAAGTAATTTTTCTTATAATTTGATCAGCTGAAATAACTTCTACTGTTATTTTTCTATAACAATCAGCTTTTTCTGCTGGTACTAATGACCAAAGTCCCATTTGTCTTGTGCTATCAAATGGATCCCCATCTACAGCTGTTAATATTTTTCCGCTTATAGTCATTGTGCTTCCTACGTCTTTTGAACGTGCATTAGCATCCTTTGGAGTGTCTGTTGTAAATCTTACTTTTTCAACACTTTCAATACTTAAATCAATTGTTTCTGCGCCTTCAATTTTTACTCTAAATCCCATTTTTTAATTCCTCCTATTCTTGTCCAAATCCACCTTCAAATTTTACAAAAGCTGTTTTATCTTTCTTTTGTTTTACACATATCTTGAAAGTACCAATACCTTCAGCATCTCCGAAGTCTTCTTCGTAGTCTACAACAAATGCATTAGGTAATGTCATTTGTCTTACTATTTGTGATGCTGAAATAACATCTACTTTTACGCTCCTATAACAATCAGCTTTTTCTGCTGGTACAAGAGACCATTGTGCTAATTTTATAGTGCTATCAGCAGCTTCCCCTCCTACTGGAGTTAATATCTTTCCTGTTATAACTAATGTTGTACCTTGGTCTGTTGAACGGGCATTTGAATCATCAGGTGTATCAGTCTTAAATTCTACTGTTTCAACACTTTCAATGCTTAAATCAATAGTTTCTGCACCTTCAACTTTTACTTTAAATCCCATTTTGTCATCTCCCTTTTCATAATTTATTTATAATTAAAATAGATATTTAATTAATATCTATCAGAATTAGCTAGCTTCACTTCTAGTAATTTCAACTTCAAGATTTTTAATATTTCCATTAAATACAAGATCAATATTACATGTTCCACTCTTATCATTTATAACAAAGTTAATGTCATCTCCATCTTGTATTATTGCATTAATGAATTCTTTATTTGACATCCATTTACTCTTAACGCTATTAGGATTATTACTAAAGAATTTAACTATATTATCTTCTTTAAAATCATTAGTATAGAATCTTAGCATTCTTTCTATATAAGTTGTAACTAAGGTCTTATACATTGATTCAAAATCATTTTCAGTTGCTTGAAGGCTTCTTGCCTTGTAAACTGTAATTTGTTTTATATCTTTACCTTGGTATTTAGCATTTTCTGATGAGAATACAAATCCAAAGTTCTTTCTATTTATTAAATTTTTGATTTCATTAGTAAATCCGGATATTTCTTTTGCTAAAGTTGAAGTAATTCTTAGCGAATTATCTCCAGATTCAATATCAAATCTTACTCCTGGATAATCAAAAAATACATTGCCATAATATTCTCTTAAGTATTCTGGACATTGATATGCTGCAACTATTCCTGCTGCAATATATGAACTTCCAATATATACTCCTTCAATCCATAACTTAAATAAATCTTCTTTTGCTTTTGACAATTCTGCACTTCCCTCATCTGTCATAAGCATTTTACTATCAAGTATCACACCTGATTTTTCTTTTGGAATTATTGTAAAGTTTGGAACACATGGAATTGCAAATTCGCTGTATGTTTGTCTCATAAGAGGGGCACATCTGTCCATAAATTTATCTATTCCTGCTGTAGCTACATGATTAAATGTAGTATCTTCTCTTGCTTCAAAGCTAAAGAAAATTTGGATTCTATATTTTTGAACTGTATTAAGAAGTAAAGATAGGTTTTCCATAGTATTACATTCTATTTTTTCAACTTTTTTGTTTCCCTTAAATCTTTCTCTCTTAGCTCCACTTTTGTTTTGACCTTCTAATTCAATTGATGGAACTATTCCAAACCAAATTGTATTATCAAAATCATTTTTATCATTTACAGTACTTAAATATGCTTCAAGTCTTGGCAAGTTAGCTGAATTTACCAATCTGTCAAGCTTATTATTTGCAACAAGTAATGTTGGCTTCATACCTTTGTTTTTTGTTTTATATTGGTCAAAGAACATCTTTACACCAACAATTTTTTCTATTAATGGTTTAACAGTTTTTATAAAATCATCTTTAGAATTTTTGTAGAACTCAAGGTATGTATTATAATTTTCAACTTCATGTTCTACATCTATTTCACTTTCCATTGTAGATGCAAGCGGGCAAAAAGTTCTAACAACTAAACTTTTTACATAATCAGATTTTGTTTCATTCACTTCATCATAGTCATCTTCAAAGGCTTCAATTAATCCTACATTTGCTTTGTCATCTATTGCAATTAATGATTTTTCTTCACTCTTAGGTGCTTCAAGAACCTTAAGTTCTCCATCTTGTCCCATACTTAACACACCTATTTTTAATGCTTCTCCGCCATTTTGGCTATCATCTTGTCCTAAAAGTAATCTCGTTTTTATATCTTCAATAGCTAATGGAAGCATTGCCATTATGTTATTGTAGTTTTCACCAGCATTCTCAAATAAATTATTTAATTTATCTCCTAAATCTAACTTACTTGGATCTTCATCATCTAGTTCGTCATATTTACTATATAAATATTGTATTTCTTTTCTAGATTGTCTTATATCATCCATTACTTTTTTAGGTGAAATCATATCTAATAAATTTTCAAATTTAAAATCTACATTTGCTATTCCCTGAGCACTTTTAGTATCTATTAAAGTGAATAACATTTTTAGAAAATCATTTGATTGATTTATAGGGATTTCTGTTACAAAGTTATCTGGAAGATTTTCGGGTTTCTTCAATGTATACATAACCTTCTGGTTTGTTGCATTATAAAATGAATATACAACAGGTGAGAATTTATCTAAAAATTCATCAAAACTACTTACTAAAAAATTTTCATTAATTTCTTTTATCTTATCATCATTTAAGCTGCTTAATCCTTTAGTGTCTCCAATTACTGAAATCAAATCTAATCTTTCGGGGTTTATTTCCTCAAATAATATCGTTCTATTCGTTTGTTGAATAACATCCATAATCTATTTCCTCCAAAAATTATTTTATGCTACTTTTCATACTTAAATGAAATCACATTTCCTTTTTCGGTTTATTTTACCATAACTTTAAATTTAATCCCTATTTTATATTTAATTTCCAGTATTTTTTTGTAATTTTTTTAAATTTTTTTCTAAAATTGAATAATTTTTTATATATTTTTTTGATGATTTATTAATTGTCAACGTTATATTTAAACTATCTAAGAAAATTTAGTATTTTTTGTATTTTTTTTTAATTTTATCTATTTTTTATTTATAAATATTAGAAAAAGGCAATAAAAAACAAATTTAAAATTGCTTTTTATTGCCTTTTTTTAAAAAATTTTATTAAATTTAATTGATATTTTATACTTAAAAAATTATAAATGATATAATAAAAATTATTAAGCTAGAAATAATTAATATAAAATTTATTAAGTCCTTAACATGAAAAGTAGCTTTATTATTTTTATTTTCATGTCCTTTAGCTTCTAAATCAATATTTGATACATATTGTGAATTCATTTGTCCAAGTGATTGAATTGATATCCCAAGTGAATTTCCTGATATATTTAAGAAAACTTCTATAACTAGCACAGCTAAGCTTATAACAAACAAAGTATCTTTTAATGTAAAACCATAAATATGATATATTCCTAAAGAAATTAATACTAAAACTATACAATTAATAAAAGTCCCCAAAATAATTTTCAGAATAATATTTCCATCCATATACAATCCCCCTTTAATTTATTATACTCTGGGGTCCAAAAAATTCCAAATCACTTTGAAACCTTAAATATGCCTGCCTTTGTTGTAATTTCTATATTTTTATTTTCTTCAATATATTTTTCTAAATACTTTGTAAATTCTTCTCTTTTTTTTCCTATAAGTATTGAATTTCCTTGAATTGTTGATGCTTTATATGATACAACGGGCTCTGCTTTATCTACTATTATCTTTCCTTCTAATATCTCTGATTCAATATTATTAAAATATTTCTTTAGCATTTTTTCTCCGTTTTCTAAATCAAATCTAGAGGAAAGACCATTATTATTAATATCTAAATTAGGATCAAATTTCTCAGCTAATTTATTTAATTCAATCATAGAATTACATGAATTAGTGGTTACGTAAAAAATACCATTTGGTTTTAAAACTCTTTTTATTTCACTTAATGCCTTTTCTATATCAGTAACAAAATAAAGCATATGTTCTGCAATAACAACGTCAAAACTTTCATCATCATAAGGAATATCTTCTGCATTTATCTTTTTATACTTGAACTTATAATCTAAATTTTCCAAATTATTTTTAGCGCACTTTAACATATTGGGAGAAAAATCAGATAAAATAATTTCAGAATTTTTATCTATTAATTCTTTGTTTTTTATCCATAGCTTTCCTACTCCACACCCTAATTCCAATATTTTTGAGCCTTCAGTCAAGTTCATTTTTTGAAAACACCATTTATCCCAATCAATCTTATTTGTATTATAACTATGAAGAGTGGTTCTCAAATTCAAATTTTTATCGCTATTATACTGCTCCTTTATGCTATTTTGCATATTTGTTATTTTTATAATGTTTACTAAGTTGTTGACATCTAAAAAACCTTTTTGTTTTGCAGTGTTTTCAGCATTATTAAATATTTCTATAACAGAATCTATATGTCTTTTCTTTTCTTCTAAAGCCCTTTTTTGGATTTTTACCATGCTCTCTAAATTTTCTCCGCTTTCATTTAATATATGGGCTATCTCACTTAATGATATTCCAATAAACTTTAGAGTAGTTATTTGTTGAAGCCTTAAAAAATCATCTTCACAATAAATTCTGTAACCAACTTCTGTTTTTTCAGATGGTTTAAGAAGTCCTATTTTATCGTAATGCAAAAGTGTTTTTACAGTGACTCCAGACCTTTTAGCAAACTCCCCTATTTTCAAAATTACCCCTCCAATTCATTAATGAAATTATATAAACATGTTTTGCTAAAATGTTTATATATACATAAGAAAAGTGGACTGAGTAATTGAACTTAGGAATACTAAAATGACTATAGTCCCATTTTTGCTTGCTCCCAATATAAAATTGAGACAAGCAGTAAATGTGAATATTAAAAGGAAACTCGACTCCGCTGAGTAAGTTTAAAAAGCAAAATGTAAAATTTTGATTTTCACTTAACAATTCTCAAAGCTCAATTACAATGCCACTTTACCTATTGTATATATAAACATAACTCTAAAACAAATGTGTATAAAATCTCAAAAATTGTGTATCTTAAATTGTACTAACTATAAAAAGTAGCATATAATAGTTTTCACTAAATATGCTACTTTCAATTATTTATATGTTATTAATATTTTAGCATAAACTAAATATATCAAAATTATTTTTTATATAAAGCTTATACTAAAAACTTTATATTGCAATTTAAATTTTAAATTACTATATTAATTCTTTAATAACTTTTACAACTTCTCTTGCTACATATTCTGCATCTTCTAAAGATAATTTTGTGTATACAGGAAGAGAAATTTCATTTTCATATTGTGCATAAGCATTTGGATAATCTTTTATATCATATCCAAGGTTTTTATAAAGTGTTAGCATTGGAAGTGGCTTATAATGAACGTTTGTTGCTATTCCCTTTTCTGCTAATCTGCTTATTGCTTCATTTCTCTTGGCTTCATTAAATCCTTTAACTCTATAAAGATATAAATGATAAGAAGTTTCTGTACCATTATCATCTTTAGTAAATGGTATTATTGAAAAATCTTCTTTTGATAATATATTATTATATACCTTAAAGATAGCTCTTCTCTTTTCTAATAGCTTTTCGTATCTCTTAAGTTGAACTAAACCTATTGCAGCACTTATATCTGTCATATTACATTTTAATCCATCATTAATGATGTCATATTCCCATGCTCCAGCTTTAAGCTTTGTTAATGCATCTTTTGATTGACCATGCATAGCTGTAAATCTCATGTATTTTTGTAAATCTTCATGATTTTCAAAGTTATTATCATTGAAAGTAACTGCTCCACCTTCTGCTGTAGTTAAATTCTTAACTGCATGGAATGAGAAAGAATGGAAGTTACATTGAGATCCAACTCTTTCGCCCTTGTATTTAGCTCCAAATGAATGTGCTGAATCACAAAGTATTATTATATCTTCTCTATTTTTTTCTTTTAAAACTTTTTTAAGTTCATCATAATCAAAAGGTACTCCGGCAATATCAACTGGCATAATTACCTTTGTTTTCTCAGTTATCTTTTCTGCTACTTTATCTATATCCATTTCAAATGTATCTTTTTTTACATCAACATATACTGGCTTAATTCCTCTATGTACAGAAACACTTGAAGTAGCAGTATAAGTATAAGGAGTAGTTATAACTTCATCTCCTTCTTTTATATCAAAAACCTTAAGAACTAATTCCATAGCAGCTGTTGCACTATTTAATGCTAAAGCCTTATTAACCTTACAATATTCTTGTATTCCTTCTTCAAATTTAGCAAGTTGAGGTCCTGATGTTATCCATCCTGATCTTAAAACATCACAAACTGCCTCAATTTCTTCTTCAGTTATATCTGGTGGTGAAAAAGGTATATTCTTTATTTTAGTCATTAAAATTCATTCCTCTCTTAATATGAAAATTTTTTAAATATCTATCTATTAGTATAAGAGTAATTTCTTAATTAAAATCTGCTTTTTTTAATTAATGATACTACTTTTTATTTTTATCATTCCTAAACAAATTTATCTCTAGTAATTTTTTATTAATAATTTAACATCCTATACTAAGTATTTCCTACTTCAATATTTATTATAAACTCCTACCTAAGGTATGAGTCAATAGTAATATTTAATTAGATTTAAATTCTTTGTAATTATAATATTATATACTAACGTTTTTTTAAATAAGTTGTGTTTTAAATGAGTGTTAATATATGCAATGAGCAAATTGGCATTGTAATTGGATTTTGAGAATCCTTTATGAGTATTGTCACATTTACTGCTTGTCTCAATTTTACATTGAGAGCAAGCTAAAATGGGACTATATTCATTTTAGTATTCCTAAATTCAATTACTTAGTCCAATATGCTTATGCATATATTAACACTCTTCAAACATAAATTTACTTATTCATTGATATATAGAGGCATCTATGCAATAAGAACTCTATTTCTTTTTTTAGTCTTATTAGTTCTTCTCCGCTAATATCTTCTAACTTCTTTTCATCTTCTTTAAATTCTTCATTTAATGCATCAAATAAAGACATTATCTCTTCTTTATTAGTTTCTCGTAAAGAATCTAAATATCTTCTTATAGATATTTCTACGTCTTCCGCCCAATTATCTATAGCTTTTAATGAAATCTCATTTATCTTCTTTTGCCATGTCAATGAATCATATAAGTAAAATACAGATTCAGTAAAAACAGTTAGATACTTAGTAATAGCCTTTATTGATGAGGCTTTTATTGCTTTTAATAAATGTTTTAAATTTTCATGTGCATGTTTATATGATTTAGTATCTACTATATTACCTAATTTATTTAAATTTATATCTTCTGGATTGCTTATACTATCTTTGTCTTCTTTTGCAGTTGCTTTTCTAAACATTTCTCCAGTTGCTTGTTGTATCTCATCTCCTATGTGTTGCTTTAATACACCTTCCATAACTTCTGTGTAAGATGGAATACTTACTTTTATCTTTTCTTCTAATTTAGATATGGCTTCTTTTAATATATCTTCAATATTTTTATCTAAAAGTATTATTTCACTTTCAATATCTCTCATTAAAGTTTCTGTTTCTTCATTTATTAAATTTGGAACATAATAATTTTGCATTAATGTATATGTCTCTTCTTTTTTAGTCCATTTGCTTTCATCATGAACATATTCAGTAATTTTATTTTTTACATCTATTGCAGATTTATCTATAAGTTTAACTGAACTTACTTTTATTTTTGTAAATCCCCTATCTATAGTAGTTAATATTTCATGCTTTTTATCTAAAAATTCTCCTAGTATATTTAATCGTTCTTCTATACCTTCTTTTTTAGATTCTATATTAGCAACCTTAGAGTTAATCTTTATATTACATTCATTTAATATATAATCTTGATAATTTTTCAAACTATTAGCAAGTTCCTCTTTTTTATCATCATCATTAACTCTTTCATATACATATTCCCAAAGCATAGATGTATCAGGATGTTTTTCTTTATTACTTTCTATAAAGAATGTCTTTGCATCTTTTTTAATACATTTATTAACACTTTTTTTGATTTCCAATATTCTCTTATTATCTTCTGACATATCTTTTGGACACATATTAATTGCTAAAATAACTTCTACATCTTCACTTATTATTTCTCCAACATATTTTAAAAATTGAAAATCATCATCACCAATTCCAACTTTATAAGATACTACATATATAATAAAATCACTTTGTGGAATAAAGCTTTTTAATGATTCCTCATGATATTCTACAAGTGAACCATAACCTGGAGTATCAAAAATTCTCATTCCATTATATTTAGAATTATTAGCTTTTCCAACATATTTAAGCTTATGTAAATCCTTATTATAATTTACTAGTAACTTATCAAAGATATCTTTATCTATAACTTGTGTACTCGAATCCTTATTTACAGCTATTAATTTTTCTTCATCTTCATCAGATATAACAACTTCAGTAACAACTCCAGTTGTTGGCTTAACACTTTCTAATAAAATTTTATCTTTAAATAATCCATTTATTAATGTACTTTTTCCTGAGCTTGTCTCTCCTAGCATAACAACATAATGTGAAGGATTCATTATTTTATCTTTAACTAAAAAATTCTTTTCAGTAATATCATCATTTCCTAAAGTTTTAACAATTGAATCAATACTCTTTTGTCTACTTATACATCTTTCAAAATTATTCATATATTCATCCCCTTGCTTTAAATAATTTGACTATATTTTAAAATATATGTTTATATATTCAATATGTAAAATGGCATTGTAATTAGATTTTGAGAATACTTAATAAGTATTGTCCATTTTACTGCTTGTCTCAATTTTATATTGGGAACAAGCTAAAAAGGGACTATAGTTATTTTAGTATTCCTAAGTTTAATTACTCCGCCCACTTTACTTATGAATATATAAACATATCTGCTCTAAAACATACTAACTGCTTTAAATTAATCCTACATCTTCTTTGACTTCATTTAATATTTTTAAATCATCTTCAAATTCTAATATATTATTTTCACTATAGGCATAGTCATATTGTTTCTCTATACTTTGAATATCATCTTTAAAGCTATTTTCTAAATTCTTTCTTAGCTCTTTTATTGAATCATCCATATCTTGTTGTTTTGCTCTTAAATCATCAAGTATTTCTTCTTTTAAATAGTTTTCTAAATCTTCAACCATAGGCTCTAAATCCCTTAATGTATAATTTGCTCTATTTTCTACTATTTCCTTACGAACAAAATCACCTATCAAAGAAAATGCCATTCCAATTCCCATTCCAACAAGTATTCCAAGAGGACCTCCTAATGTTCCTACAGTTCCAAGTGTCCCTATTAGTCCGCCAGATACCCCTAACAATGATGGTAGCGATTTTTCAAATTTAAATTCACTTTCTTTATTAAAAAATGATATGTTTTCATATTGACCATAAAAGCCCTTTATTGTTATACCATTTAATTCTTTGTTAAGGTTTTTTATTAATTCACTTGTTTTATCTAATACTTCATCCATAATATCATTTATAGCTTTATCCGATGATTCTTTATATATTAAACTTAGTCTTTCTCCATCTACAATCCCTCTATTTATTATGGCTTTTAAATTAGCTCTTAAATTTGTTATTTTTTCTTTTATAATACTTGAAGCATAATCGATAATCTTTTCCATTTCTTCATATGCATAAGCTCTAATTCTTCTAAAATTCTTTTTATTATCTAAAAGTATAGCTTTTATTTCTTTAATCTTTTCTTCTTTATTTAAATCATTTTGTTTTTTTTCATTTAAACATAATGTCTTATATTCTTCTATTTTATCATTAATATTTTCTAATGCTCCTACTATTTTTGAATTTAAAGACTTTTCTAAACCTATATTATATTCTTTAGATACATTTTCTATATTTTCTATAACATTTAATATACCTGAGTCTTCATAAAGTGTGTTATCTCTAGTAAATTTACCTTTTACCGCTTCATAAACATTAACCACATTTACATTAATTTCTTTGCTTTCGTTATGTTCCGCACAAATACTATTTAAAACATATTCATTATGCTCTTTTGCATCAAGTGCGTCTTCATCACTTTCATCATTCCACTTATTTTGAACAAAAATTGTATTTGACAATTTAGGCCATAAGGCATTTATAAAATTTCTTTCAGTTCTTGTAATTGGAGGGTTTGTCCTCAACATAAATATTCCAGAAACCAATTTATTTACATAGTCTAATGTAGTTCTTTGATTTTCAGGTGTTAAACTGCCCACACCTGGAAGATCAACAAGTACTACATTATTGTTTAATACATCGTTTTTATTATATAAGATTATCTTAGATACCTTAAGCTCATTTGCCATATTATAATCATTATGAACATATTTCTCTAAATCACATAATTTTATTTCTTTACATTCTTTATCTAAAAAATGTACTATAGCTTTTTCAGTATCTTCTCCATATCTTACTTCAACAGGTACACAAGTTGTTTCATCAACATCTGTTGGCAATATATTCTCTTCCATTAAAATAGAATTAAGAAAACTACTTTTTCCAGCACCTTGAATACCTAATACAGGTATTATTATTTCTTTTTCATTTAAGTTGTCAATAAAATGATTAAAATAATCTATATAATTTACAGCATTATCTTTATTAAGATATTTCTCTAATAAAAAATTAAATCTAGAATCATTTATTAAATCTACATATTTCATTAAATATTATCTCCTCTTTCCAAAAATCCTTGCAAAGAATGATCTATTTCCCCATTCAACTTCTTCTTGTATATTGCTCATTTTCTTATTTAATTTAATTTCCATATCATTTATAAGATTCATTACTTCATATTTTTCTAACATTTTTTCATGTACTGTATCTAATTTTTCTATAGCTTCACAGCTATTATTTATATTAATCTTAATAGCCTCTTCTAATAAGCTTACTTTTGTTCCAACTTCATCAATATTAATTTCTTCTATCTTATTTATTATTTCTTCTTTATTATTTCCAGAATTCTTAACCATTTTAACTCCTAAAATAGCTAATTTATCTTCTAAAGATTCTATATTTAAATCATTTATTTTCTTTTCTATTGTTCCAACACCCTCTGATAATTTAACTTCTAACTGCTTATCTGAATCTTCAACACGATCTTTTAACTTTTCTAGAGTTATAGCAATTCTGTTTAAACCACCATTTAAAAGCTTATTATGTTCTTCAGCAATTTCTTCTACACATTTTGAAATTTTTGATATATTACCACTTATTTCTTCTATTTTTTCTTCTATATCTTCATTACCTTCTCCAAGTTCATCTTTTAATATATTGATTTTCTTTTCAAGAGGTTTTAAGTTTTCTTTAAGTTCATCATTTATATTTTTAGATATCCTTGATAAAGACTCTATCATGTCTTGTTGCAATTCATCCATCATATTTTTTGTAACTTCATCACATTGTATTAGTAAAGATTTTTTGTCCATTTCTTTGCTCCTTAGTTTTTATAATATTACTTTAAAAAATAGCTCAATATTTCTTCTAATGTTTGTTTTTCTTCATTACCGCGAGATAATATATTTCCAAACAACTTAGTTTTTATATCTTTATATTGACTTAATAAAAATCCATCATTTTCTTGCCCCTCTATTAATGCTAAATTGTAAATAGGATTTTTAGAATTAACTAATACATAGCCAATCTTAGAATTATTTATTCTATTTTTAATTTTTTTCTTAAACGAGTAAGTGGCTGTAAGTATTTCTTTTATATTATTAGCATTTATAAATTCTCTACTAGAATCTATAACCAAATTTATCATAATATTATTCTTTAAAACTATATTTTTAAGATTAATATTTTCAAGTATTTGCTTTTCTGAACTACCTATTTGAATTCCATTGAAAAGTAAGTACATATTGTATTCTTTTGAAGAGTTAATATTTAGTATTTTATTTGTTTCTACTTTATTTTGAGATAATTCATATATTATAGTTATATTATTTAAAGTGTATATTCCTTGTTTCTTTATAATTTCAAGTTCTTCATCATTTAAATACAAATCATACATTCTAGAAATAAATTTAGATGCAGCCTCTAAATCCCAAGTCCAAAATATTTGATGAGTTTCTTTTTTAGATATAGATAAAACTTTTTCTTCTATGTAATTACTTATCATTGAATAGCTTTTCTTAAATATTTCATTACTTAATTTATAAAGATTGTAAGAAACATTGGTTAATTCTATTTCCTCTATATTCAGATTTTTATCTTCATTTTTATTTTCTATTTCTTCATCTAATGTTAAAGCTGCTTCTTCTACATTATTATATTTATTCTTCAGCTTATTTCTTATAATCTTTAAGTCCTTTATAACATTATCTATATCATAAAGTTCTATATTTTGCTCTTTCTTCTTTTTAAACTCTTCTTCTATCTTACTTATCTCACTATAGAAGAGGCTTAATGAATTACTATACTGTTCGCTCCAATCATAAAGTATACTCATATATTTTCTACTACTTTCATTGCATACTTTTTTAACCATAAGTATAGTAGCCTCTTTATCTACTACTTTTTCATCATATTCTTGCTTTTCATATCCCCAGTCAGTTTCAAATATATCTGATAAGATTCTCTTTCCTACATTAAAGAAACCATCTTTTTTTATAAGTTTTACTTTCTCTTCGTATTTGTGCTTAACATATATATCTTCACTTTCCATACTAGGTAATGAATATGAGAATCTAATATCAATATTCAGTTTTTCGTATATTTCCTTTTTCTTTTCTTCACACTCTCTTACAATACCTAAAATTTGATTTTCTATCTTTTTACTCTTATTATTTATATTTTCTACTATATCTGAATAGCTACTTATTTCTTTTGAATCCGACTCGTTTATTTCTTCTATTGTATTAAGTGTTACCTTATCTATAAGATTAATTTTAGATGTTATTTTATCTCTAGATACTCTAAAATCATAATTAAGATCATCAATATCATTAAGTATTTCTTTTATGTAACTTGTATCTTCTAAATTGCTTCCATCTATGATTTCTTTATCAGTATCAATTATATTGCCAATTCTTTCAACAATACTCCCTTGCCTTTGAATATTTAGTTTTGGGGTAATATTTTCAACACACCTATATATAGACTTTATAAAACCTTCAAGATTAGATTCATTATATAAATTATTGTTATTTTTTATTCTTCCATTTAAAGCATTTAAAGAAGAAATTTGAATAATATCAAACTCTTTATTGCTTGTTGCTTTTTCTAATAATATTTCTGCTCTTTTTTTATGCTTGTCTAATATGATATATTTATTTTCTTCAACAATGCCATATTTACCTATCTTTTCCTCTATTGAATCTATCATATTTTGAACTAATATTATTTGCTTCTTTTTATCATTTACTATTTTTATTTTTTCTAAATTAATTTGGTCGCTATTAGCTTTAACAGTAGTTAAAAATACACAAATATCTATTGTTGGTAATAGAATCTCCAAAGTTAATTTTTCATGCATTTCTAAATTATAAGCATCTAGACCTGGACTATCTATTAACTGAATATTGTCATCTAATAAAAAGTTAGGTGATTTTATATCAATCTGAGCTACATTAAACTTATTATTAGAATTTCTATTTTCATCAGCATACTTAGATATAACTTCCATATTTAAATTAGTATCATCATAAACTTCTGGAGATTTATCTTTAAAGTATATAGTAGCCTGTCTTTTTTCGCCTTTAGACACTGTTATTATTATACTTGAGCTTGGCAAAATAGCTACTGGTAATAGCCTTTCCCCTAGCAATGAATTTACTAATGTTGATTTCCCACTGCTTGTTATTCCCATAATAGCAATTCTTATTATATTACTTTTTATTTGTTTTTTACGTTGCTTTAACCATTCAACATCATTACTGTATCTATTTCTTCTGTATTCATTCTGTTCTAATATATTTTTTATATCTTCAATTGTATCTAATATATAGTTATCTTTATTCATAATTTTCTCCATCTTTTATGCTAATTCATGTTATGTATTCATAAATAATCATTTACTGTTATATTACCACAATTGACTACATTTATCTAATTTCTATTTACAAAAAATCATTAAATTAACTGTGAAACCTTATATTTTTCTATGTTTTTACATTTTACATATATTTTAGAGGAATTGTTAGATAGACCTGTTATCTTTTCTTATTATTTCTTTAATTATTAAGATAAATTACTAATTAATTTCTCATCATAAGTTTAGTTTTTCATATTATTAAAAAAGAAATAAACTAGTTAAATATACTATTAATCTTGTTTTTTGATTATTAACATTTTTAGATGTAAAAAAATACTATAATAGCATAAAAATAAGCCATGCCTTAAGTAAATGGATATATTATAAATTGTTTTTATAATATATCCATTTTCAAAGCATAGCCTAGTTTTTTTGATCCTTACATTTTATAATATTGTTAATATTTTATAATAAGTTATATTTCTACAATTACTGGTAATATCATAGGCTTTCTTTTCATTGTAGTATATACAAAACTATCTACTTCTCTTCTTATTCTATTTTTAATTTCTGCCCATTGTGTTATATTATCGTCTAAACATTTTTCTACAACTTTTGTAACTATACGTCTTACATTGTTAATTAAATCTTCAGAATTTCTAACATATACAAAACCTCTTGACACTATATCTGGTCCTGATAATATTACCTTATTTCTTCTATCTATTGCTACTACTACAGTTATAATTCCATCTTCAGCTAAATTTTTTCTATCTCGCAAGACCATATTTCCCACATCGCCAATTCCAAGACCATCTATAAGAACTCTTCCAGATGGCACTTTTCCAATAACTTTTCCCTTGTTTTTTGATAATTCAAATACATCACCTGTATCTAATATAAATATATTCTCTTCTTTAAGCCCCATACTTTGAGCAATTTTAGCATGAGTAATCAAATGTTTATATTCACCATGTACAGGAATAAAGAATTTAGGTTTTAATAAGCTTTGAATCACCCTAAGTTCTTGTTCACATGCATGACCTGAGACATGTATGTCTTCTATTGTTTTATATATTACATTAGCACCTTTTTCAGTCAAGTCATTTATTAAATTTGATACAGCTTTCTCGTTTCCTGGTATTGGAGATGCTGAAATTATAACCACATCTCCCTTTTGTATTTCTATATATTTATGAGTTGACGCTGCTATTCTAGAAAGAGCTGCCATTGATTCACCTTGACTACCTGTTGTCACAATAGTAATTTGGTCATTTGGACAATTCTTTATTTCATCTAATGATACTATCATTTCTTTAGGTATAGATAAATATCCTAAATTCATTGCAATCTCTGATATTTTCTCCATACTTCTACCACTAAAAGCTATCTTTCTTTTATTTTTTATAGAACAATCGCTGATTTGTTGAAGTCTATGAACATTTGATGCAAATGTAGATACAATAACTCTTCCGGTTGCTTTACTAAAAAGATTATCTAGTGTTTCTCCAACTGTCTTTTCTGACATTGTATATCCTTTATGTAATGCATTTGTGCTATCTGCCATCAATAATAATACACCTTTTCTGCCTAGTTCTGCATATCTTTGAAGATTTATTACATGACCATCTATTGGAGTAAAGTCAACCTTAAAATCTCCACTGTGTACAATAATTCCCATTGGTGTATGCAATGCTATAGAACAAGCATCAGGAATACTATGATTGGTTCTAATAAATTCGATATTAAAATTCTTTAATTTTATAGTTTCACCAATTTCAACAAGATTTAATTTACAATCATTTAACATATGATGTTCTTCTAATTTACTTTCAATTAATGCTAATGTTAATTTTGGTGCATATACTGGAACATTAATTTGTTGTAATACATACGGTATTCCACCTATATGATCTTCATGACCATGAGTTATAAAAAAGGCTTTTACCTTATTTTTATTTCTTATTAAATATGTAACATCAGGAATTATGATGTCAATTCCATAAAGATCTTCATCTGGGAATGCTAAACCACAATCTATAACAATTATTTCATCACCATATTCAAATGCTGTAATATTCTTTCCTATTTCTCCAAGTCCACCTAATGGAATTATTTTTAATTTCGCCTTATTTTTTAGTGAAACCTTCTTTGGTTTGTAACTTTTTAAATTTTTAGTTTCTTTTTTAGTTTCTATAGTGTTTTCCACATTTTCACTCCTCATTTATTTTCATCTCTTATTTTAAGTATGTACATATACGATTAAATATATAACTTTAAATTTAAGTTATTCATTTGCAGTACAATCATATATTTTTTATTTAAGTTAATACTATTTTTTCTATTCCATTATTAATCGGAAATATCTTTCAACAACTTTATAGTATGGTTGATACTATTATAGTCGGTAGATTTTTAGGCATCCAGTCTCTTGCTGCTGTTGGAGCAAGAGGATCTATTTTCTTTTTAATAATAGGATTTATAGTAGGACTTGCCAGTGGATTTTCTGTTATTGTTTCCCAAAAATTTGGTGCTAATGATGATGAAGGTGTAAGAAATTCCGTTGCAATATCATTAATTTTATATTTTATAATAACTATAATAATAACCACTTTAAGTCTTTTATTTTCTAAATCACTATTAAGGCTGTTAAATACCCCAGAAGATATTATAAATAGTGCTAATGCTTATATAAGTGTTATCTATGCAGGAATTGGAGATAGATTTATTCCTATGATGGCTGGCGTTGCTTAAATTATTAGTAAGAGTTATTGTTGCATTTACATTGCCTGCTATAATTGGGTATACTGGCATATGTTTAGCTGCCCAATAGCATGGATTGCAGCATGTATTCCTTTGGCAATAAAATATTATAAAACCATAAACAAGATGAGTATTAATGATTTAAATTTTTTAAAAACAAAATCAACAGAACTTCTTGGATAAAAAACAATGCATTAAAAATATTCCTTGGATAAAATAAATATTCCAAGGAATTTTATTTTATATACTGATCTACTAGATCACAATATTATTATACTTATATTCTTCATTATTCACTTCAAATAACATTTCTATAATTTTACTTTATATTAAGATTATAACTCATTCATTTTTATATTAATACATCTTAATTATTAAATTTTAATTAAACTAAAAAAACAAGTCTTGTTTAAGTAAAAGTTAAAATATATTTCTTTTCAAACAAAACCTTGATTTTTTAATTATATTACTTATTCTGAAATTCCACTTTCCTCAAACTTTTTTGTAAACTTTTCTAATAGTTTATTTATAGGCTTCTTTAAAAATACTGCAATTAAAATAGAAGCACCTCCATAAATTAACAATATTATTATATCTTTTGTTAATACTTCTCCTACTACTCCACCAATTGCTTCTCTTGCAAAAGATATAGCATATGTAAATGGTAAATAAGGATGTATCATTTGAAAAAATTTTGGGGTTAATTCTATTGGAAATGTTCCTCCTGATCCACCTATTTGTAATACTAATAATACTATTCCTATAACTTTTCCAACATTTCCAAAAACAGAAACTGCCGAATAAAGTATTGATACAAATACAGCACTAGTAAATAACATTCCTAGGACTAATAACATAGGATTTAAACAATATATTTTTAATAAATATAAATCTCCCATAACTACTATAAGTGATTGAATTAGTGCTACAGTCATAAATAGCATTAACTTACCAAAATATATTTCCCAAAATTTATATTCTCCATGAGTATTAACAGTTAAAATTGAAAGCAACAATAATAATCCAACCCATAAAGATAATACACTATAAAACGGTGTCATAGCACTTCCATAGTTGCCCATTGGATACAATTCTCTTGTTTCAAGATTTACAGGAGTAGTTAAAAAATCCGTTCTTTCTTGAACATCTTCTTTTAATAAGTCTATTAATTCTTTTAAACTCTGTTCGTCTGTTACATTTTTCATTTTATCTGTTATTTCATTTATTATTCTTTCTGCTTCTGGAAGTTTTTCTTTAACAAAAGTTATTCCTTCTATTCCTTTGTCTGCCCCTTTATAAGCAGTGTTTAATATGCCTTCAACATTAGGTAATCTTTTTTCAGCTTCTTCTATCATTGTTAATGTATTTTCAGCAACTTTAAATGCACTGTCAAATATATTATTTATTTGTGGAAGTATTTCTGTGTCAAACTTTAAATATATATCTTCACTTGTTGATGCAATATTATCTGCTAATGTTTTTATATTGTTTAATAAACTTAAATCTACAGTATTTCCAGCATCTAAAGAATCTCTTATAATTTGAAGTGAATTTTGAATTTTATAAATATTTTCTTGTAACGTTTCAAGCTTATTTACAATTCCATTTAGGGGCTTAGTAGAACTAATATTATTTAGTACTTTTAGAAACCTCAATACTGAATCATTTACTTTTTCTAAACTCTTTACCTTATTTATTAAATTATTAATCATTTCTGGTGCTTTCTCTGTTCCAGAGTTTATAGCATCTATAATACTATTTGTATATGATGAAATATCTTTACTTATTTCTGAAACTAATCTAATATCTTCTTTAATTGTTGGTGACATATCATTTAATCCACTCTTAGATACAGAAATAAAACTTTCTACCTCACTACTTAAGCTCTTAGTATTATTTAATGTTTCATAAATTAAAGGTATACCTTCCTGTATTTCTTTAACTAACTCTTTAATTTTAACTACACCATCATAAGCTAAATCAGTTGCTTCATTTATTTCTCCGAACCTGCCTCTAATTTCTTCTAACATATTATATACATTAGATATTTTAGGTATTTGATCTTCTAATTCAATTCCCACATCTCTTGATGCCGTAAGTAATGAATTACTAACTGTTTCAATTACACTCTTTGTAACATTTTCTTGAACTCCTGAAGCACCTTTATCAGTTAATTTAGGAGCAACTGCATTTATTTTTTCATTAACAGTATAAATTATAGTTCCTTTTTTAATATCACTAGTTATTATTGAAGTCATATCTTTTGAAAAGTCTTCTGGAATTGTTATTGTAGCATAATATTTCCCCTTTTTAATAGCTTCATCGGCTTCCTCTTCACTAACAAATTGCCAACCTAATAAATTATTTTCTTTTAATCCATTAATAACTTCATCGCCTAAGATTATATAATTTTCCAATATATATGCACCTTTATCCTTATTTACAACACCAATTTTAATTTTACTTGTAGCTTCTTGTGAATATGGATCCCACGATGCTGCTATATTAAACCAAGCATATAAGGATGGTAGTAAACATAAAGCCATTATTACAATAAGTGCAGATGAGTTGGTAATTATATTTCTTATATCTCTTTTATAAATACTAAATATGTTTTTCATATTATGCTGCTACTTATACTCTATACAAGTAGCTCTCCTTTCCATAACAAATAACATTCTTAAGTATATTATTAGGATATTTTCAAAAATTTATTAGTTATTTATTATAAAAGAGACGATAATTCCAAGGTTAATAAAAACAGACTACAATAATAAAATAAATATAGATATTTTCAGATGCGTATATATAAGAATAGACAGAATTTCTTTAAGATTGTGACTAAAGAAAAAATTTAGAAAGTAAAATAGAAAGTAAGCTTAAATATAAAAAAATTGGCTCTGTCTTAAATCAATATTGACATATGCAATATGTAAAGCGGCATTGTAATCGTACTTTGAGAATTCTTAATGAGTATTCCTAAGTTCAATTACTCAGTCCGACTTTGCTTATGTATATATCAATAATAGATAAAACAGAGCCAATAAATACTTTATTTATTCATGCCTTCATAATCTTTTAAGAATTTTTCAATTCCTGCGTCTGTAAGCGGATGCTTGATCATTTGCATAATAACATTGTATGGAATTGTTGCTATATCAGATCCTGCTTTAGCACAGTCTAATACATGAATTGGATTTCTAACACTTGCAGATATAATTTCAGTATCTATTCCATGAACTGCAAATATTTCAGATATATCTTCTATTAATGTAATACCTGTACTTCCAATATCATCTAATCTTCCTAAGAATGGACTTACATAGCTTGCACCAGCTCTTGCTGCAAGTAATGCTTGTACTGCTGAAAAAATTAATGTTACATTTGTTTTTATTCCTTCTTTATGAAGAATATTTACTGCTTTTAATCCTTCTGCACACATAGGAATTTTTATCACCATGTTTTTGTGAATTTTAGCTATTTCACGTGCTTCTTTAACCATTCCTTCACATTCCATTGAAATAACTTCTCCACTTATTGGACCATCAACAATGCTTGTGATTTCCTTAATCACTTCTTTAAAGTCTCTTCCTTCTTTTGCTATAAGTGAAGGATTTGTAGTAACACCACAAATAACTCCTAACTCATTAGCTTTTTTTATTTCTTCAATATTGGCTGTATCAACAAAAATTTTCATCGATTAATCCTCCTAATCTTTTCTTACTTTATTTATTCTATAATTAGTATACATAATCCTTCAACTTTTAAAGTTAACGATTACTTTAGAACAAAATCGCTAAGGCGACTTTAGAGCCCTCGATTTTTTTAGCCATGCACCCTTTCCAAACGCAGTGCAGGAATAATGGTGCGGCATATGATTATTTTTTATTCTTTAGGTGTACTCATCATACCTTTAAAAAACAGTATCCTAAAAATTATACACAAATTTCTTAATAATATAAATTCCTAAAGAATAAAATATAACGTTTGCACTTACTTAAATAAATATTCTAAGTTTTAGATGAAATATTACTCCATCTAAAACTTAGAACTTTAATTTTTTATAAAGAAACTATTGTATCAAGAGCAACTTCCATCATTGCTTTGAATGTTGTTTGTCTTTCTTCTGCACTTGTTACTTCACCTGTTATAAAGTGATCACTTACTGTTAATAAAGTTAATGCATTAACTTTATGTTTAGCTGCTATTGTATATAATGCTGCTGTTTCCATTTCAACTCCTAAGCAACCGAAATCAGCCCATTTCTTCCAATCTTCATTATCATCTCCATAGAATATATCTGAACTATATACACTACCTACTTTAGGTTCAAATCCTTTTTGTACTGCTATATCATAAGCAGGTTTTAATAAATCAAAACTTGCTGTTGGCGCATAAGTTCTACCTTGGAATCTTACTAAGTTAAGATTTGAATCTGTTGAAGTTGACATTGCAATTATAAGATCTCTTATTTTAACTCTTTCATGGTAACCACCACAAGTTCCAACTCTTATAAGGTTTTTAACTCCGTAGCTTTCTATTAATTCAGTAGAATATATAGACATTGATGGGATACCCATTCCGGTTCCTTGCACTGATATTCTCTTACCTTTATATGTTCCTGTAAATCCATACATTCCTCTAACTTCATTGTAGCAAACTACATCTTCTAAAAAGTTTTCTGCTATAAATTTAGCTCTTAAAGGATCTCCTGGTAATAATACGCTTTCTGCTATAGCGCCTTCTGGTGCATTAATATGAATACTCATTGTGTCTTACCTCCGCTTATTATAATTTAATTAATTGTTATGTTTTTTAATTTGGGTCTTATATAAGTAAAATCTATTTTAATATTGATTTAACTTCTTTAATTATTTCTTCACTAGTTAAATTATATTTTTTCATAAGTTCATCTGGTGTTCCTGATTCTCCAAATGTATCTTTAATTCCTACCATTTTAATTAAAGTAGGACATTCACTAGATACAACTTGAGAAACCATTGCTCCAAGTCCACCTATAATAGAATGTTCTTCAGCTGTAACTATTCCTTTAGTTTCTTTAGCAGCTTTTAATATTATTTCTCTATCTATTGGTTTAATAGTAGAAATATTTATAACTCTTGCTTTAATTCCTTGAGTTTCTAATTCTTTTGATGCTTCTATAGCTTTTTGAACCATCATTCCTGTAGCTATGATAGTTACATCATTACCTTCTCTTACCTCAACACCTTTTCCGATTTCAAATTTATAATTATCATCGAATATATCTTCTGTATTGCATCTTCCAAATCTTAAGTAAACAGGACCATTAAATTCAGCAGCAGCTTTTGTTGCAGCCATTGCTTCTCTATGATCTGCTGGAACTATTACTGTCATATTAGGAAGTGAATTCATAAGTGCTATATCTTCAACAGATTGATGTGATCCACCATCTTCACCAACTGTAATTCCTGCATGAGTTGCTGCTATTTTTACGTTAACCTTTGGATAACAAATAGAGTTTCTTATTATTTCAAAAGCTCTTCCAGTAGCAAAAACAGCAAATGTGCTTGCAAAAGGTATGTTTCCTACATTAGCAAAACCTGCAGCCATTCCCATTAAGTTTTGTTCTGCTATACCTGCATTAAAAAATCTATCTTTAAATTCTTCTTTAAATCCATTAGTTTTAGTTGATTTAGAAAGATCCGCATCTAAAACTACTACCTTCTCATTTTCACGTCCAAGTTCAACCAATGCCATTCCGTATGATTCTCTTGTTGCTTTACCCATTTTAAATTCCTCCTATCTTTCAATCTCACTTATTGCTTGATTTCTTTGTTCTTCATTAGGTGCTTGACCATGCCAACCTGCTTGATCTTCCATAAAGCTAACACCTTTACCTTTTACAGTCTTAGCAATGATAACGCTTGGCTTATCATTACACTTTTCAACTTCTAAGAATGCTTCATTTATTTTGTCAAAGTCATTACCATCTTCACAAATAACAACATTCCAACCAAAGCTTTCAAATTTCTTATCTAAAGGAGAAACTCCCATTACATCTTCATTTTTACCATCTATTTGAAGGCCATTGTTATCAATTATAGCAACTAAATTATTTAATTTATAATGAGCTGCTGCCATTGAAGCTTCCCAAACCAATCCTTCTTGTAATTCTCCATCACCTAAAACAACATATATCTTAGCATCGTTCTTTTGAGTCTTAAGACCTAAAGCCATTCCCACTGCATTTGATATTCCTTGACCAAGTGATCCGGTTGAAACATCTACTCCTGGTACATGCTTAGAATCTGGATGTCCTTGAAGAAGAGCTCCTGTTTTTCTTAAATTGTATAATTCTTCTTTTGGGAAATATCCTTTTTCAGCTAATACAGAGTAAAGAGCTGGAGCTGCATGTCCCTTGCTTAATACGAATCTGTCTCTGTTAGGATCTTTAGGATTCTTAACATCAACATTCATTTTTTCATTGTATAAGTATGTTATTATTTCTGAGCAAGATAGTGAACCACCTGGATGTCCTGATTTTGCTGCATAAATCATTTCTATTATGTCTTTTTTTACTTCTTTTAATGTAGAAACTAAATTTTCTTTATTCATACCTTTCACCAACCAATCTTTCAATTTGTAGTATATAATTTAATTAACTTTGTTTAAACATTCACATTTTAGCCTAGTTAAATCTAATATGCTTACATTTATGCTGAATTCTAATTTCCAGGTAAAATTAATTCTACCTGGAACTAAGAATCTTATTATTCTAAAAATCAATGCAATTTTAAGATATTATATTCGTAATTTAAAATATTATTAAACTAGCTTTCCTAGTACTGATTTACCAATTGTATTTTCAGGCATCTTTAATTCAAAGTTATCAGCTATAGTTGCACCAATTGTAGCAAAACTATCTACTGTATCCATTAATCCATTTTCTTTCATAGATGGTGAATAAGCTATAAATGGAACAAATTCACGTGTATGATCAGTACCAGTATAGGTTGGATCGTTTCCATGATCAGCTGTTATTATTAATAAATCATCTTCTTTTAATTTTTCTAATACTTTTCCTAAGTTAACATCAAATTTTTCTATTTCTTCTGCATAACCTACTGGGTTTCTTCTATGTCCCCATAAAGCATCAAAATCAACTAAGTTAACAAAGCATAATCCTTTAAAGTCTTTATCCATTATTTCTAATGTTTGTTCCATTCCATGAACAGAACTCTTTGATTTATTTGATTCAGTAATTCCTTCTCCATCAAATATATCACTTATTTTTCCAACAGATATTACATCAAATCCATTATCTTTTAATGCATTAAGTGCTGTTGCTCCATATGGTTTTAATGCATAATCATGTCTGTTGCTTGTACGTTTAAATTCGCCTTTTTTAGCTCCTAAGTATGGTCTAGCTATTACTCTTCCAACTTTCCATTCATCTTTAAGAGTAAGCTCCCTTGCTATTTCACAACAACGATAAAGTTCATCTAAACCAAAAGTTTCTTCATGACCACAAATTTGTAAAACAGAGTCAGCAGAAGTATATACTATCATATCTCCTGTCTTCATTTGATGTTCTCCAAGTTCGTCTAATATTTCAGTACCACTCGCACTCTTATTTCCTACTATATTGTGTCCTGTTCTTTTTGTTAGTTCATCTAACAATTCTTCTGGAAAACCTGTATCTGTAAATGTTTGGAATGGTTTTGTGATGTGTAAACCCATCATTTCCCAATGACCAGTCATAGTATCTTTACCAACACTTGCTTCTTTCATTTTCATATAATGAGCTAAAGGTTTTTCTGCTGCTTTTACATGTTTTATCGGATGTAGGTTTGATATACCTAGTTTTTCTAAATTAGGTATATTAAATTTTTCTACTGATTCAGCAATATGCCCAAGAGTATCTACTCCTTTATCTCCATATTCTGTTGAATCTGGCATAGCGCCTATTCCAAGTGAGTCTATTACAATTGTAAAAATTCTATTATACTTTTTCATACCTTTAATTCCTTTCCAAATTAGACTATGTTTTAACACTAATTTTACTATATTTTTACTTATTATGGGCAATACTATTTAAAATAGTTATTTATTATACAAATTTCTTAAAGTTATAAAAAATTTTTATAACTTTAAGAGAATGTAATATCTTATTAATTATAATTTTAATATGTACTATTATATTAATGTAAGAAGACCAACTATCATTGCGCTTAAAACACTAACTGCAAATCCACCAATCATTGCTTTAAATGCTAATCTAGCAAGGGTATTTCTTTTTTCTGGACACAATGCAGCTATACCTGAAATACAAACTCCCATACTAGAAATATTAGCAAATCCACAAAGTGATATAGTAAGTACTAAACCTGTTCTATAACTTAATGAACCAAATATGTTACCTAAGTCTTGGAATGCAACAAATTCATTTAATACTAACTTACTTCCTAATAATTGACCTGCTGTAAGTATATCTGATCCATTTAATCCCATAAAGAATCCAATAGGTGCAAATATATAAGAAAATATTTGTTGTAAACTTACTCCAAAAATTCCAAGTATACCATTAACTAATGCTACTAGCGAAATAATTGCAAGTAATGAAGTACCTATTGCTACAGCTGTTTGGAATCCACTCATAGCACCTTCTGAAATTGCAGAAATAAGATTTTCATTATCACCTTTATTGTCCATGCTAACATTTTCAATTAATTGAGTTTCCTCTTTTTCAGGTAATAATAACTTTGATATTGCTATACTTCCCATAGGTACCAAAGCACTAGCTATTAATAAATATTCCATAGGAATTCCAAGTGCAGTATATCCCCCTATTATAGTTGCTGACATACTTCCCATTCCTGAAACTAATACAACTATGATTTCACTATCAGTCATTCTATTTAAGTATTTACTAACTAATATTGGACTTTCTGTTTGGCCTAAAAACATATTAGCAACTGCAACAAAACTTTCAACTTGTGTTGTTCCCAATATTTTACCTATAGCTTTACCTATTATTTTTACTATAAATCCTAATATTCCTAAATAATATAAAGCTGCAACTAATGCTGAAATAAAAACAATATTTCCTAATACTTGAATGGCAAATATCATTCCTGTAGGTGCACCAGCATTACCTATTGTTCCAAATAAGAAACCGATTCCCTCTTTACCATAATCAAGTACTTGAGTAACTACATCTGATACTTTTAATATCATTATTCTTCCTAATGGAAATTTTACTAATAAAAATGCAATTACAAACTGTATACCAAGTGCTTTTAATATAGTTTTTTTGGGAATGCTTCTCTTATCTGCAGATAAAATGTACATTATTCCTAATAATAAAATTATACCTATTAAATTTATAACTATGTTCATAATCTTTCTCCTGTCTTTTGTTATAGTATTAACTTTATTCCCATAAAACCTCATACCTTTTGGACATCATTTAATAACGTTAAGTATGAGAAAATTTCATTAGTAAACTTTTAATACTTTTGCTATTAATATCAACAAGTTTTCTTGAATAATTTGTAAACCATGAAATTTTCTCTATTAATAACTATTTATTATTTTCTTTATCTGCTTTTATTAAATTTCTAATCCCTTCTATTGCAACTTTAATTGCTGCATCTGTATCATGAACTTGAGGATCTTCTAATCCAGCTTTAGCACGTTCTTGGTTAGCAATAGCTAAGAATACCGAACCCACACGTACTCTTAAGTAGCTTGATGCTATGAATAAAGCAGCTGATTCCATTTCAGATGCAAGACATCCACATCTTAACCATGCATTCCATTTATCCATTAATTCATAACTTACTGGCTTAGTTTCTGGTGAATGTTGACCGTAGAATGAATCTTTACATTGTACAACTCCAACATGATATTCTTGATTTAAAGTCTTAGATGCTTGTACTAATGAGTTTACTACATTAATATTAGCAACTGCTGGGAATTCTATTGGTGCATATTCCTTACTAGTTCCTTCCATTCTGATTGCTCCAGTGGCAATAACCATATCTCCACCTTTAACATCAATATCCATTCCGCCACATGTACCCACTCTAATGAAAGTATCTGCTCCACACTTTACTAATTCTTCTAAAGCTATAGCAGCTGATGGACCACCAATTCCTGTTGAGGTAACGCTTACTTTAACACCATCTAAGTATCCTGTATAAGTAACATATTCTCTCTTATCTGCAACTAACTCTGCATTATCAAAATATGCAGCAATCTTTGCACATCTCTTAGGGTCTCCTGGAAGAATTACATATTTTCCCACTTCTCCCTTTGCAACGTCTATATGATATTGTTTACCTGATCCTTGTGAATATTTCACTTTAATCCCTCCATTTTTTTATTATGTATTTTTTAGTTTTTATTAGTATTCCCGATTTATTTTGTAATATACCCGGAAGACGATTACATGTTTGCCACAAAACATTACTTTAGACACACATTCTACTTGTCTACTTTGTTGTATTGTTGTCTGTTCTTAAATAATATCATGTCTATTATTTACATGTCAAGTTTTTTATAAAGGTATAGTAATTATGTTAAAATATTGATATATTGGTTATATTGTTAATAATAATTAGTTTTATACCTGTAAATCCCAACTAAATCTCAACGATTAACTTATGTTCAAATTTAATGTTTTAATGTTATAATAAAGTATAGATTATTATAATATGTTTTTATTTAGACTTTTATTTATCTACTTGTATTAAACTTGTCTAATTTATTTTTTTAATTATTTATTATGGAATTATTTAAACACAGTTAAATTTAAAAATCTAAATAGAGTTTTTCTAAGATAACATTCTCTAGTTAATTCACTCATTATATATTATTGACAAAATAGAAATCGTTATCTCAAATCAGAAACACTCTATAAAATTTATATTATGTTTATGCGTTAAAAAATTGTAGCAATACATTATTATTTAGTTTATAGAAAAATATTACAATTTAATTGGCGTAATACATAGCCTATGCTAGTTATTAATGAAAGGTGAATTTTATGAATGATATTAACTTAAGTGTAAAACCTAAAGAATTAAGATATGTTACTGTATATAATCAACTTTTTAAAATGATAAATGAAGGTATATTTAAAGAAGGTAGTAGACTTCCTTCAGAACCTGAATTAGCAAAATTTATTGGTGTAAGTAGAACAACATTAAGGCAGGCTTTAGCTTTACTTCAAGATGATGGTTTAATAAAAAACATTAGAGGTAAAGGTAATTTTATAATAAAATCTGAGACAAACAAAGACGTTGGTCTTGAAAAGATAGGACATCCCGTTTATAAATCTTTAGATGAACCAATTGATGATGTTGAAATCATTTTGCGTATAGAACCCTCTACAGATTATTTTAATAAAGTTTTAATTAAAAGTACAGCTGCTGTTGTTCTTGTTGATAGATGGTATAAGTATCAAGGAAAAGCTATTGCTTATACATTTACTTTAATACCAATTGAAACTATATCATCACTTAATATAGACTTAAACAATAAAAAACAAGTTATGGAGTTTTTAGAAAAAGAACTTTATGAAATAGCTAATGATATATTAATTGAATTAAAATATTCAACTTCTGGAAATTTTGCAGCAAAACAACATCCAATTGCATCTGAGGATAAGTTTTACTTAATTCAAGAAACTATATATAAAGATAATGAATTTCCAATTGTATCAAACAAACATTATCTTCCTATAAAGTCAACATCTATAAAGCTACATCCTACAAAATAAAAAGATAATTTAATAAGGCACAATGAAAAAATAACAAGTCCATTTGCTAGCTTATTTTCCATCATGCTACGTCGGCAAATTGACCTAATAGACTCGCTATGAGGGCAATTCGTCTCCTTGCCTAATGAAAAATATCAATTGCAATTTTGGACTTGTTATTTATTTTCATGTTCCTAATAACAAAATCACCTACTAGATATTAATCTCCATAAATAGGAGTATTGTGATTAAATTATTCTTTTAAAAATTTGATTTAAATTCTTTCTTTATAATTAAGAACTCCTCTAAATCATTTAAAAATTGAAATAACAATGCTCTATTTTCAAATTCATCTCTATTTATAGGTAATTCCATTAATTTATATTCATCTCTTAACAAATTTAACTTATCTATTAACTTAATACAATCATTGTATTCATAAATATTTATTGAAACATCCTTCGTAAAATCTGATAATAGTTTTGTTTGCTCGTATGTCATATAAAATTTTGAAAAATGATTCTTCATCCTTTTTATAGTTTTTAATTGTGCTATCCTCATATCTACATATCTTATATAATAATCATCACTTTTAAAAATATAGTTATTATCTATTTTATGAGCTATTACCTTGGTTTTCTTTATTAACTCCTCCGCATCTCTTAAGATCCTTTGTTCGTATATTGGTACTGATTGAGTAATTAAACTTAATGCCATATCAGATAATATTATTCTATAATATTCTTCTATTTTATCCTTATTCTTATCAAATTCTTCCTCTAATGACATTGTGTACAAGTTAAATATCATTGCAACTCCAATACCAACTATAGTTAAAGTTACTTCGTTAAAAATCCAATAAAAATTTATATTATCACTGCTTAGAAGATGTGTTGACAATACAGCCCCAACTATCATTCCTTCCGTTATTTTCGAATATTTAGTTATTGGTATAAAAATAAGCAAAAAAAGTCCAAATATCATAGGATTATTTCCCAATACTAAATACAATATAAACGATAATGATATTGCTATCATTGATGCCAAGATTCTTCTAATTGAAATAAGTAAAGCTTCTTTTTTAGTATCTTGAATACTCAAAATTGCTATTATTCCTGATGTTACTGAAAATTCTAAGCCCATATAATTAGATATAAAAATTGCTATTGTTGCTGATAATGCTGCCTTAACTGTTTTTGACTGAAAATACTTTTTCATTTGTTTCCTTTCCTATTATCCTATAATATGTCTTCATCTTTTTCTATATGAATGATTTCTGCATCTGTATTACTATCTATAAATTCTATTATATTTTCTGATGTTGAATCTGCTTGTGCTGAATTTGCACATATTCCAACCATACCAATAACTATAGTTTTATGAATATCTTGCTTATCTATTTCAGATACTGATACATTAAATTTATTTTTTAACCTTTGTATTAAACTTTTTACAATCATTCTCTTTTCTTTTAATGATAATACCCACGAAGCTCTTAACGTAATTTTTAGTATTAAAATTTTCATAATTTTAGCTCAAAACCTTTCTTAATAGATTTCACAGTATTACTTATTAAATATATTTTAAAGTCTATTTTAAGTCAACATTTATATTTATTATAACAATATTCACTTAGAAAGATCCTTTTATATTATGTTTAAAATCTTTATACTACAATATAAATGAAAAAGCGAATGATCTAAATTATCATCCGCTTTTACTTAATATTTTTTCATAATTATCTTTCACTTTTTATTCATAATAACATACTATTGGAATTCCTGGTTCAATATTTTCAAATATCTTTTGAGCTAAATAAGATGGTGCATTGACACATCCATGTGATCCATTTGTTTTGTATATATTTCCACCAAATTGACTCCTCCATATTGCATCATGTATACCAATTCCACCATTAAATGGCATCCAATAATTAACATCAGTAGCGTAGTTTTCTCCTTTTAAAGTTGCATTTTTTTGCTTATAATTTAACATATATACTCCTACAGGAGTTGCATGTCCTAAGCTTACATTTCCAGTTACTACATCACCTTGTGTAACCATTGTTCCATCTTTATAAAACCATAAATATTGTTTTGTAAAATTAATTTCCACATAAGTTCTTCCAATATCATTAACATCACGACTCACTGCCTTTTGGCGATATATTGGCTCTCTTGTAATAGTTTGTCCATTTTCAACTAGATTTATTAAAGCCTTAACTTCCTCTTCTGTATTGATAATCCATCCATAATTTCCTCCTGTAACTTTAGCTTTCGTTCCCATAGAGGTTAAAAACTCCCTAGTTCTTGCCACAGTATTATAAGAATTTGCTATTTCATTAACATAGTGTCTTATTTTTTTCTCATCAAATACAATATTTAAATCATCATCTACTTTAATCCATTCATTTATTATCGAATCATCTGCCACTTCTTTTCTATCACTAAAATCATAAGTTATTTTTGTTAATATATATTTGTTAAGTTTATTATTAATAGCTATAACTTTTGGAGAATCAGATGTATATTTAGGATTTTCGTAGCAATCAATCTCATCTAAATTTAAAATATTTACCCCATTAATTATTGATTTAACTACATTTTCATATAAAATATCTCGTTTTATTTTATTTCCATAGACTTCATCTACAATAGCATATCCATGATCTACATATTTAAAAGTAGGATTTTGAGGTTCTACTACTTTATTTTCATCAAAGCATGATAACTTATTTAAACATTCATTTAATAAATCTTCATCATATGAAACTAAATTCACACTGTTATAGTTACTTGTTTTAAAAAATCTAAAAATCCACTGAAATGGTTTCTGAGTATTTTTTAAATCTTTTAGCTTATCTTGTGGATCATATTTCAATTTAATACTATCATTTAAAATTTCTTCATTAGTTCCATCACGTTCTTTTAATTCTAATTTATATGATTCTAGCTCATTTGAAAGTTTTTTGTTAGCATCCTCTAAATTTTTGCATGAAATATTAACTCCATTTACTATAGTTCCAAAATAAAAATGACTTAAAAAATAAAAAGATAAACTAAGATATATAGTAATAAAAATAAAAAGAATAATACCTGTATTCTTTAAGTACTTTTCTTTATATTGCTTATCCACAATAATTACTTCCTTTCCTTTCTTAAAATAGTATAATGTAATAGTACTTATTCTAAATTGAATTCTTTTCATTATATTAAATTGATAAATTATTTATTCTATTTTTAAAGTATTTTTATATTTATAAATGACTTTAATTGTACTGAGTTTAAATAAATTGATATAATACTAATTAACAATAAATAACTTAAAATATATAGAAAATAAAAATGTCTTTAAACATGAGGTGATTAAATTTGATATTTTCTAATCTTAATATTGATAAAGATAAACCTATTTATTTACAAATAAAACAACATATTATTAATGGAATTAAAAAAGGCGAGTTAAAAAAAGATAGTAAACTTCCCTCCACAAGAGAAGTAAGTAAATTTTTAAATATAAGTAGAAATTCTGTTATTTCTGCTTATGAAGAATTAGAAAGCATTGGAATAATAATTACTAAGAGAGGTATTGGTACTTTTATTGCAATAGAAAGTGAGACCGAATGCTATCCATATAATATAAATTACGATTCTATGACAAATGATTATTCTAATAATCTTAGAAATTTGGATATTGTAAAAAATGAATTGCCTTATAAAAAAGGATTAATATCTTTTAAATCCATAGCACCTGAAAGTACTCTTTTCAATCTTGATGATTTTAAAAGAGCTTTATTAGATGCATGGTCATACGAAAATACTAATCTTTTAAATTATGGATATGCTAAAGGATACAAGCCTCTAATAGATTATTTTTTTGATTATATGATAAAAAAAAGAGTTAATACAAATAATAAAGATATTTTAATAACAAATGGTTTCACAGAAGCTTTCGATATAATAATATCTTCTTTAACTACCAAGGGTGATACCATTATTTGTGAAAAACCAACCCATAATACTGCAATAAAAATAATGAAATCCTACGGTTTAAAGGTTGTACAAATTGAAATGGATAAGGATGGTTTAAATTTACTTGAACTAGAAAAAAGTTTAAGTAAATGCAATCCTAAGTTTGGATACATAATACCTTCTTATAATAATCCAACTGGTATTGTAACTAAGAGTGAAAGAAGAAAAGAAATATATAATCTTTTTAGAAAATATTCTGTTCCAATAATAGAAGATGGATTTAATGAAGAGCTTCTCTACTCTAGTTCCCCAATTGAACCTATAGCATCATTAGCTGGAGAAGGTAATGGTATTATATATATAGGTAGCCTTTCAAAAATTTTATTTCCTGGTCTTAGGATAGGTTGGATATTTGCTGATCAAAAGCTTATTGATATTTTAGAAAGTGTAAAGCGTGGTAAAAACATTCACTCTTCTTTTTTAGATCAAAGTACTTTTTATTATTATTTAAAAAGTGGTTCTTTTAATAAATACTTGAAGAATGTTAGAAAATATTATAAAGATAAATATAACCTTATTATTGAAATGATAAATAAGTATATTCCTTATGAATATATAACGGGTGAAGGTGGTCTTCATGTTTTTATTAAATTAAAAGATAATATAAATTCTAGAGAGCTATTAGATTTGTGTTATAAAGAAGGTGTTATGTTTATGCCTGGAGATATTTTTTATGAAGGCAATGGTGATAAAAATACTTTTAGAATTGGCTTTGGTAGAGTGAGTGACAAAGATATTAAAAAAGGTATTAAAATTATAGGAGATAATATAAAACTATTATCAAGTAAATCTAACTTATAAGATAAACCACTATTTATACAAATTAAAAACTTAGTGGTTCTTTCTTTATTATGGTTACTTTAATAAAATAATATTAGAATAAGTGAACTATAATTATTATAGTTCCATTATTAATATTAAATAATACTAGTGAGGACGATAGTAATGGAAAAAATAATGCGACCTGTATGGGCAGAAATAGATTTAGATGCAATAGCTTATAATATGAAAAATATAAAAAGCTTAGCACAAGATAAAAATGTGATAGCAGTTGTAAAAGCTGATTGTTATGGGCATGGAGCTCTAGATGTAGTTCCCATTCTCCTTGAAAATGGTGCTTCTAGGCTTGCTGTTGCTGTTTTAACTGAAGCGATTGAGCTTAGAAATAACAATGTAATTGCGCCAATTATGATTTTAGGATACACTCCTGAATATTTATTTGAGGAAGTAGTTAATTATGATATAGAACAAACAGTTTATGATTTAGAATATGCAAAAAAACTATCACATGTAGCTATAAAATTTAATAAAAAAGCTAAAGTGCATATTGCTATTGATACAGGTATGGGGAGAATTGGATTTATTCCAAATAAAAAAGCAATTGAGGATGTTAAAGAAATATATAATTTAAAAGGTCTAGATGTAATTGGTATATTTACTCATTTCTCAACTTCTGATGAAACTGATAAAGAATATACTAATGAACAATTTAATAAATTCACATCTTTTGTAGATAAGCTTTCAATGGTTGGCGTTGAAATCCCAATAAAACATGTATCTAATAGCGGTGCTATTATAGATATGCCAAAAACTTATTTAGATAGCATAAGAGCTGGTATAATACTTTATGGATATTATCCATCTGATGAAATAAATAAAGAAAATATTAATTTAAAACCTGCTCTAACTTTAAAAGCCAGTTTAACACGTATACAAGAATTAGATGAAAATAGCTATATAAGCTATGGTAGAACATTTAAAACTAAAAGAAAAAGTATTATAGCAACTTTACCTATAGGGTATGCTGATGGATATTCTAGATTGCTTGCTCCTGGTGCTAAAGTTATACTAAATGGGCAGTTTGCTCCCGTTGTTGGTCGAATATGTATGGACCAATGTATGATTGATGTTACCGATATAAGTGATGTTAATGTTGGAGATGAAGTAATAATTCTTGGTGAAGATAGTGATTTAAAATTAAATGCTGACGATCTTGCCAAATCTATGGGAACAATAAATTATGAAATTCTTTGTATGCTTAAATATAGAATACCTAGAGTTTATATGAAAAATGGTGAAATATTTAATGTTAAAAATTATCTTTAATTAATATTATTTTTAAACTTAAATGCCCCACAGGATTTTTCCTGTGGGGCATTATTACGTTTAGCGTTTAAACATTCACCATTATATTTCTACAAATTTTATATATTATTTAAAACTCTTTAATAACAAACTACAGGAGTTCCAGCCTTTATATTTTCAAATATTTTTTGAGCCAATTCATACGGAGCATTAATACATCCATGTGAACCACTGGCCAAATAAATCTGTCCACCAAATTCTGTTCTCCAAGTTGCATCATGAAGTCCTATATTTCCATTAAATGGCATCCAATAATTAACTGGTGAACTATAGTTTTCTCCCTTTAATGTAGCATTTTTTTCTATATAGTTTAATCTATATGTTCCTACAGGAGTTCCCCAATTATTACTTACATTACCAGTAACAACATCACCATCTGCAATTAACTGACCCTCTTTATAATACCATATATGTTGCTTAGAAAAATTAATTTCTAAATATGTATTACCAATATCATTCTTATTTCGTGATATAGCTGTTTGAGAATAAATAGGTTGTCTAGTAGTATCTTCACCTTTTTTTATTGTTTCAATTAGTCCATTTACTTCAGCCTGCTTGTCTATAATCCATCCATAATTTCCACCATCAACATTTACTGTTTCTCCTAATGATGTTTTAAATTCTCTTGTTTTAGAAAAAGTATTATATTTACTTGCTAAAGAATAAATATATTGACTAACATTTTTTTCACTAATCATTACTTCCATATCATTATTAACATAAAGCCAATTATGTATTGTAGAACCATCTAATACCTCTTTACTATCTTCAAAATCATATGTTATTTTTAAATTTGAATATTTATCAAGTAGATCTTTTGCTTCATTAACTTCTTTTGACTCTAAATTAAATTTTGGATTTTCATAACAGTCTATTTCTTCTAAATTTATTTTTGTTTCTCCATTAATAACAGCGTTTTTTACTACATCAGAAAATACTTCTTTTTTTATTTTATTACCTTTTACTTCAGGCAATATTTTGTAACCATTACTTGTATATTCAAAATCAGGATTTTTAGGGTCTGTTACATTTTCATTAATACAAGAAAGATTATCTAATTGTTTATCTAATAAATCTTCATTAAAAGTTACTATATCATTTAATGTAGAATGACTTTTACTAAATATAGATTTTGGCCAAGAAAATGCTTTTTGACCACTCTTTAAATTTTCTATTTTATCTTTAGGATCATAAGTTAATTCTATGCTATCACCTTTAATTTCTTCCTTTTTATCATCCCTTAATTCAAGTTCAAGTTTATACTGTGGAATTTTAGAAGCTAATAATTTCTCTGCTTCTTCAACAGTTACACCTCCAACATTTATACCATTAATTTGTGATCCAAAATAAAAATGTTTTGCAAAATATGCTGATCCCCCCAAATAAATAGCAAGTAAAATAGCAACACATACTATAATAGCTTTAACATTTGTAATATTTTTGGTAGGTTTGTGCCTTCGTTTTCTCATCTTTTTTGTCCCCTCTTTATATTAAGAAAAATTAAAAATTATATATTATGTATATAATGTATATATACACTTTTAATATATACATTATCCTAATGATTATATCACAAATATTCTTATTATAATAACTCTATATACTAGTAAAATCAGCCTCTATTTAAAGTAATTATTGTTATTACAATATACTTTGCTATATTATTTACTAAATTTAAGTTTTATCATATATTAAATTTATTTTTTATAATAATCACTAATAATTATTAATCCATTTAAATATTATTAATATTAAGAACAATATTTTTAAATTACATAGTCTATACTATAATATTAAATTTGAGAATAGGAGTTTTCTTATGAATAATATACTTAATAAAATAAATAATTTAGAAAAACTTATTGGTAATACTCCCCTAGTAGAAATATTATTTAAATATAAAGGGAAAGAACTGAAAGTATATTCAAAACTTGAATATTATAATTACACTGGAAGTATAAAAGATAGAATGGCTTTATATATTTTGAAAAAAGCTTATTTAAATAATTCTATAAAACAAAACTACACTATAGTTGAAACCACTAGCGGAAACACTGGTATATCATTCTCAGCTATAGGCACTTATCTCGGAAATTCTATTGATATTTATATGCCTGATTGGATGAGTGATGAAAGAAAAAAACTTTTATCAAGCTTTAATGCTAATTTAATATTAGTTTCTAAAAAAGAAGGTGGTTTTTTAAAATGTTTAGAACTTACTGAAAAAAGAAGATTAAATTCTGATACTGTATTTCTTCCATGTCAATTTTCTAATAAGGATAATGCAGAAGCTCACTATCTATCTACAGGACCTGAAATATGGAATACTTTAAGTAATCTAGGTATTATTCCTACTGCTTTTGTTGCTGGAGTTGGAACTGGTGGAACAATTATGGGTATAGGTAAATATCTAAAAGATAAAAATTCTAATATAAAAATATATCCATTGGAACCATCAAATTCCCCTACACTTTCTACTGGCTTTCAAGTAAGTGAACACCGAATTCAAGGAATTGTTGATGAATTTATTCCACCTATACTTGATTTAAAATCATTAAATGAAGTAATAAGTATTAATGATGGTGATGCTATTATAATGGCACAAAAGCTATCTAGAATTTTAGGTTTAGGAGTTGGAATATCATCCGGTGCTAATTTTTTAGGTGCTATAAAAACACTTGAACTAAATAATTATGAAGGAAATATAGTTACAATATTTGCTGATGATAATAAAAAATATTTAAGTACCGATTTAATGAAATGTGAACCAATTAAAGATAACTTTATTTCATCACACATTGAATTAATAGGTTTAAAAAGATTATAACATTATGCTATGTTTTATCAGAATGTCTAAATATGAATAAGCAAAGCAAACTAAGTAACTGAACTTTACCTATTGCATCAACATACATTTAAAACATAGCATAATATTGAAATTATTATTAAAATATACAATGTATAAACATCTATGAATTACTATCTATTTATAATTATCTGCTATCCCTAATTTTCATAATATTTAATAAGAGCTTGAGTACCTAGATCTCCTAAATCATGCCTATTTCTTAATAAGATATTTATACTCTATATCTAAAATTATAATATTTCTTGCATTTAAGTCATTTTGAAGATCTATTATTTCTGCTTCATCCCCATTTTTTTGTAGTATTTTAATAATTGGTCTTAATGGATTATTAATATTATCTCCAATAACTGTAGCACGCCTTTTATCACTTAATTTTACACAAGATCCAATAGGATATGGTTCTATTTTTTTCAAAAATGCCTTTACAACATTATAATCAAAGCTGCTACCAACCCCTGCCATAATATATTCTATGGCTTCTAAAGGCTTTATTGGATTTCTATATGGTCTATTTCCTGTCAAAGCATCATATACATCTGCTACAGTTATTATCCTCCCAAACAAAGGGATATCTTCCCTTTTTAGTTTATTCGGATAGCCTGTCCCATCAAATTTTTCATGATGACTTATAACTCCTAAATATATATCATTATCCATATATTTATTTTCTACAATATAGTTTCCACCTAACTCTGCATGAGTTTTAACAATATTAAATTCCTCTTCAGTAAGCTTTGATGGTTTTCCTATTATTTCTATTGGTATTGCTACTTTTCCAATATCATGTAATAATCCACAAACACCTAAATCACATAACTCTTTCTTACTTAAATTTAATGCACTTCCTATTGCAATTGATATTACTGTTACACTCAAAGAGTGAAGATATGTGTTAACATCATATGATTGTAAATCTGTTATTCCTATAGATGTTTTTTTATTTTTACACATATTATTGACAAGCTTTACAGATATTGATTCTATCTCTTTTATAACATTCTCTTCCAAAATTTTATGCTTACTTTTGCACATTTCAAAAATATTCTTAATTGTTGTTACAGATTTTTTTCTTAAGTTATCATCTAATATTAGATTTTTTCTGCCATCATCAATATATGCACCTAAAACATTGAAATTTATTAGTTTCTGTATGTTTGCATTTGTTAATATCATACCTTTCTTTAATAAAAAAGCTTTTGATTTTTTATTGTTATCTAGATGTATATTACTAGCTAATTTCATTCCAGCTTTCAATTCATAATAAGGTACAAATATCAATTAAATCACTCCTAAACCAGTTTACTTTTCTTCTTACTTTAATATTCTATCATTTTAAAGCAAAATTTAACATAATTTTTACTAATAATTATCAGACAAAATACTAAAGAGTAAAAAAAGAAAAATACTATTGGTACATTTATGTAGCCATAGTATTTTCCTCAATATATTCTTAAAATATAATTTTTTATATTTTACATTTATTTAAAACCTTTTATTTTGAATCTCTATATTTTTTTAATTTTATTCTACATCTATCCATGTCATTTTATTTTTTAATCTATTTATTTCTGAGTCTTGTTCTTCTATCATTTTTATATAATTTTTCTCTTTTTCGCACCATTCTTTACTTAAATTATTAACTAATGATGCCATTTCATCTGCACTACCAACTATTCTGTTAAATAATAATAAATTTGATTTTAGAATTTCTGGAATTTCATTGTGTGAATATCTTAAAATATGATCTATTTCTCCATATCCTTCTTCAAATATTGTTCTAACTTGAATTTCTGCAACTACTTTTTCGTTTGTTGGACAAAACTCAACTAAGTAATGTACTGAACGATATCCTGAAGCTCTTGATCTCACTTTTATATCTAATTCCTCGAAGACCTCAATATTGTCTCCATCTCTAACATTAGCGGTTATTTCTACTACTTTCCATGTGTTTATTATGTACTCATGTATTTCTCTCCATTGCTCCTTAAATATATGTATAACCCTTATTCCAATTAAATCATTTATTTCTTGTTTATAATTATCTACTGTAAATTCAAAATCATCGCCATATTTTTCTTTTCTATCTTCAGTTTTTCTTATAATTTTTTCTATAAGCCTAATAGGTTCTTTAATTCTTGATTTTACTGAATGTATAACCTCTTGAGAACGTAATATATTAGCTATAAATCCTGCTTGATTTTCATAGGAATCTTTATACTCAATATAATCATTATATATTGCTTTCATGTTTTCCATATTAATATTATATTTCTCTATTGTTTTGTCAATCTGTGGATACTCTAATAAAAATTCATCTATATTAAATTCCTTTTTCATAAATACACTCCCCTTATCCAAAAAATTTTCTTATAATTTAATACTACACTAATTTTCTCATAATATAAATAGAGATATTTAAAAAGCTGAATTATGTATTACACAGAAATCAGCTTTTTCATCTATACTTGATTTTTTTTATTCCTCATAAATTTTGAAATCATCATTGTACAAACAGTATTACCAGATGAATTTAATAATGTAGCTGGTATATCAATTATTGTGGCTATTACAAGCATTATTGCAAGAGCTTCTTGTGGAAAGTTAAACATACTTAATATAAGCATTTCCCCTATTGCTCCACCTCCTGGAACAGCTCCTACAACAGCTCCTATTAATAATCCTAAAATTAATATAGTTATTAATGAGCCAATACTATCCGTGTCACGTCCAAATATTCCAAACAAGAACATAATTTTGTATACACCACCTATAACTGATCCATCTTTATGAATATTAACTCCTATTGGCATTATTATTTTAGCTATACTATCTGGTACCCCCATTTTTTTAGCTGCTTTTATATTTACAGGTATGCAAGCTGCACTTGAACATGTTGCTACTGCTGTTACTGCTGGTTCAACAGAATTTTCCCAAAAACTTTTAATTCCCCTTTTGCCACCAGCAATATATGCATATATTGTAAAGAATATACCGAAATATAATATTGACAGAACAGTATATAGTACAAATACTTTCAAGTATCCTGTTAATATTTGTCCTCCTAATTCTCCTATTATACTTGCAAAATAAGCTCCAAGGCCTATTGGTGCATAATACATGATTATACTTATAATTTTCATTGTTACTGCTGCACCACTATTTAAAAATTTTGCAAATATTTTACCTTCTTCTTTACAAAGCATTGTCGCAAATCCTACTATTATTGAAAATAAAATTAATGCAAGTAAGTTACTTCTTGTTAAAAGTTCTGAAAAATCACCAACACTGATGCTAGATACAATCTTTTCTAATATTCCAACTGAATTCATAGTTTCATTTTGATTAGAATTAATTAAGTTTTCAAATGTAGATAAATTTAATCCTTTTGTAGGATCAAATAATTTAAAACTAGCCACTCCTAATATTCCTGAAATAAGAGCAGTTGCTCCAAATACTATAACAGTTGTCCCCAATAATTTGCCTAACTTCTTAGAGCTCTCCATATTAGCTATTGATGATGATATACTAAAAAATACTATTGGTATTAATGCTGTAAATATCATATTTAAAAATAATTTTCCTAATGGTTCAAATATTTTTGCATCTTCCCCCATTATAAGTCCTATAGTACCACCAAATAAAATTGATAGTAATAAAATTATTGAATATTTATAGTTTTTTATAAACTTCAAAGCGTATTCCTCCTTAATTGAATTTTTATTTTTTACTCTTCTTGATAAAATATAATTCCTTTAATTTTTTATATAAAATATATCTTTGTTAATTTTATTATATACAGAATTTTAACTATAAATAGTGCATATATTGCTTGAAATATTGTAAAAAGTGCTCTATGATTTATATATATTATTTGAAAGGTTGTCATTTAAATGAATACAATTGATTATGGAAATAAAGCTGGCTACTTGCATAGTGATTTTAAATTATTTCATATAAAAGATAAGAAAAATCAAGAATTTGAATTCCACTACCATGAGTTCAATAAGATAATTATATTTTTATCTGGAAAAGTAACTTATCTAATAGAAGGAAAAGCTTATTATCTAAAACCTTGGGATATACTTCTTGTAAATAATCATGATGTGCATAAACCATTAATAGATTCGTCTGAAGCTTATGAAAGAATAGTAATTTGGGTTAATTCAAATTTTATAGAATCTCACAATTATAATAATTGTGATTTGATGACTTGTTTTAAATTAGCTAATAAAAAAAGCTTTAATCTTATTAGACTTGATATCAAATTACAGAATTCATTAAAAGGCATTATTAGCTCATTAGAGTCTTCATTAAATTCAAATGATTTTGGAAGTAAACTTTTAAATAATGCATTATTTATCCAATTCTTAATTTATTTAAATAGGATATACCTTGAAGATATGTTTATTAATGATAAGTCATCTCTTAAATATGATAAACAAATTGAAGAAATATTAAAATATATAAATACTAATATATCAGAAGATCTTTCTATTGAATTTCTAGCAAAGAAATTTTTTATAAGTAAGTATTATTTAATGCATAAATTTAAAAAAGAAACCGGTTATACTCTTCATAATTATATATTGCAAAAAAGATTATTAATAGCAAAAGACCTTATAGAAAATGGTGAAGCTGTTTTAAAAGTATCTACAAAGTGTGGATTTAATGATTACTCTAGTTTTCTACGCTCTTTTAAAAAATTATTTAATAAATCACCAAGAGAACTTTTTTTGAAATAGATATGCCTCCCATTAAGTTCCATTTAATGTAATGTATATATTATTTTTCTAAGGAAAAGATAAATACTGATTAAAGTATTACAGGAGGGAATTTAAAATATGGGTAATGATAAAATGTCAGCTCGTGAAAAAGCTAAACAAATGATGATTGCAGGGGATTCTTTTGATACAATCATGGAAAAAACTAATTTAAGGCTAAAAGACTTAAAAAAAATTAGAAGAAAAGAAATAGATACTCATTTTTAAAGTATCTAAACCTATATTTAAAACTATTTTTAATTAATAGTTTTTTTAAGTTAGTGCTAATTTTTTTTAATTTAGCACTAACTTTATCACAATTAACATTCATATAAGTATAATAATTATTTATTTTTAAATATGTTTTGATATATATCTAATAGATAATTTGGCATTGTAATTATACTTTGAGGATCATTAATTAGTATTCCTAAATTTAATTACTCCGCTATAAGCTTTGTTTTTACATATATTAATATTCTACTAAAACGTAGTCTTATTTCTTTAATAAATTATTCTTAATATAATAAAAAGTTGCTTTTTCCCCTTCATTTGCAAGTTTATTAAGTAAAAATTCTAATACTTCTCTCGTTTCTTTATGCAAAATATAATGATTTTTACCTATATTGTAATATTCTAATGCACTTCTATCACTATACTTCTCCTTTTGATAATTCATCGAAGCACACATTCTATCAATAAACATCTCAACTACATACTTTGTTGGCATTTTCATTCCTACAAGTCCTTCTTTTATATTTACACCATAATCTATCCAATATTCTAAATGATGCTTATTTCGCCCTTTATGATGAAGCCATGCTTTAGAATATCCTTCTTCTATTTTTTGTATTCCATTAGGACTAACATCACCTCTATAATATCTTATTCCTGCTGAAAATTCCACCCAAGAATACTTAGATAAATCATGTAGTAAACCTTGCTTATATAACCCGACTTTAAAGCAATATTTCATAACTAATAATTTATGATTTGTTATTGTTCTAAAATGATTAACTGAATTCATTATTCCCCACATCCTATAAAATTGTCTAACTAATTCTTATTTGCCTTTTTTATAAATCATAACATTTTTTCTAATAAACAAACAACAAAAATAGAAAGTAAACTTCTAAAAGCCTACTTTCTATTTTTAATAATTATATCTTAATGAGTATTAATATTATATCATTAAATCATTCTAATTTATTATATTAATCTTCTCTTATTTGTGTGCATATTAATTTATCATTTTCTAATAAGTTAAATAATGTTGGTTTAACATTAAATTGTTCCATTAAATTCTTAACTTCTAATAAAGATTTTTCTTTTTTATTATTTGATATTTTAGCTTTTGATGCTCTAATTAATATATTTTTAGGTGAATGTGCTATATCAATAAACTCCAATAATTGAGTTTTATAACCCATACATTCTAAAAGATTAGCCCTAACTGAATCAGTCATAAGTGCTGAAACTCGTTCTTTAATTATTCCATACTTAGTTAATATAGATAAAGAATCTGTTTTTATTTGACTATTGAATTCATGTTGACAGCATGGAACTGAAAAAATCATTTTACTATTCCATTTTATTGCATTATATAGAGCATAATCAGTTGCTGTATCACAAGCATGCAGTGTTATAACCATATCAACTTTATTATTATATTTAAATCCGTTTATATCTCCAAGTTCAAAATGCAAATTATCATATTTGTATCTTTTAGCAATATCATTACATTTTTTAATAACATCTTCTTTAAGATCTAAACCTATCATTTTTACATTTATGTTTTTAATTTTTACAAAATAATAGTAAAGTACAAATGTTAAATACGATTTTCCGCATCCAAAATCTAGAATTGTGAGTTCTTTATAATCATTATTTTTGATTTCATCATCAATAATCTCCACAAATCTATTTATTTGCTTATACTTATCATATTTAGAGTTAACTACTTTTCCTTCTTTAGTAAATACCCCTAAATCTATAAGTGGCTCTATTATCATTCCCTCTTTTAAAATATAATTTTTTTCTTTATTATGAGATTTATTTGCAAGATTCTTATTATCAGATCTTTTCTTGCCTAAAAATATTTTACCTTTTTTAGATATCTTTAAATCAAAGGTACTTGTATCTGACCATGCTGAAAGCTGTTTATAATTGTTTTCAACATATTTAATAATCTTGTCATTGAACTCATCTATATGTACATTTTCATGAAAAATTTGTTTATCTGTAAACTTTTCTATTTGATAATACTTATTCTTTTCATTTTCTTTAAGAATAAACGTTATTTTATTGTATTTAACATCTTTATTCATTTTATTACTAACAACTACTTTTATAATCTCTTCTTGTAAAATTTCATCAATAACTTTTTTAAATTCTTCCATATTGTTACACACCTTATCATTTATTTTAACTTTAAACTATATACAATTAATAATATTATTCCAATAACACTATATAAATAATGCATTTATAATTTTATTATAAAAGTAATCCTTATACAAGTTAACATTAAATAAAAAAGGTAGAAAAGATTTTAATCTCCTTTCTACCTTGAGTTATTAAAATTACTTATTTAATAACTTGTCTATAACACGTACTAGTTCTTCTATCTCTGGTTTACTCAATTGAGCATCTGCTTTAACAGATTTACCTTTGTGTCTTAATTCGTCAGTAATTAATGATGAGAATATTATTACTGGCAATTTATATAATATTTCATCTTCTTTCACTCTTCTTGTAAGTGTAAGACCATCCATTTGTGGCATTTCTATATCAGTAATAAGAAGGTCAACTTCTTCTTTAAAATTCTCACCTTTTTTTTCTGATATACCTTTTAAGAAATCCAGAGCTTGCTTTCCATCATTAAATAATCTTAAATTAGTAAATCCTGCCTTTGTAAGTGTTTCTTTTAAAAGTTTTCTAATTAGTGCTGAATCATCAGCTAAGATTAATTTTATATCTGATCTATCTTTATAGTTTACCTTCACAAGTCTATCTTCACTTATTCCCACGCTTGGGCAAAGATCTGTTACTATCTTTTCAAAGTCTAACATAATTAAAACTTTATCATTTAAAAGTATGTTTCCGACAGATAATGAATTTTCAGATAAATCATCTGGCTTTCTTATATCTCCCCATTTAATGCGATGCACACCTACTACATCATCAATATTAAATGCAACTTTAATTTTATTGAATTCACAAATTATAACTTTAGATCCTAATTCATGATCTCTTTGTTTATTTAATGTATATTTTAAATCAATTAAAGTAAGAATTTCATCTCTACATAATATAAGTCCAGCTACTTCAGGTTTAGGATCAGGTAATTTAGTTAAACTTTCGTTTGGCATTTTAATTATTTCTTTAACTTTTACTACATTTATTGCATAATGAGTTCCATTAACAACAAAATCAATAATTTCTAACTCTCCTGTACCTGATTCTAATAATATATTACTCTTCATATTGTCATCCCCTTTTTTTAAACTAATATTGAAACTAACATAATTTATTTTTAATATCATTAAATTCCATTGTCTCTATTTAATTTTCGTATAAAATTTATTTAAGTTTATCAAATATTGAAAATAAAATTAAGTTTGTAAAAAATATTATGTATTTATTTTAATTATCTGTATAAATCACCTGATAAATATTTAAGTTTATCAATATTATTTACTATGTAAGACCTATCATCTTTTTTTATAATTCCTTCACTGCAGAATTTATTTAATGTTCTATTTAAATGTCTATAACTAGTCCCTAGTAGTTCTGCTGTTTCATTATACCCACCTTCAAATATAAAACGTAGATTATTATCTCCATTTACAAATGCCAAAATATAGCTTGCTAATCTGTTTTCAAGAGGATAAAGCAAATTTATTGAGCTATTCTTACTATTACATCTTAGCTTTTCCCCTAAATATTTACATCTATTTCTTAAAAACTTACAGTCATCCATTAATTTATCTTTAATTATTGAAAATTCAATAACAATACAATACGTATCTTTTATAGCTTGAACACTACAATCCGCACTATCATTTTCTAAAAATTCAATATCTCCAACTACAGTAAATGGATTATAAAATGATAATAACAATGATTTACCATTTGCTAAATTTTTATATACCTTGGCTTTACCATCAACCACAAAAAACATTTTATTTAAAACCTCTTCTTCTTTACATATATGTTCATTCTTACCAAACATATATAAAGACATATATTCTCTCATATCTATGCTAAACATATCATTTATTTTGTATTTTTCTATATACTTTTCCATTCTTTTAAAATCGTTTACTTTAACCAAAAACTTCTCTCCTTTTTAGTGACAATTAATAATTTTCATTACAATATGACATATGTCCTACACTATTTCCTTTATAATAGCTTAAACTAAGTTTATAAATCAAGAATTATATTTTTATAAGGAGATACTATGTATAATTTATTATCTTTATTAATTGGTGTACTTATTGCAGTTATGATTGTTTGTAATGGAGAATTATCTTCTGGTATTGGAAATTATTCTTCTTTAATGGTGATTCATATTTTAGGTTATTTAGCTTTAGTTATAATAATGCTTTATAAAAAAATAAAAATACCATTTAAAATGCATTTGCCATTATATCTTTATAGTGCTGGTGCTCTTGGAATTTTCACAATATTATTTAACAATATAACTTTTTCTGTTATTGGAGTAGCATTACCAGTGGCACTAGGACTTTTAGGTCAAACATTAACTTCAATGATATTTGATCAATATGGACTACTAGGAATGCAAAAAATTAAATTTAATAAGAAAAAAATAATTGGCATTACAATAATAACAATTGGTGTCTGTATTATGACTTTTTTCTAAATTAAAAGGAGGACCATTTATGATATATATATTAATGTCTATATTAGCAGGTGTAATTATAGTAGTTTCTAGAATTCTAAATACAAAACTTTCTAAAGAAATAGGTCTTATAGAATCAAGTTATTTTAATTATTTTACAGGCTCAATAACTTCAATATTATTCTTTTTTATTATGAGAGAAAAATTTGTATTTACCTCATTAAATACTGTTCCATTTTATGCTTATTTAGGAGGTCTTTTAGGTGTAGCTATTGTTGTCCTTAACAGTGTAGTAACCCCAAAGATGTCAGCTTTTTATGTTACATTACTTATATTTGTAGCTCAACTTTTTACTGGAATAGCATTAGATTGGTTAATTTCTAGGCAGTTTCCTCTTAGCAAAATAATAGGCGGATTAATAGTAGTTGCAGGTTTAGCTTATAATATGCATCTAGATTTTAGTGATAGGAACGTAAAAGAAAGTGATACAAATTAAAGCCTTTAGAAAATTTCTAAAGGCTTGTTTTAAACATCTTCCCACATTATTACTTCATCTTTTAATATATCTCTTTTTAGCTTTCTACCAATCAATATATACGATAATTCAGGTCTTATGCCATAGCCTGGTCTTTTAAATACAATCATATCTTTTTCTATGATTGTCCCCTTTTTTAAATCTCTAGAAGCTAATATGCTTCTTCTTGCATCATTCATTATAACTTTCTCTTTTTCTGTTGGTTTTTTTATTCCATCGCCTAATAATTTTTCTGTATTTTTAACATGAATAATATACTCTTTAAATTCATCTAACATCATGGAAGCTTTATGATCTGGTCCTTTCATTTTTTTGTCTAATGTTATGTGCTTCTCTATAAATTCTGCTCCCAAAGTAGTAGCTGATACTGCACTCTCAAATCCCAATGTATGATCAGATAATCCAACTGGAACCTTAAAAGCCTCTCGTAATGTAACCATAGCTTTTAAATTAACATCCTCCACTTTAGTTGGATAATCTGAAGTGCAATGCATTAACCTTACATCTCTATTTCCTGTAGAATAAATAGCATCTATAGCCTTCTCTACTTCTCCTAATGTACTCATACCTGTAGATAGAATTATAGGCTTTCCTATATTTCCTATTTCTCTTAAAAATTCTATATTAGTTACTTCACTTGATCCTACTTTTATAAACTCAACATTAAGGCTTACTAAATAATTTAAACTCTCTATGCCATCTGGTGTAGATACAAATATAATCCCTTTTTTATCACAATACTCTTTTATCTCTTTAAACTTTTCAAAAGGCAATTCTAATTTCTTTATCATTTCCAGTTGAGATTCTTCTGTTTTGTCATTTTCTTTTTGATACTTTGCTTTTTCTGCAAAAGAACCCGTGCTTTCTTCTGCTTTAAATGTTTGAAATTTTACAGCATCTGCTCCACATTGTTTTGCCATATCCACTAATTTTTTAGCTAAATTAATATCTCCATTATGATTTACTCCAGCCTCAGCTATTATAAATACCCCCATTTAAAATCCTCCTCCCTTTTTACTAAATTAGCTTATTATTAAATATTTTTAATAGAAGCTAATTTATCTCATTATCCTTTTAAAACTGAAAATTAAAACATGATTTTTCTATCTTTTTCTCATTACTTTTGTATTTAACTAATCTTAACTAAAACACATCAGAATCACCCATAGTTATATACCATTTATCAACATCCATATCATCTAATTTTATAAAATCACAATTTAACTTAAATCCAAAATGAGTAATTAAATTAGTTCTATTAAATCCTAAATTTTTACCAATATCTAATTTATCTTTATTTATAAACCATGAATTTATTTTTCTAATCTTGTTGCAAGCCATTAAATCAATTAAACTTTTTAAAAGTTTTTCATAAATTCCATTGTTTACTGCAATTATATCAACTAAATCGCAAACTTTTTTACCTCCTTCTTCAAATATCTTATAAATGCAATAACCTAAATATTCGTTATCTTTTTCGTAAACTAAGTAATAATACTTATTGTATGGATTTAAATCATACCTCCAGTGAATATATTCCCTATTTCTTTTAATCATTAACTTGTACTCTTTAAACTCCTTTGAAAAGATATTAAATAAAACATCAACCCTATTATCTAAAAATTCAACATTCTTTATATTTTTATCCAAAGATTTTAATTCTGATTTATACGTATAACAACTATACATTTCTATATCTAAAATATGATTCCATCCTAAATGCTTTATAAAGCCATGTAAAGAATTGTTGTTAGGAAAACCATATATAATTGGTAACTTATTATAATTTTCTTCATATAGTGCATTCGCTAATTTAACAAAAATACCTTGTTTTTTATACTCTGGAGACGTCATAGTTGTCATAGATAAACCTGATGTGTAAGTTTTATCATAAACATTCATTTTGCTTGGTAATACTGAATAGTGTCCTGCTAAAACATCATCGTCCCACATAATTTTTATAAATTTATCACTGCATATATTATCATTATAATTCCATTTCCACTCTGTATAATGCATATCTCGGTTAAATGACTTTTTGAATAAACCCATAATCTCTTTTTCATCATTTTTCTTATAATCTCTCACTTCTAACAAAGTAATTCCCCCTTAAAAAACATCTCTAACTAACATAAATGCTTCAGCATATTTGGTGCATGCGGTACATCCTCTATATCTTGCTAATGCTTTAACACTTTCTTCGTTTCTTGGCTGAGGTATATCTTGCAATTCTGTTTTATATAACTTTAATATATCTAACTTCTTTTCAATATATTTTGTAATATTAGAGAATACATTTGGGACAAAGATATTTTCTTGAAATTGTGGTGCAATTTCTGTTTCAGATAAACATTCATACATAAGCACTCTTTTAATAAAAGGATACCTAAAACTTTTAGTGCAACTTAATATAGCTTTAGCCCCTATTTGATGATCAGTATGAACATCACTTCTATTAATCATATAAACAATTTCTGGTTTAACCTTATACATAACTTCACTTATCTTATTTATAAGATTTGAAAAGATATCATAATTTATCTTTGCTGGTCCAAATTTTAAGTTATATATTTTATCAAATCCATAAGCTTTCCCTATATTCTCAACTTGTTTTTTTTCCTCCATAACTTGCTGATATGAATAACCATATCTAGTTTCAGCACTTGTTAATATGAGCCAGGTAATTTTATCTCCGTTATCTTTATGCTTAAGAATTGTTCCTCCACACCCTATTGTTTCATCATCTGGATGTACTGATATAACTAATACATTTTTACATTTCATTTGGATCCTCCAATTTCAATAAATAATCTTTATACTCTAATTTCTTAAGAATTTCATATGCTTTTTCTGAACTGTTTGAATCTCCATAAATATTTTTTATATTTTTGCACTTATTTATAAAATCTTTATCTAAAGCTTTTTCTATTCCATTTTTTACTTCACTATATTCATCACCAACGAAAATCACATTTTCATTTGCAGCACGCCCTTCTTGCCTTACTCCTATGTTAATAACAGGAATGCCAACACAAGCAGCTTCCACTATGCCTGCACTAGAATTGCCTATTTGAAAAGATGCATTTCTATATATATTTATAAAAGTATTTCTATCTAGATTTTTATAAAAGTAAAAATCCTTATCATTTTTATATTTTTCTATTGCGTTTATAATTTCCTTATTTCCAGAATCAGTATTAGGATAACTTATAAACGCTTTTATTTTTCGTTCTTTAAGACATTTTAATATATTATTAAATGTTACATAGGATTTTTCATCTAATGGATGATAAATAACCAATACAAAATTATTAAATGGTTCCATATTTAATCTCTTATATATTTTATTTATATTTACAATAGGCTCTGTTTTAAATTTATCTAGCGCAGGACTTCCTATTTGAAAAATTCTATACTCAGGCTCTCCTATATTCATAACTCTTTTTTTATGCTCATAAGTAGACACAAAGTGAATAGATGATAATTTAGATGCAGCACTTCTAAGCTCATTATCAACTAATCCACTTTTTGTATAATCTCCACCAAAAAAATGTGCACTTGGAATACCTAAAAAAGCTCCAAGCATCCCACCAATTAATACTTCTTCCCTATCACCTGCGTAAATTATCAAATCTGGAGAATATTGATTTACTATATCAATTGAATTTTGCAATATTATAGATGTTGTTTTGAGTCTAGAACTTTTAGTATCAGAATCAATTAAGCTTTCTATCTTTATTAATATATCTAAGTTATCCTTTTCAATTAAATCCACTGTATTTCCATAAGTTTTTGATAAATGTGCACCACAGACTAAAAGTTTTAATTCAAAGTAATCATCAGAATCTATTTTTTTAAATAAGTTGCTCATTAAATCGTAATCAGATCTTATTCCTGTAATGGCCAATATCTTTTTCAATAAAATTACCACCTTTTTGGGCTTTATATTTTTTAAAATGCTTAGGATCTCTATACCTCACAGAAAATCTTATCTTTCATATTATATTCTGATGATAAATATAAAATTCTAATGAGAATATATGTATTATTATTAAGTTATGATTGGAGGAATTATTACATGAAACTTCTTTTTAAAAGATGTGCGGAAGAAGATTTTGAAGACTTCTTTATTTTAAGAAGCGATTATGAAAATATATATTGGACAGGCCATGATGAAAAACCTAATAAACCTAATCTTAAAAACTGGTATTTAAATCAATTAAAAAGAGATGATAGGCTTTTATTTATAGTTCGAAGTGATGAAGCAGATGAACCTGTTGGATATCTGTATTTAGATATAGTTGGCAATAATAATAATATTATAGAAACTGGTCATGGAGTAAATTCAAAATATAAAGGTAAAGGACTAGGTACTGAAATAATAAAATTTGCTATAGATTATAGTAGAAGTGAATTAACCTTTATTGATGAAGTAGATGGATGGATATTAGAAGATAATATAGGTTCTATAAAAAATGTATTAAAAAATGGCTACGTTGAAACTGATGAAAGAAAAGAAATTTACTTAGAAAATTTAAATATCTATAAAACTATGAAAAAATATGTATACAAAATAAAAAATACACAAAAAAATAATTCTATTTAACCAAAATAAAGATATATATAAATAGGACTTAAACTTGTGCAACTATTTCCTTTTCTGATAGCATTCAAGTTTCTGTCCTATTTATTTTTTATTCATAATACATTTAGATTCTAAAATTTCACACTAGTTTATCAATCATATTTTTCATAGATTCAAATTCTCCCATATCAAGCCATGCACCTTGAGTTACAGGATACATTCCAACTCTTTCTTTATTTTCTAGAAGTTTATATATAATATCAGTCATATCTGAATATTTATTTTCTTCTATATAATCTAAAACCTCGCGTTCTAATATATACATTCCTGTATTCACTAAGAACTCATAACTAGGTTTTTCATCTAAAGATTTAATACTCCCATCATCATTTAAATTAAAAACTCCATAGGGTATAATATAATTTTTTAGGGCAGTAACTATAGTTATTTTATTTTGGTACTTTTTATGGAATTTCAATATATCTGAATAATTTGCATTAACTAATATATCGCAGTTACTTACAAAAAAAGTACCCTTTATATTATCTTTTAATAAAATCAAACTTCCTGCTGTGCCTAATGGAATGTCCTCTTCAACAAAAGATATATTGTAGGGAGCTTCTTTATTAAAATATGCTTTAATAATATCTTTTTTATAATTTATTGTTACATAAAAATCATTAAAATTGAAATTTTTAAAATTATTTATTATCCTTTCAATAATAGGAATATTCCCTATTGGGATTAACATCTTTGGAATAATTTTAGTATATGGTTGCAATCTAGTACCTTTTCCTCCTGCCATAATAACAATTGGAATCTTACTTGTTTCAAAGTAATTACATTGACTTTGATAAACATCATTCCAAAATACAATATCAACAACTTCAATTTCTTCATTCACTATTGGTACAGCCTCTATTTTAAATTGTTTCATTATTTTTTTAACATTATTTCTTTCCTTCTCCAATAAATACTTTGGTGATTTGTTCATTATATTATATATTGATTCTGATATATTACCATTTTTTAATATCCATCTTCTGATATCACCATCTGTTACTACACCCTTAAGTTTTTTATCTTCAACAACAATTATAATTTTTTTGCCTGCTTTATCTAATATATTAATTCCTTTTTTTATTGATATATCTTTACTTACTAAAAGACTACTTATATCCATAAGAAATCTCCTTTGTTTACTAATATTTTTATTTTAAAAATAATTTTCTAAAGAATAAAAAAAGAAACTGATAAACAGTTCCTTTTACATATCTACAAAAATTGTTTCATTATCTAAACATTTTATATTATGATTTTCGCAAATCTTTATCTTATAATAGTGATTTTTATCACTTATTTTAAAACAAAATTCTCCTAAATCATTTGTTACACTATATGCACAATAAAGGCTACTGTCTTTTTCTGTATATGCTTTTTCTTTATCTGATAATACTATTTCCAATAATACTATTGCATTTTTGACAGGTGTTCTATCCTCATAATATAAATATCCCTTAAACAATACAGAGTTGTAATCACAATTAATATTTCTCATAATAACCTCACTGTGAAAATATATTTTATTTCAGTAATTAGCATTTAATAATAGGCTCATATACATCTAACACATAATCCAATTTACAACTACAAGGTAATAATACTGCATACTCTCCTTGTTCATTTGTAGTTAAATAACCATACTCTTTGGTTCCTGGTGAATAATAGCTATTATTTACTTGTTTAATATATATTATAGCTTTAGGTATTGGATTATTATCTTTGTCTAATATTTTACCTGTTATTAATACATCTATTGACTTTTTTATAATAATTTTCTTCTTTAATATAGAACATCTATTTAATTCTTTAGGACTTATTAATATCTCTTTATGCCACCCCACTTTGTTCACCCTCTAATATTATACTAAAGGAGAGTATATAGAAATTTCATAACGTCTTCCACAAGCTGGTTGTAATAAAAATAAATATTCTCCTTTATAATCAGTAAAACAATATCCTAATATCTTACAGCACTCAGTTAAGCAATTAATTTCCTTTACTTCAACAGCAGCCCAAATTGATGGCTCATGTTGTTCATTATATACATTTCCTTTTATAATTGTTGATTTTTTCTTTTTTATAACTATATTAACTTCATGCATTTTACTACACTTTAATCTGGAACCATATAAAACTATTGGTTCTTTTTTATTGTTGTTTTCCATTTCTGTAATTATTATTCTGGATTTTCCTTAGATTGTACTTTAGGAGTCTCCACAGTAGGTTCAGTTTCTATATTTACGTGTAGTTTATCTTGTCCTTTAAGTTGATCAGCTGATAATATTATACTACTTTGTGGTGTCCCATTAACCACTAAATTTTTAATTTTCTTTTCCTTGTAGACTTGTCCATTTATAATTATTTCTGACATTTACTGTTTCCTCCTTAATGATAAATAGTTCTCCTTACTATAATATGAATTTATTTAAATTTTGAAACTTCATCTTCTATAATTTTCTTTGCCTCCAAAAGCATTTCATTCATTCTCTTAAAATAATTTAAAAATGCCTTGCCTTGATATTTCATATTGGAAGTTAATTTATCATAATCCTTTGCAAGCATTAAAAAGCTCTCTCTTTTTATAGTGTATAGGAATTTATTAAAATACCCACCTAAATAAAAACTTTCTAAAGAAGATTCAAATGTTTGTACTATATCTAATATAAATAAAAATCTTTGAAAATCTATATCTTCTGGATTAATATCCACAAGTGATTTTTCTTCTTTAATATCTGCTAATATGGTGCACTGTTCCATACCTTGTACTGATTTTTCAATGAAAGTATCGACAAAATTAATTATGGTCTTTATTACTTTATCAGGTTTTAAATCAATACACTTATCAGGTTTCAATGATTGCTTTTTGTTATTAAAAATATTTTCCTCAAATATATCACATAGCTCTTTATGAGGCGCGCCTTTTATATCAGCACCATAAGATGCATTTATAAATTCTACATCTCTACTAGTCTTATATTGTTTAATATGATATTCCATGCTATTTTTAAATACTTGAAGGGTTGTTGTTGTTTTAACCTTATTTCCAAAAACATCATCTACAAATTGATTTGCCCAACTCTCAGTAATAATATTGTCTACAATATTAAAAGTAGCTTTCTCTGAATGATGCTTGTCATAAGTATATGCTAAATCTTGTCCTACGAGTATTATAGGATTGCATCCTAATATATTAGCCATAGCTAAACAAGTGTGTGCAACAGATCCCCCTTGAGATAAGCCTTCAAATTTATTAATTTCTTCAATTACTTTTGAAAAAATATTAGACATATATATCTTTTCACCTTTGTAATTTTTCATTAAATATCTATTACTATATTCATAATATAAAAGTGGTACATCTTCATTAAGGCTATCCTTCATCATCTCATACATAGCATCTGATGGATCTATAGATACAACTAAATCCGGCTTTATTCCATTTTTTATAAGAGTTGTAAATGTTCTATTGCTTGCAATAACAAAACACTTTTTTACCTTTTCCTTATTTGCAACCATATCTTCTATATTTTTATCTAATGATGGTCCAGCAGATACTATTATTCCTGGAATATCTTTATTAATTCCTATATAGGAATTTAACGGACTTGACTCTTTAATAACACTAAGATTTTGAAGTGAATTTCTCATAAAAGATTCCTTACATCTATAAGCCAAAATTATATTTCCACTTACAGAAAAATATTTAGCATCTATAGCATCTATTAATTTTTTATATTCATCCTTATATATATCTTTATAATTTCCAAACGCATAAATATATAGATTATCAAAGTTATTTCCGCCAATTATAGATGCAAGTATAGGTGTTATAGTTTCTTCATCAAATAAAACTATACTTATATTATCATTTAAAGCAATATCTTTATTTTCATTAAATATATCTTCATTAGGTTCAAATATTAGTACTTTATTATTACTACATAATATTTTTTCTAATTTCTTCAAATATTCTCCAGTATCTAATCCAAAAAGGATTATAAATGAATCAAATTTAAGATCATCTAAATTATCAATTAATTTATCAATATCTTTTTTATAATTTATATTATCTGCTAAATAATATTTAGAATCACTTTTTTCAATTTTATATAGATAATATCCATCTAAAGATTTAATTTTTTTCATTTATTTCCCCCTAAATTCACAGAAAGATACAGTATAAAAATACTGTATCTCTGACTTTTTATTTACATTAATTAATTATTAATTCTTTATATTAAATTATTTTTAGCCATGTGCATAGAATTTAAGAGTTAATGCTGTTCCAGTATTGACAGTTACACCATATTTACCAGTACTATCTGTAAATGTTTGTATATCAGCATTACCTATTGAACCTGCTGTAGTTCCATACCAACCTAAAACTGTACCACTCTTTAAAACAATTGGAGCTGAAACCACTACTTCACCTGATATATGCATACTTTTACCTGTAGCTAGTCCATTGATTAATACTAAATTCCAAGCAGTAGTTCCAACTGCTTGTGCTAATTTATTTCCATTATATCTAGTAATAGTAGCAGCACTTATAACGGTTCCCAATGGTTTATAAGTTGACATATAAAATTCCTCCCCGAACGCTATTCTTTTGTGATTATTTAATTTATAATATATATTTTAATAAGTTACTATAATCTATTAGTCATAGCAGCCTAATCTTAATATATTTGATCTAATATATTATATGCTTTACTTTTTTATAAGTGATTATACACTTAAATATTTTATTCATATATGGCTCCATATGCTTTAAGTTCATAAGAAATTTCTAAATATCTAGGGACTGATATTCCATAAATCCCCTGTTCATCACTAAAAGTTACTCCCACATACTTTTTTTTAGTTGGTGAATATCTTGTGTCAATTGAAAAAACCTTTATTGCAGCATAAGGCAAGGGAACTTTGTAAGGACTTATAACTTTTCCAGTAATTAATATATAATCATTTTTAGGAAAAGTAGAGTCTATATTTACTCTGTTGCAATGCATAAGTTTTTTTCCACATAATATTTCCCTTACAACGGCGCACATTTTTATCATCCCCTAATATAATAATTCTTAAAATTTAGTAATATCTGTAATACACTTAAGAGATATAAAGTAAACTATTTTTATTATCTTTTTATAAAATATATTTTTATATAATCAGACCTTTTACTCCTTATATTGAAGAAAAAGCTCTGCATTTTTCTTATTTTTAGATTGCCATTTATTCATTAAATAATCATATACTTCTTTGTTATGAATTCTTTTACCAATGTAAAAATCACTAATATCTTTACAAAAACTTTTTTTAAATTTATATAAACTGTCACCTTGGCTATTAGTTAATCCTCCACCAAAATGGAATTTAGAGAAACCACTATTTTTAGCATATTCGATAGCTGTCCATAACAATAAATTATTAGGACAATATTTTAAATACTCCTTTAAGCTACCAGATAAGTGATAATGGAAAATTTCATCACCTTGTAAAAAGATCCCACTAGCTACTGTAATGTCATTTAATTTAACATTAATGCATACATGCTCTAATTTATTTAAATCATCAAAATATTTATCATTGAAATAATAATTTTTTCCTGCATTTAATCTATCCATAGTTTCTATATAAACCTTTTTAAACTCATTTAAATCAAAACTAAATTCCGTAACAAGTCCTGATTTTTTAGCCTTTCTTATAACGTTTCTATTTTTTGATATAATATCTTGGCTCCATATGTCATCAATGGATTTATTTAAATTAATATAAGTTGTTGTCCTGTTATGACATACTTTAATATCATCTATAAATATAGTATGATTATCTAGCAACGGATGAAACCTAATGAACTCTGCTATAACATTATTTTTTTTGCAAAAATTTCTAAATGCGTCTTCAAAATCACTAAGAAATTCTGAACCATTAGTATTTGCTAATGGTCCACCATATCCATAAGCAGTTTCTATATCATAATATTCATTTTTTAAGTTATATCCTTTAATTTTACTCATTATAAATGGATATATTGCTAGATTATCTTTTTCTTCATAAACAAATAGTTTTGCTAATTTATCCTTACCATTTTCATAGAGATTATAATATTCACTTTTGAAATATATATCTCTAAAAGATAAAGGTAATTTATTAATATAGTTATCCCATTTCTGAGATGAACTATCTAAAATTTTAATCATTACATCACCTCCTTTTATATGTATCATCAAATTCAATTAAATTTTGAGAATATTTAATAAGTATTCTCGCATTTACTACTCATCTCATTTTTTTATAAAGAACAGGCTAACATTGAATTATACTTACTTTAAATTTCATTTTTATCTCTCATAATAATAAAGAAAATTTTTTATATCGTCTCAAATTACTACTTATTTTAAAATATCTTTTAAAGAATTAACTAAAACATCCATATCTTGAGTTTCATATCTCCAGTCAATTTGTAGACTTAAAATTCTTTTAGAAATACTTAAAGACTCTTTAAATTCATTTATCCATGGTTCCTTTGATAACTTCCAATGAACTGGTATATATATATTACGTTTCATAAGTTGTTTTTTTATATAATCTCGGTTTTCTATTAAAATTGGAAAAACTAAAGGTGTGTTATCATATAAATTTTCTGAATGATTTAAAAAAGTAATTTCTTTTATATTTTTAAGATTTTTAAAAATATATTTATAATTTTCACTTCTTTTATCAATCAATTTATTTACTGGAAAATAATTTAAATATTCTTTGTGTTTTGAATTAATTTTAAATATATCTTTTCTTTCATAGTATACTTTATGAGCCATGTCGAATAAATGTAAATAATCATTTTCATTTCCTATGCCTTCTAATATAAACTTTGTTTTTATATCTCTTGCATTTTCCATTAATTTAAAATAGTCATCATTTGCTTCTCTATATTTTAATGAATCATTTATTTTTTTGAATTCTACTAATTTATCACTTTTATTTAATGCCTTAATATTATTTAAAATTCTATCTTTATTAAATAAAACTAATGATCCATCTATAGGAAGAAATTTTCTATAACTATTAAATACATAATCTCCAATAAACTTATCTTGCCACTTAATCCAAAACTTTTGTACAGCATCTTCAATTATTAAAATCTTTTTTGATTGTAAATTTTTTAAAAACTTCCTTGTACTTTCACTATGATAAAATCCAAAATAATCAATAAAAAATACTGCTTTTATATTATATTTACTTATTAAGTTTTCTATAGATTCCATATTAATTGATAAATCTCTATTTATATTATAAAATTTATATTTAATATTTAGTTTTTCTATTAATTTCACAATTGTTGGACATAAGTAAGAAGGAAGTGCAATTACTTCACCATATTTAAAAGAAATTTCATTTAAAATAAACCTTATTGCACTATCCCCTCCACTTAAAAGTAGTCCTTGGCTTTCAATATCATTAAAAATATTTTTATCTTGAAATTTATCTTCAAACCAAAATTCCCCACCAATTGGATATTTTAAATTTCTAATCATGTGATACATCCTTATTTTTCATTATTATTTCAGCTATTTTAAAATCAATTTCAGTATCTATATCAATAGAAGATTCTCTATCCATTACATATCCAGTTAAATTCTCTACTTCAAAGGTTTTTTCTCTTTTTAATGCTTCTGTTTTAGCTAAATAAATTGCACCATTATATCTATAAATATTGGGTAAGTCCTGCCTCCTTGTAATATTTTTACCTTCCTCAAGAAAATACTTAAGACTTTCATTTTTAAAAATATTTGTCCAGTAAGGATTAACTTCTGACTTACAAATTGATATAATCCCGTGAAACTTACTTTTAACTAGTTTTTCTATTGCCTCATCAATATGCTGTTCATTTCTAAGTGGAGATGTACATTGAAGCAATAAAACATACTCTGGAAAATAACCTTCATATTTTTCAAGATAATCAAGCATATGAAATACACTATCTATTGTTAACGACTTGTCCTTTGCTAAACTGCTAGGTCTTAAATATGGCACTTCTGATCCATATTTTTCAGCGATGTCTGCAATTTCCTTGTCATCAGTACTTACAACAACTCTTGTAACAAATTTACTATTTTTACTTGCTAAAATCGTGTGAGCTATTAATGGTTTTCCATTTAAATTTAATATATTTTTTTTAGGTAGTCCCTTTGACCCACCTCTAGCTGGAATAATAGCTAATATCTCCGTTTTCATAAATTCTCCTTCTTTTAAATATTCAACTCATTTTTTCAATGCTTGTACAACAGTATCTATATCATCTTTTTTTAAGTTAGTACTACATGGAATATTTATTATTTTATCTATATAATATTTAGCTTTTTTAACATCATAAGCTTCATATTTTGTATAAGGTTTTTGGTCTTGTATAAGGTCCCAAATTGGTCTACTTTGAATACCTTTTGATAATAAATATTTAATTAAATCATCTCTTTTAAGTGGATATTCATCTCCTATAACTAAAGAATAAAACCAATAATTAGGTTCAATATCATCACTAAATTTTAGTAATGATAATCCTTTTATTTTTTCTATATTACTTTTATAATACTCATAATTTTCCTTCTTTACACTTATGAACTTGTCTAATTGCTCAAGTTGACCAATTCCTAAAGCCCCTTGTAAATTAGTCATTCTATAGTTATATCCTATTTCATTATGGATATAATACAAAGTATCATCCTTTGCTTGAGTCGATAGATATTTAGCTTTAGCTAATAACTTATCATCCTTTGCTACAATCATCCCACCACCACCAGTTGTTATAATCTTATTTCCATTGAATGAATATACTCCAAAATCTCCTATTGTACCTGCATATTTTCCTTGGTATAATCCACTTGTAAATTTAGATCCCAAAGCTTCTGTAGCATCTTCAACAACTTTTAAATTATACTTATTTGCAATGTACACTATCTTATGCATATCAGCAATATTTCCAAAAACATGAACTACCAAAATAGCTTTAATGTGTCTTTTAGATTTATTATTAATTAAATTTCCATTAACTAGTTTGCATTCTTCTTTGCAAAATCTTTCAAGCTTTTCTACATCAATAGTTAAACTGTCATCACAATCCATGAATATAGGATTTGCACCAATATATTTAACTGGATTTACGGCTGCAATGAAGGTAAGTGTTGGCACAATAACTTCATCACCTTCACATACTCCACTAAGAATAAGTGATAAATGTAATCCTGCTGTACCACTTTGACAAGCTACAGCACTGTTAACATTTAAGTACTTAGCTATTTCTTCTTCAAACTTATTTATATATTTACCGCCAGTTGAAACCCATTCTTCATCTATAGCATCTAAAACATATTTTTTTTCATTTCCCTTTAAATTAGGAACTGATAAAGGTATAAATTTTTTCATAAAGTTATCTCCTTTTAATAAAACTCTTTATTTTTACAACCTAGTATTTAAATTAAAAATTCAAACAATATAAAACTCTAAAGATTATATATATCAGATTTATATCTAACTAAATTTTCTGGCACTCTAAACCAATCTATAGTTTCTTTTATTCCTTCTGCAAAAGTAAATTTAGGTTCCCAATTAGTTAATTTTTTGATTTTCTCATTAGAACCCAATAATCTGTTAACTTCACTTTTTTCTGGTCTTAATCTTTCCTCATCACATATAATTGTAGCGTCTTTGTTTATCTGCCTTATAATCTCACTTGCAAGATCTTTTATTGAAATTTCCTTAGAAGTTGCAATATTTATTTCTTCTCCTATAGTTTTTTCAGACTTAGAAATTTCAAGAAAACCATTTGCTGTATCTTTTACATAATTAAAATCCCTAGTTGGTGTTAATGATCCTAATTTAATTTGTTTTTCACCACATAATAATTGCGTTATTATTGTAGGGATTACAGCTCTTGCTGATTGCCTTGGACCATATGTGTTAAATGGCCTCACTATAGTTAAAGGTAAATTAAAACTCCTATAAAAAGATTCTGCAATTCTATCAGCGCCTATCTTTGTTGCTGAATAAGGAGATTGTCCTTGAAAAGGATGATTTTCATCTATTGGTACGTATTTAGCAGTACCATAAACTTCAGATGTTGAAGTAATTAATATTCTCTTTGTATTTAACTCTCTAGATGCTTGAAGAACATTTAAAGTTCCCTTTATATTTGTATCTACATATGAATCAGGTGAGTGATAACTAAACGGAATGGCTATTAAAGCAGCTAAATGAAAAACTTCATCTATTCCATTCATTGCTTCTCTAACACCATTTGGATCTCTTATATCACCTGAAAATATATCAATTTTACTTTTTTTATTATTATCTAATGAGTCAAGCCATCCCCATGAATTAAAAGAATTATAATAAACAAAGGCTCTAACATCATAACCTTCATCTAATAAAATCTCACACAAATGACTCCCAATAAACCCATCAGCTCCAGTAACTAGTACTTTTTTTTGCATGAAAAATCCCTGCTTTCCTACTAAATGTAAATTTTTGGACCCCAGGGGTCACAATATATAATATTCATTTAAATAATGTACAGTTCATAATATATAAAACAAGTGCCTTTAAAATATTTTTTATTTTAAGGCACTTGTTATTATTTCTTGTAATTCATCATATAAAACTATGAAAATCAACTTAAATCTTACTTAATAAGAAGATAATTCCTTATGAATAAATATTATCGTGTTTTTTGATATTTTATGCTCGTTTTTGACATCTTTTTTACTTAAACGCTCTATTTTGTTGATTGTTTTTTAATTCCTTTAATTTTTTTAATGGATTTTTATGAAGAAATTCTGTATAATAGTAAAAAATACAATTCGAAAGGACAAAATTTTTATGGAATTAATAGGAATTTTAATAATTATAGTAGGTTTTGCACTAAAGTTAGACACAATCGCTGTAGTAGTTTCATCTGGTATTATAACTGGATTAGTTTCTGGAATGAGTATTACAGAAATACTTACTACTTTAGGTGATGCATTTATAAACAATAGAACAACTTGTCTATTTATGCTTACTATACCTGTAATAGGTTTATGTGAAAGATATGGATTGAAAGCAAAAGCTATAATGCTTATTCAAAAGGCAAAAGGACTATCAACTGGAATTCTTTTAAGTGGATATACTTTTATAAGAGAAGCAACAATTGCAATGGGAGTTACACTTGGTGGGCATCCTCAATTTGTTAGACCACTTATTAGTCCAATGGCAGAAGGTGCTTCAATTGCTAAATATAAAGATTTAGATGAAAAAGATTTAGATAAAATCAAAGCTTACTCAGCAGCTTCTGATAATATTGGGAATTTCTTTGGACAAAATGTATTCATGGCTAATTCTGGAGTACTTTTAATAGCTAGTACTTTGGAAACTCTAGGTTTAAATGTTGATACACTTCAAATCGCTAAAGCATCTATACCAGTTGCAATAGTTGCATTTATTTTGTGTATAGTACAAAACTATCTTTTAGATAGAAGCCTAAAGAGAAAATATAGTTCTAAAAATCAATAATTATGGAGGACATGCTAAATGGATATTAAACAAATTTCTAATATATTACTAGAAATATTTTATATCATATTAGGTCTATATATGGCCATTACGATGATATTTACTTTAAAAGACAAAACTCATAAAACTAGAATTGGTACTGCTCTATTCTGGGGAATAATATCTATAATTTTTATATTTGGTAAAATAATACCATCTATTGTTACTGGTATTCTTATTGTAGTAATTGCTTTATTATCAGCATTCAAGCAAATTAATATTGGTACATTAAAGCAATTGGATAGTACCTTTACTAATTTAAAAGCAGAACAATTAGGATTAAAAATATTTGTACCATCATTAACAATTGCTATAATTGCAATGATTATTGCTTCATTTACTCCTTTATCAGGAACAGTTGCTATAGGTATATCAGCTACTTCTGCTTTACTTATTACATTTATTCTTACTAAAGCTAAACCTATGGAATTTGTTGAAGATAGTAATAGAATGTTCCAATCAGTAGGTGTGTTTGCAATATTACCTCAACTTTTAGCTTCTTTAGGTGCTTTATTTACTGTTGCTGGAGTTGGTGATATAATATCTAACATTATTTCTGGAGTTATACCTCAAAGTAATCCTTTAGCTGGAGTTATTGCTTATTGCTTAGGTATGGCTATATTTACAGCAATAATGGGAAATGGATTTGCAGCATTTTCAGTTATAACTGTTGGAATTGGTGTTCCTTTTGTATTTGCTCAAGGTGGAGATCCTGTAATATGTTCAGCACTTGCTTTAACAGCAGGATTCTGTGGAACATTATTAACTCCAATGGCTGCTAACTTCAATATGTTACCAGCTGCATTATTAGAAATAAAAGATACAAATGCAGTAATAAAAGCTCAAGCACCATTATCTTTAATTTTATTATTAGTACATATAGTTCTTATGTATACATTAGGATTTTAAATAATGACTATTTTTTACATAGTACTGATATATTCATAAGCAAAGCTGGACTAAGTAATTGGGGCTTTGCTTATTAAATATAGTCTTAAAACACAATATAGTAGATTGATATTGCATATATCAAGGCATTACTAGAACCTAGCTACAAATTAACATTATATTAAAAAGGACGTGAATTTAAATGAAAGTTTTAATAACTGGATTTGATCCATTTGGTGGAGAAAGTATAAACCCAGCATTAGAGGCTGTAAAAAAGCTTCCAAATACAATAAGCAATGCTGAAATAATAAAATTAGAAATTCCTACTGTTTTTAAAAAATCATTAGAAAAAATAGAAGAGAATATATTAGCTCATAAACCTGATATAGTAATCTCAATAGGGCAAGCTGGAGGTCGTTTCGGAATTACACCAGAAAGAGTTGCAATAAACATTGATGATGCTAGAATCGAAGATAACGAAAAAAATCAACCAATAGATTTAAAAGTATTTGAAGATGGAGAAAATGCATATTTTGCTACTCTTCCAATAAAAGCTATGGTTAAAGAAATGCAAGAAGCTGGCATTCCTAGTTCAGTTTCAAACAGTGCTGGAACTTTTGTATGTAACCATGTTATGTATGGAGTATTATATATGATAAATAAAAAATATCCTAATATAAAGGGTGGCTTTATACATGTTCCATATATACCATCTCAAGTAGTTAATAAACCAAGTATGCCTTCTATGTCAATTGAAGATATTTCTAAAGGATTAGAATTAAGTATTAAAGCAGCAGTTGAAAATAATGAAGATATAAAAACTGCCCAAGGAGAAATTTGCTAATGAGCAATATTAATATCTTCGTTTACGGTAGTTTAAGAGAAGGCTTTTTTAATTATAATAAGTATTTAGATGGTAAAGTAATTGAAGCTAAGCCTGCTCTACTTAAAGGAATGCATTTATATCATATGCCTTATAAAGGTTATCCTGCTATACTACCAGGTGATGGAAAAGTACTTGGTGAAATAATAAGCATTAAAGATTATAATAGTACACTTAAAGCTATTGATGATATGGAAGGCTTTATAAGTTCAGATAATCCTAATAATGAATATAATAAAATTCTTTTAGAGGTAGAACATTTAAACACTAAAACTAAAGAAAATTGTTATGTTTATTTTTATAATAAAGATATAGATTCAATATTTAGTGAAAAATCTATACATATTCCAGATGGCGATTGGAAAAATTATATGATAAATACAAATAAAAGTCACTCATAAAATGAGTGACTTTTATTTATTTTACTGTTTCTCTTTCTACTAAATAAGGTGATAAACTTATGTTCTCTTTTGTTTCCTCATCACTATTTATTGCTTTAAGCAATAATTTAAATGATTCTTCTCCCATTTTATATATTGGTTGAGCAATAGTTGTAAGCTCTGGTTCTATGAATGAACATATACGTATATTATCATAACCCAATATACTTATATCCTCTGGAACATTATATCCATTTCTAATTAAATACTTAATTCCACCTATTGCCATTACATCACTACTATAAAAAATGCAATCAACATTCTTATTCTTCTTGATTATCTTTTCAGTAGCTCTTATTCCTCCATTCATGGAAAAGTTCTCTTCTTCAATTATATCTTCATTTAAAATTTCTAATTTAGATGCAAATTCTTTAAAATAATCAAGACGTGTATCTACTCCATGTCTTATTCCACCTACAAATGCTAGATTTTTCTTTGATTTACCAATTAAATACTCAATTCCAAGTTTTATTCCTTGTTTATTATTACAATGTACTACATTGTACTTTTCCTTATATTTAACTTTTCTATCCACAACAACAAATGGAACGTTATTTCTTATTAATAAGTCCAATGAATTAGTTCCATATTTGCTTGGAACTATTATAACTCCATCAACTAATTTACTTATTAGTAATTTTATATAATGTTCTTCCTTTTCTTCTCTATTTAATGTATTGCATAATATCATGCTAAATCCACAATCTTCTGCTTCAGTTTCTATAGCTTTAGCAATTTCTGAAAAAAAAGGATTTTCTATATCTGGAACAATGCATCCAATAGTATAACTTCTGTTTGTACTTAACGTTCTTGCTAATGAATTTGGAATATAATTAAGATCTTTAGCAGCTTTTAAAATTTTATCTCTAGTTTCTTCTAAAACATTTATTTTCTTATTATTTAAGACCATGGACACAGTCGTCTTTGAAACATTTACTTGCTTAGCTATATCCATTATAGTAACTTTTTTCAAAATATCCCCTCCATAAATATCAGTTTAAATTAATTAAGCCCCCTATTAATTAAGTTTTATTTTTATTATTATAGCATACAGCTATAATTTTTCTAACCTAAAATATTAACAATAAAAGATCCCTACTAAATGTAGAGATCTTTTTAGTAGTTATATTTATTTTTTTAATACTTTTAAATCTGCTGGAACTTGTTTTTCTACAGTTTCACCATTTAAAATTTTACCTGCTTGCTCTACTGCAAGTTCTCCCATTAATGATGGTTGTTGAGCTATAGTGGCAGTCATTTCTCCAGCATTTACAGCTGTCTCTGCATCTACATTTCCATCAAAGCCAATAACTATAACATTTTTGTTAGCTGCTTTTAAAGCTTTTACAGCACCTAAAGCCATTTCATCATTATGAGCAAATACCACATCAAAATCTGGGGTTGCTTGAATTATGTTTTCCATTACTGATAGTCCTTTTTGTCTATCAAATTCAGCTGATTGACTTGCTACTACTTTTACATTATTTTTACCTGCTATTCCATCATTGAAACCTTTACCTCTGTCTCTTGTAGCTGATGCACCTGGTACACCTTGAAGTTCTACTACTTTAATAGTTTCTTTATCTTTTAAAGTTTCTAACATATATTCAGCTGCCATGTTTCCTCCCTTTACGTTATCAGAAGATATATGACACACAACTTCACCACCATTTGATTCTCTATCTAAAGTTATTACTGGTATCTTACTATCATTAGCAACTTGTATTGAATTTTTAACTGCATCACTATCTGTTGGATTTATCATTAATGCAGTTACACCTTGTTGCACTAAATCTTCAACATTTGATCTTTCTTTAGTAGAATCATTTTGTGAATCTAAAACTACTAGTTCATATCCCATTTCCTTAGCTTTCTTTTCTGCTCCTTCTTTCATTGAAACGAAAAACGGATTGTTTAATGTTGAAAGAACCATACCTAATTTCTTATCATTACTCTTTTGCGGTGAACACCCAATAAAGCTTCCCACCATTAATGCTCCAGCCATAGTAAGTGATAATAATTTTAAACTTCTTCTTTTCATCTTTAATTTCCTCCTCTTTCTCTTATAATTGTTTATATTTTTATATAATTGTTTATATTTTTTAAATATCTTATTTATTTTCTTCCCTTTTTGTCTAATAAGACAGCTACTAATATAACTATTCCTTTTATTATTAATTGGTAGAATGGTGATACATTAAGAAGGTTTAATCCATTATTTAAAACTCCTATAATTAATGCACCTATTATAGTACCCATTACACTTCCTTCTCCACCTGCAAGGCTGGTACCACCTATTACTACTGCAGCAATTGCATCTAATTCAAATCCTGAACCTGCATTTGGAGATGCTGACCCAATTCTACTAGTTATAATAACACCACTTACTGCAGCTGCTATTCCTGAAACTACATATACTAAAGTCTTTATTTTATCTGTATTTATACCTGAAAGTCTTGCTGAATCCTCATTTCCACCTAAAGCATATAAATATCTACCAAATCTTGTTTGAGTTAATACGTAATATGCTATTGCTACCATTATGGCTGTAATTATTACTGGTAGTGGTAATATTCCTAATTTAAAATTTCCTATAGCATTAAAACTTCCTGTTAATCCTGATATAGGATTTCCATTTGTGAACACATAAGTTACACCCCTAAATATAGTCATGGAAGCAAGTGTAACTATAAATGCTTGAATCTTTCCTTTTGAAATAAGCATTCCGTTGATAATTCCTACTACAATACCTACTACTACTGCAACTATAATTGCTAGGAATACGTTTCCACCGGAGTTAATAATTGATGCGGCTAAAGCACCACTAATAGCTAATGTTGATCCTACTGATAAGTCTATTCCTCCTGTTAATATTACAAATGTCATACCTATGGCAATTATTGCATTCACAGAAACCTGAGTTAATACATTCGTTATATTTGATACAGATAAAAATCTTGGAGTTAATATAGAAATAGCTATACATAATATGAAAAGCCCTATTAATGATTTATATTTTGATAAATTTTTATTTTTAATACTTTGCATAATTATCCCACCTTTTTTTTACTTTATACCTACAGCAAGCTTCATTACTGCTTCTTGATTGGCTTCATCTCTTGAAAGTTCTCCTGAAACTGTACCTTCTCTCATTACCATAATCCTATCACTTATACCTAATACTTCTGGTAAATCTGAAGAAATCATTATTATAGCTTTACCCATAGCTTTCAACTTATTTAATAATTCATATATTTCTTTCTTAGCACCTACATCAATACCTCTTGTAGGTTCATCAATAATTAAAACTTTAGGTGATAATAATAACCATTTTGCTAAAATAACCTTTTGTTGATTACCTCCACTTAAATTTTTTATTAGTTGTTCCGCATTTGGAGTTCTTATTCTTAGTTTTGTAATATACTCTTCAACATCTTTTTCTTCTAAAGATTTATTAACACGCTTTAAATTATTTTCATACATCTGTAGATTTCCTAGTGTCATGTTTTCAGCTACAGACATTCCTAAAATTAATCCTTCTTTCTTTCTATCTTCTGGTAAGTAGCATATTCCTTTATTTATAGCATCTTTTGGACATGTTATCTTTACCTTTTGACCATCTATAAATATTTCTCCACTTTGACTTTTAAAATCTCCAAATATTGTTTTTGCAAGTTCTGTTCTCCCTGCACCCATTAAACCTGCTACTCCAAGTATTTCACCAGCATTAACTTCAAAAGAAACATTTTTAACTTTTTTTTCGTAATTTAAATTTTTTACATTTAATATTGTTTCACCTTTTTCAACTTTCTTATATGGAAATTGATCCTCTATAGTTCTTCCTACCATCATTGCTATTAATTTATTATTATCAATATCAGCAACCTTAGCCTCACCAGCATACTTACCATCTCTAAGTACTGCTACTCTATCACACATTGCAAATATTTCTTCCATTCTATGAGATATATATATTATAGCTATATTTTTTTTCTTAAGATTATCAATTACATCAAATAATTTCTTAGTTTCTACGTCCGTAAGTGCAGTTGTTGGTTCATCCATTATAATTATACTTGAATTTTTAGTTAAAGCTTTTGCAATTTCTATCATTTGTTTTTCCCCTACATTGATATCTCTTACTAACGCTTCTGGGTCCACATTACATCCTATTTGGTCTAAGAATAATTTACTTCTTTCTATTAAAACCTTTTTATTTATCTTTCTTGTATATTGAGAAAATTTTTCATTCCCTAAAAAAATATTTTCTGCTACTGTTAAATTAGGAATAACACTTAACTCTTGATGTATTATAGCAACTCCCAATTTTTCAGCTTCCCTTATTCCCTTAATATTTACTTCTTCTCCTTCAATAAATATTTTTCCCTCATCTTTAGTATAAACTCCACTTAAGATTTTCATCAAAGTAGATTTTCCTGCTCCATTTTCTCCCATTAGAGCTGTTACTTCTCCACCATATGCTGTAACATTAACATTATCAAGCGCTTTTACTCCAGGGAACATTTTTGATATATTCTCCATCTTTAATTTAGGTTTCTTTGTTTCCATTAGAATTCCCCCTTCTTTAAAAAACAACTCCTGATTTTAAAATTATATTTGCATAAGGAGTTTGTTCTCCAGTTCTTACCACTGCTTTACATTCCTTTAACTTAAATTTTAATTCTTCATGAGAAATAAATGTTATTTTAGCATCACCTATTACTTCTTTTATTTCATTGTAAAGTTCTGGACTAATGTCCTCTGTTTCTTTAGCTAAAATCACCTCTTCTATTTGTAGTTCTAGTAATGTTGCTTTTAAAGTTTGAATAAATGTTGGGATACCTTTTATTAATGCTAAGTCTATTCTTTCACTTTCATCAGGTATTGGTAAACCACAATCTCCTATTGCAATCATATCTGTATGACCCATTTTTGAAATTACTGAACTTAAATTACTGTTTAATAATTCTGTTTTTCTCATTTGTTTTATTCCTCTCCGTAAACTTTAATTACTTCTTCTTTGTGTGGTATTGATGGTTGAGCACCTTCTTTTTGTACTGCTATTGAAGATACCCTATTGCCAAATTTAACTGCCTTAAGTAAGTTTTCTTTAGTTATTTCATTTGGATTTAATTTTGTACTTAATCCACCTATAAAGCTATCTCCTGCTGCTGTAGTATCTATTGCATTTACTTTATATGCAGGTACTAATTCACAAAAGTCTTTTCCTATTACTGCTGCACCTTTTGAACCCATTGTTATTATTACAGACTTAACTCCTTTATCCATAAAAACTTTTGCAGCTTTTTTTGCGTCTTCTAAATTTTTAACTTTTACACCAGTTAGAACTTCTGCTTCAGTTTCATTTGGAACTATAATATCTGTAACTGCTAAAAGTTCATCTTTTATTTTCTTTGCTGGTGCAGGATTTAATATTGTTATTTTTTCATTTTCTTTTGCATTTTTAAATGCTATTAAAGATATTTCTTCTGGTGTTTCAAACTGTGCAATTAAAATATCACTTTCTTTTATTCTATCCAATGTAGAATTTATCTCTATTTCACTAATACTCATATTTGAACCTGGATTAACAATGATTGAATTATTGCCAGTATCTGCTACCATTATCATTGCAGTTCCTGTTGCATTAGAATTATCTTCAAAAACGTAATCTATATTTATGTTATCATTTCTTAACTCTTCTCTTAATGTCCTACCATAATCATCTTTTCCAATTTTAGCTATCATGGAAACATGTGCACCACTTCTTTTTGCTGCTACTGCTTGATTAGCACCTTTACCACCTGGTATTTTCTCATATGATTTAGATAGTATTGTTTCTCCTGGCTTAGGCATATCTTTTATTTTCATAACTAAGTCCATATTCATACTTCCAAGTACACATATCTTATTCATATAAATTCCTCCATCACCTAATTAAATATTAGTTAACCGTTTCACTGAACCGATCAACCATAGTATAAACCATCTGTAAACGTTAATCAATAGTTTTTTAAAATTTTTTTATTTTTTTATTTTACCCAAATTTATGCTTCCTATTCTGATATTTATTTCTATTTGAAAATATTTTTCATTTGTTGTATAATTTATATATAAAAACATATTAATATAAATTTAAGGTGGTACATATATGAACGTTTATGCAATAACTTATTATTTAAAAGAAGACACACATTCATGTGGTTGTGAAGATCATCACGAAGAACATCATCACCATCATCATCGTGATGATTACGAAATAACTGGAAACATTAAAGCTTTAGGAGCTTGGGCACATTTAATGCCTACTAGTTTTCTAGTTAAATGTGAATTAACTGCAGATGAAATTTCAACAAAGCTTAAAGAATTTCTTCAAGATAAAGACATGCTTTTTGTTACAGAAGTAACTAAAGATAATGTTGCTTCTTTAACACCAGGCGTTGTTGAATGGATAAATCAATAAGATTTTAACTGAAAAAGGCATGTTCATTTTATTTTGAGCATGTCTTTTTCTTATTTGTATTACAATTCTTTAAACAATTTAACATATACTCTTACTTTAACTTTAATAATTCTAATTTCAAGTAGATGATGAATTCTTCTATTTTCTCTAATTTCTCTAATATTTTTATTAGATTCTTTAATTCTTCTTAATTTATAGTTTAAAATTTAATATTTTATTAGGTAAATGTTGGTTTAAGATTTTATTAAATGTTACGATAGATAAATGTACTATTTTATTAAATAACTATATTAGGAGGAAAATTTAAAATGAAAAAACTAAAGTTTAAAAGTATAAAACAGCAATTATTACTATGTTTTATATCTCTAATTGTAATTATGTGTACAGGCATAGCCTTAATTTCTATGTACATATCAAAAAAATCTGTAATTTCAACTGTTAATATCACCTTACCTGAAGTTGCTAAACAAGCAAGTTCTTCTGTAGAAAATGCAATTAATACTCAAACTAAAATTTTAGAAACTTTAGCTACTAATGAAAAGATAAAAAATGAAACTACACCAATAGAGGAAAAATTAGCACTGCTTTCAGAGATTTCAAAACAAAATGGCTATTTAAAGATGACTTTTGTAGATATTAATGGAAATGGATTTAATACTGATAATCAACCATTAAATATATCTGATAGGGACTACTTTAAAAAATCTCTTTCAGGCATAAGCACTGTATCTGATCCAATAATAAGTAAAGCTGATAATACTCTTATTGTTGTATACAGTGTACCTATAAAAAATAATGATACTATAGTTGGAGTTTTAACTGCTATTAGAGATGGTAATGAATTAAGCGGCTATACTGATAATATTAAATTTGGAAAAACAGGCACTGCATATATGATTAATAAAGAAGGAACTATAATTGCACATAATAATAAAGAACTAGTAATCAATAAAGATAATGACTTTGAAAATGTAAAAAGTGACCCTTTATTAGAATCTATAGTTAAAATAGAAAAAAAAATGGTTGAAGGTGAACTAGGCTCTGGAGAATATTCTTATAAAGATAAAAATAAATATGTTGGCTATTCTCCTATTAAAAGTACAGGTTGGTCTGTAGCTATAGTAGTTGAAAAAGATGAAATTTTAAGTCAACTAACTACTTTAAAACTAGTTATTGGCATAACATTAATTATCTTTGTTTTATTAGGTAGTTTTATGGTGCTACTTCTTTCATCATCAATTACAAAACCTATAAAATTATCAATGCAACAATTAAAATCTATATCTGAAGGTGATTTGACATTAAATATTTCAGAAAAACTTTTAGATAGAACTGATGAACTTGGAGAAATGGCAAAATCTATAGACACTATGAAAGTTTCTATGATTAGTATGATTAATAATATAAAATTAAGTTCCTCTAATATAGACACTCAAAGTGATACTTTATTAGTGTTATCAAATGAAATGTCAGCCTCAAGTAAAAACATTTCAATTGCTACTAATGATGTTGCTAAAGGAACAGTAGGTCAAGCTCAAGATTTAATAGATATTACTACTATATTACAAAATTTCAGTGCTAAATTAGATGATATGGTTAAAATAATAAGTGATATAGATTCAAATACAAGTAATATAAAATCTAAGTCTTATTCTAGCAATACAGATATGGAAACTGTTATTCAATCTGTAAATAATGTTAATAAAGCATTTAATGATTTAATTATAAAGATACAAAGTGTTGGTTCTAATGTTACAAAAATAAACGAAATAACTAATTTAATAAATAGCATATCTGAACAGACTAATCTTCTTGCATTAAACGCAGCTATTGAAGCAGCAAGAGCTGGTGAATCTGGTAGAGGTTTTTCTGTTGTAGCAGATGAAATAAGAAAACTTGCTGAACAAAGTAAAGAATCTTCATTAAGTATTTCTAGCTTAATATCAGAAATTTCTATAGATACAAATCTTATGATTAATACTACTGATACTATGAAAGATGAGCTTAAAATTCAAGAAAATAATATATATACTGCAATAAAATCTTTTGAAACAATTACAGTTGCAGTTGATGAGATTACCCCTAAAATTGAATTAGCTAATAATTCTGTTAATGATTTAAATGAAAATAAAGAAAATATTTTAATTAAAATAGAAACATCATCTTCAATTGCTGAAGAAGTTTCTGCTTCAGCTGAAGAAATATCGGCATCAACTGAAGAAATGAATAAATCTACTGACGAATTATCAAATTCTGTTGAATTATTAAATAATATGAGTACTGAAATGATTAAAAATGTAAACAAATTTAAAATATAAAATAAAAAAACTCTAGATAATCTTATGTAAATGAAAAATTATATTAAAAAATACCGTACTATTTATTTTATAGTACGGTATTTTAATTAATTATTTTTTCTTATTTTAAAATATATTTCTGGTGTATCCTCTTCTATAGTTCTAAATTCATACCCTTTTGATTTATAATAATCTATTATTTCTGGTAAAGCTGTACAAGTATTCTTTTGTAGATCTGTACAGTGCATAAGCAGTATTATAGTTGATAAATTTTCACTTTCGTTTATAGCTTTTCTATATAATTTGCATGGTGGAAGTTTTGGATTTAGACCATCTTCAGTATCTAAATTCCAATCATATATTTTAAAATTATTATCATGTAATTTTTTCAAATAACTTTTGCTTAAATGTTTATAACTTCCGCCTGGAAATCTAATTATGTTAGGTGAAACTCCAACCACTTTATTTATTTCATTACGACATTCAATCATTTCTTTTATAAAATTGTCCTCGTTGCAATAAATACATTTATACTTATGACTATATGTGTGAAGACCTATACCATGACCTTCATCATTAATCCTTTTTACAATATCTTCTTTGCCTTCAATTTGATTACCAATTAGAAAAAAAGTTGCTTTAACATCTTTTTCTTTTAACACATTTAAGACTCTTTCTGTTACTTTATAACTAGGCCCATCATCAAAAGTAAGATATATTATTTTCTTCTTATAATTATTGGTTTCTTCATTTGAATTAACATTAGTACTATCTATGTTAGCTCCTGTAGAAATACTTCTAAAATTTTGTTCAAATATAGAAATGATAAGAAGTATGTTTATAGCAATGAGCAAAAAATACTTCCACTTATTTTTCAATTTCTTTTCCTCCTTGTTATATTTAGTGTATTAAATTAAATCATAAAACAATTTATTTATAATATTTTTTGTAAATTAATTTTATTAATTATAAAATTCACTATATATTATCATTAACTTTTTAATAGTTTTTATTTGTAGTAATTTTTAACATCAATTAACAATTAAGATAAATATTCAATATTATTTGCATAATGTACTATAAATCTTCCTTATTACCTTGAACTATGTGGCCTAAAATTTTTGCATCAAAAAAAGATATACAATTATAAAAATTGCATATCTTTGAATAATAAATTGATTTTAAATATTAACTTCTTCTTTAAACTTTTCTAGTCCTATTCTTTCTATAAAGAATCCCAGCTTTTCTCCTGCTTCTGCATTTTCCTTATAATAATCAAATATGTTATCTACTATTTTTAATGCTTCTTCTTCACTCACATCTTTTACAATAACATCTGCAATTCTTGGATTATACCCTGCTGATCCACCTGCACATACTATAAATCCAGTTTTGTCTGCAATTACCCCAACATCTTTGCTATACACACTTCCACAAGCATTCCTACATCCTGCAACTCCAATTTTAGTTCTACAAGGCATTTCCATCCAAGTATACTTTTTAGAAAGTTTCATTCCTATTCCAATAGTATTATATTTTTCTCTTTTACAAAAACCAGCAGGACACATCTCAACATTTTTAACAGAATTAGCGCTTTTTACAGCAGGTTCCATGCCAAGTTCTTCCCATATCTTAGGTAAATCTTCTTTTTCTAAATTTGTTATTAATATTCTTTGTCCTGATGTGATTTTTAATACACCTTTATATTTCTTAGCTATATCTATTATCTTTTGCATTGTTTCTATAGTTACAAATCCACCTGGTATATGTGGAATTATACTATATGTTCTTTTACCATTTCTTATTTTTTGAAGATTACCGTAATCCATATATTCTCTCTCCTTACCATATCTAATATTAATTAAGTGCTTTTAATAAATCCTCAAGATTTAATCCATGAACATTAGCTGCATCTTCAAGACTTTCTGATTGTGCTGATGGACATCCAATACATCCCATTCCAAAACTCATTAAAATTTCTGCTGCATTTTCCTTTATTTTTATTATTTCTCCTACTGTCATATCTTTAGTTATCATAATTTTCTCCTTTTCATATTAAATTTATTTTGTTTCTAATTTGTATATTCTTATTTATATTTTACAATACATTAATATCTAATTCTCTTAATTTACAATACAATACATTTTTAAATGTTATATTCTAATTCGTAGCATTTAAATTACTTATTCCATGTAAGTAATTATATAATAAAGTCTATACAAATTAAGTAACATATGTTACACAATATTTTATATTTGAGCTTTTTTTACTTAACCTTCTCATATAAGTATTTACAAAACTAATTAGATATAGTTATATTCTTATATAGTTTTCAAATCTACTTGACTAATATACCCTTTAAGAAAAATAACTTTAATAAACATGTAAAAATCAAAAAATGAACGTATGATAATGATGTGGTCATACGTTCACTTTTAACATTATAAAATTATGAAAAATATCCTAATTCTATTTATGATTTTTTATATGTATATTTATATAAAATAATTAGCTATTTAATAATAAATTTAAATCCATACACTCAAAATTATTTTTGTACTATTCTTACTATATGTATAGTTAAATATAATAGTTCATCATTAGAAATTTCTTTGTTTAATATTTTTTTAACATAATCTCCGATTAACCTAGCACACTTAACTTCCTTAGGATACTCTTTTATCATTTGTTCAAAAATGAAGTTTTCCTTAGATTCAATCATTCTATCATCTAATAAACGCTGAACAAAAAATTGAAGGTGAGTTAAAAATCTTGAATAGTTAAGCGAATCTTTATCAATAGTTATACCAAAATTATATTGAATTATGTTAAAAATATCCTTTAACATACGTATTGTTAACAACGTATTTTGCATTTCTGCCTCATCGGTCTGTGCATTAACAACATGAAATGCAATATTTCCAGCTTCTTCTTCAGGAAGTTTTACATTAAGTTTATCATTAATATATTTAACTGCATACTTTCCTATTTCAAATTCTTTTGGATAAAACTTTTTTAATTCCCATAATAAACGGTTTTGTATCGTTATGTTTTTTTCATATCTAGTAAGAGCGTAAGATATATGATCTACTAATGTAATAAAAATTTGATCGTTTAACTTTCCACCTAACTTTTCATTGGCATATCCAATAATATCGTTAGTTATTTCAATGTATTCACTAGGCGTTTCTTCTATAAGTTTTACATATTCTCTTGTATCAGTTTCATTTTTTAACACAAATATCTTTTCTATTTTTTCTGTATCTAATTCTTCGCCTGCCTTACGCTTAAATCCAAGCCCTTTTCCCATAACAACAATTTCTTTATCATTTTCGTCTCTTGCTAAAATAAGACTATTGTTCATCACTTTAACTATTTGCATCTTATTCACCCTCATTATCAATTATTTATTTATAAAGGTTTATAACTTTTCTCCATTGGTGTTTATAACATTCTTATACCAATTAAAGCTTTTTTTCTTTATTCTTCTTAAGTCTTTTAAATCAAATTCATCCCTATTAACATATATAAAACCATAACGCTTGCCATATCCTTGATGAGTGCTTACAACATCAATTGCAGACCATGGGCAGTATCCCATAACTTCTACTCCATCATTAATAGCTAACTTTAATTGTTCTAAATGTTTTCTAATATAATCAATTCTATACTCATCATTTATAATTTCATTTTCTTCTAATTTATCTGGTGCACCAATTCCATTTTCAGTAATTAAAATAGGTAAGTCATATCTTTCGCTTACTTTTCTTAAAGTCATTCTAAGACCTATTGGATCAACAACCCATCCATACTTTGTTTTATCTACATAAGGATTTTCAGCTGCACGATATACACCTTGTTCTCCTAACATTATTTGTTGATCCCCTGCTCTTGCTGATATATCAGATGAATCGCCTTTACTTGCAGCTATTGTTGCTGTTGAATAATAATTTATTGCTATAAAATCTGGTTTAGCATCTTTCATTATATCCATATCACCCTCTTTTATAATAGGTTCTAACCCTCTATCTACTAAATAACTCCAAGCTAGTTTATTATATTTACCTCTAACTGCCATGTCTAAAAAACTCCAACAACGAATAGTTTCCCAATTATGAGCTGCAATAGCATCTAGTGGATTACATGTTTCCCCATACATTGCTGTTGTATTAAGTGCTGGACCTATTTTGCCATTTTGGCACATTTTATGACATAACTGCATTACCTTTGCTTGAGCTAAAAGCATATGATGATTTTGCTGATATAATTCTTTTTTACTAGGTAACGTTCCTCCCTTTGGAATACCTATTGCACCTGGATGAAGTATCATTGTATTTTGTTCATTTATTGTTAACCAATACTTTACCTTTGATCCAAACCTCTCAAATAGCACTTTAGCATATTTAGAAAAAGCATCTATAGTATCTCTGTTACTCCAACCACCTTTTCCCTCTAATGCATATGGTAAATCAAAATGAAACATTGTAACTACTGGCTCTATATTATATTTATTTAACTCATCTATAAGATCATTATAGAACTTAATTCCTTTTTCATTAACTTCACCAGTTCCTTGTGGAATAATTCTAGTCCATGCTATAGAAAAACGATAAGCCTTTAACCCCATTTCTGAAAATAACTTCACATCCTCTTTAAATCTATGATAATGATCACTAGCAATTTTAAAGTCTGCTGCTCCTTCTGGATGATCACACATATCTATAACAGATAATCCTTTTCCATCTTCATTCCAAGCTCCCTCTACTTGATAAGCTGATGTAGATCCACCCCATAAAAAGTTTTCAGGAAATCCTTTTATATTATTATATATCATATTAGCTCAACCTTTCATCATAATATTTTAAGTGTGAAATCAGACTTTGATATTTTTTCAAAGTCTGATTTTTTATATTAATATTATCTACTCTGTAATTTTTATGATTTTTTCTCCAAAAGTTACTTTCTTTTCTTCTTCTCCTAATATATCTAAGTATTTATCTGAATTACAAATGACTATTGGAGTCACCATATCATAACCTAATTTTTTAATTTCTTCTATGTCAAAATTGATTAATTTATCTCCAACCTTAACTCTATCTCCGCTCTTAACAAATGATTCATAATGTTTTCCTTCAAGATTTACAGTATCAAGGCCTATGTGAATTAAAATTTCAGTTCCATTGTCACTTTCTATTGCAACTGCATGTTTTGATGCAAGTACAGTTTGAACTACTCCTGAAACTGGTGAAACTACATTCCCTTTATCAGGTACTATTGCCATCCCCTTACCTAAAAGTTCTCCTGAAAATACATCATCATTAACTTTGCTTAAAGGAATTAATTTTCCTGAAAGAGGACTTGCTATTTCCATTGAACAATTCATTTCTACTTTTTCTTCACTCTTTATTTCAGTAGAATTATTTTCTTCTACTTCTTCTTCATCAATTGGATCTTCAAAACCTATAATCCAAGTTAATACAAAAGTAACAACAAAGGCAATTGCACAAGTAATTAAAGCATGAACTATATTCATTGGATTTTCCCCTATAAATGCTGGAAGTGCTGCAAGTCCTGGTGAAACAAATGCATAACGTACAAGTCCTGAAAGCCCTGCATATATACCAGCACAACCTCCACCTATCATAGCTGCTATTAGTGGCTTTTTAAGTTTTAAAGTAACTCCATAAAGTGATGGTTCTGTTATACCTAGTAATGCTGTTATACCTGATGAAGCTGCAAGTTGTTTTAAATTTTTATTTTTACTTTTAACAGCAACACATAGAGTAGCTGCACCTTGTGCTATATTTGATGCTAACATACCAGGTCCATTAATCATTTCTGCTCCATTGTTAGTCAATTGCATTGTTGCAATTGGTGTCATTGCCCATGCTGTTCCAGTTACAACAAGGAAAGGTTGTAATGCTCCCATAAGTAATGGTATTAACCAGCTAGCTTTTCCATTAATAAATTCTGCTCCTGCTGCTACTAAATCGTTTAAATATGTACCAAAAGGTCCTATTGCGATTAAAGCAAGTGGTGCTGTAAGCAATAGAATTATTAAAGGTTTAGTAAAGAATTTTATAATTGATGGTGATACTTTTTCTGCAAATCTTTCTATGTAAGACATTGCCCATACAGTAATAATAATTGGTAATACTGAACCTGCATAATCAGTTAATTTTACAGGAATCCCCATAAAATGTACTGCTTCTCCAGATGCCATAAGTATGCCTAAGTTAGGATGTAATAATACTCCTGCAAGTGTCATAGCTAATATTGGACTACATTCAAACTTTATAGCTGCACCATATGCAAGTAATACTGGCATAAAGAAGAATGCTGCATCTGCAATGGTATTTAAAATATAATATGTTTGACTATCATCTGTTAATATACCTGTTAATGTTAAGATAGCTAATACTGCTTTTATCATACCAGCTCCAGTAATTGCTGGAATCATAGGAGTAAATGTTGTTGATATAACACTTATAAAACGAGAAACTATACTTTCTTTTTCTACATTTTCTTTATTTGATTTATTTTTTGAACTTTCAAGAGTTCCTGTTTCATTAAGTATAGCTCTATAGGCGGTTTGTACATCATTTCCAATAACAACTTGAAATTGTCCACCCTTATTAACTACACTTATAACTCCTGGTAGTTTTTCAATCTTTTCAGCTTCAACTTTTGACATATCATTAAATTCAAATCTAAGTCTAGTTGCACAATGTGTAAGCTTATTTACATTTTTTGATCCACCTACAAGTTCTAATACTTGAAGTCCTACTTTTTTATAATCCATAACTCTTCTCCTCCGTTTTTTAGAATAAAAAAGACCAAAATAAAATGTATTTCTTAATTAAAAGAAATGCATTTTTATTTCGGTCTTGCCTGCTTTACCAGTAACATGCCTTAACAAAAATGTGTTAAAACCCATGTAATCTTTTACTTGAGTAAATAATATCATATATTTTTTATATATTCAACATGTTTTTTAATATAAATTAAGTTTTTTTAATATATAATTTTAATAATTATGGATAAGCTAATATCGTAACATTTTTCTATAAAATATTATGAGCAAATTATAGAAGGAGGATTTATATGAAAAAGAAAACTCTTTACTCAAACAACAACATTGCTAATTCTGATCCTGCATCATCTAAATATGCTAAAAATGTAGATAATAAAAGTCATGAAGAAAGTCCTTATGGTGATAATGAACCCTCCCCTCGTACAACTTACAAATAAATTTTATACAAATTTTTAATCACTAATTTTACTGGCTTTTCGTTTGATATCTAGAGATATATTTATAAGTTTAAGATTTTTCATAGGATAATTTAATATCCTGTGAAAAATCTCTTTTCTAAATTTGCATGATAAACTTAAAATCCTCCTAAATCCATCTAATATATATCTTTTCTATTTATAAAGATATAAAAATAAAATTAATCCTGATCTATTGAAAAATATCCCAACCTGTACTATACTAAAAACAATTAATTATATTGTTTGATTTTTGCCGCCGGGTAAAAATGCTTTTACAAACATTCGTATTTCATACCATTAGGCCATTGAAGGTATGAAAATTCGAATGTTTTTTTATTTGGAGGGGTTAATTTATGAAAAAAAATTTTTTATATTTAAAATTTATGAAATTTATAACTTTAAATGTTATTGGAATGATCGGTCTTTCTTGCTATATACTTGCTGATACCTATTTTATTTCAAATGGACTTGGTACAAATGGACTAGCAGCCCTTAATCTTGCTATTTCTGTATACAGCTTTATTCACGCTACTGGACTAATGATAGGTATTGGTGGTGCTACAAAATTTACAATACTAAAGACTCAAAGTGAACATAGCAAAGCAAATGAAGTTTTTACTCATTGTATAATCTTAGGTATTGTTATTGGAATTATTTTTGCCCTTACTGGGATCTTAGGTTCTGAATCCTTAAGTAAATTTCTAGGTGCAAATAAAGAAACATTTGCTATGACAAACACTTACCTGAAAACTATATTTTTGTTTTCACCATGTTTTATTTTGAATAATGTTTTAATTGCTTTTATACGTAATGATAATTCCCCAAAACTTGCAATGGGAGGAATGATCCTTGGAAGCCTTTCTAATATTATTCTTGATTATATTTTTATATTCCCACTAAACTTAGGAATGTTCGGAGCAGCCTTTGCAACAGGACTTGCTCCAATAATTAGTATAGTATTATTATCATTACATTTTGTTAAAAATAAAAATAATTTTTCCATTAAAAAATGTAAATTTGATTTAACAATATTTAAAAATATCATTAATCTTGGACTTTCTTCATTTGTAACAGAGATATCCTCTGGAATTGTGCTTATAACATTTAATATTGTCATTTTAAATATTGCAGGTAATATAGGTGTTGCAGCTTATGGAATTATAGCCAATTTAGCTCTTGTAGCAATAGGTATATTTACTGGAATAGCTCAAGGAGTGCAACCTCTTATTAGTAATAGCTATGGTAACAAAAATTTTCTACAGCTAAAACAACTATTAAAATATTCAATTACTTTATCACTTATAATTTCAGTGATAATTTATTTTACAATCAATCTATTTTCAAATGAATTAATTTCACTTTTTAATAGTGAAAATAACTCTCTATTAAAGACTTATGCAACAACAGGACTTTCACTATATTTTATTGGATTTATCTTTGTTGGAATTAATATTGTTATAATTTCATTTTTAAATTCTATTGAAAGTTCTAAAGTAGCATTTATTATCTCCTTAATAAGAGGCTTTATTGCTATTATTCCACTAGTGCTTATACTATCATCATTTTTGGGCTTAACTGGTGTATGGCTTGTATTTCCAAGTGTTGAAGCTGTAACTACTTTAATAGCTATAATTTTATTAAGACATTCAGGCATAACAATTGCTCAAAATAACGAAGTAACTGATATTTAGCAAATTCTTGATACTTTCCAAATGGACAAACTATTTCTATATATAAAATAATAAAAATAAATTTTAAGCAAATACTAATATTGAAAACTTTATTTAAGAAGGAGAGATAGTTTATGGCTAGTAGAACAGGCACAGTTAAATGGTTCAATGCTGAAAAAGGATATGGTTTTATTTCATGTGATGAGGGAGATGACGTTTTTGCACATCACTCACAAATTAAAGAAAATGGTCCTGAAAAAGACCTACATGAGGGTGAAAGTGTAACTTTTGATATACAAGATGGTGAAAAAGGTCCCATGGCAACAAATATACAAAAATTATAAATTACTTTAAGACTTGGCTCTGTTTTTGTAGAATGTTGATATATCTATAAGGGTAGATAGCTCTGTAAATAATTTTGTGTAAACTCAAAAAATGAACTCCTTCTTGGTAATAATTATGATAACAAATCATTACAAGAAGGAGTTTTTATGAGATATAATCTTCGTCAACCAATTACATAATCATTTGATGATACCTATATAGACTGTTCAGTAATTTTAGATTCATTACTTTTTTGAATATTCCTTATCTGCAATTTATCAATTAAAGATATTATAAATCCAATAATGCATCCTATTGCTGCAAGAAAATATACCCACCTCATGCCATATATAAATACATCTCCTCTGCCTTCAACATAACCCAATACTCTATATCCTATTTTATAACTCATTCTGTTATACAATACAGTAGTTGAAAATGAAACTCCGAAAACAAATCCTAAATTTCTAATAAGAGCATTTATTCCACCAGCTATTCCCAGTTTACTTTTTTCAACTGAAGACATTACTAAAGTATTATTAGGAGATTGGAAAATTCCATTACCTAAAGCTACTATAGATATAACACTAATAATTATTAGAAATGATGATTGCTCGTTTAAAGTTGTCATAGCAAATAAACCTATAGAACTTATAATAAGACCACTTAAAGTAAGTATCTTACTTCCTATTTTATCTGCTAAATATCCACTTAATGGAGCTATAACAGTTAAAACAATAGGATAACCCATCATAATAAACCCTGTTGTGCCTGGCGATAATTCCAATACATCTTGAAGGTAAAAAGGTTGTATTATATTTATACAACTAATTCCTACAAATGATAAAAAAGCACAAAATACATTGATAGAAAAAACTCTATTTTTAAATATTGATAAATCTACAAGTGGATCTTCTATTCTTAATTCTAATATAATAAATATAATAAAACTAACTAAAGCTATTATAAATGATAGAATTACTGTTATATGATTATAGCCAATCTTTTGTCCTGTAAGTAGTCCCTCAAATAATGAAACTATGCATATAAGAAAAAGTAAGGCTCCCTTATAATCTAAAGTTTGCTTTGTATTTATGTTTATTTTATCCTTAGGTAAATATTTCATTGCTGCTATAAAAGCTAATGTTCCTATTGGAACATTTATTAAAAATATGTACTCCCAGCTTACTATCGATATTATTAATCCTCCTAAAGGTGGTCCAAGTAAAGTTCCAAGTGCTACAAAGGTTCCAGAGATTCCAAGTGCTCTTCCTCTTTCATTCTTTGGAAACGTATGTGTTATAATTCCTTGACTTGTGGACATAGTCATAGCTGCACCTATTCCTTGAACAATTCTTGAAAATGTTAAAAAATTAAGCGTAGTTGATATTCCGCATAATAAAGAACCTAAAACAAATATTATAAATCCATATTTAAATACACTTGTTTTTCCTTTTATATCCCCTAATCTTCCAAATATAAGTATAGTTGCAGAAATCACTATAAGATATGTTGTAACCACTTGCTGTATACCAGCCATAGATGTTGAAAGATCCTTTGCCATAACAGGTAGTGCTACATTTATTATGCTACTATCAAGACATGCCATAAATGGTGACATAACTACTATGGCAAGGATTATCCAATTATTTTTGCTTATATTACTTTTTTCAGTTTTAGTCATACTTAATTTGTATCCCCTTCCTCATTTTATTCTTTAGTTTATTTAATACATACCATAAAGATATTATTTCCACTAAAAATTATAACATAAGACATATGAAAAAAAATAGTAGCTCAAAGCCAATGACACTTTAATATCATTAGCTTAATTGTAATTCTTTGATAATATTATTTATTTAATCAATTTATTTAATTTATATTAAAAATTCATTTAAATAGTAATTACGTTTTAATGTATAGATTTCTTTATATATCTTTTTACAGTACACTCAACACTTATATATGAGTAGGATTATTATTATCACCAATTAACTTATTCGTTTATATATTTACCACGAACTTCTTTTAAATTAACATTTTCTAATGAATCAGTTACTTCAATTGCAACTTCTGCTATATTATCTTTGAAAATAACATAAGTTCCTATTTTGTCTATCTTAAATTCAACATTTACAATATCTTTTTTGCCTATAAATGAAGTTACCTGCTCACCACTATCTACATTTAATATTATAAAATTACCATTGGGATTATCAAATGAGTTAAGATCTATAGATAGTTTTGTTTTTATTCCATTTTGTAATACTATTGCAAGTGGTTCAAAGTCATAACCTGTTCCCTTAATATTTAGACTTTGTATATCTCCTGAAATATTAGCTTTTTTAATTAATCTATCAGTAGAAACTTTGCTTAAATCATCACCATATATACTTGTTTTTTGTTGAGCTGTAGACTCTGTTGTTCCACCAGTACAGCAACTCATTCCACTACTTGGAGCTGGAACTGATGAATCTTTCTTAGAAGTGTCTACAGAATCAAGATTATCTGTTACTTTTATTACCCCTCTAATCATTCCCATCCAGCAGCTAAAGTTTATGTCACCATCATTTGGAGTAAATTCTATTATATTTTCACCAGACTTTAAAGTTTTTTGTATATTTAAAGATGGAACTACTATTGCATTATTACAAGAATTTATTTGACTTCCTGTAATAATCCATTTAACAGGTATACCTCTTTGAACATAAAAGGCATTAGGAGTATAACCACTATTATCAGCTGTCATCCTAATTACTTGAACTCCATTTTCAATGGTTGCTTTGCCTATATTAGATTGTGATGCTCTAACTTCAGTTCCTGAAAAATTTTGTGCTAATGTGTTAACATTAGGCATTCCAACACCTGCAAGTGCTAACCCTCTGTTCCCCATTATTAATCCAAGTATTACCACTAAAATTCCACTAAACTTTAAAAGTTGTTTTGTATAACCCTTACTTAAGAAACCTGATATAGCTCCAAATGCTAGCATCAAAGGAACTGTTCCTAAAGAAAACAAAAACATTGATATAGCTCCAGTTATAGCACTGCCAGTACCTAATGCATAAAGCTGCATTGTTTGAAGTGGTCCACAAGGCATTAATCCATTTAACATACCAACTAAAAATGATGATTTAGATTTATTTTTTATATTGCATGAAGACCATGGCAATTTAATATTAAATTTTCTAAATAAAGAGAAACCAGTCATATTTAATCCCATTATTACCATAAATAATCCTGCAAATATTTGAAGTCCAGCTTTTACATTAAGTGATAAGGATAATACAGAACCTAAAGCCCCTACAATACCACCTATGATGGTATATGATGTTACTCTTCCCGCATTATATAGAATTGAAGGCATTAAAATTTTAAATTTATTCTGCTTTTCATTTACAATACTATTTTTAGATAAGCTTTGTGTAAGCATTATACCCCCGCACATACCAACACAATGGATAGAAGTAAGCATGCCGACAATAAATAATACTACATAAGATGCATTGTTTAGCTTAGCACTCATATCAAAGCCGGTTGTTGAATTACCAAGGAGTAAAACAGCTGCAGCTACAACTAAAAAACCTGTAATTTTAATAGTGCTTGAATTTTTAGTACTATACCCTGCTTTATTAATAGCTTCATTTAATTGTTCTTTAGTACAAAGTACGTTATCATATTCAACAATTACTTGCTGAGAACTATAACTAGCCATTACATTTACAACGCCATCAACCTTCTTTAATGCTTTTTCTATTCTACTTTCACATGAAGTACATGTCATATTATAAACTTTAATTATTTCTCTTTTAATAGTCATACTATCTCACCTCTTATATAATTTTTATTTCACCAATATGTTTTAATTAAAATTCCATCTTATGAAATGAATTATAATAAAAAGTTATGAAGATTTTATGTTTATATTAAAAATAGCACAGATTTTTTCTGTGCTATTTTTGATAACTACTAAAATAAAATTTATATTTTTCTACTGATATTATACTATTTTATAATTTACTATGTGATTTCATTATTTTTCTTTATACATACTATAAATTTAGTTCCTATATTTTCTTTACTTTCTACATCAATAGTTGCAGCATGCAATGTTAGTATTTTCTTTACAATCGTAAGACCAACTCCGTTACCTTCAATTTTGTGTCTACTCTTATCTCCACGATACATCCTTTCAAAAACATATGGCAAGTCTTCTTTTTTAATACCAATACCATTGTCCTTAATTTCAATTCTAACAAAATTTATATCACTATTAACATTAACCCATACAGTTCCATTTACATAATTAAATTTAATTGCATTAGAAATAAGATTTATAAATACTTGTTTTAATTTATCATAATCACCTAATACTATAAGATTTTTGCTTTCATCTTCATTTATAAGTAATTCTATATTTTTTTTTGTTGCTGCAATTGAAAAGTCGTCTATTACTGTTAAAAGTAGTTGCTCTATATTAACTAAACCTAAATTGAGTGCTATTTCATCAGATTCAATTTGTTTTAGTTCATTTAAGTTATTTAAAAGCTTACCAAATCTCACTACTTCATCATTTAAGTTAATGAGCTTATCAATAGTTATAGGTATAATGCCATCTATCATTGCTTCTAAATTATTCTGAAGTACATTTAAAGGAGTTCTTATTTCATGAGATATATCTGCAATAAGCCTCTTTCTTAGTAAATCTTGACTATTTAACTTATCACCTAAAGAATTTATGCTCTCAGTTAAGTTTCTAATTTCTTCAATGCTACTTTTTATATTTGATTTTGAGTTATAATTTCCTTTTGATAAACTTACAGAAGTTTTTGCAACTGATTTTATAGGTTCAGAAAATTGCTTTGATAAAATTAAACTTATAACTGCTACTATTACTAAAGTTAATATACCACTAAATACAATCCCCTTATTAATCTGTCCCTTAAAACTTAGATCTTCTTGAGAAAGTAAAACAGGTGAGTATTGACCAACTATAATATATCCCACTGTTTTTTCATTAACATTTATATCAAAAGTGTTAGAAGTATAAATTCCTGTTTCTTCTTTACCGTTTATTGTCATATGATTTTTATATTGTATATCCTCATGATTCATCTGCCAAACAACTTTTTTATTTTCATCTAAAAGAGTTAAACAATAATTACTCATATATGCTTCGTGCATCATTTCTTCCCCTGAAGTTTTATTCCAATTACCATCACTTCTATAAACTTGTTGAAAATATTCTACCAATCTTGTGTTTCTTTTAGTTTGTATATCCTTCATGTATTTATTAAAAGTGTTTGTTATTGTCATATTTATAATTAAAGCTGATAAAAGTACTGAAACTATGGAACAAAAAATTAAAATAAAACTTAAGCGTTCTCTAACATTTTGTTTCATATTTCATCACCAAACTTATAACCAATTTTGGTAACAGTAATTATGTATCTTGGAGATTTACTGTCTTCTTCAATCTTTTTACGTAGATTCTTAATGTGTACATCAATAATTCTATCTGAGCCATCAAAATCAATACCGAATACTCTTTCTATTATAGCTTCTCTTGAAAATACTTTTCCTTTGTTTGAAGCTAAAACATATAATATATCAAACTCATTTGGAGTTAAACTTACTTCTTGCATATTTAATTTAACTACTCTTTTTTCATTATCTATTGTTAATTTACCATCATCAAGAAAAAGAATATTATCATTACTTTCACCAATTCTTCTAAACAAAGCATTTACACGTGCAGTAAGTTCTCTTGGACTCAATGGTTTTGTTAAATACTCATCTGCACCAATATTTAACCCCTCAATTTTATCACTTAATGTACTCTTAGCAGTTAACATAAAAATATATACATCTGATATTCTTCTAAGTATTTTACAAACTTCCTCTCCATCTATATCTGGTAGCATTAAATCTAAAATAACAAGATCAATTTTTTCTTTTCTAAAAATTTCAATTCCATCTAGTCCATTTTCTGTAGAATACACTCCATATCCTTCTTTTTCTAGGTATGCCTTTAAAACTTCTGATACACTTTTTTCATCTTCAATTATTAAAATGTTATTCATTACTATCACTCCATAAAGTTTTTATTAATATTACATTATCATAAACTTATAAATTTTATATGTAAATGATATATATTACATATAAATTCCTTTGCCAATGAATAACTCAATTGTTTGAGTATCAAATACATTCACCTCTTTAACGATTTTCCTATATTAAGCTACAATACTTTACTCTATAATATATGTAAATACATTTAAGATCTTATTAGCAGTTATAGTTCTTAGGTAAATAGAAAAATACCTGTAGAACAATAGAGTAAAAAGGAGCTACTTATGCTTAATAAAATTAAACATAAATAACCCCTCTAAAATAATAATATTACTTAATTAAATATTTGAGCTTTATATTATTCACCTTGCGGTGTATATATAACTTTATCATTACCATCTATTATTATAAGAGATTTTGCTGGTATTTTTTCTCCTTCAGCATTTACTTCATTATTTGAGAAATTACACACTACTTTTATACCATCTTCATATTGAGTCATTTGAACCAATTTATCATCTGATAATATTTTGTAATCAGTCATTTCTTTATTTATTACTTTTTTACTAAAATCTGACCAAACTTTGCTATGTTTAATTATTATTTCTTTGTGCTCTACCCATTCATTTTTATCTAAATGATATAATGGTGGTACATTATAAAGGACTTCATATAACATTCTATTTTCTATCTCATCTTTTATTTTTAGTGTTCCCCATCCCCACCAATGTGTTGTTATAACTGAATCATTATAAACTAATTTATATAATGGAATAGTATAAGTTGTATCTAAAAATATTTTTTTATATTTGTCCTTTAATGGAATTTGTTTTGAGAACATTTCTGGTACGCCATTAGTATTGGAATAATATCTGCCAACATAATATTCACTATCTTTATTTTTATTCATATCCTTATCCATCCAAGAAAATGATGGTGTTTCTATTCCCTGTGCAAAAGCTATATTTTTGCTTGCAAAATCATTTCCACCTTCAGTACCAACTACCATGTTGTACTCTTTTTGAAGATAATCCATTCTTTCAAGTCTTGCTTTTATATCTTCTTCTTCAGTTGTAATATGATTTGATGAATAATCATCAAAAATTTCTCCAGTTCCATCTGTATCTAGGAACCATGAATTAAATTGTAATCCTGTATTTAAAATTGATGTTACTCTTTCCTTTACACTAGGCATTGCTAAAGTTGGATTTAACTTTCTTCCTACACCTTGGAATCCTTCAATTTTCTTTCCATCCTTTTTGGCTACAGTAGCTTCCTCAAAAAGAGATTTATCATTAAATTTAGCTGTTATCCATTGTTCTTCCCCTGGTTTGTGAATTGAATGATATGAGTCATAAGTTCCTATTAAATATCCTGCTTTATTTGCACTTTCCACAAGTTCAGGCTTTATAAAACCTTCTTGCCAATCATCTAGTCCAAGCCACATATTATCTAACCCTGAATTTTTCATATCTTCTATTACATCAACAGTGTTAGCATCAGACCATTTTTCAATAGGTACTAAATCATCTGATAGTACACTTTTTAACAATCTTTTATTTAAATTTATAAGTTCTACTGAATTTAAGTTATCAATACCTTTGTCTACTAAAACTTTGCTTTCATTATCTAAATTAGTGAAAATTTCAGAATTATAGAACTCTTTTAATTGCAATATTTCATTAAAACCTTTAAGCATTCTATTTTTAGTATACTTATCTGTATAATCTAACTTTTGAAATTCATCAAAAGCTGTTGCAAGCTCACCCCCATCTAAAACTTTTGTATTCAATAAATTTTGTATCCAAAGTTTTATATTTTGAGGCATATTTTCTCTTAATCTATTCCACTTAATATTTTCTTCTGATATAACATTTCTGTCCCAAAAATACGCATGTGGTGCTCCATATAGTTTTTCAATATTTTTATTTTCTTTAGCTTTCTCTTCTAATGTTTTAAAGTTATCATTTTCAATTAAATAATTTTTATATGTTTTAGCGATATCTACAGGACTATTTTTAGTTAAGTAGACTCTAAAACCATATTCTTTATTTTTATTTATAGATGGGTATTCATGATTAAATGTAAACTTTATATTTTCTTTAGTATCAAAAGTAATATTGTTGTTATATGGATTTTTAATTATATATAATAACGAATAATCTTTCTTACTTGCTGCAAAAAACTGCATTGAAAAAGATTCTATAACTTTCATTTCAGATTCATTTAAATACTCTTTCCAAACTAAATCATTGCTTGGAATATACTTACCCTGATTTAGTGGAAGCATATAGCTTTCTCCGCTTACATTAGGCCAAGAAAATTTATTCTCCTCATCTTTAGTAGATTTTATAGAAATATCTAAGTAATTATTTTGTTTTTTAACATCAACATTTAAATTTTTCTCATCGTATTTCCATGACACTTCATCACCATTATTTTTCAGATCAGATACCTTCATATTTTCTAATGGTTCTGAAACTATTTCATTCACTCCATTTGATTCAACTTCAACCTTAAATGTTTCTGGATCTACTTTAAAAGTAAAATCTAAATCTTCTACCTTTGAATAAAGCTTATTATTAATTTTATCTTTGTTTATGCATCCCATTAAAACTGTTGTAGCGCATGATACCGCTAGTATTAAAGATATTACTCTTTTCATTATTATCACCTCTTAAACAAAATAGCTTAAGAATGTTACATGAATGTTACATAAAACTCAATACTATCACCTTTTAAATTAAATCCAAAATCAAAGTTATATTTTTCTAATATACTTTTTATTATTGATAAACCTAACCCTGTTCCCGATATGTTTTTATTCCTTGATTTTTCTAATACACAGAAAGGTTGCCATATTTCATTTAAATTATATTTTTCTCTGTCTTCTATACCATTTGATATGAAAAATTCTACTTTCCCTAAAGTTTCTAATAATTTTATTTCAATACTATTATTGCTAGTATATTTTATAGCATTAGTAATAAAATTATTTAATACTACCTCAATATCTTCTTCATCAGCATATATGATATATTCTTTCTTTTCATCAAAATTTAAATATAGTTTTATATCACTTTCTTTAAGAATAAGCTGATATTTTTTTATTATATCTTTAATATTTTTTCCTATGTCAAAAGTTGAATTATTCCTTAGTTTATTTTCTAATTTTGCCCAAAATAATAATTTTTCTATTAAATAATCCATTTCATCAATTTGCTCTTGTATTGTATTTATATATGTACCGTCATCTAATCCATCTTCTAATCCCTGACTGTATACTTTAATCAAAGCTAAAGGTGTTTTTAATTCATGAGATATATCTGAAATTAATTCCTTCAATCTTTTATTTTTTATATTAATTTCACTATGAGCTTTCTCTAGACTTTCACTCATGCTATTTATACTTATTGCAAGTTCTTCTATTTCATCATTAGTATGTATTTCTTCTTTTCTAAAATTCAACTCAGAAATATCCCTAGATAATTTTTTAAGATGCTCTAATGGATTTATTATTTTTTTTGATATTATGGCGCATAATATAATAATTATAATTATAGATAACATATTTAAGTATATGTTGAATTTATTTACACTGCTTATAGTCTCATCAATATAAGGGATGGATAATCCTATTGCAAATATATATGAATCTTTCTTTACAAATTTTGTTAACATCCTATATTTAGGTACGCCTTGATCATATATCTTATTAATGCTTCTATTATTTATATTATTTAGTGTTTCTTCAGTAACCCAAAATTTATTTAATTTAACCTTCTTTAAATTAAAATTTGAAATTAAATTTTCATTTATATTATTCAAATTATCATTTAAGTCTCCATATACGATGACAACACTGTTTTCTTGTTCTATTTTAGGTATATCATCAATTAGTACATCTATGTCTTCTGTTAATATTTGATTTTCTACACTATTTAAAATTTTACGTTTTTCAAATATATAATATTTTCCCACAAAGAATAAGTTTATTAATATAGAAATTATTAAAACTATAATCACAACTGAAGCTATGCTAACAGTAAGCTTTCTGCTTATCTTAATTTTCATCAACCTCCAAACTATAACCTATTCCTCTATATGTTTTTATATTATCTTCTCCTATTTTTGCCCTTAATCGCCTTATATGAGTATCCACTGTTCTATAATCTCCAATATAATCAATTCCCCACACTAAATCTATAAGTTTATCTCTCGATAAGATAATACCTTTATTTTTCATAAAAACTAAAAGAAGATCATATTCTATTTTAGTTAGTTTTAAAATTTCATCATTTTTATATACTTTTTGTTCATTAATATTTAATTTAATACCATTAACTATCATTTTTTCATTAAAATTCACAAGTTTTTTAGCTCTTAATAAAAGTATTCTTGGATCAAATGGTTTTTTTACATATTCATCTGCCCCACAATTTAATGCTTCTATTTCATCATCATTTTGAGATTTTGCAGTTAATATTAGTACCTTTGCAGTACTGTTTTCCTTTATATATCTGCAAGCTTCTATTCCACTAATTTTAGGCATCATCCAATCTAACACTGCTATATCTATCTTATTTGAATGAAATATTTCTAATGCCATTTCACCATCTTCTGCCACAAAAGTATTAAATCCTTCTCTTTTAAAATAAGCTTCTAGTATTTTAAGCATCTGCTTTTCATCATCTGCAATCAATATATTCAATCTATACCGCTCCTTTTTTGTGCATCATATACATTAATTATATCCTATTAAATAAAGAAATAATATTATTTAGGTTTTAATCCTTATCCTTAAAATAAAATTATAATTTAAGTTATCTACAAATTTTTCAATAATATAATTTCCTAAATAATAAAAAAATTAGCACCTCAGAAAAACATTCTGAAGTGCTTTTTGTAAATAAATTGTTTTATAAAATGGGCTAATTTTGAGAGGATAATTTATATGATATTAAACTACTATATAATTAGTAGGATAAAGCTTTAATAAATTTATTGGTTATTTTTTAGTTCTTGTCTTCCTGCTACATAAACAAATGGAAGATATATTAATACACTAATAACTAAACAAATAAGAGCTGTAACTCCACCCCTAATTGAGTTAGTAGAGAATATTGCACCTAAAATTGGAGGTGTTGTCCATCCTGCCATAATTGAAACTTTTGGTACAAAGTGTATTGCTGTTAAACCATATGCTGTTAATGCAGATACTAATGGTGCTAACATAAATGGAATAAAGTACATTGGATTTAATATTATTGGCATACCAAAAATTATTGGTTCATTAATATTAAAACATCCTGGTGCTAAGCTTAAATTTGCAATCATCTTTTGTTGAGATCCTGATTTCTTTCCTAAAATATATATCGCTATAATTAATGCAATAGTAGCTCCTGATCCACCCATATTTACATATGAATCTAAAAATTGACTACTTACAATATATTTTGGTTCTACTCCTGAATTAATTGCTTCTGTATTTAAAACAAGCAATGGAAGTAGTAGCGCATTTATAATTGGTGCAAGTATATTAGAACCATGTAATCCAAAGAACCATAGTAATTGAGATACAAAAATTATAAGTAATACTCCACCTAAACTACCTGCAACACCTTGTAGTGGTTTTTGTAGTGCTAAGAATAATGCCTGATGAACATCTGGTATATTTATAACTATTAATAATTCCTTAACTCCAGCTGTTAAAGCTAAAACTATAATTGATGGCAATAAAGCTGCAAAAGATTTAGAAACTGCTGGTGGAACTCCCTCGGGCATCTTTATAATTAATTTAGGATTTCCTGATAACTTAACAAAAATTTCTGTAACAACTAATGCTACTATTATAGATATAAATAGTCCTTGAGCTCCTAAGAAAGTAAATGGTAATGCACCTTCAGCATTTGTTGCATATAAAAGCATTGCAGATCCTAATGATAATATACCTGCTGCTAATGGATCCTTATCATATCCTTTTGCCAAATGATAAGATATTGTAAATACTATTAATATTGACATAACACCAAAAGAACCATTAGAAATAGCTACACCCCAAGCTTTCCATCCCACTGGTAATAGCCAATCCAGAAAGTTTTGATACCATTTAAAACCTAAATTATTAAATAATACTGCAAATGCTCCTGCCATAATTAATGGTGTTATTGTTGCAAACCCATCACGTATTGCTACTAAATGCCTTTGAGCACCTATTTTAGCTGCGATAGGTACAAAATGCTCTTCCATCCAATCAAAAAATTTTTTCATAGACCTTTTCCTCCTTACTTAGGTATATTTTTTTATTCTTATAACTTTTAACCTTTTACTTCTCTAAAACAAAAACTTGTCCAAGGTTCTATATAATTTAATAAAAATACTTCTTCATCAACTACCTTTCCAACCACATTTGTTTTTCCACTATTTTTCATATCCTTTAATGCAACTTGAAGTTCACCTGCATATCTAGTGTATAAATCCGAATCTATTAATAAATCTCCTCTTTTTATATTTGGAGTATTAACTGCTGGAAAGCGCTTATCTTTATATTTAACTCTACTTTGCGTAGACCTTATCATGTATTCTGATACATCACCTCTATTGTAATGAAATTCTTCAAGAACTATCTTTTTATCAAGTTCTGTTGCAGTTTCATCAAATTCAATATTAAGCATTAATTTTTCTTTATTTATTTCACTTAATATCTTTAATTCCTGTTCTGATGCAAAAGAATTTGCTATTATTACATCATCTATAAGTCCTGTTGCTAAAAAATGTTTAGCTTGTACATCTATTGGTAAGTTTCTATGCATTTCTAAAGTACATAACCCTTCTGATACAGGCCAAGGTCCATACTTGGCTTCTTTAGAATTTACAAAGGCGGCTGTTCTTAATCCAAGTTCCTTAAATTGTTTTGAACACTTAATAAAATGTTCAAGTGAAAGACCTGTATATTTATGAGGATAGAAATTATGACATCCATATAGATTATCAATATTGGATTTGTAAGATAAAATATTATCTATATACTTAGTCCCATTGCTCATATTAAGTTCTATTTTTAATCCATACTCATTAAAACTCATGATAGATTCCTCTAATCCACTAAAGCCTAAGTCTAGCCTTATTCCATCTAATCCAATATCTTTAAACACTTTTAGGTCATATATAGATGCCCCTAAACTTTTAAATACACTTGGATCTAAATCTGCAATCACCTCCATATTTTCTTCTTTAGCTGCACATAACATAGTTTTGAAATCACTAATTACATCTTCAGTGTTTTTATCAGCTACAGAAATTAAGCATGTAAAGATTCTTTTAAATCCATATTTGCCAGCTAAATGTATATACTTCACAATTTCATTTATATCTGCATGATTAGGATAAACTGAAATCCCGAGTCCTATCATTCTTTCATCCCCCATTCCATATAATAAGCTCCTATTGTTGGAGATACTTCTTCATCTAATTAACTTTATTACTTATTTAGCTTATCATCAAATTTCTCATACATATCTATGAATTCAATAGCAAGAGATTTTACTGTCATGCTTGTCATCAAATGATCTTGAGCATGTACCATAAGCAATGACACCTCTATTTTTTCTCCACCAGCTTCTTTTTGTATTAAAGATGATTGAACATTATGAGCTTTTGACATTTCTTCATCAGCTTTTTCTATCAATTCCCTAGCTTTATTTAAATCTCCCTTTTTAGCACATTGAATTGCTTCCATTGAATAACTTCTAACTTCCCCACTATGAACTATAAGATTCATTATTATTTCTTCCATATAGTTTCTCCCCTTTTTTTGATTATTTATTATCTATAAGTTCTAAAGCCCTTGCTAGTACTTTCTTTCCATTCATTGTTCCATAATCAATAGTGTTTATAACTTCTACTGGCACATTCTTATCAGCTAGGCTTTTTTGAAATTGTTTTAATAAAAATCTAACTTGTGGCCCTAATAATAAAATATCAATATTATCTATATGATCTTTAACTTGTGCTTCTCCTGTTGCTTCTATACTACATTCAATTCCCTTCTCTTTTGCTGCTGCTTGCATTTTTGAAACTAATAAACTAGTAGACATTCCTGCACAACAAACTAACAATATCTTTTTCACTTAAAATCCTCCTTTAAATTTACAGTTTTATGTTACAGTTTTATATTACAGTTTTAAAACATATTCATTCTTGTTTATTATTTTTACCTTACACCTATATACTAAGCAATAACCATGCCAAAATTTATATTAAAGAAATTTTTCTTTAAAATCATGTTTTTCCTATGTTTATAGTCTATTCTCATATTGTAAAAATCTCAAAAAAAGTGTGTAAAATCAATTACACACTTTCTTATTTTTACACTCTATATAAAGTTAACTCCTTATATCACAATCTACAGTTAAGTTATAACTAATATTTACACTATATTTTCTACAACCATTCTAACTATATAAGCTAATTCATCATCACCAATTTCAATATTATAATTATTTTCTAAAATGCCTAAACTTTTTCTAATAATCAAAAACTCCTTTAAATACTTGTATCTATATTCTTCTAATTCATTAAACTTAGTCTGATTCATTCCATGTTTTAGTTTGTCTATAAGAAAGCTTATATGAATTAGAATTCCAATTTGTATATCATGTTGAATTTTAACATTCAAACTTTCTTCTATATCTCTTATAATATTTCTAATGTCACTAATTAAAGCCATACAATTAATTTCTGTTATTTCATTTTCTAATGCTTTTCTTACTTTTAAGAAATTACTCTCTATTTCAATTAAATCATCTAATTGCTTTACTCCATATTCCATAAAAACATCCTGTGCAGATACAAATGGTACTCCTTCAATAAATATATTTACAGTTCCAACCACAGCTAATATTATATATTTTTCTTTCAATGTACTTACCTTTTTTAAGAAATCTTCTTTATCTAATATATCAATAGAAATAATGCTAACCTTTTCTATGTTTTTCAAACTACAACTTATTCTTGTTTTTATTCTTTCCGCTGCACCTTCTCCTGTAAAACAAGTTGTAATTATTATAAATTCTTTATGGTGGCTATAATATTCCTTAGACATTTGTATTGAAGTTCTTCCTATTTCTTGACATGAACTATAAATAGAATCTAAACTTCTTCCATTTATTGCTTTCCTTCCTGCCTCTATAACAGTTAATGTTGTTACCATGTCCACTGTCTTAACTTTAATACCTAATTCATCACTAATGATACTTCCAAAATTAATCAATGATCCCATATCCACCAATATTAATAATCCTTTTTTAGTATTCATTTCTTTAATTTTTTCTTTAGCCTTTTTAAACATAACCTCTGCCTTCATTGTTAACGGCATATCTAATGATTGTATATATTCTTCCCCTATAAGTATATTAGCTACTTCAGTAATGCTGCTGGCCGTACTTCTTCCATGCATCATAACAAGGACACTAACTTTTTCTTCTACGTATTCACGAGCTTCATCATCACATGCAGATAAAAACATAGTTACATATCCAATCTCATCTAAAGGAACATCTACATTAAATTCTTTTTCAATAATTTTAACTATCTCCATGGCTACATTGAATTCTTCTCTATATTGAACTCTAATAATATTAAGTTTAGGATGATATATCTTTTTTCCACAAGTAATTCTCTCAATACTCCCTTGTAAATGTAGTGAAAGTCCAAAATAAACTCTTTGATTAAATTCTCTGTTTAATCTTTTAGAAGCTATAGATAACATATTTTCAACAACTCTTATTATTTTTAATCCAACAATCTTAGAAATTTCTTCTTTTTTTAAATTTGTATTTATTGTATTTATATACTTTTTAAAATACTCTTCAAAATCAATATTTAAAATATTATTAATACTTTCTTCATCAATTCCTTGATTCTTTAATAATTCTACCTTATTTTCTATAATTGAATAAAAGCTCTTATTTTTAACATTATTAGATTCACCAAATTCTAATTCAAAATTTCTTTGAAAATTATCTTTACTTGAAAATCTTAAAATATCAGTAATATTTTTAACTATAACCTCTATTTCTTCCCTATGTTCTTGAATTTTCATTATTCCTTTTTGAACTCTAGGCTGTAATTCTTTTTGATCTACTAAAATATAATTGCTCTTATTTATTTTATAATTTAAAAATGCCTTAGCACACGAAAGTTGAACATCACTTTTTAATTGTCCTATATTGTTAGGACAATCATATAGCAAAAAGGATATTATTGAATTTTTACTTACATATATACTTTTACCAAGTCTTAATGATTCCGCTATTATAAATTCACTTAACAGCCTATATCTTTCTTCTAGCATTCTCTCTCTAAGTGGTGGTAATACTATTGTCATTGGAATTCTTCTAGTAAATGTCTTTAATAAAAATGATTCAGGTGATTCTGTGGTTGCTGCTATAATTTGTACTTCTGCTCTTATTTTCTTTTCTGTATCACCTAAAGCTCTAAAATATCCTTTATCAATAAAAGTAAATAGCATTTCTTGTCCTTGTGGAGACAATCTATGTATCTCATCCAAGAAAAATATTCCACCATCTGCTTTTTTTAATAAACCTTCTTTATCACTATCAGCACCAGTAAATGCTCCTTTTTTTATTCCAAATATTTGCCCAATAACTAATTGAGGGTTATCAGCATAATCTGCACAATTAAACCTGACAAATGGTGCATCATTCAATATCATATTAGACTCTTTTGCAAAGTAATACATAACTTCAGCAAATAATGATTTTCCAACACCAGTTTCACCTAATATTAAAGTGTGAAGTCCTCTAGGTGGATATAATATAGCTGCTTTTGCTTGTTGTATTGGCAATTTTAGTGAATGTTTTGAACCAACAAGCATCTCTAAACTATCTTTTTTATTAACTGTTCGCTCTTTACTATTTTCGCTTAAATTATTATTTTGTTTTATTTTTATACTACTATATACAACTGGTCTTCCATCCTTTTTATCCAATCTTTTATCTTTATACAGTTCATTTAGATATCTACTTACATTAGTACGATCTAATTTCATATATAAACTTAATTGAGTAGCTGTTACTCCTTTTTCACTTTTACTTTCAAGCTCTAGTAGTTTTTTCATAACCTCTTCTTTTCTAGTTATGTTAACCATTATAATCCCCCCTTCCTATATAAAAGTTAGTTTCTTAATATTAGACTTTATTTTAATATAATCCCTATATTAATACACAAAATTGAACAAAATACTTGACTTCATACATAAAAAACTATTCAAAATGTTTTTTATTCTGAATAGTTTTTCATTGTCAATTAAACAAAACATGTTATCTATAAGCTTTTATACAATCTAACTATGCTCTGTACTATACATAATCCTTACAGACTCATTGATAACAAATTTATAACCATTAGTTTTTATAAGCTCTATCTAAATATAATAATTATGCTTGTACTAAAATACCACTAGTTCTTAAAGTATAGCGTCTCCTTTAAATTGAGGTAAATACTTTTTATGTGCTAAAAGTAATTCATCTAATACTGTCTTTGCAACATTACCACTTGGAACTAATGGATTTATTATAAAAGCTTGTAATGCTTTATTATAATCACCACTAATTGCTGCTAAAATGGTTTCTTGTTCCATAGATTTCATTAATTGAAGCATTCCCCTTGATGATGCATCTAATTGTCCAAAACATATTGGTTCTGGACCATGTGATGTTATTATACTTGAAACTTCTGCAACAGAATCATATGGAAGATCTATAATTGCTCCTTTGTTTAAAGTGCTCACCACCATAATATTTCTTTTATCGTTAAATATTGAACTTATAACTTCACATGCTGAATCGCTATAATAAGCTCCACCTCTTTTAGTTAATTGTTCTGGTTTATAATCTAAATTAACATCTTTGTATAATTCAAACAATTCCTCTTCTGTTTTTTTAACAACCTCAGCTCTTGTTTCTCCCTTTGAAAAACCTTCCAGTTCTTCATTTAGCATATCATCTGTAGCATAATAGTAATTATGGTATGGACACGGTAATAATCCTAAATCTTTTATTTGTTCATATATAAATTTTGATTCTTTAATATTTGCTACTACCGCTTCATTATTTGAATTTTCATTAATTGGATTATATAATAATTCTATTAATTCTTTTGTTCTTTCATTTCCACAACTATCCCATACCCTATGATAGTGAAAATGATTTATTCCTCCAAACTTAAAAAATAAATCTTCTTCTTCAAGTTCTAATGCTTTACTATCTTGTTTTATACAATTGATTGGAACATTACATAATCCTATAGTTTTATTCCATTCTCCATATTTAATAGCTGCTTCAGTTATCATACCTGCTGGATTTGTAAAATTTATAAGCCATGCATTTGGACATAATTCTTTTATATCTTCAATTATTTCTAAAATAACTGGAATTGTCCTAAAGGCTTTAAACATTCCACCTGCACCATTGGTTTCTTGTCCCATTAGTCCATGGCTTAAAGGAATTCTTTCATCCTTTATTCTCGCATCCAAAAGGCCTACTCTAAATTGAGTTGTTACAAAGTCAGCATCCTTTAATGCCTCTCTTCTATTTAAAGTTAAATTAATTTTCCAATTTAATTTAGCTGCCTTAATCATTCTTTTAGCCATAGCACCAACAATTTCTAGTTTTTCTTTTCCATCTTCAATATCTACAAGCCAAATTTCTTTAATTGGAAGTTCATTACTACGCTTTATAAATCCTTCAATTAATTCAGGAGTATAACTTGAACCCCCTCCAATAGTAACTATTTTTATTTCTTTTTTATCCATATTTTTAACCTCCATAAAAATTATTTGTTAAACAATATGAATATGTTTACACAATTGCTGAATTAGCATTTTAAAACATAAAATACTACTATTTATTTAAAATATTTTGTAAGGTATATTTTTAATCATTCATTAAATTCAGCAATCTTTTAGTAAAACTGTATGTATTATTAAAATTAATGTTTTTTTAATTTTATTTCTAACTTCATCAGGCAATTCACACTTTAATGTTCTTTCTAATAATCCCTTATTTTTTATTCCATTTGATATTAGATAGTCCTCTATGAAATTCACTTTTTTCTCTCTATTTGGAATTAACTGATATATAACGTACCAATCCTCTAAAGAAGTTAATGGTATATTTACTCCATTTATATTCTTAAATTCTGAAATTGACTTATTATCAAAAGTATATTTAAATACTCCACCATTATAGTTAATGTTTAATCCAGCCATGACATCAATATCAATTCCATTCACAACATATTCATAAAAGTATTTTGTAGAATATGTCTTTGACTCTTTTCTTTCTTTCTTTTCTCCAATACTTTTTAAAATTTTATCGACTCTTTCAATATCATTTGTGTCTACTAAAACATCAATATCATTAGGATGATCTGCAAGTCCATAACTATTTAATAAAATAGATGCTCCTACAGCCCACACTACTCCACTATCATTTAATTTTTCTCCTATGTAACTTAAAGTCTTAAAAATCATTGTCCACCTCATAAGTTGATTTTTTTATTGTTAATCTCTTATTATTATATTAATAATATCTTTTTATATATACAAAGCAAAGGAGTTATTGAAATAATAATACATAGCCATAATGCATATAAGTTTCTCCCCCTATGTATCTTAAATTCTTCTATATTATAATATCTTTTGTTAAATTATAACATATTTATCTGTTTGTGTTATAATTTAGCAAAAGATTAAATTTATATTTAGGAGTAATAATTATGAAATTTAATGCTACTTATATTAAACTTTCACGTGGTAATTTAATATAATAAAAAAAGAACTCCTTGCTTATAATGATTAAGCAAAGAATTTTTTTATCTGTATTAACTTAATTAAACTAATATTTATTTTTAGAATTTTAAATTAAATTTCCTATTTTATAAACTTCATATTAAAATACAAACATAATCTAAAATAGCAATCCTCTACTTATTAAAACTATAATAATTAGATGAATGGGATAAATTACATAAAACATCCATTTACTAAATTTATTACGCAAACCTAATTTTCCATTATACATAAGTATTAATATTATTGAAAATACCATCATCCATTGATAATCCCAAATAAATATTGATTCCATAAAATATTCTCCAAGACTTAATGATGATAAAATAGGTGATATACTAAATAGTATATATGCTATGGACATTAATATCTTCTTTTCTTTTAAGAAATAAAATATTAATGTCATTCCCAAACCATATACAGATGCTTCTGTAAAAATCATCAATATTCCAATTACCACACTACACAATATTCCAATCCAATAATCCTTACCTTCTTGTTTACACTTTTTAGTGTACTCTATCATATTCATAAGCGCTACTGCTAATCCTAATGATAAAAATATATTGTTATGGATATTAAATGTAATATCAACAAAAATCATTATAATTCCAAATACAAATAGTCTTTTCATATAACTAATTCTACTCTTAGTCTTAAAAAATCCTTCTACTATTAAATAAAAGAATACTGGTGCTGCAAGTTTTCCTAAATATCCAAACCATATAGGAATATTTACTCCACTTACTGGTCCCATATAAGTATAAATGTGATCTAATATCATAAATATTAAAGCTATTACTTTTAATTGAAATGAGTTAAACATAAATCATCTTCTCCTTTGTTATATTCTACATAAATTATTCTATACTAACTTAATAGAATCACATATTTAAATATCTTTCATTTACATTACATTTTTGTAAGATAAATTTCTATTAAATCTGCATATATTTCTATTAATTGCTCATATTCTAAAATATATCTTATTATTTTTGGATTTTAGTCATTGAATACCTGAAAGATGAATATATATTTAATAAATTATAATTAGAGAGGATTTATTATATTATGAGTAAACATTGTTTTAATTTTGATAATTTAACCGATAAGTTAGTTCACATTTTATATGTAGCAAAAGTAGAAAATGCTTTAGGATTAGTTATTGTTGAGTTAATAAACTATTATGGAGAAAATACTGTTAAAGACTGTATCAATATATGTAAAAGCCGATATCCTTATATATTTAATTAAATCTCTTCCTTATAATAAAATTAAATCCTCTCATATAATATATAAAAATTTGGGCTACATCTTAAAAATATGAAATATTCTTAAGATGTAGCCCGCATTCGTAATTTTAATTAATAACCTGCCATTTCATTATACACTTTTTAACTAACCACGTACAATAGTATATTTATAAAATATTTGCTTATTATAGTTATACAACAAAATTTTAAGTTGTATGGTAAATTTATGATTCAAGTTCTAATAATTTAAATGCTTTTTCTTCCTCTACTGGTTTAGAAAATAAAAATCCTTGAACATAATCTACATTCATTTTATTTAATTTTGCTAATTGTTCTTCTGTTTCTACGCCTTCAGCTACTATTGGTAAATTTAAAGAATGAGCTGATGCAATAATTAATCTTAAAAGCTTTATATATTCTTTTTTTACATTCATTCCGCTAATAAAACTCTTATCTATCTTTATTAATGATAAAGGCATATTTACAATATAATTAAGAGATGAATAGCCTGTACCAAAATCATCTAAACTAATTATAATTCCCATATCCTTTAATTCTTTAATCTTCATTATATTTTCTTCTATATTTTTAACTAATATTGTTTCTGTTATTTCTATTCCAATACAATTAATAGATACACCGGTCTTATTAATTATTGATTTTACCTTTTTTATAAAATCTTTTTCCATTATTTGAATAGCAGATATGTTTATTGAAACTACTATCTTCGCTTTTCTATTTACATTTATTTTTTTTGCAAATTTACAAGCTTCACGCATTATATAATAGCCCATATCTATTATTAAGTTTGTGCTTTCCATAACTTCTATTATTTTTATAACAGGAACACTAGCATATTTTTTACTTTGCCATCTAAATAACGCTTCAAATCCTTTTAGTTTTCTATCTATTGTATACTGTGGTTGATAAAATACCTTTACTTCATTTTTGGCTATTGCATACTTTAAATCTTTTTCTATATTTAAAGTTAAGTTTTTTTCTGCTTCTAATTCTTTAGTATATGTCATAAATCTATTTTTACCTAATTCTTTAGATTTGTACATTGCAAGGTCTACCTTTACAAGCAACCTATTTATATCTGATATATTATCTCCCATTGCAATACCTATACTAACAGAAAAATCATGCTCTTTATACAAACGTATTTTTTCTAATATTTTTTCAGCTTGATTACTTATAACATCTTCATTTTCTACATCTTTAAAAACAATCAAAAATTCATCTCCGCCAAATCTACATATAAAAGCATCGTTACAGATTTCCTTAAGTTCATTTGCTACATGTACAATTACTTTATCACCAAAGTTGTGACCATAATAATCATTAATATCTTTAAAGTTATCAATATCTATAAGCATCATACCTATTTTACTATAATCATTTTCATCTTTCATATAATCATATAATGCAGTTCTATTTGATATTTGAGTTAAAGCATCTGTAAAAGCTTGTTTCTTTATTTTTCTTTGTGCTTCTTTAATCTCTGTAATATCTATAAGAGCACTAGTGATACCAATAACCTTATTTCCTATATCAAAAACTGGAGTTTTATATATTTCTACATTTCTAATTTCACCTTTAATTTTAATATCAGACTCAAATTTTCTAGTCTCTTTGGATTCCATTACTTCATTATTTTCATCATGAATATTTTCTACAACATCTTCTCCAAAAAATTCATGTGGGACTTTTCCTATTAATTCATCTATGTTTACATTAAAATAATCTGAAAATTTATTGTTTCCATTAACGTATCTTGCTTTCGTATCAGTTAACCATACTGGAAATGGTAAATTATTCATGAGTATTTGTAATTTTGCATCTTTATTTTTTAAATCAGTAATATCTCTTGCAATACCTATAGTACCTATTACTTCATCAAATTCATTTAATACTGGTGCCTTATACATGTTAAATTGCTTAAATCCCTTCGCTCCAGGAATTATCTCATCAAAAACTACTTGTGTTCTTTTATTCATTACTTCTAAATCAAACTGTCTACACCTATCTCCTACCATTCCACTCCATACATAATGATCACCTTTACCTTTTATTTGCTTCATGGTTTTTCCACTATGTTCCATGAATTCATTGTTTACCTTAATATAATTACTGTCTTTGTCCTTAAACCAAGCCATAAAAGGAGTGTTATTTAATAATGCATCAAACTGAATATCTTTTATCTTAGAATTTGTTTCTGCTTTCATTAACTTAATTTGATTACTAATTCTTAAATCTATTTCTTCAAAGCTAAATGGTTTTAATATATAATCATCTGCTCCAATTTTTATGTACTCTTTTAAACTCTCAATATTCTCTTTATCTATACATATTATAATTCCTAATTTAACTTTTAAAAATTCATTCTTTAGTTTTTTTATAGTTCTAATAACTTCTTCATTACCTACATTAGTGTCTATTATTATTAAATTTTCATCTAACTTAATAACTTCATCTATGCTTTCATGTATTGAAAATTCAAATTTATTATTTTTAGCTTTATTAGATACTTCTAAAAATTTTTTTGCATTACTAGAGATTATAACTAGTTGCCTTTTATCCATCCGTGAATTGCCTCCTAATATATCCTATAATCAGTAGTATAGCATAATGAAATAAAATATTCCTTAATATCTTGTTTTTTCTTACTCTATAATAAAAATATTGGCTATGTTTTATAGTAGAGTGTTGATATATACATAAGTAAAATGGACTGAGTAATTGAACTTCTCCTAACCAGTTATTTTTTGCTAATTACTTTGAAATTTTCTTTAATCTATTATATTGTTAATCTTTTCTGCTTCATATTCAGCATTATCATTTATTTCATTTGATATTGTAGATATTGAATTAGATATCTCACTAGTTTTATTTAATAAGATTGCATCCAATTTATCTGCTAACTCCCTACTTTCTAAAAACTTTTTATCTACTACTTCAATTAATTTTCTATTCCAGATAGTAATACAGTAAATTAAAATTGTGATTCCATTTAAAATAACAAAAAAATTTAACATATTTGAGTATGAAAAATTTTCCCCTAAAAGACTTCTAGGATTAAACAAAAATAAGATTGCAATGCATATATCTAAAACAAATGCATCTATAATTAATACTTTTTTACTAAAATATAATGCACCACATACAATACCTGCTTCAAAAACTAATGCATCCGATGCAGTAGTTTGTTCATTAAAGTTTGCAAATAAAAGATATCCAAAATTTGAGAGTATTATACTTAAGCTAAAAGATATAGCTTTTATGAAATCATTTATATTTGAAAAAAATATTATAATTGAAACTATTATTGTTATTATGAATGGTAATAAATCATTAATACGTAGTTTAAAATTAAGCATTGACATAGTAGTTAAACTCATAAGTAAACTTATAACAATTATAGTTATATAATTTACTTTATGTATAATTTTAATATCAAAACTCCAATCGTTTTCCATTTTAATACATCTCCTAATCAAATTAATTTCCAATTCCATTATATATTATCGATATTAATACATTTAACTTTAGTAATCGTTGTCATTTTTGTTTATATTTTGAATATATTAATACATTAATTTATTGAAATTAACAAAAATGCATACTAATTTACAGTATGCATTTTAACTTGTATTTAAAATATTAAATTTCTTTTTCACTAAATAAATGTTAACGTACTGCTTTCTCTCTATGTTTTTTAATTACTATCTATCTAGAAGAAAGTTTCTTTAAATTTTTACTTAATTCGCTAATTTCTTCTATAGATAAAGTCATTGAGTTAATTTTCTTGCTTTGCTCATTGATTGTTCTATCAATTTCTTCTGTAGATGCTGAATGTTCTTCAGTAATACTTCCTATCCCTTCAATCTCTATTTTTATAGGTATAAAATTATCCACTACATTTTTAATAAGAGTATGTTCTTCTCCTATATACTCATTCATTGTTTTAAAATATTCTTCAATGTTATTGAAAGAACTACACACATCATTAACAACTTTAATTCCATCATCTGCTGAAGTGTTTCCTTCAGAAACCTTAACAACTGCATCATTAGTAATTAAATTTATTTCAGTAATTATTTCATAAATATTTTTTACTATCTTAGTACTTTGATCAGCAAGTTCTTTAACTTCTTCTGCAACTATAGCAAATCCCTTTCCATGTTCTCCAGCTCTAGCTGCTTCAATGCTTGCATTTAATGATAATAAATTAGTTTGAGATGAAATCTCATAAATACTATTAATTTCAGAATTTATTTTATCAATGCTATTTTTTAGAGTGTTAACTGTATCCAAAGATATTTCTACAGCTGATTTAATTGTCTCCATAGTACTATTCATAGAATTGATTTTTTCTGATCCATCTTTAACATTATCATTCATCTCATTTGCTATCATAGATATTGAATTAGATATGTCACTAGTTTTATTCAATGAATCAGTTGAGTTATTTATTCTTAAGTTTATATCTGACATACTCCTTACTATTTCTTGAACTCCAATATTTATTTGTTCCATAGACTCATTTATATCTTTACTAGTACCATTAACAAGTTTAATATCTTCAGAAAAATTTTCGATGTTACCATCTAAGTCATTAGTAACACTTTTAATATTTAATAACAGTTCATCTAATTTATCTATTAAATTTTTACTTTCTGAAGATTTTTTATTTGCTGCTTCAATAAGCTGTCCCCCCCAAATAGTAAGACAATAGATTAAAATTATAATTCCATTTAAAATTACAAAAAAATTTAGCATATTAGAATATGAAAAACTTTTTCCTAAAATACTTCCTGGATTAACCCAAAATAATATTGCAATACATATATCCAAAATAAGTGCATTAGTAACCAATAATTTTTTGCTAAAATATAATGCTGCACATACTATTCCTGCTACAAAAACTAATGTATCAGAAGCTATGGTTTGTTCATTAAAATTCGCAGATAAAAAATACCCAAAATTTGAAAGTATTATAGCTAAACTAAATGCTATAGCTTTTATCATATCCTTTATATTCGCAAAGTATATGATAGTTGAACCTATTAATATTATTATGAATGGTAATAAGTCTTCCATACTTACTTTAAAGTTAAGCATTGACATAGTAGTTACACTCATAAGTAAACATATAACAATTATAGTTATATAATTTACCTTATGTATCTTTTTTACATCGAACCCCCAGTTATTTCCCACCTTATACATCTCCTTCTTATATCTAGTGTACTAAAATTTTATAGTATCTTGTAAATTAGATTCTTTATTAAATTAAATTGCAATTTCATTATATATTATCGATATTAATCTATTTTGCTTTAATAAGATTTCAACATGTTGTTTAAAACTTCATATATATTAATGTATTAATTTATTCATATCAATAAAAAAAGATCTAGATTAAATCTAAATCTTAATTTTAAACACTATTTAACAATGCTTTATTCTATATTTATTGTTTATAATCTTAGTTCATATTTTCAATTTCATTCATTAATTTATCACAGTATACTTTAACAAAAACTACCTTAAGATAATCGCCTTCAGGATATTTATCTGAAACCGCAAAATCCTCTGGTAATGTATGTTCCTCAAGAATAAAATACTTCTTATTACTTTCTACAAATGCTTTATCAATAAACTTCTTAAATTTATCCATATTAAATGTAGAACAATTAGTAGAACAAACTATTACTCCCTCATCTTCAGTAACATCAATAGCACTCTTAACTAAATCTTTGTAATTACTTGCTGCACTAAATGTATTATCTTTAGAAGTAGCGTAACTTGGAGGATCTAATATAACTAAATCAAATTTCTTATTATCTTTTTTAGCTTCCTTAAAGTAATGGAATATGTCTTCTACAATAATTTCATGATTATTTGGATCAATCTTATTTAATTCAAAATTTTCAATAGTCTTTTTTAAACTTCTACCTGCCAAATCCACACTAGTAGTTATAGCACCACCCATTGCTGCTGCCATTGAGAATGCTCCTGTATATGAAAAAGTGTTTAATACTCTCTTACCATTAGAATAAGTATTCTTTATAGATTTTCTAACATCCTTTTGATCTAAGAATACCCCAACCATAGCACCATCATTTAAATAAATGGCAAAATTCACGTTGTTTTCTTTAACAACTAAAGGTTCTGGTGCTTTTTGACCACAGTAATAGCTATCTTCATCTACAACCATTCCATTGTCTTCAAATCTCTTCTTTTCATATATTCCTTCAAATGAAACTAAAGATTTTATAGATTTTATTATATACTCCTTGAATGCATAAATACCTTTGCTATACCAGGTTATAAGATAATATTCATCAAAATAATCTATAGTTAATCCACCAATTCCATCACCGCTGCCATTAAATACTCTAAAAGCATTTGTATCTTTAGAATGGTATAATTTCATTCTTTTTGAAAAAGCATTTCTTAACTTATCATAGAAAAACTTATTATCAAAATTACACTTTTTACTATTACTTAAAACCCAACCACAACCCTTGTTTTGCTTTCCATAATAGCCTTTACCTAAAAATTGTTGCTTCTTATCTACTAATGTAATAATATCTCCTTCATTTTTTAACACCTGTGGATTTTCTAATGTTTCCGCTGATATTAATGCATATTTATTGCTATATTTTTTTACATATTCATTTTTCACTATAACTTTTAATTCTTTCATTTGTTATCCCTACCTTAAATTAATACTTATATTATATATTTATCTCAATTATATAGCAAAGATTTTTAATTTATGTAATTAATAAAATGGTTAAATTAACATATCCTAATACTATTGACTCTAAGGCAACACTATGTTTTATTATAAATAGTATGAATTTTAAAATTATATTAAGATATAAATAAGAATACTCTTATTTTGATTAATAAAAGGGGTTAATAAAATGGTAGAAACGCATAGGAATTATTTAATTGATAATAGTAAAGGTATATTAATTTTTCTAGTAGTCTTAGGACATAGCTTAGAATTCTTACGAAAGGATTATGATATTGTTAGAATTATGTATACCTTTGTTTATCTTTTTCATATGCCAGTATTCATCTTTATATCAGGTTATCTTTCTAAAAATATAGAAAAAGGACGTAAAAATGCAGTAAAAAATTTATTTATACCATTTCTATTTTTCAACATAATATGGAATATAATTGAGATGTATTCTAGATATTTTCTAGGAAATAATGCTGTTGAAATTACAAGTATAACTGTATTTTCATTTTTTACTCCTGGGTGGGCATTATGGTATATATTTTCAATGTTCCTTTGGAAAATATTTTTACCAGATCTTTTAAAAATTAGAAATATATTTATGATCAGTATCATTGTAGGAATAGCTGCTAGACTTTTTAGTGAATTAGGTACATTCATGTCGCTTTCACGTACTCTTGCATTTACTCCATTCTTTCTAGCTGGATATTATACAAGTGAAAAAAAATTACATGAATTAAGAAAATTTGGACAAGTCCCTTCTATATTAATTACTGGTATAGGTATTACACTTGCAATTCTATTTGTTAAGCTTTTTAATATTCCAGGAGAATTTTTATGGGCTGATCGTTCTTATAATCATTTTGAAATAGGTATGATAAAAAGTATTATTCTTGCTACACTAAACTACGGAATTGGTTTTCTATTTATATATGTATTTGCAAATTTGGTAACTAAAAAGGAAACTTTTTTATGCAAATTGGGTAGAAATACTTTATCGGTATATTTACTACATACTTATTTTATTGGTGTTGTGTTGGGCATATGTTCTCTTATACCAAGTGATATTGTTAAATTTATAATCATTATAATAGGTACTTTTATTATTACATTTTTACTTTCACGAGATGTTGTAGCTATTAAATTTAATTGTTTCTTAAATGGTCTTAATAAAAAAATATTTGCTAAGGAAAAGTAAATCTTAAAAAGGTTGTTACAAAATAAAATGAACTGCTCCCTGTCTGCTTAACAGGGAGCAGTTCAAAATGTAACAACCTTTTATATTTAGTTACTTAAAAAACTCTATAATCAGCTCTAACATTAAATGCTAAAGAAGTCATACATAAACTCTCCATTTTACTCCCATTATTTAAAGCTTTATTAATTGCATTAAATAATGAACTTTTAAAAACAATATTCATTATCTCACTATTTTCATAGTATCCACTTTTAATAGTTCTTTCAATAATATCATATATTAAATTATAAGACATAATTTGTTCTTTAAATAATTGAATCTTTTCATTTCCTTTTAGTAATATAATTTCATCTGAATACTTTACCTCTGGGAATATAAACTCACAAAAAATTTCTGGTATAAAGCAAAATAATTCAGTAGTTAAAGTGTTATCAGCACAGAAATTAAAAATTTGAGTATATAAATTATTGTATTTTTCTGCTGAATCACATTGTTTGTATAAATCCAATGCTTTCATAGTAATATTACTAATATGTATTGGGGTAAAATTATATGGTACATATGTATTTTTTCCTTGAATTAAAACAAAAATTTGTTTTTCGGAATACAATGCTTCTTCTATTTTCCACACTTTAATATGTTCATTAATAATCTTACTTATGCTAATATTAACTGTTCCATTTATTCTACATTCGCAGTTTGTTGAATTACCAGTTTTAGATGCATATATCTTTATATAATAAACCCTTTTATTTCCTAAGCGCTTTTTTATTTCTTCCCCCAATAGTTCCCAATAATCTATTTTTTTACCTTCCAACTTTTTTCCTTGAGCTGTTAAACAGCTTTTATAGAGCGTAAACTCATTTATTTTATCATAATATTTTATTTTTAATTTATGACCTTCTTCATTTCTTAATGCATGTGTTATTCCACATAATGATGATAAAGAAAAACTAGATACTGCATGTTCAATAGCTGAATTAATATTACTTCCAACTCCTGCTACACATTCAAGTAAATCTTCATCAAAAATCTCATGCTTAAGTACAAATATAACTTGAATAAATCCTTTATTTATTTGTGATACATGTGCTTCTATTCTTAATTCTATGTCTTTAATATATAAATTTTCATTTTTTATTTCACTTCCTTTTATTACATTGTTTAGTACTCTAATAACTTTTTGATCATTAGTTAAATTTACATTACTTTTCATATCTTCCTTATTGGTTTCTATATCTTTTATATTTTTACTTTTTCTATTAAATATCTTGTTAAATATTCTCATTTGATTATTTTTCCTTTTAATTTGATTTTTAGTAATTTACTTAACCTCTTTAACATATAAAAACCTATTAGTTAAGTTACACTTTAATATCGGATTATTTTTCCATTACTTTATATTTATCCCTATTTTTATACTTAAAGTTTTTAATAGAATATATATTTATTTTATAAAAAACAAAAAAAATCCTAAAGATTAGCAATATTATCTATAAGAATTTTACATATTTATAATATTTCTTTTAATTATATATTAATATTTCTTTTATTAATTCTCTATCATAAACAATATTTAGCAGTATTTAATCAATGAATTCTCCTCAAAACTCGTATTAATTATACATATTATGGTATGAGCCTTGACATTTTATAAAAATTTATTATAAGCATACTTATACACTCATAATAAATTAATTTCTAGAAGCCAGTAAGTTAAGCCTTCAATAAATTTTGCCTACTGGTTCTTATTTTTATTAATAAATCTTTATAACAAAAAAGACTGTAGTTTAAACTACAGTCTTATTTATAACAATATAAAATTATCTTCTATTTTGTTCTTTTTTAGCTCTTCTACAAGCTGCACATCTTGTTGGTTCATTATCGAATCCTTTTTCTTTGTAGAATTCTTGTTCTCCTACTGAAAATATGAATTCACTACCGCAATCTCTGCATACTATTGTCTTATCTGTCATAATAATTCCTCCCTAATTTAAAGATCTTAATTCATTAATAATCTCCATTTACGAGAAACTATTTATCAAATACAAGTCTTTATTTTAGTAACATTTCTGCTACTCATTTATAATAACACATAACTTTATTTATTACAAGGTAATTTTATTATTTTATATATTTAATCTATACTTTCATATATACAATACAATTAACTTATATTTTAATTTGTTAAACATTTTTATTGATAATATCTAAAAATATGTTCTCTGAAGTTATATCCTTTCTTAAAATTTTCTATGCTACCATATAATTGATATTTAACAAGCTTATCCTTCAATTATTTCTACAAATTTAGTTGAAGCTAATGAAAGTGGAACTCTTTTTAAATAACACACCCCTATATTTCTTTTAGGAATTTCCTCTACTGTTTTTACTTCATATATTAAACCTTTATTTAAATATTCCTTTGCAAATTCCTTAACTACACATGCTATTCCTAAATTTATTTTTGCAAATTCTAAGAGCAAATCATATGAACCGAGTTCAAACTCTGGTGATATTTTTATACCTTTTGAAATCATAAAATTTTCCACATATTTTCTTGAATTTGATGTTTGTTCTAAAAATATTAACGGCAAATTAGCCACATCGTCAAGTGACATATTATCATTTAATAAATACTTGTACTTCTCTCCACAAACGAAAATATCTTGTACTTCTACACATGGTCTTAATTCTAAAGATGGGTCATCTATTGGAAAATTACATATTGCTATGTCTATCTCACCACCTTTTATAAGTGTGCACAGCTCTAATGTTGTACTATTAATGATTTTAAACTTAATATTAGGATACATATTATGAAACTTCTCCAAATAAGGCATTAAATAATATTTTGAAATTGTATCACACACACCAATTTTAAGTTCTCCTACAGATAAATTGTGAAATTCTAAAATCTTTTCTTCTCCAGCTTCTATTAAACCTATAGCTGAATCTACATATTCAAAGAGATGTTTTCCTTCATTAGTTAATGATACTCCCTTAGGTGTTCTATTAAAAAGACGAGTGTCTAATTCTCTTTCAAGCTGCATTATAGATTGACTTATAGCTGGTTGTGTCATATAAAGTTCCTCTGCCGCCTTTGAAAAGCTCTTACTTTTTCCTACTTGACGAAAAATTTTATATAGATCTAATTTACTTATCATATAAGCTCTCCTTATATTAGATATATTTACTATTTATTTTACTTATATCATTAATTGGAGTATATTACAAGTATAAACCATATTATTTTGAATTTATTTTAAGGGAGAGATTATTGTGGAAAGAGTTATCGGAACAGTTGTTAGAGGACTTCGTTGTCCAATTATAAAAGAAGGAGACAAAATTGAAGAAATCGTAGTTGATAGCGTATTAAGAGCTTCAGCATCTGAAGGAATTTCTATTAATGATAAAGATATAGTTACTGTAACTGAATCAGTTGTTGCACGTGCTCAAGGAAACTATGCTTCAATAGATAACATAGCTACAGATGTTAAATCTAAGTTTGGTGATGATACAATTGGTGTTATATTCCCTATCTTAAGCCGTAACCGTTTTGCTATTTGTTTACGTGGTATTGCTAAAGGAGCTACTAAGAAAATAGTTTTAATGTTAAGCTATCCATCAGATGAAGTTGGAAATCACTTAGTAGATTTAGATCTTTTAGATGAAAAAGGTGTTAATCCTTGGACAGATGTTTTAACTGAAGCAAAATTCCGTGAATTATTTGGATATAACAAGCATCCTTTCACAGGAGTTGATTATATCGACTACTATAAATCTTTAATAGAAGAATACGGTATAGAATGTGAAGTTATCTTCTCAAATGATTGTAAGACTATTTTAAATTACACTAAGAGCGTTCTTACTTGTGATATACATACAAGATTTAGAACTAAGAGAATATTAAAAGCTAACGGTGGAGAAAAAGTATATAGCTTAGATAATATATTATCAGAATCAATTGATGGAAGCGGATGCAATGAAGCTTATGGATTATTAGGTTCTAATAAATCAACTGAACAAACAGTGAAGTTATTCCCTCGTGATTGTCAACCAATCGTAGATAATATACAAGCTTTACTTAAAGAAAAGACAGGTAAAAATGTTGAAGTTATGATTTACGGAGATGGCGCTTTCAAAGATCCAGTAGGTAAGATTTGGGAACTTGCTGACCCAGTTGTTTCTCCAGCTTATACTCAAGGATTAGACGGAACTCCAAATGAAATTAAATTAAAATATCTTGCAGATAATGATTTTGCAGATTTAAAAGGTGAAGAATTAAAAACTGCAATTTCAAATTACATTAAGAATAAAGAGGCTGATTTAGTAGGTTCTATGGCTGCACAAGGTACAACACCAAGAAGACTTACTGACCTTATTGGATCATTATCTGACTTAACTTCAGGTAGTGGAGATAAAGGAACACCAATAATCTTCATTCAAGGATATTTCGATAACTACACAAAATAATACTTAATTAAATATAATAGCCACTTAGATAAATTAACTTCTAAGTGGCTATTTTTCATATCAATATACTCTGGTTATCCAACCCTATGTTATAAATCAAATTTCATTGACTACAATACTTTTAAGTGATATTATTTTACTAAAACAGTTATTATTTAAATATTGATTATTTGTAGAGCTTGGTTGTTTTTAACAGATACCAAGCCTTTATTTATTTAATGGATATTCTAAGAAATAATAGTCTCATCTGCTAGTCTATTTTAGGCTATTATTTTCTTACATTTGCATAATATTAAAATATACTAATTGAAAGGATAATAATTATGAACTTTAAAACTTTAGGCATAAATGAAAATATAGTTAATGTACTAAACAAAAATGGAATTAAAACTCCAACTCCAATTCAGGAAGAAAGTATACCACAAATTTTATCAGGTAAAGATGTTATCGGAGAAGCAAAAACTGGAACTGGAAAAACTCTTGCTTTTCTTCTTCCCATTTTTCAAAACATATCACCTAATACTAATGGAACACAGGTGTTAATTCTGTCTCCTACTAGAGAATTAGCAATTCAAATAACAGAGGAAACAAAAAAACTTAATGTAAATAATGATATTAATATATTAGCTGCATATGGTGGTAAGGATATTGGAAGTCAATTAAAAAAACTTAAACATAATATACATTTGGTTATTGCCACTCCTGGTAGACTGCTTGATCATATTGATAGAAAAACTATCGACTTATCAAAGCTAAAAACTATAGTTATAGATGAAGCTGACCAAATGTTATTAATGGGATTTAAAAATGATATTGAAAAAATTATGAAAGCAGCTTCAAAAAAGCACCAAACACTTTGTTTTTCCGCTACTATGGATTCACAAGTAAAAAAACTTGCCTATAGATATATGATTGATCCATTATTTATAGACATAAAATCACCAACTATAGCTGTTGATAAAATCAAACAGCAAGTTGTAGAAACCACTGATAGATGGAAACAAGATGCCCTTTGTACTACTTTGCAAGAAGATAATCCATTTATGGCAATGATATTTTGTAGAACTAAACGCAGAGCTGATGTCCTTGAGATTGCACTTCATCAAAAAGGTCTTAATTGTCAAAAAATACATAGCGATGTTCCTCAGTCTAAGCGTGAAAGAATAATGAAATCTTTTAGAAATGCTGATATTCAATATTTAATAGCAACAGATGTAGCTGCAAGAGGAATAGATATTTCTGGTGTTTCACATATTTATAATTATGATGCTCCAGAAACTCCAGAAAGCTATATTCATCGTATAGGAAGAACAGGACGTGCAGGTGAAAATGGTTATACCTGTATGTTCATTGCACCAAAAGATTCTTATCATCTAAATGCAATAGAAAAAAAATTAGGATTTACAATACCTAGACGTGAAATTTAAAAGATTTCTTTTATTTAGGCTATGTTTTAGCAGAGTGTTGATATATGCATAAGCAAAGTGGGTGGAGTAAATGAACTTAAGAACACTAAAATGATTATAGTCCCATTTTAGCTTGCTCCCAATATAAAATTAGGACAAGCAGTAAATGTGACAATACTCATTAAGGGTTCTAAAAGTCCATTTACAATGCCACTTTACCTATTGCATATATCAACACACATTTAAAACATAGCCTTTATTTAAAATATAATTTAGTATTTTTTTACTTCTTTACAGTGTTGTGCTATTGAATTAGCAACATTCATCCCACTATTTAAAGCCCCTTGCATCCACCCATGTTTATTTGAAGCATGTTCACCTGCAAAATACACTTTATCTTTATATTCTGATTTTGTCATTGAATATAAAAAGTTAGTATGTTGATTAGGTGTAAAATAACAGAACGCGCCTAAAATTCCAGGTTCATTATTCCAATTTATTGTTTTAAAATCCATTACTATTTTATCAAGATATTTACTTGGGAGACCATTCACCTTCTCAACTTGTCTTTTTATCGTTTCAAAACGCACATCATTATTTAAGTTTCCTAAACGTATAGCATCTTGTCCAAGATTATATGAAGCTAAAAGTACTCCATAATTATTATATTTACTATGTTTTTTTATATTATAATTATAATATGGATACCATATACTTTGAATTGGCAAATCGGTGTAAGATCCACCCCCTAATATTTTTTCATTATCATTACCTTTTTCCCAAAAACGTTCATTACACATAAAAAGTGTTTTTTGAGATGATGAATAATTTACTTCTTTTATTGCTTGCATTTTTTCAGTACTAAACATTGGAAATATATTCATATTTCTAAGACTAGAGAGAGGAATTGCACAAATAACATAATCAAAACTTCTACTGAAATTTTTTGAAAAATTTTTATATTTATACTCAAGTATAACTTTATTATTCTTATTATCATTAAATATACTAGTTACTGTTTTTCCATTTTCTAAAGTCACTTTTCCTAAATTCTTTTTTTCTATGTTAGTATATTCTTTAGGATTTTTAGAAATTAATGAATTATAAAAAGCAAGAGGTAAATTAACTGAACCACCAACTATTTCATATCTATAAGCATAATCTACACTATAGTCTTCTTGCAAATTTTCTAAATAGCTATTATCATAAAAAGCACCAAGAAAAGGAGCAACACATGATATGAGTTCTATAGCACCTTCACTTAAGTTCATTTTTTTTAATTCATCTCTTATACTTAAATTGTCTAAAGATTGAATTAGAACTGAATATTGCTTTTTTATATGTAATAGTTCATTTCTTATAGATGGATTTATCTTTAAAAGATTATCTGCTAGAGCATAATCTATAAGTTTTTGCCAAGAGGTATTTTTTTCTTCAGGAGTTAGATTAAATTCAGGATAAATTTTTTCCATTACATTTTTACCTTCAGAATCATTTCTTACACGTTTATTTCTTATGTACATAAATGCATTTTCATTTGTTTGGATAAATGGTCTTGTTTGTAAATTAAAAGTATTTATATAATGCCATGTACTTTCATGACTTATTGGTATACGCATAGCTCCAAGTTCACCATAAAAATTTTTATTTTTATCAAAATAATGTGTATAGACTCTACCACCAATACGGTTGCTTTGCATTTCAAAGATTGTAACATCAAAACCTAACTTTCTAAGTTCAAAAGCAGAAGATACGCCCGCAAGACCACCACCTATTATACCAACTTTAATTTCTTTACAATCTTTTGGAGAGGCAATTGTTGTAATATCATTTGGTGGAGCAAGTGCTGATATTATATCATCAAAATCTTCAATACGATTGGATTTTTCTAAAGCAGTTTTTAACATTTTATATCTTTCTTCATTGGATGGATTGAGTGATTGTATATATCTAAATTCTGCATTCATCTAAATTCAACTCCATTTTATAATGATATATTTAAGTTATATATTAAATATATTACTTTTTAAAAATAACATACCAATTATTTTTTAGATTAAAATTCATTAAATAAAGTATCTACATAAAAAATAAATAGAATTTATTACTCTAAACATAAAAATCCTTAACAGTACATTCCGGTATTGTCAAGGATTTTTCCTTTGATGAAAATTAATTCAACATATCATTTAATCGGGCATTAATATGAATCTAATTGTAAATAATATCGCAAATATGTATGAAAGTTCATGTACTTCTTTTCCTCTTCCAGTTGATACTTTCATGATAGGGTAAAATATTGTTTAGTTATAAAAGAATGTGTCCCTTATGGGAAATAACAAAAGATATTAATATAGATTTAGAATAGATATATTGTGAATTTTATAAAGGAAGATATGAAATCCTTATGCTTATAAATGCTCGAATTGCTATTTAGTTGTTTGAAAAATTTGTATAGTGATAATTCATCTGATATAATTGAGTTCATAAACATTTATACATATCTCCAAGTTGTATTTTGTGTAGGAACTTAATTATAATAAGGATTTTGTATAAATGTTTTTTATTCAATTGTAAAAATTATTGAAATGTTTTTTGCACTATCATAATTATATACATATCTTAATTTTGCATAAAAGTATAATTATTTTCCTATAAGTTTATCATTTGAATAGATATGTCCTGTTAACCAATCATTTAGAAGTTGCAATATACTGACTATATATTCATCTTGATCCTCATCAATCTTTGAAAAATCTACATCTTTAATTCTTTTTATAAACGCATCATGCTCAACTTTCTGAGTAAACATTCTTTTATAATTAATACTTTTCATGTATTCTTCTTCAGCATTAAAATGAAAAACAGTGTAGTCTTGAAGTTCTTTTATTAAATCTACTACTTTATCATATTTATCAATTGTAAGATCATTTTTTAATAAAGCATAAGTTCTATCAGCTATTTCAAAAAGAACTTTATGCTGTTCATCAATAAAATCTATTCCAGTCTTATATTCTTCTTTAAATTCATACATTAAACACTACCTTCTTTCAATCTTTATATTTTGTAATTATTATACACCCAATAATATATTTTATCAATTAATAATTATTACACATTAAAGCAAACTCCTAATTTAATAAAAGTAAAATAATGTGCAACAAAGTTTTATTGTACGCTATTTTACTTTTTAATATCATTTCTATTGTTACTTTTTAAATACTGATTTTTTCTGACCACATATTGGACAAATATAATCATCTGGTAATTCTTCAAATGGAATGTCTCCTGAATACTCATATCCACATACACTGCATACATATTTTTCACTCTTGTTTTCTACTTTTGTATCTTCTGCAATATAAGTTGGAGCATTTTTAGGGCTTTTTCCTTTTACAACTTTATGATAATAGGAATATGTCATAGCATCATCCTTTGAAAGAACATCTCCATCTATTACTTTACCTAAGAAAACAGTATGTGTATCTGTTTCCATCTTATTAACTACCTCACAGGTAATATAAGCACATCCTTCCGTTACAATTGGCATATTCCCTTTGATTTCATACTTTACTGAATCAAATTTATTTACATTTTTTCCAGACTGAAATCCAAAAGTACCAATGATTGATGGATCTGAATTCTCTCCTAAAATTGAAATTGCAAATTTTCCTGTTTCTTTAATACACTGATTTGTATAGTTATCATGATTTATACTAATTGCAATTGTCGCAGGTTCTGATGTAATCTGCATAGCACTATTAGCTGTACAACCAGTTGGTCTTCCTTCATCCCATACAGAAATTATATAAACTCCATATGATAGGTTTCTAAATGCGTTGTTATTCATAATTGTTGCCTTCTTTCATATATAAAATTTATAATTCTCTAATTTTAAAATTAATAATTCTCTGCTTTTATTTCAAAATAGCTTTGTGGATGTGAACATACAGGACAAACTTCTGGAGCCTTCTTCCCAATACATATGTGTCCACAATTAGAACATTTCCAAATTACATCTCCATCCTTTGAAAATACTAAATCATCTTCAATATTAGCAAGTAATTTTTTATATCTTTCCTCATGCTCCTTTTCAATCTTAGCAACCTCTTCAAATAAATATGCAATCTTATCAAATCCTTCTTCTTTTGCTTCTTTTGCAAAGTTTACATACATATCTGTCCACTCGTAATTTTCGCCTTCAGCAGCTGACTTTAAATTATCAGAGGTATTGCCAATTCCATTTAAAAGTTTAAACCACATTTTAGCATGTTCTTTTTCATTATTAGCTGTTTCCTCGAAAATAGATGCTATTTGTACAAATCCATCTTTTTTAGCTTTTGATGCAAAATAAGTATACTTATTTCTTGCTTGAGACTCTCCTGCAAATGCAGCCCATAAATTAGCTTCTGTCTTTGTTCCTTTTAAATTACTCATAAATCATCTCTCCTTATAATATACATTAGTTAACTATTTTTATTTGTTAATTATTTTTATTTGTATATGTAATATTATATCATTATGCATATTAAATTCCAATTTTTTTAACAAATTTTGATGTTATATATAATAAAAATTTAAAGTCTGATCAATAACTATCCTTTTATTTACGCCTCTTTATTTGCATATTTTAAGTTCGATATTAAATATTTTACTAAATACTATTTTTGTATTTAATTCTTTTACTAATAAGTGAGATGACTCTGACTCTATACTGTCCTGTAAAATCTATATTCATTTTTTCTTAATTATGGTATATAATAAAAAAAAGAAAGAGGAGGTTATTTAGATGAGTTTTAAAATAAATGATACTGTAACTTGGGTTGGAAAAATCGATTGGGAATTAAAACAATTCCATGGAAATGAATTGTCTACAGATAAAGGTTCCTCATACAATTCATATTTAATCAAAGATGAAAAGACAGTATTAATAGATACTGTTTGGACACCATTTACTACAGAATTTATTACTAATTTAAAAAAAGAAGTAGATATACAAAAAATTGATTATATAGTTATGAACCATTCTGAAGTTGATCATAGTGGTGCCTTAGTAGAACTTATGAAAGAAATACCTAACACTCCAATTTATTGTGCTAAAAATGGGGTTAGAATATTAAAAGGACTTTATCATCAAGATTGGAACTTTGTGGAAGTGAAAACTGGAGATACATTAGATATCGGTAAGCATAAACTTACTTTTATAGAAGCTCCAATGCTTCATTGGCCAGACACTATGTTTACATATTTATCAGGTGAAAATATATTATTTAGTAATGATGGTTTTGGTCAACATTATGCTTCAGAGCTTATGTATAATGATAAAGTTGATCAATCAGAACTATATCATGAAGCACTAAAATATTATGCAAATATTTTAGCTCCATTTAACAGACAAGTTGCAAAGAAAATTGAAGAAATATTAAACCTTAACTTACCAATTGATATGATTTGTCCAAGTCACGGTATAATATGGAGAGATAATCCAATGCAAATAATAAATAAGTATGCAGAATGGGCAAATGAATATGCAGAAAACCAAATAACAATAATATATGATAGTATGTGGAATGCAACAAGAAGAATGGCAGAATGCATAACAGAAGGAATAACAAGTAATAATAAAGATGTTGTAGTAAAAATTATTAATTCAGGTAAGACTGATAAGAATGATGTAATTGTTGAAGCATTCAAGTCAAAGATAATTCTTTTAGGTTCCTCAACTATAAATAATGGTATTTTGGCTTCAACAGCTTCAATTCTAGAAATGATAAAAGGTTTTAAATTTAAAGGCAAAAAAGGAGCAGCTTTTGGTAGTTATGGTTGGAGTGGCGAATCTATAAAATTAATTACAGAAGAATTAGAAAAAGCTGGAATTAAGACAATTAATTCAGGAATAAGAGAATTATGGACTCCTGATGAAGAAGCATTAGAGAGATGTAGAGAGTTTGGAAAAAATATTGCAGAAGAGCTTTAATTATATACATATTTACAATTAATAATTTGCTTTATATAAAGGAAATTATTATTCTTATAATATGTATATTTAATTAATATTACTAATTCAAAGGAGGATTTATATTATGGAAAAATACGTTTGTACAGTATGTGGTTATATTTATGATGAAGCAGCAGGTGATCCAGATAATGGTGTTGCATCTGGAACAAAATTTCAAGATATTCCAGAAGATTGGGTTTGCCCATTATGTGGAGTTCCAAAATCAGATTTTGAAAAAGAAAACTAGTATAAATTTTAATTAATATAATAAATAACATATAATGCACAATGTTTTTGTCTATGTGCATTATATGTACCTCTTCTATATAACATATATAGTAATGTATGTATCATCATTACATCTTTTACAGCAGCATTGCAGGTTTTCTTTTACGTCTTTTCCTAATCCTGATTTATATTAATTATACAATGAATGTGGGTTCTTCAGAATTCACATTTTTTTATTCTTTAGGAATTTATATTATTAAAAAATTTGTGGATAACTTTTAAAATAATGTGTTTTAAAGGTATTATGAGTACCCCTAAAGAATAAAAAATAATCATATGCCGCACCATTATTCCTGCACTGCGTTTGGAAAGGGCGCATGGCTAAAAAAATCCACGGCTCCAAAGTCGCCTTAGCGATTTTGTTCTTTTTACAACAAAATGGGCCGTTGCAAAACTAAATTTTAAGTAAGTTTTGCAACAGCCACAATTTTTATTATTTTATCTAATTTATGTTCTCTTATTATTTTGCAGTTTCTTTAGTTGATGGAAGTATAACTTCTACTTCTGAGTGTGGACGTGGGATAACGTGAACTGACACTAATTCTCCAACACGTTGTGCAGCAGCAGCTCCTGCATCAGTAGCAGCTTTTACAGCTCCTACGTCGCCTCTTACCATAACTGTTACAAGACCACCACCAATATATTCTTTACCTATTAAATAAACATTTGCAGCTTTCACCATAGCGTCTGCAGCCTCAATTGAACCAACTAATCCTTTTGTTTCTATCATTCCTAATGCATCAAATTTCATTTTAAATTCCTCCTAATTTCTTCATTATTATTTTGTTATTTTTATATTTTAATTTTTTATTTCACAATTTTAATTTTTGACTTTGAATTAACAATCATTGCATTTGCTTCATCTATATCAATATGGCATTCAAGTGCGCAATCATCATTTGCTCTAATTGCTACATTATTGTAAATGCCACCTCTCAAACCATCAAATTGTATTGAAACTATCTGTCCATCTTCAACATCAAAATGCTTAGCATCTTGTGGTGTCATGTGAATATGCCTTTGTGCAACAATCAAACCTTCTTGAAGCTGTACTGAACCTTTTGGACCAATTAAAGTAATTCCAGGTGTTCCACATAAATTTCCAGATAACCTTGTATGTGGTGCAACACCAAGACTAAAACAATCTCCAGCTAATACTTCAACTTGTGTTTTACTTCTTATAGGTCCAAGTATTCTAACTTTTTCAATAGCACCTTTAGGACCACAAATGGTTAAAGTCTCCTTGCAGGCATACTGACCTGGCTGTGATAAATCTTTAATCTTTGTCATTTTATAACCTTCACCAAACAAAATATCTAAATCTTTTTTTGAAAGATGTATATGTCTATTTGAAATACCTACTGGAATTTCCCATGAATCTTTTTTCGCTTCTCCATTAGCTAAATTAGCTTGTAAAGTTTCCAGCAGAAGTTTCAACATAGCTTCACATTCATCCATCTATGCTTCCCCCTTCATCACCTTAACTAACTTATTAATCATATCCAAAAGTTCTTCATTGTTAGCATTTTTAATATCATCAGTATTGATACACTTTGATGCAGCTGCATACTGATCAGGGCTCAAGCTTCCACATTGATTTTGTGTATGGTGACAATTATTTTCTGTTTTAATGTGATTAAAAGTTGGATCGTTAGAAGCTAATGTTGCACAATCCTTTAAACCATATGCAACTCTCTTGATGTTAATCAAGTGCATTGGGGTAACATTTTCAGAAACTGAACTACCGCCCCAAGTACCACAACCTAGTGTAAATGATGGTATAAGTCCTGTACTTGCACCTGTTCCACCTTGGCTACCACCAGTATTAACTAAAATACGTGATGCTGGCTTTCTAGCAAATTTCATTACTATATCTCTATCTTCAGTATGAATACTCATTGTATGACCTATTCCATTTTGAAGTAATTCAATACTTAATTCACATGCTTCATGCCAATCCTTTACTGTATAGAATGCAAGTACTGTTGTAAGTTTTTCAAAAGATAATGGATAACCTTCACCAACACCCTTTTGTTCTCCTATAAGTACCTTTGTATCTTGTGGAATAGAAATTCCTGCTGAACTCGCTATAACTTGTGGAGATCTACCTACAAATTTAGCATTCATGCTATGCCCATTCTTAAACAACAGATTACAAACTTTATCTGTTTCTTCTGCTGTCATGAAATATCCGCCTTGTTTCTTTAATTCTGCAACTACTTCATCATGATTATATTCTTCACATATAATAGATTGTTCTGATGCACAGATTGTACCATTATCAAATGTTTTACTTGCAATAATATTTCTTATAGCTTTTTCAACATTTGCACTTCTTTCTATATATGCTGGAGAGTTTCCTGCCCCTACTCCAAGTGCTGGTTTTCCTGAACTATAAGCAGCTTTTACCATTCCTGGACCACCTGTTGCTATTATTATAGCAACTTCTTTACTCTTCATTAATTCATTTGTAGCTCCAATTGTTGGAGTAGAAACACAACCAATAATATTTTCTGGAGCTCCAGCTTCTATAGCTGCCTCATTCATCAATTTAGCTGCTTTTATTGTACATTGTGCTGCTGATGGATGTGGTGAAAATACTATTGCGTTACGAGATTTTATAGCAATCATTGCTTTAAAAATAGCTGTAGATGTTGGATTTGTTGAAGGTACTATTCCCATTACTAATCCAACTGGTTCAGCAAGTTCTATTAACTTATTAGCCTCATCTTCTTTAATAACACCAATAGTTTTCATATCTTTAATTGAATCATATAATATAGTAGATGCCATATGATTCTTATAAGTTTTATCTTCAACCTTACCAAAACCAGTTTCTTCTACTGCCATTTGTGCTAAGCAAACAGCATTTTCTTCTGCAACCTTAACCATGTTGCATAAAATTTTATCAATTTGTTCTTCAGTATAATCAGCAATTTTTTCTGCCGCAACTTTTCCTAAGCGAGCAAGGTTTCTTGCTTCTTGTATTGAACACAAATCTCTATCAAAATTCTCCATATCAAATTACTCCTTTTTAACGTATTTGTGTATTAAAGTTACTCATAATATGCTCTAAATTTTGTTATTAATAGCTTTTTACTTGCTTTAGAAATTTTTCCTTCCGTAACTTTAAAATCTTTGTATTGACGAGCTAATTCTCTAAGTTTTGCTACTTTAACATTAGATAGTATCTTAAGAGTTTTTTCTATTCCACTTTCATTTACTAAATTATCTACAGTAGCTTTTTGTAAATTGTTTAAATCAATTTTTGAATCATTAGAATGTTCCTCTTTTAACTTCTTAGGTAATGAATGATCTATTGTTAAATTTATTTTTTCAGACTTAGTATCTATACAGTCAATATTTTCATCTTTTTCTAAATTCGTTTCCTCAGAATCATTGATTATACAATCAATGGTTTCTATTGTTTCTTCTTTTTTAGAAATTTCATTCTTAATAACCTCAACTTCAACAACCTCATTTAGGTTTTCACAAATCTCATTTTCAGATTTAGACGAAACTTCTAACTTTTTTAAAGAACTTTTTATTCCAATTATATTATCTAATTCATCATGAGGACGAGGTATCACATGTTCTGAAATCAACAATTTACTATCTAGTTTTTTTACAGCTGCAACGCCAGCCTCTACAGCTGCTTTTACTGCGCCTACATCTCCAGTTACTGCGATTGAAACAAGGCCTCCACCTACATAAGTTTTCTCCAAAATGCTAACATCTGCTGACTTAAGCATTGTGTCTGCACCTTCAATAGCTGCCAGTAATCCTCTTGTTTCTATTAACCCAAGTGCTTGCATAGTTTATCCTCCCTAAAGTTTGCTATAAGAGATCTGCCCAATTGGCAGGATATGTTGAATAAAATACCCTTGCCTTATCAGGTGAACCCCAAACTACCTTAGAACCTGATGGTACAAATAATACATCTCCTGGATATGCAGTAAATGTCTTACCATTGATTTCAATTGTTAAGGTACCTTCAATAACATAATCAATTTCTTCATAAGTTAGCTCCCAATCAAATTTTGAATTTTCAATTACTAAAAATCCAGCACTCATTTTAGATTCATTTTTACTAACTAATTCTTGATAATAAGCTTTTGCATTTGGATTTCCTGTATCAAATACATCCATTTTAACTGTATTGCCTCTAACAACTTTCAATCCACCAGAATCACATTCTGAAACATATGGCATATTTTTATCTTTTTTTAAGCAATTAAGCATTTCCTGCAAGAGACCCTTTTCCATCATAGATTTAAAGAAGCTTAGAAGCATTTCACTGTCCATTCCATCGGCACAAACTTTTGGAATTTCCGAATGTTGTACTTCACACTTAGGCGCTTCTGTAGAAAATACTATACCATTAGCTTTTGCTAAATCCTTAGCTGACGGTGTTATAATCACATTATCATCAACATAGAATTTAGTTTCACCTTGTTTTATCAAGGCTTCAATATCTTTTATACAAATCAATTTTTTCATATCCTCACATCCTTTCATTAATATACTTTTAGATAGTTATTAAATCTAAAACTTATTTAAAGTAAAGACTGTAATAATCTATCAGATGGAGATGGTATAACCTCAGCATTAACTAATAAACCTTTTTCTTCTGCAATAGACTTTCCTGCATCAATACCAGCTTCAACTGCAGCTACATCACCGGTAAAAGTAAAGAATGATTTTCCTCCTAATCCAGTTCCAAGTCTTAGATCTAATGGTTCTAAATTAGCAGCCTTTAAAATAGCATCAGCAGCTATAACCATGGTTGCTAAAGAGAAAGACTCCATAATTCCTAATGCCTGTATACTATCAGGCATTGTTGCACCAGTAATTGCTGGAAAAACTAAAGGATTAACATTAGGTATAATAATTGAATCTACCCAAAATTCTCCTGCTATTTTTTCCCCTACACTTACTGATTCTTTAACAGCTGCAACATCACCATTAACTATAGCTATATATTTTCCAGGACAAACAGAATTAGCTGTAACTATTTCAACATCAGAAGTCTTTAACATTTGATCTGTTGCATAAATACCACGTGAAATACTTGTAAATTCAACCATTCCTATTGCATTGGCCATATTAATCCCTCCTTATGGCTACAAAACCATCTTCATTTTTAATTACAGTTCCTGAAATACTTGCATGAATTGTAGCACCTAAACTACCTTCTGGAATTTTACCAATTACTTCACCATTCTCAACATGTTGTCCTAGATGTACACAGGCAATTGAAGGTGCACCTACATGTTGTTGCATTGCAATATATACAATTTCAGAATCTACTAAACCATCTATCATAGGAGCTGGTTTATCAAAATCTCGTAACCCTAATCTTGCTATAAGTCTCTTACTTGGTACTAAGCGATACTCTCTAGCTTGTCTTGCTTCAAACTTATCTTGAACTGGCTTGTATCTAATATTTTGTTCTGCCAGCTTTTGTTTAAAATATAGATTTGATGATTTAGGATATAATCCTGCTGGACATGAAAATAGCTCACATAAATTACACTGACAACATAGTTGTGCAATTTTTTGTCCTTCAATATTATCCAAGTTGTAAGACATAGCTCTCATCATCTTGTGTGGTTGTGTATTATGTCCAAGTAGAAAACGTGGACACATATCTGTACACATACGACATTGCTCACAAGAAGATTTATTTATCTTTTTTGCTTGATCCATGGTAACAGATTTTTTACGAATCAGCGGATGATCATTTTTTAATATTACAAATCCTTTATTTTTCTTTGTAACATACCCGTCTAGATTTTTCATAACTGGGCCCATCATAGGTCCACCATCAATGACTGAATACTTATCAAAATTTTCAATTCCACTAAGTTTTAACACATCTATAATAGGAATTCCTACTGGAACTTTTACAGTTTTTCTATTTGGTATATCCCCTGCAATGGTAATGTATTTTTCAGTAACTGATTTTCCCATAGAAGCATTATAAATGTTTAATGCTGTTTCACTGTTTACTACTACACATCCAACTTGAATTGGTATACCAGCTTCTGGTACAACTCTTCCTGTTAATTCATAAACAAGAACTTGTTCATCTCCTGCAGGATAAATATCTGGAAGCTCTTTTACTTCTATTAAATCTCCTACATGTAATTCATTAATTCTATTTCTTAAAATAGATATTACTTCTTTATGCTTTCCTTTGATTCCTATAATACCTTTATTAGCGTTAACTATACTTCTTGCAGTTTCAAACCCTTTTATAACTTCATCCGGAAATAATTCCATTAACTGTTGATCAACTCTTAAAAGGGGTTCACATTCAGCTCCATTAAGAAGTATATATTCAGCTTTTGATGCAAGTTTCGCATGTGTGGGAAATCCTGCTCCACCAGCACCTATAACACCAGCATCTTTTACCATATCTAAAAGACTCATCTTAATACCTCCTGAATCTATACAAAATTGCAATCTTCATCTATTATTCCAACAACAACAGCATCTACCGGAATATCATCGCTTCCTAACATTCTTCGTGCTGAAGCTCCTGTACAAATAATTACTCTATCACCTATTCCTGCACTAATGATATCCACTACTACTAGCCTTCTACCTTGTCTGCTTCCGCCAATTTCTTCAGCTAACATAAACTTAAAACCATTAAGTAATTCTGTCTTTCTGGTTGCCCATACATTATCAATTAATTTTGCTATTATCATAAACTCTTGCCTTCTTCCATCTTAAGTTTAATTTCTTTAACTGCAGATTCAACTGATGCTGTATCTCCAAAAATTCCAATTAATATCATATGTTGAGGACAATTTCCTCTAATATCTTCAACTGTAACTCCAACAGCTTTTTCAGCGATATCAGCTGCAAAAATCATATCAATCATTCTACCTTGTACAAGGCCTACTGCATCAATATCATTTAAATCTGTTTTACAATTCGCTCCCATACGCCGTCTAAGAATATCTATTGTACTCTCAGAAGGTGATTTTATAATTCTAAAATCCACCTTTTAACACTCTCCTTATTCGATAATTTCTTTTGTACAGCTAAGAGCTATCCCTAATGGAGTAACGAACATAGGATTGTGGGGTTTATGAGTGTATATTCCTGTTTGTTTTTCTATAATTTTTTCTATACCTTCTAAGCAGCATGTACCACCTACTAAAGATATTTCCTTAACATCATGACCATCTATATGCTTATTTATGATTGCAGCAACTTTTTCAACTACAGGCTTTAATATAGGCAATAATTCTTTATGCTTTTCACTGTCTCTTTTGTATTTATCAGCGTCTCCAAAAGACATACCATATGCTCCTGAAATAACTAATGAAAAATGAGTTCCACCTGTAGGTTCATCAGCAACATATACAACTTTTCCATTTTTCAAAATAGAAATACCTGTTGTTCCACCACCAATATCTACAACTGCACCATTTTCTATTTTAAGTACTGCATTTGCAGCTGTAGGTTCATCTAATAGACTTGTTAATTCAAATCCAGCAGCTTGTACTACATTCTTAATTGCCCCTGAATCCAAAGCATCTGTTCCTGGTGGAATTGCTGCTGCTGCATAAAGTAATTCTGCACCTAATTTTTCCTCAAGTTCCTGCTTTAATTCTCTAACAATTCTTACTGCTCCAATATAATCAACAATCATACCGTCACGGACTACATCTGCATATCTGTATACACCTGCAACTGGTTTATAGTTTTCATCTAAAACTGCTAATACTATACAGGCAGTTCCAAGGTCAACACCTGTGTAATATGTAGATGTTTCACTTACAATGGTTTTATTTATAACTTCTTCAAAATCATGAACAAGATTATCACAGTATTCAAAATTTATGCTTTTCTCTGACATTTTCCCCCTCCAATAGTTAGACAAATCATTTGAGATAATGAATTAATAATTGCGTTAATATTTTTTATAATTTGATTTCCTACGTTATGATTGTCTCCATATACTTCAAACACAATTGGTTCTATTTCACGAATAGCACAACGTAGTGCATTTAACTTTAAAATTTCGTTGCTTTTTTCAAGTTGCATATGAAATTCTGTTATTTCACAACAATCATCAATATCATCACAAAAATTCTCTGAATTTATTCCAGTACATTCTTTATGGCAAGGTTGTTCAATTGTACTTTTTCCTTCTATAAAATTTCTAATGTTTGAAATTCTTTTTTCTAAATTAATAATACTTTGTGCTAAAATAATATCTTCCTTTATAATTTCACTACTAGTAACAAGGAATAATGCCTCTATAGATTTTAGTTTGAAGCAAATCTTCTTATTAAAATTTTTATTTTCCTTTGGCAATGCTTCTGATTGCTTTACTATAGGAATTTTATTATTTTTGCAAGAAGCATCATCCCACATCTTTATACCTTTATCTGACAGATATTGTCTTGCTCCAGGCGTAAGACGCTCTCCTTGATCTAATTCGTAAACACTAAAAGGTTCTTTCTTATATAAGGATCGCAAATACTCTTCAGTAATAAATTTCATCATTGCCCCCCTTTACTTTTACCTTTTTTCAAATAAATATTTTTTTAAATCATCAATACCCGTTTCATTTGGAAAACTAACATGAAAATATGGTTCTAAGACTCCTATCATTTTTAGCTGCCTTAAACATAACTTTTCATTTTCAGGCATCAAGTCGCTTTTTGTTATTACACCAATTACAGGACATCTAAATGATTTCGCAAAGCCATGAGAATATACTTCTGTGCATCTAGATTGATCTACTAAAATCAAAATATGAGATGCATCCTGAGAAGTTGCAATTATGTGTTTATACATCCAAGCATTTTCTATATAGGAACCAGGGACATCTATAGTATTTTCACCATAAATAATTTCCTGTGTTCTTCTTACTTTTCCATCATAATTATTTAATGCATTAACCAATGTAGTTTTGCCACAATATGAAGGACCTATTACCATTATTCTCTTCTTTCTCATGTTCTTGTAATGGGAGCCTGAGTAAATCCAAGCAAGTTTTTCAATGTATCATTTACTGCATTTAGTGCTGTCTCAACACTTTCTACATCACCATTTATAACTACTGATCCTGTAAAACGATCTAAAAATCCGATTTCAACATCTGAAGCCTTTGCCGCAATATCAGCTGCAATAATAGCTGTTTCAAAAGGAGTCAAAGTTAAAATTCCTATAGCTCCCTTTTCATCAATTCCTAGACGTTCATATATATCAGGCATTGGTGATGCAATAACATGAGCTATTGTAATTTGCTTTCCAGGTACTGACTCTTGTATAACACGCTCAATATTTCTTTCAAGAAATTCTCCCATAACTCTTACCTTCCATTTTATTATCTATTTAAAAATTCTTTAGTGACGAATCACTTTAACTGTTAAATCATATTTCTTAATCCAGCTTTCAATTTTATCTAAATCTTCATTATTTAAGCTTGGATCTCCTTCAATAGGATATTCAATTCCTAGTTGATTATATTTATTTACCCCCATCTTATGATAAGGAAGCAAATCAATGCCTTTGAAGTTTTTATAATCCTTAAACTGAATTAAAAATTTCATAACATTTTCAATATCTTCATTACTATCATTTACTCCTTTTAATAAAGGCATTCGAATCTTAACATTATATTTACGACGAATAAGTTCTTTTAAATTCTCTAAAATTTGTTCATTTCTCACTCCAGTTAATTGGAAGTGCCTGTCAGAATCAATATGCTTTATATCAAATAGGAACAAATCTGTGAACTCAGCAACCTTTAGCACTGATTCTAGCTTTGCATAACCGCAAGTTTCAATTGCAGTGTTTATTCCCTCTTGTTTACATGCCATAAGCAGGTTGCAAGCAGCTTCTGGTTGCATTAAAACTTCACCACCACCTAATGTAACACCACCACCGGAAATATCATAAAATGCTCTATCTTCTTCTATAATCTCTAAAAGTTCAGAAATAGTTTTTACCTGTCCTACTATAGATAATGAAGATTCAAGACAAGCATCAACACATTTCCCACATCCAAGGCAATCAATATTACGATTCACTTCGTGTTTTAGACTTTCCTTTGAAATAGTATGTATTCCTACTGGACAAGCATCAACACAAGCACCACAATTAACACATGAATTATTTTTAAACATTACCCTATATTTTTTTATCATTCCTTCAGGATTAGCACACCATTTACAACGTAAAGGGCATCCTTGGAAAAATATAAGAGTTCTTATTCCTGGTCCATCATACATATTGTATTTTTGTATATTAAAAATTGTTGCTTTTCGTTCAATCATTCCTAAATTCATATTCCCCATAGTATTCAATCTCCAGTTTTATTTATCTTGATTTTAAATAATGTTTTAAATGTTCCTTGCACACTAACATGATTTAACTCATGTTAGTGACAAGTTTTATAAAAATTAATTTAATGTCAAAATATACTTCTTTACTATCTGCAATTTGTAAAACAATTTACAGCATTTTAAAAGTGTGTAAGCATAGTTCTACTAATAATTTCATCTTGAACATCTTTGCATAATTCAACGAAGAATGCACTATATCCAGCAACACGTACAATTAAATCACGATATTGTTCTGGATGTTTTTGCGCTTCAATTAACGTATCATTATCTAGGTAGTTAAACTGAACTTCACCAAGACCAAGAACACATGCACTACGCAATAAAGTAATAATGCCATCTTCTCCTTCTTTGGTATCTAATAATCCAGATATAAGCTTAAAGTTATGAACCATACCTATATTCATACTGTCACAAGACATTTTAGAAACTGATTTTATAATTGCAGTAGGGCCCTTATAGTCAGATCCTTGTGATGGACTTATACCATCAGATAACGGCATCCATGCTCTACGTCCGTTTGCTGTTGCTCCAGTTAACTGACCAAATGGAGTGTTATTAGATATTGATAAAGTACCATGACTAAGTACTGAATATAATGTCTTAAATTTACGATGTTCTAGTTCTGTAAAATTGATTAAATCAGCAGCAATATAATCTGCATAATCATCATCATTACCATACTTAGGTGCCTCTAAACAATCTTTTCTAAGTTTTTCATATCCAACAAAATCAGCTTTTAATGCTTCATTTAATTCTTGCAATGTATATTTCTTTTCTTCAAATACTAACTTTTTAATAGCTGCCATAGAATCTGTATAAGTTGCAAGTCCACTCCATATTACTCCCGGCCCAAAGTTATACATAGCTCCGCCAGCTTCAACACCTCTACCATTATCCATACAACCTTCATACATAATAGACATAAGAGGTTTTGGTGCAAGTTCTTTATGAACACGTTGTGAAATTACAGTAGCAACACTTGTCCACTTAGTAATGTATTTTATTTGTTCCTTAACAGCACTTTCAAATTCCTCATAATTTTTAAAACTATTTATATCTCCCATATTAGGGCAAACTTGTTTTTCATACCAAAGAGGAATACCATTGTTAAGTACAAGTTCTATACATATAGGCCATTGAGTATATGCTGTAGATGTCCATTGATATAATCTTCCTGATTTTTGAGGTTCAACACATCCCATTAAGCAGTAATCTCTTGCATCCTCTATAGAAACACCTTTAGCAAGCATCATTTTTATATGCACATCATCAAAGTGACAAGCTGGGAATCCCATACCTGCACGAATTACATCCACAATTTTCTTAAGGTACTTTTGTGGTGATTGGTTATGAATACGACAAGCTAATGATGGTTGATAAATTTTAACATGACGAACTGCATCCATAAGCAGATAAGTCAATTCATTTGTAGCATCTCGTCCTTGTCTATCAACACCACCAACACACATATTGACAAATGGTTGATAACCTGCGAAGAATTTAGAACCACCTTCACTTGTAATCCACATCATTTCAGACATTTTAATAAGCATACATCCTGATAATTCAAATGCCTCAAAATCATTCATACGACCACTTTCAATATCATTTTTATAATATTCATACATGTATTGGTCAACACGTCCTATAGACATACCTGTTTGATTTTCTTCAACTACTAGTAAAGATTCAATAGTCCAAACAGCTTGAATCGCTTCCCAGAATGTACTTGGTTTATGTGCTGGTACTCTTGCATTAATTTCAGATATTTTTTGTAATTCTGCTTTACGCTTAGGATTTGTTTCTTTTTCGGCTAATTCAGCAGCATATTTAGATAAACGCTTAGCATAAATCATAACACCTTCAGTAGTATCAATAATTGCTTTATAGAAATAGATTTTTTCTATATGTTCTGGATTTTCATAATCAAGTTTTTCAAGATGTTCTTTTGCTTCTAATTGAATATCTAGCATACCCTTTTTCATTAGAATTACATCATATCCTGGATTTGAATCTCCTCCACCATTAATAGCATGATATGAACAATCTGAAACAAATGACTCTCCTGAAAGCTCCCATACTCCTGCTTCACGATATTGATTTTCACAATATTCATCAACAGATTTACCTGCCCAATATGGGAACAATTCTTCACGCATAATCTTCTTATCTTCTTCAGAAATATAGAATGGATCTTGCGCTCTTGTACCTATAGTATCTATTTCATCAACCATCCATCTCCATGCAATATCTGGAGAAAAAGCGCCCGCACGAGGTGCACCACAAGGAGCTCCTACAATCAATTCATTATCTTGAATTACTAATGGTGCAGTTTCACAGCAATATTTAAAACATTTAGCACGTAATAAAATCTTAGGCATGCCTGGATTTTCTTTAGCTATTTTAGTAATTGCCCTAGCACGATAAGTAGTTATTGATGGAACTTGTTTCAAATAATTTTCTTTTAATTTTAATAAACGTTGTGTTATTCCATCTGGAATTTTATCGCCTTCAGTACATACTACATGTTCTAAAACAGGTTCTTCTTTTGTGATTTCTTTTGAAACACCCTCAAATATCTTCATTAAACATTCACGTTCTTCAGCAGACATGTTTTGAGTGGCTTCTACAAATTTGTTTGAAAATTCACGAATATCCAATTTTTTACCTCTCATTCTTTAAATATATTTCAGACTTATAGCCTGATTGTTTAGTTTATTTTAAGTCTTTAATAACTTCTTTTAAGATATTTTGTAGAAATTCTACGTTATCTATGTCACATACTTCTGATTTTTTTTCAATGTTATCACATAAACCTTTATCTGATAACACTGAATCAATAATCTCATTTGTTTTACGTACTCCATATCCAACCTTACGAATATATATTAAGTTCATTGGAGAAACGTTATCGGATGTCATTCCATGACCTGCTGATCCACTTCCTAACGTCATTGAAGGAAACAAATTAGTTGTCGCTCCCATACTTCCAAAAGAACCTGGAGTATTTACAAGTACTCTACCAACTGGTTTTTTTAAAGCAAATTGACGAATAACTTCTTCATCTTTTGAATGAATTATTAGTGTATGGCCATGTCTTTCACTAAGTAACAATTCAATACACTTTTCACAAGCATGCATCCAATCATCCTCAATATAGTAAGATAAAACTGGACAAAGCTTTTCTCTAGAATAAGGATTGCCTTTTGACACATATTTTTGTTCTGAAATCAAAACCTTTACATCATTTGATACAATAAATCCTGCTCTTTTAGCTAAGTATTGAGGCGATTTGCCAACCACTTCAAAATCAACGCTTCCATCTGTATGATAAAAGATAGATCCAAGCTTTTCAGATTCATTTGCATCCATAAAGTAAGCTCCATTTTTTTGTAACTCTTTTTTCACTTCAGATGCAATTGGACTATCTACAACTATCGACTGTTCAGCTGCAGAAACCACACCATTGTCAAATATCTTACTATCAATAATATCTTTTACAGCTTGTCTTATATCAGCTGTACGTTCTATAAAAGCAGGTCCATTACCTGTACCACCATAAATTACTGGTTTGCCTGATTTATATGATTCCTTTAACAAACCTGGAACTCCTGTGTTCATTATTAAAGAAGTATCTCTATGATTCATTAATTCAGCAGTTCCACTAGGTGTTACATTATGGAGATATGCAAGTGCTCCTTCTGGTAAACCATATCCTTCAGCAGCTCTAATTAAAATATCAAGAGTTTTACTCATAGTATTTTTCGCTCTTGGATGAGGAGAAAATATAATAGCATTTCCTGATTTAATTGCAATTAATGCTTTATATATTGTAGTAGAGACAGGACTAGTTGATGGGCAAAATGCTATGATTACACCCATAGGTACACCTACATCCATAGTCTTATTCTCTTTATCTTCATTAATTATACCTACACATTTCATGCCCTTTAATCTATTAAACAAATACTTGCAAACAAAACGATTTTTTATACATTTATCTTCCCATTTACCATAATCTGTTTCATCACTAGACATCTTAGCAAGTTCTGAAATATGCTTTTTAATTTCCTCTATCATCCGTTCAACGATCTCATCAAGCTTTTCCTGTGAGAATGTTGCTAATTTTCTTTGTGCTTCTCGAGCATTTTCAACAAGAATTCGTGATTCTTGTATGGAGAGTAAATCATTATCAATAGTACTCATTTTCTTCTCTCCTTTTCATTAGAAATATTTTTTTAATTCCAACATATTCTACTTAATATGCATAAGTCTTCACCTTTATGGAAGTAAATTTTCAATCTTATAACGCGCAATAATCTTTTCAAGATCCTGATGTGGACTTGCAATAACAACTGAGCTATAAACATTACCATTTTCCATATCATTAACAGCTTTTACGCCAGCTTCTACTGCCGCTTTACAGGCTCCTACATCTCCACGAACCAATACAGAAATGTAACCTGATGCAACATTTTCATAGCCTATAAGTTCAACATCTGCTGCCTTGCACATAGCATCGGCTGCTTCTAAAACAAAAACTAGACCAAAAGTTTCAATTAATCCTAAAGCTTGATATCTTGCCATCTCTATATCCTCTCTCTTCCTTGTTTTTATGAATCAACATCATGTACAGAAACAATATCTCCAACTTCTCTAATAGGACGTGGCATAACATTTTTTGCTGTTAATTTACCTATAGCAGCAGCAGCTTCAGCACCTGCTTCTACAGCTGATGTAACTGCTGCTACATCACCCTTAATCATTATTGTAACAAGGGTTGATCCTACATTTTCATATGAAATCAACTCCACATTTGCAGCCTTTAACATTTTGTCTGCCGCTTCAATTGCTGGAACCATTCCTAATGTTTCTACAAGACCTAAAGCTTCTTCACCATAATATCTCATTTAGAATACCTCCCTTCCTTGTTATTAACCTTTAATATATTTATTAATTGTTTCTGCTCCTTCTTTGTGTGCATGATAATAAACCCTTAATTCACCATCATTGTCCAAATCAAATCTTGTTTCTTCAAGAAGTCCATTAGCTTCAGCTGTCATTAATGCTGTTAATACATCTTTCTTGTTAAGAGCTTTAAAATTGCCATACTCATCTTTTAATGCATCTATAACATCATCAGTACACGCTTCTTTAACTTTAGTGAAATATTTTAGAATTGCATAATTAAGTGGTTTCATTACTTAGCTTCCCCCTTTTTTCTAAATAAATCTAATGGGTTCATAGCTATTGTTAATATTCCAAATACCATTAACACAGCTGCAATCCAAACTATAGGAGGTAATGCCCATCCATCTATTTTGCAAAATACTCCAAGTACAATCCAGCAACAGAATGGACCCCAGAATGAGAATGTACCATTACATGCCATACCAAGTGCAGCACCACACATACTATTACCGTTATACCAACACATATAAGAAACGAATGCGAAAAGACCACTTAAAGCAAAGCAAATCATAGCAGGTCCGCTTGTAAATGCTTTACCAACTAAATTAGCTGAAAAACCAACACTTCCGCCAAAAATAATACCAAATATAGGTACTAAAATTATTAAGTTTGAAAGACCTGATGTTGCTTGACGTATAGTAATACCAATCTCTGAATCAATCATGGATGTACCATAACCAGCTACGCAGCCTTCAAATCCCCATCCTAGAGCAGCGATAAATGCTATACAAATACCTAAAAACATCCCTTCTGGAGCATCTCCCCCAATACTTGTACTACCAATCATAAAACTAGATAAAACACAAATACCTATACCAAGCATCATACGTTTATTTAATTCTTGTTTAAATAAAACCCTACCTAAAATAGCACCAATAGCTGGACAAAGAGCAGTAATCGGAATAACAATTGAACCTGCCATTTGAAGACCAACAACATAAGCTGTGCTTGCAATAGGACCACCTATAAGAGCTGCCAAAATCATTACTCCACCCGGAGTAGTTTTAATACATCTAAAGAAATCTCCAATTTTCCCTTTTACTATTGCATAAAGTATAGCCCAAACGGCACTACATGTATCATTTACCGCACTACCAAGTGCACCTAGTAAGTAAGTAATAACAAGCAATGATAAACCCGCTGTGTTTTCTCCATACCAATCTGCCCAAACTCCCTTAGTCATACCAAGTGTTAAAAATGCTGAATAAAATCCATACATTAATCCTGAAAATAAAGCAATTGAAATACCTTTTTTAAGAAAGTTAGATGATAACTTCTTTTTAGCAGCAATTGCAGACAAATTATCTACACCTGACATTTCACTCATAAACTAAAACCCCTTTCATTCATAAACATTAAATATATTGTTAAAAATATATTGTTAAATAAAAATTTATACTGACTATATTTGAAGCTAAGTAAACAATAAGATATCTAGTAAAGGTTTACAAGAGCCATTTAGAATTTTATTCAAATACAGTCTCATAGGATTCACAATTGTTATAATTTTATTAACATCTATTATCTGATTTTGAAATTACAGAATAACTTTTCATTTTTTATATCTTTGTAAGTATTTTTATCATTAATTAAATTATAGTCCTTACCCCCTAGGGGAAAGTCAATAGAATATTTTATATATGAATTTACAAATTATTTTTAATTTATAAATTTATACAAATTAGAATTATATAACATTATTTAGGAAGTTAAAAATTATCTATACGCTAGGTTTAATCAATGTTTTACTATAAGCAAATCTAAAAATATTATCACATTATTTTAAATAAATATTATGTACTTAAACTAAAAACAAGAATTCTTTTATTCTAAAAAAAAGAATTCTTGTTTAAAATACACTTATCTATCTCTTATACATTCCCCCTTAGGGCAACGTTTTCATTTAGTGGTTATTTCTTTTTTCTATTAACTTTAACCATTATTTCTGTTACAAATTTATCACTATTTTTAGTTGTCCAATAATCTGTAACATATCTTTCATATGATTTTTCTTCACATTTATAACCATTCTTACCTGCCCACACTTTTATCTTTTTATATGTTTCATCAATAGTCTCATGTGTTCCTATATGATAACAAGAAGCAACCATAAATCCTCCAAATCTAGTAGTTTCATTCTCCTTGCATTTTAGAATTGTTTCCTGCATTATCTTCATTTTATTGCAATTGCCATTAATTTTTTCCTCGAATGAAGGAAATTCTATTATCACAGGACCTGTTATAGCATTATCTATACTTTCTATGTAATTAGTAAACTCTATGTTTATTATGGAATCCATATAGTCATAATCAAAATCTTGATTTAAATAAACCATTGTACGAGCTTCAACATATTTTATAGATATATCTTTGATATCATTTTCAATTACCATCTGTGCCTCAATTATAAGATCATACCAGTCTTTTATTGATTTAAGTTTTAAATTAATTTCATTTTCTATTTCTTTAAGTTCATCAATTTTTTGACCAAAGCTTTTTTCAAAAATCGAATAATTTGTTCCTTCAAGAAATTCCTTCATTTCTTCAAGTTTAAATCCACTCTGCTTATAATATTTTATCATTGGTACAGATAGTAACGTTTTTTTGCTATAATATCTATAACCATTTTCAGCAGATACTTTATCAGGGCTTAGTATTCCTTTTTTGTCATAATATCTAAGTGCTTTTTTAGATAAATTGCAGATTTTCTCAACTTGTCCTATACAATACAATTTATTTTCTCTCATAAAATACCCCCACTTATTTTCATACTAAAATTTAACTATAATACAACCGAATATAAGCTTTTCTTATATTATTTTATATAATTGTAAGATAATATTCAATAAGTAAATAATTCATTCACATTCTTAATATTATAAATAATTAAACCTAATATTACAAATTTATATCTAATTTCAAAAAAATGAACTAATGTAATAAAAAAACCACTCATTTTTGAGTGGTTTTCATTAAACTACTTGTTTCCTGTAACTTTATCTAAAATATTTAATAAATCTTCTTTTGTTGCTTCTCTAGGATTTGCAGTTGTACAAATATCCTTCATAGCGGCATTTAAAATATCTTCCTTAACTTGATCTAATAAACTTATGTCAGCTCCCTGTTCTTTTAATGTAGTAGGAATCATTAATTTTTTTTGTAACTCAACAATATGTCTAATTAGATTATTAACTCCAATATTTACAGTAGATGCATGTAAATTTAATATTTTAGCAATTCTTTGATATTTTTTAGCAGCTACTTCATACTCTTTATTATAAAAATTGTTATTAAGTTTAGCATTATATTCTATTATATGAGGCAGTAGTATTGCATTACTTCTTCCATGAGATATATGTAGTTTACCACCTAATGCATGTGCTAAACTATGAGTAATACCAAGTCCTGCTGAATTAAACGCCATACCTGCTAAGCAAGATGCATTATGGATTTTTTCCCTTGCTAAAAGATTACCACCATTAGAAAAAGCTTCTGGTAAAAATCTAAAAGCTAAAGAAATCGCTTTTTCCGCCAAAGCATCTGAAAAATCATTAGCATTTTTTGAAACATAAGCTTCAATAGCATGGGTAATTACATCCATTCCTGTATCTGCTGTAATAACTGGAGGTACAGAAGTTACAAGTTCAGGATCAAGTATTGCTACCATAGGAAGAAGTGCTTTATCTGCTAACGCATATTTTAATCCTTCTTGCTTGTTAGTTATTACTGCATATTCAGTTACTTCAGATCCTGTACCGCTTGTAGTTGGTATTGCAAAACATTCTTCTATTTCATTGACTGATCCTAAAATTTGTTTTGAATACTCTCTTATTGCCTTAGCCGCATCAATTGATGAGCCACCACCAAGGGCTATCATAATTTGTGCATTACAAACTTGTAATGTTTGAATTCCAGCAGCAATGATTTCTACTGGAGGATCAGGTATTATATCACTAAATATTGTTACCTGACAATCAACTAACTTTTCCTGTACTTTTGCAGCCATTCCTGAAGATTCTATGAATTTATCACATACAATCAATACTCTTTTATTTTTTATTTCACTTAATCTACTTAAAGAACCTTTTCCAAAATAAACATTTGTACTAATACTAAATTCTTTCATATATATTCTCTCCTAATTTTTAAGTTTATAAAATATGAATGATTTAGTTATTCTTTAATTTACAATACAAAGACTAGACTACAATGTTAAAATTATAACAATTTAAAGCAAATACCTATTACCACATTATATCACGATAAAATGATAATAGGCAACATATTTATAAATAAATAATTTTATTAACTTCAGTATCAGAGATAGCTATTAATTGCTCTTTTTATCTCCCCCATATGTTACTATCTTTATAATAATTTATACCTTGATTTTTCATTCTTTCCCCCTGTTTCTCCAATCTGCTCTTATACTGATTCCAATCTCTATTTTCTTTTTGTGTCCATCCTATCTCAGCATAACCTAGTAACCTTGGATATATCATATAATCCATAGCTTTTGTATTAGTAATTGTCTCTGTCCATAATGGTGCTTCTATACCTAAAACCAATTCCTTTGGTGCATAATCAGTAGGATCCCATTGATATGCGGTTTCTACTGGAATGTAACCTGCCCATGTTAATCCATATGGCGTACTATCATCATATTTCATATCCAAATAAGCTTTTTGTGCAATTGAAACAATCATTTTCATTTCTTTTTTCCTAGCTGCTTCATTTGAATCTTTCCAATTTTGTAATATTAAACTTGAATTTATTTCTGGAGATGTATCAATAGGATCCCAACCTATTGGAGTTTTCCCATACTTTTCAACTATTTTAGATACTCTACCTACAAAATAATCATAATCTTCTTTTTTAGTACTATTAGCCTCATCTCCACCTATATGAATATATTTTGAAGGTGATATTTCTGAAACTTCTTTAATTACATTATCTATAAATTCATATGTTTTTTCACTGTCTGTCATAAGAGAACTGAAACCCACCTCAGTTCCTGTATATAAAGGCTTCTTTTTACCATTTTTATTTAAAAATCCATAAGAAGCTAATGCAGCATTGCTATGGCCTGGCATATCAAATTCAGGAATTATTTCTACATATCTTTCTGCTGCATATTTAACTAAATCTTTAAACTCTTCTTGTTTATAATATCCACCTTTTCCTCCACCAACTTCTGTACTTCCACCGATTGTAGTTAAGTCAGGATATTTTTTTATTTCTAGACGCCATCCTTGATCATCACTAAGATGTAAATGAACTCTATTTATTTTGTATTGAGCTGCATAATCTATCTGACGTTTAACTTCATCTATAGTAAAAAAGTGCCTAGCCACATCAATCATTATTCCTCTATAATTGTATTCAGGTTTATCGTCTATTATTGAAGCTGGAACACTCCATTCTACATCAGTAGCTATAGTATTTTTTTCAATGTCTGGTGGCAATAATTGTCTTAATGTTTGAACTCCTCTTGAAATACCTTCTGCCTTATATGCTAAAATTTTAACATTTTTAGGTGTAGTTACCATTTCATAACCTTCATTACCTTGATTTTCTTCTGATCCTATAGTAGTTAAATAAATACTACCTGATTTACCTTCTTTTCCTTTAATAATATTTAATTCAAATCCAGTTGAAGCCTTTAATTTTCCTCTTATAAACTCTGCAATTTTACTAATCTCTTCTGTTTCTTCTTTAGTATTTCCTTTTACATAAATTGAAGTATCTTTTGTAAGTATAAAATTTCCGTCACCTTTTTTATAATTTAGAGATCTTGGAATAATATCATTCTTACTATCTGCTGCTGAAAAAATCGCTTTTGATTCATTATTTCCCTTGAAAATTATTCCAATAGAAACAGTTACTAATATCAGCATTAGCATAATTATAGATATGAACGTCCAATGCTTATTAGATGTATTCTTCATTAACTCACCATCCTTAAATATTTTAAAATATATGATTTCTTTGTATATTATTATAGAAATCACTTTTAAACCTTCATTATTATTTTATAACCTAAGAGAGGCAAGTATATACTATGAAATCACTGACTTACTAATTTTTATTTCTTCCTACATATTTTATTTTTAATCATATTGTTTTATTATCTAAAATATCTAATAAACTTCTTGCTATTAAAAAACTACTCTTAAAGGGTTATATTTACTCATACAAATTTTAGCAATAATATAATTTTACAGATAAACAATATTAATTCACTTTAATTTTTATAATTTTCATCATTCTTTTAAATCTTGGAATGCACCAAAGCAATCTCATGTTTTTCCATCTTTTGTTTCCAATATCAAAATGATACCATTCTTTTATAAAATTAAGTCTATCATCAAAACACTCAATCTCTTTTCCAGACTTAAACCCAGAATAAAATTCTGATTTTGTTTTTAGCTTGTTCACTGAATCATGATGTTTGGCTTTTCCTACAGCCATAGGATCCATTGCTTCAAAAATAATATTTGAATTTGTAAAGTTATCTGCTAATTTCTTAAATAAATTTTTTAATTGTTTCATATCAAAGTACATAAAGATACCTTCTGCAATAATTAACACATTATCTTTTTTATCTATTAAATCAATCCATTCATAATCAAACACCGATTTTTCTATAAATTTAAGTTTATCTGTTTCCTTTATGAATTTTCTTCTTATATTTATTCCTTCTGTTAAGTCTATATCATACCAGTGAATGTTTTTAATATCTATTCTAATTGGTCTTGTATCTAAACCAGCGCCTATATTTATTATAGTTCCATTAGAATTTTTTTCTATATATTCTTTAGTTAAATCATCTAATATTTTAGTTCTTGCTGCAATACCAACTTGTGTTTTGTAAAACTTATCATATTCTCCAAATACAGAAAAATCGTAATCAATTCTTTCTACTATATCTAAAGCTTTAAAATCTTTTATAATACTATCTTCTCTTTTTGTTTCCTGTGCTCTTGCCCATATTGGTATAAGCATTGTTTCTGGAACTCCTGCTAATTTTGACTCATATTTTTGCATATTCATTCATCCTTTCTTTATGTTTGAAATCTTTATTTTTATACTCTTATTAAATAACTCTTAATAAAATTTTATACGCCTTAAGATATTGATACTCATTATCAGTATATTTCTAAAAAAATATGTATTCTATAAATACATAAGCATTAAATCTACCATTACTTTAATTCTTCTATTTTACTTGTCCTATTTGAATAGACATTATTTTTATCAAAAATTTTTCTGTACAAACAATATTATATTCTAGCCTATTGTTAATGTCAATTATAGGAAATTTAATTTTATCTTTAGAATTAACTCTGAACATAAAACCCTGATTAATTAAACCAAATATCTATAGGCTATAGTTAACATAGTAAAACTACTAATTGTATTAATTTTGCTATTAACAAAAAGAGCTAACTAATTTTGCTAGCTCTTTCCTAAATATTAACATTTTATTATTGACTATTAATTGCTTATTAAAATAATTACATCAAAAATAGACTAACGTATATTTTTTTATATCTATTTATTATTCTTTAACCATTCAAATGCACTATGTGCATAAACAGCTGCACCTACGTGTAAACAATCTTCATTAAATATAACCTTTGGGTTATGTTGACCATACTTAAATCCTTCTTGTTCACTACCCCCTCCTAAAATAACCATAGTTCCAGGTACTTTATCTAATATTTGAGAGAAATCTTCAGAACCACCTAAATTTATATCTATTTTAGATATATTGTTGCCTAATTCTTTTTTTAAATATTCACCAAATTCCTCAGATATTTTAGGTTCACAATATAAAGCAGGTGTAGAATCAATAATCTCTAGTTTAGCTTCTGCCTTAAAAGTTTTAGCAGTAAAATCTACTACTTCATTCAATCTTTCAAGTAATTTTTTTCTATTTTTCTTTGAAAAACTTCTCATAGTACCAGTTAAAGTAGCTTCTTCTGGTATAATATTAGCACTATCTCCTGAATTAAATGTTCCAATAGTAATTACAGCCATATCATTTGGATCGCTTTCTCTACTTATTAATTCCTGTAATGCTAAATGTATATGTACACCTACATTTATAGGGTCTATTGTTTGATTTGGCATAGCCCCATGTCCACCTTGCCCTTTAATAAAAATCTTAAAAATATCTGAAGAAGCTGCACAATATCCTGTGCTATAAGCTAAATATCCTGTTGGCATAATTTTAGATAATATATGCATTCCAAATGCACTATCTACTTTAGGACTTTCTAATACTCCTGCATCTATCATTGCTTTTGCTCCTCCCAGACCTTCTTCGTCTGGTTGAAACATAAGTTTAACTGTTCCTTCTAGTTCATCTTCTTTTTCCTTTAATAACTTGGCAGCACCTAATAACATTGCTGTATGGGTGTCATGACCACAAGTATGAGCACATTGTGTCTTTGAAGAAAATTTTAATCCACTTTCTTCTTTCATTGGCAAAGCATCCATATCAGCTCTTAACAATATTACTTTCCCGTTTCTTTTTCCTCCTATTGTTGCCACTATTCCACTCTTGCATATTTCTTCTGGACTACATCCTATTTCTTTAAGTTTTTCTATTACATATTCTTTAGTTATAGGTAATTCATTTCCAAGTTCCGCATTTTCATGTAAAAACCTTCTATTTTTTATAATTTCTTCTTCAATTTCCTTTGATCTTTCAAAAAATCCACACATATTTGTACACCTCTACTACTTTATTATTTAAAAATTTAATCTTATTATATGTATTTTTATAATAAACTATATTAGTTTCTAATACTTTCTATAAATAAACCTTATGATAACATTACGAAAGTATTATCATGTGATTTAAAGTTTCCACTTAACATACAATTTATCTAAATAAGTTTTATTAAAAATCTATTTATTATATACATTTAAATATATTCTATATTATTTTTTTCACACCAATCAATAGCTAATTTGTATTCAGTATTTTCTCTATAATCATACCATTCACTAAGATGTTCAATATTTTCAATATATTCTCTTAGTTTACGTAATGAATATTTTTCTTGTAATTCTTCTAATTTCTTATCTTTAAAGTTTTCATCATCTAAAGACTTACAAAAATCTATCATCATTCCATATTCATTTATCTCATCTTCATTTGGTAATTGAATATAGTCTTCAAAGTTTTCCTTTAAATCATGCAAACAGATTATTAATTCCCTTTCCCACTCCTCAAAATTTTCAAGATTGTTAATATCATCTGCTTTATAATTTGAAGTACTTTCATCTTCTAAATATATAATTACACCTGTTTTTTTATTGTAATAATGACTCAATAATTCTCCTTCAAATTCTATTGCCTCTATTACATCACTTAAATTTACTTGCATGTTTTTACCTCTTCAATTATATTTTAAGTTAATACTTTTATGTAAAGTATATTATACTCTAGCTTGATTACATAAAACATTTATTATTATAATCATTACACTTTTGTTTGTAATTCATACCATTCTTCTTATTTAAGTTAAATTATTAATATAAGAAGATCTGCATCAAATTCATTTTGATACAGACCCTAAATCAAATCTATTTAATCATATTATCCATTTCATTATTAAGAACATTGTGAATAGCTTTTGCAACACCAAAATTATCATTACTATCTGTTATGTATTTAGCTATATCCTTAACTTCTGGTATTGCATTTTTCATAGCAACACTTTCTTCAAATATTTCAAACATTGAGTAGTCATTAAAACTATCTCCAAGAATCATAACATTCTTTATGTCTATATCCATTTTTTTAGCTACTTGTTCTAAAATGATTCCTTTTTGAGCATTTAAATCAGTTATTTCTATATTGTCATCAAATGATGATGATATTGCGAGTCCTTCAAGCTTTCCAATAGTCTTTTTCATTTTATCTATTAGCTCTACATCTTTATGAAATGCTACAAATTTTCTTACTTCTATTCCATCTTTAAAAAATTTTTCTACATCTTCAATATATTTTAAACTTGTAAAAAATCCTTCTTTTTCTGCCATTTTTCTAGCTTCATCTTCTGTTAAGTTAGGATTAAAAGTCAAAGTTCTAAACACAACCTCTTGAAGTGCCTCTTCTCTTGTAGATGTAGTAAATACACCTTTATCCGTAAATATACGCGCTGGTAATTTATTTTCATCTAATATCTCTATTATTTGTTTTACATACTTTTCGTTTATATTTATTACCTTTAAAATATTACCATCTTCATCTCTATACTCTGCTCCATTAGAAAGAATACATTGACATTTTATATTATGCTTATCTAATATGCCTTTAACACTATCGTACTCTCTACCTGTAGATATTGTAAATATTATTCCAGCCTCTTCTGCTTTTCTAATTGCATCAACTGTTTCTTCATCTATATCATGGTTATTATTTAATAAAGTACCATCCATATCTGATGCTATAAGTTTTATCATTAGAATCACTCCATTCTCAATATAGTTTATTATCCTTAATATATAGTATCATGTATTCTGCATAAAATTATATAATAATTAAAATTTTTCTTACTATATTAAAATTGTCTTCTAAATTTAAGTCTATTTAAGAGTCTTCTGTATATCTGATATTATTATCTCTTCAGTTAGGTGATAACGTTCATATAGCTCTTCTAATGGTACACTGTCAGTAAATTCTTTTGAAGCACCAAAGTTTAGTACTTTCATTTCTTTATCTCCATAGAACCTTGAAATTTTTTCTCCAAATCCCCCATCAAGTATTCCATCTTCTAATGTTATTACTAGCTTATGATTATCTAATAATTCATTTAATAGATCTTTATCTATTCCACTTATGAATCTAGGATTAATTAATGTAGCATTTATTCCTGTTGATTCTTTTAATCTCTTTTGTACCTTTTCTCCAAGATCATAGAAACTTCCAAGAGCAATGATTGCTACTTCATTTCCATCTTTAACCTTCTTATAAGTGTTTAACTTATCAAAGTTAGGTTCAATTTTAACTCCGCTTGATACTACAGTCATATTTGGAACACGTATTGCTACTGGATATTTATCTTGTTCTATTCCCCATTCCATCATTGCAATATATTCTTCTTTGTTTGTTGGTGCAAGATATACTATATTAGGAATATTAGATATTAATGGTATATCAAATATTCCAAGATGTGTTACATCTCCACCACTTATGCCTCCACCATGAACCATAATAAGTGCCGAATTATTATTTATAGCAAGATCTTGAGATAATTGATCATAAGTTCTTTGGATAAATGAACTTACAAAAGATGCAACTGGCTTGCCTCCTTGTGATGCTATTCCTGATGCCAGTGCTATAGCATGTTCCTCTGCTATTCCAACATCTATAAATTGATCTTTAAATTCATGTCTAAATGAACTTAAACCTACTGAAGCTGGGGTAGCAGCTGTTATTGCTACAATACTGCTATCTTTTCTTGCTTTTTGTGATAAAATTTCTCCTGCAATATTTCCATATGTCTCACTAGCACTTTTCACTAAAGATTCTTTGGTTTTTAAGTCAAATGGCATTACCCAATGAAAAGCTTCTTTGTTTTGCATTGCATCTTCATATCCTTTTCCTTTAACTGTATGCATATGAACTACAACTGGATGATCTATATCTTTAACTTTTGAAAATGTTTCAATTAATGATTCAATATCATTTCCATCTTTAACATAATGATAATCAAATCCTAAAGATTTAAAAAAATTATTTTCTGCTTTTCCATTAGTTTTACGAAGTAAAGCTAAATTTTGATAAAGTCCACCATAATTTTCTGCTATAGACATATCATTATCATTTACAAGTATTATTATATTTTTTCCTGATGCAGATGCATTATTTAAGCCTTCATAAGCTTCTCCCCCACTTAAAGATCCATCACCTATAACAGCTATAATATTTTCCGTATTTCCCTTTACATCACGTGCTTTTGCCAATCCACACGCTAAACTAATTGAAGTTGATGTATGCCCCACTGTAAAGAAATCATATTCACTTTCATTTTGTGAAGTATATCCTGTAACACTTTTATATTCATCTGGATTTGTAAATGCATTTTTTCTTCCAGTTAAAATTTTATGTGTATATGATTGATGTGAAACATCATAAACAATCTTATCTATTGGTGAATTAAATACACAATGAAGTGCTATTGTTGCTTCAACCATACCTAAGTTTGATCCAAAGTGTCCACCAGTCTTACTTACTCTTGTTATTAAAATTTCTCTTATTTCATTAGATAATAATTTTAATTCCTCATTATTAAGTCCTTTTAAGTCTTTTGGCTCATTAATTCTATTTAAAATATTCAATGACATACTAATGCCTCCTAATTTTTTTAAGTTTTAAAGCAGTAATGCTTGCTATGTTGATTAGTATAAAACTTAGAGTTAACTCTAAGTCAATAGATAATTTCTAATAATTATTTTTTCTAACTTTTTCTTTACTTAGAGTTGACTCTAATTGGTATAATATAATATCACTTATTTTTAGGAGGTAACATAATGCCATATACTATTAAAGAAGTAGCTGAAAAATATAACTTATCAGTTCATACTCTTCGCTATTATGAAAAAGAAGGTTTACTTCCATTTATTGAACGTAATAAACAGGGTAATAGAATTTTTAGTGATAAGGACTTGGAATGGCTTAATATAATATGTTGTTTAAAAAATACTAATATGCCAATAGCTAAAATCAAAGAATACGTTGATTTATGCATAGAAGGTCCTGAAACCATTTGTAAGCGTGAAGATATACTTTTAAGACATAAAAAATATATAGAAAGTGAAATAGAAAATTTTAATTCATATCTTAGAGTTGTAGATAATAAGATAAATCATTATATTAAAGAACAAAAGTCTATAATTTGTAAGTAAAAGTATAGATTTTTTTCTAAATATAATTTAAATGTTAAAATTGAGAAAATAGTTTAATTATTAGTTTAGCTATAAAAATCCACGATAATATAATCAAAACATTACCGCGGATTTTATAGTTTATTCTAAAAAATCATCTTTATTTTTCTTTTCATAGCTGCCATACATTAACCACGCAACTACTGAGAAGATTAAGGGGCCAGCTACACTCCAAATTGTTGTTTGCATATCCCCTTCTATAGCTGGCTGTATTATACAAAATAAATTAGCGAGTCCTACTGTTAAAACAACTATACAAGTCCAAAAATTTGCAATTCCTTGAGTTTTGAACACTACGAATGGTTTATTGATTTCTGTTTTCTTCTTAAAATACGGGAATGCAAGAGCTATGAACACATATGGCAGTGTCATAGCTACGTTAGTCATGGAAACAAGTATATTGAAGAATGCAGCCATTGAGCTTCCTCCAAAAGCTACCAATCCTATCATTACACAAACTATGGTAGCTTGAATCCACATAGCATTAATAGGCAATCCGTGTTTAGTTTCTCCAATTTTTCCAGGCCATAATTTAGTAGGTGTGCCTTCAATTATCTGCTTTAATGGTGAATACATAAGTGTAAAAAATGCGCCGGATAATGCTAGAAACATTGAAAGTCCAACATATCTTGCAACCCCCTTACCTAAAACTATAGCCATGTTCTCGCTTGCTCCAAAAGCTGTACCAAGTGAATATCCCAGATTAGACATAACTATATAACTTGCATTTCCCAGATTAACTTCCTTAATCCCCATTACACTTTCCCAATTAGTAAATACACCAATGAACAGTATTCCTAATGAATATCCTACTGAGATTATAGCTGCTGAAATAAGAATTCCTTTGGGAAAAATTTTTTCTGGCTTTTCAGTTTGATCAACTAATCCACCCACAGCCTCTATTCCTCCATAAGCGAATAGAGCATATACTACAAATGCTAACGAAGCAATTATATCTCCAATATATTTAGGATTTGGCGTTTGTGTAAATGATTTAACTCCTTCAATTGGCTCAGCTAAATTTCCATGGTTCCCTAAAAATACTGCTATAGCACCAGTCCAAAGGAATATATTCAATAATAAAACTGCTGTTCCACCTAATGATGTTACTTTCTTTATCTTATCCATCCCTTTGGTTGATGTATAAGTTACTACTAGTATCCATATAATTCCTAAAACTCCCAAAACTTGTGGTCCTTGAATACCAAATAAAGCCCAGCTTTGTGTTGTATCTTTTCCGAATATAGCATTTGATACTGGAATCCACATACCAGATGCAACGTTAACCATCCAAGTTACATAAGAAAAATACCACATAAATGTTCCTATGAATGCGAATCTTGGTCCAATGGATTTCTTCATCCATGAATAGATTCCACCTTTTTCATCCTTAAAAGCAGAACCAAATTCAGCTACCATTAATGCAAACGGAACAAAAAAGGTTATTCCTGAAAAAATGTACCAAGGAATAGCTGCATAACCCATCTTGTAAAATGATCTTGGAATATTGTTAAATCCATAAACAGATGTAAAAATCATTAATATCAAAGGTACCAAGGTTAATTTTTTTGTTGATTTTACGCTTGACTTCATTTTTTTCCTCCTTATTTTAAATTTGTTAAATATTTTCTTTCATATTTTCTAAACTGTTGTTTTATTTCAATTACAACAACAATACTTTTTCCATATTACATTATTTTTATGTATCAACTCTAATAACTAAATTGCACCACATAGAATTCATATAACTAAGAAGAAAAATCTCTCAATATTATTATATAATGTAAATACATTATTTTTTATTGACTTATTTATAATTTTACGCCATAATTATGTATGAATTAAAAAGTAAATAACTTAGATAGAGGCGCGAAATTTAATAGTAGTATTATGGAGGTAAGCTCAATGAAGTAATACGAAAGGAACTTTCGCCGAAGTAAATAGTTGATTGCTTTCATGCTATTTACTGGTCTTATGTAAAATATATATAAGACTGTCACAAATTATTTTGTGGAGAGCTATTTTCAATGGAAATTTACGATATTGTAATATTTATTTAAATATACAACTTTCGTATTTATGTCATGAGTATATGCTCATGGCATTTTTTATTGTTTAAAGCACATAAAAAAATCGCCAAGGCGACTGTGGAAACGTCGATTTTTTAGCCATGCACCCTTTCTAAACGCAGTGCAGGAATAATGGTGCAGCATTGGTCTATTATTTTTTCATGTGCCTAAATCTTTATATTATCTTAGTTACTTACTTATGGAAATTTAAACCATAAGGAGGATAAAAAAATGAGTGAAGAAAAAAATGAATTAAAAAGAAGTTTAAAAGCAAGACACTTAAACATGATAGCAATAGGTGGTTCTATTGGTACTGGTATATTTCTTGCAATGGGTGATACCTTACATGTAGCTGGACCCGGCGGTGCATTGGTAGCTTATGGATTAGTTGGCATCATGGTATACTTTTTAATAACTAGCTTGGGAGAAATGGCAACTTATATGCCAATTGCTGGCTCTTTTAGTTCCTATGCTAATAAATTTATTGATCCAGCACTTGGATTTGCCCTTGGATGGAACTATTGGTACAACTGGGCTATAACAATAGCAGCAGAAATGGTTGCCGGTTCTTTAATTATGAAGTATTGGTTTCCAAATGTAAATGCATTATTCTGGAGTATATTATTTTTAACAATAATAGTAGGTTTAAACATTTTATCATCAAAAGCATATGGTGAATCAGAATTTTGGTTTGCTGGAGTTAAAGTAGTTACAGTTCTTATATTTTTAGTAATAGGTGTTTTAATGATTTTAGGTATAATGGGTGGAAATGAAATAGGATTTCATAACTATACTATAGCTGATGGTCCATTTCATGGAGGTATTAAGTCTATATTTTCTATATTCTTAATTGCAGGTTTTTCTTTTCAAGGAACTGAACTTATAGGAGTTGCTGCTGGTGAAAGTGAAAATCCTGAAAAAACTATACCCAAAGCTATACATTCAATATTTTGGAGAATATTAATATTTTACTTAGGAACAATAATTGTCTTAGGTGCTATAATACCATTTACTAGTGCAGGACTTGATACAAGTCCCTTTACAATGGTATTTGAAAGAGCTGGTATAGCAGGAGCAGCTTCCTTAATGAATGCAGTTATATTAACTTCTGTATTATCTGCTGGTAACTCTGGCATGTATGCATCAAGTAGAATGCTTTTTTCCATGGCTAAAGAGGGTATGGCCCCTAAAATATTTGCTAAAACCAATAAAAAAGGAGTACCTGTAAATGCTGTACTTTTAACTACATTAATTGCTTCAGCTTGTTTTTTAACTGGTATATTTGCTGAAAGTACCGTTTATGTTTGGCTTGTTGCTGCATCTGGTCTTGCTGGATTTATAGCTTGGGTAGGTATAGCCATATGTCACTATAGATTTAGAAAAGCATTTATTCACCAAGGTAAGGATTTAAAAAGTTTAAAATACAAAGCTATATTATATCCATTTGGACCTATATTAGCTTTAATAATGTGTACAATCATAATGTTGGGACAAGGCTACTCATGTATAAAACCCGATGGAATTGATTGGCAAGGTTTAATTGCATCTTATATAGGAATTCCCCTATTTCTTGCATTGTATATAGGTTATAAAATTAAACATAAAACTAAAGTTATTTCTTTAGATGATGTTAATTTAAATTTCTCTGAAAATAATAATGATTTAGAGGAAGTTAAATTCAAAACATCAGAATCAGTATAATTGACATAATAAAATTTAAATGTAAAAACCCACGGCTAAGTTTAATGAACTGCACCCTTTATAAAAACAGTTTTATTATTTTAACTGTCTACTATAAAGGAAGCATATCATAATTAATCGTGGGTTTCTTGTTTGATGCCATCATGACCTTTAAAATCCATCACCAAATAAATCAATTGTATCTAATTCTATAAAATATCTGTTGAACTTTAATGAGTATGCACTCCTGTAAATCCATCTTCATGTATATGATCTATTCCAAGTCCTTTAATATGTTCATGTGTGTGCATAAATGATACTTGTAATTTTTTATTTACAGGGTTAACTCCCACATATGCGTTTACACCAAACACGTCTTTTAACATTTCAGAATTTATCACTTCTTCTACTGTTCCAAAATTCTTTATCCTTCCATCTTTCATTACAATTAAATAATCACAATACATAGATGCTAGATTCATATCATGTATAGCTGCTAACGTAGTTATATTAAGACTTTTAACTAAGTCCATAATTTGTATCTGATATCCTATATCTAAATGATTTGTTGGTTCATCTAATATTAAAAATTTAGTATTTTGAACTAAAGCCCTTGCTATTAATGTTCTTTGTTTCTCTCCACCTGATAAATGAGAAAAACTCCTCTTACTATAGCTTTCTAAGCCTACCTTTTTTAGCATTTCTCGAACCATCTGTAAATCATCTTTAGAGTAATCTTCAAAAACAGATTTATATGGATATCTTCCCATCTTTACTATTTGCTCAACAGTAAAATCAAAGTGAGTATTACTTTCTTGAGCTAAAACTGCAATTTCTTTTGCACAATCTTTATGTTTCATCTTATCTAATTCTTTATTATCTAATAATACACTTCCACTTGATGGTTTATAGAGTCTGTATATATTTTTAAGTACTGTAGATTTTCCTGAACCATTAGGACCTATAATTCCTACAAATGAACCTTTTTTAATCTCAAAAGATATGTCTTTTAATATTTCTTTTTTCTCTATATTAAACCTTAAATTTCTAACCTGTACTTTAAACATTACTCTTTTCCTCCAAACGAATAGTTTTTCTTAGAAATTAAGTATAAGAAAAATGGACCTCCAACTAATGAAGTTATTATTCCTATAGGTATTTCTATTGGTGGGAAAAGCCCTCTAGCTATAATATCTACTGTTATTAAAAATATAGCACCTATTAATGATGAAAGTATTATAAGTTTTTTATGATCACTTCCTACTATAGTTCTACATATATGCGGCACTACAAGTCCTATAAATCCTATTGCTCCAGTTATAGAAACTAATGATGATGTAAGCAGTGTCGCTAATATTAAAATTATAGATTTTATAAGCTTTATATTTATTCCAAGTATTATTGCACTGTCATCACCAAGAAGTAATATATCTAGTGATTTAGATATCATTAACGCTATTATCATAACTACAACTAAAATAATAAATGGGAATAATAACACATCCCACTTCGCTCCCCCTAAGCTACCAACAGTCCAAAATAAAGCACTCTTTGCTTGATTTGAATTTTCTGCTGAATATATAATTAAGTTAGTAAGTGCCGAGAAAATTGTTGATATTGCCATCCCTGATAATACTAATCTTGTTGTAGATGTTGCTTTTCCCATTTGAGTGCCTATAGCAAAAACTAACATTCCTGATATAAGAGAACCTAAAAAGGCTCCTGCTCTAATACTATTTATTCCAAGTAATGACATACCACCTAAAACTATAACAAAAACAGCACCACAAGATGCCCCTGATGATATACCCAATATATATGGTTCAGCTATTGGATTTTTAGTGACACATTGCATAAGAACTCCACAAATTGCAAGTCCTGCTCCACATATAGCTCCAAGTAATACTCTAGGGAATCTTATTTCCCATATTATATTTTGTGTCATTATAGTTCCAATATCACTATAAACTATACCATTTGTTAATTTACTAAGCAGTACTTTATATACTTCTCCAGGTTCTATATATGTACTACCTATTGCTATTGCTCCAACTGCTGCACCTGCTAATATTGCAGTTAAAGCTATAACCCAAAATAAAAAACCTTTCTTTTTAGAAAGGCTTTTTTTATCTTCTAAAGCTACCTGCATTACTTATTTTGTCCAAAAAAATATCTGTACATTTGCTCGATAAGCTTCGGATTTCTAATACCTGGAGATAAATCAGCTAATCCTACAACATATATTTTATTATTTTTTATAGCAGGTACATCTTTAAGCGCAGGATGAGCTTTTAAGAAATCTATTTTCTCTTGTACTGGGTTTCCTGCCATGAAATCAGTTACTAATATAACTTCTGGATTCTCTGCAACTATGCTTTCCCACGAAACATTTATATAAGGCTTAGTCGCATTTTTAGAAAATACATTATTTCCACCTGCAAGTTCTATTAAGTTGTTAGCAAGACCTGATCCAACTACCATTGCATCATTTTCGCCAGAATCATATACCATCATTTTTACTCTATCTTCTTGTTTTATATCTCCTACTTTATCAGTTACAGCTTTTATATCACTTTTCATTTTAGCTATTACTTCTTTAGCTTTGTCTTGTACTCCAAATATTTTCCCCAATAGCTCAAAATCTTCATAAACAGTTTCTACTGTAGAATCTGCTCTATAAGACTTAGCCATAAATGGAGTTATATCTTTTGATATAAGTTCATCTGGTGATCCTGTAGTTTGTTCACTTATAGATGAATCCCATCCACTTACAAAGTCTGCACCTGTAGCCATAAATCCTTCTTTAGATACAGAATGACCTTCTCCAATTTTAAGTACTGGTATTTTATTATAGGCTTCTTCAAATTCAGGTAATATAGGATTATCTAAAAGTGCTGTCCCTATCATTTTATCCTCTAAACCTAATACTAATAACATTTCTGTCATAAATTGAGATAATGTAACTGCCTTTTGTCTTGGTGATTTTACTGTTACATCATAATCCTTAGCACCATCTGAATATACAAATTTTACTGCTTCAAAATCACTTGTATGAGCTTCAGTATTTGATTTTTCCACTTTATCTATTTGATTACTAGAGCACCCTATTCCACCTACTGCTAATGCAGATATAGTTAATGCAGCTATAATTCTTTTTAACTTCTTGTTCATTCCTATTTTCTCCATTTCTTTGTTTTATAAATAATTCCATAAATGTTAAGATGGTAAAGCAGTTTTAACAAGCGATGATTTCCTTAATCATAAACTCTTTTCCGCATAATAATTCCCAGTGTTTATCTCCACAGTTTGAGCATTCACCATTATTTTGAATAATATTAAAAACTGTATTACACTTTTTACACATACCATTACCTGGTAATATCTCAATTCTTAATTTTGTATTTTGTAATAAGGTACCATCAACTGCTGCTGGATAACAAGCTTCAATATATTTTGGAATCATAGATGAAAGTTCACCAATTTGAAGCACTACTGTTTCTATTTTGGTCAATCTATTTTTTTCTGCGAAATTTTTAACAGTCTTAACAACTTCAAACACCACTCCTAATTCATGCAACTAAAACCACCTCTACTTCCCTATATTAAAAATCTAAATGGAATTTTGTGTTCCCCACTGTATTTTTTTGTACAATGTTTTGCTATTCCACCTTACTTTTTTCTAATTAAGAATTTCTTTTGAGACTCTTTTTAATTCTTCTAGCTTTAATTACTAATTTACGCTTAATTACATTTTTAATAACTTTAGGTTTAAGCTCTTTAAGTGTTACGCTTTGTGCATCATATTTTCTGTAAAGTGTAATAGCATCAAATTTACATCTAGTTGTACATGCACCACAACCTATACATTGATATTCATCTACAGTTGTAGCTCCACAACCAAGACAACGTTCTGTTTCCTTCTTCACTTGCTCTTCTGTAAATGTAGGACGTAAATCTCTAAATGTTTCTTTTGATTTAGCACCTTCTATATGATCTATTTTTTGTCTCTTAATATGATCATAACCTTCTAAAGTTAAGTTTTCTTTATCCAATGCATGATACACTCTTCTATCACGTCCATAAACTAAGCTTTGTCCAGGATGAACATAACGGTGAATTGATATTGCACCTTCTTTACCTAAAGCAATAGCATCTATAGCAAATTTAGGGCCAGTCAAAGCATCTCCACCTGCAAATACATCTGGTTCTTTTGTTTGTAAAGTAAATGAATCTGCTTTAATTGTCCTGTTTGGATTTAATTCTACTTTACTATTTTCTAGCAAATTGCCCCAATCTATTCCTTGACCTACTGAAATCAGAACATGATTTGTGTTAACAATCTTTGTTTCATTTTCATCAAATACAGGACTAAATTTTCCACTCTTATCGAAAACTGAAAGACATTTTTTGAATTCTATTCCTATAACTTTTCCATTTTCTTTAATAATTCTTTTTGGACCCCAAGAATTGTTAACCTCGATATCTTCTTCCATTGCTTCTTCAATTTCTTCATCAAGTGCCGGCATTTCTTTTCTACTTTCTAGACAGAACATATTAACTTTTGAAGCACCAACTCTTGTAGCTGTCCTTGCAACGTCAATTGCAACATTTCCACCACCAATTACAACTACATTTCCTTCAAGTTTTACTTCATTGCCTAGATTTACATTACGTAAAAAATCAACACCTGTAATAACACCTTCTGAATCTTCGCCCTCAACACCAAGTTTTCTACCTGTCTGAGCACCGATTGCAAGATAGAATGCCTCGTATCCTTGGTCTCTTAAATATTTAAGACTTACATCTTTACCAACTTCAACACCAACTTTAAATTCCACTCCCAATTCTCTCAAAATTTCAATTTCTGCATTTATAACATCTTTTTCTAATCTATAAGATGGAATTCCAAGTGTCAACATACCACCAAGCGCTTTTTGCTTTTCAAATACAGTTACCTTGTAACCATCAAGTGCTAAGTAAAAAGCACAAGATAGACCCGACGGACCAGCGCCAACAATAGCAATTTTATTACCATATTCATGTCTTAATTTTGGCACATAACGATTTTCCATATTTAAATCTTGTTCAGCAATAAATTTCTTAATTTCATCAATAGCAACTGGCTCATCAATATCTCCTCTAGTACAATCAGATTCACATTTTCTTGGGCAAATACGTCCACATACTGCTGGAAATGGATTTTCATGTTTTATAAGTTCAAGTGCTTCTTTATATCTACCTTGAGACGCTAACTTAATATAACCTTGAACAGAAATATGAGCTGGACAATTTGTTTTACATGGACTTGTACCAGTCTCAACAACATTTTCTCTATTGATACGATAATCAACATTCCATTTGTCATCACCCCACTCTGTATTGTGAGCAAAATCTTCTCTCTTCTTCTCAACAATCGGTGTTTTAGTACATAATTTTTGACCCAATTTCAATGCATTAACTGGGCAAACTTGAACGCATTCTCCACAAGCAACACATTTATCTTTATCTATTCTCGAAACATAATTTGAACGCACCATATCATTATTTTGGAACATTCCAGCAATTCTTGTAGCGTAACATGAACATCCACAACAGTTACATATAGCATGAGTATGCCCTGGGCCATCTGCATTTGGTATTTGATGCATTAAACCGTTTTCTTCAGCTCTTTTAATAATCTCAAAAGCTTCTTCACGAGTAATTTTTCTACCTCTTCCTGTGCGTATATAATATTCCGCAGCATGTCCAAGTTGAATACACATATCTTCCTTTAAATGACCGCATCCTTCTCCCATAGCTTCTCTTGATGTACGACAAGAACAATCTGAAACAGAGAAAACAGTGTTTTCATTAAGATATTTAGAAATTTCTTCATATGATGCTCTTCTAGTCTCACCTTGAATAGCTGTTTCTATAGGAATAACACGCATAGGACCTGTTCCTACTGAAAAAACACCTGCTGTTATATAAGCTTTTTTTCTTCCATACCCTTCAAAAGCCTCTGCAATTTGCTTATAATTTTCAATACTTTCCCTACTAGGGTGGTTAACTATCATTTCCATTTGCCCTGGAACCCAAAGATCAAACCAAAATTTATCAACCCCATCTATTTCATTTACAAAGCAAGCACCTGCAAAAGCTAAATCTAATAATAGCTTTGCTGTTTCTTCTACAGATTTACCACACAAAGCAGCCACTTCTTCAGCACTCTTCTTTTTACGTAATTCAAGACAAAGTCCTACTTCTGCCATTTCATCCGTAACAACTGGTTCTAAAATTTTATATTCTGGGTCTTCTGGTGTAATTGCAGCTTTTGAACCTCTTTTTTTCATACTTATATGATTAGCAAAATCCAATACTTTTTGTTTTACCATATCTATTCCCCCATTTAAAATTTGCTATGCTTTAAGCGCCTGTTGATATTTTAGTATTCTTAAAGTAAATTCCTCTGTCCATGAGCTTTATACTACAATATCAACATGGTTTTAAAATATAGCTTAAAATTTATATCACATTATTTTTCGTTCCAAGTCTTAACTTCAGTACGTATCCATTCAGTCCATGTATCAATTCCTTCTCCAGTTTTAGCAGAAATAGGAATTATCTTAATATTTGGGTTCAATCTTGTAGCATACTCTTTAACTGCTTCTAAATTAAAATCAAAATAATCTATTGCATCTATCTTATTTATTAATAAAACATCAACAATAGAAAACATTAAAGGATATTTTAGAGGCTTATCATCCCCCTCTGGTACACTTAAAATCATTGCATTTTTTGATGCACCAGTATCAAATTCTGCTGGGCATACCAAATTTCCTACATTTTCTAATATTGCAAAATCAATTTCTTCTGTTCCTAGTCCATATAGACCTTGTTTTGTCATATCTGCATCCAAATGGCACATACCACCTGTATGCAATTGTATTACTTTAGTACCAGTTTTAGACACAGTACTTGCATCTACATCTGAATCAATATCTGCTTCTAAAATTCCTATTCTCATTTCATCTTTCAAAGCTTCAATAGTTCTTAAAACAGTTGTTGTTTTGCCAGAACCTGGTGAGGACATTAAATTTAATAAAAAAGTTTTACTTTTTTTTAATTCTTCTCTAAGCAAATCTGCTTGTCTATCATTATCTTCAAAAACACTTTTCTTAATATCAATGACTTTATACTTATCCATATAATTCTCGACCCCCATTTTTGTTAAATTCCATCCTTTTATTTTTTTATATTTGGCTATGTTTTAGCAAAGTGGGCTGAGTAAAATGCCACTTTACCTATTACATATATCAACACGCATTTAAAACAGAGCCTTACATTTAAATAATAAAAAGCATTACCTTTAGGAAAATTATATCATATAATCCATAATAAGGATTGATATTTTTCACATAATTTTCTTATTCTTATAACTGTATTCATAAATTGCTTTGATTTTTTCATACTATACTTGAACAAAATATAAAATCACTGTGTTTTTATATTAAATATAATATGAAACTATTAATATATGTTATGATATAATTTTTGACTTAAACTTAATACTCGCTAATTACAAAGATTAATACAAAAATCCACAATACTAATTTATTGTGGATTTTATGGTAGAGACGAGATATCTATATGCTCCATTAGCTCTTTCTCGCTATCGTTATAATTTTTTATTTATATTCTATTATTTATTAATGCTTATTACGTCTGTCTCATCTTTTGGTAAAATTAAATTTAAGGCTATAGCTACTAATGTAGTTACAACTATTGAAGATTTCCCAAAAATTGATATAAACCAAGCTGGGAATAAAGCTAATGCATCTGGAACTTGAACTATTCCTACACCTAAAGCAATTGATAAGCCTACAATAGCAGTATTTCTAGCTGTAAGTTTAATTGATGAAATCATCTTAATTCCAGTCATTGTAATAGTTGCAAATACTGATAGTGTAGCTCCTCCAAGTACACACTGTGGAATACTTGTTAATATTGATGCAAATTTAGGTACTATTCCTGATATTATAATAACTATTGAAGCAAATACAAATACGCTTCTATTTATAACTTTGTTCATGGTTACTATGCCAACATTTTGACTAAATGTTGCAGTAGGCATACCGCCAAAAAATGCACCAACAATGCTACTAATACCATTACCAATTATTCCACCTGAAAGCTCTTTGTCTGTAGGAACTCTATTCATTCCTCCCCCAGTAGTAGCTGAAAAATCACCTATTGCTTGAACAGAATTTACAATATGCATTATAACCATAGATATAATTGCTGTAGCATTAAAGCTCATTCCAAAATGCATAAATTTAGGTATTTGCATCCACCCTGCTGTTTGAACATCTGTAAAAGAAACCATTCCAAAACATAAAGCAACAATATAACCTACAATAATTCCTACTAATATAGATGCAAGCTTTAATGATCCTTTAGTAAAATAATTTAAAAATATTACTACACATAAAGTTATAAGTGCAATCCCCCAGTTTTTAGGTGAACCAAAAGTTGAACTTCCAGATCCACCAGCTATATATCTAATAGCAACTGAATATAATGATAAACCTATTGAGAATATAACAGTTCCTGTTACTATTAATGGAAATAATTTAATTAACTTTTTAACAAATATTCCAAAAATAACAGCTACTATTCCTCCAATTACTTGTGCTCCCAAAATTGTTGCAATATTAAATTCATCAGCTATGGCTATTAATGTTGGTACATAAGCAAAACTTGTTCCTACAATTATAGGCAATTTAGAACCAATTACTCTAAATATAGGGAAAAGTTGAATTAAAGTTGCTATCCCTGCAAAAAATAATGATGATTGAACAAGTAGAATTTTATCTTCTGGGCTTAATCCACATACACCTGCTACTATTATAGCTGGAGTAACGCACCCAATAATCATAGCTACAACATGTTGTAATCCTAACGGAACTATTTCTTTTAAATTTGGTCTACCTTCAAATTGAAAAAGTAAAGACTTCTCATTTAATCCCATAAAAAAACTCCCCCTTGTACTAAAGCCTTGTTATACGTTTACAATGATTTTTATAAATATTATTACGCAATACTTATGCCAATTAAATTTACTATTTTTACCCATTACTTAAGTTTATAATAATTAAATTCATTTTATATACAAAAAAATTTTTAATAATTATCACTTTGATAACTTTTTTCTCATTTTGATAACTTTTTTCTTTCTTAGTCCCTTGATTTTCACTTATTATGCGTTATTTAATTTATCATTTTAATAAATTAAATTAGAAAGTGCTAATATTTCTTAAAAACTCAATACATAATTTATTATAAATTGACAACAAATATAACTATTGGTATTCTAAATACAATAATAGGTAGATTTATGTAAAATAAATCTACCTATTATTAATTTAATTAGTTCTATATTTTTTCTAAAAGATATTTATATATATGATAACTTATATATTAAAAATCTATCTCTACTATCATTTTTAAAATTATCTAATCTTATTTCTTTCTTTATCATAAAAAATGCATATTGTTCTAAGAAAAATATATAATCATTTGAAGGATAAAAAAGTATAATTTCTATATTTCTTTTATTTTTATATACTGAACCTATAATATTATCTATTACCTTCATAAAAATTTCTATTGAAAAGGGATTAAAAAAATAAAACTTATTATCTTCTGGTTGAATCTCATATTTTTCTGCTAATGTACAAACAAATTTAATCTTATCTTCGTCACCGTTATGCTTTTCTAAATAACATTTTTTATTATTTAAAGCTTGTTTATAAAAATATTTACTCATTTCAATTCCAGTCACTTCACATTTGAATAAATAATTTAAGTAAAAATTAAGCCTGCCTTTTCCACATCCGAAATCAACTACTGAATCCGTATTATTTAATTTATATTCTTCACATAATTTATTTAAAGCTTCATAGGCTGTTGGTTCATATCTATTATAATGTATAGTTGCCTCTTCTAAATCTTGTTTTCCAGCTGTTTTAATATTTAATATATTTTCATAATATTGTTCTTCCATATAATATCCTCTTATTAAATGACTAATGTCCCTTATGTTTTTCTTTGCGTTTATCTTTCTTCATTTTATACTGTTTTCTTTCTTCTGCTTCCTTTTTTTCTTTGTTTCTCTTCCTACCTTCTATCTTATTAGCTTCATGTTGCTTTTTTAAGGCTATTTGTGCTTTCGTTCCAATCCCCTTGTTTTCTAACTGTTTTTTTATTAGTCGTTGTTCCCTCTTAGGATTCACACGCTTTATTAAAAACTTTTTCTCTTCAAATTCCTGTTTAATAAAACTCAATTTGTAATAATTGTTTAATACAAATTCAAAAACTTCTGCATCCTTTGGTTCTGCACCAAAAATTATTTTACTAACTTTGTAGTATTCCCCTTCTTGAATTTCAAAAATTCCTATCCAAAAAGGTTCGTTGAAAAAAACTGTTAGTTTAACTGATGTTAACATAAATTTCTCCTCCTGAAAATAAAAAATTCTCAAGAGAATGGACAACCCAGGAGGGCAGGTTACTGCTATATATTTATATAGGTTCTGACTACCAACAGAACTGTGTTTTTATCTCTCATTTAATATTATACCTAATTTATATAAAATGATAAACATTTTATATAATAAATAACTTTGACTAAAGACACTTTTTTATAAGTATATATTCTATATGTACCAATTTATTTCTACTTGATTCTTTTATAACAATTTTTCTATTGTGGTATTAAAATATATCTTAAAACAAATAGTGCTGCTAAGATATACATAAGAGGATGAACCTCTTTTCTTTTACCTGCAACCAACTTAACTATTGGATAAGTAATTATACCCCAAGCTATTCCATTAGCTATTGAGTAACTAAAAGGCATCATAACTATAGTAAAGAAAGCTGGTATAGCTTCATCTAGTGTTGAAAAATCAACCTTTGTTATTGTTTGAATCATTAAAATACCTATAAGAATTAAAACTGGTGCAGTAGCTTGTGCAGGTATTATCCCAACTAAACCAGAAAATAATAAAGTTAAAGCTGTAAATATACTTACCACTACAGCTGTTAAACCTGACCTCCCTCCCTCTGCAATTCCAGCAGTTGATTCAATATACACTGAGATAGTAGGAAGTCCAAAACATGCACTAAGAGTGGTTGAAAAGGAATCTACTATAAGAGCTTTATTCATATTTTTAGGTGTTCCATTTTCATCTATCATATTTGCCTTCTGTGAAGTACCTACCAAAGTTCCTATAGTATCAAACATATCCACTAATGAAAATGTTAAAATAACCATTACCACAGCTGTTATTGCTCCTACAGCGCCAGCCCCATTATGAGATACAAGACCACTAAAATCCATCTTCATAAATGTTGGTGCCAAAGATGGAGGAAGTGAGAATATTTTTACATTAGCTAAATTTGTTATACCCATAGGGATTCCAATAAGAGTAGTTGCAGCTATGCCTATAATCATATATCCCTTAACATTTTTTACCATTAAAATTACCATTATGAAAATTCCTATAATAGTAAGTAAAATTCCCTTTTGAGTAAAGTCTCCAAATTGCATTAAAGTTCCTGGATTTGCTATTACTATTCCCCCATTTTTAAGTCCTATTAAAGCTATGAATAGTCCTATACCAGAAGTCATTGCGATTTTTAAATTTTGAGGCAATGAATTTACTATTAACTGTCTTAAAGATGTCACTGTACATATTATGAATACAATACCTGATATAAATACAGCTGCCACCGCTTGTTGCCAGGTAAATCCCATGGTTAAACATACTCCATAAGTGAAGAACGCTACAAGTCCCATACCTGGTCCTAGCACATATGGAAGGTTAGAATATAACCCCATAAATAATGTAGTTATTGTGAAAATAACACAAGTAGCTGTAAATATAGCACCTACTACAGGGTCATTTATTATACTTAAATTATTAGCTGCATCTCCTAAGGCTCCTTGAGAATTCATACCAGCTTCCTTAAGAATATTTGGAATAACTAATATGGCGTAGGCTATAGTTATAAAACTTGTTATTCCAGCTAAAATTTCTGTTTTAGTTGTTGTGCCATTTTCCTTTAACTTAAATAATTTTTCGAGAATTCCTTTATTATTCATACTCTCCTCCTAAAAATAAATATAAAAAAGCTACCATTGGATATAGGTAAATCCAATGGTAGCTACAGCTTCTAATTTTATATAGAATATTGTATAGCAAAAACGGATTAACCCATAGCTAAGAAGTTTACGGCTTCTTGTAGAAACTCTTTGCCCAATTGCAAAAATTATATGGATATCATTAAATTATAAATTTATTATAACAGAGAATTTTCTAAATGCAACGGTATTATTTCCCACGATTCAACAAATTTAGATTTCATTTTAAATGAAAAACCACCATTGAATATAGATAAATTCACTGGTGGCTACAATTCTACTTTATTTGTTTATACTACTGGTCTATTACATGATATTCACTAATCCTATTAAATAATTATTTTCTATCTTTATAATTTTCTTTAATATAAATCCGCTGTAGGTTTTTCCTTAACTTCACCAGTTTTCTTATTTCCTTCTATAAATACATTTATATCTTCCATATTACATTCTGATAGTTCTTCATCTCTAACCTTATTTATTTTTGATATAGTCTTTTCTAAATCAGTAGATTCCCCTACCAAATCTCCGATTTCCTTTATATATCTTATGAAAACCTTAAACTCTTCATTGGTATATTTAGAATGATGAGATGGTATATAATATTTCGATCCATAAGAAATAAGCTTATCTAAAAGTGGATATAGCTTTTCTCTTGAATAACTCCATGGCCCATTATACATATCTAAATACATCGCATCTCCCATAAATGTTACCTTTTCTTCTACTACATTTACTAAGCAGCAATCTTTTGAATGGTCAGCATTTATATATTCTACCATTACTGTTACTCCACCTAAATCTATCCCTATACTTCCATCAAATATAATATCTGCATTTGCTAATTCTATATTTCTATCATTATTTGGATGCTCTATTTTTATATGTTGTTCACAAAATTCTATTTCTTGTCCATTTTCTACTCTCTCCCTAATAGCCTTATCAGTCCATTCTAATCCTTTCATCCATTCTAATTTTTCATTAGACTTTTTATGTACTATATTAATTAAATTCATAGTTTTCATTCCCAAAACATGATCCCAATGCCAGTGAGTTAAAACTAAATATTTAACCTTTGGTATATCTAATTCCTGTACATAATTCAAAAACTTTTCTGCATGATCTTTTGAGTTACCACCATCAATCACTAATGAATACGAATCTCCTACTACTAATCCTAAAACTGGTCTATCCCCTTCTTGTTCAAAATCCATATAATAAACTCTATCTGTTAATTTATTAAACATCTTATTTCCTCCTTCTATATCCTTGTCTTTTTTACATTACTATCATAATTACATATATATGATAAGCTCAATTACAAAATCGTTTATAGCATTGTTTAAAAGGAACTAATGAAGATCATAGCATTAAATAGAGTTAAAAAAAAGCAATATTAGTATTAGTTATTTCAACGATAATAATAGCCATAGAAAATAGATTTTTTCAATTTTCTTAAATAGTAATATTAAATCCTTTGATATTACTATTTAAGTTGACTAATCCATATAAGTTATTTTATACTTTTATTGGAATAATAAGTATCTGTAAATATATTATTGAAATTGTAACTAAATACAAAAGGAGATTATTTAATGGGTTTTATACGCAACTTATTCAAAGGAAAAAAAGACAAAAATCATATGGATTCAAATAATTTTTATAATACTCAAGAAAATGAAAATGCTTTAAATAATTCTGATTTAACAAATGAAGAAAAAGTACTTAATATACTGATTAATTCTGTTGAAAATAGTGTACTAGAATCTAATTCATTATTTATAACAGATATAAAGTTAAAAATAGAAGTACATGTTCCTCAAGCTACTGAAAATATGGCACAAGTTATATTTGTGTTAAAACATAATTTATTTAATGAAGAGTTTGTTGAATCATCAGCAGGTGTTGGAAATACTACAGATATAGCATTACAACAGGCAACTGCCAGCTTCTGTTTTTCTGCTTTATGTGGTATAACACATGCTTTAAAGGATGAATATGGACAAGACTTTGAAAGTAAATTTAACAAAAAGATAAGTAAATTCAAACTATATAAAAGCTGCATATCATCTCAAGGTAAAAAGAAAGTTCAACAAAATCCTATAGATTATTGGGAAGTTATTAATAATGAAATAAAAAATAGATTAGGCATCAAACCAGTATACTGGGTAAAAATATATCTTAGCAAAACTGCTAATTCAGTTAACTGTGAATGTCGAATAAATGGAATAGTAAGTAACAACATTACTAAAATATTAAATAAAATTGCAGAAGAATGGGATGTAGAAACTACTTTATATTCAGAAAAGCAATTCTTTGTTTTGATACAAGCTAAGGAAACCTACACTCAATACAAATTCAGCAAAGAACAAGTCATTCACAATACACTAAAAGCATTAGATTTGTTTAAATTATGTGATACAAACGAAAAATATGAAAATTTATATTATCAGTTCATAAAAATGTGTAATGATCCATCTTTAGCATGTGACTTATTTAACTTTATTCCAGAGATATTCTGTAAATTTATCTTTCCTGAAGTACAATATGCTGAGAATATGACACTATGTAGTAGCATCGAAAATGTTACTTTATTTAAAGATCAGCTTACTTCTTATAACTGGATATATCAAACTATTGATAATCAAATAAGAAGAGGTTGTTTTAATAATGATGAATTTAGAAATATTGTAACCTGCAGTGCTTCATTTAACGCTATAAACAAAGCTCTTAATGATGGAAGTAAAATAGAAGATTTACTTATGTGTCCTTTATCTTTTAATATTTTTGAAGATTACATTATTTCATAACTTATTTATTGTAAATTCCTGTACAACCTCAAACAGCAGATAGTTTCATGTCAAATCAAAACTATCTGCTGCTTTTATTTAATTACCTTAATATATATAACTTGCTTACAAGAAATTAAAATGTTCCAACATAAAATTATTTTTTATCTATCCTTATCTCTTCACCCTTTAATGCTTTTTCAAGTAATTCTGGAAGAAAATTGGGTGAACATGCAAAACTCGGTACTCCAAACTTAGCAAACTTATTTGCAAGATCCTTATTGTAATATGGTTCTCCATTATCACTTATTGCAAGAAGACACACAACAGTTACTCCACTTTCTTTAAGATATTTTATCTTATTTATTAGTGCACCCTGATTACCCCACTCTTCAAGATCTGATATGAGAAATAAAAGTGTTTTCTTTGGATCTCTTATAAACTGCTCACAATAAACTACTGATTTATGTATATCAGTACCTCCACCAAGCTGTATTCCAAAAAGCATATCAACAGGATCATCATATTTTTCAGTAAGGTCAACAATACTTGTATCAAATGCAACAACCCTTGTACTTACAGATGACATTTTTGCAAGAATACATCCCATTACTGTTGAATATAAAATTGATTCTCCCATTGATCCACTCTGATCAATATCAAGTATTATATTCCATCCATTTGCTTTATTCATATGCTCAAAAAAATACATTTTTTCAGGTATTATTTTATTTAAATCTTTATTGAAATTTTTTAAATTCCTTCTTATTGTATAGTTAAAATCAAGACTTGATGCTGTTCCTCTTGAAACATGATTCTTTTTGTTTAGTGCTGCAAGAACTGCTTTCTGCACATCATTATTTATTCTTTTATTTATATCCTCTACAATATTTTGTATATACTGACGTACACTTTCTTTTGAACGTTCTGGAACCTGGTTTTTGAGTGTTAATAATGTGCAAGCAAGATTTATATCTGGTGCCATTCCATTTAATACTTCTGGTTCAAGCAAAAGTTGTTTCATTCCTTTTCTTTCTATTGCATCATTTTGAATTACCTTAACTATATCCTTGTCAAATATTTTTCTTATGTCTCCAAGCCATTTTGAAATCTTAGGAGCAGAAAACCCGTTACCTGCACCGCCATATTTCTCAAGTTCATGATTGCTGTTGTCATAAATGGCATCTAATGCATTAGCCATTAGGAGTTCTTCTTTATCAAGTGCTATAATTCCTTTATCTCCAACTGTGCTTTTAAATGATTCCTCACTTTCTTTTCCAAGAACCATTCTCCACTTTTTTATATTTTCAGTTTTCTCCAAACATTCTACCCCCTAAAAATCATCAAAATTGAAATTATCAAGATCTTCTAATATTTTTTCTTCATCTTCTGATAATTCTTCATTTAAATATTCACTTAAATCATCTGCACTTATTCCCCATAAGTTTGCAAGATTTTCTGCTACCATATATTTTTCTTTTCCATTAAAGGTACTGAATGTTCTGTGAAGAAATACTACTGCACTTTTGAATTCTTCCTTATCAAGATTCATAATATATTCATCAAGCTTTTCCCATATAGTGAGATTTCCTAAAATAACATATCTGTTTCTACATGCCAGCCCTTCAAACCATCCTGCTCCTATATCTGGTGGAATTCCTGGAAGAAGTCTTCTTCCAATTTCACTGCTAAGCATTTCCTTATCAATAAGTCCTCTTTCTATAAGAATTGAACATGCTATTCCTGAAAGTTTTGAATTTCTGTCATCTCTGTTTGAAAGCTCTATGAGTTCTCTTATATAAATTTCAGTATTAACTACATCCTCATGGTATTGTGCTATTACATCAAGCTGTTCAATTGATTTGCTTAATAATTTTGCTGCAGCATCATCACAGTTTGAACATTCAACCATTATAAGCGCTGCCCTTAAAAACAGTTCTGATAAAATTGGCTTTAATATTTCTGTGTCTATCTTTCTTATTGTTCCAAATCTAATTATATATGATAAATTAAATGCAACTTCTGAAATTTCATCTAAAGCATTTATATCCACTGCAAGTTTCTGAAGTATATTAATTGAATATGATGCCATTTTATCCATACCACACTCATAACATTTTGAAATCATCTCTGAAACTTCTTTTATCTTACTTGCTTTATCAAGCCTATCTTTCAGTACATACGCTGCTGCTATCTCTATTGTATCCCCCATTAGTGATGCTTCAACTATTTCAATTTCAGTTTCAGGCCTCCATGCTAATGTCCATGCTTCCTTCCAGTTATTATCTCCATTTAATCTTCTCTGAATTTTACCAAAAGAAATATTTAATACCTCAAGCTGATGTAAAAATGATGAACGATTTAAATCCATAAAAGCTGATTTCTCACTTTTTACTCTTCGGTTTTCCCTCAAATCCAAAGTTACATCAGTAGCAACTAAAGTTTTATATGAAGTAAGCTTTAAATCCTTTATCATAAAATTAAAATTATTTTGCAAAGATGTATTACACATTCCTTCTGGAAGATGCCCTATTTTAGTACCTATTTCAACTTCAGCAGCTGCTGTCACAATTTTACTGAACGTTCCTTCTCCAAGACATGTTTTTGCCCCGTCCCTTAAGTCCTGAAGAATAGGAATATTCCCTCCATGCATATTTGAAAGTGCTTTTGCAAGTCTTACGGCTTCTATAACTTCTGCTGATGACTTTATATGACCTTCTTTTCTCATACTTCTTACTATTACAGTAAGATATCTTTGTGGAAGTTCATCAAGTTTATTTTCATTTAATAATTTCCACATCATTTCAAAATAATTTGGTGCCTTATTTCCTGCCCCATAGCCACTTCTATCACTTAACCTGTAATATGAATAAGGCATAAGAGTAAGCTTTGAAGATTTTCTAGGAAGTTTTTTTATTTCTTCTTCACTAAGTGGTAAAGTCTTTTCACTCATAAGGCTTAATGTATGATATGCACCAGTGACTATTACCATTTTATTTTCTCTGTAACCGTCTTTTACAGCCCTTTCAATTTCACTTTTCATAAAAGCTTCTCTTAAAATATTTCTCGCATCATCTTTTTGTCTGCTTTCCTGTATCTGCCTTAAATTGCTTCCAAATTCCATCATGGCCTGTCTATAATAATTATAGTCAAGATGTTCAAAGTTCCTTTCCCAGAATGCATCATAGTCAAATTCATCACATGATCTATATAATGTTTCATATATATCTGTATAAATTTCATCTTCATTACTGATCTGTTTATCATTAAGTTCCAGATCCTTTTTTATATTGGAATCATCAGATCTTTCTGTATTTTCTTCGTCTTCACAAAGCATATTTTCCATTGCCAAAAACACATCTGATGGCAAATCAATAAAACGTACTTCCTTGTTATTAGATTTTGCCCATTTTATTGCAACATACTCTGGTGAATATGATGCAAGAGGATAAAGAATTGTTTTAACAGGCATTTCATCCGTATAAGCCAATATTGCAATTGGAGGCACAACATGTCTATTTACTATATTATCAAGTTCATTATTGGCATCACTTGGCCCTTCTACAAGTACAATATCGGGATTTATCTTATCTAAGTATTTTTTTAAAGCATATGCTCCATTAGGGGAAAGATGTCTTACAGGGAAGAAGCTGGCTGCATAATTTTTTTCATGGATATTTACTTCTTTATTGCTTCCACTCATACTTTTTTCTCACTTTCCTTAAAACTTTTTTCAATTAATAGTCTAAGAATTCATCTCATTGCATGCTGTATAAAGCTCACGCCACTCTTGTCCTCTTTTTTTCAATATATTGTTTAGATATTCCTTCCATGCCAGAACATCTTTTTCATCATCTTTTATAACTGCCCCCTGAAGTGAAGAAGCAAGATCATAATCGCTTATATCACCATTTCCAAATCCGGCTGCAAGTGCCATACTATTTGCAAGAAGTGAAATAGCTTCTGCTGTAGATAATACACCTGAAACAGGCTTTATTTTTTGTTTTCCATCAATTGTTACACCATTTCTTAATTCTCTAAATATAGTAACTACCTTTTCTATGATTTTTTCTGATGGAAGTGGTGAATTAAGTTGAAGATTTTCTGAAAGTTGTGCAACCCTTTTTGTTACAATATTAACTTCTGTCTGCATATCATCAGGAGCTGGAAGAACAACTATATTAAATCTTCTTTTAAGTGCTGCTGACATTTCATTTACACCTTTATCTCTTGTATTAGCTGTAGCAATAATAGAGAAACCTCTTGTTGCTGGAACTTCTTCTCCAAGTTCAGGAACTGAAATCCTCTTTTCTGAAAGAAGTGATATAAGTGCATCCTGAACTTCAGATGGACATCTCGAAATTTCTTCAATACGCGCTATTCCCCCTTCTTCCATTGCACTATAAACTGGACTTTTTATAAGAGCTTCTGAAGTTGGACCATTAGCAAGAAGCATTGCATAATTCCATGAATAACGAATCTGTTCTTCTGTTGTACCTGCTGTGCCTTGTACAACTTTTGTGGAATTTCCATAAATAGCAGCAGTCAAATGTTCTGAAAGCCATGATTTTGCAGTTCCTGGTTCACCAACTAATAAAAGTGCTCTATCTGTAAGAAGTGTTGCAATACATATTTCAACAAGCCTCTTGTTTCCTATATATTTAGGAGTTATTTTCTTGCCATCAACTTCACCGCCTATAATATATGTAAGAACTGCTTTAGGAGACATTTGCCATCCTGATGGTATTGAATTTTTATCACTTTTCTTTAAAATATCAATTTCTTTTTTATAAAGAACTTCTGCTGGATGTCTTAATATATCTTTTTTCTTTTTCATTCTACGTTTATCCTTCCCGCTTCTAATTTTTATCATTTAATTTTTCAAATGTTATTTATAATTCCACTAAAACAAATATGTTTATCTACCTAAAGCTAAAATGTCTATAAGATAATCAATTCTCTTTAATACAGCATCATCATAAAGTACATATTCTGATACTTCATTTTTAAGATTTTCTAAAAATGTAATATCATCAGCATTCATATATACTTGATAAGCAGGTGTTAAATATCTGAAATATTTTGAAAAATATAAAACATTATTCAGGGCTTCTTCTTTGGCTCCAATTTTAAATAATATTGTCATTATACTTCTTATTCTGTTTCCATCACATATATTTTTACTATGGTTTGTGTCAAGATAATATACTTTCTTGCCTTTTGATTCAGGTTCATTTTTCATATTTTCAATATAATTTAAACAGAACTTTTTTACCCTGCTTTTTTCTTGATCATTTAGATCTTTGCTTACAAATTCATATGCATAATCAATAAGGTTTTTATCATTCATTGCAGTATATACCCATCTTTCGTCCCACGACTTAAAATTTATTATATTTACAGGTATACGATCAGATGCTCCTACAACATAACCTGACATATAATAATAATTAAACATAATTTTTATTGAATTTGAAAGAGTTGATTCATTTGGTGAAAATTTCTTATTTATAATTTTTGAAAATTCTTCAAATATCTCTTCTTTTGAATATATCTTTTGTGCAGCTGCAAAACTTATTCCAATATAAAATTCACTCTTTTTCTTAAGATCAAAAAGATATTTATATACCGCCTCATCGTCCTGGTAAAAAAGGTTTACTGCTGCATTTCTCTTATACTCTCCTAAATTAAATTCAAAATCAACAGCCTTCTTTAAGACTTCTATAATCCTTTTGGATTTAAAATTCTTTGATGCATCAAGTATTTCATAAAAAAACTCATAATCCTTAGTATTTTTTTCTCCAAATTCCTTTGTCATGCTTTCTTCAATAAGTTCAATAATTTCATCTTCTTTAATAAATAGTCTTTCATTTAAAACTTCATTTAAAAATTTTATGTTTTTTAAGCAATATTTTTTAACTTCTTCATCTGCCTTTTCAGTGTCCATACATGCTAGCGCTAATATTCTTGCTTCTTTTAATGCTTTCTTTTTTAATTTTAAATCCAAAAGAAATTGTTCATTATTTCTATCATCTTTTAATGCTTTGATTGCTACAGCTATTACATTATCAGCATCCTCTTCAAGAACACACTTTTTATAAAAATTATTATATTTTTCTTTTCCAACATTAGATATTATTTTTACAATATTGCATTTTGCAACTTTATCACTTTTTTCAAATTTCTCCATTAATATATGTACAATATCCTCATTATATTGTGAAAGAATAGTTACAATACTAAAATCATACTCATATACATATGAATTAGATAATTCGCCTAATAAATCATTTAATAGCCTGTAATCAAAAAGTTTATTTTCCTTAAATGCTTTTTTTAATGAAGCCCATTTTGTAGTAGTTCCACCTTTTAAAATTTCTTTTATATTTCTTATTTCTGAATATCTTAAGACTGAAGTTCCTTTTATATTTTCATCAATTTCAAATTTTTCTTCCTTTTCAATGCTTTGGGAATTTCCCTGTGTATATAAAACTGCATTAATTAAATTCACAAGCTCACACATTATAATATAAGTATTTTCACTACTTTCATTTAAAAGACCTTCAAGCATTGAATATATTTTAGAAAAAACTTGCGCTTTACCGCTTAATAACTTTATTTTCTCAGATATTTTCTTAAGTCTGAAATCATCACTTAAAGACTTTGTTCCCAAAACAGCAGCTTGTCCTAAGGAATGTTTTAACTGTATTAATAATTCGTTCATAATATCACCTTTTACTATCCTAATATTCTTATAATTTGATCATCTGTAACAACACTTATAGGCTGCATTGTAAGTTTTCCTGTATTTAAATCATGTTCAAATATACCAAGCATTACATTCTCTTTTAAATATTTACTACCAAGCATAAACTTTAAATTTTCAAGTGTTGAAGGCATTGAGGTATCTTTTGTATTTTTAAGCATAATTGTTTCTCCATGGTCATCCTTTATTGCTAACTCCTCTCCAAACTTAACTAGCTCATTATAATGCATTAAGAAAATTGGATGTTTATCATATAATGTATTTTTAAGCTGAATCTTTACTTCTTTTAAAGCTTCTTTATAATTTGTCTTAGCAGATTTTCTTATTTCTTTTATATCTTCTTTTGAAACTTTTCTCATAACTCCGCCTTCAAATCTTATACGTGGATTATTCTGACCTGGATAAATATAAAATTCAGGTACCTCAAAAACTTCAAATATCGTATCTTCTTCCTTAATTTTGTTACTTATTCGATAAGGTCTGTAATTCATCGTCTTATAGATCTTATCTTCACTAAGATTTATGTAAAATCCTGTATCAATATAGGTTTTTCTTAAGTCATCTTCTTCACAATAAAAACCAAGCTGCAATAACTTTCCATTTTCACTGTAAAAGCCAAGATTTCTGAGTTCACTAAGTTTCCATATATAACCGAGCTTTGTAAATATATCAGCACTCTCTTCATCTATAAATTTCTTTTCTTTAATATGCTTATTTAAAACAGCTCTAGCTTTTACATTAAGATTTTGAATATATCCTAATGAATCCAATGTTTTTTCATAATATATTTCATCCTCTATATCTTTATCTTCTTTAATAATTCTTAAATTTTCTAAAATATCCCCCATTATTACTGAATGTTCTGGAAGATAATAATTACTGTTTAAAGATTTTATTAGCTCTTTGTTGTATATCTTTATCTGTGATAATGTAATAGATGCAAGTCCAACTGAAAGCGTGTCATTTATAAATTTATCTACAATTTCTAAACCTTCAAGCTGTGTTTTCATTTTCTTTATAAATGCACTTACATTAACCTTCTTAGGCTTTATTATCTCTTCTTTTTTCTTTTCTTCCTTCTTTTCTATTTTTTCTCTTTTCCTTAAAACATCCTCAGGAATTTCCCCTGTTTCAAACTTACTGCTATCTTCAAAATATTGATATAAAAGTGCAGTTGCATGTTTGCATGGAATCTGTCTGCTTGGACAGCTACATCTGAAAACAGGTTCATTTTCATTAATAAAGTCTACTGATACTATATAATTCTTTTTTCCACTCCCCATACACTCCCCATAAATGAGAGTCTTATCTCCTATAATATGTGTTTTTATAATTTGATTTTTGCTTACAAGCTTTTTTGCATTATTAAATGAACTTGCATTATAAGCAGTTGATTCAACATATTCTTTGGTTAATTTCAAAATAACGTCACCTAACCTTATAACAATTTTTTAGTTTTTATGTAATAAATAGTATTATACAATCAGTTTATCATATTTATGTAATATACTTAATATTTTTATATAAATTTAATAACATAAAATATATATTATGTTATTAAATTGAAACTAAATTAATTGTATATTATGGTTAATCTAAAGTATAAAAATAAAAAATGCTAAAAATCCACGAAAATGAACTGCTCCCTGTCAAGTAGACAGAGAGCAGTTCAAAATCCAATATTCAGATTTTCATAGTTTTCCTTATACTCCTATTATATTTAATACTTAAATTTATATATCATCTTAAATAAATATTAAAAAACAAAGTCTTTTAACATATTATTTAATTTTTCAAAAATTCTCAACACAAACTTTAATATATAAGGTAAGAAGAATGATGCTAATAATACTGAAGTAGCCAAAATCAGTATATTATAATTTATAACTTGTCCTAAATTAACCTGATATAGGTGTATAGCTCCTATTGATATAGATCCAACTATTAATACTTTAGATGCTATCCATGAAACTACATTTATGATCTGACATAATAATATTATTATTGATAATACAGCTATTAATGGTAAAGCTAATATCTTAAATGGTAACATAAACAAATCAAATATTTGCTTAGTATTACTTTTGGGACTTTTTTCAACCATTTTTTGTTTTCTAAGTTTTTCTTCTCTATTATCATTCCTATTATTTTTCTTATCTTTATTTTCTGAAAATCCTCTTTTACCATCGTCTTTCTTTTTTGTGCTAGTATTTCTAACTTTGCTTTTTGATCTATTTCTAGAAACTGAATTTCTATTTTTATTATTAACTTCCAATTCCTTTTCTATTTCTTGCGGCTGCATAATTAGCGTTTCATTTTTATCCATTAGTGGACTTTCTTCTAACCTATTTAAAGCTTCATATGCCTCATTAAATAACTTCAAAAATTCATTAAGTCGTTTTTCATTAACTACTTCCTTTTTAATTTTTTCTACTTGCTTTTCATACGCTTCTCTTATTTCTTTTTTTGATGCATTTTTTTCTACACCTAATATTTTATGATAATCCATCATTTATCATCTCCATTTAAATATGCTATTCCTGCTACCAGTGCTGCTTCTATCCCCTTTAATCCATTTGTATTTGGTACAATAATACTTTTTACATTTTTAATAATGTTACTGCTTACCTCAATTTTACATTTTTCAGGAACTCCACCTAAAACCTCTCTAGTCTTAGCTCCTCCATAAGCTATTGCAATTGGTTCTGTGCATCCCATTGCTGGAACTAGTTCTTCCTTCAATATTTGAACATAAGCATTATAGATTCTATCATTTTTTTCATACTAAATTACTCCCTTACATAGCATTTACCAGTTTGTAAGTAGTTTATTTAAATTTTCACCTTATTATTACTTAAAATATTATACTGAAAATTAAAGTTAATTTAAAGTACTATCGTTCATCAAGAAACGTTTAGAGATTTTAAAAGTAGTGGATTTAATATAGACGATACTAGGGATAATTGGCTAAATAAAAATAAAAGAGTTGTATAAAAACATAATTTTACACAACTCTTTTATAATTATATACTTCTTGCTACTTCATATGCATCCCATATAGCATACATGATATTCTTTACTTGTTTTGCATCTCCTAATATATATAAATCTTCTATTTCCATTTTCAACTCATCATATAAATTTTTATTTGATCTATATCCTATAGACATTATTACTGTATCTGCCTCTAATATTTCTTCTATACCATCACTGTTTTTAACTATTGCTCCCTCATCATTAGCTGCTGCTATAGATGTTGATGTTATTATTTTAACATTTTCATATTTTAATAAATTTTTAAGCATATCATAGTTCATAAACGGTAAATTGTGAGGTCCTCCTAAAATTTCCTTACTTGCCTCTACAATTGTTACTTCTCTTCCTTTTTGAGCTAACCATAACGCAGTTTCGCATCCAACTAAACCAGCTCCAACTACAACTACCTTTTGCCCTGCTGATTCTGGATTTAATAAAATTTTATCAGCTGTTACAACCTTCCCATTATCAAATCCTGGAAGATTTAACATTATAGGATTTGAACCTGTAGCTACCACAACTACATCGAACTTGCTTTCTTTAATTTTTTCAGCAGTCATCTCAGATTCCATAAATACCTTAACCCCTGCATCTTTAACTGCTTTTGTATACCAATTAACTAAATGATAATCATCTTTTTTGAAGTTTGGTGCTCCCCCTGGTATTATATTTCCGCCTAGTTTATTTGATTTTTCGTGTAGTTCTACTTCATGCCCTCTAAGAGCACTAACTCTTGCAAATTCAAGCCCTGAAATACCCCCACCTATTACTAATACTTTCTTAGCTTCATCAGCTTTACTTATTCCATAAGTAGCTTCTCTTCCGCAGGCTGGATTTACTGCACAAGATAATCCTGATGCCTTTTCTATTCTTCCCATACAACCTTCATGACAGGATAAGCATGGTCTTACATCATCAATTTTTCCAACCCTAATTTTTTTAGGTAAATATGGATCTGCAAGTAAAGGTCTTCCTAATCCTATTATGTCAGCTTCACCATTTTCTAATGAAGTTAAAGCTATATCCGGGTTATCCATTCTACCTGCTAATATTACTGGTACGTCTACAACTTCTTTTACCATCTTTCCAAATGATCTATACATACCATCTTCAAAATACATTGGTGGATGATTCCAGTACCAAGAATCATATGTTCCTACATCTACATTTAATGCATCATATCCAGCTTCAACTAATATTTTAGCTGCCTGCAATCCTTCTTCATAATCACGACCCACTTCCACAAATTCTTCTCCTGGAAGTGCACCTTCTCTTAGTCCCTTCATCATACTTTTTAATGAATATCTTAAAGAAACTGGAAAATCTTCTCCACAAACTGCTTTTATAGATTTAACTATTTCCGTTGCAAATCTTAATCTATTCTCTAAGCTTCCACCAAATTCATCAGTACGCTTATTATAAAAAGATATTGCAAACTGGTCTAATAAATACCCTTCATGAACTGCATGTATTTCTACACCATCAAAACCTGATTTTTTTGCTATTGCTGCAGACATTGCAAATTTTTGTATGTAGGTTTTAACTTCTTCAGTTGCTAACTCTCTATGTTTTATATTTGCATCCCATCTATTTTCTTGTGCTGATGGTGCTACACATTTACCTTTCAAGAAACTTGGTATTCCTGAACGTCCTAATCCTGCAGTTAACTGCAAAAATATCTTAGCTCCATATGCATGAACTCTTTCTGTTAATATTTTTCCACTTTGTACAAAGTGTAGTGGACTCTTTGTAACACAAGGTATGCTTGGATTTTGTAAAGGCTCTATATCATTTTCCACATTACAAATACCAGTAATTATAAGTCCAGTTCCACCCTTTGCTCTTTCTACGTAATAATCAATTCCAGCTTTATTAAATGCTCCTTGTTCACTAGTAAATCCAACTGGTCCCATTGGTGCCATTGAATAACGATTTGGTATTTCTACTTTACCTATTTTAATAGGTTCAAATAATTTACTATACTTTTTGTTCATGTAATACTTCCTCCATTTGCTTACTATTCTATATACTTCATTGAATATATTCATCGAATACATTCAATGAATATATTTTAACATTATCACATTGATAATTTATTGTCAATATTTTGATTCGTAATTTTCTAAACTCATTTCACTGATAATATAATGAAATTTATTATATAGATCTTTATTTGTTTAAAAAAAAATTCAATTATAAAATATATCCCATTTTAGCTTTACTATGATATACTATGAAATGCATGAGATTAGATAATAATAGTCAAGTAAAATATATATGCTTCGCATCGAAAGATGCTAAACGGAATAATAAAATAGGACTAATGAAAAGATAATGCTATATAATGTTCGTTAGAATGATATTAAGTTTTCTATGAAATTTTATAACTACATCATACAAGGAGGGATTTTATTTGGATACGAAATTAACCAACAGGCAATATCAAGCTCTTAAAACTAAAGAAAATATACTTCATTGTGCATTACAATTAGTTAAAGAAATAGGCTTTGAAAAAGTTACTATATCCTCTATTTGCAAAAAGGCCAATGTATCAATCGGTTCCTTTTACCACTATTTTAAATCACTAGATTTTATAATAATTGAAACTTATAAATACTTCGATGAAATACTTACAAATTTAGACGAACAAGGGCATTTTAATGGAAATACTATAAATAGAATTATGCTAATTGTAAAAGAACAGCTAAGATATGCAGAAATTGAAGGAGTTGAAATTGTTACACAATTTTACAAAAGCCAAATTACAGTTGGAAATGAATATTTTTTATCCTTTGATAGACATCTATCAAAACTAATTTTAGATGCTGCAAAAGATGGTCAAAAATTAGGCATTTTAGACACTACCATTGATGCCTTAGAAATTACAAATGATATATTAACTATTTCTAGAGGTGTAATTTATGATTGGTGCTTAAAACATGGAAATTTCAACTTAATAGAGAAGGGTTGCAAACTAACTAAAGTTTATTTAGATTCCTATTTAGTTAATAGTTGTCCTTAGATTTTGAATTTATAATACCAATTATTATTGCAATTAAATTATTTAATCTTTTCGAAGATAAAAGTATAATTTTTCCAGTGTTTTTCAAATGTATTCTTGATTATTAATCATAAAAAACCACCTTTTCTTAGTAAATTTATTTGTTGCAAATAAATTTCACACTAGAATTGGTGGTTTTTTTATTATTTTCAGATTAATTTTTTTCTTAGAATGAATTTTGGAAATTATCTAGTTATTAGTTGTCCGTAGCCTCCATAATCTACATCTATTCTTATATCAATTTTTCTAAATTAATCACCAATTCACTAATAACTCTAACATACCTACGAATAATTACATTTAGTGTTTACTTTGTACTGTTTATGTACTCCCTGTAAGTTAAATGAACTGTAAATCCTGTATCGTCAAATTTATAGCTTGTATTTTCAAGAGGAGGATTGCCAGATGCTAAATTTATTCCAATAGAATAAAGAGCTTCAGCAAGATCGTGAGGATCTAAAGCAACAGTACCTGTCATAAAACCTTTTTGTATTAAATCTTTGGCAGCTGGCATTCCATCAATACCTAAAACTGGAATTGTTTCTGATTTATTTCCTTTATTATATCCATACTTCTGTAAAGCCTCAACAGCACCTACTGCCATAGCATCATTATTAGAAATTATAGCTTCAATTTTATTACCATATTTAAGAAACAGAGCTTCAATAGAACTTTTAGCGCAATCTTGCATCCATTCACAGTTAGAGGATGTAATCTCTTCTGTTTTTATTCCAGCCTCTTTAAGTGCTAAAATAGAGTATTTTGTTCTTAAATATGTTAACGGGCTACCAATTCTGCCTTTTAACATAACATACTGCAATACATCATCATGATTTTTATCTATGAACTCTTTATTAGAATTCCATTCATTAACAAGTATTTTTCCTTCCATAGTACCCGATTGCTCAAAATCTGCTCCAATAACAACAAATCGCTTATACGGTTTAATAAAGTTTATTATTTCTTCAGTGGGGTCTGGATTTAAAATTAAAGGAATATTTTTTCTCATGATTTTAATTAAAGTACTTTTTACATCGTCTAAGTTATGAGTAATTAAATTTATAATAAAAAGGTCATATTCTTCTGTAAGGGCTTTTTCTATACTTTCATTTTGTAAACTTTGATTATCTTTTGCATCAAAGAATGTAAATTTAACTTTATCTTTATTTTCTTTTTCAATACGTTCCAAATTTTGTTTAAGTAAAGAAACATACATAGCATTAGAATTGTCTAAGAATACACCTATCTTAACTGGAGTTTCTTTACTAAAATTTGAATTAGCAAATACATTATTTTTCAAAACTCCTATTAGGATAATTGGAATCATAATAAATATTAATATTTTTTTTAAAATGCTCATTTAAATCCTCCAAGATATCTCTTTAATTATAATAATTAATTTTAGCATTTGTATTAATAATAAAAAATATTCTAATTCAATATACTTTTCCTTAATTATATTTTCATTACATGATTTACCTTCTACAATACATTTTATATTAAACATATTGCTTTATTTAATTGCATTAATCAATTCATCTAATCTTCTTTTGATTTATCCATTTATGGACACTTTCTTTTTTAACTAAAAAAATTTTACTTAGTTCGACTTAAAGTGTCCACTATTTTATACTAACACCAGTATAAAATTTACTTTAAGTCAAATAATAACTGTATATTATTAAGATTAGGAGGTAAAGAAAATTGAATGAAGGATTAGTAGTTTTTGTGCGTTCTATTATCGGATTTTTTTCCTTACTTATTTTTGCTAAAATATTAGGTAAACAACAAATAAGTCAATTAAGTTTTTTCGATTATGTCCTTGGAATAACAATTGGATCTATTGCTGCAACTCTTACAACAGACTTATCTAGTAGAGCTTGGCCTCATTTTATAGGTCTTTTTGTTTGGGCTCTACTAGGATATACAATGGAATATATTACATTAAAATGGAGATATGCTTCAAAATACATAGATGGAGAACCTACAATTATAATTATGAATGGTAAAATAATGGAGAATGCATTACGCAAAATGAAATACAAAGTCTCTGATATCATGGCACTATTAAGAAATAAAGATGTTTTTGATTTGTCACAAGTGGATTTTGCAATTATTGAACCAAATGGACAATTATCTGTACTTAAAAAACCACAATATGAACCTCTAACACCTAAAGATATGAATATTACTAAAGCGCCAACAGGCATAAGTACAGAACTTATTTACGATGGAATACTTATACATCAAAATTTAAAACAACTTAATAAAACTGAAAAATGGCTTATGGATCAGCTAAAAATGTACCAAATCAAGGATGTTTCAGAGGTATTTCTTGCAACACTGACTCCTTCTGGTTCCTTGTATATAGATAAATATGATGATCACACTGTAAAAATAACTGATGTTGGTGATTATAAGGGCCCATATTAAGGAGGAAAACTATCATGAGAAAATTTTTAGTCATAACTACACCTATAGTAGCATTAATTCTTTTTGTAGTAATTATGCTTAGTAGTACTATTTTAAAAAAATCATTAGGAAAAAATGATAATATTCCTGAGTCAATACAATTAATTATTCAAGATGTAGAATCAGAAAACTGGGAAGATGCTAGTGATAAAACAAAAAATTTGTCAAATGTTTGGAAAAGAGTAGTTAAAAGAATTCAGTTTAGTTCAGAAAGAGATGAAATAAATTCTTTTCAAGAGAGTATGGCACGTCTTAATGGTGCCATAATGGCAAAAGATAAATCTGCTTCACTTATTGAATTAAATGAAGCTTATGAGCATTGGGATGGATTAGGTAAATAAACTCTAAATGTGTTATAAAAAGCATAGTTATAATATGCTTTTTAACAATTATTTTTATATTGAAATTTTATTTATGTAATTAATTTATAGTTTAATAATTCCAGTAAGAACTCAAAATTATATTACATATTAATATACTCCCATATCTATAAAATATAAATTTAACTAGATATGAGAGTATATCAATTATTAATTAACTATTTATTATATTGAGGTTCTTCTTGTTTTACAAAATCAAGTCTTGATTGAATTGTTTGTTCTACATTTTCCATTGTATTTGCAAGTTGATTAAACATTTGTTTTGCTTCTTGATTATCTGTATCTAAAGAAAATGTCTTCATATCAGCACCTAATCCCTTAGCACTAGCTAATGCTGTTTCAAGTTTTGTTCCTGTTGGCATAACAACTCCTCCTTTGTATTTTTTATTACAACTATATTTTGTTCATAATTAATTTAAATATTCAATTTATTCATAATGAAATATATTCCTTTTTAAATCTAGTTTATATTTATTAATCCTTAACAATTTGTCTTTAATAATTTAAATAAATATATATATTAAAAATGAATTAAAACTAAGATTATTGGTTAAAGTAACCTAGAAAACAACTTAATAAATATAAAGGAGACTTTTATATGACTGCGATTTCAAAGGTAAAAGAAACATTAGCTACACTAAAGGGGTCTGAGGCCACCTTAAGAATGTATTCATTGCAAGAACGTGATAAAGAAGCTAGCGCTATTTATAATCAGGCATATAAAGAAATAAATGAAATTAAAACAGACTTAGAAAAAAGAATAGGCTTTATGGAGTTTGAGGAACCCCAATATAAAGGCAACTAAGTGAGGTGGCATATGGATTCTTGGTTAATACTATTATTTAATTCGATAATTTTATTTTTTTTAACATTAGTTATAACAAAATATATGAAAAAAAAGACCTTATCTAAGGCTACACCCTTTGATTTTATTTCTTATGCCGTCATTGCTATTATAATTACTTTAATTTCTTTAAATATAGTTAATAATATTTACTTCGGATTAATTACACTGTCTGTTTGGGCACTGATGCCTATTATCTTAGATTATGCTTCCATGAGAAGTAAATGGATTTATAACCTAATGCACGGTAAAGAACGGGTTCTTGTTAAAAACGGTAAAGTTATGGAAGATAACTTATCCAAAGAAAGAATTACAGGGCAAGAATTCCTACAACAAATGCGTTTAAAAAAAGTATTTAACTTAGCCGATGTTGAATTTGCTGTAATGGAAACAACTGGAGATATAAATGTTAGTTTAAAAGCTGATAAAAAGCCCATTACCCCATATGATTTAGGAGAAAAAGTAGCACCTAAGACTGAACCACAAACAGTTATTTTAGATGGAAACATATTAAATGAAGGTCTTACTAATGCTGGATTAAATCGAGGCTGGCTTACAACTCAGCTAGAAATCAAAGGGGTTATCCTTGAAAATGTTTTTCTTGGTCAAGTAGATTCTTCTGGCGACTTATATATAGATCTTTTTGATGATATGATACAAGTCCCTAAAACACAAATTAAAGAAATGCTCTATGCTAGTATTCAAAAAAGTCAAGCAGATCTTATTTCATTTTCTTTAGACTGTGACAATGAAGATGCAAAAACTATGTACTCACAAAGTGCTAAAAAATTAGAAAAAACCATAAAAAAATTAGAACCATATTTATTACGTTAGAAGGTGAAATAAATGTCAAATATGAAAAAGAAAAAAATGACCTCAGCTCAGCAGCAATATGATACATTAGTAAATAGTATAGAACCTAAAAGACCCATTTTAACTAATTGTATTAGAGCCTTTCTCGTAGGTGGCACAATATGTACAATTGGTCAAGGACTACAGTGGATTTTTATTAACTACTTTAATTTTGATGAAAAAACCTCAGTAGGTCCTACGTCCCTAGTTTTAATATTTTTTGCAGCTTTATTTACTGGCCTTGGAATTTACGATCATCTTAGTCAGTGGGCTGGATGTGGATCTGCTGTTCCTATTACAGGCTTTGCCAATTCTATAGCTTCTGCTTCAATTGAACATAAAACTGAAGGATTTGTACTTGGAGTAGCTGGAAATATGTTCAGTCTTGCAGGCGCAGTTATTGTTTATGGAGTTTTTGCTTCTTTTGTAATTGCTACAATAAAAATAACAATAACATGGTTGGGGGCGATGTAAATGCTTAAAGGACATCAATCCTGGATTTTTAATTCTAAACCTACAATATTAGCTTCTGCCGCCGTTGGTGGTCCTTTTGAAGGTAATGGTGCTTTAGCTGATGACTTTGATATACTTTATGATGATTTATGGCTTGGGCAAGATAGCTATGAAAAAGCAGAAAAGGCTCTACTTGAGCATGCTTGTGAAAGAGCAATACAAAAATCAAAGATACAAAAAGAAAATATTAACTTTTTCTTAAGTGGAGATTTAATGAATCAAATCATTTCTAGTAGCTTTACTGCAAGAACTTTAGGAATACCTTATTTAGGAATATTTGGTGCTTGCTCTAGCTCCATGGAAGGTTTAGCATTAGCTGCTCAATTAATAGAAAGTAAAGCAGCTAAATATGTTATAGCAGCTGCAAGTAGTCATAATGCAGCTGCTGAAAAACAATTTAGATATCCTACAGAATATGGTGTGCAAAGACCACCTACTGCTCAATGGACAGTAACTGGAGCTGGAGCTGCAGTCCTTGGACAAAATGGAAACGGACCTAAAATAACTTCTGCGACCATAGGAAGAGTAGTAGATATGGGTATTTCAGATCCATATAACGTTGGTGCAGCCATGGCACCAGCAGCTGTAGATACCATTGAAGCGCATTTTAGAGATTTAAATATTGATGCTTCTCATTATGATCTTATTGCCACTGGTGATTTAGGAAAAGTTGGCCATGAACTTGCTAATGCTTTATTAAAAAAACATGAAATAAATATGCCAACGGATATATTTACAGATTGTGGTCTTTTAATATATAAAGAAGACCAACCAAGCTTTTCTGGTGGAAGTGGCTGTGGTTGTTCTGCTACTGTAACTTATGGACATTTACTTAATCGTATGCGAAAAGGGGAATTAAAGAAAATATTGATTGTTGCAACAGGTGCCTTAATGTCTCCTATCTCCTTCCAACAAAAGGAAAGCATACCTAGTGTTGCCCATGCTGTTTCTATAGAAATGTAAAAAAGAAGGTGTGAGTTAAGTTATGGAAAAATTTATTTTTGCATTTATAATAGGTGGATTAATTTGTGTTATTGGGCAACTTATAATGGATACTTTAAAGATTACCCCTGCACATACAACTTGTACACTAGTTGTAATTGGTGCAATTTTAGGTGGATTTGGTCTATATGATCCTTTGGTGAAATTCGCAGGTGCTGGAGCATTTGTACCTATAAGTAGCTTTGGAAATACCCTTGTAACAGCTGCTATAACTGAGGCTGAGCAAACGGGTTTTATAGGAATATTTACTGGTGTTTTAAAGACAGTAAGTGTAGGTGTTTCCTCCGCAATAATATTTGGATTTATTTCTGCCATGATATTTAAACCAAAAGGTTAGGCATATGAAAAAATTCTTTTCAAAATAACCCACGTGAACACTTACATTGAACTGTTTCCTGTCTACTTTACAGGGGGCAGTTCACATTCATATTATCGTGGATTTCATAGTTGAGACAAGACGCGACCTTTAAAATCCACCAATAATATAAAATTATTTTATTATCTTCTCTTGTTCTTCTTAATCATACTTATTTAATAAAATATAGCCATATTTAATTTTAATTATTAAATAATCCTGCTCCTTCTATGATTTCCTGCTCCATAAATAAACTTGAAACTGCTTCATTATAATCACTTAACTTTTGTGACTTCTTTATTTTTTTAGCATATTTTTTATTATCTGAAAACATGTAAATCATATATCCCCATAGTTCTTTCATTCTAAAGATTGCATTTCTATCTTCATTAAATAATTCTATATATTTATTAAAAATTTCACTATGAAAATCTTTTAATACTTCTTTATCTATAAAAGTATTATTTTTAATCTGATTCATTAACCCTGGATTTGCTAGTATACCTCTTCCTAGCATTACTTTGTTTACTTCTGGAAAAGCTTTTATTAATTTATTATGATCATCAACATTAAAAATATCACCATTATAGCATACTTGATTGGTGCTTAAAGATAATGCATCTTTAAATACCTCTAAATTAGGTTTATTTCCATAAAAATCTTTTTGTGTTCTAGGATGAATAATTAATTCTTCTATAGGATATTTATTGTAAATTTTTATTAGTTCATAAAATTCTTCTGGACTCTCCTTTCCTATTCTAGTTTTTATAGAAATTTTCATATCATCTATTTTAAATATTTTATCTAAAAACATATCAAGTTCTTCTCTTTTGGCTAGAAATCCTGATCCTCTATTTTTTGAAACAACCGTTCCAGCAGGGCAGCCTAAATTTAAATTAACCTCATTATAACCTAATTGTTGTAATTTTCTAGAAGTATTAATAAAACCTTCTGAATCATTGGTAAGTATTTGAGGTACAATATTCATCCCTTTATTATTTTCAGGTAAAACATCCCTTAACTCTTTAGTTTTAAGACTTCTGCTTTTATTTGTAACAATAAAAGGGGTAAAATATTTATCAATATTATGAAAAAATTTTTCATAAGCATTTCTATATATATATCCTGTAATTCCTTCCATTGGTGCTAAATAATATTTCATTTAATGACTCCTCATAATCTAAGTTATATTTGCTTATAAAAGTAGTATTTAATTTCCCACACTATTATTCTTTTATAAACTTTCCAAAAAACATTATATCAGGATGAACTTTTCTTATCTACTTAATTTATTTATTATAATAATCTATATCCCAACTTTTAGGCAGCCTTATAAATAAATTACCTACATAATATTCATTCCTTGGTTTCTCTATTTCTCTATTACAATTAGCATCTTTATCATTTTTTTTAGATCTAATATTATTAAAGACCCCCTTCAAACTAAGCATTCCATATCCCCACTGAGGATTAGGATATACGTCTCCTGGTCTTTGCTGAGCACCTCTTATCAAATATGTTTTTAATTTGTCAGCATACATTGTAGTATCATTACCATCAATAATTCCCCATTGAAATAGTAATGCACAGGATCCTGCTACAACAGCACCTGCCACACTTGAACCACTAATAATTGCAGTGATTCCATCTACCGAAGTGGTCTTAGCATTAACTCCTCCAGCTGCAATATCAGGCTTTATCATATCATTTCTTGTAAACCCTCTTCCTGATTCTGGTACGATCGAATTATTATTTTGATTATAGTATGCTGCAGTTATAACACTGCTAGATGTTCCTGGAAGAGTCAATGTAATATATGGGTTAGGTCTAAGAAATCTTGTATCAGGTGCTATAAGTTCTCTCTGTAATATCCATGCATCATATCTTCCTACTAAAATTAATTCTCCTATAAGCTTAAATTGCCATATACCTACTCTAATATCTCTTGCCACAATAACTATTTTTTGATCTCCACTTATTTCCTCTGGTATAAAATATTCTATTGTCATTTTAGTTTCTTCATATACAAAAGTAACATCTACAATTTCCTTAAGCTTTGGAGGTATTCTTTTAATAACCTCACCAGTTGGAGATGTTATTGATAGTGCTACTTTATCTGGCTTTGAAATCCATATTTCAATACGTATATCTTTCTGTTTTTCTCCTATTTTAAGTTCTATAATGCCAATATCTCCTGCACTCTTTATTGTTCCTGAAGTATGAGTTGCAGTATTTCCTTGATTACCAGTTGGAGCAACTACTGCAACTCCAATATTTTTACAAATTTCTTCTGAATATCTTTCAACTAAGGACTCTCCAGTATGAGCACCCATATTTGTTCCTAATGGAATATACATTATAATAGGCTTATTTAATTTAGATGCTAAATCTAATAAATATCTCATACCTAAAAATACTGAAGTATTTTTATATGAAATTTCATTTCCATAAAGTGCATAAGCTTGTCTGAAAGCCTTATTACCTGATCTAAGCTTTACAACTGCTAAGCTACACTTCGGAGCTACTCCTATAAGTTCTGGATTAGCGCCTTTTGCTGCTATAATACCTGCTATTTTTGTTCCATGACCTATTTCATCCTTAGATGGTACAATTTTATATGGATCACTACCATTTCGATTTGCTTGTATTGCCTTATTAATATCATCTTGCGTGTATATAGTCCCCGCTATAATTTCTGGTTGTAGAGTATCGTTTTCAATATTTTGATCATAAATTGATATAATCCTAGAAGTTCCATCTTTATTTATAAATTCATCATTTAAATAATCTATTCCAGTATCAACGATGCCAACAATAACCCCCGAACCATCTAATGATAAGTATTCGCTATTGTGAAATAGTGTTGCTTCTGATGCTATTACAGGTGATATATCACATAGTGTAAGAGCTGAACCTGGATCTGCAAAAATTATTTCTTTAGTTGTCTTTAATACCTTGCTATTTATTTCATATGGCAATGTTATAAACGCTCGTTTTTCATCTATTATATATACATCTGAATCTTGAAACTTCTTTATTGCATTAACTATATCTCCTCTATATTCAACTACTGTATTTAAATTATTTTCTTTTAAAAAATAATTTATTTTTTTATTTATTGATATTTCTCTGTTTTTCTCTTTTTCAAGTCCTCTAATATTATCAAAAACCCCTTTTACATCTAGCATACCATAACCCCACTGAGGATTAGGATAAACGTCTCCTTGTCTTTTATTTGCTCCTCTTATTAAATATGTTTTTAATTTTATAGCAAACATTGGACTGTCATTTCCCTCAACAATCCCCCACTCAAGCAATAGTGCGCATGCCCCCGCTGTAACAGCACCTGCCACACTTGAACCACTAATAATTTGAGTTCCTCCACCTACAGAAGTTGTTATAGTATTAATTCCACCTGCTGCAATATCTGGCTTAACCATATTATTCCTAGTATAACCCTTACCTGACTCAAGTACAATTGAGTTGTTATTTTGATTGTAATATGCTATAGTTATTGCCCCCTTGGAGGTTCCTGGCGTAGTTAATGTAGTATTGGGAATAGGATTAAGAAATTTTGTATCTGGCGCTAAAATCTCTCTTTGTAATATCCATGCATCATATTTTCCAACTACGATTAACTCACCTATAAGTTTAAATTTCCATATGCCTTCTCTAATATTTCTTGCAATGATAAGTATTTTTTGCTCTCCTGTTAATTCCTCAGGTATAAAATATTCTATTGTCATTTTAGTTTCTTCATACAGAAAATTAATATCTGTCACTGTTTTAAGCTTTGGAGATATTTTACTAATAGCTTCACCTGTAGGAGATATTATTGATAATGCTACCTTATCTGGCTTGGACATCCATATTTGGATACGTATATCATGCTGATTTTTTCCTATCTGAATTTCTATAGTTGCCTCTTCTCCTTTATTTTTTATTACTCCTGAAGTATGAGTATCCGTATTTCCTTGATTACCACTAGGAACAACAACTGCTACACCATTATAATTAGAAATTTCAGTTATATATTTTTCAATAAATGCTTCTCCATTATGAGGTCCAGTATTGGTGCCTAATGGAATATATATTACAATAGGCTTCTTTAACTCAACTGATAAATCATACAAATATTTTATGCCAAGTAATATGTCTGAATTTTGGTATACAGGCTCATTTCCATAAACTTGATAATACTCTCTAAAAGACTTAAATGCTGGTCTAAGTTTTACTATTGCTAAATTGCACCTAGGCGCTGCACCAATTATCCCAGGTGTAGCACCTCTTGCAGCTATTATCCCTGCCATATTTGTTCCGTGACCTATTTCATCCTTAGATGGTACAATTTCATATGGATCTTGCCCATTTTTTTTAGCTTGTATTGCCTTATTTATATCCTCTTGTTTATATACAGCACATTTAAGCTTAGATGAGTTATCTGGAATACTTCTATCCATGATTTCTAAAATTCTAGTGGTTCCATCCTCATTTATAAATTCTTCATTTAAATAGTCTATTCCTGTATCAATTATCCCTACAATTACACCTAAACCACTTAGTTGTAAATAAACATTATTATGAAACACAGTAGCTCCAGATGCTTCTACTGGTGAAATATCGCAAGTTGTATATGCATCGCCTAAATCTACATATACTATTTCATGTGTTGATTTTACCACATCATCATAAATTTCATATGGTGTTGCAATTAATGCACGTTTTTCGTCTACTATATATACTGACGTATTTTTAAAATTCTTCAATGCATTAACTATATCACCTTTATATTCAACCAAAAAAATCATATTATTTATATCAAAAAAATTATTTGGAGGTTCCGCCATCTCTCTGCTATTTTGTTCTTTTAATCCTCTAATGTTATCAAAAACGCCCTTCATATTGATGATTCCATAACCCCACTGTGGATTAGGATACTCATCACCTTCCCTTTTGGATGTTCCTCTTATTAAATATGTTTTAAGTTTTATTGAATACATAGATCTATCTTTACCCTGAACAATTCCCCACTGGAATATAAGTGCACAACATCCTGCAACTACAGCTGCTGCCACACTGGATCCACTGATAATTTTGTCGCTATTATTTCCGTAAATTGCTAATGCATTAACTCCACCAGCTACTATATCTGGTTTTATTCTATCATCCCTTGTATAACCTCTACCAGAATCTACTTCAATTGCATTGTTAGTTTGATTATAATACCCAACAGATATGGCATGTCTTGATGTTGATGGAATCATTAATGTTCCATCTGGATTTGGACTTAAAAATTTTGTATTTGGTGCAATTATTGACTTCTGTGGTAAATAAGCATTATATTTACCTACTGACACCATTTCTCCTAAAAGCTTAAAATCCCATATACCTTCAGCTATATTTATGGCTGTAATATTAATTTTTTCATCACCACTTATTTCCTCTGGTTTAAGATACTGAATAAACATCTTAGTTTTTTCATATATAAAATTAATTTCTGTAATCTTTTTGTTTATGGGCGCTATTCTATCAACTATTTCTCCAGAAGGAGATGTAATTGATAATGTTACTTTATCTGGTTTAGAAATCCATATTTCAAATTTTAAATTTTTTTGTTTCTCATCTACTATAAGCTCAATATTAGCAACATCACCATCTTTAACTATTACTCCTGACGTATGAGTATCTGCATCTGCTTCATTTCCTGTTGGTACAACAACAGCTACTCCTCTAATTCTTGAAATCTCATCTATATATCTTTCATTAAGAGCCAATCCATTGTGAGCCCCCATATTGTAGCCTAGTGGTATCAATATTACAATCGGTTTCTTTAGATTCATAGAAAGCTCATATAGATAGCTTATTCCACTAAACACTGCAATACTTGAATAGATAGGTGCATTTCCATATACATAACCTTCCTCTTTTAATTTTTTACTTGCAGGCAATAGCTTTACAATAGCTAAATCACATTTAGGTGCTGCTCCCGCAAGTGATGGTTTTGCGCCTCTACCAGCAGCAATTCCTGCCATATTTGTACCATGACCTATTTCATCCTTTGAAGGTACTATTGCATACGGATCTTTACCTTCTCTCTTAGCTTTAATTGCATTATTTATATCCTCTATTGTATACTCAGTTCCTAGAGCTTGACCACTAGGTATTTTTCCTGTATTAATTGTTTGATCAAAGATAGCTAAAATCCTTGAGGTACCATCTACATTTATAAATTCTTCATTTAAATAATCTATTCCCGTATCAATTATTCCTAATATAACACCTGATCCATCTAATGGTAAGTACTCATTGTTATGAAACTGCGCAGCTCCAGATGCTTCCACTGGTGAAACAGCACATAATGTATATATGGCTACAGGATTTCTATAAGTAATTACATTAGATAGTTTACTGACTATCTCCTCTATATCTTCATCTATAACTGATAGTAATGCAGTATTTTCATTAATTACAAATACCTTAGCATTTGTAAATTTATTTACAGCACTAACAATATCTCCACTGTAGTCTACTAGTGCATATGTTACATTGTCTCCTGTAAAAACATCATCTGAATCCTTTCTATGATCTTTTTTATAAATCTTACTCTTTTTTATACTAATCCCCCCTTTTGACTATCTATGCACTAATATAAAAATTGAGACTAGAGAAGTAATAATGAATTATAAAACTCCTCAGAAAATTCATAATTCATTCTCAACTCCTAACTCTCAATTAAATATTCTTTAGGTAATCTTATAAATAAATTACCAACATAATACTCGTTTTTATATATTGTTTTTTTTGTAACTATATTTTTCTCTTCTATACTATTGTTAATTTTAAATCTAATATTATCAAAGACTCCCTTCATATTAACCATACCATATCCCCACTGTGGATTAGGATATACATCACCTTCCCGTTTTGATGTGCCTGCAATAAGATAAGTTTTAACTTTTGTTGCATATAAATTTATATCATTTCCATTAACAATTCCCCACTGAAATATCAGCGCTGAACATCCTGCTACCACAGCTGCTGCCACACTAGATCCACTAACAAGTTGCGTTCCAGCATCTCCAGCCTTAGATACTAAAGCATTTATTCCACCTGCTACTACATCTGGTTTAACTCTACCATCTCTTGTATATCCTCTTCCTGACTCTCTTACATTAGAATTATTATTTTGATTATAATAGCCAGTGGATATAGCATATGCTGATGTTGATGGAACAGTTAAAGTTATATATGGATCTGGATTTAAAAATTTTGTACCTGGTGCTAACAATTCTCTCTGAATTAAATATGCATCACATTTCCCAGTTACAACCAATTCTCCTGTAAGTTTAAATATCCAGATTCCTTCCCTTATATTTCTAGCTTTAATTGTAATCCTTTCCTCACCAGTTAATGTTTCTGGTATAGAGTATTCTACATATATTATGGTACTTTCATATAAAAATTTAATTTCTGTTATTTTATTAAGAGCAGGTGGTATTCTGCTAATTACTTCTCCAGAAGGAGAAATAATTGATAATGAAAATTTATCTGGTTTAGACATCCAAATTTCAAATTTTATATTTTTTTGACTTTTATCTATTTTAAGCTGAATACTCTGAGTATCACCTGTTTCAACTATAGTTCCAGATGTATGAATATCTGAATCTCCTTGATTTCCATTTGCCACAACCACAGTTATTCCTTTAACCCTTGAAATCTCATCTATATATCTCTCAATAAAGGATAGTCCATTATGAGGACCACTATTTGTACCTAAAGGTACAAGTATTACCATAGGTATTTTTAACCTACGAGATAAATCATATAAATACTTAATACCTGCAAATACAACTGAAGTTGAAAAAGCAGGTATATCTCCGTATACCCCAAAGTCATCTCTTAATGATAATACTGCAGGACTTAATTTTACAACAGCAAAATTGCATTTCGGTGCTACGCCTCTAACTTCTGGATTTGCACCTCTAGCTCCTATAATTTCTGCCATACTAGTACCATGACCAGTTGAATCCTTTGCTGGTACTATTTTATAAGGATCCTCACCACTTCTCTTAGCCTTAATTGCTTTATTTATTTCTTCTCTAGTATACTCACTACCTCCGTACTGGCCCTCAGGTGGTTTCCCAGTAGAAATATTTTGATCCCAAATAGCTAAAATTCTTGATGTGTCATCTTCATTAATAAACTCCTCATTTAAATAATCTATACCCGTATCAATTATACCTATAGTAACGCCACGACCATCTAGTGGTAAGTAAATACTGTTATGAAATACAGTTGCTCCCGATGATTCTACTGGTGAAATATCACATAATGTATGCAATACAGTAGGAACTGCATAAATAATTACATCAAAAAGTTTATTAATTACTTCATTTAAATCTCCTTGTACCGCTAATATTGCATAATTTTTATCAGCAATAAAAATACGAGCATTGGTGATTTTTTTTACAGCACCAACAATATCCCCCTGATATTCTATAGTTGCAAAGATAGTGTCTTGTAATGTAAAAAACTCCTCATCTGTAATATTATCCATGTTATTTTTTGATGTATTTTCACCTCTAACATTCGCTAATTTTAGTAAATTTAAAGAATCATAAGCACATACAATGCCATAACCCCAGTTAGGATCTGGATAAAGTACCTCTGTCCTGTCTCTTTTAGCACCTTTTGAAAGATAATACTTAAGCCTATCTCCATAAAGAAATGGATCGTTGCCCTTAACTATTCCCCACTGTAAAAGTAATGCGCATATTCCTGCTACATGAGGTGCAGCCATTGAAGTTCCACTTTTAGTATCAAACCCATTATCTGATACTGTAGATAATATTTGTTCTCCTGGAGCTACTATATCTGGTTTTGTAAATGAAGTTTTATAAAATTTTCCCCTACCTGAAAAAGATGAAAAAGTATTTGTTCTATTGTTATAGCTACCCACTGATATTACACTCTCTACTGTAGCTGGAATTCCTAAGGTATTATATACATCTGGCTTAAGAAACCTTGTTTTTGGATTAAGAGCTTCTGTAATAGGAAGCCATATATCATATACTCCCCTATATTTATTAAGAACTTTTAAAATTAATTTCCATTCACCACTTGGTAAAGATTCTGAACTTGGCAAAATACTTATAGATATTTCTCCATTTATATCAAAAGGCTTAGGTCCTGTATTATAAATAATACATTTATCAACGCCTATATTAATTTCTCTATATCCATCACGAAGGACTATTTCTCCACTTTTTTCACCTAATGAATTCTCTATCTCAATAGAAACATCAACTAAAAGTGGTTTATATAATTGTAGATTTATTGCTACTTCAGAATCTGCTACACCAAATGGAATTACATTCACATCGCTTAATTCACCACCAACATGATGAGCTGCCTCTCCTTCATTTCCTGATGCAATAACCATTGCTACTCTTTCAAGCTTACATATAGTGTCTATATATTGTTCTAAAAGACTAGTACCATTATGGGCCCCATCATTAGTACTTAAACTAATATTTATAGCAAGTGGTTTATTAATTTCATTTGCCTTATCTACAAGAAACTTTATTCCTCTCATAATCTGAGTACTTAACGCAAAATTTAAAAAACCATATCTAGTAATTTTCACCATAGCAATTGAGCTTTTAAAAGCTACACCATAATTTTGTTTTGGTATTTTACCTCCTGCACAAGCTATTCCTGCCACATGTGTTCCATGATTTATATGATCTCTTACATCTACAATTGCATATGGATCTGTTGATTTTAAGGCTTCATTTATTTGAACTTTATCATAAACTTTTTTATTCTCTCCTAAATCATAAATAAAATCAATTCTCGTGTTGCCATCTTCATCTATAAAAGCAGGATGAGTATAATCTATACCAGTATCAATAAATCCAACTAGTACACCCTCTCCAGTTAAGCCATACCTATCCCAAACATTTGGAACACAACAAGCCTTATTGCTTTCAAAATCAGAAGTAAATAAAACTTTTGGTAACTCTACATATTGCACACCTTCTATCTGAGATACTTTGCGTATGTCTTCTGACTTTAAAGTAACAATACCAAAACCAAAACCTAAATTTTCAAATATACCACCTATCTGCTCCACAGACTTCGTTACTTTATCCAAATTATTTCCAAACAAAACTACTATTTCTATATTTCCTTTATTAATTTTTTCATTTTGTGCTAAAGATGTTACCTTATATAGTAACTGTTCTGGTATTCTATTCAATAAGTTTAATTTAGAATCAAACTTGCTAATTTCTATGTTAATCTCCTCCTGAAAATATAGCTATCTATAATAGATTATTCAAATATTCCTTAATAAAAAACCATTTAGCATTTATATTTTTAACTTCAATTGTAAACTCTAAATTAACTAATAGATAAATTCCTTGGGAACTTCATCAATCATTTTTAACTAATTACTTTCTGGGTAATCTTATAAATAAATTACCAACATAATACTCATTTTCACCTATTGTTTTTTCAATAACTATATCATTATTGCCTATAAACTCATTAACGTTTAATCTAATATTATCAAAGACCCCCTTCATATTAACCATGCCATATCCCCATTGTGGATTAGGATATACGTCACCTTCTCGCTTTGATGTGCCTGCAATAAGATAAGTTTTAACTTTTGTGGCATATAAATTTTTGTCATTTTCATTGATAATTCCCCACTGAAATATAAGTGCTGAGCATCCTGCTACGACCGCTGCTGCTACACTAGATCCGCTGATAGCTTGTGTTGCACCACCTACAGCAGTTACTAAAGTATTTACTCCACCTGCTACTATCTCTGGTTTAACTCTCCCATCTCTTGTATATCCTCTACCGGATTCTGTTACATTTGAATTATTATTTTGATCATAATACCCAACAGATATGGCATATGATGATGTTGATGGAATAGTTAATGTTATATATGGATCTGGATTTAAAAATTTCGTACCTGGAGCCAATAATTCTCTTTGCAGCAGATATGCATCATACTGACCACTTATAACCAATTCTCCTATAAGCTGAAATGTCCAAATTCCTTCCCTTATATTTCTAGCATTAATTGTAATTTTTTCCTCACCAGTTAGTACTTCTGGTATAGAGTATTCTATATATATTATAGTACTTTCATATAGGAATTTAATTTCTGTTATTTTATTAAGACTAGGTGGCATTCTACTAATTATTTCTCCAGAAGGAGAAACAATTGATAATGCAAATTTATCAGGTTTAGAAACCCATATTTCAAAATTTATATTTTTTTGATTTTTATCTACTTTAATCTGAACACTTTTAGTATCACCTTTTTTATTTATCTTTCCAGAAGCATGGTTACCTGCATCTCCTTGATTTCCAGTTGGTACAACTACAGCTATTCCTCTTACTCTTGAAATTTCATCTATATATCTCTCAGTAATAGATAATCCATTATGGGCACCTCTAATTCCACTTAAAGGTAAAAGTATTACAATAGGTTTTTTTAACTTATAAGATAAATCGTATAAATACTTCATACTTAAAAATAAAACTGAAGTTGAAAAAGTTGGTGCATTACCATACACGCCAAAAGCTTCCCTTAATAATTCAGGAGCAGTTCCCAATTTTACAATAGCAAAATCGCATCTTGGTGCAGCTCCTATAATTGCTGGATTTACACCTCTAGCTCCCACAACTGATGCCATGTTTGTGCCATGACCATTTTCATCTTTTGAAGGCACTATAGCATAGGGATCTTGTCCATCTCTTTTAGCCTTAATAGCCTTATTTATTTCTTCCCTAGTATACTCACTACCTACAAACTGTCCTTCTGGATTTTTTCCCGCAGTTATGTTTTGATCCCAAATAGTTAAAATTCTTGAAGTATCATCTTCATTAATAAACTCCTCATTTAAATAATCTATACCAGTATCAACTATACCTACAATAACCCCTGACCCATTTAGTGGTAAGTAAGCACTGTTATAAAAGCTAGTTGCTCCCGATGCTTCTACTGGTGAAATATCACACAATGTATACAGTGAACTAGGATTAACATAAACAATTACTTCAAAAAGTTCATCAACTACTTCCTGTACATCTCCTATAACTGCTAATATTGCACGATTTTTATCAACAATAGCAACACGAGCATTAGGAATTTTTTTCACCATACTCACAATATCACCTTTATATTCTATAAGTATATATACAGTATCTAATAGTGCAAAAAAAAGTTCATTTGGCATATTTCCTATATCTTCTTCTAATCTAACATCTTCTTTATCCTTAAATAAGTCTAATCCATCTATATTAATCTCCTCCTTGTATATTCTTTGCTAGACTCATTTACATTTTAATTATTGTATTGAAATAGGTAACTGATATAGAATATGCTAATGATAGCTAAATAATTAATACTAGGTAAAACTCTTTAATTCTAAAAATCTCTAACAGCATATCATAGCAGTATTCCATACTTTAAAAATTCTACAAATTTCCAAATAATAAAAAAGATGTTACTATAAAGTTATTAAAAAATTATTTTATAGCAACATCTTTTTTTATTATATTTGTACTCTTCTTTATATGTTAATCTATACTATTCCTACACTCATTTGCAGACGCAATAATTATTTTTCACATAGTTAAACGTTATATTTTTAAAAATTAATAATTTACATAAAAAAATATAACTAGAAAATAAATTTCCAGTTATATTTAAATATTTAATTTATAGACTGCAGCTAACTAAAAGATATCATATACCGTATTAATTAACATTATACCTACTATTTTGAACATGAACAAAATCTTTCAAGATTCATTAAAGATGCTGCTCCTGCAAGTGTTGTACCAAAAAAAATAGTAGGTTTATCAATTAAAAAATTTGTTATTGTTTTATTTGCTATTGTGCTACCTGTGGCAACTACTATATCACACCAATTCAACAAATCATCTATAGATTTATTTCCATCTTCAACTAACACACCGTATTTAATCTTACCTACTGTATCACAAGCTAAATCTACAATTCTAAGTGGAAATTTTTTAGAAAGGTTTTCTAATATTGCAGGTTGATACCCTATCATCGCTATTTTAGGATTGCCATACTTCTCTTTAATATAATAAGCAAATTTCTCTGCACATACTTCTGGTTCTCCATCCTTGCAATGAATAGTTTTATCTGTTAATTTTAAATATCTACATACAGCATTTAAAGTTGCAATATATACCGCTGTATCAAAATTAGTTTTTAAAGGCATTTCAATAATTTGTTTTAAAGTTCCTTCAAAATTATTAGGCATATCCGTAAAAGCTTGACCTTTTTGGCCTCTAAAATCTGCTTCAAGCAGTTTTTCCTTTCCCTTTATAATAGGAAAATCTTTTCTATCTGGATTTCCTATAGCTTCCTCTGGCTTTAAAGCCTTTCCTTTTACCTTAACCTCATCATTTAAAAAATTATTATCATTAACTATATTCATAAATTTATTAAATAAACTATTATAAAATTCTGTTTCATTCATATTATTGCCTCCATAATTCTATTACAAAATTTGTATATCACTATCTTTAATTCCCACATATACTTCTTTACCTGGATTTAGCTTTAAATCTTCAATGCATTTTTCTGTTACAAAGGAGTTTAATTCAATTCCTACATCAACTATAACTTTTTTTATAAAGCCTTGATTAATAATTTCAACAATTCTACCTTTGAATTTATTCTCAAAGTTTTGAGTTCTAGGGTCTAAGAACAGAAAAACATTTTCACCACGTACTGCAGCTACTGCCTCATTAAGTACACTGTTATTTTTAACAACAAATTTCACATCATTTGATAAAATCGCTCTTCTATCACTTACCTTACATTTAAATAGATTACTAAATCCTGTGAATTTAGCTATAAATTCTGATGAAGGATGTTTAAATATTTCCTCTGGACTTCCAATTTCAAGAATTTCTCCATTATTCATAACTGCTATTCTGTCTGCTAAATACAAAGCCTCATTAAAATCATGAGTAACATGAATAGTTGTAGTATTTAGATTTTTATGCATTTTTTTTAGGTTTTGTTGAAAAATTTCTTTAGTACAAGGATCAAGTGCACTGCTGACTTCATCCAATAATAGTATTTGTGGTGAAGTAATAATAGCTCTTGCGAAAGCGATGCGTTGTTGTTCTCCTCCACTTAACATAGATATATTCCTATTCAATAAATGCTTTATATTAAGCATTTCACATATACTAAATAAAGCTTGCTCTGCACTACTTTTAGACATGCTTTTTACTTTAGAACTAAAGAGTATATTTTCTCTTACAGATAAATGAGGAAACAACAAATAATCTTGATATACAAATCCTATATTTCTATGCTCTGGTGGAACATTATTCAAATTTCTATTATTTATATATATATTCCCTTTGTCCAAATTATAAATTCCTGCTATTATTTCTAAAATTATAGTCTTACCTGCTCCTGTAGGTCCTAATATAACAAAATATTCCCCTTCTTTTACTTCAAAACTTATATCTTTAAGTGTAAAGTTACCTAGTTTTTTATAAATATGCTCTAATTTAAGCATGAAATAACTCCTTTTTAGTATTATTTTATATTTTCTGTATTTCTCTTTTCAAACAATTGAAAAATAGACAAACATACTATAGACATAATTATTAATATTGTTGCTGCTGCTAACGCTTTATCCAGTTCCCCACCAGCTAAATTTAAAAATATTGCTGCTGGTAATGTCTCTGTCTTCATACGAATAGCTCCTGCAAGCATAAGAGCAGTACCAAATTCACCCAATGCACTAGTCCATACAATTATAACTCCTGAAATCACCCCATTTCTTGCTAACGGAAGCGTTACCTTAAAAAATGATTCACAACTGCTATAACCAAGTGTTCTAGCAACAAATTCTAATTTAGGATTAATACTTTCAAAAGTTACTTTTAAAATTCTTATCATATATGGAGTATTAATAAAAAAATGAGCTACTATTATTCCATATACAGAAAAAACAGGATCCATTCCTAATTTACTAACAATATTTTCTATAGGCTTTGTAGTAAATAGTAATAGAAGAGCTATTCCTGATGCAATTGGTGGAATTGAAATTGGCATTTGTACTATTGCATTTATAATTTTTTTACCCCAAAAGTTAAACCTAACTAATCCATATGATATAGGTATAGAAAACATCAAACAAATTATTGTTGATATGGTTGATGTAAAAAAGCTTAACTTAATTGCAAACTGAATTTCTTTATCCAAGAGACTTTCTATTAAATTAGGAATGCCTCTTAGTAATACTCCAAATATTGCAAAAATTATAAATAATATAAAAACCAAAAGAAATATACATATAGATGTTTTAAAAAAAATGTCTTTTAAATTTTTATTAAATCTCATTAGTTAGCCTCTCAATACTACTTTAAAGTAAACATTTACATGTTATTCAATAGGTTTTAAATTATTTTTTGTAAATATAGCCTTTCCTTCATCTGAATTAGTAAAATCAATAAACTTTTGACACAGCTCCTTATCTTCACAACTTTTCAGAGTGCTTATATTTACCTTTTCAACTGAATTTTGTTCATTTGGAATTTGAACGCAATCTATATCTTTAGCTGCATTAAGAGCATTATCTTCCCAAACAATTGAAGCATCTGCTTTTTTCATAGAAAGATAGGTTACTATCTCATTTACAGTAGAAACTGTTGAAACAACATTAGGTTTTACCTCATCTTGAATACCTACTTTAGTAAATAATTTCATAGCCAATTTCCCCAATGGTGATGTTTCAGGGTCTCCTAAGATGACTCTGACTCCAGACTTTGAAAAATCTTGTAAGTTTTTTATATCAAGTGGATTTCCTTTAGGCACAGCAATTACAGGCGTATGATATGTTAAGTCCTTTTTATCTAGCGTTAATTCTTTTTTATTTGCTGTTTCATAGTCTTTATTTGAAGGTAATACACAAATATCTCCTTTATGTGAAATCTCCATTTGACCTATAAGATCTGATGCATTAGCATAAGTAAATTCAGCTTTAACACCATTTTGTTTTTCGAATTTTTCCCCTATTTCATCCATTGGCTTTTTTAAACCTGCAGCACAATAAATTAATAAAGATTTGTCTTTTTCATTATTTGCAGTAGTAGGTTTTGATGCTTGTCCGCATCCCCCTAACATAATAGCAACTATTAACAATGTTGAAATTAAAATCAGTGAATTCCTTTTCTTCACAAAAATCATCCTCTCTTCTAGTAATTCATTTTAGCCCCTTTCACTCTAATGTTACCATCTTCTTTCGTATTCTATACAAATAGAATACCACTCCATTATTTCCCAGTCAATAAATTCCATATCTATTTTTTCATTTTTCAACATATTAACTATTTCTATGACTGTTTATTTAAATTTATTATAATTTTCTATTATAAATATTTTATCTAAAAACATATTAAGTTCTTCTTTATTTTCCACAAATTAAAATAACCCACAACAATAAACTGCCCTCTGTCAAGTAGACATTGGGCAGTTTAGAAATGTATTGCATTTTTATCTTCATTTAAGTACCACAATAAGTCTTATATGCACAACTTGTTGATTTTGGTAATGTAGAATAATATTCATTGATATTTGAATAATCATAAGGATTTTTAAGAACATCTACAAGACGTTGCATAACACCATAATCATTATATTTAACTGCTGCATCTAAGGCCTCTTCTACTCTATTATTACGTGGTATCACTGTTGGATTATTTTGTTCCATTAGATTCTTTAATTCTTCACTTGATTCATCTTGCCTTGTTAATCTTTCTTGCCATAATTCATACCACATCTTAAATTCTTCACTTTTAAACATATCTATATCATTTAGATTTCCTAATGTTAAATTACGAAAAGTGTTTGTATAATCTGCCTTAAATCTTTTCATCATAATTAAAAGAGATTGTATTAACTTTTTATCTTCTTCTTCTTCATTAAATATTCCAAGCTTTGCTCTCATTCCCACGTACCAATATTTATTATATAAATCACTATACTTAGATATTGAATTTTCAGCTATCTTGGTCGCCCTTTCTAAATCTTCATCTAATAATGGTAACAATGTTTCTGCAAATCTAGCTAAGTTCCAAGCTCCTATTTTAGGTTGATTCCCATAAGCATACCTCCCATTAATGTCAATAGAGCTAAATACAGTATTAGGGTCATAGACATCCATAAATGCACAAGGACCATAATCAATCGTTTCTCCTGCAATAGATATGTTATCAGTATTCATAACTCCATGAATAAATCCCACTAACTGCCATTTTGAAATAAGCTTCGCTTGACTCTTTATAACTTCATTAAGTAAATATAAATAAGGATTACATTCATATTCTGCCTTTTTGAAATGTCTATTTAAAGTGTAATCAGCTAATGCTTTAAGTTCTTCAAATGTTCCCCAATTTGCAGCAAATTGAAATGTACCAACGCGTATATGACTTTTTGCTATACGTGTTAAAATTGCTCCTGGTAAAATTTGTTCTCTTATTACATCTTCCCCTGTTGAAACTACTGCTAAACTACGAGTTGTCGGAATTCCTAACCCATACATGCCCTCACTTATTATGTATTCTCTAAGCATTGGCCCTAAAGTGGCTTTTCCATCTCCACCTCTTGAATATGGCGTTCTACCTGTGCCTTTAAGTTGAATATCAAATCTTTCTCCATTTTTTGATATAAATTCACCTAAAAGAACGGCTCTACCATCCCCTAACATTGTAAAATGTCCAAATTGATGACCTGCATAAGCTTGTGCAATTGGAACTGTACCTTCTAAAATTTTATTTCCAGCAAAAAAATTTACTTCATCATCACTTTGCAAAAACTCTTCATTTAACCCTAGATTCTTTGCTAGTGATCTATTAAATGCTACTAGCTTCGCACTTGGTACTTTGTTTGGATTTTGTTTTGAAAATAATTTTTTAGGAAGTTTAATATACGTATTTTCTAAATTCAAATGAGCATTAGTAATTACTTCTTTATTATTCATTTTATCTCCTTTAATATTTATATTTGTAATAAAATACTAGATATTCTTATAATTACATATTTATAGCTAAATTATAAAAATATCTATAGTTTACTTCATTAGTTTATACATAAATTTTTTTCTTATTAATCTTTATTGCTGTAATTTACACTATTATTTCATCAATAATATTAACTTGTATATATATTTATAATGAGAACTTTTTCTTCATAAGTAGATGATTGATAATAATTAGATGATTCATAGAATTTATAATAAAGGCTTCACTTAAGCTTTTAAATAATTTGTCTTGTTCTCAATTAGTTTTATCATAAAACAAAGAAAAGCCCTTAATTCAAAGGACTTTCCATTGTATCACGCATTCTATTATCATTTAACTAATAAGGAGTATCTACTCCCTGATTGAATATATATTTATATCATTTTCTCTAAATTACTCACTAATTCACCAATTGCTCCAACATAGCAATTAACTATTCTATTAGCAATATCGCTTACTAACTCTTCATTATAAATATGGGATGTTTTATTTCTATCTTCTAATAAGTTAATCCATACTTGATCATCTGAAATTAGATTATTAACATATGCTTTTTTATAAATGGTTCTAGGAAATGAATTTTCTAATGTCACCCCTGAATAAGTTAAAAATTCTTTTAGTGTTTTATGTGTCAATTCATAAGTAAATTCAAACCTTTGTATTAAACTATCTCTTATGATTTCATCTTTACCATCATATAATTTACTTACTTCCATTAATTTATTATATGCTTTTTTTAAATTCATATATTTAAAATCTATATTTCTCATATATAATGACACCATCCTTATTAATCTGCTCTTTAAAAAATTCATCCTTTATATTTTTCATATCAGAGAAATCAAATTCTAGTAATGTTCTAGTATTTAATTCAATATCCTCGATATATTCTCCTAAATCCTTATCTGAGTATATAGCCAAATCTATATCACTTTTTAAACTATTATCTTCTCTAGCCCTTGATCCAAAAAGAACTACCTTATTTATATAATCATATTTTTTACTTATATTTATTATTTCTTCTAATATATTTTTATCTAAATTCAAATTAATCACCTTTAATTTTTTTAATATAATTATAACATAAGCAAATTATAAATATACTTATTATTTTATTTCAAGAATTATAGAAAATATAATTGTTTTTAAATAAATTATAAATCTATTCATCTTTTGCTTTAAATAAAAATCTATCTTTAATTCCATCAACAGCTAAAATAATAAATAACCAACTTATTATATAACCATATCTATTTTGATTTTCAGTAATTAAATAAGCAGCTATATATCCTAGAAATATTAGATAAAATAAATTTAATTTTGAGTTTGAATTCATAACACTTCTCTTCTTTAATCCTAAAAAAATAAAAATCAATATTATAATATAAAATATTTGAAAAGGTGCTGAACTAAAAATTCCTATCTTAAATATTATTTTTTCTTTTGGAACATCTTTTTGAGTCCAAAGAGATCCTGCAAAATCTCCTATACACCATTGTGATCCTAATTTTCCCAAATAAAAAATCAAGACTTTAATAGTAGACGCAGTCGTAAATCTATCATGTATTACTTCTTTACATTTTAGTTTAAGTTCATCATAGTTATTTATATTTTCTTCTACCAATTTTGCATCTTCAACGTTCCACATACCTAAGCTGTTAAAATTAGTTCCTTTTAATACATTTGTTATTTTAGGTTCGCTTCCTCTCCATAATGGATTTTCTGTAATATTTGCCTTTTGAAGAATGCTACTAACTAAAACTATAATTAAAAAATATGGAACAGTAACAAAGACTATATTTATTAACTTTTTAAATATTCTATCTTTATAATAAATTAAAATATATAAAGTATATGCAATTAAAATTATAATAGCAACCATTCTAAATAAATTCCCGAAAGCTAAACATATGCTACTGAGACAAAATAATCGAAATTTATATTTATCAGATTCAATACCTCTTAAAAATAAGTAGATACTTAATAAATAAAAAGGCATTGCTAAATTTTCACTACAAAATACTGAAGTATAAGTTATAAAAGGTGGAAATACACTTGCTATTAATAATGATAATAATGCTTTTTCTTTGCTTTTAAACAATTCTAGTGTTATTAAATATACAATTAACACTACTGTTGTTCCTAAAAACAAGCTTATAATCTTCATAATTAACAAATTATTTGCTGGAGATAAATATTGTATTGCTGCCATATATAAAACATGTATAGTTAAATGTGGGAATCTTCCTATATAGCCTATTCCTTTAAAACAACTTAAATCTCCTGCTATGAAATTTTTACCACATTCATACATGACTTTAAAATCAGAATTTGGTGTATTATCTGCATTTAAAATCCACAAAATTTTGATAAAAATTGATATTAATATTAATGAAAATATTTTTTGTTTATAGCTAATATTAGAATTTATTATTTTATATTCAAATAATATAGAAATTATTATAACTAATAAAAATACTATTGTCCCAACATTGCTATCTATAAGTATAGGAAATAAAATACAAATGCTCGCTATAATTATAATTGATAATATAATTTTTAGCATTGTATTCATAACCTTAGTAAATAAGTTATCTAATTTATTCATTTTTACTCCTTTAACTTTCAAACATATAAAATTTATCAAACAATTCAAGATTAAGTGCTTGTCTAGATTTTACCTTCTACTAAACAAGGATTTCACTTTATAAGTTTACCATTTTTGCTTTTATATGTCTATTTTGCTGCATTTAATCATATTTCATATAATAAAAAGAAGTTACATTTGAAAAAGTCAAAAATCTTTTTCAAATGTAACTTCCATTAATAAAGGTTTCTTCAATAATTTAAAAATTAGGCTATGTTTTAAATGCGTGTTGATATATGCAATAGGTAAAGTGGCATTGTAATTGGACTTTGAGAATTCTTAATGAGTATTGTCACATTTACTGCTTGTCTCAATTTTATATTGGGAGCAAGCTAAAATG
>NZ_JAMQHS010000077.1 GCF_023845585.1 Clostridium sp. CMCC3677
TGCTAAAGGCAGTCTGAATTTCAGGGATATGGTATGGTTTCATGCTATATCAGAGCCGCTTAAGACCACAAGGAGGTGTAGAGTAGATGGCTAGAAAGTACGAAATTATGTACATCATTCGCCCAAACATTGAAGAAGATGAGAAAAAAGCTGTTGTAGAACGCTTTGACGGAATCTTAACTGAAAATGGTGCGGAGATCATCGAATCAAAAGAATGGGGTAAACGTCGCTTAGCATACGAAATCAAT
>NZ_JAMQHS010000078.1 GCF_023845585.1 Clostridium sp. CMCC3677
CTATTAATCTAATTTTAACAATTAATGAATAGTTCTTATTTAAATACAAAGAATAATTCTTGGCTTGTTGTATTATATACAATATACTTGTTTATTAAATCTTATTATTTCGTCATTTTCATAATTTTTTTTCATTCACGTATAATATACGCTCACTGCAAAAATCACTCAATTCCTTATACTAAGCTTTACTAAACTTCGTATTCTATGTGCAATTTTCAAAGAACATTTTGAAAGACTTAGTCTT
>NZ_JAMQHS010000079.1 GCF_023845585.1 Clostridium sp. CMCC3677
CAAAGTAACTAGTCAAAATATTCTTCTTTTTTAAGCCTTGCTTTTCTAACTCCACTAAATCACACTCTTTTAAAACTGGGCTTACTTTGACAGTCGGTTTTGGTAGTGGGGTTGTCACTTTTGCTGTTGTAATGACTAAATCCACATCTTCCCAAGCAGTAAAATCTTTTAACATATATTCGGGGATGGTTGCGACAAAAGCGATTTGATACTCGCTATTTAGTGTATCTTTCATCATTGCAATT
>NZ_JAMQHS010000080.1 GCF_023845585.1 Clostridium sp. CMCC3677
ACTGGTCCCATTCTTCCAGTTGTTGCTTCACAATATGCCTTTTCCAAATAATATTTGATTTTCATCGGTTCTAATACTTGCACTGCATATTTTGTAATAGGTTTTATCATTTCAATTATTTGAACCTCTTGCGAACCCATTTGCCTAACACCAGTTTTACCAACCAAATCAGAACGTTTTGCTTGTCCAGATATTACAAGCATAGGAGTTGAATCAATCCAACCAGCTGTAACCCCAGTAATTGC
>NZ_JAMQHS010000081.1 GCF_023845585.1 Clostridium sp. CMCC3677
ATCAAAAGAGAATTAACGTTAATTATCGCCTCTCTTTTGGAGTGGGGCTTCGCTTTTGGATGTTTCGCGATTATTGGTACATTGATGGGAGAACCAGTCGATATCTTCAAAGTGTTCCCATTATTTGTTATCGCTTCGGTAATTGGGATTGCTTCGATGGTACCTGGTGGAGTAGGGACATTTGACGTCGTGATGATTCTGGGACTTAGCCAATTAGGCGTTTCTCAAGAATTAGCGCTCGCTT
>NZ_JAMQHS010000082.1 GCF_023845585.1 Clostridium sp. CMCC3677
GGACCCATAAACACTGCGTATATTGATCCAATCATAAGACCTAAAATTAAATATATTGTTTGTGATCTATAATTACTTAATAAGTATTTTACACCCTTTATAGTTATAAGTATTCCAAAAAGTACTCCAAAACCAAATACAAAACATACAAGTAAGTAATCAAAATTCAATTTTAATACTTCTTTTACAGCATTCATTATAGGTGCATATAATCCAAAAATTAAAAGCAATGTTGACCCAGATA
>NZ_JAMQHS010000083.1 GCF_023845585.1 Clostridium sp. CMCC3677
AGCATTTGTTGCCAATCCTTGCGCAGAAAGAAATACGAACTCCTGAAGAGGTTAACCAGATGTTTAGCTGGATTCAAGGAAATGAAATGGCGAAAGCGGCTGTGGAGCTTGCTGTTTGGGATGCTTTTGCAAAAAATGAGAAGCTCTCATTAGCTAAAATGATTGGCGCAAAGAAGGACTCGATTACGGTTGGCGTGAGCATTGGTGTGCAGCATAGTGCGGAAGCGTTAGTCCAGTTAGTTA
>NZ_JAMQHS010000084.1 GCF_023845585.1 Clostridium sp. CMCC3677
ACTGTTAAAGGAAATGGATTAATAATAATAGATTATGAAGAAGCTTATAAAAGAATAAGGCCTTGTTATGAAAAGATAAGAACACAAGGAATTCCAAACAGAAAAATACATATAAATTTACCAGATAAAATAATGAACCAAAAATTTATAGAGGAATTGATAGAAATAGGAGATATAGATGAAGATGATATTAATGAAGCAATAAAGTTTACAAGATATATGTTAAATATTAATGGTCTCCTA
>NZ_JAMQHS010000085.1 GCF_023845585.1 Clostridium sp. CMCC3677
CCATTTATTTTTAAACTCTAAAGCTAATTTCCCCACTGGTTACAGCTTTTTCATATCCATCTGCATCTTTTACAATAAGTTCACCATTATCATTTATACCAATACAAGTGACTATTTCTTCTTTATGATAAGTTATAAGCTTTGCTTTTTGGTTTAAAAGATTAGAATTTTGCCTACATATATTTAATACTTCACAAATATTATTTTCTAAAATGAATTTTTCATAAAGTGGTTCAAAATT
>NZ_JAMQHS010000086.1 GCF_023845585.1 Clostridium sp. CMCC3677
AACGACTGATTTCTTCATAGGATATCCAATAGGTAAACTTCCTTCTTGTAATAATACTTCTCTATTCATATCATTTATACTTACTGCAACTGTTGCTTCTGTTGGACCATATCCATTTATTATTCTCGTATTTGGAAACCTATTTAAAAGTTCTTCGCATAATGGCTTAGGGAGTATTTCTCCTACAAATACCATAGCTTTTAAATTAGTTAACATATTTGAATTAAAGTCGTCCTCAGTT
>NZ_JAMQHS010000008.1 GCF_023845585.1 Clostridium sp. CMCC3677
ACTGTAAATCTGTTACGTTACGTTTCGATGGTTCGAATCCATCTTCCTCCACCAAAGAGAATAAACATAGTTTATTCTCTTTTTTATTATTTAATAGTCAGAAGTTATTGTAAGTATAGTTTATGTACATATTTAATTTTAAAATAAGGTTATAAAGATATAGATTTTATAGAAAATAGGAAAAACTATTAATTAGATAGTTTTATTAATTACTAAAAATTATAGGTTGACTAAGTAAATACCATATGTTAAAATACGAATGAAAATTAAATTAAAGTTACTCTTATCGAGAGAGGTGGAGGGAAAGGGCCCTATGAAACCCGGCAACCTGTGTATACAAGGTGCCAATTCCTGTAGATAAATTGTATCTACAAGATAAGAAAAGGATTATTGAATTAGTGCTCTTCTTATAGAAGGGTTTTTTTATTCTTTAGAAATTTATATCGTCTGAAAATCTGTGGATAACTTATAAAATACTGTATTTTATAGGCATAATGAGTACATCCAAAGAATAAAAAAAGAGACTATAGTCACTTGTTAGATTTTTCTTACATGAATTATAGAAATAAGATGCGTAAAGAAGTGGACGATTCAAAGTCGCTTAGCTATTTTTTATATCAAGATCAAATATAAGTTTAAGAATTTATTATAATAAAGAGCAGAATGAAGGGAGAAAACAATGAGAAGATTATTTACATCAGAATCAGTTACAGAAGGGCATCCAGATAAAATGTGCGATCAAATTTCAGATGCTATTTTAGATGCTATTTTAACTAAGGATCCAAATGCGAGAGTTGCATGTGAAACATGTACTACTACAGGACTAGTTATGGTAATGGGAGAAATATCAACTAATTGTTATGTTGATATTCCTAAAGTTGTTAGAGAAACAGTTAGAGAAATTGGATATGATAGAGCAAAATATGGATTTGATTGTGACACTTGTTCAGTTATGACTACTATAGATGAACAATCAGCAGATATAGCAATGGGAGTTGATGAAGCTCTTGAATCTAAAAAAGGTCAAAAAGATGAGGTAGAAGCAGTAGGTGCTGGAGATCAAGGTATGATGTTTGGTTTCGCTACTAATGAAACAGATGCATACATGCCACTACCAATTTATATGGCTCATAAATTATCTAGAAGACTTACAGAAGTAAGAAAAGATGGAACTTTAGATTATTTAAGACCAGATGGAAAAACACAAGTTACTGTTGAATATGAAAACAATAAGCCTAAGAGAATAGATACAATAGTTATATCTACTCAACATGGTGAAGAAGTATCATTAGAAACAATAGAAAAAGATATAAAAGAACATGTAATAAACTCAGTAGTTCCAGCTGAATTATTAGATTCAGAAACTAGATACTTTATAAATCCAACTGGAAGATTCGTTGTAGGGGGTCCTCAAGGGGATTCAGGATTAACAGGAAGAAAAATAATAGTTGATACATACGGTGGATATGGAAGACACGGTGGTGGAGCATTCTCAGGCAAGGATTCAACAAAGGTTGATAGATCAGCAGCTTATGCAGCAAGATGGGTGGCTAAGAACTTAGTTGCAGCAGGTATTGCAGATAAATTAGAAATACAATTAGCTTATGCTATAGGGGTTGCAAAACCAGTTTCTATTGAAATTGAAACTTTTGGAACAGGTAAAATGCCAGAGGATAAGATTGTTGAAATAGTAGAAAAAGTATTTGATTTAAGACCAGGTGCTATAATAAGAGATTTAGATTTAAGAAAGCCTATATTTAAGCAAACTGCTGCTTATGGACATTTTGGAAGAACTGATCTTGATTTACCATGGGAAAGATTAAATAAATTAGAAGAAATAAAAAAATATATTTAGAAATCTAATGAATTTTATATAATTTATAAAGACTTATCTTACTTATTAAGTGTATTAATAGTAAGATAAGTTTTTTTATTCTTTAGGAATTTATATTATTAAAATATTTTAGCAAAGTGGTGATGTATTCATAAGTAAAGCTATATCGAATTTTAAAAAGATTCTTATTAAAACAACATATTATTTTTAAAGATCATGTCGATAATATAAACAGTATGTATTTAAATTTTTATAAATTTATTATTCATAGTATAATATTATAAACATTATTTTTAATAAAGATTAGATTAATAGAGTTTATAAAATAAATTTATTTTGATGATTTGGAGAGATTATATGGAAGTCATAGATGGCTTTGTTGAAAACATCGTATTTAAAAGTGAAGAAACTGGATATGTAGTTTGTAAAATAAGAACTGCTAAAAACTTAATAAGTGCAGTTGGGACTATTCCATTTATAAAAGAGGGACAAAATGTAAAAATAAAAGGACATTGGACTGTGCACAAGCAGTTTGGACAGCAATTCCAAATAGCTGAATTTGAAGAGGTATTGCCAGATTCATTAGATGGAATAGAGAAATATTTAAGTGCAGGAATAATACATGGAATAGGTCCTGTTACAGCTAAAAAGATAATTGATAAGTTTGGTGAAGAAACTTTAGATATACTAGAAAATCATATAGAAAGATTAATGGAAATAGAAGGTATAGGAAAAAAGAAGTTCATGATAATATATGAATCTTATATGGAACAGAATGGATTAAAGGAAGTTATACTACATTTCCATAAGTATGGGTTAAGTAATAATCAATGTATGAAAATATATAAAAAATTTGGACCATCATCTAACCAAATAGTTTCAGAAAATCCTTATATATTATCTGAAGAGATAGTTGGAATTGGATTTAAAACGGCAGATAGAATTGCTATGAATCTTGGTATAAGTGATAATTCAGAGTTTAGAATAAAAAGTGGTATAAAGCATGCTTTAAATCAGTTTTGTTTATTAGGGAATACATATATGCCAAAAGAAAAATTAATAGAAGATTGTGAAAAACTTTTATCCATTGAAAGAATATTAATAGAGGAGAATGTATACTCAATAGCTGCTTCCAAAAATATAATATTAGAAAAATTGGGAGAAGAAGAAGCTGTATATTTGCTCCCTTACTATTATTGTGAGTTAGGAGTTACGAATAAAATAATTACTTTAGGTATGCAAACAATACAAACTATTAATTCGGACTTGGATTTTGAAATAAATGTATTAGAAAAGGAATATAATATAAAGTTTGCTACATCTCAAAGAGAAGCTATACTTGGAGCTTTTAATAATGGGATTGAAATAATAACAGGTGGTCCTGGTACAGGAAAAACCACTATAATTAAATGTATAATTGATATATATGAAAAAAACGGCATGGATGTAATATTAGGTGCACCAACTGGAAGAGCTGCAAAAAGAATGACAGAATCAACAGGTCGTGAAGCAAAGACTATACACAGATTATTAGAAATAGGTGTATCAGAAGATGATTCTGTTTTTGGAAAAAGTGAATCATCTCCATTAGATACTGATGTCATAATTATAGATGAAGCTTCCATGATAGACATAATGCTTATGCATAATTTATTAAAAGCTGTTAATTTAGGTACTAGATTAATAATTGTTGGTGATGTTGATCAATTACCATCAGTGGGAGCTGGGAATGTATTAAAAGATTTAATAGAAAGTGAATATATTAAAGTTGTAAGGCTAAATGAAATATTTAGGCAAGAAACTGAAAGTTTAATAACAACTAATGCTCATAGAATAAATCAAGGTGAGGCACCTATATTAAATCAAAAGAATAAAGATTTTTTCTTTATTGGTGAAGAAAACTTAAACAAAACAGTTAATGTTATCATAGATTTAATAAATAGGAGACTTCCAAGTTTTAATAAGCAATGGGATAAGTTTAGAGATATGCAAGTTTTAAGTCCTATGAGAAAGGGAGTACTTGGAGTAAATAATTTAAATATAAATCTTCAAAAGGTATTTAATCCACCATCAAAAGACAAGAAAGAAAAGAAGATAAAAGAAATTATTTTTAGAGAAGGTGATAAAGTAATGCAAACTAAAAATAATTATTCTTTAAAATGGACTAGAATTAAAGGTGAGGGAGAATATGAAGGTGTTGGAGTATTTAATGGGGATTTAGGTTTTATACAAAGTATAGATGAAGAAAATAAAAGCTTTACTATAACATTCGATGATGAACGAAAAGTTATATATGACTTTATGTATTTAGATGAATTAGACCTAGCATATGCTACTACAATACATAAAAGTCAAGGTAGTGAATTTAAAGTTGTAATAATTCCCGTATTTATGGGAAGTCCTTTTTTGATGAATAGAAATCTTTTATATACGGGTATAACTAGAGCAAAAGAACTTGTTGTAGTTGTAGGTGTGAAAAGAGCTTTAATTTACATGGTTGGAAATACGAATATCATGGAGCGGTATTCTGGATTAAAATATAGAATTAAAGATATACTGACTAATGCAATAGAGTAGCATAATATTATAATTTATAAAAGGAGATTTTTAGATGGGCAAATATAATCAGCTTGATTATGAAGAATTGAATTATGCAATAGATAAAATAGCTCATTGGTATAAAAAGAACATAAAATTTTTAAATATAATTACAGTGCCTTTTAATACATCATATATATTTTCAGATATAATAAATGAAATTTCGATGCAAGGCGGAAAGATACTGTATATTTGGGGAAATAATAGAGAAAATAGAGAATTATTAACTCTATTAAGAGAAGTTAACTTAGAGATAACTTATTCGTATATTGAATGTGGTAAAGGAATTACTAATTTAACATTTGTAAATGAAAGAAATTTAGGTCTTATTAGAGGAAAATACGATTTAATTATATTTGATGATATAGGATATTTTTCAAATATTGATAATTTAAATCTAAGAAATAAAATGGATATTTGTTCTATTTTAAGTAACAAAATAATATTTTATGGAATAGAGAAAATAAGTTTAAATGGAGAATTTATTGAATTATCACCATATAATTATGAAAAACCATTTGTTGAACCTAGAATTTTAACAACAAGAATAAACTTAAACACAGATATACCGTATAATTTATATGAATATCTTAAATGGTTTGTAAATATGAGAAAGAAAGTTGCTATTTATACTCCAGATAAGGAAAGATTAAATTCGGTTTATGAATATTTTGAAACACAATTAATAATGAAAGGTGTAAAAGTTATAAAGGTATCTGAAGAAGAGGAATTTAAAAGATGTGGTAGAGTATTAAAATATAAAGATAAGGCAATATTTATAATAACTGATAAAGTTAAGGAGTTGAGTGAATATTGTCTTGTTAATGATGCGGTTATCTTATTTGCAGATGATATTAGGTACACGTACAAGAAACTCATGTATTTATGTGGAAAAATAGGACAAATAAATAAGGAGTTACCTGAAGTGTTATTAGTATCTAATAGTGTTTCAGAAGATATTGATAAAGCAAAAGAATTATCAAGAGAATTTAACAGAAAAATATGGGAAAAAAGATCAAAAAAATAATAAAAATTATATATGAAAGTGTAGTTTCAATAATATATCCAATTGAAAATTATTGTATATTATGTAATAGAAATGACTATACTGGAATATGTGATATTTGTAAGTCTAAAATTACATGTATTAAAAACAATGATAATGAGATAATAAGTTATGGGTATTATGGTGGAGTAATAAAAGAGCTTATACTTAAATTTAAGTATAAGAATAATTTTACAGCAGGGGATATCCTATCTGAATTTTTAGAAAAATATATTATCGATAATATAAATTATAAAGAATATATAATAACATATATACCTATGACTACTAAATCTCAAAAAAAGCGAGGTTTTAATCAATGTGAATATATTGCTAAAAAAATCGCTAGTTCGTTAAATATGGAATGTAAAAAAATATTAATTAAAGTAAAAGACACAAAAGAACAAAAAATGTTAAATAAAAATGAAAGAAAAGAAAATATTAGTGGTTCTTTTGATATAATAAAGAAAATTGATTTAAATGATAAAAAAATAATACTTATTGATGACGTTACAACTACTGGTTTTACAATAAGAGAAGGATATAAAGTATTAAAAAAATATGGAGCAAAAGAAATAAAACTATTGACCTTAGCGAAAAGTCATATATAATATTAATGTAAAGCTAGGTTTGTGGTTGAAAGTCGATGCTAGTCGCAGGCAAAACGATCCACTTAAGTTAGACAAAATGTCTAATGAGCATGGTGCGGTATAGAAGTGAGTCCTGCCATTCATGAAGAGTGAGAGGGTTAGTAGTGAGGAATTAACTTTTAGTAGCAAAAGCTCCAGCAGGCGAGTGTGGGGGCAAAAACCAGGTCAACTAGCTTTACTTTTTTTATATGTTCATAAGTAATATTTTGTAATAAAAAGAATAAAATAGAAACTAAGAATTTTCTGTAAATTCTGAATATTACTCTTGTTAACTAGGAAAAAAAGTAGTAAAATATAGTTAATAAATAAAATAAATTTTGTCTAAAAGGTTTTATACAGAGAGGGGCTGGATTTTTATGAAAGTAATAGTTATAGCAAAAAATATTGAGTTAACTAATGCATTGAGAGAAATGGTTGAAAAGAAAATTTCAAAGTTAGGAAAATATTTTAATTCTGATATAGAAGCCAAGGCTACTTTAAGCGTACAAAGAAATAGGCAAATAGTAGAAGTCATGATACCTTTTAATGGAGTCGTATTAAGAGGAGAAGAAGCTAATGAAGACATGTATAGAGCTATAGATTTAGTTGAGGAAAAGCTAGAAAGACAAATTAGAAAACAAAAAACTAAATTATCTAGAAAAAAGAATGGATCATTAAAGTTTGGAGAAATAGTAGATTTGTCTCCAGTTGCAGCTGATGAAGAAGAAGCCAAGCTAGTTAAAAGAAAGAGATTTGGTGTTAAACCTATGGATGTAGATGAAGCAATACTTCAAATGGAATTAGTAGGACATAATTTCTTTGTTTATCAAGATGTAGAAAGTAATAAAATAAATGTAATATATAAAAGAAAAGATGGCGATTATGGATTGTTAGATCCAGAATATAGATAAAACAAAAATTTGGAAATCCTCTAGTAATATGCTAGAGGATTTTTATTTTATGGTAAATTAAATGAAAAAAGCTAGATAAAATCTAGGTTTAAGGTAACTTTAATAAAAAACGTATATATAATCCACATTATTCTTATGCTGGAAATTGATATTAAACAAAAAATTGTAAATTTTATTGAAAATAATTGATAGAGAATGTTATAATGATAGAATGTACGATTTGCAAGAAAGTAAATTACTTTTATTGACAAAATATGTAGTTTGAAAGGATGACATTATGGGATTATTAAGTGCCGTATTTGGAACATATAGTGAAAGAGAAGTAAAGAGAATTAGACCTATTGTCAGCAAAATAAATGAATTAGACGAAGCTATGCAAAAACTTTCAGATGATGAATTAAAAGCAAAGACTGTAGAGTTTAAAGAAAGACTTAACAATGGTGAAGCAATAGATGATATTTTACCAGAAGCATTTGCAGTAGTTAGAGAAGCGTCTAAAAGAGTATTAAATATGAAACATTATGATGAGCAACTTATTGGAGGAGTTGTTTTACATCAAGGTAGAATAGCTGAAATGAAGACCGGAGAAGGTAAAACATTAGTAGCAACTTTACCAGCATATTTAAACGGATTAACAGGCAAGGGTGTTCATATAATAACAGTTAATGATTATCTTGCAAAAAGAGATGCTGAACAAATGGGAGAATTATATGGCTTTTTGGGATTGACAACGGGTGTTATTGTTCATGAATTAACTAATGAACAAAGAAGAGAAGCATATAACTCAGATATAACTTATGGAACAAATAATGAATTTGGTTTTGATTATTTAAGAGATAATATGGTTATATACAAAGAAGAAAGAGTTCAAAGAAAATTGAACTTTACTATAGTAGATGAAGTTGACTCAATATTAATTGATGAAGCTAGAACTCCACTTATAATTTCTGGTCAAGGAGAAAAATCTACAGAATTTTACAAAGTAGCAGATTATTTTGTTAAAACATTAGTAAAAGAAAAAGATTATACAATAGATGAAAAAGCTAATGCAGTAATGTTAACTGATGAAGGATTCCATAAAGCAGAACAAACTTTTAAAGTAGAAAATTATGCAGATGCTGAAAATGTAGAATTACAACATTATGTTACTCAAGCATTGAAAGCTAACTATGCAATGAGAAGAGATAAAGATTACATGGTTAAAGATGGAGAAGTAATAATTGTTGATGAATTTACAGGAAGACTTATGGAAGGAAGACGATATTCGGATGGTCTTCACCAAGCAATAGAAGCTAAAGAAAATGTTAAGATTGCAAGAGAATCTAAGACATTAGCGACTATTACGTTCCAAAATTACTTCAGAATGTATGAAAAATTATCAGGAATGACAGGTACAGCATTAACAGAAGAAAATGAATTTAGAGAAATTTATGGATTAGATGTTATTGTTGTTCCAACTCATAAACCAGTTGTTAGAATAGATAATCCGGATTTAGTATTTAAAAGTGAAAAAGGAAAGATCATGGCTGTTGTTGATGAGATAGCAAAGGCGCATGAAGTAGGTCAACCAGTACTAGTTGGTACTGTAAGTATTGAAAAATCAGAATTGATTTCAAGTATGCTTAAGAAAAAAGGCGTTCCACATCAAGTTTTAAATGCAAAATTCCATGAACAAGAAGCAGAAATAATAACTCATGCTGGAGAAAAAGGTATGGTTACTATAGCTACTAATATGGCTGGTAGAGGTACTGATATTAAGCTTGGAGATGGTGTTCTTGAAATTGGTGGACTTAAGATAATAGGTACTGAAAGACATGAATCAAGAAGAATAGATAACCAATTAAGAGGACGTTCTGGTAGACAAGGAGATAACGGTGAATCAACATTCTTTATTTCATTAGAAGATGATTTAATGAGAATTTTTGGATCAGAAAAAATTCAAGGTGTTGTTGAAAAACTTGGTCTTCAAGAAGATGAAGCAATAGAAAGTAAACTTGTTTCTAAGTCTATAGAAAATGCTCAAAAGAAAGTTGAAGGTAATAACTTTGATATAAGAAAAACATTATTAGGATATGATGATGTTATGAATAAACAAAGAGAAGTTATCTACAAACAAAGAGCAGAAGTTCTTGAGGGTGAAGATGTAAAAGAAGAAATATTACATATGTTAAGAGATGTAATATCAGATGCAGTTGATGCTCATATTAAAGAAGATGCTGAAGATTATAGAGAAAGCTTCTTATTCTTAATATCATACTTAAATGACATATGTATACCAACAAATGAAGTGAATTTACCTGCACTTGCAGATATGTCAAAGGAAGAAATAGTAGATCATTTATATGATGTTGCAGTTAAAAGCTACGAAGATAAAGAAGAAGAATTTACATCAGAAAGATTAAGAGAAATAGAAAGAGTTGTTCTTTTAAGATCTGTTGATACAAAATGGATGGATCATATTAATAATATGGATAACTTAAAACAAGGTATTGGACTTAGAGCATTCAAACAAGTAGATCCTGTTCAAGCGTATCAAATGGAAGGTAGCGCTATGTTTGAAGAAATGATAGATTCTATTAAGAAGGAAACTGTAAAGATGTTATTCCATGTTAAAGTGGAAAGAGCACCTGAAAGAGTAAGAGTTGCACAAGAAACAGATGCTGTGCATGGAGATAAACCATCAGCTCCAGTAGGACCAGTTAGAAATCTTAATAAATTTGGAAGAAATGATGTATGTCCATGCGGAAGTGGAAAGAAATTTAAAAATTGTTGTGGTAGAGAAGCTTAAAAATAAATATTAAAATATTTATAAAGATAGTATAATAAATTCCGTAGAAGTTTCATAGTAAAATAATATTATGAAATTTGCTACGGAGTTTTTTAAATAACAATATTATTTTTATCAACTGTTAACACATAAAACCTGTGGATAAGTAAATGTAATTGTTTATAAGTAATATGGTGTTATTAAAAATAAAAAATGAAGAGGTGAATATATTGATTATTGAATTAGAAAAAGAATTATTAAAACTTTCTAATATAAAAAAATCTATATTTGAAATGAGTGAATCTCTTTGACAAAGAATATTTGGAAAAACAATTAAGTGAATTGGAATTTCAAATGCAAGAAGATGGCTTTTGGAATGATACTAAAAGAGCAGAAGAGATAACTAAAGAGAGTAAAAGAATAAAAGACAAGATTCAAAGAGTAGAAAGTGTTCAATCTAAGCTTGATGATATTGAAGTTTTAAAAGAAATTATGGATGATGACGATGAAGAATCTGCATATGAAATAATTAATAATATAAAAGAGATTGAAGAAGAAATTGATAATTATAATATGGAAATTCTATTGTCAGGTGAATATGATAAGAATAATGCAATACTTACATTACACGTAGGTGTTGGAGGTACAGATGCAAATGATTGGACAGAAATGCTTCTTAGAATGTACACAAGATGGTGTGAAAAGAAGAATTATAAAGTTGAAATGATTGACTTACTTGAAGGTGATGAAGCAGGGATAAAGAGCGTTACTCTAAAAGTCATAGGAGAATATGCTTATGGATATCTTAAAGCTGAAAAAGGAATTCATAGATTAGTTAGAATATCACCTTTTAACGCTAATGGTAAAAGACAAACATCATTTGCTTCAATGGAAGTATTACCAGAGCTTACAAAAGAACAAGATATTGATATAAGGTCAGAAGATATTAAAATTGATACTTATAGGGCATCAGGGGCTGGAGGACAGCATATAAATAAAACTGACTCAGCAGTGAGAATAACACATCTTCCTACTGGTGTTGTAGTGCAATGTCAAAATGAAAGAAGTCAGTTTTCTAATAAAGATACAGCAATGGGAATGCTTAAAGCAAAGTTAATAGAATTAAAAGAAAGAGCTCATAAAGAAAAAATTGAAGATTTAACTGGAGAACTAAAAGATATGGGATGGGGAAGTCAAATACGTTCATATGTATTTCACCCATATAATTTAGTTAAAGACCATAGAACAAATGTAGAAGTTTCTAATGTTACTGCAGTTATGGATGGAGATTTGGATTTATTTATAAATTCATACTTAAAGAGCTTAAAATAAAAAAAGTTGAGGGTTAATGAAAAATTTTTAACTCTCAACTTTTTTGATTTATTCACTTAAAAATCTAGCATAGTTGATTTACAAAAAATATATAATAAGTAGAAAAACAAAATTTAAATTACACGAATTTTATTTTTATTAACGTATTGTTTTAATTTTTTCTTGATAGTGGGTAAAAAGAATATAAATAAGAATAAAGCAAATAAAAATAAAATAAAATTATGACTATAAAAGACTAATCTAAAATCATCATAAGCATAATTAGAAATTTCATCTTTAACAAGAGAATAAACATCATCAATTGCTTTGGTATCAATATACTCTACTTTATCATTTAGCGTATGAATTTTAGAGGTATCAGAATGACATAATGTAATAGAATCCATTCCCATATTAGTAAAACTTGCATGATCACTACAATCTTCAAATGTAATTTTATAATCGATATTTTTATTTGAACAGATTGTTTTTAATGAATTTAATAAATTTATATTAGCATCTTTATTACTTTTGCATACTGATCCACTCATTATAGAAATAGGGGTATTAGCAGCACCAATCATATCAAAATTAATAATTTCACTATTTTTTATAAGATTTTCATGATTTTGAGCAAAATTTGAAGATCCAAGTAATCCAAACTCTTCTCCAGTTAATGCTACAAAAATAATATCTCTTTTTGGTTTTATGAAACTTGATAAATTCTTAGATAACTCCATTAAAAAAGCTGTACCAGAAGCATTATCTAATGCACCGCCATAACAATTATTTAAATAATCTTGTCCTACATGATCGAAATGAGCAGTAATTACAAGTGGCGGTAAATTTTTAGACGTTCCATTTATTACTCCAACTACATTAGAGGTTGATTTTTCATGCTTAGAATAAGGAAGAGTAATTTTTATTATATTATTGCTTCTTAAAGAATCTAGTATATTGTTATATAACTCAGTAGTTATAGCAATTGAAAATTGATAATCAGATTTATCATTAAAGGAACTTCTAAAAGAAAAGTTGTTACATGAAGGTGTATAAAACAAATATATTTTTTCATCATGTTTTATTGTTAAAGAAGTAGGGAAAATGTTAAGAATATCTTCTTTATTAAAAGTAACTGAACTTTCATTAAAATTAAGCAAGTCCTCTTTATAATCAACACCATATTTGTAATCATATAAGATTTTATCATCATTTAATATTTTAAATGAGGGATTATTTCCATTCTTAAATGGTGTATTAACATAAAAACTTTCTTTATAATTTTCAGTTAATGGAACTAAACCAATATCTTTAAACCAATTTTCTATAAAATCAGCAGTTTTTTCATTTCCGCTTGAGCCTGTTAATCTACCTTCATATTCATCAGATGAAATTATTTTAATATTATTTTTAACGTTTGAAGAGTTAAAGTGATAATATGTAGTTTGAAGAAATATTGAAAATACTAGAGCTATAAATACTAATAATAAACTACTGTAATAAATAATCTTTTTCATTGTTAACCTCTCTTAAATTATTTCTCATAGTAGAGTTTATTAATAATTAATTAACAATATGAACTATATTTTTATATAAATATAAATGTAAAATAAAAAAGACACAATGTAAATAGTTACACAAAAAGAAATAATTGAAAAACAAAATCAAATAAGTTAAAATATGGTGTACATAATTTATAATTGGAGGCATTATTTATGGAGAATATTTCAAACAATCAAGTTCCACAAGAAGTGAAAAAGTGGAATTGGGGAGCATTTATGCTAAATATATTTTGGGGAATAGGTAATAATAGTTATCTTCCTCTTTTATGTTTAGTTCCTCTACTTAACATAGTATGGATATTTGTATGTGGAGCAAAAGGAAATGAATGGGCATGGAAAAAAGGAAGTTATTCAAGTGCTGAAGAATTTTTATTAGTTCAAAAAACTTGGAATAAAGCAGGACTAGCATACTTTGTGTTTACATTCGTAGTAATATTATTATACATATTTGTTTTTAGTGCATTAATAGCTGGATTATCATCTACAATGTATTATTAAAAACAACATAAAAAATATAAGCTATTCGTATTTTATGTGAATAGCTTATATTTTTTATTTATACTTTTTTATAAAACATGTCAATAATGCAATAAATAGATGTAAAAGCTAAGCAACTATAAATATACATATTTAATCCAGATTCCAATATAGAAATTATTCCACCAATAATTAAATTTAATATTATTACTATGTTAATAAACTTAAAAAGTTTGGAATTAGTAGTTAAGATTACATTTATAGCTGAAAATATAGTTAATATAAGAGTCAAAAAATAAAATATGTTTCTTAAATCTTCAGAGTAATCTATAACTTTTAACTTATTTAAAGATAGTACTAATATAAAAAATAATAATAAGAATGAAGTAACTTTATTAACAACTTTAATCATCTGCAGCACCTCTTATTACAAATATTTCCAATTATAATTATACAGTTAGCTTTACATAAGAGCAATAAAAATATAGGATATATTACATTTAATGTAAATTCAAAAAGCTAATTATTTAAAAGTTATGTTAACTTTTAAAATTAATATAGTGTTTAATTTTATGTTTTGGTTAATATATACATATAATATTGCTATTAATGTAAATAAGTTTATAATATTAGTAGTCACTTAGATATTTTATAAAGTTTATTTATTTAGAAGTATGTTAATACTTTAATATAAACAGTTAATTATAAAACAGAGTGGATAATTTAATATAGTCATTAGGAGGAAAGCATGAAATCTATAGAAGAAAGATTAGCAGCAGAATTGAATTTAGGATTAACTCAAATTAACAATGTAGTAAGTCTTTTAGATGATGGAAATACAGTTCCGTTTATATCAAGATATAGAAAAGAAGCAACAGGAGGTCTTTCTGATGAAGTGTTAAGAAAGTTATCAGAAAGACTTACTTATTTAAGAAATCTAGATGAAAGAAAAGATGACATTAAAAGATTGATTAATGAGCAAGGAAAATTAAATACTGAAATAGAAAATGCATTAGAAAAAGCAACAACATTAACAGAAGTTGAAGATATATATAGACCATATAAACCTAAAAAGAAGACTAAAGCTACAATAGCTGTAGCAAAAGGATTAAAACCATTTGCAGAATTAATACAAGGCGGAGTTTTTAAAGGAAATTTAAATGAAGAAGCATCTAAATACATTAATGACGAAAAAGGTGTATTAAAGGCAGAAGAAGCTGTTCAAGGAGCATTAGATATAATTGCAGAAAATATATCTGATGAGGCTAAATTTAGAAAACATATAAGAGAATTAATTATAAAAGAAGGTTTTATAGAATCAAAAGGTGATTCAAAAGATACTACTCCTTATGAAATGTATTATGATTATAAGGAAGAAGTTAAAAAGATACCTCCACATAGAATATTAGCTATTAATAGAGGAGAAAAAGAAAAAGTATTAAGTGTAAAAATTACAGTTAATGAAGATAAAATAATAAGATATTTAGAAAATAATATTTTAACTGGAAATGAAGTTTTAGATGAAAAATTAAAACTTTCTATAAAGGATTCTTTAAAAAGATTAATATACCCATCAATAGAAAGAGAAATAAGAAATGAATTAACTAATATTGGTGAAGAAGGTGCTATAAATATATTTAAAGAAAATTTAAAAGCATTATTATTACAAGCACCTATAAAGGGTAAAGTTGTAATGGGGTTTGATCCGGGATTTAGAACAGGATGTAAGATTGCAATATTAGATGAAACAGGTAAGTTCTTAGAGAATACAGCGGTATATCCTACGCTACCTAAGAGAGATATTGCTGGAACTAAAAAAACATTAAAAGAATTAATTTACAAGCATGATGTAGATGTTATATCTCTTGGAAATGGTACAGCTTCAAGAGAATCAGAAGAAGTCATAGCTGAAATGATAAAAGAGATAAAAGAAGAAAAAGGAAAAGAAGTATCATATGTAATTGTATCTGAGGCAGGGGCATCAGTTTATTCAGCATCAGAGCTTGCAACTAAGGAATATCCTAATTTAGATGTTACTGTAAGAGGAGCTATATCAATAGGTAGAAGACTTCAAGATCCACTTGCAGAACTAGTAAAGATTGATCCAAAGGCTATAGGTGTAGGTCAATATCAACATGATGTTACTCCTAAAAAATTAGAACAATCATTAGCTGGTGTGGTTGAAGATTCTGTTAATACTGTTGGCGTGGATTTAAATATAGCAACACCATCTTTATTAACATATATATCAGGAATAAATTCTACTATTGCACAAAACATTGTAGCCTATAGAGAAGAACTAGGACAATTTAAATCAAGAAAAGAATTACTAAAAGTAAAGAGGTTAGGTCAGAAGGCATATGAGCAATGTGCAGGATTTTTAAGAGTTTCTGAAAGTAAAGAATACCTTGATAATACGTCTGTGCATCCAGAGTCATATAATGTTGCAAAGAAGTTAATTGAAATATTAGGATATAATAAAGATGATTTAAAAAATAATAATTTAGATGATATAGATAAGAGAGCAGAACTAAATGGAATAAGTAAATTAAGTAATGACTTAGATATTGGAGAACTTACATTAAAAGATATAATAAAGGAATTAAAGAAGCCTGGTAGAGACCCTAGAGATGAAATGCCAACGCCTATATTAAAAACTGGAATAATAGAACTTAAAGATTTAAAGCCAGGAATGGTTTTAAATGGAACAGTAAGGAACGTATCTGATTTTGGAGCTTTTGTTGATATAGGAGTTCATCAAGATGGTTTGGTTCATAAAAGTCAAATGGCAAATAGGTTTGTAAAACATCCATTAGATATAGTAAAGGTTGGAGACATAGTAAAGGTTAGTATTTTAGAAGTGGATCCAAAAAGAAAGAGAATTTCTTTAAGCATGAAAGATGTAGAAGAAAAATTGAATGCTTAAAATAAAGAATTAAACTATTTTAAAATAGTATTAATATTATAAAAAGTTTATAATAGATAAGCTAATAAAAAGACTGTTTCAAAATAATTTTAGAGAAATATTATTTACGAAACAGTCTTTTATAATTAATTATTTGTTCACAATATAACTTAAATTGGGGGAGTTACGCATGGATAAGAAAAAAATTTATACTAATAGAAAAAATATAGTTATATTAGCAATTATATGCTGCATTTTATGGGGAAGTGCATATCCAGCCATAAAGGTTGGTTACCAGTTATTTAATATAGGATCAAATGATATATGTTCAAAATTAATATTTGCAGGGTATAGATTTGCTATTGCAGGTATTCTGGTATTATTGCTAGAAGTAATTAATAAAAAAAATATATTTAATTATTCATTAAGAGAATTTGGAGAAATGACTTTATTAGGTTCTACTCAAACAGCTCTTCAATACATATTTTTTTATATTGGATTATCTTATACAACAGGAGTAAGAGGATCTATAATAAATGGAACAGGGACATTTGCAAGTATAATATTAGCTCATATAATATACAAAAACGATAAATTAAATTTTAATAAAGTTATAGGATGTATTATAGGATTTGTTGGTGTAATTATTGTTAATTTAAATGGTAAAGCAATTACAGGACAAGCATTTTCTATGAGAGGAGAAGGTTCTCTTATGATAGCAGCAATAATCTTTGCTGCATCAGCAATATATGGTAAAAAAATTACTCAAAATAAAGATGCATCAATAGTTACTGGATATCAATTACTTATAGGTGGAATTCTATTAAGCATATTAGGGTTCTTATTTGGTGGATCTTTAAAAGGATTTACATTAAATTCAACATTGCTTTTAATATATATGGCATTATTATCATCAATAGCTTTTGCTGTTTGGACTCAATTATTAAAATTTAATAAGGTTGGAGTAATATCAGTTTTTAATTTCTTAGTACCTATATTTGGAACATTACTATCAGCTATATTTCTTAAAGAAAATATATTTGATATTAAAATTTTAATATCTTTAATACTAGTTTGTTCAGGAATTTTTTTAGTTTATAATGAAAAAGCCATTAAATTAACAAAGATAAATTCAGATAAAAAATAAAAATTACTATTAGTTAATCAGTATACTAATTTTAAGATATGAGAAGTTATGGAATATTAAAAATTACTTAATATATTTTTAAATTCCATAATTTTCTTGTTTTATAAATGAAAATAGTAAATATTCACAAAATAATAACGAAAATATTAGTAAAGGAGGTAGTTATGGAGATAATTTTTGAGTACGAAGGAAAAGGGAATTTAGAAGTTAATAGTGTGGCTGTTATAGGAAGCTTTAATAATTTTGATCATACAAAAGGGAATATGGTAAGAGAAGGAAGCAAATGGGTTTTAAAATGTGATCTTTTAGAAGGAGAGCATTATTACAAATTTCTTATAAATAATGAATTAAAACTTAATGATTCATCAGCAAATATATATTTACCAGATGATAATGAGGAGCTTTGGTCTGTAGTTATAATAAATGATAAAAATCAAAGAATGTATAACAATAATCAATATACTGTTCATGTTGATTCGTATAATGTGACTTGCAATATCAATGAAGAACAAAAATCAGCAAATAAAAAGAATTTTAATGTATTATTAGATAAAAAAGTTGTTACAAGATTGGGTTTCACTAATGTAACAGGATTGCATAGCATTACAACAGCATGGTTTACCCCGAAGGGAGAATTGTTTCAAGTAGTAGAAAATAATTTATTTGCTACAAAAGATAATGAAAAAGATCCAATATTAATGTGGTTTTGGATGGAATTAAATGATAGTCATAAAAATAACTGTGGAATTTGGACAATTAAATTATTTATTGATGGAGAATTTGTTTTAGAAGATCAAATCAAATTGTTAGAAAACACTTCTTATACGGCTCAAGGAAAAATGAATTACTAAATACTGAAAGTGAAGTGATTAAATATGATAAAAGCTATCAATATTAACACAAATTTTAATGAAAACATAAATAATATAAATCAAAAAAATAGTAAAGTTCAAAGTAAAAAAACTATATCTAGCAATGAAAATAATATGAACATTGATGAATACAAAGCATCAATTTTAAAAGATGCTTCTACAGAAAATGAAGTGTCTAAAGTAAAAAATACAACTAAAAGTTCACTTGGAAACTTTTTTGAAGGATTAACATCTACTGCAAATGCGGTAAAAAAGGCAGTAACATCAGTAGTTGATAATGTAAATAAAACAATTATATCTGTAAGTGAAAGCGTTAAAAATACTGTGAATTCAGTTTCTAAAAGTGTAATAGATGCTTCAAACGCAATCAATAAGACTATAATGAACGTTTCTAAATCAGTAACAAATACTATAAATAAAACATCATCACAAATAGCTAGTACGGTAAAACAAGTAACAACTACAGCATCGGAATTGAAAGAAGCTGCTTTAAATGTAAAAAATGCTGTTACTGATATGATTAGTGTTGGAAGTAAGACATTAGTATCTGTATCTTCTGATGTATTAGAAGTATCAGGTAAGATTGGAAGCACTGTAGTAGGAGTTAAAATGGCGACAAGTAATCCTAATGATAATATAATAAAAAAGACAGTAGCAACTTTTAACATTGTAAAAAATGGAGTCGATTCAATAAAAGAGCCTATTGGTAGAATTAAAAATACTCTAGTTAAAGGGTATGAAGACATGTCTAAGAGTTATGGTGAAGTAGTGAATAATCTTAACAAATTAAAGGACTCATTGGATATTGCAAAAGATATTCCTAATACAATAATTTCTACTAGTAAAGATGTTATATCAAATGTAAAGTTTGTAGCAAGTGAAATTAAAGACGGAAGTATTAATGTATTTAATACTTTAAAGAGTACTACAACTGAAGTTAAAAATACTGTTTTCAATGGAATTGAAGAAGTAAGTAATACTGTTAAAGAAAATTATGAAAGCTGTAAAAATGATGTTACAGAATCAGTAGATACAATAAAAAATAATAACAGTATGTTTTCTCCAGAATTAGCATAATTAATATTACATCTGTTTAAGTAAAGTGTTGATATATGCATAAGCAAAGTTGATTTAGTAATTGAATTTAGGAACAATGTTAATTTGCCTAGTGCATATATCAACATATATTTAAAGTATATACATATCATAAAAAATTTTAAAAAAGTAAATAATATATATACTGCTTAAAAATGTGTTGTAAAAATTATTTTAAGAATATATAATGAATGTATAGTAAAAAATAATTTAATACTTATATCTTCAGGGCAGGGTGTAAATCCCTACTGGCGGTAAAGCCCGCGAGCTAAATTTATAGCAGATTCGGTGTAACTCCGAAGCCAACAGTATAGTCTGGATGAAAGAAGGTAACCTATTAGGAATTAAGATAGTTTTATTCTTAATAATTTAGTATATGCCCTGATGTATTTATGCATCAGTTTTTTTGTTTTTTAGAGAGTTATGAAATGTAATTTTTAGCATACAATTTATATAAAAATGTGCTTTAAGAAAACATAAAATCTAAAGAATAAAAATATTAAATTTAAGAACAACTTAATTTGTAATTTAATCTTACAAAGAGTAGTAAAACGTTATCTTAAGACTTAATAAGCTACACCAGGGAGATAATCTTTTGGGAGGCGTAAAAATGAACAAAAACACAAACAAAACAATTAAAATTTCATTATTATCAGCATCAGCACTTATACTTATGTACCTTGAAATTCCTTATCCAGTATTTCCATGGCTTAAAATTGATTTAAGTGATGTGCCAGCATTATTAGGAGCATTTGGATTTGGACCATTGGCAGGTGTAACTATAGAATTAATTAAAAACATATTGATTCTTTTAATTAAAGGAAGTCAAAGTGGATTTGTTGGAGAACTTGCTAACTTTTTAGTTGGAGTATCTTTAATATTACCAGCAGGAATTCTTTATAAAAGAAATAAATCTAAAGAATCAGCTATTTTAGGAATGATTTTAGGTGGAGTTTGTATCGAAATTATAGGAATTATCTCAAATGTATATTTGCTTTTACCAGCATATGGTATGCAAATGAGCAGTGCAGAATTATTAAGATATGTTACTGTGGGTTTAGTACCTTTTAATGGAATAAAAGCTATATTGGTATGTACATTAACATATGTTTTATATAAAAAGGTGTCTGCATCTATATTTAAGGCAGAACCTAACTTTGGAAGTCCAGAAAAAAACTCAAAGACTATAACTGAATGATTAAATATATAAAAATAATTCGTAGGCTAAATTAGCTTACGAATTATTTTTTTCATCTATACGCCACATAATTATTGCATCTTCTTTATTATCTTGATAATAATTTTTCCTCACTCCTTGCTCTACAAATCCATATTTTTTGTATAATTCTTGAGCAGGAATATTGCTAGCTCTTACTTCTAAAGTATAAGCATTACAATTAGCACTTTTAGTTAATTTAACTAATTCACCTAATAAAGCAGAAGCAACATTTTTTCTTCTAAAATTAGGATGTACAGCTATATTTGTGATATGGGCTTCATCTATTATTATCCAAGCGCCTATAAAACCTATAACTTTATCATCACATTTCGCAACTATATAATTAGCAAGAGGATTTGCTAATTCTTGAATATATGATTCTTTACTCCAAGATGTAGGGAAACTTAATAAGCTAATTTCTAAAACATCATCAATATCAGTTTCAGTCATTAAACTAGTTGTTAGTTTCACTTTTTAATTTCATCCTTTTTTCATATTCCCTCTCAGCTTGAGGTTTTTTTAAATAAAATGGAGCAGAGTTAGAATCATCATATTCACCATTTTTTAGTTTTATTAGTCCTAATTCACCCAATGAAGAAGCTCTAACTAAATTAAGATGATTTGGTGGAAAGAAACAATTATTACAATTTTCTAATATGTATTCCTTTGTATTATTAAGTCCATCACCAATGAACATAACATTTTCTCCTTTTTCATTAAGCATATCAACTAGCTCATTTATATCAAGAGCAGAGTAATCCATTATTTGTTCTAACTTTCCGTTACAAGATTTATATAAGGCAGTATAAACATTGTTTCTTAATGCATCCATTACAGGACAGATTATACCGTTAAATGGAGAAATACTATATGCAAGTGCATCAAGACTAGAAATACTTACATAAGGTTTATTTCCTCCAAAGCTTAATCCTTTAATTGTAGCCATTCCAATTCTTAAACCTGTAAAAGAACCAGGGCCTTTAGATACTACAAAGCCATCTATAGAATCAATATCTAAATTACAGTTTTCTAATAAATTTTCTACTAAAGTCATTAATATAGTAGAGTGCTCTTTTTTATTGTTTAAAGTTATTTCTCCTAGTAATTTATCATCTTGAAGTAAAGCAGCAGTTGCAACTTTTGAAGATGAATCTATACTTAGTATAATCATATTTTTAACTCCTTTATATATTCATATTTTTTGCCGTAAGGTGTTAATGTTATCTTTCTATAATTATCACCTTTTTCTAAATCTTTTTCTATATTTATATGAAGAAACTCATCAGGAAGAATATCTTCAATATAATTTGCCCATTCTATGATAGACACACTATCAGAAAAAATATAATCATCAAATCCAATTGCATATATTTCATCAGGATCATTTACTCTATATACATCAAAATGATTTAATTTTAATCTTCCGTCATCATATTCATTTACAATTGTAAATGTAGGGCTTGTAATATCATCTTTTATATCTAAACCAAGAGCAATGCCTTTAGTTATATGAGTTTTACCAGTACCTAAATCTCCTGTTAGACAAATTATATCTCCTGAATTAAGTAATTTTCCTATTTCTATACCTAAGTTAGTAGTTTCATTTATGCTATAAACATTAAATTCCATAAAAAGAACTCCTTTCACTAGCATTTAAACTTAATTTGTTTTTATATTAAAAATTATTGCCATCTTTTTATTTTATCTAATTTCAATTATAAAATCAAAGCTTATAATTTTACTTATAAAAATTAATCTATAATAATATTATATTTAAAGTTAGAATAATAGGGCAAATTAATTAATATAAGTTAAAAAAGTATACAAAAATATACATAATAAATTAAATTTAAATAAATTTTATAATAAAAATATATACATTTAACATATTTAGTTGATATAATATTACTAGAGTTTTATTTGGAAATAATTTATATATATTTTCGGAGGAGATCGATTTGAAAAAGATTACCTTTATTATGATTGTAATAACTCTTACATTTTCTATAGGTATGGGAGTATTTGCGAATCCGTTATTAGCTAATACTGAAAATAATCAAAAAGAAGATAGAGAGAAATATTTAAATATAATGACTGTTAATAAACCACAATATAAAATGGTAAAGAAAATTGTTAATAATAAACACAATGTTCAATACATGATGACAGAAGAAGCAGATATTAATGAATTTAAGTACAATAAAGAGATTATAGAAAATGTATCTAATATGGATCTTTTTATTTATTCTGGAACAAGTTTTGAACCTTGGGCAAATAGTTTTATAGATGAACTTAAAAAGGGTAGTATGGGAATAATTAATTTATCAAGAGGTATGAGGCTTCTAAATTATGGTGGAAATGAATCATCAAAAGAAAACCCTTATTACTTTGAAGGAATAGATTCATATAAGATAGCTTTATACAATATAAAAGCTGCTGTTCAAGATAGAGACCCTAAAAATAGAGATTATTATGAAGAAAACTATAATAATGCTATAAAAGAATTAAATGTTCAAATAGAACCCTATAGTGAAAAAATAAAAGGATTAAAAGATTATACATTCCTAGCTTTAAATGATAATTTTGATTATTTAACTAAAGACTTAGGATTACATGTAGTAAAATTAAACAATTATGAAATATCAGAGTTTATAAAAGTTAATAATTTAGATGAAAAGAAACTAGTTATATTAAAAGATGGTACAGAACAAACTAATATGGATTTATCGAAATACAAAGTGGTGAATTTATGGAAGTATTACGGAAATATGTCTTTTGATGAGCTAATATTATACAACATAAAAGTATTAACAGATTTATTGTAGAAAATAGTTGATTTTTTAATAATCATGTTATATAATAAATACTGTTGTGAAGGGGTATGGCTCAACGGTAGAGTAGTGGTCTCCAAAACCATTGGTTCTGGGTTCAAATCCTAGTGCCCCTGCCAGAAAAGGTCGTAACACGTTGTGTTGCGGCTTTTATTTTTTTGTCTAAAAATAAATGCTGTAAATTATCTATAGATAATTTTTTTTACTTTACAATAGAACTAATGTTCGTATAAAATTATAGTGAAGTAAGAATACATTTAGGGAGTGTAGATATATTGGGTAGAAGTGATAAATTAATTTTTCATATAGATGTTAATTCTGCATATCTTTCTTGGACAGCACTTAAACTTTTAAATGAAGGTAGCAATATAGACATAAGAAAAATACCATCAGCTATAGGTGGGGATGAGGAAAAACGTCATGGTGTTGTTTTAGCAGCATCAATACCAGCCAAGAAGCTAGGAGTAAAGACAGGTGAGAGTTTATATGAAGCTAAAAAGAAATGTCCTAATTTAGTTATATATCCGCCAGATCATAGTTGGTACTTTAAACTTAGCAATGAAATGATAAAAATATTAAAGGAGTATTCTCCTAAGATAGAAAGATATAGTATTGATGAATGTTTTATGGACTGTACTCATTATAAAGGTAATTATAATATGATGTCTGTAAATATCAAAAACAGGATAAGTGCAGAGCTTGGGTTTAACTGTAATATAGGAATATCAACAAATAAATTATTAGCTAAGATGGCAAGTGATTTTAAACCTAAGAATTCAATACACACTTTATTTAAAAATGAAATTAAACAAAAAATGTGGCCACTTCCAGTTGGAGAATTATTTATGGTTGGTAAATCTACTAAATTGAAATTAACTAAATTAAATATTAAGACAATAGGAGAACTAGCTAATTTAGATGTTAATTTTTTAATTGAAAAAATGCATTCACATGGAAAACTTATATATGAATATGCTAATGGAATAGATAATTCTGAGTTAGTTGAATCAGAATCTTTAAAAATAAAAGGAATAGGAAATTCTACGACTCTTTCTAAGGATGTTGATAATACTGAAGAAGCTTTGAAAATCCTACTTTCTCTTACAGAAAATGTTTCAAGAAGGCTTAGAGAAAGTAAAAATTTATGTTCTATTGTTACTGTAAGCATAAAAACTAATAATTTTATATTATATTCTCATCAAAAGGTTTTAAGTAACTATACAGATAATACTATGGAAATTTTTAAAGGAATAAAAAAAGCTTTTTATGAATGTTATAAAGGAGAAAAAATACGTTTATTAGGAGTTAGACTTACTAAATTGTGTGATAATAAGTATTATCAGCCTAGTCTTTTTGATTTTAAAAATAATGAAAAACAGAAGAGTCTAGATATTACAATGGATATGATAAGAAAAAAATATGGTAAGGAGTCTATAGTCAGATCTGAATTATTAAATTCGTCTGCAATAAATTTAAAAGATGATATAAATAAATACTGATTAAATAAAAATATAAATTAATTATGTTATGAATAAATTTAATATAATTAGATAAGATAATGTTTTATTATTAGTTAAAAGTTGAAAATTATATTTTATGTATTTTATCTTAGAATTTTAAATTTAATAAGTATAAAAAAGAAGATAAGTTTAATTTTACTATTAAGTTATTTTTTAAATCTTGTTGACATAAATATGGTATTCATGTTAAAATTAAAAACGACTTAGGGGTATGGCTCAACGGTAGAGTAGTGGTCTCCAAAACCATTGGTTCTGGGTTCAAATCCTAGTGCCCCTGCCATAAGAAAAAGCTAGAATATAAGTTCTAGCTTTTTTTATATTTAAAATTAATACTCCGTTTTAAATGTGTGTTGATATATGCAATAGGTAAAGTGGCATTCCTAAGTTTAATTACTCCGCCCACTTTGCTTATGCATATATCAACACTCTGCTAAAACAGAGACAAAATTAAATAAAAAAAGATATTGATATTAAGTGATTTTTTTAATATCAATATCTTTTAAAAAGTAAATAATTAAATAGATAATTTTTACTATTATATATAATAAGCAAAGTTGTATTTTAACTTAACCTTGAGGATTATCAAATAAAATTAAAAATAAGGGTAATTATTAAAATCTTATATATTTAGGTTAAAATGAGAATATATTTATTTTATTATGGATAAGTTTAATTAATTTATACAACTTTACCTATGAATATATCAATAAAATGTGAATAGATTATATTAAGCTTTTCTCAATTCTTCTTCTAATTCAGTCATAAGTTCTTTAACAGACATCATTTTATCAATTCTACTTGCGTTTTCTCCACAGAAGATAAGTCCTTCATTAATGTTTCCATTAACAGCATTCATAAGTGCTTTACTTATGCAATAAGGTGTTGTTTTAGGATCACAAGGAGTTAAACAATTATAGCAACTAGTTATATTTTCTCTACCTGTTAAAGTCTTTTTTATGAAATCATTTTTTATAGCTCTGCCAGGCATTCCAACAGGACTTTTAACAATATCTATATCTTCTTTTGAACAATTAATATATGCATCTTTAAATTCTTGTGACGCATCGCATTCGTAAGTAGCAACAAATCGTGTAGCCATTTGGACACCATTAGCACCTAGTTTAAGATATTTAGCAATATCATAGCCGTCATAAACACCACCAGCTACTATTACAGGAATTTCCTTATTATATTTTTCACTATATTTTTTTGTTTCTTCAATTATTTGAATTATAGTGTCATCAAAATTTATATTATCATTTTTTAGTTCTTCTTCTTTAAATCCTAAATGTCCACCTGCTTTAGGACCTTCTATAATAACTAAATCTGGAGCTATATTATCATGTCTATCCCATAATTTTAAGATTACCTTTGCAGACTTTAATGATGAAACTATAGGTGCAAGTTTTACTTTTGAATCTTTTGCTATTTTAGGTAGCATAGTAGGTAAACCAGCACCAGATATTATTAAATCAATACCAGCATTAATAGCTGTTTTTACATATTCAGCATAGTTGCTGCTTGCAACCATTATATTAACTCCAATTATTCCATTAGGAGCATTCTTTTTAGCAGTTATTATATGTTCTTTTAATGCATTTAAATTTGAACCTAAAGCATCTTTATTAAAATTAGAATCTTTATAGCCTAATTGAGCAGAAGAAATAATACCTATTCCTCCAGCATTAGCAACCGCTGATGCAAGCTTTGAAGCGGACACGCCTATTCCCATTCCACCTTGTATTATTGGAAGGTTTGCTATTAAATTACTTATTTTAAGTGAATTAAATTTCATATTCATTTATCCTTTCAAACAAATTTGATTGTTAAACATTTTGATTATCAAAGTATTTATTATATTATAATTTAAAAGTTATATATTAACAACCCTTAAATATTAGATTATAGTGTAATAATAAATTTATTTTGTATTATATTCTATAAGTACATTTAATTACCAAGAATATATATATCTATATTGGATAATATAATAGTGTAGCCAGGAAGAGTTAAATAAAATTTAAATTTTCCTGATTATATAAATACCAATAGCCGGGAGGGATTGTTATGTCAAACAGCGTATTAGTTCCAGAAGCAAAACAAGGATTAGCTAGATTCAAGAACGAAGTAGCTAATGAACTAGGAGTACCATTTAGTGAATACAATGGTGATCTAAGTTCAAGACAATGTGGTTCCGTAGGTGGCGAAATGGTTAAAAGAATGGTAGAGCAATACGAAAACTCAATTCAATAACAAATTGAAAAGAGAATAAATATAACTAAGTAAAGTTATATTGTATTGCAAAACTAGGAGGGTACACTACTTAAAATGTAGTGTACCCTTTCTTTTTATTTATAAAGTTTTTTATCTAAGCATTACATTTTTATTACTAAAAAATATTTAAAAATAGTTTAGAATAAGAGTAAATACAAATTTTATATAAAATATAAAAAAATACTAGAACATTATTAAGAGTAAAAGCATCTAATAAGTAGTTAAATAAATAAAGTCTTTTATATTGAAAGGAGGAGAACATAAAATGTATAGTAGTTATTTTAATAATTTTTTTAGTTGTATAGATATATTTAATTTTATAAATTTAAATATAAAGAATGATATTTTAGATAGAAAATTAAATATTATAAAGCAACAAATAAACAAATTATATGAAATGAATATAACTCAAAATAAAAGTGAGAAAGGAAAAGTTGAAAATAATATAGTTGATTATAATAAATTAAAAAAATATAGTACTGAATATAAAGCTTCAAAGGGGGATAAAGAAGCTTTTATAGAATTAATTACAGAAAATAAGTTGTCATTATATAGAGTAGCGAAAGGAATATTAAAAAATGAAGAGAGAGTAGAGGATGCCATTCAAAATACAATATTAAAGGCTTATGAGAATATAGTAAAAATAAAAAAACATGAGTACTTTAAGACTTGGATTATTAGAATTCTTATAAATGAATGCAAAGCAATAATTAAAAAAGAAAAAAGAGTTATTTATTTAGATGAAACAATTATAGAAGGCAATTATGAGGATAAATATCAAAATATAGATTTAGAAACAGCTTTAAATAACATTGATGAAGATTTACGCGAATTAGTAGTCTTGTATTATTTTGACGACATTCCTCAAAAAGAAATTGCTAAAATTTTAAATATTAATGAAACTACAGTTAGGACAAGACTTTTAAGAGCTAGAAAAAAGCTTTACGAGTTATTAAAATTAGAATAGTTAGAGAGGAGGAAAAATAAAAGTGGACAATAAAAATTTTGATAAAATATTAAAAGATAAAATTAAAAGTAAGTATAATAGTGTTCCAGATAAAATAGATCTAATGATTCAAGAAACATTGGATTCACTTAAGCATAAAGAACAAAAAAGATATAGAAAAGTTATTAGTATAGCGGTTATTTGCTTTTTTGTATTATTTGCCAGTGTAGGTGTGGGGATAACTACGACAGCTAATGCATTAGGTCTTCCAGTTAAGGATTTTATAGCTGAAATAATGGGACTATCACCTCAATATTCTGATTATGCATCTGATGTAAATATAACTAAAGAGAGTAATGGAGTAAATTTTACAATAACAAGTGTGCTTTATGATGGATATAAGCTTAAAATAGCATATAAAGTAGAAGGTACAGTGGCGGATTCTTTAGAAAAACTTGCGAAATTATCATCTTTTCTAAATACTAAAGTTTCAGTAAATGGAAAAGAAGTAAATCTAACTAGTTCGGGATATTCAAAGCCTATAAATAGTAATACAGTTGGTGGAATTAATATTTTTGATATAGATAATACCATGTATGATAATTCATTTATGGGATTAACACAATTAGATATTTTAGATACGTTTAACTTTAATATTAGTATTGAAGATGAAATTGACAATGAAAAATATAAATGGGATTTTAATATTCCTATATCTAGTGAAAAAATTAAGAGTAAAATAGAAGAATATTCATTAGATAATACTGTAGGGGATTATAAAATAAAAAATGTAATAGTAACACCTATAAGCACTTATATAAGTGGGACATTTAAAGATTCTAAAGATAAAATATCAATTATGAATTATATTGTTGTTGATGATAAAGGAAGAGAAGTTAAAATTGATAATTGCAATGAAAGTACAGGAGTTGGTGGAGGAAAATTTAGATGTGAAATTTTAAATAATGATTCAGAATTAAATTCATTAACATTTATTCCTTATAAAAATAAGCAACACTATTCTCCAGAAGAAATGCCATCTACCGATGGGGAAGCAAAAGAATTTAAAAAGGCATATAGAGAAAAATTGCAAAAAGAAATAAGTTTAACATTAAGTGAAAATGGATTTAATTTTACCGGTGATTCTGAATTGAATATAACTAAAGTGGTAAGAGAAGAAAATAAAACAAAAATATATTATGAAACTAAGTATCCAACAATGGTGAATTTACGATTAAATATTTCAAGAGATGATATTAAAACAAAAAGTAATAACAATGTAGAAAATGTAGAAAGTATTGAATCAGGAGTTGGAGTTGTAACATTGAATGGAATATTAGAAGATAAAACTTATAATTTAATATATGATAGTCCAGATAAATCATTAGAAGTTTATAAAGAAAGAGCAGTTACTGTGGAATTAAAATAACAATTCTTATGTTTTAAATAAATATCATGAACTTATGTAGATTTCTTTATTAAAGTTTATCAATTTTCTTAGTATTAAAAATATAATTGTTATTTTAATACTAAGTGTAAAAAGTTCTTTTGTAGTAGAAAATTTTATTACAAAAGAACTTTTTTATGTGAAATTTTCAATTTAAATTGAAATGGAAGATATTTTAATTAATAGTATAAAATCATATAAATAAATGTTGGAAATAAAGGAAAATTTTTGGACTATTATTAAATTTCATGATAAAATGAGAACTAAAGTTCGATGAAAAGGTGATATTATGAAAAAAATAAAAATTTTACATACATCAGATTTACATTTTGATACTCCTTTTAGTGGAATGAAGAATAATAAATCTATTAAATGTAGAGAAGAACTTAAAGAAGTCTTTGAAAAAATAATAAAAATTTCATTAGAAAATAATATAGATATTTTATTAATTGCAGGAGATATGTTTGATAATTTATCAGTAAATAAAAGTACATTATGTTTTTTAAAATCATGTTTTGAGAAAATAGATAAAGTAAAAATATTTATAAGTCCAGGTAATCATGATCCATATAATGAAAAATCGTTTTATAGCATGATAGAGTGGCCTAAAAATGTATATATATTTAAGGGAAATATGGAAAAAGTGGTTTTAGAGGATTTAAAAACTATTGTATGGGGAGCTGCTTTTACTCACAATTATATTTATGAATCCTTAATAAAAGATGTAAATAGAATTGATGGATATAACAATATAATGGTTATTCATGGAGAGATATCATCAAAAGAAAAGAATGAATATAACCCTATAACTGAAGAAGAAATTGCTAAAAGTAATATGGATTATATAGCATTAGGACATAGACATAAGTATGTTGGTGTTAATAAAGTATCAAATACTTATTATGCATATAGTGGGTGTCCACAAGGAAGAGGATTTGATGAATTAGATGACAAAGGAATTATATTATTAGAGATTTCTAATAGATATTGTGATTATAAGTTTATAAAAACAGCTATTAGAAATTATTATGAAAAGGAAATAAATATAGAAGGTTGTTTTGGATACAATCAAGTTAAAAGTAAAATTTTTAGTTGTATAGATAAAGAAAATATTAAAGATAATTCTTACAAAGTAATATTAAAGGGAGAAATTAATGAGGAATTTAATTTAAGAGAAGAAATCATAGAAGAGATGATAAAAAAGGATGATTACGATATAAGAGTAATAGATAAAACTGAAGTGAAAATAGATATGGATGAATTATTGAAAGGGTATTCAATAAAGAGCTTATTTGCAAGAAAAATATATGAAGAACTAGAAAAAGCAGAAACAGAAGAAGAAAAAGAAATAATAAAATTAGCTTTAAAGAAAGGACTTCAAAGTTTATCGGGTGAAGAGGTGAGAGATTATAATTATTAAGCAAGTTAATATAGAAAATTTTGCAGGGATAAAAGGAAGAATTATAAGCTTTGCTAATAAATTTAACTTAATATATGGTGAAAATGAAAAAGGTAAAAGTACAATAGAGAATTTTATAAAGATATGGCTTTATGGATTTGAAAAAAATCGTGGCAAAGATAATGATAGGAAAAAGTTTACTCCATTAACTGGCGGAAAAATAAGTGGAGAATTAACAGTTGAACATGAAGGGGTAACATATGTTATAAGAAGAAGTTTTGGATTAACTAAAAAAGAAGATACCTGTGAAATACTTGATGAAGTAACTGGAGATAAAATAGATATACCATATAATAATGAACCAGGAAAATATTTTTTAGATATAAATTTATCAACATTTTCTAAAACTTTATTTATAAATCAATTAGGGGTTATGGTAAATAAGGATAAAGAAGAAGAAATAATGGAGAAAATAACTAATACTTATAATTCAGGAGAAGAAAATGTATCTTTTAAGAAAGCAATAGAAGTATTAGAAAAAGGAAAAAAGAAAATTAAGACAACTAGGAAATCTGGGGAATTAGATTTACTTACAGAAAAGAAAAATTTACTAAAAGAAGAATTATGGAATGCATATACTCTGTCAGAGGCAAACATAGAAAATGAAGAAAAATTATTAAATACTAAAAATGAAAAAGAAGAAATAATAAAGAAATTAGATAGTTTAGAATTATACAAGAAGTATATAAAAAAGAGTAATTTACAAAAAGATTATTTAGAAATTGCGCAATATTTAAAGAAGAGTGAAGAACTTAAGAAAAAAGAAGAAGTAATAAATGAAGAACTAAATAGAAATTATACTAATATAAATAGTGAGTTTTTAGAAGAATTAAATAAAGAGTATAATAGATATTTAAATTTAAATGATATAAAACAAGAAAAGAAAAGAGAATTAAATATTTTACAAAATAAATTAAATGAAAAAAACAATGATTTTAAAGAATATAAAGTATTAGATTCCCTTTGTGAAGAAGATATAAAAGATAAATTATATGTATTAAAAATAGAACAGGAAAATTTAAAGGAGAAATTATATAAAGTTGAGTCTATAGAAAATTCTATAGAAACATTTAAAAATGATTTAAATATTAGATCTAATAAAATGAGGAATTTGGAATATATAGCTGAATATAGAGAGGATATAGAGGAAAATATTAATTTATATAAAGATAAATTAAAAGAACTAAAATATAAATTAGAATTATACTCATCAAACAATGAGAGGTGCTCTATAAAAAATATTAAGAATAAGATGATTTTTATTTATGTATTGTTTGCTTTGTTTTTAGTAGTTTTATTTATAGGTATTTTTAAAGAGAACTTTATAATAGATATCTTAACAGTACCTTTACTAGCTATTTTGACTAAAGTTTATTTAAAGTATTCACTAATAATGAAGGAAGCTTCTATTAAAGAAAAAAATAAACTTAGCATACAAAAGCTAAAAAATGAAGTAGAACAATATGAAGAAAAATTGAATTTGCATATGAATGAAATTAATTGTAAGGATTATGAGAATTTAATAAAGCAATTATCACAATATGATTCATATAAAATCTATAAGGATAATATTTATGCATCTATAAACTCTAAAGTTAAAGAAATTAATGATTTTAATATAGAAGAATTAAATAATAAATATAATAAAAATAAGAAAGTACTAGAATCATTATTTAAATTATTAGAGTGTAATTCCATAGAAGAAACAATAAATAAAGTAAATATATATAGTAAATTTAAAAAAGAGTTATTACCAATGGAATATAAAATTAGTTCATTAGCATTAGAACTAAAAGAAATAGATTTTCAACTAAAGGATAAAGAAGAAGATTTAAGAGAAAAGACAAAAGGAATGGAATTTGAAAATATTGATATATTGGATTTTCATATAAAAATTAAAGAGTATAAGGATAAAGTTAATAAAATAATGGAAGTAAAAAGTAATCTTAATAGTGTAGAAGAAACATATAAGGTGCTTTTAAAAGATAGGAATATAGAAGAAATCAAAAAAGAAATTAAAAATATATTACCTGATGATTTAAGCTATTCTTATAAATCAGAAGAAGATATAGAAAAAGAAATAAAAAAAAGTTCTAACAAGTTATTAAAAATAGAAAAAGAAATAAAAGATTTAGAACATCTTATAGAAAAACGATATTTAGGTAAAAGAGCAATAGCTGAGATAGAAGAAGAATTATATGATGCTCAGGAAAAAATTTTAAAGTGTGAAAAAGAATTTAAGGCTTTAGAAGTAGCTTCTTTAAAATTACAAGAATCATTTAAAGAACTAAGAAGCAATATAGGACCTAAGTTGAACAATGAAGTATTAAAAAATTTTAATTTCTTAACATTAAAAAATTATAAAGATGTTAAAATATCTGAGGACTATAAGTTAAAGGTGAGGGATAATAGCGTATTATTTGATTCAGAAATATTAAGTAATGGAGCTAAGGATCAGTTATATCTATCGCTAAGATTATCATTTATAAATATGCTGTTTAAAAATAAGAAAGTGCCTATATTTTTAGATGATGCATTTATACAATATGATGATAATAGAAGAGAAAGAGCATTAAAGCTATTAATAAAAGAAGATTTTAATCAAGTAATATTTTTTACATGCCAAACAATAGAAAAGAATATTTTAGATAATATTTCATATGATTATAATTTAATCGAATTAAGTTAATAATTATATTATAGTTTGACAAGTATAAGAAAATAAATTAAAATTATATTTGCAAATGCAAATCATATGCAAATAGGAGGACTTAATGAAAAAAAGATTTTTTTTAACACTATCATGCATTCTAATGAGTTTATTTATCATTGGATGTTCTAATTCAAATTCAACGAATGAATCTAATAAAGTAAATGATGAGAGTAAAAAGTTACAGGTTATGGTTTCAATATATCCATTAAAGGAATTCACTGAAAAAATAGGCGGAGATAAAATTGAGGTTACTTGTTTAGTTCCTGAAAATATGGAACCACATGATTATGAACCAAAGACTAAAGATTTTGAAAAGCTTATGAATAGTGATATTTTTATTTATAATGGATTAGGAATGGAACATTGGATTGATTCTGTTAATAATGTAGTTTCTGATGATAAAGTATTAAAAGTAAATTCAAGCGATGGCATTGATGTTAGAAAAGAGGGAGAACTAGTAGATCCTCATTCATGGTTAAGTTTAATACAAGTACAAAAACAATGTGAAAATATAAAAAATTCACTTATAAGTTTGGATGAAGCAAATAAGGATACATATGAAGCAAACTATAATAAATTTAAAGAAGAATTACAAGGTTTATATGATGAATACTCAGCTAAGTTTAATGAGTTAAGCCAAAAAGATTTTATAACAGGTCATGCTGCTTTTGGTTATTTATGTAGGGATTTTGGGTTATCTCAAAAATCAGTTGAAAATTTATATGGAGAGGGTGAACCTACTCCCAAGGAATTGGAAAATTTGGTTAATTTCTGTAAAGAAAATAATATAAAAGTTATTTTTTCTGAATCTTTAGCAAGTCCAAAAGTTTCAGAGACATTAGCATCAGAAGTTGGTGCAGAGGTAGTTCCTATATATACATTAGAATCAAATGAAGATGATATGAGTTATTTAGACGCTATGAAAAATAATTTAGATAAGATATATAATTCTTTAAGTAAGTAGATAAAAAGTGAACCAATTAGGTTCACTTTTTTAATTATACATAAATTTTATTTATGATTTTTTTATGAAATGGCAATATATATGTTAAAATTAGTATATTATTACTAATAATAAGAGGGAGATAATATGAGCAATTCAAAGGAATTTTATAAAAGTACTTTAAAAGAAAATATAACAAAAAGAGAGTCATTATTAAAAAAAATAAATATTATAAGTGTTATTAGGTTAGTAATAGTTCTTTTTATGTTAATAATTGATTATTTATTATATAAGGCAAATAATTATATAGCAATAATATTTACAACTACCATGTTTCTGATTATGTTTATAATTGCAGCACTATTTCATTCAAGTAAGCTAAGAGACAAAAATATTGCAGATATATTAATAGACATGAATCAAAAAGGTATTGATAGAATAAATGGAGATTTTAAAAAGTTTAAAGATAATGGTGAGGAATACTTAAATTATAAACATAAATTTATAAATGATTTAAATATATTTGGACCTAATTCTCTTTTTCAATTTATAAATTCTACAGTTACATCTGGTGGTAGAAAGAGATTAGTACAAATATTAAGTATTGAACAAAATATAAATAAAAACGATATACTAATAAGACAGGAATCTATAAAAGAGCTATCTTCAAAAGTTCAATGGAGACAAAAATTTATAGTAAAAGGTTTAATGAACAAATCATCTAAATTTAATTTGAATGATTTAATTAGTTGGGGTAAAGAGAAAAGCAAAGTAAACAAAATAAATATAATTATTAGCTGTATTTTTATAGTGACTAATTTTGTATCAATATTTTTAGCACTAAGTACTATATTACCTTGGTCATTTGTTATATTAGTATTTATGATTGATTTTGTTGTACTTAAAATGTTAACAAAATCAATAAATAAAGACATACTACTATTTAACAATATAAAACAAGATATTAATGGATATAGCGAAATATTAGAATTAATAGAAAATGAAAATTTTAATTCAGAATATTTAAAGGAACTAAAAAATAAGATATCTCATGAAGAAGTTAGTTGTAAGAAAGAAATGAAAAAACTAACTAATTTAGTAGAATGGATAGGAGATAGTTCTTATAATGCATATTATTTAGTAATAAATATATTATTTTTTTCAGATGTATTTATAATGAATAATTTAGAAAAATGGAGAAAAACTAATGGATTAAGGTTAATGGAATGGCTTAATGTAATGAATGAATTTGATGCATTAAATAGTATTTCTAATATAGCATTTGATAATGAAGAGTGGGTATATCCTAATATATTAGATACTAGTGAAGTATATGGAGAAGAGATTGGTCATCCCTTAATAGGACATAAAGCAGTAAAAAATAGTTTCTCTTTAAATGGAATTCAAAAGGTTGCATTAATTACAGGTTCAAATATGTCAGGAAAAAGTACATTTTTAAGAAGCATAGGTTGTAATTTGTTATTAAGTTATATAGGAGCTCCTGTATGTGCAAAAAGGTTTAACTGTGGAATAATGAGTTTATATACATGCATCACTACAAGAGATAGTTTAGAAGAAAGTATTTCTTCATTTTATGCAGAAATTTTAAGAATAAAGATACTTATAGAAGCTTGTAAAAGAGGAGAAAAAGTATTTTTCCTTTTAGATGAAATATTTAAAGGAACTAATTCTAGAGATAGGCATACTGGAGCTACTGTATTAATAAATCAATTAATAAAATACGGTGCTATAGGACTTGTCTCAACTCATGATTTAGAATTATGTGATTTAGAAAAAGAAGATAATAAAATAATAAATTATAATTTTAGAGAATTTTATGAAGATGATAAAATAAAATTTGATTATATACTTAGAAGGGGAAAGAGTGAGACTCAAAATGCTATTAATTTAATGAAATTAGCAGGAATAGATTTCATGTAGTATATAAAAAGCATTTTATGTCCTAAAGATAATTGATATTTTAGTATAGGGCATATTTTTATACTAAAATATTAATTAGTTTTTAACCAGAAGCATTGTATTAAGAGAGGATTTGGGTATGGGGTATGTAATAATTGATTTAGAATTTAATAATTTAAAAAATATAACTAAATATGAAGAAGATTTCTTTGATAAACATAAAGAATTAGAAAATATAAATTTAGAAAATGAAATTATAGAGATTGGTGCTATAAAAGTTGATAAGTATATGAAACAAGTGGCTGAAATGAGAGAATATATAAAGCCATCTGTGTTTCCTGTAATGAATCCAATAGTAACGAATATAACAAAGATAACTATGGATACTTTAAAAAGAGAAGGAATAACATTTAAACAAGGCATGGATAAGCTAAAGAATATGATTGAAGATGGGGATATTATATGTTCATGGGCTAAGGATGATATTGCTGAAATTATAATAAATTCTAATTATCATAATTATACTGATTTAAGTTGGATAAAGGAGTATTTAGATTTACAAGAATATTCAACTAAGATTTTAGGACATAAGAAAGCAATGGGCTTAAAAAGTGCATTAGATGAATTGAAAATTAAAGTTGATAATACAAAACTTCATGATGCATTAAATGATGCTGAATATACTTTACTTGTATTTAAGCACATATACAATTCTAGAATAGTTAAAAATTATATAATAAATGATATATATAGTATGCCTGCAATACACGTAAAAGATTTAGAAAATATAGATATAGATGAAGAGAAATTAGATATAAGATGTCCTAAGTGTAACAAAAAAATAGATTTAAAAGAAAATTTCAAGTTATTAAATTGGAGATTTGTATCAATAGGTATTTGTCCTAAATGTAATAATAAGATACTGAGTGAGTTAATAGTTAAAAGAACACTTCAAGGTGAAAATGCCTACAATGAAGTAAATACTATACTTAAAGAAGAGGCTTATCTAAATTATTACTATAAATTGGAGAAATTAAATTCATGCAAATAAAGGTTTTCATTAAAGATTTTTTTATAAAAATATGTTAAAATATAAGTATACAAGAGTAAATAATATTAGTACAAGAGAGGATTTTGTTATGAATATAGCATTTTTTCTTACTCCAAAAAATGAAGTCGTATATGAAAGCGAAGATGCAACAATGAGACAAGTTATGGAGAAGATGGAGCGATACGGATACACAGCTATTCCACTTATTGATAAAGAAGGAAAGTATGTTGGAACATTAACAGAAGGAGATTTATTATGGAAATTAAAGAATACTCCTGACCTAAATTTTAAGAATACTGAATGTGTAAATGTAAGTGATATAAGCCGAAGAATATCTCATAAATCTGTTTCTATTAATGCTGATATAGAGAACTTAATATCATTAGCTATAAGTCAGAATTTTGTCTCAGTAGTTGATGATGATGGAATATTTATAGGAATAATAAAGAGAAGTGATATAATAAATTATTGCTTTAACGAAATAAAGAAAAACAATGAAATAAAAAATAAAAAAGAAATAGTATAAATGATAAAGCTGTATTGAAATTAATTCAATACAGCTTTATTGTTCTAATAATTGACTATGTTTTAAATATATGTTGATATATACAATAGGCAAAGTGGCATTGTAATTGGGCTTTTGGAATACTTAATGAGTATTGTCACATTTACTGCTTGTCACAATTTTATATTGGGAACAAGCTAAAATGGGACTATAATCATTTTTAGTATTCCTAAGTTCAATTACTCAGTCCACTTTGCTTATGTATATATCAACACTATACTAAAACATAGTCTACTAAAATTACATCTTTAATAATCAGCGTTTTGATAAGTTTCAACTATAAAATCAAATTCATCTACATCAGTAATCTCTCCATAAGAATCTCCTCTTATTTCGGGATAGTAGTATAATACTAATTTATCATTAGATGAAGATATGTTTTCTAGTATTATATATTGATTTTCATTAATACAATTTTCAAGTGTAGCTAAAACTTTATATTTAGATGAATTACCACTATCATTATTTGTTAAATCAATAATGAAGTTATCATGTTTTCTAACATTAATCTTTTCTTTATCACATGATTTAATATAAGATCCAAATCTACAGCTTGTGCATGATTTAAATTTACAATCAAAAGTACAATTTAAACAAGTACATTTACTGCAATTCTCCAATTCTTTGAATGATTGTCTGTTTTCAGTTTTAAAGTTGCTTACTTTATCTAAAGCACTATTGGATTTAAATAATTTAAATAATCCACCTTTTTTACAATCTAATTCAGTAGAATCTAAAAGTTTAATATAATCTTTTAATACAGAAGATTTAACATAATATTTTCTGTTTTTTAATTTTTCTTTAGAGAGAAATGATGCATTTTCACTTATAGAATAAGCTATATCAGTATAAATTTTTCCCCAGTACTTCTTCTCATCATTAATAAAATCTAAATCTTTACTCATATGAAATCACCTATTTATTATCTTTATATTTTTCTAATTCAAGGTCTAAATCAACCTCATTTAATTTTTCAAATTGGCTATCAAAATCATCTAAATCTTTTAATTCACTTAAACCTTTTGCACGAGATTCGGTTCTTTGAATTTTTCTTTCTATATTATCAATTTGTATTGAATTATTTTTAGTTTGTACATTAGCTAATACTTCATTTATTTTTTCTGAAGCTTGAGCGTTAGAATACCTAGCAGCAGCTTCATCTCTATAGTTTCTAGTTTTAGTTATTTCTTCTTCTAATTCCTTTAAGCTTTTCTTTAATGCATCAGCTTGAACCTTAGAATTATCATAGCTTAATTTTAAAGAATCATATTTTTTATCAATTTCCATTTTTCTAGATAAAGCTTTTTTAGCTAACTCTTCATCACCTTTAGATAAAGCAAGTTTTACTTTTGATTCAAAATCTTCAGATTGTTTCTTTGCATCATTCATGTTCTTTTCTATTTCATGAACATTTCCTAAGATTTGTGCAGAATTTAATTTAGCTTTACTAAGTTGTTCTTCCATTTCTCTTAATTTTTGATCTAATAATTCTATTGGATTTTCCATTTCATCTAAAGTATTATTTACCTTTGCCTTAAACATATTTGATATTCTTGAAAAAACTCCCATAAAAATGCCTCCTAAATATTTTTTATTATTATCTATTATTATCTTTTTCTTCTTAAATAAAGTTTTATTAACATTAAAATTACAAAGAACATTAGTGCTAATACTAAAGCATTAATTATTAAGCTTGAAGGTGATCCAAAATACATAGGTCTAAAAAATCTAGAACCTCCATACCAGCCAAGTCCCCCTGAACTTGATGATGGTATATATGTTTTTGATTCATCCTTCTGCGTACTACTATTTGTGCTGGATGAATTTGAATCATTTGGATTATTAGTAGAAGAATATGATCCACTGCTAAATCCTTTTGAAGCACCACTGCTAGTTTCATTGGAATCATTAGTTGTTTTATCTATGTTTGAAGAATTTGTATTACTATTATTTTTTGTGTCAGAAAAACTTCCTGATTTAAATCCTTCAGCACTCTTATCAGTGGTATTTTTGTTACTTTCACTAGAAGATTTACTTGAAGAACTGTTAAAATTTCCTGATTTAAATCCGCTAGAGCTTCCGGAACTTTTACTGCTAGATTTTGAACTACTAGAACTCTTACTGGTTGATCTAGATCCACTGGAACTCTTACCACCAGACTTAGCTAACAAGTTAGTGCTTGTTGAGCTCAATATACTGGCATCTATATTACTATCTGCGTAAGCAATTAAATTATTATTAGTATTATGGTTTACATTAGATATAAGTTCTAATGGCAAACTGGAAATGCTAAATAAAAAAACTAATAATATAGTAAATATATGTTTTTTCTTAATCTTAAAAATAGTGAGCACCCCCTAAAAGATTATAGCTTTATTATAGATAAAATATCTAGACTACACAATATGGAAAAACAACTAAAAATGTTAAGTAGAGAAAAATAAAATCAATTAACTCTTTATATCTCTATATATCTAATATTTAATGATAAATAAAAGCTTTTAAAGAGTTATATTATAACTCTTTAAAATTTAAGAGTAAAATCAAAAATTATAATGCCACTTCACTTATTGAATATATAAACACATAATTAAAATGGGTGAATTCTTGTATAAATTAGATTAATAGATTAAAATTATATTAATTAAGCTCTAGTTTATTAGATGTTTTAAGTGATTGGCTATACATTAAATATTAACAAGTATTAAAAGGATAGCTAAATAATATTAAGGAAGTGGTTAAATGTCAGATAATACTATGAAAAGTTTTTTAGAAGAATATGATGTGAAAAGAATAAATAAAGGTCAAATACTAAAAGGAAAAGTTTTAGAAGTTAATGAAAAGGAAGTAGTAGTAAATATAAATTATGCATTTGATGGATTAATAGCTAAAGAAGAAGTATCAATAGATGATAAAAATCCTATGGATGTACTTAAAGTTGATGACGAAATAGATGTATACGTTATATCTCCAAACGATGGTGAAGGCTATGTTAAGCTATCACTTATAAAGGCATTAGTTATTAAAGAAAAAGAACAATTACAAAAAGCTTTTAAGGAAGAAAAAAATGTTAAAGTATATGTAAAAGATGAAATTAAAGGTGGACTTATTTCTTATTATGGTAATATAAGAGTATTTATCCCAGCTTCATTAGCATCAAGAAGTATGATAGATTTAAGTACATTAAAGAATACAGAATTAGAAGTTAGAATAATAGAACTAGACTTTAGAAATAACAAAATAGTTGCATCAAGAAAAGCAATTGAAAATGAAGAATATGAAAAGAATAGAAAAGTTATATGGAATTCTTTAAAAGAAGGAGAAAAAAGAACAGGAGTAGTTAAGAAGTTAGTTAAATATGGTGCTTTTGTTGATATTGGTGGAGTAGAAGGATTAGTTCATATATCAGATTTATCTTGGAATAGAGTAAATAGGCCAGAAGAAGTAGTAAAGGAAAATGACAAAGTTGAAGTATATATAGGTTCTGTTGATGTAGAAAAACAAAAATTATCTTTAGTATTAAAAGATATAAATAAAGAACCTTGGACTTTACATACAAATGAAATTAAGTCAGGAATGATATTTGAAGGTAAAGTTGTAAAATTTGCTTCATTTGGAGCGTTTGTTGAAATATTTGAAGGAATAGAAGGATTAGTTCATATTTCAGAAATAACTGATGAAAATATTGCTAAACCATCTGACGTATTGGAATTAAATCAAAAGGTAAAAGTTAAGGTATTAGACTTTAACAAGGAAGGTAAGAGATTATCTTTAAGTATAAAAGATGCAGTAGAAACTAGTAAAGAATATTTACAATATGTAGATGAAGAAGATGGAGTATCATTAGGAGAATTATTTAAGGATTTTAAATTTGAATAATATTATTATGTATGATACATGAAAATTTATATATTGTACACATGAATAGTTAAAAAAATAGTAAGGCTATGTTTTAAATGTGTATTCATATATGTAATAGGCAAAGTAGCATTGTAATTGGATTTTGAGAATACTTAATAAATATTGTCACATTTACTGCTTGTCTCAATTTTATATTGGGAGCAAGCTAAAATGGGACTATAGTTATTTTAGTATTCCTAAGTTCAATTACTCAGTCTACTTTGCTTATACATATATTAATACATAGATTTAAATAAGCTGTTTCACATACAAGGAATATTGTATGTTGAAACAGCTTATTTGAGTTTTAAAGTATTTTAAATTTTAAAATAAATATTATAATTTCTCTATTTTTAACATATTTGTTCCACCAGTTTGAGTTGTTGGCATTCCAGCAGCAACTACAATATCATCACCTGGTAAAGCAAAATTTAATTCAAACACTGATCTTCTAGCTTCCACTAAGATTTCATCAGTAGTATTATACATTTCGCAAAGCATTGGTAATACACCAAAAGTTAAAGCTAAACTTCTTCTTACTTGTTCGTAAGGAGTTATTGCTATAACAGGAGATTTTGGTCTATATCTTGAAATCATAGTAGCTGTAGCACCACTTTTAGTAGCAGCTACTATTGCAGCTGCATTTAATAAATTTGAAGTTCTACAAGCTGTATAACTTATTGCACCAGCATAATCAGTAAGAGATGGTTCTCTTAATCTTGCTGTTAAGTGAGCATAATCTAAATGAGCTTCTGCTTCCTGTGCAATTTCAGACATTGTTGTAGCAGCTTCAATTGGGAAATTTCCAGAAGCACTTTCACCACTTAACATGATAGCATCAGTTCCATCAAATATAGCATTACAAATATCACTTGCTTCAGCTCTAGTTGGTAAAGAGTTTCTAATCATTGAATCAAGCATTTGAGTTGCTGTTACAACGAATTTTCCTGCATCATTACATTTTCTAATTATCATTTTTTGAATTATAGGAACTTTTTGAATTGGAATTTCAACTCCCATATCTCCTCTAGCTACCATTACTGCATCAGTTTGCTCTATTATAGAGTCTATGTTATCTACGCCTTCTTGATTTTCAATTTTAGCTATTACTTTAATATGTTTTCCATTGTTTTCAGAAAGTATTTTCTTTACATCAGCTACATCACTAGCTTTTCTTATAAAAGATGCTGCAATAAAGTCTACACCCATTTCACAACCGAACTTTATATCAGCTATATCTTTTTCTGTTACTGAAGGTAGTCTTATTATTACATTAGGAACATTAACACCTTTGTGATTTTTAATCATTCCACCAACAGTTACAGCACATCTAATAGATTTACCTTCAACAGAAATAACTTTGAATCTTAAAAGACCATCATCAACAAGAATTTCTCCGCCAATTTGTATGTCTTTATAAAGTTCTTCATAAGTAATAGAACATCTTTCTTCATCACCAAGAAGTTCATCTCCGCATATAAAACAGAATTCTTGACCAGTTTTTAATTCTACGCCATCATTTACAAAGTTATGTGTTCTTATCTTAGGTCCTTTTATGTCTAAGACTATTGCAGTAGGAGTTCCCATATCTTCTCTTACTTTTTTAATTAATTCTATCTTCTCTCTGTGTGATTCATAAGTACCATGCGAAAAATTTAATCTTGCAGCATTCATTCCGATTCCTATAAATTTTCTAATAGTCTCCTCATTATCACTTGCAGGTCCAATAGTAAAAATCATTTTAGTTTTTTGCATATAAACACCTCTCCTATAAATTTTAATACCTTTTTGTATTTATGTAATATTAAAGCTCAATAATAAAATTAGCTAAATTCTATAATATTAATTTAGTTTTATGATAAAATTAATAAATAATACAATTTATTTAATTTTAATACTAAGCTTAATTAGTACATATGTTAATTTTATCACATATTTAGGAAGGAAAGAATAATTATGAGAAAATTTCAACAAATTAATTGTGAAAAAGTTTTTTATTACTTTAATGAAATATCTAGGATACCTAGAGGTTCAGGGAATGAGAAGGAAATAAGCGATTATTTATTTAATTTCGGGAAAGACCTAGGATTAGAAGCAATTCAAGATGATGCCTTAAATATAATTATAAAAAAGCCAGCATCACCAGGATATGAAAAATCTCCTAAGGTAATAATACAAGGTCATATGGATATGGTCTGTGAAAAAAATAACGAAAAAGTGCATGATTTTACTAAAGATCCTATAGAATTAGTAGAAAAAGATGGTTTTATTTATGCTAGTGGTACAACACTTGGCGCTGATGATGGTATTGCAGTAGCATATGCAATGGCAATATTAGAAGATAATACATTAGAACATCCAGCAATAGAAGTTTTACTTACAAGTGATGAAGAAGCAGGTATGAGTGGAGCTATGGCTTTAAAGTCAGGATGCTTAGATGGAAAAATAGTAATAAATTTAGATTCTGAAGAAGAAGGTAAATTATTAGTAAGTTGTGCTGGAGGGATAAGAACAAAATCTACTTTAGATGTACAATGGGAAAATATTAAAGAAGGCAAAAAAGCTTTCAAAGTTGTAATAAAGGGTTTGAGTGGAGGACATTCAGGATCTGATATACATTTGGGAAGAGGAAATTCTAATAAACTTATAGGAAGAGTATTAAAAAATATACTTAACCAAATGGAGTTGAATTTAGTATCATTAAACGGTGGATCTAAGAATAATGCTATACCAAGAGAAGCAATTGCAGAATTATTAATAGATGCTGATAAGGAAAAAGAATTTTTAAATATAATATCTACATTAAGAGATGAGTTTAAAAATGAATTTAGAGTTAAAGATCCTAATATTCAATTAGAAATAGAAGAATTAAAAGAAAATATAGAAAAAGTATTTTCAAAGAAAAGTACAGAAAATGTAATAAATCTTTTATACTTATATCCTAATGGAATAAATACAGTAAGTTCTGATATTGAAGGTTTAACTGAAAGTTCAACTAACATAGGAGTTCTTACAACAAAAGAAGATCATGTAGAATATGATAGTGCAGTTAGAAGTTCTGTATTTTCTTTAAGAGGAGAAATAGTTTTAAGAATAAAATGTTTAACTGAAATTTTAGGCGGAACTGTGTCTAATACAGCTGGATACCCAGAGTGGCAATATAAAGAAGAATCTAAGATAAGAGAAATTTGTAAAGATGTTTACAAAGAAATGTATAATGAAGAAGCAGAAGTTGTGGCAATTCATGCTGGTGTAGAATGTGGATTATTTAAAGAAAAATTAGGAGACTTAGATATGATAAGTTTTGGACCAGATATATTTGATGCACATACTCCAAATGAACATATGAGTATTTCTTCTGTAGAAAGAGTATGGAGTTATTTATTAGAGGTATTAAAAGAAATAAGATAATAATATATTATAAATTTGATTTTAAATTTATATATTAGAGGTATGTAATAAGATTATAAAATTTTATTATATACCTTATTTTTGTTAAAACTAAAAGAAGCTAAACTCAGGTACAATGGCTGAGTAAGTTCAAAAAAATTAATATACAATATTTATCTATCATGTATATCAACATAGATTTAAAATAGAGCCAAATTTAAAAATAAATTATCATTTCAAATAACGTAACAAATATTTATATTTAATAAAGGATAAATATGGATTAATAAAGAATTATTACTTAATAAGTAATTAATATCTAGAACTAATTGAAAGAGGGGATATATGTATTGGTAGATGTTGAGTTTTATTATGAAGATTTTGAAATAACTAGTGTAAAAAAGAGTGACATAGATAGATTAAATAAATGGATAATTTTAAATGACAAATTCAGTGTTGATTTATTTTCTTTAGACCAACAATTATTTTTCAGAAGATTTTTAGAATATTATTTAACAGAAGAAGAACTATTTTTAAAAATAGAAAAAGATAATGAGATTTATGGTGTGTTTAAAGGCAGATTAGAGTTACAAGAAAAATCAGAGCTATTCATATGGCTATATTTAATAGATTCAAGATTTAGAAACAAAGGGCTTGGAAAAAATATGTTAATAGAAATTTTGCAATATTTTAAGAGTAAATATTGTATAGAGTGTTTCAAAGTTGGTGTAAATTCAAAAAATAAGAGGGCAGTTAAGTTTTGGAATAACTCTGGATTCAATAAATTAAGAATTGCAAAAAACTTTTTTGAAGATAGTAAATATGAAACATCAGATTTACTTATATTAAATAAGATATCGTAAGTAAAATTTATAAAATAAAATACCTAACATAATTCATATAAATGTAAAGTTAACAATAAATATATTATTACAAATATAATTAATATATTTTACATAATTTAATTTTAGGAGGTATTTTATGAAGTATACTAGATATGAATATAAAAAACATGGAAAGATGAAACTTATATTTATAATATTAATAATAGCTTTATTATCAATTTTAATGGGAATGTATTTTAGTAAATTCATATTTAAGGGGAAATTAGATATTAGTTCATTCAATCAACAAGAAAATGTTGTTTCAGATCAAGAGTTTATAGCACTACAATTTGGATATTATTCCAACAAAGACAATGCAGATGCAGCAATGAGAACAATACCTTCTAAATATAATTCTTACATTATTGAAGAAGAAGGTCATTATAGAGTTGTTATAGGATTGTATTCTAAAAAAGATGGTGAAAAACAATTGGAAAATTTAATATCTCAAGGAATAAATGCTGTGAAAATTAAATTTAGTATATCTAAAGAAAATTTAGAACAAAATAAAGTTGCAGAACTTATAAATGCATTTTTAAAGATAAATAGCACATTAGAAGATGAAAATGTAAAAAGTGTAAAAACATCTGATTATAAAACTTGGTGTTTAAATATTACAAAAAAAGAGAACTTGGATACAAATAATAGTTTAAAAGAAATCAGTGATTATATAAATAATTTACCAGATGAATTAAATAAAAATAATGTAAATGAATACTTAAAATACTTTTATGAAAGATTAAAAAATATGCAATAGAATAATTATTACAATAAAATTAAATTTTTATAAAAGTGTTACAAGTTGCTTTAACGTACTTGTTTAAGAACTAGTTAAATGATAAACTATATTGGTGTAGTAAGTGACTGTAGTAAGTCGTCACAATTACTACACCTTATATATTTTAATTATTAAAAATATGTAATATGTCTATAATTATTATAAATAAGAGATATTTATTTGATGATAGTTATTAAAGGGATGTGATTATATGAAAGTAATATTGGCATCTGCATCACAAAGAAGACAAGAATTACTAATTAGATTATGTGATGATTTTGATATAATGGTTAGTGATTTTGATGAAGAAAAAGTGATTTTTGAAAACTCAGTTGATGAGTATGTTCAAAGTATAGCATTAGGAAAAGCAATGAGCATTAAAGATAAGATAAAAGAAGATGCTATAATAATATCAGCAGATACTATAGTTACATTAGATGATAAGATACTTGGAAAACCTAAAGATGAAGAAGATGCATTCAATATGATTAAATTACTTCAAGGAAGAAGCCATAAGGTATATTCAGGAGTAGTAGTTATTAACACTAAAAAAGATTTAGTATTAAAAGATAGCGTTGCTACAGAGGTTGTTTTTTCAAAGATGAATGACGATGAGATTAGAAAATACATAAAAACCAAGGAACCTTTAGATAAGGCAGGAGCCTATGGAATACAGGGTATAGGTGGAATTTTTGTTAAAGAAATTAGAGGATGTTACTATAATGTTGTAGGACTTCCTTTAAATAAATTGAAAACTATGCTTGAAGAAGCTATATAGTATTAAGGGATGGGGTATCCAAAATATTAAGAGGAGAGTATTTATGGAAAATAGTCTTAAAATTAAGGATATACCTAAAAGTGAAAGACCTAAAGAGAAGTTATTATCGTATGGAGCGGATACTTTAAATAATTCTGAATTATTAGCAATAATACTTAGAACCGGTACTAAAGGTGAAAATGTGCTTCAACTTAGCAATAGGTTATTATCAGAATTTCAAGGGTTAGATGGAATTTTAGAAGCAAGTTTAGATGATATAACATCAATAAAGGGAATAAAAGAAGGCAAAGCTTCTCAAATACTAGCTTTAGCTGAACTTTTTAAAAGATTTAGAACATTTAAATCAGTAGATAGAGATGTAAAAATTATGTGTCCTAATGATTTAGCGACATTAATTAATGGAGAAATGAGTTTATTAAAGCAAGAAATATTAAAGGTAATATTTTTAAATACTAAAAATATTGTTATTGGCACAAAAGATGTATTCAAAGGTAGTCTTAATACATCTATCGTCCATCCAAGAGAAATCTTTAAGGAAGCAATAAATAAAAGTAGTGCAAAAATAATAATAGCTCATAATCATCCCTCAGGAGACCCCACACCCAGCAAGGAAGATAAAAATATAACTCTTAGAATAAAAGAGTGTGGTGAAATCATGGGGATTGAATTGCTTGATCATATAATAATTGGGAAAAATAATTTTATAAGCTTAAAAGAAAAAGGATTTGTATAATTGAAAATTGAAAGGGGAAAAATACAATGGCATTTTTTGGATCTGGAAAAGATATGGGAATAGATTTAGGAACAGCAAACACTTTAGTATTTGCAAAAGGAAAAGGAATAGTTTTAAGAGAACCTTCTGTTGTAGCAATGAACAATATAACTAGAAAACCACTAGCAGTAGGTTCAGAAGCTAAACTTATGATAGGAAGAACACCAGGAAATATAGTTGCAATAAGACCTTTAAGAGATGGAGTAATTGCAGACTTTGATGTAGCTCAAACAATGCTAAAGAAATTAATAGAAAAAGTTTCTACTAAAAATGCATTTAAGAGCCCAAGAATAATAGTTTGTTATCCATCAGGAATTACAGAGGTAGAAAAAAGAGCAATCGAAGAAGCTACTAAATTAGCGGGTGCAAGAGACGTTATATTAATGGAAGAACCAATGGCAGCAGCTATCGGCGCAGGATTACCAGTTAGTGAACCAACAGGTAGTATGATAGTAGATATTGGTGGAGGAACAACTGAAGTCGCTATTATATCATTAGGTGGTATAGTAACAAGCAGATCATTAAGAGTTGCTGGAGATGAATTAGATCAAGCAATAATTTCTTATATTAAGAAAGAATTTAATTTAATGATTGGTGAAAGAACATCAGAACAAGTTAAAATGGAGATAGGTTCAGCTCACGTAAGTAAAAAGCTTAATAATTCAGTAAATGTTGAAGCTGCAAGTGAATCTGATGAAGAAAGTGATAAAGTAAGTGAAGTAGTTGAATTTAATAATGATGATAGAACTATGGAAATAAAAGGTAGAGACATGATAAGTGGTTTACCTAAAGTAATAGAAATTACAGAATCTCAAATAAGAGAAGCTTTAAGAGAGCCAGTATGTGCTATTATTGAAGCAATTAAAACAACACTAGAAAAAACACCACCAGAATTAGCAGCAGATATTATGGATAAAGGAATCATGTTAGCTGGTGGGGGAGCTTTATTAAAAGGCTTGGATATTTTAATAAATGAAGAAACAAATATGCCTGTACATATAGCAGAGGCACCTCTTGATTGTGTAGTTTTAGGCGCTGGTAAAGCTCTAGAAGATTTTGATAAGATAAGCAAAGATCAAAGAGGTTAGTAAATGAAATTTCTTAAAAACAAACTGGCAGTAACTATTATAGTGCTGTCAGTTACATTTTTAGGACTTATAGTTTATACAGTCAAGAGAGAGAATAAAACTGTTATTGAAAATGGTGCTAGTAATGCGTTGAAACCAGCTCAAACGCTTATTTATAAGGCTACAAACAGAGTGAAAGAAACTTTAGATTTCTTTTTAAATTTTTCAGAAGTTAAAGATCAAAGTAAAAAGCTAACAGTAGAAAATGAAGAACTTAAAAGTAAACTTATACAATATTCAGATTTAGAAGAAGAGAATAAAAGATTAAGATCAATTGTAAATTTTGCAGAGCAAAATAACAATTACAATTATATAGGATGCGATATAATCGGATATAGCGGTGGAAATTTTTTAGATGGATATATAGTTAATAAGGGCGAAAATGAAGGTATAAAAAAAGGTATGGTTGTTATGGCTGCACAAGGTCTTGTAGGTCAAGTAACATCAGTAGGAAGTAACTGGAGTATAGTTCAATCATTGATCAATGAAAACATAGCTGTAAGCGTTATGGTTGAAAGTACTAGAGAATCAACTGGATACTTAAAAGGATATAAAGATAATAAAAATAGAAATTTAGCTAAGGTATACAATTTACCAATTGATTCAGAAGTAAAAGAGGGTGATGTAATAATTACATCAGGTGTTGGACTGATTTATCCTAAAGAAATTAAAATAGGGGAAGTTACTCATGTTGACGAAGATAAGATAAAAGTTATGAAGAGTGCTGTTGTAAAACCTTATGTAGATTTTAATAAGCTAGAAGAATTATTTATTGTATCTCCTAAAGACACAAGAGAAATAAAATATTAGGGGTTTTAGTATGGAAAAATTAATAGTTATTTTAATATCTATAGGATTAGCTATATTGGATAATTCTTTAATTCCGTTCTTTTCTATACATGGGGTATATCCGAGCATATTACTTACTTTTGCTATTGCATACTCACTTGTATATGGAAGAGAAAAGGCAGTCTTTATAGGATCGGTAAGTGGAATACTACAGGATTTATTTTTCTTTAATGTTTTTGGAATAAATTCTATATTAAATTTATTATTATGTCTTTTTGCAAGTATAATTGGTGAAAATATATTTAAAACTAAAAAGTTAATTCCCATAATTTCTATGTTTTTAATAACTGTTTTAAAATATATGGGAATATTTATAATATGCTATTTTTTAAGAATAGATATGGAACTATTCAAAGGTATAGGAATGGCATTATACAATTCTATAATTATGTTTTTTGTATATAAGCTAATTATGAAAATTCCAGATGAGGAATATAAAAAAAGACCATGGAGGTTTAAATGATAGTAAATAAGCCAACAAAGAAAAAGAAAATTTCAAGGTATACTATTTTGAGTATAATAATGTTTATTATCTTTGGAGCTATTACTATAAAGCTTATATATCTTCAAGTGTTAAATTATGATAATTATAAAGAAAGAGCTAATGCCAATTCGACAAGATTCGTATCGGAAAAAGCACCAAGAGGAAAGATATATGATCAAAGTGGTAATTTATTAGCTACTAATATACAAACATATACTCTTACATATACTAAAACTACAGATGCAGATAAAGTGTTTTATTCAACTATGAAAGAACTTTTTAAAGTATTAGAAGAAAATGGAGAAAAATTTCAAGATACTTTAAATTTAAAATTAAATGATAATAATGAAATTTACTTCGAGTATAAAACATCAGATGCAGAATCAAGAAAATATGAAGAAATTAGGTTTAAAAGAGATAGAGGTTTAAATGATGAACTTCACAAAACTCTTTTCAAGGATGTAGAAGAACTTGATGACAATCAAAATCAAAAAATAAATGAAGAATTAGTTAAGATAAGTCCAGAAGATACTTTTTATTATTTAGTCAAGGCTTATAATTTAATTAAGTGTGTTGATCCGAGTCCTAATAAGGAACAAAGTGCAGCATATAGTAAAATGAGCGGAAAAGAAATAACAGATATATTATTACAAAATGGATATTCATTAAGGGATATTAGAAACTTTATTGTAATAAAAGATGCTATAAAAATGCAAAGTTTTAAAGGTTATAAAGCTGTAACAATAGCAAGTAATATAAAAAAAGATACTGCTTTTATAGTTTATCAAAAGCTTAGTTCATTGCCAGGAATAGATGTTAATTTAGAGCCTGTAAGATATTATCCTAATCAAGAATTAGCATCTTCGGCTTTAGGTTATGTGTCATCTATTGATAGTTCACAAAGTGATAAGTATGAATTAAGAGGATATGATGTATCATCAGATTTAATAGGTAAATCTGGTATAGAGTCAGCATTTGAGGAACAATTAAAGGGTGTTAAAGGTGGAAAAACAGTAAAGGTAAATTCTCAAGGTAGAGTTACAGAAGAACTGTTTAAGCTTCAATCTTATCCAGGAAATGATGTTCATCTTACAATAGATAGTGAAATTCAATATGCAGCAGAGCATGCTTTTGCAGATGGTATAAAGAATATAAGAGAAAATGTTTATGATAGTGATGGATCAAGATATTCTAATGCAACAAGAGGTGCTTTAATTGCAGTAGATGTCAATAGTGGTAAAATTTTATCTTTAGTTAGTTATCCAAACTATAATCCTAATGTATTTACAATACCAGGAACGGTAAGTGAAGAAGAAACCAAAGAATATTTTTCACCAGATTATGAAGCTTTTGCAAATCAATTAATACAAAATAAGGGATTAAGTAAAAGTGTTAATCAATTATTTCCAGAAGATGCGAATGGGTATAGAGAAGATGTTAATGATTTATATCCAAAACCATTTTATAATTATGCAACAATGGGAAAAATCCCGCCAGGATCAACATTTAAAGTATTAACATCAATTGCTGGTCTTGAAGAAGGGGCAGTTACTCCAGGTGAAACTATATTAGATAGGGGTATATTTAAAGAACATCCTGAAACATTTGGACCGACGTTTGGTCCAGAATGTTTAATTTATCACAATAGTGGTGCTACTCATGGACCTACAGATGTAGCTAAGGCAATACAGGTATCTTGTAACTATTATTTCTATGAAGTTGCTTATAGAATGTATATGTTAAATGGTAAAGGAATTGAAGGATTAAATTCTATAGCAAAATATGCATGGGAATTTGGATTAGGAATTCCACCTGATTCTAAGGAAAAAGCTACAACAGGGATAGAGATAGAAGAAAATTTTGGTCAAACATATAATTTTGAATCATTTAAAAATCAATCAGTATACTATGCTAAATACGAATTAGTAGATTATTTGGAAAAAGGAGATTATAAGGGAGCAGAAAGAAATTTTGTTCCGTTTGATATAGGATTTTCAGAAGATGATACTGAAAAAATAAAAGAAGCTAAAAAGTCTATAAAAGATAAGGTTGAGGAAAGATTAAAAAAAGTTGAACCAGGAAAGGGCATTGAAGAAACAGAAGATGAGTTTTCTAAGAGTATAAAACCTTATGTAAAAACAATAGTAGATAATTCAGATAAATATAAACAAAGCGTGGCTAAGTGGGAAAGTGAAGGTAAAAAATTTAATGCAGATGAGCAAGTTGCTGCAGTTACTAGAATAATTACTAGATTTGCAGTTAATGACAAACCGGCAGAAATAACGTCACCAGCTCAAATAGTATATGCTGCAATAGGTCAAGGTATAAATTTATATACACCTATGCAATTAGCATCATATGTTTCAACTGTAGCAAATGGTGGAACTAGATATAAACTTCATTTAGTAGATAAAATTACTGATAATGATGGAAATGTAGTTCAAGAATTTGGTTCAGAAGTTTTAAATAAAGTAGAAATGAAAAGTGATACAATAAATGCTGTTAGAAACGGTATGTCAAGTGTTAATGAAGCGGAAGGTGGTACTGCTTCCGCTACATTTAGAAATTTTCCTATACCAACAGCAGGTAAAACAGGTACTGCAGATTTTAGAGAGAATCAAAAGGAAATAGGTAGATCACCTTATGCAACATATATAAGTTTTGCTCCATCTGATAATCCTAAAATAGCAGTAGTTGCAGTTGTATTTGATGGAGGACATGGTGGAGAGATAGCTCCAGCAGTTAAAGCTGTTTATGAAGCATATTTTAAAGATCAATTAATTGGAACTAATTATGCATCGCAATCAGAATCATTTAAAAAATATGTATTAGAAAATCCTTTTAATACAACTAAACCATAAATAAATGAAGCGACTGTTACTCAAAACTAATATATAGAAAAATAATAAAAAGTTATCTTAAACGAATTTAAGTTTAAGATAACTTTTTTATTTACGAATAGAAAATTATAAGAAGTTTTTTAAACTTTCAAAAAGTCACTTTTTAACAAGCAGTTTTAAGTGTTAAAGCCAAATTAATATGTACAAAAATAATATAATAATGTTATAATTTAAACTAGGTTGTAATATCAAAAATGAGTATTAATTTTATATTTAATATATACATAATTTATCCTAATATATCATTGCTAATATTATTTAATGTAATAATATTTTAGTTAATGCTATGTTTAAGAAGTGATGAACTAGATAGTTAAATCTTGTTGCTTTACATAAATAATAATCACTTGATTGGAGGTAGCAATGCATAAGGATGGTGTTTTAATAAAGGGAAACAGGGAAGGTATAAATGCGACAATTGATATGGAGAAATTCGAGAGCTTTGAAGACATGTTAAATATGTTAATAAAAAAGTTATCAAAAGGTAAGCATTTTTACAAAGGTACAACCTTAATTCTTAATGTGAATTTAAGTTTGATAAAAAAAAATGATATTCAAAAACTTAAAGAATCTCTTTTAAATGAAATAGAATTAAACGAAATTATTTTTGAACAATTAGAGCAAGAAAGTAATATACAAACGAAAATATTTAATGGGGTATATGAAGGAAAAACTAAATTTATAAGACGTACTGTAAGAAGTGGTCAATGTTTGACTTACCCAGGTAATATTGTAATTATAGGAGATGTTAATAGCGGAGCAGAAGTTCATGCAGGTGGCAATATAATCGTTTTAGGATCACTAAAAGGAAGCGTAAATGCAGGGAATACAGGGAATAAAAAATCTATTATTGCTGCTTTTTTACTAGAACCAGAAATATTAAAAATAGCAGATGTAATAACTATTTCACCAGATGGATTAGAAAAACCTAAGTATCCAGAAATAGCAAAAGTGAAGGACGGAACCATTATAGTTGAACCATATTTAGCAAATAAATATATATAATATCGGAGGAGAATGTAAATGGGAGAATCTATTGTAGTAACTTCAGGTAAGGGTGGAGTTGGAAAAACAACTACAACAGCAAATATAGGTACTGCATTAGCTGCACTTGGTAAAAGAGTTGTAGTTATTGATGGAGATACAGGACTTAGAAATTTAGATGTATTGTTAGGATTAGAAAATAGAATAGTATATACATTAGTTGATGTACTAGAGGGAAGATGTAGGTTAAAACAAGCACTTATAAAAGATAAAAGATTTCAAAATATGTGTTTACTTCCAACTGCCCAAACTAAAGATAAAGACGATATAAGCCCACAAGAAATGCTTAGAATAGTAAATGAATTAAAGGAAGAATTTGATTATGTTATTATAGACTCACCAGCGGGAATAGAACAAGGATTTGAAAACGCTGTTATTGGTGCAGATAGTGCTGTTATTGTTGTAAATCCAGAAATAACATCAGTTAGAGATGCAGATAGAGTTATAGGAAAATTAGATGCTAAAGGTCTAGAAGATCATAAGTTAATAATAAATAGACTTAATTATGAAATGACTAAAAATGGAGATATGCTTGACATAAGTGATATTATAGAAACTTTATCAGTTGAACTTTTAGGAGTTGTTCCTGATGACAAAAACATAACTGTTTCTACTAATAAGGGAGAACCAATAGTATTAGAGGAACAATCATATTCAGGACAAGCATTTAGAAATATAGCTAAAAGAATTACAGGAGAAAAAGTTGATATAATGAATTTACAACAAGAATCAACTGGTTTCTTTACATCATTAAAAAGATTATTTAAACGTAAGTAAGGAGGGTCTTAAATGGGATTTTTTAAGGGGTTGAGCAGTAGACCAACACCTAAGCAAGTTGCAAAGGATAGATTAAAGCTTATACTTATACATGATAGAGGGGAAATTCCTACAGATACTTTAGAAAAAATAAGAAAAGAAATACTTGCGGTAATATCTAAATATATAGAAATTCAAGTAGATGATGTTGAAATATCTGTAAATAAGAGTGAAGATATGGAAGGTGAAAATACTTCTGCATTAATTGCAAGTATTCCTATTAAAAGTATAAGAAGATAAAGCTTATAATAAAATATTAATATTTTATTATGATTTGTTGAATTAATAGCTTTTTATAGAGAAAAATAAGATAATATATATATATAATTTTATTATAAATCTCTATATATTCGAGGTGAGGAATTGCTTAAAAACTTCAAAATTGACTTAAGATTAATAAAAGAAATTGATAAAACTGTATTAATTTCTACAGTGCTTTTAGTGCTATATGGTATTTTAAACATTTATATGTGTACTAAAGGAGAATATGGTTTTGCTTTTGCAAAACAACAATTTTTTTGGCTTGTTTTATCTATAATTGCACTGTATTTTTTTGTTGCTATAGATTATACAATAATATTAAATTATGTTCCAATATTTTATTGGGGATCTGTAATACTGCTTTTAGCTGCTAAGATTCCGGGAATTGGAGTAGTAGTTAATGGTGCAAGGGGATGGATTAGAGTTGGAGGCTTTCAATTACAACCAGCTGAACTTGCAAAACTAGGAATTATACTTATGCTAGCTAAAAAGTTAGATGAGATGGATGGAGAAATAAATAATCTTAAAAGTTTCTTTATACTTGTCTTTTATGCATTGGTACCAGTTATATTTATTGTAACTCAACCTGATATGGGAATGACTATGGTTTGCTTTTTTATAGTTCTTGGTATATTTTATATAGCAGGACTTGATATGAAAGTAATAGGTGGTGGGTTGTTAAGCTTAGTACTATTAATAGTTATAGTTTGGAATTCAGGACTTATTCAATCATATCAAAAGCAAAGATTTACAGCGTTTTTAAATCCTGAAGCAGCAGATGCTACATCTGGATATCACTTAACACAGTCATTAATAGGAATAGGATCAGGCGGAATACTTGGAAGTAGGCCATCATTAAAAATTGATGGAACAACAGGATATTCAGCTCAGAATGTTCCAGAAGTTCAAACAGATTTTATATTTGCAGCAATAGCTGAACAATGGGGGCTTATTGGAGCTATAGTATTATTAACCTTATATGGATTTTTAATATATAAGATGATTTCTATTGCAAGAACATCAAAAGATATTTTTGGATCTATTATATGTGTTGGAATAATTTCATACTTCTTGTTTGCAATATTTCAAAATATAGGTATGACAATTGGATTATTACCTATAACAGGAATAACATTACCATTAATAAGTTATGGTGGAAGTTCACTTTTAACAACTATTATGTCTATAGCTTTAGTATTGAATATAGGTATGAGAAGAAAGAAAATATATTTTTAGATAAAAGATAAAAGCTAGATTAAATGGTTTAGAATAGGGAGTGGGATATATGAGAATAGCATTAATAGCACATGAACCAGATGTATCAGCATTGCTTAGGGTATGCGATGTACATAATATACCGGTTGTTACCAACTTAGGTACAGCAGATTTAATAATTAAACAATTTTAATAAAGGGTATTAATCTTCATGTTAGAAGGTTATATAGAAGCAGGTGATATTAATGTATCATCTGTTTTTTTTTAGAGTTCTTAAAGTAAATTCCTCTGTCCATGAGCTTTATACTACAATATCAACAATGTTTTAAAACATAGCCTAATAAAATAGAACCAAAAAGCATGTACTGTAATAAAATAATAGTATTTTTTTTATTTAGTAGTTAAATATTTCATAATATACGTTTTCCGTAAATATAATTTAATAAGGCATTATATTATACCTAGTATTAAAGAAATAACTAGAATTAATAATCTTTAATTCTAGTTATTTCTCTAATATAAAATTTAAATCATTAATAATGGAGGGAAATATGAGTAACTATAGAAGTCAATATGAAAGATACTACAAGAATATATTGAATCAAAAAAGAGGTATCAATACTAGAAAATCAATTAATCCTTATAATAAAAGATTAAGTTATGCTAATGATTATACAAATTTAAAAAAGAAACCTAGATTTATTAACAAGTTATTATTTCAATGTGTATTTTCTGTAATATTATTTGCTATAATATTTTCTTTGAAAATTACGCCAATACAAAAAACTAGAGACATATATACATTATCAAAACAATATCTAACTCAAGACTTTAGCAAAGATATTAATTATTCTTATGTTATTAGTGTTATTAATAAAATAAAGAGTACTGATTTAAAGGATAAAGCTGTAGATTGTATGAATTTACTTAAAGAAAAAACAAATAAAGTTGAAAAGACTAGCATTAAAGCCAAAATAAAAGATAATTATTGCTTGCCAGTTTTGGCTTCGTACATGAAATTGCAAGGTGATATTAAAGGGGTTTTCCTTGAAGGTAAAGAAGGAGAACAAGTTATTTGTAGTATGGATGGAACTGTTGTTAAAGCTGCAACTGATGATGGAGGACAAAATATACTAATAAATCATGGTAATGGAATTCAAACATACTATGGAATGATTAAAAATTCTGATATTAAAGAAGGGGATGAAATAAAAAAAGGAGAGTATTTAGGAGATTGCAATAAAATATCTAATACTGAAAAAACAGGAGTAATATTTAAGTTTATTTATATGGGAAAGGAACAAGATCCAACTGAATATTTAGATTTTTCTAATTTGAAAAATGTATAATGCAATATCAATGACGTAGGAGTTGAACATGAAAAAATGGTATAGTATTTTTATTATAGAAATTTTAATAATATTTGCTATCTTAGATTTTAAGAGTACACTATTTATAAGTTTTTTTTGGATTATAGCACATGAATGTATTCATATATTGGTTGCTAAGAAGTTTGGTTGTAAATTTTATAATATGAAATTAAATTTATCAGGAACATATGCAGAACTAAGTGATGTTGATGAATTATCAGAAAAGAAAAAGCTTATTTTATATTTATCTGGTCCTGCATTTAATATTTTTATGGTTGTATTTTTATTTTTTATTCAGGAATATGTAGATTCTAATTTTATAAAAAGAAGTATAGATATTAACTTGAGTTTGGGAATATTTAATCTTTTACCAGCATATCCATTGGATGGTTCAAGAATATATGAAATATTGCTATCAAAAAAGTTTTTATATAAGGAATCTAAAAAAATCACAGGAATTTTTAGTTTTATTGTTTCTAGCATATTTTTTATATTATTTATTATAATGATATTTTTACATAAAATAAATATAAGTCTATTTTTAGCTGCTATACTGATGACATATGCTACAATTAGAGAGAAAGAGAAGACAATGTATATAATTATGAGTGATATGATTAAAAAATCAAGAAAATTAGAAAAGTATGATTATATAGAAAATAAAAGTATCTCGGTATATTATAAAAAGGGCTTAGTCAATGTACTAACATTAGTAGATAAAAATAAATTTAATACATTTTATGTTATTGATGATGATATGCAATTACTTAAAATAATTCATGAAGATGAATTGTTAAGAGCTTTAAAGGAGTATGGAAATATAACTTTAGAAGAGTATGTGAAAAAGAACATTAAAAATTTATATGAAAATAATAAAATGTAATTTAGGTATTGTATGAAGTATTGGCAATAATAACGCTGTTTCAAATATACTATAATTGTGTTAGAATAGGGTTATCAAAAAATAAGAAGTATACTTGTTATACTTCTTATTTTAATGTAGAAGATTACAAAAGTTTAAAAATATAACGTCCGAATGAAATAGAAAGAACAATCATATTTTATGATTTTTAAGGAGGAAATTTTTTAGAATGAACAAAATTTCAGATGATATTTTATTTAAGGTTGAAAAGCCGTGTAGATATACTGGTGGAGAATTAAACCAAGTTATTAAAGAACCAAAAGAAGTTGACATAAGATTTGCATTTTGTTTTCCAGATGTTTATGAGGTTGGAATGTCTCATTTAGGAAGTAGAATACTTTATCATACAATAAATAAAAGAAATGATACATATTGCGAAAGAACATTTGCACCATGGCCAGATATGGAAGAACAATTAAGAAAAAATAATATTCCATTGTTTACGTTAGAAACTCAAGATTCATTAGGTGAATTTGATATATTAGGATTCACATTACAATATGAAATGAGTTATACAAATATATTAAATATGCTTGATATGTCAGGAATAACTATTAGAGCATCAAAAAGAGGCGAAGATGAGCCAATAGTTATGGCTGGTGGTCCTTGTGCGTATAATCCAGAACCTTTATATGACATAGTAGATTTCTTTGAAATTGGTGAAGGCGAAGAAATGATGGATGACGTTTTAGAAGTATATAAAAAATACAAGGGTAAGGGTAAGAAAAAGGAATTCTTAAGAGAAATATCAAAAATTCAAGGTATTTATGTACCTTCATTATATGATGTTACTTATAAGGAAGATGGAACAATAAAAGAATTTAAACCTAAATATGATGATGTTCCAAAAGTTGTTACAAAGAGAATTATAAATAATTATACAGATGTTGATTTTCCAGAGAACATCATAGTTCCTTATACAGAAGTAGTGCATGATAGAGTAGTATTAGAAACATTTAGAGGATGTACTAATGGATGTAGATTCTGCCAAGCAGGAATGATTTATAGGCCAGTTAGAGAAAAGAAAAGAGAAGACTTAGTAAAGCAAGCTAGAGAATTAGTTAAAAATACAGGATATCAAGAAATTTCATTATCTTCATTAAGTACTTGTGATTATTCTGAAATAGAAAAATTAATAAAAGATTTAATGGAAGAACATGAGCCAAATAAGGTTGGAATAGCGCTGCCATCAATAAGAGTGGATGCTTTTTCAGTTGATTTAATAAAGGAAATTCAAAAAGTTAGAAAAACAGGTTTAACTTTTGCGCCAGAAGCAGGATCTCAAAGAATGAGAGATATAATAAATAAGGGGTTAACTGAAGAAAGAATATTAGACGCAGCCAAGAGTGCATTTCAATCAGGGTGGAGTAAATTAAAGCTTTACTTTATGATTGGATTACCATATGAGAATATAGAGGATTGTGCTGCTATTGGAGAATTAGCTGAAAAAATAGTTGCAAAATATTATGAAATTCCTAAAGGTGTTAGAAATAAAGGACTTAGAGTTACAGTGAGTACTTCAATATTGGTACCTAAGCCATTTACACCATTCCAATGGAGTGCTATGGAAAGAATGGAAATTGTAAATAAAAAGATAAATGCTGTAAAAGATTCAATAAAAACTAGAGCTATAAATTATAATTATCATGAGCAAAAAACATCATTTATGGAATCATTATTTGCTAGAGGCGACAGAAGATTATGTGATGTTTTAATAAAAGCTTTTGAAAAAGGTGCTAAATTTGATGGATGGTCAGAGTATTTTAAATATGATGCATGGATGGAATCACTAGAAGAATGTAATGTAGATGGAGAATTCTATGTATATAGAGAAAGAGAATATTCAGAAATATTACCTTGGGACTTCATTAATATCGGAGTAAATAGAAAATATTTAGAAATAGAAAATGAAAAAGCTAAAAGAGAAGAATTAACACAAAACTGTAGAAAAGGATGTACAGGATGTGGTGTTAATGTGAACTTTAAGGAAGGGGAATGTTTCGAAGGTGCGATACTTAATTAAATATACTAAAGAAGCAAATGTAAAATTTATTTCTCATCTAGATTTAATGAGGACTATACAAAAAAATATTAGAAGAGCTGAGCTTCCAATGGAGTATTCAAAAGGGTTTAATCCACATATGACTATGTCCATAGCTCAACCACTAGCTGTTGGCGTGTATTCTGATGGAGAATACATGGATCTAGTATTTGCAGAGGAAATGAATGAAAAAGAAATTATAGATAGATTAAATTCAGTATCTTCAAGTGGAATAAAATTTAAAGAGGCAACTAAAATTCCATATGTAGAGGGGGAAAAGAAAGTTCCTCAGGGGATGGCATTAATTGATGCAGCGAGATATACAGCAAAAGTTCCTTATGAAAATACAGAAAATCTTGAAAATGAAGTTAATGAACTTTTAAATAAAAACCAGTGGAAGACAATAAAAAAGAGCAAAAAAGGTGAAAAAGAAGTAGATATAAAAACAATGATTAGAGAATTTAAATTTTGGATAAAGGATGATTATCTAGTTATAAATATGGTTATTAATTCAGGTAGTAGAGAGCATTTAGCACCTGAATTGGTAGTTAAATATATACAAGAAAGAACTTCTAATGTTAAAACAGAATCTTTTGTAGATATAAAAAGAGAAGAAATGTATTTCTTAAAAGGTGAAAGATTATTACCATTATATAAAGCATTAGAATTTAATAAATAGTAATTATAGACTATGTTTTAAAACAGTGTTGATATTTAATAATAAAGCTAATTCATTTAGGATGTGAGTGTATTGAAAGAGATTTTTATTGAAAGAAAAGAATCTTTATTAAGAATTGGTATAAGAGAAAATGAAAAGTTAGTAGAGAGTATAGTAGAAGAGAATAAAAATGAACCGATAATAGGAGAAATATATAAGGCAAGAGTAAAAAAAATACTTCCTGCTATTAATTCAATTTTTGTAGACTTAGGATTAAACAAAGAAGGATATTTATATTATAGTGAAGAGCTAAAAAGTACTGGCATAAAAAAAGGTGAAGATATACTTGTTGAAGTTGTAAAAGAGCCAATAAATGATAAAGGTGCTAAGCTTACTACTAAAGTTAGTATACCTGGTAAATATGCAGTATTAAATTGTTATGACAAAGGAATTCATTTTTCAAAGAGAATAGTTGATGAAGAAAAGAAAAAAGAAATCTTAGAAAATTTACAAGAGTTAAATGATGTAGGAATAACAATTAGAACAGAAGCAATATATGCAGACAGTGAAACTTTAAAAAATGAAATTAATAGACTGTATAATGAATTTCTTAATATAAATAAAAGTTTAAAGTATTCTACCCAAGTTAAGAAAATTTATGGCGAAGATTTGAGCTTATTTAGAATTTTAAGAAATACAATTGGACAGAATCCTGTGAAAATATATGCAGATAATAAAGAAGATTTTGAAAAGATCAAAGATTTTAGTAAAGATGAAAGTAATGTAGTATTAGAATTGTATTCTGGTATGAGAAATATCTTTGATTTTTATGGACTTGAAAAAGAGCTTTTAAAGTTAAGACATAATAAAGTCAATCTTCCATGTGGTGGTTATATAGTTATTGATAAAACAGAAGCAATGTATGTTATTGATGTTAATAGTGGAAAAAACATAAAAGGAAGAAGTTTTGATAAAACTATTTTAGAAACTAATTTAGAAGCAGCAAAAGAAATTGGAAATCAAGTAAAAGTTAGAAACCTAAGTGGAATAATTGTTATAGATTTTATAGATATGAGAGATAAATCTCAAAAAAATATTGTTATGAGAGCCTTAGAAGAAAGTTTTTCATCAGACAAGGGCAATACTAAGATATTTAAATTTACAGAATTAGACTTAGTTCAAATATCAAGAAGAAGACAAGGGAAAAGTATTTATGAGTATATGGAAGAAGATTGTATGACTTGTAATGGACATGGAAGAATTTTGAAATTGTTTTATATTCAAGACCTTATAAAAAATGAAATTTTAAGAATAAAAGAAGATAATACAATAAGTTCTTTTTATATTGAAATTGACAATGTTTATAAAGAGAGAATAAAAGGTGATCTATTTAATTTTCTAAAAGAAATAGATTGTCTTGATAAAGAGATTTATTTAAATTATATTGAAAATATGGAAGGGTTTAAGATAGAACCTTTAATTTTTCAAAGTCAAAAAGTTAATTTAGAGAAATACAAAATAACACAATTTGACACTATATAAGATGAAAAATATATTATAATGAGCAAAAAACAAAAAATATAATAAATTTACACTACAAAATAGCAAATTTTAATTTACAAAAAATTAATAATGTGATAAAATGGCTTTTGTAGACCGCACACGTAAGGTTTTAATGAACAAAGTTAAATCTTTGTACCAAAAGTGGCGAGACCGTTAAATGAGGAGGTGTTTTAATGTACGCAGTATTAGCAACAGGAGGAAAACAATACAGAGTTCAAGAAGGAGACGTAATATACGTTGAAAAACTTAACGCTGAAGTGGATTCTACAGTTGAATTAACAGAGGTTTTAGCAGTAGCTAACGATGAAGGTATCAAAGTTGGTGCACCAGTAGTTGAAGGTGCTAAAGTTACAGCTAAGGTTTTAGCTCAAGGAAAGCAAAAGAAGGTTATAGTTTTCAAATATAAGGCTAAAAAAGACTATAGAAGAAAAAATGGTCATAGACAACCTTATACTAAGTTAGTAATCGAAAAGATAGAAGCTTAATATCATGATTAAAGTAGGAATTAATTATAAAGACAGTAGTATTATTGGATTTGTAATAAACAATCATGCCTTATGTGGAGATAGAGACTTTAGAAATGATGTTTCTTTAGTTGGCGAGACATTTGATATGATATGTAATTCTGTTTCAGTCTTATCACAAAGCGTTATTATAGGTTTGGACGAAGTATTAAAACTTAATTCTACTTATGAAATAAGTGATGGATATTTAAAGTTAGATCTTAATGATTTTAACGAAAAAGAGATAGAACAAGCACAGGTTTTACTACAAACTTTTGAAAAAAGCTTAGAAAGTTTAATTTTAAGTTTAGATGAAATGTTTGGAAGTAAGAAACGTAAAGAATATATAACTTTATTGAAAGAGGAGGTGTAGCCTTATGTTAATTATGAACCTTCAATTATTCGCTCATAAAAAAGGAGTGGGTAGTTCTAAGAATGGTAGAGACTCTGAATCTAAGAGATTAGGAGTTAAATCTACAGATGGAGAATTTGTTCTTGCTGGAAATATTATAGTAAGACAAAGAGGAACTAAGATTCACCCAGGAAACAACGTTGGTAGAGGTAAAGATGATACTTTATTCGCAAAAATCGACGGAGTTGTTAAATTCGAAAGAGTGGGTAAAGATAAGAAAAAAGCTAGTGTTTACCCAGTAGACGTTGAAGCAATAGCTGAATAATTATTTTTTGAAATAAAGCACCCAACAGGGTGCTTTTTAAGTTATATTGAATTATTAATATAATATTGATATTACTTTAAAAAAATAACATTAAAATAAATTAATAGTTTTATTGAGTTGAAAAATATTAATAGAACTTTGGTAATTAAACATCATTTTAGATTATTTATGATTAAATTATTATATAATTAGTTAAATTAATTATAAGGGATTTTTAATGTGTTATAATAAAGTGTGATTTTTGAAGACATAATAATTAGTAAAATAAGAATTTAATCATAATTGAGTTTAAAGATATTCTATTTAGGAAAAGAATTTAATTAAGAAGGGTGATAGCATGTTTATAGATAAAGCCAAAGTATTCATAAAGTCAGGAAAAGGCGGAGATGGAGCCATTTCATTTAGAAGAGAAAAGTATGTACCACTTGGAGGTCCAAATGGTGGAGATGGTGGAGATGGTGGAGACATAATACTTCAAGTTGACACTGGAATAACTACTTTATTAGATTTCAAATATAAAAAGAAATTTATTGCAGAAGATGGTGAGAATGGCGGAACATCTAAATGTTATGGTAGAGCTGGTCAAGATCTTATTATAAAAGTTCCAATGGGAACAATAATAAGAGAAGAAGAAAGTAATAAAGTAATAGTAGACTTATCTAAAAAGGGTCAAGAATTTGTACTTGTAAGAGGCGGAAGAGGCGGTAAAGGTAATACTAAATTTGCTACTGCAACTAGGCAAGCACCACATTATGCTGAACCAGGAATGCCAGGTGAAGAATTATCAATAGTTTTAGAATTAAAATTATTAGCTGATGTTGGATTATTAGGATTCCCTAATGTAGGTAAATCAACTTTATTATCAATGACAACTAAAGCTACTCCAAAGATAGCAAATTATCATTTTACTACTTTAAAGCCTAACTTAGGTGTTGTAGCAATAGATGGTATAGAACCATTTGTTATGGCGGATATCCCAGGTATAATAGAAGGTGCTGCAGAAGGTGTAGGATTAGGAATACAATTCTTAAAGCACATAGAAAGAACAAGATTATTAGTTCATATAGTTGATATTTCTGGAATAGAAGGAAGAGAACCTTTTGAAGATTTCGTTAAGATCAACGAGGAACTAAAAAAATATTCAGTTAAATTATGGGATAGACCACAAATCGTAGTAGCAAATAAATCAGATTTACTTTATGATGATGAAGTTTTTGAAGAGTTTGAAAGAAAAGTTAAAGAACTTGGATTTGCTAAAGTTTATAAGATGTCAGCAGCTACAAGAGATGGTGTTGATGAAGTAATAAAAGAAGCAGCAAGAATGCTTAAAGAAATTCCTGTTAAGGAATTAGAAATATCAGAAGATGAAATGTATATACCAGAAGAAAAGAGATTTACATATGCTATAGATGTTGAAAAAGATGAAGAATACAATACTTATGTTATTTCTGGAACTTTTGTAGATAGGTTATTAAGTGCTGTAAATATACATGATGCAGATTCATTAAGATATTTCCATAAAGTATTAAAAAATAAAGGCGTAATGAATGAATTAAGAGAAATGGGTATAGAAGACGGAGATGTTGTTAGATTAAATGATTTCGAATTTGAATACTTATTATAATATAATTTTGGAGGAAAATGAATGTTAACTGGAAAACAAAGAGCTTACTTAAGAGGATTAGGTAGTAATATATCTCCGATATTTCAAGTAGGCAAAAATGGGATAGAAGAAAACTTTTTAACTCAAGTTGCTCAAGCTTTAGAAAAAAGAGAACTTATTAAAATAAAAGTTTTAGAAAATAGTGGTTTAGACACTAGAGAAACTTCAGATTTAATATGCAAGGCTTTAAGATGCGAAGGCGTTCAAGCAATAGGAAATAAGATGGTACTATATAAGAAATCTAAAAATAAACCTAAAATAGAAATACCAACTAAATAATTAGATAAAAAATAAAACCCTTTGTTATAAGGGTTTTATTTTTTTGTATAATAATTTTTAAGATTAGACAACTTTTTTAGTTTAGGTTTCTTGTGAATTTATAATTTAGATTATGTTCATGATATAATAATATAGAAGAATTTACAAAATTAATTAATTTATTATATTATCAGTGTAATATATTTTTCTAATTGAAAAATAATAAAATATAAAGCTTGATGTATTGTAAATAAATTCTGGGAGGAAATATTTAATGAAACGATATGGTATAATAGGAGGGACATTTGATCCTATTCATTATGGACATTTATATATAGCTTATGAAGCTAAAAAGCAATTAAATTTAAATAATGTGATTTTTATGCCAGCAGGTAATCCACCTCATAAAGAAGGTAAGAAAGTAACGGATGCACTGCTAAGATATGATATGGTAAAGAAAGCAATAGAAGATTTTTCAGGATTTTCTATTTCAAATTATGAGATAGAAAAAAAAGGATTCAGCTATACATATGAAACGTTAGAACATTTTAAGGACAATGATGTAGAATTATTTTTCATTACTGGAGCAGATTGTTTAATGGATATAGAAACATGGGAAAGTGCGGATAAAATATTATCTTTAAGCAATTTAGTGGTATTTTCTAGAGGTGGTTTTAGTAATAAAAAGTTAATTAAACAAAAAGAATATATAGAAAAAAAGTACAGTGTAAATATAATTGTATTAACACTAAAAAGATTAGAAATATCTTCAACAGATATAAGGAAAAGAATTAAAGATAAAGAAAGAGTAGATTTCTTTGTTCCTCAACCTATCATAAAATTAATAGAAGAAAACAGCTTATATAAGGAGGAATAATATTTTGATAAGTATAGAAGAAATGAAGTTATATCTTAAAGATAATTTAAAACAAAATAGATATAAGCACACATTAGGAGTTGTTGAAACTTCAAAAAAATTAGCTAAAATTAATGGGGTTTCAATAGAAAAAGCTGAAATAGCAGCTCTTGCTCATGATGTAGCTAAAAATTTATCCTTGGAAAAAATGAAATTAATAATAGAAGAAAATAATATTGAATTAACAAACACAGAAAAAGAAAATTCTAATTTGTGGCATAGTATAATTGCACCAATAGAAGCTAGAAATAAGTTAAAAATTGATAATGAGGAAATATTAGATGCAGTACGATGGCATACTACAGGAAAAGAAAATATGTCTATTTTAACTAAGATAATATATATTGCTGATATGATAGAACCAGGTAGGGATTTTTCAGGAGTAGAAAAAATAAGACAAACTACTTTTGAAAATTTAGATGATGGGGTTTTATTAGGTTTAACTGAAAGTATGAAGGACTTATTAAATAGAAATTTAATCATTGATTTAAATACAATAAAAGCAAGAAATTATTTTTTATTAAAAGAATAGTTATATATGCATAAATAAAGTAGACTAAGTAATTAAGGTTAATGACTTGCATTAGGGGTGAGAAGAAAAGCATGGGGAAAAAAAGAGTGAAAAGATCAAAAAGATCCAAAAGATCGAATAAATCAAATAAAAACAAGCTTGAAAATATTAAGATTAAGAATTTACTAGAAGAAAGTGTATTATTAATATTAGCATTAGTAATAACATTTACTATAGTAGTTATAGGATCTGGATTTTTATTTTTAGGAAAGATAAACAAGAATGATATGATTGAACCTAGTAAGGTATCAATGAATAAGCCTATTAATGTTTTATTATTAGGAATGGATATAGGAGATCCTAGTCAGCCTAATAATAATGCAATAAAACGAACAGATACAATTATGGTTTTGAATTATAATCCTGAGAATAAAAATTTACAAGTTGTTTCAATTCCAAGAGACACTTTGATAGATGTTAATGGCAAAAGTTCAAAGATAAATGCAGCTTATGCAATAGGTGGAGAAAAAAGAGTAAAATCAGAGGTAGAAAAATTGCTTAATATAAGCATAAATTATATTGCTAAAATTGATTATAATGCATTTAGACAATTTATTGATGCTATTGGAGGCGTCAAAATGCAGATAGAAAGAAATATGATATATGATGATGAAGGACAAAATCTTCATATTAATTTTAAAAAAGGTGAAGTAGTTAAATTAGATGGTAAAAAAGCAGAGGAATTTTTCAGGTGGAGAAAAAACAATGATGGTTCAGGATTTGCAAATGGAGATTTAGACAGAATAGAAAATCAACAAAAATTTATATCAAAGGTTATAGATAAATGTACAAGTCCTATGATTATTTTTAAAATTCCAAGTATAATAAAAGCTTTAGGAGATAATATAGATACTAATATGCCTCCATTTAAAGTTATATCATATGGTTTAAAGTTTATTAGAATTAATTCAGAAAAAATGGATATGAAAATAGCTCAAGGTATACCTAAAGATATAAATGGAGAATCATTCCTTGTATTTGATAAAAATTTAAACAAAGATATAATAACATCTTTATCATCAACAGGAAAAGGATCAGAAGATATTTCTAAGTCAGATATTACAATAAAAGTATTCAATGGAACTAAAATAACTGGATTAGCAGCAACCTTAAGAGATGAGCTAACAAAGATTGGATACACAAGGGTTGATGTTGGAAATATTCCAGAGAGAAATGATAGTTCAATTTTAACTAATAATGAGAATATAGCAAGTAAAGTTAAGTCTAGTATTGGAATAAATAAAATTGAAAAAAAATCAGACAAACCAGAATACAAAGATTATGATGTAGTTATAATATTAGGTAAAGATTTTAAAAAATTTGAATAAAAATCAAGGGAGACTTTTAATAGATGAGCATTTTACAAGATAAAGTTAGTAATATTGATGGTAAGATAAAGATAAGAGAGTATTTAAAAGAAAAGTTAGATTTATCAACTAGATTAATAAGAAGTGCATCAAAAGATCAAAGGATATATGTTAACAATTCTGTGGTTAGAATGAATTATATGATTAAAAATGGTGATGTTATAAAGATTGATTTAAATAGAAATGAAAGTCAAAATATAAATCCAGAAAAAATAGATTTAGACATAGTATATGAAGATGAAGATGTTTTAGTTATTAACAAACAACCCTTTATCATAGTTCATCCAACTAAAAATTTTCAAAGTGGCACATTAGCAAATGGAATATTATACTATTTCCAAGAAACAAATCAAAACTGTATAGTAAGATTAGTTTCTAGACTAGATATGAATACATCAGGACTTATTATAATTGCTAAAAATCAATTTTCTCATAGTAGATTATCAAAAGATATGAAAGAAAAATTACAAAAAAGATATTTAGCAATTGTTCATGGTAACTTAGAAGAAAAAGAAGGAACAATAGACTTGCCTATTTATAAACCAGAAGGTATAGAATATGGAAGTATGAGAGTTGTTGATGAGAGAGGACAAAGAAGTATAACACATTATAAAGTAATAGAAAGCTTTGAAGGTGGAGATCTAGTTGAATGTCTTCTAGAAACAGGTAGAACACATCAAATAAGAGTTCATTTAAGTCATTTAGGTCATCCTATATATGGGGATGAGCTATATGGAGTTGGAGCAGAAGAAAACTTAATAAAGCGTCAAGCACTTCATGCTTATGGATTGAATTTTGATTCACCAAGGTCTTTAAAAGAACTTTCATTAAGAGCTGAATTACCAGATGATATGAAAGAATTATTAGAAAAAATAAAATAGAAGAAGATAGGATTTAATCCTGTCTTCTTCTTCTTCTTTTCTTCAATTGATCATCTTGAATTTTAGGTATAGATGTTGTAATTTCTAACAATCTTTTTTTTCTATTTTTTTTCTTTTTATATTCTATTGCTAATGTTAACACAATAAGTAAGGCAACTCCAGAAACACTAGCTCCTATAATCAAGTTTTTTTGATTTTTATCTATAAAAGAATTAACTTCTTCTTTTATAGAATAATCTCTAGAAATACCTGCACATAAATCTAATGTACATAACTCTTCATCATTTAAATATACAGTACCTTTTAATATAACATCGCCTTCATTAAAAGATGATCTATTTAAATTTTTATCTTCAAATTTAATATAAGTATTAAGTTTGTCTTTATCTTCATTTGGAACAACGCAATTTACATCTTTTGAAGCAATAAGAGGAACTGTTATATCATTATGTAACTTAATAGAATCAATTTCTTGTCCTTTTTTATAGAGGTTAGAAAAATAAAAATTATTAAATCCATAATTAAACACAGTTTTCATATCTTCAAAGTTTTTATTTTTATCTAGAGCATTAAGATATGATGCTACTAAAATATGTCCATTATTTTCAGCAGCTATTGCATATGTATGGTTTGATTTAGTTGTATAGCCATTTTTACCTGCAATGGTATATTGATAATAATACATTGAATTCTTATTTATCATATGATTTTTATTATTAATCCATATTGTTCTAGATGAATCATTTTTTATTGGTATTTCATATGTCATAACTTTACATAGTTCTAAAAATTTATCATGTTTAATAGCTTCATTCATAATTAGAGCTAAATCATGAGCAGTAGTTAAATGCTCTGGATCAGGTAATCCACTTGGATTTTTAAAATGGGTATTAACGGCTCCAATTTCAGTAGCTTTTTTATTCATAAGCACTGCAAACTTATCAATAGAAGAAGAAACATGGCAAGCTAAAGCGTTAGCTGCATCATTCCCAGATTCTAATAGAAGCCCAAGTAATAAATCTTTTACAGTAACAATATCACCTTTTAAAAGGCCTATAGTTGTACCATCAACCTTTGTAAAATCTTCAGTAACTACAACCTCTTCATTTAAATCACAATTTTCCAAAGTTAATATAGCAGTCATTACCTTAGTAGTTGAGGCCGGCTCCAAAACTTTATCGGGATTTTTACTAAATAATATTTCTCCAGTTGATGCATCCATTAAAACAGAACCTTCTGCATTTATTTCAGGAGGCGCTGGCATCGCCATTACATTAACGGATGAAACAAGAAATATAAATAGGAAAAAAATAAGTGTTTTAAAATGTGATTTCATAACATTCTCCATAATATTAAAATTTTTTATTACAACAGTTTTATTTTACCAAAGAAAAATATATTATGCTATAAAAATATGAATTTTGATAATAAAATTGTATTTTAATGTATATAATTAAAATAAATGGATGAAATTCTGTTGATAAATTTAAGAACAAACTTATTATTATACTAAAATGTAAATATTAGTTTAAGAAATATTAAGAACTAAAGGAGGTTTTCAAATTGATTAATAAAGCTAATAAAAAAATTGGAATAATAGCAATTTTAGTTATAATACTCATAGCATGTTTATTTACATATATTAAAAGTGGAAAAAACAAATTAGTAAAAAACGATAATACTTCAATTTTTGTTGAAGAAGAAAATCAAAATAGTCATGAAGATGAAAAAATAGAAAAGTTAAAAGATAAAAATATAGTAGTTGAAATAAAAGGTGAAGTAAAAAGCCCTGATGTATATGAATTGAATGATGAGAGCATAGTTAAAGATGTTATTGAAATAGCTGGTGGATTAACAGAAGAGGCAGATATATCTAATATAAATAGAGCTCAAAAACTTAAAAATCATGAATTAATATATATACATAATAAAAATGAAGTAAAAGACAACATAAGTTATTCACAAAGTAATATGAGTACATCTAATAACAGTGGAAAAATAAATATAAATTGTGCACAACTTGAAGAATTAAAAAATATTAATGGAATAGGTGAAGCAAAAGCAAAAAGAATAATAGAATATAGAGAAAATATAGGAGCATTTAATTCAGTAGAAGATATTAAAAATATTGATGGAATTGGTGAAAAAAGTTTTGAAAAACTAAAAGATCAAATAGAAGTTTAACGCTTAAAACATAGATTAAATAATATTTTTGCTATTGACACATATTTGAAATATAATAATGATACAATAATTTATTGTATTGTGGTATTCTAATAAGTAGTATTAATCTAAGAATATAATATAAATTTATATAAATATAATTAAAAATAAAAACTAGGGGGATTTTTAATGTCCAAAAGAATTTGTGCTATACTAATGAGTTTAATAATTACAACATCATTAATTGGATGTATTGGTATAGATAGTAATAAAGCAGAAGACAATAATAATGCTAAAGCTGTAACTGAAGCAAAAAATTCAGATGAAAATTTACAAGGATCGTGGGCAGAAGATTATAGTTTAGAAAAAACAAAAGGATATTTTAAAGATTATTTATCTAAAATGGAAAAAGTAACAGAAGAACTTGGAATGAAATACTCTAAGGAAGATGTAGTAAAAGAAAATGATGGAAACACTATAAGTGTTAATTCAATATATTTCGATAATGAAAAACCAGATCCTAATAAAATAGAAAGCATGTACTTTGGAATGAAGGTATTTGGAGAAGATTTATCATCAGGGGAAATAGAATTAAAATTAAGTTTAAACTTTGACAGTGCAGAAGCAATAAAATCAGGAAACTTTGATTTAGGAAATACATCTTTCAATAAATACATAGCTGCATTTACAGGACAAAGTAGTAGAAATTATTCAGAAATAAATAAACAGATAATAGACGGGTTAAAGAGTGAAAAGGGAGAAGGCATTATAGAAAATTCAATAGATGGATTAAAGGAAGAAATAAGATTTAATAAAAATTATATAGTATATAAATTAAGCACAAAAACTTATAATTTTAAAGATCCAAATCCAACTTTAGAAAATAATAATTAATATAATTAATAAGGGGGAAAATACCTTGAGTAAAGAAGAAAATAATATTAATGAAAAAGAAGATGCTATATTGAACGACACAAAAGCAAAAGAAGAAACTAACAATGAAACAAAAGAATTATTAATGGGAGAGACAAATGAAAATAATAGTAATGATAATAAAGAAAAACCATCATTATTAAAAAAAATATTTGCCAGTGTTATAGACCAATTAGTTACAATGGCACTTTCAGGAGTATCATTAATTATATTTGATTTTATAATAAAATTTATAGGATATAAGGTATCTATGCCATTAGGAATTTTAATTATGTTCTATTTTATAGTAAATGTATTATATATGCCGTTAATGGAAAAAACTAAATCAAGCAAAAGCATAGGAAAAAGAATTATTAATATAAAGTAATTATAGGAGAACGTTTATGAAAAGAGGAAGCGAAGTAAAAGTTAAAATTGAAAAAACACAATTCCCATCGACAGGAATAGGATATTTAGAAGATAAGCCAGTATATGTTAAAAATACATATCCAGGTCAAGTAGTAACTGGTAGGGTTAAAAAGAACAGAAAAGAATACGCTGAATTAAAATTAACAGGTGTAGAGGAAAGAGCAGATTATGAAATAGATGCAATATGTCCTCATTTTGGATTTTGTGGAGGATGCTCATCTCAAACATTATCTTATGAAAAGCAGTTACAAGTTTTAGAAGATGAAATAAAAGATTTATTTAAAGAAGCTGATGTAACTACTGGAGAGTTTTTAGGGGTACTTGGAAGTTCAGAGCAATGGGAATATAGAAATAAGATGGAATTCACATTTGGTGATGAAGAAAAAGGCGGAGATCTTTCAATTGGAATGCATATGAGAGGTAAATCTTTTGGAATAATGACAGTTGATCATTGTAAGATAGTTGATGAAGACTATAGAAGAATAATAAGATTAACTGCAGATTATTTCGGAAAACAAGACTTACCATATTATAGAGTTATGAAAAGAGAAGGATATTTAAGACATCTTGTAATAAGAAAAGCTCAAAATACAGGTGAAATATTAGTAAATCTTGTTACAACTACTCAAATAGATTTTGATTTAAGTGAATATGTTGAATTATTAAAATCTCAAGATTATAAGGGTACATTAGTATCAATACTTCACACTGAAAATAATTCATTCTCAGATGCAGTAATACCAGAAAAGGTAAATGTATTATATGGAAGAGATTATATACAAGAAAAATTATTAGGACTTAATTTTAAAATTTCACCATTCTCATTCTTTCAAACTAACACAAAAGGTGCAGAAAGCCTTTATTCATTAGTTAGAGACTTTATGGGAAGTTCAGAAAATAAAGTTGTATTTGATCTTTACTGTGGAACAGGAACAATAGGTCAAATAGTTGCTCCTAACGCTAAAAAAGTTGTAGGAATAGAACTTATAGAAGAAGCTGTTGAGGCAGCAAAAGAAAATGCTAAATTAAATGGATTAAATAACTGCGAATTCTTGGCAGGAGATGTAGCGGAAATAATAAAAACAGTAAAAGATAAGCCAGATATAATAATATTAGATCCGCCAAGAAGTGGAGTCCATCCTAAAGCTTTAGATTACGTAATTAAATTTAATGCACCAGAAATAATATATGTTTCATGTAATCCAAAGACTTTAGTAACAGACCTTAAAGTATTAATTGAAAGAGGTTATAAAATAATCCAAACACAAGTGAAAGATATGTTCCCAAACACACCTCACGCAGAGACAGTTGTGAAGTTGTCATTGAACGCTTAGTGAATTGGAACTTGCCTAGACATCTTAACTTAACGAGAAAGCCCGCATTTTGTAGCTTGTGGGAGAAAGATGTTCATTGTAATGAAAATTGTTTTAGGTATTGTAAGATAATCTTACAATACCTACTTTTATAAAAGAGAAATTTAATGGCGCATACTTATGATGAGTCTGTGGCAGAGCAAGCAGAAGAATTAATAAAAAAACAATATTATCCTGAAATCAAAGAATTATTAAAAAGATTAGAGGAATAACTATGGAGTTTGGATTAAAAGAATTTGATTTAAAATATATAATAGAAAAGATAAGTAATTTTCAGGAAATAGAAGAAGCCATTATATTTGGATCTAGAGCAAAGGGAAATTATAAACCAGGATCTGATGTAGACTTAGCTATTATAGGAGAAAAAATTACATTTGATACATTATCACAACTTCATTCATTATTAGAAGATGAAAGTCCAATGCCATACTTTTTTGATATATTAGATTATACTCATTTAAATCATGATGATTTAATAGATCATATTAATAGAGTTGGAAAAGTGATTTATAAAAAGGATGTAGAATAAATCTATATCCTTATTTTTATATTAGAAGTAATTAGAAGGCATATAAATGTAACGAAAGAATAAATCTTTGCTTTTTATAAAAAAGGTTTGACTAAAGTATAATAAGGATTTGATTTTATGGCTCACAGGCTTTGCTTGTGGGTTTTTTACGTATTATTACATATTAAATAAGGCTTTGTTATTTAGTAATTATATTCAAAATAAGGAATGAAATTTTAAAATGATATTGACAATTATTATCAATTTAGGTATATTTAAAACAGTGTTATGAATATATAGGCTTAGGAGGATATATATGGCTAAACAGATTGAAGGTGTATATGAAAAAGTACTTGAATGTGCTAAAGTCGAGTTTTTAGAAAAAGGTTTTAAAGATGCTTCTTTACGTACTATTGCTCAAAATGCAAAGACAAGCACTGGATCAATATATACTAGATTTTCAGATAAGAAAGGTTTATTTAATGCTATTGTTGTACCAGTAGTTGAATATTTGAAACAGTGGTTCTGGTTATCACAAGAAAATTTTCATAAACTTCCAAATGATATCCAGAAAGAGGAAGTATTTAATTATTCTAAAGATAAAATAGAAGATTTTGTGGATTATATATATGATAATTTTGATATATTTACGTTATTGATTAGTTGCTCAGAAGGAACAGGATACTCAATGTTTGTCCATGATTTAGTAGAAATAGAGATGGAATATACTATAAAATTTATTAAAGCTATAGGAAGTGACGCACTTTCATCTGAAAGAATAACACCAGAACTTATGCATATGTTAAGTAGCTCCTTTTATACTGGTATATTCGAAATAGTTGTACATAAGATGACAAGAGAGAGTGCACATAAATATGTAAACCAGTTAAAAAGATTTTTTGAAGTTGGTTGGAAGGATATTTTTAAGTAGTAAATAAAAAATGGAGGTATAGATTTTATGAAAAAAAAGCAGAAGGATACTACATTTAGTTCTCTTAAAAAATTTGCAGGATCGGAGCAAACAAAATATGTTGAGTCTATCATATTTGCTGTTATTGGTGTTGCAAGTGGATTTGTACCATATTTTGCTGTAATACAAATGATTATAGAATTGCTTAATGGAGGAAAAGAATTATCGTTTTATTTAAAGTGGTGTGGAATTGCAACGCTAGGTTATATAGGAAAGATTATTTTTTCAAGTATATCAACTAGTATTTCACATAGAGCTACTTTTATTACTTTAATGAAAATTAGAAAACAGCTTATATCAAAGTTATCTAGAATGCCTATGGGAAATTTATTAGATACTCCTTCAGGAGAATTTAAAAGTATTATTGTTGATAGAGTTGAGGGATTAGAAACTACCTTAGCACATTTATTGCCAGAAATGACTTCAAATATACTTGTTCCACTCTTAATAGTTATTTATCTTTTTATTTTAGATTGGCGTATGGCTCTTGTTTCATTAATTACGTTACCAATTGGGATACTGTGTATGATGAGTATGATGAAAACTTATCCAGTTAAATATGCAGAGTCAGTAGAAACAGCTAAAAAAATGAATAATGCTGTAGTAGAATATGTAAATGGTATTGAAGTTATTAAAGCTTTTAATCAAAGTGCAAATTCTTATGAAAAGTATACTAATGCAGTAAAGAATAATGCTTCATATTTTTATAATTGGATGAAAAGCTGTCAGTTAGAGATGTCAGCATATACCACAATATGTCCAGCTACTCTTTTAACAGTATTACCAATAGGATTTATTTTTTATAATAATGGAAGTCTTTCTTCTGTAGATTTTATAACTATTATTATTTTATCTTTGAGCATAGCAGGTCCACTTATTGCAGCTACTAATTTTATAGATAATCTTGCTACAGTAGGTACAGTTATAAATCAAGTGGAATCAATTTTGTCAGGAGAGGAATTAATTCGTCCAAGTTTACCAGTTAATCTTAATGATTCAACAATAAAATTAAAGAATGTAACTTTTTGTTATCATGAAGATAGTAAAGATGCAGCAGTAAAGAATATCAATATTGTTATAAAGCCGGGAACAGTAACAGCTCTTGTAGGACCATCTGGCAGTGGAAAATCAACTATTGCTAAGCTTATTGCTGGATTTTGGGATGTTTCTGAAGGAGAAGTAAGTATTGGTGGTTTTAATATAAAAAGCATACCACAGTCTCAATTAGCAGATAAAATTGCTTATGTAGCACAAGATAATTATTTATTTAATGATACGATTAGGGAAAATATAAGAATGGGACGCCCAACGGCTACAGACTATGAAATTGAAAAAGCTGCAAAAAATGCAGGTTGTGATGAATTTATACGTGGATTAGAAAATGGGTATGACACTTTAGTTGGAGGTTCTGGTGGACATCTTTCAGGAGGAGAGAGACAGAGAATTGCAATTGCTCGTGCTATGCTTAAAGATGCACCTATTGTTATTTTAGATGAAGCTACTGCTTATACAGATCCAGAAAATGAAGCGTTAATACAAAAATCAGTTTCAAAACTTGTAGTTGGAAAAACTTTAATTGTAATAGCTCACCGCTTATCTACAATTACAGATTCAGATCAAATTATAGTGATGGAAAACGGGAATATTTGTGGAAAGGCTACACATGAAGAATTACTTAAAACTTCTAAATTGTATCAAAATATGTGGCAAGCACATATTGGTGTAAAGGATGGTGGCATAGATGATTAATGTTTTTAAAAAGATATGGCAATTTGCAGGAAATGAAAAATCTCAAATTAAAAAATCTAATATAGTTTCTTTCTTTTTTGCGATTTTTGGAGCACTACAAATTAATGCACTTTATTTTATTTTAAAGGCATTAGTTGATAATGATAATCAATATATTAATGCGTGGCTAGCTTTTGGATTTATGTTACTAAGTGTTGTAGGACAGATAATTACAAGTTATTTTTCAATATTACAAAGAACTCATGCAGGATATTTTATGGTAGCAAATGAAAGAATTCATATTGGTAATAAATTAAAAGTTGTACCAATGGGGTATTTTAATAAAAATAGTTTAGGAAATATTACTGGTGTAGCTACTACTGTTTTAACAGATGTTGAAAGTTGTGCACCAAGAGTTTTAGTACAAACTTTAGGTGGATTTATAAATGCAATAGTATTTGCTTTATTTGTTTTTTTATTTGATTGGAGAATAGGACTTATTGTAGTAGGAGGAATTATAGTTTTTCTTTTAAGTACATCTTTATTGGAAAAGAAAACTAGGATTCATTCACCTAAACGTCAAAAGGCACAGGAGTATTTAGTTGAGTGTGTATTAGAAACAATTCATGGAATGAGTGTAGTAAAAGCTTTTAATTTAGATAAGAAATTAGATAAGAAGGTAGATAAATCGATAGAAGAAAGCTGTAAAAAGAATCTAGGGTTAGAAAAAGCAATAATACCATATTTGCCTTTACAACAACTTTTATTAAAATTATTTAGTATGTTAATAATATTATTATCAATTATTTTCTACTTAAATAATTCAATGACGTTAGTTAATTGTTTTATGATGTTAATAGTATCTTTTATTATATTTTCACAATTAGAATCAGCAGGTCATGGTACCGCTATTCTTCATTTGACAGAAACATCTATTGATAGAGCAAAAGAAATAGAAAATGTACCTGTAATGTATGAAGGAAGAAGATATATTAAACCTAAAAACTATGATATTGAATTTAATAATGTAAGTTTTGCTTATGATAAGCATCTTGTACTTGAAAATGTAAATTTAAAGATAAATGAAAAAACTATGACTGCTATTATAGGACCATCAGGTTCAGGAAAAACTACTTTATGTAACTTAATAGCTAGATTCTGGGATGTAAATAGTGGGACAGTTTCTATTGGTGGAAATAATGTCAGAGATTATTCTCTAGACAGTTTAATGGTTAATATAAGTATGGTATTCCAAAATGTATATCTTTTTGAAGATACCATTGAAAATAATATTAAGTTTGGAAAACCTAATGCAACACATGAAGAAGTAGTATATGCAGCTAAAAGAGCTTGCTGTGATGAATTTATATCAGAACTTCCGGAAGGATACAATACATTAATAGGGGAAGGCGGAGCTTCACTTTCAGGGGGTGAAAAACAAAGAATATCTATTGCTAGAGCTATGTTAAAAAATGCACCTATTGTAATTTTTGATGAAGCTACTGCTAATGTAGATCCAGAGAATGAATATAGACTTCAAGCTGCTATTGAAGAACTTACTAAGGATAAAACAATAATTATGATAGCACATAGATTAAAAACTGTAAGAAATGCAGATCAAATCATTGTTTTAGATAAAGGAAAAATTGTTCAAAAAGGTAAGCATAACAAATTAATTAAACAAAAAGGTATTTATGCTGACTTTATAAACAGGCGTGAACAATCTGTTGGATGGAAATTGAAGACTAATTTATAAACAGAAAACAATAAATTATTTAATAAAAAGCTCTGTTTTAAATGTGTGTTGGTATATGCAATAGGTGAAGTTACTATAACAATTGGAGAGAATGAGCCGGTAATTGTTACAGAAGGAAACTTTATAGTTATGCCTGCTAACATTCCTCATGCATTAGAAGCAACTGAAAAATTTAAAATGATGTTAATAGTAGTAAAGGGTTAGTTATAAGAATCTTGAGAAATCAAGGTTCTTTTTTATATTAACAATTAACATAGCATCATTTTTTTTACTGATTGTATAGAGCTTAAACATATTAGAGAATGTTTAAGCTTTTTTATATTTTCTAATTAATAGCTTTATTATATAATGTTATTAATTTAATACGTAATTTTGTTTGGATTTTATTTAACATACTAAATATAAAAGGGGAGTTTTTATTGGAGAAAAAAATAAAAAGACTATTTATTTTTTCATTAACAATTATAGGAATTCTAGTAGTAGCAGCATTTATATTTGCATCTATGAAAGCAAATAGTATAAATGTAAAACAAAGTGAAAACTTAGTACAGGAATATTTTCAATTATTAAATGAGAAAAAGTATGATTTAATGTATGATAAGTTATCTGATGAAAGTAAAAATGAAATATCTAAAGATGAATTCATAGAAAGAAATAAAAATATTTATGAAGGAATAGGAGCCAAAAATATAACAATAGATAGTACAAAAGTGAAAGTAGATGGTAGTGATATCTTAGCAACATTTCAATGTAATATGAACACTATTGCAGGAAATCTAAATTTTAATAATACAATGGATATAAATAGAGTTCATGATGAGATTAAAGTAAATTGGTCTTCAAATTTAATTTTTCCTGAACTTAATAATGACTACAAAGTTAAAGTTCAAATAACAGAGTCTAGACGAGGCGATATTTTAGATAGAAATAATATTAGACTTGCCACTGATGATGATGTAGCTGAAATAGGAATTGTTATTGAAAAGCTTGGAGAAAATCAAAAAGAAGCCATAAATGAGATAGCAAAGACGTTAGAAATATCTAGTGAGTACATAGAGAAACAATTAAGTCAGTCATATGTTAAACCAAATATGTTTGTACCAATTAAAGTTGTTTCTTATAGTAATGATATAGTTAATAAAGCATCAAAAATTCCAGGTGTAGTCATAAAAGACAAGCCTTCAAGGATTTATCCATTAGAAGCTAAAGCAGCACATTTAATTGGATATATTCAAAATGTTACAGCAGAAGATTTAGAAAAAAATAGTGATAAGAATTATTCTGATTCATCAGTAATAGGGAAGGCTGGGCTAGAAGCAATATATGAGGATAGATTAAGAGGCATTGATGGAATAAAAATAAATATAGTTGATAAAAATTCAAATGAGATTAAAGTAATTTATAATAGGGAAATTAAAAATGGAGAGGATATAAAATTAACTATAGACAGTAATATTCAAGAAATCGCGTATGACGCTTTAGAAGATAACAAAGGAGCTACAGTAAGTATAAATCCTAATACCGGTGAGGTTTTAGCTCTTGTAAGTACACCAGCATATAATCCAAATGATTTTGTTCTTGGGCTGTCAACTGAGAAATGGAATGATCTAAATACTAATGAAAGTAAGCCATTATACAATAGATTTCAAAGTAATATAACTCCAGGATCAGCATTTAAACCTATTACAGCAGCTATAGGCATAGAAGAAAAAGTACTTGATCCTAATGAGGATAAAGGAATAGTAGGACTAAAGTGGCAAAAAGATGACTCATGGGGTGGATATAAGGTAACAAGGGTTCATGCTTATGAATTACCTGCTAATTTAGAGAATGCATTAATATTTTCTGATAATATATATTTTGCAAGAGTTGCATTAGATATAGGTGCAGAAAATTTTGAGAAAAAGCTAAAGGAATTTGGAATAGGTGAAAAAATTCCATTTGAATATGGTGTTTCAGTTTCTCAATTTTCATCGAAAGATGGAATTAACAATGAAATATTACTTGCTGATAGTGGATATGGACAAGGTGATATTTTAATGAATCCATTACAACTTTCTATGATGTATACAATGTTTACTAATGAGGGAGATATTTTAAAACCTTATTTAGAATATAAAGAAAGTCCTGAGAAAAGCATTTGGAAAGATAATGTTATTGCAAATGAAACCGCTAGAATTATATTAAATGATTTAGAAAGTGTAGTAAGTAAATTGAGCGGGACTGCACATGCACTGGCGGAACAAGGAATTAATATTGCAGCTAAAACAGGTACTGCTGAGATAAAGTTAGCTCAAGATGATAAAACAGGTACTGAGATAGGATGGGTAGTAGCAACCACAACAAATAAAGATAATAACATTTTAGTAACTACATTTGTAGAAGATGTAAAAGGCAAAGGTGGAAGTGGTTATGTAATTCCAATAGTAAAAAAAATAATACAAGAAGTGAAATAAACAGGAAAGTTTTCATTAAATCCATATTTATCGTGAAAAACCAAATTTTATGTTATACTAATAATAGTCATACTGCATATAAAAATGTAGTATGATTTTTTTAGTTTGTAGATAATGATTTACTAAACTTTGTAGAAAAAAGCTGGTAGCCAATTGACTTCCAGCTTCTAATGGTACCGTTTCTTATTTAGTAAAATATTTATTACTGTTAATTTAAAAAGTGAAAATTAAACTTAAAAATAGAGTAAAAGAATAAGGTAAATATATGAAACAATTAAAAAAACAATATATAATTATTATAGTAGCAATAATAGTAGGAATAAACATAGTAGGGACATTGTACTTTTTTAATAAACATGAACAGAACAAAAATTCAGATGACTTAAATCAATTGATAGAATCTTTTGTTGTAGATGATAATGATAATAAAAAAGAAATTTTAGATATGCAGGAGTTTATAAGTAAAAATCCTAATTTAGATAGAAGAAACATAGCTAAATTCCATCTCAATTTAACTAAATTATATATATTAGATTTATTTGATTGGGAAAATTTAGATGATGCTATAGATAATTTTGTAAAAACACAAATAGAATCAGGGTTATCAAAACAGTGGGATATTGCAGCGTGGTCTTATGCTGATATTTCACAGATATACATTGACTTTTATACATATGATATAGCTGAATCTTGCTTAGATAGAGCATTAAATTATGCAAGCAGATGTGAAATGGAAGAGTTTTTTTATGAATATTGTTATACAACATTAGCTATGATCTATGCAAGAACTAATCGTTCGGAATTAGCAATGGAATATTATAATAAAGCTTTAGAGCATGATAGCGAAAATAAAATAGAATATGAATCTATGGAACAAAGGCGAAAAATAGTTTTAGCTAGAATTTTATTAAATGAAAAAAAATATGATGAATGTAAGAAGAATTTAAATGAAATTAGAGAATATATACACAGTTATGAAACATATCCATCAAGAATACTATGGGTATCAGGAATACTATTTCCTTATCTAGAAATGCAAGCAAAAGTAGGACTTTTAACCCAAGACTATGATGGTCTTACTCATTATATGGATGAGATATTTACATATGCATTAATATACAATCAAAATAGTATATTATTAAATTTTCTTATTGATATTACTACTATGATTGATGAAGAAAATAGGTTTGATTTACCTATAGAAATAGAAAAAACTATTTCTAATTACACATTAAAACTAATCAGATTGTATCCTCAAGAATATCAATTAAGAAATATTCAAACTGGAGCTCATATGTATAATTCAAATGAAACTAATATTACACTTTTAATTCAGAAATATAAAATGAATGATTTATATAAGATAATTATTACTGCATCGTGTATTGTTGTAATAATAATAATAATTTTAGTATGTATGGTTAGATACAATGAAAAATCCAGTGTCATAGATGAATTATCTAAGTCATATAATCGTAGATATTTTAATAAGGTATATAGAAAAATTCAAAGGGAAAATGTATCCTTTGGAATACTTATGTATGATATTGATTATTTTAAACAGATAAATGATGGTAATGGACATGAAATTGGAGATAAAGTAATAAAAGAAATTGCTGAAATAATAATGGAATTATTAGATAGTAATTCAACACTTTTTAGATATGGCGGTGATGAATTTTGTATTATTAGTAAGAAGAAAACTTTAGAACAAATGATTTCACTTGCTGAATCAATTCATATTGTAACGGATCATATGAAATGTGCTGATGGTAAAGTTGAGATTACATTAAGTATTGGTGGTGCAGCAACAGAAAAGTCAGAAGATATCATGCCTCTTGTAGATAAGAACTTATATGAGGCAAAAAGAATGGGAAGGAACTGTGTTGTAGTTAAAAATAAAAGGTAATTTTAGTTATAACTACATTAATAGCAAAAGCTTTGAAGTTAACCTTAAAAATACATGAGACATACGTAATGAGTATTAATAAATAACAAAATATAGGAATAGTGATAATGAGCTAATGGACTTAAGGAATAATATTTCAAATCCATTAGCTCTTTTTATTGCACATAAAATTATATTAACAAAGCATTATACAACAACTTTATTCTATCAATATACTAGAATAAAATGAATACTATAATAAATGCAGGAAAATATATGGTTATACTTAGAAGTGAAGTAACTATATGGTATAATGGTAAGGTGGTAAAATTGAAAGAAAAGTAAGAAAATTTAAATAAATATTAATAGATATAGGTGGGTTATAAAATGAAAATAACTTTAGTTAATATAAAAGAAATAATAAATAAATATTCTATATTATTATCAAATTTGTTAACAATAGATGTGGAGATAGTTGATGATAAATTAGTAAGAGTTGCTGCAACAGGAATATATGAAAAAAGAATTGGAGAAAACATAAAAGATCAAGGTTATGTATATAAGAAGGCTTTAGATACAGGAAAAACATTAGTTATAGAAAATCCAGGAAAAGATAAATTATGTGATGAATGTAAAAAAAGAGGAAACTGCAATGAATTTATGGAAATATGTGTACCTATTAAATATGAAGAAACTACATTTGGAGTAATAGGTTTAGTATGTTCTAATGAAGGTCAAAAGGATAAATTGAAAAGCAATTTAGCTATTATGATTAAGTTTTTAGAACAAATAGCTGAATTTATTTCAATTAAAGTAATAGAACAAAATCAAATATTCGAAAATGAGAACAGTATTAAATTTTTCAAAGAAATAGTAAATTCTATAGATGATGGAATTATAACTGTAGATATAAAAAATGAAATTATAACAGCCAATAATAATGCATTAAAGTTATTAAAAGTTAAGCCAAGTATTGTAGGTAAAAAAGTTACTATAGAAGAAACAGATGAATATACTCCAAAAGGAGGTATTTATAATTTCAATATTGAGAATGAAAAATTTAAAATTATAGGAAAGGTAGTAGAAAACTATATCAATAATAAAGATTGTAACAAAATAATTATTTTTAAAGAACTAATTACTATTGAAGAAGAGTTAAAAAATAATAGTATTAACTGTGATTCAATAATTGGACAAGCAGATAATATAGTAGAACTTAAAAAGAAAATAAAAAAAGTCTCATATACTGATGCTACAATCTTAATTACAGGAGAAAGTGGCACAGGAAAAGAGTTAGTAGCTAGAGCAGTACATTCCGAAGGTAATAGAAAAAATATGCCATTTATAGCTATAAACTGTGGAGCTATTCCAGAAAATTTATTAGAAAGTGAACTTTTTGGATATGTTAAAGGTGCATTTTCAGGAGCAAGTTCTGGGGGAAGAATAGGAAAATTTGAACTTGCTAATAATGGGGTGATTTTTTTAGATGAAATAGGTGATATGCCGTTATATCTTCAAGTAAAAATTTTAAGAGTATTACAAGAAAAAACCATTGTAAAAATAGGTTCAAATAAGTTGATAAATTTAAATATAAGAGTAATAGCAGCTACAAATAAGAACTTAAAAAAACTAGTTGATGAAGGTAAATTTAGAGCAGATTTATATTATAGATTAAATATAATTCCTATTGAAGTTCCAAGCTTAAGGGATAGGGAAGATGATGTTGTATTAATAACTAAAATGTTAGTAGAAAAGTATAATGCAAGATGTAATAAGTATATACATACTATAGACAGGGAATTAATTAAAATATTTAAGGATTATAGTTGGCCAGGAAATATAAGAGAATTAGAAAATATAGTAGAATTTATGGTTAGCTTATCAGGTGAAAATGGGATACTTGAAAAATCTATGTTGCCAACATCATTTGTACAAAGTTATAATGAGGAACTTAAAAATAGAAATGATGAAATATGTATAGATGATGACATAATGACATTAAAGGAAATAGAAAAGATATATATTAAAAAAGCTTTAGCAAAGTATGGAAATTCAACGAAAAGTAAAATGAAAGTGGCAAAAAAATTAGGTATAGGAATAGCTACTCTTTATAGAAAAATAGAAGAATAAAATACAAATTATCATTATGATAAATTATATTTTATTATGTTAACTTTAGCTAACTAAAATAAGCTTAAAATCAGGCATATTACAGAATTTAACAGATACAATATATAGGTATATTGGTCTGTTATTTTTTTATGTTCCTTATTATTTTGATAAAAATAATTATCAAAATGATAATTACTTACTTTAAAAATAAAATAAGTGATTAAAATAATGCTGTTAAGCAAGGTATAGGGGGGATTTTTCATAAAAAATGAAAAAAATACTTCTCAGTTTTGGCAAGGTAATTGCTAAAGTAATAGTTAGTGGTGATATATAAATAAAATCATCAAACCAATGATATAAAATAATATTTTCATAAAAAGGCGGGGGAATAACTATGGATTTTAAAAACATTAAGGTAAGAGCAAAGGCTTATGAAGCAGACATGACAAAGTTTTTAAGGGATTTAATTGCTATCCCAGGAGAAAGTGCTAATGAAGAGCTAGTGATAAAAAGAATATCACAAGAAATGAAAAAACTTGGTTTTAATAAAGTTGAAATCGATAAAATGGGAAATGTTTTAGGATATATGGGAACTGGTAAAACTTTAATTGCCTATGATGCACATATTGATACAGTTGGAATAGGTGAGATGAGCAACTGGACATTTGATCCTTATAAAGGATATGAAACAGATGAAGAAATAGGTGGACGTGGAGCGTCTGACCAATTAGGAGGAATAGTTTCTGCAACTTATGGAGCTAAAATAATGAAAGATCTAGATCTTTTATCTGATAAGTACACAGTGTTAGTAACTGGTACAGTACAAGAAGAAGATTGTGATGGATTATGTTGGCAATATATCCACAATGAAGATAAGGTAAAACCAGAATTTGTTGTAATAACTGAACCAACTAATGGAAATATTTATAGAGGTCAACGTGGTCGTATGGAAATAAGAGTTGAAGTTAAGGGCGTATCTTGTCATGGTTCTGCTCCAGAACGTGGAGATAACGCAATTTATAAAATGGCGGATATATTACAAGAGGTTAGAGTATTAAATGATAATTTACACTATGATGAATTCTTAGGCAAAGGAACTGTAACCGTTTCAGAAGTGTTCTATAATTCACCATCTCGTTGTGCAGTAGCAGATATGTGTGCAATTTCTTTAGATCGTAGATTAACTGATGGAGAAACTTTTGAATCAGCATTAGAAGAAGTAAGAAATCTTCCATTTGCTAAAAAATATAATGCAAAAGTAACTATGTATAAATATGAAAGACCAAGTTGGACAAATCTTGTATATCCAACAGATTGTTATTTCCCAACTTGGGTAATACCAGAAGATGCACCAGCAACTAAAGCAATGGTTGAAGCTTATGAAGGCATGTATGGAAAACCACTAGTTGATAAATGGACATTCTCAACTAATGGAGTATCAATAATGGGTAGATATGGAATTCCATGTATAGGATTTGGACCAGGTAAAGAAGAAGAAGCACATGCTCCAAATGAAAAGACTTGGAAAGCTGATTTAGTAAGATGTGCTGCTGTATATGCTGCAGTACCAACAATCTATTGTAAAGATAAATAAAGCTATGTTTTAAGTAAATGCTGATATTATACTACAATATCAACACTATTAGAAACACAAGTTTTAATAAAAAATAAAGAAGAAATATTGGAGGATTTACAATGAGTATAATGGATAAATATATTGATAAATTAAATAAATTAAATTTTGAGAATATGCATGAGAATGATTTCATGCTAACTTGGGAGAAGTCTAATGATGAGCTTGAAGCTGTTTTTACAGTAGCAGAAGCTTTAAGAAAGTTAAGAGAAAATAATGTATCTCCAAAGATATTTGATAGTGGACTTGGAATTTCATTATTTAGGGATAATTCAACAAGAACAAGATTTAGTTTTGCATCTGCATGTAATCTTTTAGGTCTTGAAGTACAAGATTTAGATGAAGGTAAATCACAAGTGGCACATGGAGAAACAGTAAAAGAAACTGCTAACATGATTTCATTTATGGCAGATGTTATTGGTATTCGTGATGATATGTTTATAGGAAAAGGTCATACTTATATGCAAAATGTTTCAGAATATGTTAAAGAAGGTAATGAAAATGGAACATTAGAACAAAGACCAACACTTGTTAACTTACAATGTGATATAGACCATCCAACACAAGCAATGGCAGATACACTTCATTTAATAAACGAACTTGGTGGTGTTGAAAATTTAAAAGGTAAAAAAGTTGCTATGACTTGGGCTTATTCACCATCATATGGTAAGCCACTTTCAGTTCCACAAGGTATTATTGGATTATTAACTAGATTTGGAATGGATGTAGTATTAGCTCACCCAGAAGGTTATGAAGTTATGGGGGAAGTTGAAGAAGTTGCAAAGAAAAATGCAAAAGAATCAGGTGGATCATTTACAAAAACAAATTCTATGGAAGAAGCATTTAAAGATGCTGATATAGTATATCCAAAGAGCTGGGCCCCTTATATTGCAATGGAAAAAAGAACAGATTTATATGCAAAAGGAGATCAAGCTGGTATTGATGAACTAGAAAAAGAATTATTAAAACAAAATGCAGATCATATTGATTGGCAATGTACTGAGGAATTAATGAAGCTTACTAAAGATGGCAAGGCTATCTACATGCATTGTTTACCAGCAGATATTACAGGCGTAAGCTGTGAAGTTGGTGAAGTTGATGCTAGTGTATTTGATAGATATAGAAAATCATTATATAAAGAAGCAAGCTTTAAGCCATATATTATAGCTGCTATGATTTTCCTAAGTAAGGTTAAAAATCCTCAAGAAACTTTAGCTAAATTAGTTGAAAAAGATAAACCACGTCATTTTGAATAGAATTATATTTAGTTGAGAATTGAGAGTGGAAAGTGGAGAGTGAAGGAAAAATTCCAGCATGGAATTTTAAAATATATTATTTTAGAAAGTTTTTATACTTTCAACCAAAACTATCAACTCTCATCTTTCCACTCTCAACTAAAAAGGTGGCATAGCCACTTTGCTTTAAAACATAGATGTTGAGGTGAGAAATATGAAAAAGAAGATTGTAATTGCATTAGGCGGAAATGCATTAGGTAACACTTTAAAAGAACAGATGACTGCTATAAAAACTACTGCCAAAGCAATCGTTGATTTAATTGAAGATGGAAATGAAGTTGTTATTTCTCATGGAAATGGTCCACAAGTTGGAATGATAAATGTAGCTATGAGTGAACTTCATAAATTAGATCCTAAATATTCTATTTGTCCTATGTCAGTTTGTGTTGCTATGAGTCAAGGATATATAGGATATGATTTGCAAAATCAAATTAAAGAAGAATTATTAAATAGAAATATAAATAAGAATGTCTCAACTATTATTACACAAGTTGAAGTAGAATCAAAGGATAAGGCTTTTAAAAATCCAACTAAGCCAATAGGAAGTTTCATGACAAAGGAAGAAGCTGATATTGCTATTAAAAATGGAGATAATGTCATCGAGGATTCTGGTAGAGGTTATAGAAGAATAGTAGCATCGCCAAAACCAGTTAGTATTGTGGAAATAGGAACAATAAAGAGTTTAATTAAAGATGGCCAAGTTGTAATTGCTTGTGGTGGAGGTGGAATTCCTGTTATAAAAGAAGGAAATCACTTAAAAGGTGTAGGAGCTGTAATTGATAAAGATTTTGCAAGCTGTACACTTGCCAAAGAGCTTGATGCAGACTGTTTAATTATTTTAACTGCTGTTGAAAAAGTTGCTATAAATTTTGGTAAAGAAAATGAACAATGGTTAGCTGATGTTAATGTAACTGATATGAAAAAGTATTTAGAAGAAGGTCATTTTGCACCAGGTTCAATGAAACCAAAGGTAGAAGCTGGAATAGAGTTTGCCTCATCAAAAGAAGGTAGATATTCTTTGATTACTCTTCTTGAAAAAGCAAAGGATGGTATAACTGGAAAGACTGGTACTAGAATAAAGTATTAGTAGGCTTTAAATAAACATTAACTGGAGGGGTAAATAATGGAAAATATAGAGTGGAAAAAAAATCAACTACCTAAAACTAATAATGAAAATTTACTAGATTTCTTAAATAAAGATGAGATAAGTAAAGCTAGAGATTTTCATAAAAGTTTTCCTCAATATAAGGAAACACCATTAGTTAGTTTAGAAAATTTAAGTAAGGATATAGGATTAGGTGGTATTTATATAAAAGACGAATCATATAGATTTGGATTAAATGCATTTAAAGTGTTAGGTGGTTCTTTTGCCATGGCAAAATACATGGCACAAAAATTAAATAGAGATATATCTGAATTACCTTATGAAAAGTTAATTTCACCAGAGCTTAGAGAAGAACTTGGAGAAATTACATTTGTAACAGCTACAGATGGAAATCATGGAAGAGGAGTAGCTTGGACTGCCAATAAGTTAAAACAAAAATCAGTAGTTTATATGCCAAAAGGATCATCAAAAACAAGATTAGAAAATATAAGAAAAGAAGGAGCAGAAGCTTCTATAACTGATATGAATTATGATGATGCAGTAAGACTTGCAGCTAAATATGCAGATGAAAATAATGGAGTAGTTATACAAGATACTGCATGGGAAGGCTACGAAGAAATTCCAGCTTGGATAATGCAAGGATATGGAACTATGGGACTTGAAGCATTAAATCAATTAACTGAATATGGAGTTGAAAGACCAACTCATATATTTATACAAGCTGGTGTAGGTTCTTTAGCAGGTGCAATACAAGGATTCTTTGCTTCTGTATTTAAGGGGAACTGTCCTAAAACAGTAATAGTAGAATCAAACTTAGCAGATTGCTTATACAAATCAGCAAAAGCTAATGATGGAAATTTAATAGCTGTAGGCGGAGAAATGCAAACAATAATGGCTGGATTAGCTTGTGGAGAAGCAAATACAATTGGTTGGAAAGTTTTAAAAGAGTACTCTGACACATTTGTTTCATCACCAGATTATGTTGCAGCAAATGGTATGAGAATACTTGGTAATTCATTAAGAGGAGATAAAAAGGTTATTTCAGGTGAATCAGGTGCTGTTACTTCAGGATTACTTTATGAAATAATGAAAAATGATAAATATAAAGATTTAAAAGAATCATTAGAATTAGATGAAAATTCAAAAGTATTATTATTTAGTACAGAGGGAGATACAGATCCAGATAAGTATAAAGAGATAGTTTGGAGAGGCCAATATAATAAATAAAAAATTAAGTTAAAGAGGGTGGCACAATGCTATTAGTTGGGAATGGAAGGGTAATAACTCAAGATAATAAAGAACCCTATTTAGAAGATGGTTGTATTGCAATAAAAGACAATATGATACTAGAAGTTGGTAATACAGATGAGCTAAAAGCAAAATATAAATATTATGAGTTTATAGATGCAGAGGAAAAAGTTATAATGCCAGGATTAATAAATACTCATCATCATATATATAGCGCATTTGCAAGGGGACTAACATTAAATAATCCGCTATCAAAAAGTCTTGTTGATATTCTTGAAAATGTTTGGTGGAAAATAGATAAGAAGTTAACATTAGAAGATGTTAAATATAGTGCTTATACAACTTTAATTGAGTGTGTTAAAGATGGTGTTACAACTGTATTTGATCATCATGCTAGTCCTATGTCAGCAAGTAGAAGTTTATTTACTATAGCAGATGCAGCTACTCATTTAGGTATTAGAGGGGTTTATGCTTATGAAGTTTCCGATAGAGATGGAGAGAAAATTCTAAATGAAGGTATAGAAGAAAACGTTAACTTTATTAAGGCATCAAATGAAAGAGAAGATGATATGGTAAAAGGCATGTTTGGAATGCACGCTTCATTTACTCTTAGTGATGATAGTTTAAAAAAATGTGTTAATAGTTTGGAAGGCCTTGATATAGGATATCATATTCATGCAGCAGAAGGAATCGATGATTTAAATCATTGTTTAAAAAGCAGCAGCAAGAGAGTAATAGAGAGATTAAATGATTTTGGAATATTGGGAGAAAAAACAATATGTGCTCATTGCATTCACATAAATAAAAGGGAAATTGATATTTTAAAAGAAACTAATACTAATGTAGTTAATAATCCAGAATCAAATATGGGAAATGCTGTTGGGTGTGCCCCGGTAATAGAAATGATGAAAAATGAAGTAGTAGTTGGTCTTGGCACTGATGGATATACATCAGATATGTTTGAATCAATGAAGGTTGAAAATATAATTCATAAACACAATTTAAGTGATTCTAATGTAGGGTTTGTAGAAACTAATAAAATGCTATTTGAAAACAATAGAAATATAGCATCTAAGTATTTTAAAAAACCACTTGGAATATTAAAAGAAGGAGCATATGCTGATTTAATAATTGTTGATTATAATCCATTGACACCTATGAATGAAAATAATTTAAATGGTCATATAATGTTTGGTATGAGTGGAAGATGTGTGGATACAACAATAATTAATGGAAAAGTTATAATGCAAAATAGAAAAATTATGACATTAGATGAAAAAGAAACATTAAAAAAATCAAGAAAAGTAGCACGAAAATTATGGGAAAAATTAAAATAGTAGATTAATCTATATGAGGTTTTATAGGGGGAACAGTATTATGGCAAATTTAAAAGTTAATATACTCGGAATGGAGTTTGATAACCCAATATTCACAGCAGCGGGACCTGGTGCAAAGGATGGAGAATTATGTATTTTAGCAGTAAAGGGAGGTGCTGGTGGATTAGTTACAAAAACAATATCTGAAAAGCCAGCAGATGTTCCAAGACCTTGTATGGCAAAAACCAATGCAGGTTTTTTAAATACAGAACTTTGGTCAGAACTTCCAAAAGAGCAATGGATAGAAAAAGAATATAAAAGAGCAAAAGAAGCTGGAGTACCAATGATAATTAGTATGGGATATACTGCAGATCAAATAAAAAAAGTTGCACCTTTAGTAAAACCATATGCAGATGCTGTTGAGCTATCAACTCATTATGTTGGAACTGATATTGCTCCAATAGTTGATGCAATGAAAGCAGCAAAAGCAGCACTTGACTGTCCTGTATTTATGAAAATGAGTCCTCATACAGATATTCAAAAAATAGCTAAAGCATTAGAAGATGCAGGTGCAGATGGACTTGTAATGATAAATTCAGTAGGACCTTGTATGGCAATTGATGTGGAAACAGGATATCCAATTATGGGAAGTCAAACAGGATATGGATGGTTATCAGGTTCATCAGTAAAACCAGTAGCTATTAGAAATATTTATGATGCTTCTAAGGTAATAAAGATACCAATAATAGGAGTAGGAGGAATTACTTGTGGAAGAGATGCTGCTGAAATGTTAATGGCAGGAGCACAATCTGTACAAGTATGCACAGAAGCTATTTTAAAAGGACCAAGTATTTATGGAAAAATTGCTAAGGAATTAAACGACTTTTTAGATAGTCATGGATATAAAGATGTAAATGAGATAATAGGACTTGCTCATAAAAAATGTGAGGAAAGAAACTTCAGAACAGAGTCAATAGCACCTACTGTAAAAGAAGATGTTTGTATAAAATGTGGGATTTGTAAAACAAGTTGTGTATATGATGCAATAGAAGTTTCAAATAAGCTAATCATTGATAGTAAGAAATGTTTTGGATGTGGATTATGTGTAACTAGATGTCCTAAAAATGCATTATCAATGCAATATAATTAAAAGTAAAAGGAGAATTTATTATGAAGAAAATAATTAATACACCAAATGCACCAGAAGCAATTGGACCATATTCACAAGGAGTAATTATAGATAAGTTAGTATATACATCTGGTCAATTACCTATAAATCCAAAGACAAAGGTATTAGAAACAGAAATAAAAAAGGCAACTAAGCAAAGTATAGAAAATTGTAAAGCTATTTTGGAAGACGCAGGAACAAATCTTGACAATGTAATTAAAACTACAGTTTTTGTAAAAGATCTAAATGATTTTTCAGCTGTAAATGAAGTATACGCAAAATTTTTTACACAAAATTTCCCCGCAAGAAGTTGTGTGCAAATTGCTAAATTACCTATGGACGCTCCAGTAGAAATAGAAGTAATTGCTACATTATAATTAATATGATGAGGTGGAATATCTACCTCATCATATTAATTATAATAGGAATTTAACTATGTATAAAAATATATTAATTACAGGAAAAATACAGTGCGGAAAAAGCACATTAATTAACAAAATACTTGATGAATAATAAAGATACTAAAAATTATTAGGCACATGAAAGATAATAAGTCCTTTTACTAATGACTTATTATCTTTCATGTGCCTTAATTATTAAACATTCTAAATTTAACATACCTTTTTACATTTCTTAATACATAAATTCACTTATAAAGCTAAAATTATCAAAGTGATAAAAATGTTATCTTTTTGATAATTTTAATAGATATCTTATAGAATAATATGCAATTTGATCATTTTAAATTACCAAAATGATAAAAATATATATGTTGAAAATTTAAATTTTCAATGAATATATAAACAATTACTTAAATTTTCAAAATTTTTCATTAGATAAGAAAAAATACGGTTAAATTAATTAATAAATAATAGAAAATTAGTGTAAAAACGCGAAAAAATCAAATCTAACTTTGGCATGAAATATGCTACTTACTAGTAATAAAATGAACATCAAAAATAAGTAAAATTTAAGGTAGTTCTTATATTACAGTTAAAAATACAGATAGTAGTAAGGTGAAAATATAAAAACAGTTAATTATAGTGAGAGATTTTAGATTTTTTTTATAATGGTGTAAATTTAGATATTACATAAGATAACGTTATCATAGGCGAAAAAGTGGATTATGAGATATTTATTAAATATAGAAAAATATAATGAGATTAACTTTAATAGAATTAATTGAAGGGATTTGAAAGTATGAGAGAAAAGGATGGGGCTAATTTAATACCTGCAGTTGATAAAAAAATACCTTTTTCAAAGGCATGGATATTTTCACTTCAACATGTAATGTCAATGTGTGCGGGTGCAGTAGCTGTTCCACTTATGATTGGAGAAGCAGCAGGTTTAAATGATTTAGAGATAGTTTTTCTTATAAATGCAGGGTTATTTATGGCTGGAATAGGTACTCTGATTCAAGGGTGTGGTCTAAAAAATATTGCAGGAGCTAAAATACCGGTTATAGAAGGTACAAGCTTTGCGGCAGTATCTGGAATTCTTGCAATTATTGCAGGAGCTCATGGTGATAAGCATCTGGCAATGACAACTGTTTTTGGATCAGTAATTATAGCAGGATTATTTTGTTTTATTATATCACCTGTGTTTGGTAAATTAATAAAATTTTTTCCAAAGGTAGTTACAGGAACAGTTGTGTTAGTAATAGGTATTTCTATAATGCCAGTAGGCATAAAATGGATAACTGGAGGAATAGCCAAACCAGCAACTACGCAAGAGGTGGGATTAGCATTAGCAGTTCTAGTTATAACTCTATTGTTATTTAAATATATAAAAGGAATTTGGAATAGTGCAGCAATACTTTTTTCTATAGTAATAGGAACTTTATTAGCTATGGTCTTCGGAATGGATGATTTTAGTAAAGTTAAAGATGCAGCTTGGTTTAGTTTAAATGTACCTTTAAAATTTGGAATGCCTACATTTAATATATCAGCAATAATTTCTATGATTCTAATAATGCTTGTTTTAATGACTGAATCAGTTGGAAACATGATAGCAATACATGAAATAACAGACAAGGAAGTTACTGAAGAAAATATAAGGAAAGGTTTAGCAGGAGATGGTATTTCAACATTTTTGGCAGGTATATTTAATACTTTTCCAATTACACCATTTGCTCAGAATACAGGTCTTGTTGGATTAACAAATATAAAATCTAGATTTATAGGCATTTATGCAGGAATAATTCTTTTAATATTAAGCTTTACACCAAAATTTGCTGCAACGATGGGTGCTATACCGAAGCCAGTACTAGGTGGTGTGGGATTTGCAATGTTTGGAATGGTTCTAGTTGGAGGAATAAAAACACTATCAAAAGTGAATTTCGATGGAAATAAAAATTCAGTAATAGTTGCTGTTAGTATAGGACTTTCAATGATACCATTAGCTAATTTAACGTTTTATGATAATTTTCCAACATGGGTGCAAACAATTTTTCATAGTGGGATAACTACAGGAAGTATATCTGCAATTTTATTAAATATATTTTTTAATGTAATAGGAAATGAGAATAAAGAAGAAACAGTAGTTAATAAAATTAAGGATGTATATATAGGTAACGAACCAGTAGAAATACATCAGTAAAACTAAATATAAAAATAGCAATTTAAAGTGGAAGTTAGTTATAAATTATAAGATAAAAAGTAAAATGGGTAATATTTAAAATTTGAATTATGAGGAGTGATAAGATTGTTTAAATTCATTCTTAATGGACAGGAAAAAAGTGTTGATGAAAATAAAAAGCTTTTAAAATATTTGAGAGATGATTGTAACATAACATCTGTAAAAAATGGATGTTCAGAGGGTGCATGTGGAACATGTATGGTTATAGTTGATGGAAAGGCTATTAAAGCATGTGTTCTTACTACAGAAAAGGTAAATGGTAAGACAATAACAACGATAGAGGGATTCACAGATAGAGAAAGAGAAGTATTTGCCTATGCATTTACTGAGGCTGGTGCAGTACAATGTGGATTCTGTATACCCGGAATGGTTATTAGTGCAAAGGCTTTATTTAATAGAAATTTAGAGCCAACAATGGAAGAAGTTAAGAAGGCTTTAATTGGAAATATATGCAGATGTACAGGATATGTAAAAATAGAAAAAGCTATTATGATGGCTGCTGAAATATTTAGAGAAAATAAAGAGGTTCCAAAAGTTCAATGTAAAGGTTTAGTAGGAGAACCTATGGCAAGAGTTGATGCTAAAGATAAAGCTTTGGGAATAGGAGAATATACAGATGATATAAAAATTGAAGGAATGCTTTATGGTGTAGCTTTAAGAAGTAAATATCCTAGGGCATTAGTAAAGAGTATAGATATATCTGAAGCAGAAAAAATTGAAGGGGTAATTAAAATTGTAACAGCAGAAGATATTCCAGGAAAAAGGTGTTTAGGACACCTTAAAAAAGACACTCCAGCTTTAATAAAGGTTGGAGAAGAAACAAGATATCTTGGAGATGCAATAGCTTTAGTTGCAGCAGAAACTGAGGAAATTGCAAGAGAAGCATTAAAACATATACAAGTGGATTTTAAAGAATTAAAACCGATATCATCTCCAGAAGAAGCAATGAAATCTAACGCTCCTAAAATACATGAAGGTGGAAATATTCTAGTTCATGAACATTTAGTAAGGGGAAATGCTGATGAGGCTATAAAGAATTCTAAATATGTTGTTACAAATAAATTTAAGGTTCCATTTACTGAACATGCCTTTTTAGAACCAGAGGCATCAGTTGCAGTTCCAGATGGAGAAGATGGATTAATAGTTTATACAGGAACTCAAAGTATATATGATGATTTTAGGGAAATAGGTTCATTATTAAATTTAGGAGAAGATAAGTTAAGGATTATTTCAAAATATGTAGGTGGAGGATTTGGTGGTAAGGAAGATATGAGCTGTCAACATCATACTGCACTACTTGCATATATTACTAAAAAACCAGTAAAAATGTGTCTTACAAGACAAGAAAGTATAATAGTTGATACCAAAAGACATGCTATGGAAATGGAATTTACAACAGCATGTGATGAAAATGGAAAATTAACTGCAATGAAAGCAGAAATAATAGCAGATACAGGAGCATATGCTTCTCTTGGAGGACCAGTTCTTCAAAGAGCATGTACTCATGCAGCAGGTCCATACAATTATCAAAATATGGTTGTAGATGGAATTGCTGTTTATACAAATAATACTCCAGGAGGAGCATTTAGAGGGTTTGGAGTAACTCAATCAGCATTTGCAACTGAATGTAACTTAAATCAGTTAGCAGAAATGGTAGGCATAGATCCATTTGAAATGAGAATGTTAAATGCAATAAGACCAGGTCAGGTTCTTCCAAATGGTCAAATTGCTGATGAGGGTACAGCTTTAGTTGAAACTTTAGAAGCTGTTAAAGATTTTTATTACAGCAATAAATATGCTGGAATAGCATGTGCATTTAAAAATGCAGGTATTGGTGTTGGATTACCCGATACAGGAAGATGTAAAGTAGGAGTAATAGATGGAAAAGTTCATATAAGGACTTCAGCAGCTTGTATGGGTCAAGGTGTAGGAACGGTAGTAGTACAAGTTGTTGGTGAAGTGTTAGGAATTCCAGCTTCACAAATAGTTTATGAAACTCCTGATACAAAAATAACTCCGGATTCAGGAACATCAACAGCTTCAAGACAAACAGTATTTACAGGAGAAGCTACAAGAATTGCAGCATTAAAATTAAAGGAAGCATTAAAAGGAAAAACATTAAAAGAATTAGAAGGAATAGAATTTTTTGGAGAATATTTAGGGGTTACAGATAAAATGGGTAGTCCTAAAGAAAATCCAGTAAGCCATGTTGCTTATGGATATGCAACTCAAGTTGTTGTTATTGATGAACAAGGGAAACTTAAAAAAGTAGTTGCAGCTCATGACGTAGGAAAGGCAATAAATCCTAAGAATGTAGAAGGACAAATTGAAGGCGGAGTTGTAATGGGATTGGGCTATGGATTAACAGAGGATTATATAATAGAAAATTCAGTTCCTAAAGTTAAATTTGGAACATTAGGACTTTTAAGAGCAACCCAAGTGCCAGAAATTACTCCTATTATAATAGAAAAAAATACACAAGAGTTATCTTTTGGAGCAAAGGGGGTTGGGGAAATTACCTGTATTCCAACAGCACCAGCAGCACAAGGAGCTTATTATAAATTAGATGGAATATTTAGAACAGAACTACCACTAAAAAATACTTTTTATAAGAAAGCAAAAAAATAATAAAGATGAGTTTCACCACTTAAAATTTTTTATGATAACTCATATGTTTTAGGTATGATAATAAGCATTGTAATTTACACTGTATATTTAGTGAAAGCAAAGAAATATAATTGATATAGAGAGAAAAATTAAGTGAGGTGATAATATGTCCTTATTAATAAAAAATGGAACAATAATAACTGCTAGTGATATTTATGAAGGAGATATTTATATAGAAGATGGTATTATAAAGGAAATTGGTATTAACATTATAAAAAAAGCAGATGAAATAATTGATGCTAAAGGTAAATATGTTATTCCAGGTGGAGTAGATGTTCATACTCATTTAAATTTAGATGTAGGAATTGCTGTTGCAAATGATGATTTTTATACAGGGACAGTAGCGGCTGCATGTGGAGGAACAACAACTATTGTAGACCATATGGGATTTGGTCCTAAAGGATGTAATTTGAAACATCAAATCGATGTTTATCATGGGTATGCAAAAGGGAATGCAGTAATAGATTATAGTTTTCATGGTGTTATTCAACATGTAAATGATAATATTATTAATGAGATGGAAAAAATAGTCGAGGAAGAAGGAGTACCTAGCTTTAAACTTTATTTAACTTATGATTATATGATTGATGATGAAGGTGTACTTAGAGTATTAAATAGGTTAAAAGAATTGCAAGGTATTGCAACTATTCATTGTGAAAATCATGGAAGTATAAAACTTTTAAGAGAGAGGTACGTTAGTAATGGACTTAAGAGTGTTAAGTATCACCCTTTAACTAGACCAGCTGAAAGTGAAGCAGAAGCTATTAATAGAATGATAAATATGGCATCGATAGTAGAAGATGCACCACTTTATATAGTTCATTTATCATCAGGATTAGGACTAGATTATATAAAAATGGCAAGAGAAAGAGGAGAAAAAGTATATGCAGAAACATGTCCTCAATACTTACTATTAGATGAAAGTAAATATGAACTTCCAAACGAGGAAGCATTAAAATATACAATTAGTCCTCCATTAAGATCTAAAGATGATATAGAAAAGTTATGGAAAGGAATTAATGACGGATATATACAAACAATAGCAACAGATCATTGTCCATTTTCTCTTAGTAAAGATAAGCAAAAGGGAAAAGATGATTTTACTAAATGTCCTAATGGGGCTCCGGGAATAGAAGAAAGAATTCCACTTATGTTTTCAGAAGGAGTTATGAAAGGGAGAATTAGCTTAAATAAATTTGTAGAGTTATGCTGTACAAATCCAGCTAAAATGTTTGGATTATATCCTAAAAAAGGGACTATACAGGCAGGTTCAGATGGAGATATAGTAATAATTGATCCAGAAAAGGAAGTTACATTAACAAACTCTAATTTACATTCTAATGTAGATTATTCTGCATATGAAGGGATAAAGGTAAAAGGCTATCCAGTAATAACTATTTCACGTGGTAAAATAATAGTTAAATATAATAAATTTATCGGGGAAAAGGGATATGGTAAATTTATTAAAAGATCAAAGGTAGATTTAAATAATATCTAAAACTATGACTAAGTATCACTAATTAGAAGAAATAATTCAATATATAGTATAAAATCACTGATAGCTAAAATAAGAGGTTGTCTCAAAATATATTTGAGACAACCTCTTATTCTAAATAGGTATTTATTTTTTATGGCTTTATTTAATTAATTTATTTAAGAGGTATTAATAGCTTGTTTTATTTTGATTATTTATCCACATTTTAAATGCAGCCATGCAATTTGATTTATCGATTTGTTCTAAATCTAAAACTTTTTTATCAGTGCAGTCAGCCTTTAGGAAGTTTAATATATGCTCATCTCTAAATCCTATATCAGCCGCATCTTTAACAGTGCAACCATAATAAACTTTTGATATGTTAGCCCATATTATTGCTGACATACACATTGGACATGGCTCAGATGTTGTATATAATTCACACCCAGTTAAATCAAATGTAGATAGTTTGCTACAGGCTTGTCTTATTGCATTCATTTCTCCATGAGCTGTGGGATCATTGGTACTAATAACTGTATTATTGGCAAGAGCTATTATCTCTCCATCTTTTACAATTGCAGCACCAAAAGGTCCACCTTCTAAATTCAACATGCCTTCTTTACACTTTTTCACACATAAATCCATTATATCTTTTTTTTGCATTTGAACATCCTCCATAATATGATTGAGTTTTATTAAAACTCTCTTTAGATGTAAACTAGAATTAATTAACATTAATAGCAAATTTTATGCCATAAAGTAGCTTTTGATATTTTAAAATTAAATTTTAATTTAACACTCTATTATTTGAAACTTGTGTATTTATGGTGTTTTAAAATGAAATACGAAGTTCCTAATTTGTTAATTAAAATAAGTTTATAAAATTAGTATTATCAAAACGATAAATTAATTTATCGTTTTGATAATGATAACAAAGAGTTTACAGCTAATAATATGTAATTTAATAATTTAAAATTACCAAAATGATAATAATATATATGATAAAAATTAAAATTAAAAATAATAGTGTAAACAATTACTTATATTTGCTAAAAATTTTTTATTATATCAAAAAAAATATATTTAAATTAATTAATAAATAATAGAAATTTAGTACAAAAGCACGAAAAAACTATAAATTTAATTTTGGCATGAGATATGCTACATACTAGTATTAAAAGGAGTATTACAAAAAATATATTATGATATTGAAATATTCCAATAAACAAGTACATTTTATTTGAAGCTATGTTAAAATATAGCAATAAAATATAATTCTATGCTATGTAAATTTTATGGAGGTGTAATATGACAAATAATATAGTCGGAAATAGCATAATTAGATTTGATGCTATGGCTAAAGTTACTGGTAAAGCAAAGTATGTAGATGACTTTTTTATAAGCGATATGCTTGTAGGAAAAGTTTTAAGAAGTCCTTATGCTCATGCCATAGTTAAAAATATATATACTAGTAAGGCAAAGAAATTAGAAGGGGTAGAAGCAGTTATTACACATGAAGATTTACCCAAAATTAAATTTGCTACGGCTGGTCATCCATGGTCATTAGATCCAAGTCATAGAGATATAGAGGATAGATTAATTCTTACTAATAAAGCTAGATTTGTTGGAGATGCCATTGCAGCTGTTATAGCTGTAGATGAAATAGTGGCAGCAAAAGCTTTAGAACTTATAGAGGTTGATTATGAAGTTCTTGAACCAATAGTAGATAGTGAAGATGCTTTAAAAGAAAATGCGCCAATAATTCATGAAGAAAGACCTAATAATATTTTAAGTTCTTTTGGATCAGAAATTGGAAATGTAGAAGAAGACTTAAAAAAGGCAGATAGAATATTTGAAGGAAATTTTGAAACAAGTATAGTTCAACATTGCCATATGGAAAATCATAGTACTTATGCTTACGTAGATGGTGAAGATCGTATAGTAATAGTTTCTTCAACTCAAATTCCTCATATTGTAAGAAGAATTGTTGGACAATCATTAGGAATCCAATGGGGTAAGATAAAAGTTATTAAACCTTATGTTGGTGGAGGGTTTGGAAATAAGCAAGATGTAGTTATTGAACCATTAACGGCCGCTATGTCTCTTGCTGTAGATGGAAGACCAGTAAGATATACATTAGATAGAGAAGAATGTTTTATTGATACAAGGACAAGACATTCTATGAAAATTAAATTTAAAACAGCAGTATCAAAAGATGGAAAATTAATATCATTAGATATAAAAAACCTTATAAATAATGGGGCTTATGCATCTCACGGTCATTCTGTTGCTTTGAGTGCTGGAGGAAAATTTAGAGGCGTATATGATTTTAATTCAATAAAATATAGCCCTACAACAGTTTATACAAATTTACCTGCAGCAGGTGCAATGAGGGGATATGGAGCACCTCAAATGTGCTATGCACTAGAAAGTCATATAGAAGATATTTGTAGAGCTCTTAATATGGATCCTATAGAATTTAGAATTAAAAATTTTATTACTGAAGGTTATGTTGAACCTCTTAGTAAAAATGTAGTTCGTGCATTTGCATTACCAGAATGTATTGAAAAAGGAAAAGAACTAATTAAATGGGATGAGAAAAAGAAAGAATATAAGAATCAAAGTGGAGATAAAAGAAGAGGCGTAGGCATGGCTTGCTTTAGTTATTTCACAGGCACTCATCCAGTAGCATTAGAACCTGCTGGAGCAAGAATAGTAATGAATCAAGATGGATCAGTTCAATTGCAAATAGGAGCAACTGAAATAGGACAAGGTAGTGATACAGTTTTTGGACAAATGGTAGCAGAAATTCTTGGATTAAAAATAGATATGGTACATGTAATTTCAAATCAAGATACAGATATAACTCCTTTTGATACTGGTTCATATGCATCAAGACAAACATTTGTAAGTGGAGCTGCAGTTAAAAAATGTGCATTAGAAGTTAGAGATAAAGTATTAGCATTTGCAAGTAGTAAATGTGGTTTAGAAGCTAGTGAATTAGATATTGTAGATTGCCAAATTGTTGAAAAAAGATTGGGTAGAGTAATATGTTCACTTGAGGAAATTGCTATGGAATCATATTATGATAGGATTAAATGTTGTCCTATAACTAGTGATACATCAGTTAATGTTAGAGTTAATGCAATAGCTTATGGTGCTACATTTGCAGCAGTAGAAGTTGATATTAAAACAGGTAAAATAGAAGTTTTGGAAATATATAATATTCATGATTCTGGTATGATTATGAATCCTATGTTAGCTGAGGGACAAGTTCATGGTGGAGTAAGTATGGGACTTGGATATGCCTTATCAGAACAAATGTTATTCGATAAGAAGACTGGTAAGCCATTAAATAATAACCTTTTAGATTATAAATTACAAACAATAATGGATACTCCGACTATTGGTTCAGCTTTTATTCAAAGATATGAACCAGCAGGTGGATTTGGACAAAAGTCTATTGGAGAAAACACAACAGTTTCACCAGCACCAGCAATTCGTAATGCTGTTTTAGATGCTACAGGAGTGTCATTTAATAAAATACCGATGAATCCACAATCTGTTTTTGAAAAATTTAAGGAAGTTGGATTAGTGTAATTTAAGGAGGACTTAAAATGTTTGATATTAAGGAGATATTAGAGCCAGAAAATTTAGAAGATGCATTGGAATTATTAGATAAAAATAAAGAACTTAAGATAATAGCAGGAGGTACAGATGTTTTAATAAAATTGCATCATCATAGAATGAAAGATGCAGAATTATTGAGCCTTAGGAGAATAAAAGGTATTGATGAAATTAGAATGTTAGAAGATGGATCAATAGAAATTGGTGCAATGGCGTCATTCTCAAAGATATTTAGAGATGATATTGTACAAAAACACATAAAAGTTCTGGCTGAAGGTGCGGTTTCCATGGGAGGACCGCAAGTTAGAAATATGGCTACCATTGGTGGAAACGTTTGTAATGGTGCTGTTTCAGCAGACAGTGCACCAGCATTATTTTCACTGAATGCTAAATTAAAATTAAAAAGTAAAAATAGCGAAAGAATTATTCCTATACAGGAATTTTATAAAGGACCAGGTAAAGTAGATATAAAAGTTGATGAAATATTAACTCATTTAATAATAAAAAAAGAGGATTATGAGAACTTAATAGGTCATTATATAAAGTTTAGTAATAGAAAAGCTATGGATATAGCTATGGTCAGTGTAGCAGTTGTATCTTTAATTGAAAATGACAAGTTTAAAGATTTAAGGATTGCATTAGGAGTATCAGCTCCAACTCCAATAAGATGTAGTGAAGCTGAAACTTATGCTAAAGGACTTGAAATAACTGAAGAAAATATTGAAAAGATTGCTAAGCTTGCAGTAAACTCATCAAAATCAAGAAATTCATGGCGTGCATCTAAGGATTTTAGAGAGCATCTAATTAAAGAGTTAACTAAAAGAGGAATAAAAAAGACTATAGAAATAGAGGGAGAAAAAGAAAATGAGTAATGCAAAAATGAAAAAAATATCAATGATAGTAAATGATAAATCTTATGCATTAGAAGTTGATATAAGAGAATCTTTACTTGACGTTTTAAGAAATAAAATACATTGTACAGGTGTAAAGTGTGGATGTCATGTTGGCGAGTGTGGGGCTTGCACTGTATTAATAGATGGAGTGCCTACTGATTCTTGTATATATATGGCAGTTTGGGCAAATGGAAAGAGTATCGTAACAATTGAAGGTGTTAAAAAGGATGGCAAATTATCAAAAGTTCAACAAGCTTTTATTGATGAAGGTGCTGTCCAATGCGGATTTTGCACACCAGGACTAGTGTTAACGTCTACAGCTCTTGTTAATAGTGGAAAAAAATATACTGATGCTGAAATAAAAAGAGAGATTTCAGGGCATTTATGCCGTTGTACAGGATATCAAAAAATATTTAATGCAACTAAGAAATCTTTACAAAAATAATTAAGATGAAAGTTTTTAATATAGATTGAAAATTAAATATGCAAGAGATAAAAGCAGTAAGGACAATATAAAGGTTTTTGGTGAAAGATGAATTTGTTATTTGGAATATTGACACTAAGGAAGATTACTACGGTTTGCTTAGATTACTTATAGATGAGTATATATTCTAAAAAATATATTACTTAAATGTATATAAATAAGTTTATAGGAGGTATTTTTAATGTCATCAGAAAATAACACCAAAACAGTTGATAAAGTAAATGAAATGTTACCTATTGGTCAATTAGCAACTTTTGGCTTACAACATGTTCTAGCTATGTATGCAGGAGCTGTTGCAGTTCCACTAATAATTGGAGCTGCTGTAGGCTTAAGTCCGGAACAACTATCACTCTTAGTAGCTGCAGATCTGTTTACTTGTGGTATAGCAACTTTACTTCAAGCTATAGGTATTGGTAATTTTGCAGGTATTAAGTTACCAGTAATATTAGGTTGTACATTTGCAGCAGTAGGTCCTTTAATTATTATTGGTAAAAGTCTTGGTATGGATTATGCTTATGGATCAATAATAGTTGGAGCTATAGTTGTAATACTAATAGCTCCTTTATATGGAAAACTATTAAAATTTTTTCCTACTGTAGTTACTGGTTCAGTTGTAACAATTATTGGATTATCTTTGATTAATGTTGGAATTACTAGTTGCGGTGGCGGTGCTAATGCAACTGATTTTGGTAGTGTACGTAATATACTTCTTTCTATCTTTGTAATGTTAGTTATTCTTATATCTAATAAATATTTAAAAGGTTTCTTTCAATCTATTGCTGTATTAAATGGTATTATTCTCGGAACAATTGTAGGAGCATTTATGGGAATGGTAGACTTCTCAGTTGTTTCAGAAGCTAAATGGATAAGCTTTGTTAAACCATTTACTTTTGGTATTCCTAAATTTAATGCTGGTGCAGTATTCATGATGACATTAGTTATGGTGGTTGTTATGATTGAGTCAACAGGTACATTTTTAGGTGTTTCTAAGCTTTGTGATAAGAAATTAAATGAGAAAGATATTGTAAAAGGTCTAAGAGCAGAAGGTATTGCAACTATTTTAGGTGGCATATTTAATTCATTTCCTTATACAACATTTAATCAAAATCTTGGTTTACTTTCATTAAGTAAAGTATTTAGCAGATTTGTAGTAGTTGCTTCAGGTATCATACTTATGGCATTAGGACTTATACCTAAATTTGCAGCTTTAGCAACTATAATTCCTCAACCTGTAATTGGTGGTGCTACTACAATAATGTTTGGTACTGTTGCTGTTGCTGGTATTAAAATGTTACTTGATATAGATTTGGAAAAAAATTCTAATGTTTTGATAGTAGCGACTTCTTTAGCAGTTGGATTAGGAATAACTGCTGTACCAACTTTATTATCTCAAACACCTCAATTTGTACAATCAATCTTTGGAAGTGGAATAGTTTCAGGTTCAATAGTTGCGATAGTTTTAAATGCATGGTTAAACTATGGTGAGGCTGAAAGTAATTTTAGTGATAATTGTGATGATGATAATCATATTAAATTAAAAGATAGACAGGAGTGTAAAATAAAAAGTTAACTATAATAAATTTACATTTAGATTATAGTAAATATAGAAAATTAATAAATATCAAATTACAAAAAATAAAAGTTTATATCAAACCTAGTATTTTTATTTATATTAGGTTTGATTAAAAATAAAATATATTGAAAAATAAATCATATTTTATACATAATTGCAAAATTTATACTGGGAACATAAGAATAAATATGTAATAATGTAATTAAAATACAAATAAGGAAGGGGTACCATATGAGAAAATTAAAAAAAGTTTCATCAGTAATACTAGCATTTATATTAATAACAACTTTTTTTATTGGATGTGGAAAAAGTAAAGAAGTAACAAGTAATGTGGATAAAACTATTACTGTTGAAGATCAATTAGGAAGAAAAGTAGAGATAAAAAGTGACGTAAATAAGATAGTTTCAAGTTATCCTATTACAACCTCACTTTTGTTAGCTTTAGGCCTTAAAGATAAACTTGCAGGTGTTGAAATGAACCCTAAGGTTAGAGAACTTTATAGGAGGATTGCACCAGAATTTTTAGATAAGCCACAAGTTAGTTCAGCTAAAAGTGTAAATGTAGAAGAATGTGCAAAGATAAATCCAGATTTAGTTATAATTCCAACTAGAACTAAAGAAATGATTCCAAAGTTTGAAGAACTTAATATTCCAGTTATAGCTGTAGAACCAGAGTCATTAGATTCATTTTTAAATTGTGTAAAGCTTTTGGGCAAATCTACTAATACAGAAGATAGAGCAAATGAAATAGTAAAATATTACGAAGATAATTTAGAAAAAATAAAGAAAATAAATGAGAATAATACTAATAGACCTAAGGTTTATTTATCAGGAAGTGCAAATGTTTTAAGAACATGTACATCAAAAATGTACCAAAATTATATGATAGAAGCTTCTGGTGGAAATAATGTAACTTCATCTCTTGAAGATGGTCATTGGGTAAATATATCAGCTGAACAATTGTTAGCTTATAATCCAGATATAATTTATATAGTTCAATACGCAAAATATAATGTAGAAGATGTTCTTAATGATGAAAGATTAAAAGACGTGAATGCAATAAAAAATAAGAAAGTCTTTGTTATTCCATCAGTAATAGAACCTTGGGATTATCCAACTCCATCATCAATTCTAGGTATTCTTTGGATGACAAATAATATTAATCCAGATAAATATTCAACAGAAGAATTTGAAAAGACAGCAAAAGATTTTTATAAAAAATTCTTTAATTTAGAAGTAGATAATAAGGATATTGGAATATGAATTTAAAATATTCCAAAGTGATAAGCAGTATTGTTTTATTGTTGTTAATAATTATCTCTCTATTAATAGGTAGATACCATATTAAACCAATAGATATAATAAACACCATGTTACATGGACAATCTCATTCATTAGAATTTAATTTAATATGGAACATAAGATTTTCAAGGGTAGTATTAGTTTCAATAAGTGGAGCTGCATTAGCACTATCCGGAATTGTTTATCAAAGTATTTTTCAAAATCCTATAGTATCTGCTGATGTACTTGGCGTAAGTTCAGGAGCTTCGCTAGGTGCAGCAATTGCCATAGTATTTTTACCTTTTTCGCCAATAATAATTCAAGTAATGGCATTTGTTTTTGGAATAGGGGCAGTTATTTTCTCATTGCTGTTATCTAGGCAAATGAGAAGTAATAGAATATTAGCTCTTATTATAGCGGGAATTGTAACTGGTGCAATATCATCATCATTTTTAATGATAATAAAGTATTTAGCAGATCCATATAAAGAATTGCCATCAATAGACTTTTGGTTAATGGGTGGGTTTTATAATAGCACATGGAAAAGTGTGATTTATGTATTTATATTAACAACTATATCAGCAATAATATTATTTTTATTAAGATGGAAATTAAAAGTACTTACTATGGGAGATGACCAAGCAAAACTATTAGGAGTAAATGTTAAGGTTATTAGAATAATTGCTATATTTTCAGCAACTCTTTTAGTATCAACTGTAGTTTCAGTAGCAGGTATTATAAGCTGGATAGGTTTACTAGCACCTCATATAGTAAAGTTTTATGCTAAAGATGATATATCAGAGGTTATGGGATTAACTATGGTAGTTGGAGCAACAATCCTTATAATAGCAGATACTATTGCAAGGAGTTTAACTTCAGTAGAAATTCCAGTTAGTATATTAACTTCGTTAGTTGGTGCACCATTTTTAGTTTATATTCTTAATCGAAAGGAAAATACTATTAGATGAAAAACGATTTAGAAATAAATAATTTAACTGTTAAATATTCAAATAAAACAGTACTAAAAGATATCAATTTAGCACTTAATAAAGGTGAAGTTACAATACTTTTAGGATTAAATGGAGCTGGAAAAACTACCTTATTAAAGTCTATGATTGGACTTATGAAAAGAACTACTGGTGAAGTAATTTATGATAATAAGGATATATTAAAACTTTCGAATAAAGAGAGAGGAAAATTAATATCTTACATTCCTCAAAATTTGCATACAAGCCAGAATTATAGTGTACAAGATGTAATTCTTATGGGGATTACACCATACCTTGGAATGTTTGATATGCCAAGTAAAGAGCATCATGAATTAGTTAAAGATATTTTAAAAAAATTAAATATAGAATATTTAAAAGATAAGTATATAAGTGAAATAAGTGGTGGAGAAAGAAGGCTAGTTTATTTAGCAAGAATATTTATTCAAAATTCTAATATCATACTTTTGGATGAACCAAATACTTTTTTAGATTATGTAAAACAGCATGAATTTTTTAAATTTATCAGTGATTTGATAAGAAAAAATAATCTAATTAATTTAATTACAGTACATGACATTAATTTAGCACTAAGATATGCAGATAAGATAGTTATATTAAGTTCTAATGAAATAGTTGATGTTATAGATTGTAAAGTTAATGGGTATGAGAAAAAATTTGTGAGTTTGATGGAAAGAATCTACAATAAAAAACTTGAAATTGCTTATACAAAATTTGGTCCAGTTATAGTTTGTTAGTATGGAATATAGTAAGTTAACATAATAAAGTTTAACATTTTAAAACTGCATAAAGGAGATAAGTTAACATAATATGAAAATTTTTAAATGCAAGAATATGAAAATAGATAATGTAACATCGCTAATACAAGCCTTAAATATAGATATTAATAAAAAAATGATAATTTCATTTGTTGGCGGTGGTGGTAAGACAAGTTCAATATATGAATTAGGATCTGAATTAATTAAATTAGGTAAGAAGGTCATTATAACGACTACAACTCATATGCAGATGCCTGAAAAAAATTTTGTTTTAACAGATAAAGAGAATGACATTTTAAATTTATTAAATACTGAAAAGATGATTACTGTAGGACAAAAATGTATTAAGAAGTCTGATGAGGATAAATATAGAAATCTAACTCGTAAAGAAAATACTATATGTGATAAAAATAAAGGTAGAGAAAAAATACAAGGCTTTTCAATTGAATCTACTAAAAACCTAATAGAATATTGTGATTTTTTATTGATAGAAGCAGATGGAGCAAAAAGATTGCCATTAAAAATGCCAGCAAATCATGAACCGGTAATACTAGAAGAAAGTAATTTAGTTATAGGGGTATGTGGTATTGATGCAGTAGGTCAAAGTATTAAAGAAATATGTCATAGAAAAGAATTAGTTACAGAGTTTTTAAATGTAGATGAAGAACATAAAATCAATGAAGAAGGTATAGCTAAGATTTTATCAAGTGAAAAAGGTCAAAAGAAAAATGTTAAGTGTGATTATAAAGTGATTGTAAATAAAGTGGACGATGAAGAAAAATTAAATATAGCTAAGAATATTTTTAATGAATTTTTAAAGCTAGGAATTAATGAATTAATATTCACAACTTTTAAAGGTGATATTTAAAAGTATAAAGTTTTAACGGAATGTGATATATGCATAAGAAAAAGTGGACTGAGTAATTAAATCAGTTCATAAAAATTTAAGGTATATAGTTTATAAATATTAAAAGGAGTATGGAACTATGATAGTAATAAAGGGTGCTGGAGACTTGGCAACTGGAGTTGCCACTAGGTTAAAAAAATGTGGATTTGATATAGTTATGACAGAAATTTCACAGCCAACTACAGTAAGAAGAACAGTAGCCTTTTCGCAAGTTGTTTATGATGAAAAAGTAGAGGTTGAAGGGATAACAGCAGTGCTTGCTTCAAATAAAGAAGACATAAATAAGATTGTTGAAGAAGGAAGAGTAGCAGTTTTAGTTGATGAAAAAGCAAAGATAATAGATGAAATTGAGCCTGAAATAATAATTGATGCTATTATAGCTAAGAAAAATTTAGGTACAAAGATTGATGATGCAAATATTGTAATCGCTTTAGGTCCAGGATTTACAGCAGGAATTGATTGTCATTGTGTTATTGAAACAAAAAGAGGTCATTATTTAGGCAAAGCGATATATAAGGGAAGTGCTATACCTAATACAGGAGTTCCAGGTGAAGTAGGTGGTTTTAGTAAAGAGAGAATAATAAGAGCTACAACTGATGGAAAAATAACACCTATATCAAAGATAGGAGATTATGTGAAAAAAGGTGATATTGTAGCATATGTTAATGAAACTCCAGTTTTTGCAAAATTGGATGGTATAGTACGTGGAATGCTTCAAAAAGATGTTAATGTTTTTAAAGGAATGAAAAGTGGAGATATTGATCCAAGATGTGAAAAAAATCATTGTTTTACAATTTCAGATAAAGCTAGATCAATAGGCGGAGGTGTTTTAGAAGCAATTCTGCATTTGAGTAATTTTAAGTTTTAGTAGAATGTTGATATTTGCATACATAAAGCAGACTTAGAAATTTACTTTAAGAATACTAAAAAGCAAATTTAGAAGAGTATATTTAGGAGGATTATTATGAATAAAATAGTTGATGCAAAGGGAAAGAATTGTCCAATACCTGTAATAATGGCTAAGAAGGAAATTGATAATGGAAATGTTAATTTTGTAGTTGAAGTTGATAATAACATAGCTAATGAGAATCTAAAGAAATTAGGAAATAGTATGAGCTTTGAAATAAAATCCCAAGAAGTTAATGGAATATTTAAAGTACATTTTTTTAAGGGTGAAGCAGATAATAATGAATCAGAAATCTGTGAAGAATGTAATGAAATAATAGAAGAAATTAAAAGGGATAAATTAAGTAAATGGTCAATATTTATTGGAAAAGAAATTATAGGTTCTGGAAGTGAAGAGCTTGGAAAGTCTCTTATGAAGATGTATTTTTATACAATGACAGAATCTGATGATTTACCAAAATCAATTTTATTTATGAATGAAGGAGTAAAAATACCAGCATTAAATGAACAAGTTGTAGAGCATCTAAAAGATTTAGAAAAAAAAGGTGTTGAAATATTAGTTTGTGGTACATGCCTTAACTTCTATGGATTAGAAGAAGAATTGAAAGTTGGAAAAGTAAGTAACATGTATGAAATATCTAATTATATGAAAGCATCATCAAAAGTTATTACTTTATAGCATTAGGAAAGTTTTTAGAAGTGTGTTGATATATACATAAGTAGAGTAGATTGAGTACTTTAATGTATTAACATTACATTAAAACATGATCCAAAATCAGAAAAATACTTTGAAGTAATAAGTAAGGGGGAGAGACTATATGTCAAATGATATAAAACTTACGAGTTTAACTAAAAATTCAGGGTGTGCAGCTAAGATAGGACCGGGAGTTCTTCATAGTGTATTAAGTAGTTTACCTAAGTTTGAAGATGAAAATTTAATTGTAGGATTTGATACAAGTGATGATGCTTGTGTATACAAAATTAATGATGATACGGTAGTGATAAAAACAGTAGATTTTTTTCCGCCAATGGTAGATGATCCATATACTTTTGGACAAGTTGCAGCAGCTAATGCCCTTAGTGATGTTTATGCTATGGGTGGAAATCCTTCAATAGCAATGAATTTAATTTGTTTTCCTTCTTGTTTAGATATATCAATTATGCGTGAGATACTTGCAGGAGGTTACGATAAGGTAAAAGAAGCTGGAGCAGTAATTGCAGGCGGGCACACTATAGCTGATCCAACACCTAAATATGGACTTTGTGTAAGTGGATTTGCACGTCCAGAAGAAATACTTTCAAATAGCAATGCTAAAACTGGAGATGTACTTGTACTTACTAAACCTTTAGGAATTGGAATTATGAATACTGCGGCAAAGGCAGAATTAATAGATGAAAAGAAAATTAAAGAAGTTACATCAATAATGTCTACATTAAATAAGTATGCTAAGGAATGTACTTTAGGATTAGAGATTCATTCATGTACTGATGTTACAGGATTTGGACTTGTTGGTCATAGTTATGAAATGGCGAGTGGAAGTAAAAAGACGATAGAGCTTTTTAGTAAATCTGTACCAATTATAGATGGAGCATTAGATTATGCAAAAATGGGAATTATACCTGAGGGTATGTACAATAACCTTGATTATTTAAAAGATAAGTTTGCAGTAGGGGCTAATATATCACAAGAGTTACAAGATGTATTGATAGATCCACAAACATCAGGAGGGTTATTACTTTCACTTCCAGAAAAACATGCAAAAGAATTTTTGTCAAGAATGGAAAATTTCACTCCATATGCTAGGATAATAGGTCAAGTACTGGATAAGAGTGAAAAGCCTATAATTATTAAATAATTTGGATATGTTTGTAGTGTATTGTTATATGCATAAACAAAAATAGAGTGAGTAATTTAACTTGGAAATCCTAAAATGATTATAATCTAATTTTTAAAATATCAAAATATTAAAAAACATTATAAATAAATGGAGGGTATTATGGAATTACAGAAAAATTTACCAGAAATATTTGAAGAGTTTGCAGAAGGAAGAAGAAATGCATTTATTAAGGCTAAAGAAATTAAAGATAAAAATATACCTTTAATTGGAGCATTTTGTACTTACTTTCCACAGGAATTAGGATTAGCTATGGGGGCAGCTACTGTTTCAGTATGTTCAACATCTGATGAAACTATTGCTGCTGCAGAGCAAGATCTTCCACGTAATTTATGTCCTTTAATAAAATCTAGTTATGGTTTTGCTAAGACTGATAAATGTCCTTTCTTTTTCTTTTCAGATTTAATTGTTGGAGAAACAACTTGCGATGGAAAAAAGAAAATGTATGAATATCTTTCAGAATTTAAACCAGTACATGTTATGGAGCTTCCAAATTCTCAACGTGAAGATGGATTAGAATTATGGAAAAATGAGATTATTAGATTAAAGTCATCTTTAGAAGAAATGTTTAATGTAGAAATAACAGAAGATGATATAAAAAGAGCTATAAAAATAAAAAATAATGAACGTAAAGCATTAAAGAAATTTTATGAATTAGGAAAAAGAGAACCAGTCGCAATATTAGGACAAGACCTGTTTAAAGTTATAAATGGAACAACATTTAGCTTTGATAAAGAAAAAATTCCAGAGCAAATTAATGAGGTAATTGAAAAGATTAATTCTGAATATGAAGCTGAAAAGAAATATGAATCTAAACCTCGTATATTAATAACAGGATGTCCTATTGGTGGTGCAACCGAAAAGGTTATTAAAGCAATTGAAGATAATGGAGCTTATGTAGTTGCTTTTGAAAATTGTAGTGTTGCAAAAGCCGTTGATGAATTAGTAGATGAAGAAAATCCAGATGTTTATGATGCTCTTGCACGTAAATATTTATCTATTGGATGTTCTTGTATGACTCCTAATCCAAATAGAATTAAACTTCTTAATAAAATGATTGATGAATATAAAGTAGATGCTGTAGTTGATGTGATATTAACAGCTTGCCACACATATAATGTTGAGACTTTATCAGTTAAAAGATTTGTAAATGATGAAAAAAGTAAGCCATATATGAGTGTTGAAACTGACTTTTCTCTTAATGATATTGGTCAATTAAATACTAGAATGACTGCATTTATAGAGATGCTTTAGGTTTTAGCAATATACAAATGTTAAGAAGATATGAGGAAATAAATTATGAGTAAATATACTTTAGGAATTGATTCAGGATCAACAACTACTAAAGGTGTATTGTTTGATGGTAAAACAATTATTAGAACAATGCTTGTAAAAACAGCAGCAAAACCGAGGGAAAGTATTTCTAAAATCTATAATGAACTGTACTCTAATAACGTAAAATATACAATAACGACAGGTTATGGTAGAGATTTATTAAAAGAAGCTAATAAAACTATTACAGAAATAACTTGTCATGCAAAAGGGGCAGCATTTCTAAATCCTAGTATTAAAGGCGTTATAGATATAGGAGGACAGGATTCTAAGGCTATTTCATTAGATGAATCATTAAATGTTGTAGATTTTCTAATGAATGATAAATGTGCTGCTGGAACTGGTAGATTTGTTGAAGTTATGATGAGAATTTTAGAGGAAGATATAACTGATATTGATGAGTTTGTAAAAGATAGAAAGCCTGTAAATATAACTAGTATGTGTACTGTTTTTGCAGAGAGTGAAATTATTAGTCTTCTTGCAAAGGATGTTCATAGAGGTGATATTGCCCTTGGAATTATTCATTCAATTTGTAGACGAACAGCTAATTTTGCTCAAAAATTGAATTTAAAAGATGAGATATTTTTTAGTGGTGGACTCGCATCCTCAGAAGTTTTTAGAGCAACACTTGAAAGTTATCTTAAACAAAAAGTATCAATTAATGAATTAAGTCAGTTTGCAGGGGCAATTGGTGCAGCAACTATTGGATATAAAAAATTAAATAAAAAATAATAAGGAGAATTTACACAAAATATTTATTAAGATGTGTAGTTAAAAATTAATATGATGAAAATAAATTTAATATTATTAGCATCAGGGGATAGTACCAGGTTTAGAAGCAATAAGCTATTAACTATTGTTAATAATAAACCAATGTATATGAATGTAATAGATGAGGTTTTAAAAATAAATTTTCATAAAATAGTTTTAGTTACTCAATATGAGGAAATTAAATTAGCTTTGTTAAACAAAAACATTGAAATTGTTATGAATAAAAATAGTGAACTTGGAATATCTCATTCTATTGAGCTTGCAATGAAAAAAGATGTTGAAGCAGATGCATATATGTTTATGGTTTGTGACCAACCATTTATAAAAGCACAAACTATAGAAAATTTGATATTTAGATTCATGGAAAGTAAAAAAGGAATGGCATGTGTTGAGTTTAATGGAAACTTAGGTAATCCAACTATATTTTCAAAAAAATATATTGATGAATTGCTTAATTTAAAAGGTGATGTTGGAGGAAAAGCAGTTATGAAAAAACACCTTGATGATTTAGAAAAAATTTCCATTATTAATGAGATAGAAATTAAGGATATAGATACTAGAGAAGAATTAATTAATATATCCTACAATAATATATATGAGGTAAAAGAGTGATGAAGAAAAAATTTTATAAAGATCTTTTTGAAAAGTTAAATTTAAACAAAGAAGTATTTATAGTAACTGTTATACAGGGATCATATGATGGTAAAAATATAGCAGGACAAAAACTATTTAAAAGCAAGAAATTTATGGCTATAGAAAATGATAATCTTAAAAATTTCTGGGATGAAATTTTAAGTGAAATAGATTTTAATAAAGGCACATATGTTTTAGACCTTGATAATGATATAAAATTGTTTATAGAGTATATTATAGGAAAACCTAATTTAATTGTTTGTGGTGGTGGACATGTTGCCTTACCTTTATGTGAAATGGCAAATTTATTAGAGTTTAATGTTACTGTAATCGACAATAGAGAAGAATTTGCGAATAAAGGAAGATTTCCTATGGCAAGTAATGTTATATGTAAAGATTTTAATGAAGCATTTGAAGAAGTCGAATTTAATAAAAATAGTTATTTTGCTATAGTTACAAGAGGGCATAAATGTGATAGAGAGTGTTTAGAAATAATACTTAAAAATGACTTTTACTATGTTGGAATGATTGGAAGCAAAGGAAAAGTACAATTTGTAATAAGTAGTTTATTAGAAAAAGGATATAAAAAAGAAGACATTGATAAAGTGCATACTCCAATAGGACTTAGCATAGGAGCAAAAACACCAGCAGAAGTAGCGGTAAGTATTTTATCAGAAATAATACAAATAAAAAATGAAAAAATAATAAGTACTATACCAGATGATATTTCTAATACTATATTAAATACAAATGAACCAATGATTTTAACTACAATAATTGAGAAGCATGGATCAGGGCCTAGAGATCCTGGAACAAAAATGCTTATAAAGAAAAATGGTGAATTTATTGGCACTGTTGGCGGTGGAAGTGTTGAATATTCAGTTTATAAAAGGGCATTAAAGTTATTTGAAGAAAAAGAATCTATTTTAGAAGAATATGATTTATCAAATTCTGCTTCTGCAAAACTTGGTATGGCTTGCGGTGGACATATAAAAGTATTTTTTGAATTTATAAATTATAATAACAAATAGTACTAAATAATTAAATACAAAAATAAAAACTCTAGCTAAGGATTAAAATTCTTTTAAGTTAGAGTTTTATTTTATTAAAAAACAAATTATTACTTGTAAGTTATGTAATAGAAAGTATTATTATATTTCATGATAAAGAGATGATGGTATTGCTTGACAATGATATTACTAAATAATTATAATTTTCATAGTTATGATGTGAAATATGAAAAGGAGGATATATTAATGGAAAATAAATAAATTTAAGAGATAGGAATGAAAAAATGAAAATTAAATTAAAAGAAAAATCGCATAATCACTCAGAAGGAATATATTCAATTGACTTTTATGCATACCAATCTCAAATAGGTCATTGGAATTCTATGTTCAAGGTATTATTTGCATTTATTACATTATTATTTTGCATTATTGCAGATAATTTTTATGTATCTTTAACTATTGTATTTACTATGGCTTTTATTACTATATACAAAGGTGGAATTCATTTTCGGGAATATTTGCATCTACTTACTATACCAATGGTTTTTATGATTCTTGGTAGTATTGCAATTGCTATAGGAATATCAACACGACCACTAGGACAATATAATTTGAATTTTCACTGGTTTTATTTATATTCATCAAATGAAAGTATAATAAAAACATTGAAAATTATGATGAAGGCATTTGGAGCAATAAGTGCTATGTATATGATGACTTTATCTACATCAGCTAGTGAAATAATTTCTGTTTTACGTAAACTTCATATACCAAAACTTATCATTGAATTAATGAATATGGTATATAGATTTATATTTATTTTACTAGATGTACAATGCAAAATGAAAAATTCAGCACAATCTAGGTTAGGATATGTTGATTTTAAAACATCTTGTTATTCTTTTGGTAGTACAGCAGGAAATCTTTTGATTGTTTCTTTAAAAAAGGCAAATGCTTATTATGATTCAATGGAGTCTAGATGTTATAATGGTGAGATGAATTTTTTAGAAGAAGATAAAAATATAGAAATAAGTCAAATAGTATTAGCGATAATTTATATGATATGTTTAATAATATTGTGGTTAATAACTAGATAGGAGTAGAGAGTATGAATGAAAGTTCAAATGATGCGATTTTACAGGTGAGAAATTTAAATTATAAATATAACAATGAGAAAGCTGTATTATCAAATGTAAATATTGATATTTATGAAGGTGAAAAAGTAGCCATTCTTGGATCAAATGGAGCAGGTAAATCTACGTTTTTTTTAAATATTAATGGAGTTTTAACACCTAAAAGTGGTGATATTATTTATAGAGGGAAAAAAATATCTAAAAAAGAACTTAATGAATTGAGAAAAAATGTGGGTATTGTATTTCAAGATGCAGATAATCAGATAATTGCTTCAACTGTTTTGGCAGAAGTTTCTTTTGGTCCTATGAATTTAAAATTATCTAAAGAAGAAGTTAAAGAAAGAGTTGAAGAAGCATTATCATATATGAATTTAACAGATTTTAAGAATCGTCCTCCACATTATTTAAGTGGTGGTGAGAAAAAGAGAGTTAGTATTGCAGATATTATTGCAATGAAATCAGAAATTATAATTTTTGATGAACCTACTGCATCATTAGATCCTTTAAATTCAATTATGCTTGAAGAAGTTTTAAAAAAATTATCAGAAGAGAAAAAAACACTTTTAATATCTACTCATGATATAGACTTCGCTTATCGTTGGGCAGAACGTGTTATTGTTTTTGCTAATGGAGAAATTATAGCAGATGGAACACCATTACAAATATTTAAGGATGATAAAATAATAAAATGTGCAAATTTAAAGCGTCCTACTATGCTAGACGTATATGAAATTTTAGTAGATAAAGGCTTAATTAGAAATAATTCCATTTATCCTAAGGATATAGTTGAATTTATTAAAATGTTATAATGTTATATTGAAATTATGTGAATTATAGGATATTAAACCAGATTAAGTTGACAATGTGAATACTTTTACTATAGAATTAAAATTGTTTATAAAAGTAATATGAAAATATTACCATATTATTATAAAAAGGTGCCTGTGGTTTTCTCCGCAGGATAATAGGGAAAAGAGTGAAATTCTCTTACGGTCCCGCCGCTGTATTGGAAGATTTATATTTTATTATGTCACTGGGAAACTGGGAAGACAAAATATAGAGATAATTCTTAAGTCAGAAGACCTGCCTTTTTTATCGGATATATATAGTTACGAGAGATGACTATATATGGACAAGTCTCTTTTAATGTTATTTAATAATGTTATTTAAAGAGATTATTTATGATGCTAGTTTGATGAGTGGGAATCATTGAATGTGGTATCTTTTTTTATTTGAAAGGAGAAATAAAATGAAAGAACAAAAAAACATTAAGAAAATCGCTATTATATTTGCTTTGCTATTTGGAATAACTCCAGCAGTAAATGCGATGCATATTATGGAGGGGTATTTACCAGTTAAGTATTGTGTATCATGGGGAATTATAAGTTTACCATTTTTAATAGCAGGATTTTTTTCTATTAAAAAAACTTTAAGAGAAGATAGGAAATCATTAGTTATTTTAGCAATGTCAGGCGCATTTATATTTGTAATATCATCTTTAAAGATTCCATCAGTTACAGGAAGTTGCTCTCATATGACTGGAACAGGTCTTGGTGCTATTTTATTTGGACCATTTGCTGTTGGGATTTTAGGAATTATAGTATTAATATTTCAAGCAATTTTATTAGCACATGGTGGACTTACTACACTTGGAGCAAACACTTTTTCTATGTCAATTGCAGGACCGATATTATCGTACATAATATATATTATATGCAAAAAGTTAAAAGTAAATAAAAAGTTAGGTATTTTCTTAGCAGCATCTTTAGGAGATTTATTTACTTATTGTATTACTAGCTTACAACTTGCTATTGCTTATCCATCGCCAGATGGTGGAATAGGTGCTTCTGCAATAAAATTTTTAGGTGTTTTTGCACCAACTCAAATACCACTTGCAATTGTTGAAGGTATATTAACAGTTATTGTTATTATTGGATTAGAAACATATGCAAAATCTGAATTAACATCAATTGGATTTATGAAGGAGGGAAAATAATAATGAGTAAAAATAAAAAAACAGTAATAATATTATTAATTATTGCATTAATTATTACTATAGTTCCTCTATTTGCATTAAAAGGTGCTGAATTTGGTGGATCTGATGATGCTGGAAGTGAAATGATAGAAGAAATACATGGAGAATATGAACCTTGGTTTACACCTGTTATGGAAACATGGATTGATGGAGAATTACCAGGCGAAATAGAAAGCCTTCTTTTCTGTGTTCAAACAGGTATAGGTGTCGGAATTTTTGCATTTTTTATGGGTAGATTTGTAGAGAGAAAGAAATGGCAAACAGGTAGTCATAAAGAATGTTAATATGTAATTAAATTCAATAAAATAATCATTTAATAAATTGGCTATGTTTTAGCAGAGTGTTGATATATGAATAAGCAAAGTGGACTGAGTAATTGAACTTAGGAATGCTAAAATGAGTATAGTCCCATTTTAGCTTGCTCCCAATATAAAATTGTGACAAGCAGTAAATATGACAATACTCATTAAGAATTCTCAAAGTCCAATTATAATGTCACTTTACCTATTGCATATATCAACACGCATTTAAAACAGAGCCAATAAATTTAATAGAGCATTAATTAATAGTAGTAGGTAATTTTTTTATTAGAATTATCTACTATTTTTTTATTCTTTAGGAATTTATATTATTAAAAAATTTGTGGATAACTTTTAAAATAATGTGTTTTAAAGGTATTATGAGTACCCCTAAAGAATAAAAAATAATCATATGCCGCACCATTATTCCTGCACTGCGTTTGGAAAGGGCGCATGGCTAAAAAAATCGACGGTTCCAAAGTCGCCTTAGCGATTTTGTTCTTGTAAATAAAGTATAGAGTTACTTAATAGTAAATATTATTCATATAAATACATTATATTTACATAAATGTTATAATAAACATTAAAGAGGAGTGATAATATTGGAGACAAATTATATGGTTATTTTATTTACAATTATAAATATTTTATTAATAGCATTAATTGTAGTAGGGATATTTAAGGGGGTTAAAAAGGTAAGTAATTTTGTAAATAAAGTTGAAAATTTAGATAAAAAAATTGATGATGTTTTAAAGAAATTATAAAAAATATTATGTTAAGTTATTATCAAAAAATATCTTAACATTTAATAAGATTACTTATTAGGGGGATATTTATGGAGAATATGAGTATTATGAGTGGAGCTATAGCATTTGGTATAATTCCAAAGTTAATTTTATGGGTAATGGAAGTTTATGCATTATTTTTAGGGATTAAAGCACTTAAGATTTATATTGATAAGAATTCTTAGAAATAATTCAATATTATATAACAAAAGAGTTAGCAAAAATTTGTCTAACTCTTTTTTAATTAAATTAAGATATTTTATAACAACTAAAATAACTATTCTAAATGTCACTCCATGAAAAAAGGAATACTTTCTGCAAAGAAGTAATTGAAAATTTTAATAAAGTCTTTTTGTTTTTGTGGATGAAGTCCCAAAAAATATTATATTGCTTTCTTAAGTAGTAGTTCATAAATAAATTAAGTATAATAATAGCATGTAATGTTATTTTAAAAATAGTTATATGAGTATTGGAGAAATATATATATGGAAAATTACATGAACTTTATTAATAATGCATGGAAAAAATTTATTGATACTGGAGAAGTAGATAGTAAAGTTAGAAGTGAAATAGCGGAATCATGGATAAGGTGTAGGAAATATGGTGTTGATCCTAACAATGGTAAGGGAAATGTTAAACATCCAGAGATAGATAAATTAATAAAAAGTAATATTGAACTTATTTCAGTAGCTCGACCTATTATGGAAAGTATTTATAGTATGGTTTCTGGATCGGGTTTTGCTTTATTTTTGTCAGATAAAGATGGCTATTTATTAGAGATAATAGGCGATCAAGATATAATGGAGAGGGTTAATGAATTAAACTTTTTAAAAGGAGAATTATGGACAGAAAATATAGTTGGAACTAATGCTATAGGAACAGCACTATATCTTAATAAGCCAGTTCAAACAATAGGTGCAGAACATTATGGAATAAATCAACATTCATGGACTTGTTCAGCATCACCAATTCATGATGAAGACGGAAATTTAATAGGGTGTATAAATATGTCTGGAAATTATTATAATGCTCATTCTCATACTATGGGAATAGTAACAGCTGCAGCTCAGTCAATTCAAAAACAAATGGCTTTAACTATTTCATATAAATTATTAAATGTAACTTTTGATTCTATATCTGAAGGTATGATAGTTATTAATGAAAATATGAAAGTGAAAAGGGTAAATGGAAGAGCATTAGATATATTAAATATATCATTAGAAGAAGCTATGAAAATGAACATTGATAAATTTTTAAATGGGGTACATTTTCATAAATTACTTAAGGAACAGAATAAATCTTTAAATAATATAGAATGGGATTTTCATATTAATGATAGCGTAGTTAAGTGTGTTATAAATGTAGTGCCATTAAATATAAGTGGTAAGAATAATGGGATGGTAATAACTTTTATAGAAGTTAAAAGGGTACATAAATTAGTAAATAAATTTGTAGGATACAAAGCTCAATATAAATTTGATGATATTATGACAACAAATAAAGATATGAAAAAGATGATAGCTTTTGCAAAAAAAGCTGCTGTAAGTGATTGTAATATATTAATTCAAGGAGAAAGTGGAACTGGAAAAGAATTAATAGCACAATCAATACATAATTATAGTGAGCGAGATAAAGGACCATTTGTTGCTGTAAACTGTGCATCAATTCCGAGAGAATTAGTTGAAAGTGAATTATTTGGATATGAAAAAGGTGCTTTTACAGGAGCTTCAAAAGAGGGACACCCAGGAAAATTTGAATTGGCAGATGGAGGAACAATATTTTTAGATGAAATAGGGGAACTTCCGTTAGATACTCAGAGTAAGCTTCTTAGAGTTTTAGATAATGGAAAGATTATAAGGGTTGGAGGAAATTATGAAAAGCAACTAAATGTGAGAGTTATTGGTGCTACAAATAGAATATTAAAAAATGAAATAAATAAACAAAATTTTAGAGAAGATTTATATTATAGATTAAGTGTAATGGAGATAAAAACTATTCCTTTAAGAGATAGAATAGATGATATAAATGTACTTATAAATTATTTTATAGAAAAACTAAATTTAAAAAATAAAGATAAGATTACAAAAATAAATGATTACTATGTAGATGAATTAAAAAAGTATAATTGGCCAGGAAACATAAGAGAACTCAGAAATGTAGTAGAGAGAGACTATTATCTAAGTGATGATGAACTTATAAGTATAAATAATATGAATTATGTAGAGGCAAATAAGAACTTAGAAGAGGAAAAATTTACAGAAGAAGATATAAAAATACTACCTCTTGATTACTTAGAGAGGAATGCTATAAAGGATGCTATAAAAAAATGCAATGGAAATATTCAAATGGCATCAAAGTTACTGAATATAGGAAGAGCTACATTATATAGAAAGATTAAAAAGTATGACATAAGTGTATCAAAATGAGAATGAAAAGAGTAAGTGTATCAAAATGATAAAAATAAATGTATCATATTGATACATTTATTTTTATATATAGATATAATTAAAGTTAATTTTAATATTTTATAAATAAGCTATATAGTTGTAAATACAGAGGTTTTCAATAAATAACTTTATAATTTAATAATTATGTTAAGAATTTGGCATGGATATTGCTATGTAAATATGTATGTTAATTAATTAACAATATATTTAGATATTTAGGGAGGAATTTTAATATGAAAGCAGCATTATGGTATGCAAAGAAAGATGTTAGAGTAGAAGAAATTGAAGAGCCAAAGGTTACAAGCAATGGTGTGAAAATAAAAGTAAAATGGTGTGGGATATGTGGATCAGACTTACATGAATATTTAGGAGGACCTATATTTATTCCAGTAGGACAGCCTCATCCATTAAGTGGAACAACTGCACCAGTAGTTTTAGGTCATGAATTTTCAGGTGATATTGTAGAAGTTGGTGAAAATGTAACAAAGTTTAAGGTTGGAGATAGAGTAATTGTTGAACCTATAGTTGCATGTGGAAAATGTCCAGCATGTTTAGAAGGAAAATATAATTTATGTTCATCTTTAGGATTCCATGGACTTTGTGGAAGTGGTGGAGGACTTGCAGAATATACAGTTTTTCCAGAAGAATTCATACATAAGATACCAGATGAAATGTCTTACGAACAAGCAGCCTTAGTTGAACCAATGGCAGTAGCACTACATTCAATTAGAGTAGGAAACTTTAAAATTGGAGATACAGCGTTAGTATTAGGTTCTGGTCCAATAGGATTAGCAACTATAGAATGTTTAAAAGCAGCAGGTGCAAAATTAGTAGTAGTATTACAAAGAAAATCCATAAGACAAGAATACGCTAAAAGAGCAGGAGCTGATGTTGTATTAGATCCTAATGAAGTTGATATAGCAGAAGAAGTTAAAAAGCTTACAAATGGATTAGGAGTAGATGTAGCATTTGAAACTACAGGAGCTCAAATAGGTTTTGACACAGGTATTAATAGTTTAAAATTTGAAGGAACTATGGTTATAACAAGCATATGGGAAAATGGAGTTACATTTAATCCTAATGCTTTAGTATTTACAGAAAAGAAGATAGTTGGGACATTAGCATATAGACATGAATTCCCAGCAACTATGGCTCAAATGAATGATGGTAGAATAAAAGCTGAAGGATATGTAACTAAGAGAATACACTTAGATGACATAGTAGAAGAAGGATTTGGAGCATTAACAGGTCCAGAAAAGAAGAAACACGTTAAGATATTAGTAACACCAGATAAAGGTCTTTTATAAAAGAATCAGGGGGAACATAAATGTACAAGATAGTTAGTAAAAGAGAGCTTACAAATAATATATTTTTAATGGATATAGAAGCTCCAAGAGTAGCAAAATCAGCACAGCCAGGTCAATTTATTATTATTAAGAATGATGAAAAAGGTGAAAGAGTACCTTTAACTATTGCAGGTTATAATAGAGAAGAAGGAACTGTAAGTATAGTATTTCAAACAGTTGGTAAAAGCACACAAGAACTAGCTCAATATGAAGTTGGTTCTTATGTAGCAGACTTTGTTGGACCATTAGGACAGCCAAGTGAATTTATTCATGAAGATTTAGAAAGCTTAAAAAAGAAAAAGCTAATATTCATTGCTGGGGGAGTAGGTGCTGCACCTGTTTATCCTCAAGTTAAATGGATGCATGATAATGGAATAGATGTAGATGTTATTGTTGGATCTAGAACAAAAAATTTATTAATATTAGAAGAAGAAATGAAAGCAGTAGCTGGAACTCTTTATGTAGCAACTGATGATGGAAGCTATGGATTTAATGGAAGAGTTACTGATTGTTTACAAGGTCTAGTTAATGAAGGAAACAAGTATGACCATGCAGTTGTTATAGGACCTATGATAATGATGAAATTTATGGCAGATTTAACTAAGAAATTAGATATACCAACTACAGTAAGCTTAAATCCTATAATGGTAGACGGAACAGGAATGTGCGGAGCTTGTAGAGTAACTGTTGGTGGTGAAATTAAATTTGCTTGTGTTGATGGACCAGAATTTGATGGCCACTTAATAAATTACGATGAATCAATGAGAAGACAAGCTATGTATAAAACAGAAGAAGGTAAAGCTAAACTAGCATTAGAAGAAGGTAATACTCATAGTCATGGTGGCTGTGGTTGCAGAGGTGATAAGTAATAATGGATATGAAAGAGAGAATGGTAAGAGTACCTGTAAGAGAACAAAATCCAAAAGTTAGAGCAACAAATTTTGAAGAAGTTTGTTTAGGATACAATGAAGAAGAAGCGATTAAAGAAGCTTCAAGATGTTTAAATTGTAAAAATCCTAAATGTGTAGAAGGCTGTCCAGTATCTATTAATATTCCAGGATTTATTTCACATGTTAAAGAAGGTAACTTTGAAGAATCAGCAAAAGAAGTTTCAAAGTATAGTGCACTACCAGCAGTATGTGGTAGAGTATGTCCTCAAGAAAGCCAATGTGAAGGAAAATGTGTTTTGGGAATAAAAGGTGATTCAGTATCAATTGGTAAGCTTGAAAGATTTACAGCTGATTGGGCAAGTTCTAATAACGTAGATTTAAGTGAAACAGCATCTAAAAATGGAATAAAAGTAGCTGTTATAGGAAGTGGCCCATCAGGACTAACTTGCGCAGGAGATTTAGCTAAAAAAGGATATGATGTTACTATATTTGAAGCACTTCATAAAGCGGGTGGGGTTTTAGAATATGGTATACCAGAATTCAGACTTCCAAAAGAAAAAGTAGTTAAAAATGAAGTTGATAATATAAGAAAACTTGGCGTTAAGATTGAAACTAATGTTATTGTAGGTAGAACAATAACAATTGATGAACTTTTTGAAGAAGAAGGTTTCAAAGCAGTATTTATAGGTTCAGGAGCAGGACTTCCTAAATTCATGGGAATAGAAGGAGAAAATGCAAATGGAGTATGTTCTGCAAATGAGTTCTTAACAAGAGTAAATTTAATGAAAGCAGCAGTTGATGGATATGATACACCTGTTAGAGCTGGTAAAAAAGTTGCTATAGTTGGTGGCGGAAATGTTGCTATGGATGCAGCAAGAACTGCATTAAGACTTGGAGCAGAAAGTCATATAGTATACAGAAGAGGTGAATCAGAACTTCCAGCAAGAGTTGAAGAAGTACATCATGCTAAAGAGGAAGGTGTAATCTTTGATGTTTTAACTAATCCAAAAGAAATATTAGTAGATGAAAATGGATGGGTTAAAGGAATGAAATGCATTAAGATGGAACTTGGAGAGCCGGATGAATCTGGAAGAAGAAGTCCAGTTGAAATTGCAGGATCAGAATTTATTATTGATGTAGATACTGTAATAATGTCACTTGGAACATCACCAAATCCATTAATATCTTCAACAACTAAAGGATTAGAAATAAATAAGAGAAGATGTATAATTGCTGAAGATGAAACTGGATTAACATCAAAAGAAGGTGTTTATGCTGGAGGAGATGCAGTAACTGGTGCTGCAACAGTAATTCTTGCTATGGGAGCAGGAAAAAAAGCAGCTAAGGCAATTGATGAATACTTAACTAAATAATTTAGATATATTGAACTAAGCACACACTTATAAAAAGTCCTTTACTTAATAAAATGAGTAAAGGACTTTTTTTATAACTATTTTTATATAGTATTGTATAATATGATAATTATTTAAAAATAAATATAATTGAGTAAATATTAAATAATAATAAAATTTTAGCTATAAAAATAAAATTCTACAAAAAACGACCAATTTAGTAAAAACTATTTAAAAAATGAAATGAATCATATATAATGTAGCTATAAATATAAAATACAAAAACTATTTTTATAAAACCATATTTTAAAATTGAATTATATTAAAATATTATTTAAAAACATAATAGAAGCATATTAAAAATACTTAAATTTTACTTATAGTAAGGGGATAGGGGAATGTTAAAAACAATAAAAAATAAACTGATTTTTCTTGTAACTATTTTTGTAATTACTATTATATCTATGGGTATTTATTCAGTAAGGACTTTAGATGTTGTAAATCAAAAATCAACAGTTATTGCACAAGAATGGGTTCCAGCAATTATATATTCAGAAGAATTAAATACTATGACATCAGATTTTAGGCTTCTTGAATATGATCATATTATTGCAACAAGTCCAGAAACGATGCAAGAAAAAGAAAAAGCTATGGAACAAAAGAATGCAGAAATACAAAAAAAATTAGATCTTTACTCAGAAACTATAGGAACAGAAGATGATCAAGTATTATTTAATAGTATTAAAGAAGAGTGGAATAAATACTTAGAATTAAATAAACAAGTAATTACTTTAAGTAGAGAATTAAAAACAGAAGAAGTAATGAATATAATGAATAATGAATCAAAAGAAGCTTTTGATAAAGCATCTTCTTCTTTAGTGAAATTAGCTGATCTTAATGTAAAAATGTCTGAACAAGAAAGTTTAAATGGTGACAAACAATATAGTGCTACTGTGAAAATAAATATTATTATAATAGTAATATTAAGTATAGCAAGTGTAATTTTTGGAGCACTTATTATTAAGTCTATAAGAAGACCATTAAATATTTTAAAAGTTGAATTAGATTCTCTATCAGAAAGAGGAGGGGATTTAACTCAAGAAATAAAAATTAATTCTGAGGATGAAATAAGTGATTTAGCCAAGAGTTTAAATAAATTCATACAAAATTTAAGAGAAATTATTAGAACTGTTAATGAAAGTTCGGATGATATAGAAAATGTTGTAGATATTATAAAAGGTAATGTTACAAATTTAAATTCAGACATAGAAGAAGTTTCAGCAACAACAGAACAACTTGCTGCAAACATGGAAGAAACAGCAGCTTCAGCTGAAGAAATGTTAGCAACATCACATGAAATAGAACAAGCAGTAAACTCTATTGCACAAAAGTCTCAAGAGGGAGCAATTAAAGCGGGAGAGATAAATAAAAGAGCAGAGGATACTAAGATATATGTACAAGCTTCTCAAGAAAAAACAAATGAAATATTTGCAAATACAAAAGTAGAATTAGAAGAAGCTATACAATCATCAAAAGTTGTTGAACAAATAAATGTACTTTCTGAGTCAATAATGCAAATAACATCACAAACTAATCTTCTAGCACTTAATGCTGCTATAGAAGCTGCAAGAGCTGGAGAAGCAGGAAAAGGATTTTCAGTTGTTGCAGAAGAAATAAGAAAACTTGCAGAGCAATCAAAAGACACAGTAATAGAAATTAAAAATATAACAGGAAAAGTAACAGATGCAGTTAAAAATCTTTCAAACAGTTCAAACAAATTATTAAAATTTATGTCTGTAGAAGTAGATAGTGATTATAAGAATATGTTGGATGTAGCAGATAAGTACAGTAAAGATGCTGACTTTGTTGATAATCTTGTAGCAGATTTTAGTTCAAGTTCAGAGGAACTTTTAGCATCACTACAAGATGTAATTAGAACTATAGATGGAGTAGCACAAGCAGCTGGTGAGGGAGCAGGTGGTACTACGGATATTGCAAGTAGTATATTACAGGTTAACGATAAATCTAATGATGTTTTAGAGAATGCATTAAGATCACAAGAAAATGCTCAAAAACTAAAAGAAGAAATTTCTAAATTTAAGGTTTAGAATATACTTAATTTTAGAATATAGATTAAATAATTATAAGGGTAGACATTAAATGTTTGATATGCTCTCTTTATAATAGACGGTTTTATTATTTTAACTGTCTATTATAAAGGGGGCAGTTCAATTATATGATGTCTGCCTTTGTTTTTATTCTTAAATGTTTTTAGATAAGTTTATTCCACAATTATTTGTTAAGTACAATGCTTGGATAGTGGATATTTACTATTTTGAATATTTGAATTTAATTTATAATAACTATTTTAGAGATTAGATAATTCTATAAAATATATCATTTGATAATTATTATTTATATAAAATGCTTTAAATATTAACAGATAAACAATATAAGAGATGAAAAACTACAAAAAGCGACTAAATAATCAAAATTCGTTTTAAAATTTTAACAAGTAATATATAATATTATTTGTAATATAAAATAAAAAAATACAATTTTGTAAAATTAAATTATATTAAAAATACAATTTTGTTTAATTTTGAAAAAATATAGACGAAAATACATATAAGGTATTAAAATTTTATTTATAAACAGTAAGGAGCTAAAGATATGTTAAAAACAATAAAAAACAAATTGATTTTTCTTGTAGCTATTTTTGTAATTACAATTATATTTATGGGTATTTATTCAATAAAAACTTTAAATAATGTAAATAAACAATCAACAATCATAGCACAAGATTTTATCCCAGCAATGATATGTTCAGAAGAATTAAATACAATGACATCAGATTTTCGATTACTTGAGTATAGTCATATAGTTGCAACAACTCCAGAAATTATGGAAGAAAAAGAAAAAGCTATGGAAGAAAAAGAGAAAGAAATACAGAAAAAATTAGACATTTATTCAAAAACTATATATGGAGAAGAAGATAAAGAATTATTTAATATTGTTAAAGAAGAATGGAACAAATACTTAGGATTACATAATCAAGTTATTGCTTTAAGTAAAGAATTAAAAACACAAGAAGCAATGAATATAATGAATCAGGATTTAAGAGAAGCTTTTAATAAAGCATCATCTTCTTTAATAAAATTAGCAGATCTTAATAAAAAAATGACTGAAAATGCTAGTTTAAAAGGGGATAAAGAATATAATGAGTCTATTAAAATAAATATAATAATAATAGCAGTATTAAGTGTATTAAGTATAATATTTGGAACTATTATTATTAATGCTATAAGAAAGCCATTAAATGTTTTAAAATCAGAGTTAGATTCATTAGCAGAAAGAGGCGGAGATTTAACGCAAGAAATAGAAATAAATTCAGAAGATGAAATAAAAGATCTTTCAATAAGTTTAAATAAATTTATACAAAATTTAAGAGCGATTATTAGAACTGTTAATGAAAGTTCTAATAATATAGAAGATGTTGTAGAACTTATTAAAGATAATGTTACAAATTTAAATTCAGACATAGAGGAAGTATCAGCAACTACAGAAGAACTTGCTGCAAATATGGAAGAAACAGCAGCTTCATCAGAGGAAATGTTAGCAACATCACAAGAGATAGAAGAAGTGGTTAAGTCTATTTCGCAAAAATCTCAAGAAGGGGCTATTAAAGCAGGAGAGATAAGTAATAGAGCAGTAGATACTAAAATGAATGTACAAGCTTCAGAGAAAAAATCAACTGAGTTATTTAAAAGTACAAAAGTAGAATTAGAAGAAGCAATACAAGAATCAAAAGTTGTTGAAGAGATAAATGTACTTTCTGAATCAATAATGCAAATAACATCACAAACTAATCTTCTTGCGCTTAATGCTGCTATAGAAGCTGCAAGAGCAGGAGAAGCGGGAAAAGGATTTTCAGTTGTTGCTGAAGAAATAAGAAAACTTGCAGAGCAATCAAAAGACACCGTAATAGAAATTAAAAATATAACAGGAAAAGTAACAAATGCAGTTGGAAATCTTTCTAGTAGTTCAGATAAATTATTAAAATTTATGGCTGTAGAAGTTAATGGTGACTATAAAAACATGCTAGATGTAGCAGATAAATATAGCAAGGATGCCGAGTTTGTTGACAATCTTGTAACTGATTTTAGTTCAAACTCAGAGGAACTTTTAGCATCTTTACACGAAGTGCTTAAAACAATAGATGGAGTTTCACAAGCAGCAAATGAAGGGGCTGGAGGTACTACAGATATTGCAAGTAGTATTTTACAAGTCAATGATAAGTCTAATAATGTTTTAGAAAATGCATTAAAATCACAAGAAAGTGCTCAAAAATTAAAAAAAGAAATTTCTAAATTTAAGATTTAGAATATATTTAATTTAAGGTTATGTTTTAGTAGTGTGTTAATAAAATCTAATTACAATGCCACTTTGCCTATAGCATATATAAACACATATTTAAAACAAAAACTGATTTAAAAATATAATCTAAATTAATGATAGAGATAGATGTTATATATTCAAAATAATGTCTATCTTTATTTTTGTATAGCAAAATAGAACAATATATTTATAATAAGTAAAAGTTGAACAACTTATTTACAAATATGATAATACAAATGATAATCATTGTCAAGTAAGCCCCTTAGTGGTATATTATTACTATAAAGAATTTAGGTAATTAAATTTTATATTACATGATAATATTTGATTTTTTATATAATTAAAAATATTTTATAGAGGAGTTTAAGAATGGAATGTATATTTAATAATCATGAATTAATTTGTCATGATCTTATCGAAAGCATTGTGTTTGCACTGGATGCAAAAGATAGTTATACTGCGAAGCATTCAATGAGAGTTGGTGACATGGCATGTGAAGTTTGTAAATTTCTAAATTTAAGTACTGAAGATAGAGAAATAATACATATTGCTGGGCATGTTCATGATATAGGTAAAATTGGAATTCCAGATAATATATTAAATAAAAAAAGTAAATTAAGCGAAGAAGAATGGAATGTAATAAAACAACATCCAGCCATCGGTGCAAAAATTTTAAGCAGTTCAAAAAAATTAGCAAAGATAAGTGAAATTATATTATATCATCATGAACGTGTTGATGGTAATGGATATCCAAAGGGGTTAAAAGAAAATCAGATTCCATTAGGAGCTAGAATTATTTCAATATGCGATTCTATTGATGCTATGTTAAGCAAAAGAGCGTATAGAAATAGTTTGAAATTAAGTGCCTGTAAATTAGAAATAGAAAAAAATATTGGAATAATGTATGATGAAAAAATTGCAAAATGTGTATTAAACAATTGGGATTCTCTTAATAAAAGTATAAAAAGATAATTTTGAAATTATTGGGATAAAAATTTTCTACATAAGTAAAAATAAAAAATTACTAATAACTATTTAAGATATTATTATAATTTTTTATTTTAATAAAGTATTATGATAAAAATAAATTGTAAACTTAATTAATGCTAGAGGATGATAGAGAATGAAAAGTATTTATTTATTAAAAAATGATATGAATGGAGTGATATATTATTTACAAGATTTTATAAATAATCATAAGAAAATATTGATTATTATTTTAATTTTTATGTCTATTTCATTATTAGATGCATTGTATTGTTTTTTAGTTAATATTAAAGAACAACGAAAGTTTATGAAAGAATTAGAATTAGAAAGAGAAAAATATTTAATTGTAATAGAGCAGTTAAATGATATTATATTTGATTTTGATTTAATTAATGGAAAGGTAATAACTTCACCAAAGTTCAAAGAAAAATTTGGATGGAAATTAACATCAAGAGAACTAGATATAAACAAGTTAAAAGATTCTAAGATTTATACAGAAGACATATCTATAATAAGAAATATTATACCTAATATTGAAAATATGGAAAAACAATCAATAATAAAGAAGATAAGAATAAGAAAAAGTGATGGATATTATTTATGGTGTGAATTAATACTAAGTTATATTTATAGAAATAATAAGATTGTTCGCATAATTGGTAGAATTACAGATATTGATGATGAAGTGAGAGAACGAAATATACTTAAAGTAAAGTCAGAACGTGATCAACTTACTGATTTATATAATAAGTTAACGTTTTTTAATAAAGTAGATGAAAGAATAAAGAATAATGAAAATAATGAAAGTATATTAGTTTTTATAGATATTGATAATTTTAAATTAGTAAATGATTGTTTAGGTCATATAAGTGGAGATGAAGTTTTGAGAGATGTTGCAAAAAAAATTAATAGTATCTTTGATAAAGAAATTAATATCAATGCTAGATTTGGAGGAGATGAGTTTTGTGTATTTGAAGAGAATTCATCTATTTTAATGATAAAGGAAAAGATAAAGAAGTTATCTATAATATTAGAAGAAACTTATATGGGGAAAAATGGGCAAAAAGTTAATGTTTCAGCAAGTATAGGAATTGTATCTTATCCTTATGATGGGACAAATTTAAAAGAATTAATTGAAAAAGCTGATAGAGCATTGTATAAATCAAAAGAAAATGGAAAAAATCAAGTTACAATTTATAACGATGGTATTAGTATAAGTATATAAAAATAAATAAATTATGTTATACTTATAGTATTAAATTTTAATTGTAGGGTGGCGAAATTTGATGAGTATAAAAAGTATAAAGAAGTATACCAAGTTGATTTTATTATTAGTTTTTATTAGTTCTTTAGGCGGAGTTGGTTGTGGAAACCTTAAAGATAATGATACAAAACAGACTTCAGAATCAAATTCTACAGCAGAAGAGGTTCACATTAATTCGCCAGAGGGAATTGAAAATTTACCATTAGCAACTATAAAAGTTAAAGATTATGGAGTTATTGACGCTGTGTTATATCCAGAAACTGCTCCTAATACAGTAAATAATTTTATAAATTTAGCTAATAAAGGTTTTTACAATAACCTTAAATTCCATCGAATAATTAAAGACTTTATGATTCAAGGTGGAGATCCTAATGGAGATGGAACTGGGGGTCCGGGTTACTCAATTGAAGGAGAGTTTAGCTCAAATGGTATTCCAAATGGATTAAAACATACAAAAGGTGTACTATCTATGGCAAGAACCCAAAATCCTAATAGTGCAGGAAGTCAGTTTTTTATAATGACTGCAGATGCACCACATCTTGATGGGGAATATGCTGCTTTTGGTGAGGTGATATCAGGTTTGGATGTTCTTGAAAAAATAGGAAATGTTAAGACTAAATCAAAAGATATTCCTGAAGATGATGTGATTATTGAATCAATTACTGTTGATACTAAAGGTGTAGAATATAAAGAACCAAATAAAAAGTAGAACTATCTTTATAAATATATCATCATTGCTATTTAAGCTTTGATGATATATTTTTTATTCTTTAGGAATTTATATTATTAAAAAATTTGTGGATAACTTTTAAAATAATGTGTTTTAAAGGTATTATGAGTACCCCTAAAGAATAAAAAATAATCATATGCCGCACCATTATTCCTGCACTGCGTTTGGAAAGGGCGCATGGCTAAAAAAATCGACGGCTCCAAAGTCGCCTTAGCGATTTTGTTCTGTTGTACAAAAGGGGGAAATTTAAAATTGTGTACTAAAGATATGAATATTAATATGTGTAAAAACAAAAATGTTAGAACTTCTGAATCAGTACATTTAGGAATGCTTTTAGCCATTGTTGGGGGATTCCTTGATGCTTATACTTTTGTTTGTAGAGGTGGAGTTTTTGCAAATGCAGAAACAGGTAATATTGTTTTAGTAGGAGTAGAAGTAACAAAAGGAAACTTAAAAGGAGCTATCATGGCATTTTTACCTATTTTAGCATTTATAATAGGAGTTATTGTTGCAGAAACAATAAAAGAATTTGAATCCTGTATTAGAGTGGTAGATAGTCATCGTACTATTTTAATAATTGAGATGTTAGTGCTTTTTAGTGTAGGATTTATACCAACTACAATTCCAGATATATTTGTAACTACAACTATATCATTTGTTTCATCAGTTCAAATATCTTCATTTCGAAAATTAGTTGATTCTCCATATAGTACAACTATGTGTACTGGAAATTTGAGAAGTGCTTCGCAAGCTGCATATATGGCTTTTAGAAAAAAGGATAGTACTTATACTATAAAATCAATTCGTTATTGTATAATTATAATCTCATTTTTAATAGGGGCATGTTTAGGCGGAGTGTCAACTTTAAAAATTGGAGTTAAATCCGTTTGGATCTCAGTAGTTGTATTAATATGTGCTATTGTATTATTTAGTATAGATGAAAGAAGAATTAAAGAGCAATCTTAAAAATGTAATTAAATTCAATTAAATGCTATTAAAAGTAATTAAATTGAATTTAATTACAGCTACCAATAAATTGGGAAAAAACTTATTTAAATCGAGAAAAAATAGGATATTCTCATATAATAACATATTACAAAAATTACAACATTTTACTATTTGATTATATAATTGGTACAATCGATTAAGATTATTAGAATTATTTGGAGGGATAGTATAATGTTATATTCAGATATAAATCTCCAACATGAGGTTTATAGAGAAGATGTTTTTGATATTGCAAAATGGTTGAAGGATGAAGAGGTATCTAAATTTCTAAACGAAAAAGATGGAATAACCAATAGCTTAGATAATTTGGCTAAAAACTCAACATTACCTGTAATGACTCAGTATTTTAATAATAATGGTCCATTTTATATGATAGAACATAAAAATAAATCTATTGGTTATTTAAAAATTGTTACTAAAGGTAATAATAACAGTGCAGAAATAGTTGTTGCTATTGGAGATAAGAAAAAATGGGGTCAGGGAATAGGCACAATAGCAGTAAAAAAAGCTTTAAGTGAGGCATTCTTAAAATACAGAGTTAAAAAAGTGGTAGCTAAAATTCATAAAGAAAATTATAGATCAAGCAAAGTATTTAAAAAAGTAGGGTTTATTGAAAATGAATTATTAGAAAAGGAAACAAAATACTTAATAACATTTAATAATTATATTAGTCAATTTAGCAGTTAAAGTCAGAAAAATTATATTTTGTCCATGAGCTTTATACTACAATATCAACACTGTTTTAAAACATAGCCTTAGATATAAGATGAAATAAATATTTTTTATGTGTTAGGAAATACTATTTAATATTAAATAGATAACTAAGGAGGAGTCAATATGAATTTCCCTAATTTATTTCCAGCACAACATCAAACTAAGCATCCAGGATTTGAATATGAAATGAACCCAATTCCAATATATTATGATCAACAATATAATAAAAAAGGTGACTTATTAAATAATAAAGTTGCAATAATTACAGGTGGAGATAGTGGAATAGGAAGAGCAGTAGCAGTAGCTTATGCTAAACAGGGCGCAGATATAGTAATTGTTTATTATAATGAAAACAGAGATGCAGAAGAGACTAAAAAACTTATAGAAAATGTAGGCAGAAAATGCATTATTATAAATGGTGATATTGGAAAAGCAGACTTTTGTAATGATGTAGTTAAAAGAACTATTGATGAGTATGGAAAATTAGATATATTAGTAAATAATGCAGCAGTTCAATATGAGTGCCAAGATATAAAAAATATATCTGATGAACAATTTGACAGAACTTTTAAAGTTAATGCATATGGAACATTTTATATGACAAGAGCTGCATTAAAACATTTGAGACAAGGAAGTTGTATAATAAATACAGCTTCAGTTGTGGCTTTTAAAGGAAATGAAACTTTAATAGATTACTCTATGACAAAGGGTGCTATAACTGCATTTACAAGATCATTAGCACTTTCACTTGCAAAACGTAAAACTGGAATAAGAGTAAATGCTGTTGCTCCAGGTCCTATTTGGACCCCACTTATACCCTCTAGTTTTGATGCAAATAAGGTATCGACTTTTGGATCAGACACCCCTATGGGAAGAGCGGGTCAACCTGTAGAATGTGCTGGAGCATATATTTTTTTAGCTTGTGAATGTGCATCATATATTACAGGGCAAACAATACACATCAATGGTGGAGAAATAGTTAATTCATAATATAAATAATATTGTTTCAAATTCAACTCATTTTGTTGCCACGGAAAATCCCAAAGAATTTAGAGGGATTTTTAAATAAACATAGAATAGAAGATTAATTAAGTTATAGTATCAAAGATGATTTCTAAATTATATAGAAATCATCTTTTTAGTTTTATAAAAAATTAAATTATTTGGTAAAAAATATCAAAAAACAAAGAAAATATAGAATAAAATTCAAAAATAGTATAATTTAAGTAAATATGGTTGACACAAGGCGAAATGTAGATTATCATATAATATATGATGGTAATATTTTACAGAGAAGTATTTATCATAAGTAAATAATATTTAATAATTAAAATTTTTTATATAAATTATTATTATTAAAAAAATGATTATAGGAGAAATGAACATGAATATAAAGATAAGAGCTATAGAAACAGAATATCCAGAAAATATTGTAAAGAATGAATTTTATATAAATCATTTTAAAGAACAAGGAAAAGATATAAATAGATTATTAGAAGCTTTCGGAAGAAAAGAAAGAAGAATAGTAGATAATGATACTGATACAACACTTAGCATGGGAATTAAGGCTTCATTAAAAGCATTAGAAAGTGCAAATCTTACAGGAGAAGATATAGATTTAATTATATTTTCAAGTCAATTTCCAGAATATATATGTCCAACTCAAGCATTAATAGTACATAATGCCATAAAAGGAAAAAGTGATACTATAGTGATGGATTTAAATGTAAATTGCCTTGGTATGTTAGTAACACTTGATACAGCATCAAGACAATTACTTCAAAATAATAAACTTAAAAGAGCATTAATAATAGGTGCAGACTATGCTTCAATTCATATGAAAAGAAATGATGAATTGTGTTATCCAATGTTTGCAGATGCAGGATGTGCAATGATTTTAGAAAAAACTGATGAAGATTGTGGATTTATTGATTCTGATTATTTTACTGACAGTAGAAAATATAGTTCTGTAATGTATCCAGAATGTGGTTCATCTTCATATTATAAGGATACCACATCTTATGATGATATGAAATTTGGATGGACAGAATGTGATGATGATGTAGTTCATATAGCAATAAATTCTATTAATAAATTATTAAAAGATAATAATTTAGAGGTATCAGATATAAGTGCCTTTTGTCTTTCACAATTTGCACTTCCTATAATAAATGGATGCATAGATGGTTTAAGATTAGATCCAGAAAAAGTTATTTTTGTAGGCGATAAGTTTGGATATACAGGGACAAGTTCACCTCTTATGGCGTTTAATGATGGAATAAAGAGTGGAAAAATTAAAAGAGGCGATTATGTAGTATTCTGGTCTATTGCAGCTACTAGAACAGCTTGTTCTGTTTTGTTTAAGTATTAGGGTCTGTTTTAGCAAAGTGTTGATTTTTGACTCTCACTTAACGATTCTCAAAGTCCAATTACAATGCCACTTTGACCTATTGCATATATCAACGCATATTTAAAAGAGATTCAGATATTAAAATAATTATCTAAAATTAAGAATATAAATAAGCATAAAATAGATTTTATTAATAATATAGTATATTTATATGAGTATATATGGGGGGAGCAACATGGAGAAAATTAAAAGTTTAATTGAAGACTTTAGTAAAAGACATGAAGTAGAAAGTATTGCACTTGGAGGATCAAGAGCTACTAAATTAAATGATAGCAATTCAGATTATGATCTATATGTTTATTTAAATTCGGACTTATCTAAGGAAATTAGAAAAAATATATTAGACAAATATTGCAAGTATATAGAATTAAATAATACTTATTGGGAAGCAGAAGATGATTGTTATTTAAATGATGGAAAAATTATTGAAATTATTTATCGTAGTATGGATGACTTTGATAAAGAATTAAAATCAGTAGTTTTAGATGGTAATGCATATAATGGATATACAACTTGTATGTGGTCAAATGTAAACCAATGTGTAGTTTTATATGATAGAAATAATAAGCTACAAAAATTAAAAGATAAATATAATATTAAATATCCTAAAGAATTAAGAAAAAATATTATAGAGAAGAATTTAAAACTATTAGATGGATATATTCCTTCATTTTCTATGCAAATAGAAAAAGCAATAATTAGAGGAGACATAGTTAGTATTAATCATAGAATTACAGAATTTCTAGCTAGTTATTTTGATATAATTTTTGCAGTTAATGAATTACAACATCCAGGAGAAAAAAGATTAATTTCAATATGCTTAAGTTCTTGTAAAGACTTACCTAAAAATTTCGAAGAAAATTTAGATAAACTTCTATCAGGAAATAGAAATAAAGAAGAGATCATGTCAGTGGTAAACAATATTGTAGATAATATAAAAGAATTAGTTTTAAATGCCAAATAAAAAAATATATCCTTAGGATAAATTCCTAGGGATATATTTTTTATTTATTAGCAGGTTCCAATTTGCAACGAACTGGTGAAACTATTAATTCTTCTTTTTTTAATTCTTTAAAAGCTTTATCAATATCTTTACGATCTTATCCAGAAAGCTTTTCAACGTCACCAGCACTTAATGGTTTGTTTGCTTCGCTCATAGTAATGATGAAGAAATAAATTAAATATTTTACAAATTATATTAGTGAATTCCATATTCTCCAGTAGTTGAATCAATAAAAAGAGGTATTTTAGGTTGAATAAATGTAAATAGAGTAAATAAAAATATAGTAATAAAGAAAAGACTAGAATATAGATAATTATTACTTAGATCATAATTAGCATAAGCCTTAAATCCAATGTATTGTCCGATAGATACGCCTAGGACTAATGAGAAGATATCTAAAACTAAAGAGTGAATTCCTAGGGCACCAGTATAAGTATAATAAAAAATAATTATTGTAATTGAAGAAATTATCATTGAAATTGTGCAAGAACAAAACCATTTTTCCCAATCTAATATTATATCATTGAAAATAATATAGGATATAATATACCAAATTATTGTAGGATATACAGCAAGTTTTAAGTGTTCCCAGATGCTTTCATTAACAGGAGTAAATAAACCAACTAATAAAGAATTATTACTTAATTTATATGTGTAATGAAATAATGTTGCAAGTAGTACTATAAAGGGAATTGACAATAGGAAATATAATTTATAATAAAAATACATCTGAAACATTATGAGTCCCTCCTAAGTATAAATTGTTTTATCATTACTATAATATATAGCAATAATGTACTTAATTATGAGTTGTGTTAAAAATTATTTTAAATGAAGGAATATATTTTGTTATTGAAACAAGAAAATGAAAATTTTGTGATGAATTTTTAGAAAAATATTGAAAAATGTTAGTAGATTTTAAGTTTGGTATGTATTAAAATATCTATTAAAGCAATATGTAATATGTTTTTAAAAATTATAAAAGAATACAATTATTATTGGGGGAATTTAAAATGTTAAAAGTTACGAAGACAGATAAAGCGCCGGCAGCAATAGGTCCGTATTCTCAAGCTGTAAGTTTTGGGAATTTATTATTTACATCAGGACAAATTCCGTTAGATCCATCAAGTGGAGAAGTTATTGGAAAATATATTGAAGATCAAGCTACTCAAGTTATGAAAAACATTAGTGCTATATTAGAAGATAATCATCTTGATTTTTCTAACGTTATAAAAACAACTTGTTTTCTTGCTAATATGAGTGATTTTTCTAAGTTTAATGAAGTTTATGCAAAATACTTTATTAGCAACCCTGCACGTTCTTGTGTTGCAGTAAAAGAATTACCTAAAAATGTATTATGTGAAGTGGAAGTAATAGCGGCTAAATAATAAAAAAGACTATACCTGTTAAGAAATAAACTTAAGGTATAGTCTTTGATTAATTTAAAGAAAGAATTTAATTCATATTTAAACTTTTTTTTCTAAACTTTATAAAAGGAATTTTGATTTCTATAATAAGAGTTGAAATGAATCCAAGAATACTGAGTATAGTATTATAATAAATTATATTTTGTAAAAAGTAATATGATAATATTAAATTTATGTATTAATCAAAATGAGCCTTAATGTTTTAAGGCTCATTTTGGTGTTCCATTATCTTTTATGCTTGGAATTGTTATTATTATTCATATTTCTATTCATGTTGTTCATATTATTTCTATTCATATTATTCATGTTATTCATATTATTCATACCATTAAATGGATTACCACCATTATTTTGATTTCCCATAAGCATATTCATAATAGGATTATTGTTCATATTAGAATTATTCATCATATTAGGATTCATTCCGCCCATAAGCATGTTTAAAAGTGGGTTACCACCCATTCCTTGAGCTTGGTTGTTATTTCCACCGCCAAACATATTCATCATAGGATTACCATTCATCATAGGATTGTTTCCCATCATTTGATTTCCACCCATCATGGGATTGTTTCCCATCATAGGATTACCACCCATAGCATTCATCATACCAGCTAGTGGACTATTAGGAAATAATGCACTAAATATCATACTTAATAATGGATTCATACTATATTCACCTCAAATATTTATTGCTGTTACTGTATAGTATTATTATTAAAGTTAAAACGGTACTTAAATTATATAAGATATAGTAATTAATAAATATTTTATGTTTCTTAATTACTAATTGTAGTTTGATAATAATATGAAAATGTCATATATTAATAAAAAGTCTTTCCATAAGAGTAGTAATAATAAACTTAAATTAAAAGTATTTACTAAATATAGTAATAAAAAAATTAAAAATTTTTCTTATGAATTAAAATATATTATTAGGATAAAATAACATCATAATATTATAGGAGGTGTGATTTTATGAATAGTAATGAAGGAATGTTAGGGGGAGTACCAACTAATATTACTAAAGAAGTTACTACACCTAACAGTAATGCACAATTAATATCAGCTGTAATAAAAAGTTCAGGGGAAATAACAGGATATGAACTTTCAAATGGTCAAAGAATATCTAAAGAAGAAGGAGTGAAAATGGCCAAAGATGGGAAAATAGCTGGTGTATCAGTTAGTGTTTCCAGAAAAGGAGAAGAATATCTTAGGAGTTTACCAGATCAAAATGAATCAAATAATTTAAGCTCACTACCAACAATTAGTGAGTAAAAAATAGAGATATAAATAAATTTAATAGTAAATAAAAATAGTTGAGATTAAAATCTCAACTATTTTTTATATAATGCAATTATTCTAAATTTAATTTATTTTTTATGATGTAATTAGTTATTAAAAAATAACATATGAAGAAGAATAAATGAAATAATATTCCTCCAATAAAAAATTCATGAACTTGATTTAATGAAGAAATATTCCAAGAAATCATTGAACCAGAATATTTATCTGCGAAAATAATTGCGATAGTAGAAATAATAGTATTCATTATAATGTTTAAAACTATAAAAGCTCCAAATGAAGAAAGTATTTTTCTCTTATTAAATAAGTGACCAATTGAAATAGAAGCATATATCATTAAAATTCCCATACTTAGTTGTGAAAGTGCAGCTATTATAAATTCTAAACCAACCATATATCCACTAATTCCGTATTGAGCATATAGTAATGAAAATGCATTACAGATGTCTCTAAATAAATCTGGATTAAGTGCATTAGAGTTAAATGTTAGTATTAATACTGAAAGCATTGCAACAATACCACTTACTATACTCCAAATTATTGCAACTAAAAGTTTACTACATATATTTTGCCAAGGTGCTACAGGCAATGTATGCATTAAATAGCCTTCATCACCAAGAATATTTTTATAAAACCTTTGTATTATTACAAAAAATGTTACTACAAATACCGCTATCATAGTTGCAACATAAGCAAATATACTAAGGAAAGCTGGAATTCCACCTAAAGTATTTCTATCAATTACAGAAAAGTCATTATTCATAAAAATTTTATTAATTAGTGCAAATATTAAAAGTGCAGCATAAAGCGGAAGCAATACTCTTCCGGTTGCTTTTGTCTCATATTTCATTAATTTTCCTAACATTTAAATACCTCCCTAAATAAAGCATCAACACTTTTTCCATGTTCTTCTCTAATTTCATCAACACTTTTTGTCAAGTATATTTCACCATAAGATATAAATACAACATCATCTAATACTTGTTCAATATCTGATATTAAATGTGTAGATATAATTACAGTTGCATTTTCATTATAATTATTAATAATAGTGTTTAAGATATAATCTCTAGCAGCAGGGTCAACACCGGCTATTGGTTCATCTAAAAAGTAAAGTTCAGCATCTCTACTCATTACTAAAATAAGTTGTACTTTTTCTTTTGTACCCTTAGACATAGTTTTTAATTTGTCATTAGGATTAATATTTAAATTTTTTAACATATCATAAGCTTTATCAGAATTGAAATCTTTATAAAAATCCTTAAATAAATTTATGATGTCAGATACTTTCATCCAATCATTTAAATAAGTTCTTTCTGGTAAATAAGAAACTATTTTTTTTGTTTCAACTCCAGGTTTATTTCCATTAATTAATATTTCACCGCTTGTAGGTGTTAATAGGGAATTAGCAAGTTTTATTAATGTACTTTTACCGCTACCATTTGGTCCTAAAAGGCCAACAATTCTACCACGATTAATTGTTAAATCAATTCCTTTTAAGGCTTGTTTTCCACCATAATTTTTAAGTAAATTTTTACATTCTAATATAGGTGTATTATTCATTATTTCATCTCCTTCATAAATTCATCCATAATATTCAGTATTTCATTTTCGGTATAGCCTATATTTTTCATATTATTAAGAAAGCTTTCAATTTCTTTTTTAGCTAGATCATTTCTAATTTTATTAATCAAGTCTATATCCTCCGTAATAAATCTACCACTTGTTCTTTGTGTAAATACTAATTTTTTTCGTTCAAGCTCAGTAAGAGCTTTTTGCATTGTATTAGGATTAACAGATGCTTCACTAGCAAGTTCTCTTACTGAGGGTAATTTATCACCAATTTTATATATACCAGAAATAATTCTTAATTGCAGTTGATCTATTAACTGTAAATATATTGGCCTATCATCTTTGAGTTCCCAACCCATATTTTCAACTCCTTGTATTATTGTATTAATAACATAATACAATAATACAGCTATATACTAATTTTGTCAATACTATGTTTGGAATTAATAGGATAAAAACTAAAATAATAGAATATTAACATTTTCAATATTCTTAAGTTTAATTACTCGGTGATATTTAATTATGCATATATAAACACAGATTATAAATTAAATAAGAATAAATATGTTTTAATAGAAGAGCATGTATAAATATGTTATTATATTTTATAAAGTAGGTTAGGGGAGGGTGAATTATGAAAATAGGAACAAATGAATTAGAAAGAGCAAATTTGTTAAACATTAAATTATTATTAATTTTATGTTTAACATTAATAGTACAGTCATATATTTTACATGGGTTAGTTAGAGGGACAACTACATTAATATTTTGTATATTTGTAACTGTATGTGTAATATGCATAAAAAAATTTGTAAGTAATTCTTTGATATGTGGAATAGGAATTCCGCTTGTTATAATGATAGCAGAATTAGTTTTTGTAATTTTAGCAGGTGGAACAGGTTTTGCTATAATATTATTTTTATCCACTTTAGTAATGAGTTCATTATACTTTGATCATAAAATAATAATAGGCTATTCAATAATATTAAATGTAATTATATTATTTATTCAGTTTATCATAGGGTTTAATTTATTAGGAAGAGGACAAGGTATAGATATATTTGTAACTCAATTTACTGCAGTAATAATATCAGAAGTAACATTATATTTTATGGTTAAATGGTCCAAAGAAGCATTAGAGAATTCAATTCAGTCTGAAAATGAAATAAAATGTGCCATTTTAAAAATAGGCAATACTACTAATAATATAATTAGTCAAATAAATACATTAAATGAAAGTACTAAGAGTACAAGAGATCAATCACAAAGTGTAACAAGAGCAATGGAAGAAATAATTCAAGGTATAGAAGTTCAAGTGACTAGTATGTCTGACATTACAAATTCTGTTCAGTATATTAAAGAAGAAATAAATTCAACATTAAAATTATCAAATGAAATTGAGGACAGCTCTAAGAATCTTAGTATAAAGACAGATGAGAACTTTTCAAGTATTAATATAGCAAGTGATCATATTAATAGCATTAGAAATATAATGAGTGAAGCTAATTTAACAGTAATAGAATTCAGTGATAATATGAAACAAGTTATAAATGTACTTAAAGGAATAAAAGAAATTTCAGAACAAACTAATCTTTTAGCACTTAATGCATCTATAGAAGCGGTAAGAGCGGGGGAAGCTGGTAAGGGATTTGCTGTTGTTGCAGAAGAAGTACGAAGTTTATCTGAAAAAACTAAAGAAACAACTAATGAAATAGAAGAATCTATTTTAGGTATACAAAGTAAGATAGAAATGGTAGTTAAATCTGTTAAAAAAGGTGATGAAGAAGCAGAAAAAGGTAAAGATATTATAGAATCTACTTTGATTAGTTTTAAAGATATGCAAAAAATGTTTGAAAATATCAAAGATGACATATATAAAGAATATGGATTAGTGGAAAAAATAAATTCATTAGTAGACAATGTACAATCAAATGTTGAAAGTACAACAGCTATTACTGAACAATATGTAGCTAATACAGAAGAAGTAACAACACTACAAGAAGAACAGGAAGAACAAATTAACAGCATACAAGAAAGTGTTGAAAACATATACAATGAAGCAACAGAACTAACGAGTTTATTTTCAAATGATTAAATAACAAGGATATGTTTTAGTAAAATGTTAATATATGTATAAACAAATTGGACGGAGCAATTAATGTTTTATTAATTGCTCCGTATTTATTTTCATAGATATTATTCTAAAATTTCTCCAGAAGTAGAAATGGTTACAATTTGCCAAGGTATTACTTTTCCACTTTCCATAAGTGCTTTTTTTATGGCATTAACTATTCCAGCACAACAAGGTACTTCCATACGAACAATAGTAATACTATTTATTTCATTATAATTTAATATTTCTATTAGTTTTTCAGAATAATCAACATTATCTAATTTCGGACAACCTATTAAAGTAATTCTATTTTTCATAAATTTATTGTGAAAGTCTCCATAAGCATATGCAGTACAATCTGCTGCAATTAAAAGATTAGCATCCTTTAAATATTCTGCTTTAGGTGAAACAAGTTTTATTTGAACTGGCCATTGATTTAATTGAGAAGATACAATATTTGTTTTTTCATTAGTTAAATCATTATGTTTTATAACTTTGGCATTAGAACCAGGACAACCTTTAGGTATATTTACATTATTATTTAAATTTAAAGTTTTAGGTATAGATGTTTTTTTATTTTCCATATTTAATTTGACTGCTTCTTCATCGTAGTCTAGAGCTTCTCTTTCTTCAAAAGAAATAGCATTTGTAGGACAAGAAGGTAAACAATCACCTAACCCATCACAGTAATCATCACGTAAAAGTTTAGCTTTACCATTAATTAATCCAATAGCATCTTCATGGCAAGCATCAACACAAAGTCCACAACCAGTACATTTATTTTCATCAATTTTAATAATTTTTCTTATCATAAAAATAACCCCCATAACAATGAATATTTATTAAACTACGTATTTCGTAATATTGATTATAGTATATAGAGAATTTTAAATCTGTTTCAAATGTAACACATTTAAAGTGAATTTTATAGGCTATGTTTTAAAACAGTGTTGATATTTTAGTATAAAGCTCATGGACAGAGGAATTTACTTTAAGAACACTAAAATAAAGCTTAGTCCAATTAATGCATGCTCCCAATCAAAGATTGTTGACAAGCAATTAATTGTAAATATTAAAAGGAAACTCGACTTCGCTGAGTAAGTTCGAAAAGCTAAATATAAAATTTAGATTCTCACTTAAGAGTTCTAAAAAGCAAATTCCAATGCCAGTTCGCCCTTATACTAAAATATCAACATTCACTTAAAACATAGCCATTTTATAAAATAATTTTAAATTATTAATGTAATAATTAATTAAAAATAGGTAATACTATACAAAATATTAATATGATTATTTATATAAAATACTAATTGTATTATGTAAACTTATAATTGCAAATTTACTCAATAATATATATAGATTTTTAGATACAATTATAAAAAGGAGGAGCAAAGTGAGAAAAAAATTTATATACGTAATACTTCCAATTGCTATAGTATTAATAACAGTTATTTCTTTAAATAGTTTTTTAAATAAAGAATTAGATGACATGTTAAGCAAGAAGGAATTAAGCAGCATAGACAAAGAATATGGAAGTATATACAAAGACAAGGGAGTGGTATTTAACGAATACGTTACCCAAAATAACGAACTAGTATTACAAGGGTCATCAGAGTTAGCTTCTCCAGTTTCACAATTACCTACAATATTTTTCCCAGTTAAAGGATTAGATACAATTGTTACAAATGGAAGATCTTATTCTCAACATTTACATCAAATATCTATTTTAGGAAGTCAACAACAAGTAGATATGGAAGGAAAGAAAGTTGCACTAATACTATCACTTCAATGGTTCTTAGATGAAAATGGAATAGATTCAGGAGGTTTTCAAGCAAATTTTTCACCAGTACAATTTTATGAGTTTTTAAGCAACGATAAAATAAGTAAAAATAATAAAAATCAATATGCAAAAAGGATATGTAGTTTATTAACCGGAAATACTCAATTTGGACCGGAAAGACTATATTCTAAAATATATATTAATGATAGTTTTTTTTATAAAATAGCTAATATAGCATTTAAACCTTATTTTATAGTAAGAAAAGAAATGGTTAAACTGAAAGATAAGGGATTATTATATAAAAAATTAAGAACTTTACCTCAAAGAAAAGCAATTAAAAGTGGAGCAGTTGATTGGAATGAAGAATATAAAAGAGCAGAAGAAGAAGGCAAATCTAAAGTAACTAATAATGAATTTATGGTTTATGACTATTACTATAATAACAATTTAAAAAATAACGTAGATTCACAAAAAGATGCAAATAAGAATGTTGATTTAATGAAGTCAAAAGAATTTGAAGATTATGAGTTATATTTAGACACTTGCAATGAATTAGGAATAAGACCATATATAATTTTAATGCCTACTAATGGATTATGGTATGACCATATTGGAATTAAAAAAGAAGAAAGAGATAATTTTTATGATAAAGTACAACGAATGGCTGAAGGTAGAGGCTTTGACGTTTTGAATTTAAAAGATGAAGAATATACACCTTATTTTATGTGTGATGTAATGCATTTAGGATGGAAAGGATGGCTTAAAGTAGATGAAGAACTTTATAAACATTTTAAAGAATAATGAAGCACTAAAATTTGCTTTAATAAGTTCAATAATATTTATTTTTGCTATTTTAATATTAGCATTTGAACCATTTAATGAAATTCCATTTATATATAATCAATTTTAAAGAAAGGTGTAGTTAAAATGAAAATATTAGAAGGAATAAAGAAATTTTCAAAAAGTAATAGAGTTGCATTAACTTGTGATGGTGAATTTATGACATACAAAGAGTTAGATTATATATCTGAAAGTGTAGCAAGTTTTTTATTAGAAGAATTTAATAATGATAGAACTCCAATCATTATTTATGGTAATAAGGAAAATTTAATGATGGCAGTTATGATAGCAGCATTAAAATCAGGAAGAGCATATGTACCAATAGATATAAGCTATCCACAAGAAAGAGTAGAAGCAATTATTAGTGAAGTTAATTCTAAAATAATTATAGATTTTAGTGAAGGAAATATTTTCGATAATATATTAGTTTTAAAAGAAAAAGAAATTAAAGAAATAGTTAATGAATATAGCGGTTTAGAAGTAAAAGCAGAAAATTGGGTAAAAGAAGATGAAAATGCTTATATATTATTTACTTCTGGTAGTACAGGAAAGCCAAAGGGAGTACAAATAAGCAGTAACAATTTAGATAATTTTGTTGAATGGATAGCAGATTATTTGAATTTAGATGAAAATGAAGAAATATTTATGAATCAAGCAGCATATTCCTTTGATTTATCAGTGGCTTCAATTTATCCAGCATTATGTTATGGAAAAATACTACATGGATTTTCAAAGAATACTCTTTCAAATTTAAAGCAGATGTTTAACAATATTAAGAAGTCAGATATTAATATATGGGTATCTACTCCTTCATTTGCTGGAATGTGCATAACTGAAACAAATTTTAATTCTAATATGTTGCCCAAATTAAAAGCAATGGTATTTGTAGGAGAGGTACTTCCAAAGCCATTATGTGAAGCGCTTTTAAATAGGTTTCCAAATACAAGAATTATAAATGGATATGGTCCTACAGAAGCAACAGTAGCAATTAGTATAAATGATATGAATAAAGAAGTACTAGAACAAGACGGAAGTTTACCTATCGGGTATCCTATGAAAAATTCAATTGTTAAAATTATTGATGAAAATGGTAATAGTTTAAAAGATGGAGAAAAAGGAGAAATTATAATAGTCGGTCCTAGTGTAAGTAAAGGATATTTTAACAATGAAGAAATTACAAAAAAATCATTTTACTATGATGAGTATGATGGAAAACGATGCAGAGCTTACAGAACTGGTGATTTAGGATACTATGTTCATGGTAAGTTATATTATTGTGGTAGGAAAGATTTTCAAATAAAACTTAATGGATATAGGATTGAGATAGAAGATATAGAAAATAATTTAGTAAAAGTGAGTAATGTAAAGAATGCATCCGTTGTTCCAGTAAATAAGGATGGAAAGATAGCATATTTAACTGCTTTCATTGAATTAAAGAAAGATAATGGATTAAGTGGATTAAAAAATGGAATAATGATAAAAAAAGAATTAAGTGAATTAATACCTTCATATATGGTTCCTAGAAATATAAAAATAGTTAAAGAATTTCCTACTAATATAAACGGAAAAATTGATAGGAAGAAATTAGCGGAGGAATTATAATGAAGTTAACGCAATATGGAGATTATTTTTATTTATATTTATTATTATTAACATTTATTCCAGCGATAATATTAGCTTTAAATGGAGTTAAACCAAAGTATTATGGAATAATTGTTTCATTTCTTATGATTTTATTAATAATGACTAAAAGTATAGGATTATCTTTATTTCTAATATTTTTATTAATAGAAACATTTTTAATTTATATGTATTTATTTATAAGAAAGAAAACAGATAATAAATATATTTATTGGTTAATATTATTTTTATCAATGATTCCTGTTATTATAACAAAATTAGCAGGAGTTACTAAATATTCATCATTAATTGGATTTATTGGATTATCATACTTGAATTTTAAAGCTATCCAAATAATAATTGAAATTTATGATGGAAGAATTACAGAAATAAATTTTACTACATTTATATACTTTATAATATTTTTTCCAACACTAAGTTCAGGACCTATTGATAGATGGAAAAGATTTGAGGATAATTTAAATACTAAAATAGAAAAAGAAACATATATAAATGAATATTTAACACCAGGATTCAAGAAAATAATTATAGCTATAGGTTATAAATTTATTTTAGCGTATTTAATAGATACATATTGGCTTTTTAAAATATCTACAAATATAACAGTATTAAATAGTTTGAATTATATGTACGCATATACTCTATATTTATTCTTTGATTTTGCAGGTTATAGTTTGTTTGCAGTTGGAACTAGTTATATATATGGAATTAAAACTCCGAAAAACTTTAATAAACCTTTTATAAGTAAAGATATGAAAGAATTTTGGACTAGATGGCATATATCTTTATCTAGGTGGTTTGGTGATTATATTTTTTCAAGATTTGTGTTAAGTTCAATGAGAAACAAAAGATTTAAAAATAGATTTATAGCGTCTCATGTAGCACAAATAATAACAATGTTTATAATGGGGTTATGGCATGGTTTAACTATATATTATATAATTTATGGATTATATCAAGGAACAGCATTAGTTTTAACTGATATATATCAAAGAAAATCAACTTATTATAAAAAGCATAAAAAAGAAAAGTGGTTTCAAATGACTGAGAGATTAATAACATTTCATATAGTATGTTTTGGTATGTTAATATTTTCTGGATATTTATTTAAATAAAGAAAATACTATTACAATGAATTTAAAATTAAATTAATGGTTATGTTTTAAAGTAATGCTGACATTTTAATATGAAGCTTAAGGAATTATGTAGCATTTGTTGTACTAAATATAAAAGGGAAGTGTATTAATTATGAAAGATAAAGTATTAGAAATGTTTATTGAAGTTACTGGAAATGATGAAATTGCAGAAGATTTAGATTTAGATCTTTTTGAAGCAGGATTGTTAGATTCTTTAGCAATAATTGAAATGTTACTTCAAATAGAAGAAAAGCTAGGAATAAAATTACAACCTACAGACTTAGAAAGAGAAGATATGTCAACTGTAAATAAGTTAACTGAGTTCTTAGAAAGTAGATAAACAAATTAAAAAGTTCTCTTTAGTAAAGTATTGATATATACATAAGCAAAGTGGACTGAGTAATTGAACTTAGGAATGCTAAAATGATTATAGTCCCATTTTAGCTTGTTCCCAATATAAAATCTATTTTCTGGGATTTTTGTAGTAATATGATATTTGACATTGCTTTTTTTATAATATATAATTTAGGAACAGACGAAAATTGAATATAAAAGTTTCAAACTTCGTTACTAACATGGGGGCGCTTTGGCTTCGACGGGGGTAAGAGGAGTTTGATAAGCGAGTCGAGGCAGCATGTCACCTCGTTAATCAAGTATGCAAAAAGATAAACGCAGAAGACAATTTTGCATTAGCAGCCTAATTTAGCGCTGTTCATCAGCCCGGGGTGCCCACGCTTCGGATCACTGGTGTCATTAAAGTGGGAAACGAAGTTTAGCAAAGCTTTGAGCTAAAGGGGTATTTATGAAGCTAGCAAGTATGTTGCCTGTCTATAGGCGTTCATATGAGCGAATTTTAATATATAGACTACACTCGTAGAAAGTCAGATGCATCTACTTTCGGACAGGGGTTCGATACCCCTCGCCTCCACCATTCAAAACCACGACTAGATGTCGTGGTTTTTTAGCGTTTGAGGATTTATAGTGGGGAAGGTCATTCACCACTAGTTAATAAATAGTTGATTTCATCCGTTTACAATACGGTGTAATTGGTAGAAATATGTTTTTTTATCTAAAAGTTTCTTAGAGTAAAGATATGATATAGTGTCCTATCTTAAAAAGATTATTTAGAAAAGCAGTTACAATACCATCTTTAGAGGACTTTGAAAAATTATTTATGAAATTAGATTAGTTTTTATTACTGAGTCTAAGAAGTTTATTGGGGATTATGGTGATAGAGATATTCAACGTAGTCTTTTCTTTTTTTGAAATATTGAATAGTTTAAGAGAAAATCCTTAATAAAATAGAAGAATTGATTGAAAGATATATTTCAGTAATATATGATTTTGTTCATATCTTAAATGAATAAGGTAATAATAAATAGAGATTAATATTATACGAGGAGGAAATATAATGAAGATGGGAAATAAAACATTGAAAAAAGCATTAAAAAGTTGTGTTATATTAGCAGTTTCCATCTTAGCAATTTTAATTAATAGTAAAGCAATGAAATCTAAAGCTTTATTTAAAGTAGCAGAAAAAGAATATTTGATATTAGCATATAATGACTCTGGAATGCATTGTATACAAGATGATTATTCTGCTTTTATGATATTACCACCAGCTAATACCGTTAAGGTCCAAGTCTTTGAGAAGGGAGTAGATAAGGCTAAACTTATAGATAGTGGAATAATAGTAGAATACAAAATGAATAACAATACTACATCAGTTGATAAAAGTAATTTTTGGAAGTATGCTAAAGATTATGGCTATGATTTAAAACTTAATGAAGGAATTGCTGGGAATTATTTAAGTGGAGTTTGTAAATTGTCAAAGGATAAAAATTATTATGAAGCTGAATACATTCCAGTAACACCTTTTAACGATGGAAGTAAGGTAAGAAATCCATATCAAACCATGACTGTTACAGTAATTGATGAGGCTACCAAAAAGGTATTAGCACAAGAGGATAGTATTGTAGTTTCAGTATCAGATGAAATGAGTTGTAGTAATTGTCATGGAAAGGTAGATACTTATGTAAACATATTAAAGGCTCATGATAGGAAAGAGAAAACAAGTCTTTATTCTGATTTAAATAATAATAAAAGACATAAATGTAATGAGTGCCATTCAGATAATACGTTAGGTGCATCAGGGACTCAAGGTGTTCCAAGTCTTTCTCTGGCAGTACATGATTTTCATGCATCAATTATGGGTATGTCAGATTTGCAAAATACATGCTACAATTGTCATCCAGGGGTTGAAACACAGTGTAATAGAGGAGCTATGTATAAAGCAGGTATTACTTGCAGTGATAGTAAATGACATGGAAACATGGAAAATGTAGCTCAGTCTTTGAAGGATGGAAGAAAAGCTTGGCTTGATGAACCAAAATGTAGTAATTGTCATGGAGAACTTTATAGTATAAAAGATAATCAACTATACAGGGAGGCTTATCTACAAAATGGACCAGAAGGTATGAATGGAAAAGTAAAATGTGCAACTTGTCATAATAGTCCACATGCTGAATGGATATCATCACTTCCTCAAGATAATGAGATACCAAAAAAGATTTATGGTAAACCTGATTTTATTAAAAAATGCACGGCTTGTCATGAGAATAAGGGAAATAATAAAATACATAAATATGAGGGAGAGTAGAAAAAAATGAATTTAGGAAATTTACTTATTCTTATAGCTGTAATAGGTAGTATATTAATACTACCTATTAATATACTAATACATAATAAAAAGATAAGAGATATAATTTTAATAATTACTGCCATAAGTTTAACAGCCTCATTAATTTTAATTCTATATTATCAGTATACTTGTAACTTTAGATATAGTTATGTAGTAGAACATATATCGACAGATTTAAAACCTCTGTATAAGATTTCAGCTTTATGGGCAGGGCAAAGTGGTTCCTTTTTATTATGGGCAGTTAGTTCTATTTGGCTAGGGATTACTATAAAAGGAAATAACAAATCTTTTAATATTTATATGATTATCACTACAGCACTTATTATCTTTGTTTATATAAGTAACCCATTTGCAATTGAAAAAGTAATTCCTAGTGAGGGAAAAGGACTCAATATAGCATTACAAAATCCTTGGATGGTTATACATCCACCATTGGTGTTTATAGGATATTCAGCTATGGCTATATTGTTTTGTGAAAGTTTTTCACATAGGGTAGAGAAAAAATGGGCTTATATTTCATTGCTTTTTTTAGGAGTTGGAATATTTACAGGAAGTATATGGGCTTATAAAGCATTAGGTTGGGGAGGATATTGGGCATGGGATTCAATTGAGAATGCTGCATTAGTTCCATGGTTAATTTTAGTGGCTATTATTCATAAGGAAAAAGTAAAGCCTTATGTAACTATGTTGCCTTTTACTCTGGCTGTTTTTGGAACATTTTTGGCAAGAAGCGGAATATTAGAAGGGAAATCAGTACATTCATATAATATTTCCACCATGTCAAAGCCAATATTGATTTTAATTAGCTTTTTATGTGTATTATTATTTATAATTGCTATAAAAAGTAAACAAAACAAAGATATAGTAAAGAATAACGGTACTTTAAAAAAAGTATTATCGGTATTTTGTAGTATTACATATTTATTTTCTGCACTTATTTTAATAGGTACTACTTTACCTATTTATTCATCTTATAATGTTGAAGTTGATTTTTATAATTTATTATCATTAGCTTTTGCAATAATTTCTTCAATTTTATTTTTCATTTATATGAAGGATTTATTTAAGGGGAATTTAGCTATTATATCAATAATAAATACAATTTTACTTATAACAATAAGCTGGATTACAAAGTTTGGAGAAGTTCAATGGCTGATTATCCTTTGGATACTAATGTTTCCATTACTTTTAAAAATAATTTATTTTAATAAGATCAAAAATAAATTAGCAAATATAGCGCATATTGAATTTATATTAATGATATTAGGTAGTATTACATCATCTATATTTGGTGAAATGGGAATGTTTTTAGAAGAAAAGGTAACAAATCAAGAAACTGTAGAGGCTATAATAATTCATAATTTTTTAGAAGATGTAATAATAACAGAAGGTGCAAAATATACAACCAAGCCATTAATATTTTTATTTTGGATAGGTGGAATTTTAATAATGATTTCTATGTTAGGGAAAATATGTTTCTTTAAGGATAGGATAAAATAAGAACATCACAGTAATGTGGTGTTTTTACATTCTTGGTGCAAAAGTATGCCTAAGCTGAAAAATATATAAAAAACAGTTTTTTAGGTTAGATGTTATAATTGGTATATAAATTATGTTTTTAAAGGTAGAATATCAAATTAATCATCTCATTTGTTTAGATTTAGAATTATGTATAATGAACTGTATCTAAGTAAATGAGGTTTTTATAAAAACTGCAAAAATTAATTGAGTATATTAAAATATACAGAAAATTATATATGGAGGTGAAATATAATGAGAGAATTTATACATTTTGAAAATGTATGAGGCTCCGAGCAAAGTCCATAATAAAATTTGTTTGGAGCCGTATTTATCTTAAATGCGGCTTATATAGCCAGATTAGATTTTGCTCGACTATGTACCAATAAAAGTAGATAGGAGCAAAAATTATGAAATATGAAAATGCAAAAGATATTTTACCGTCATATATTATAGAGATATTACAAGAGTATATTGATGGCAAATATATATATACCAAGAAAAAGCAATAATAAAAAATTTGGGGGAGAAGAAAGTGGATTTAGAAAAGAGTTGAACAATAGAAATAGAGAAATAATTAATAAGTACAATAACGGGATAACTGTAAAAGAAATATCTGAAAGTTATTATCTTACAGAACATAGTATCAGAAGGATTATTATTTATTATAATAAATTAAGTGTCTTAGTGTGATTAATAAGTTAATTACTTAAGGCACTTTTTAGTATAAGTATAATGCAGAATGATACATGTACTTGGTATAGATTAATAGTAAATAATAATATTAAAGATATAGGATATAAGGAGTAATGAATTGATATGATAAGAAGCTTAGAAAATAAAGATATTGATAAAGTAATGGATATATGGTTAAAAAGTACTATTAAAGCACATGACTTTATATCTAAAGAATATTGGGAAAAGAGTTATACTGATGTAAGAAATATTTACATTCCTATGGCTAATACTTTTTTATATGAAGATATAGAAGGAATCAAAGGTTTTATAAGTGTAATAAATAATGAATTTATTGGAGCATTATTTGTAGACGTGGATTATCAAGGAGCTGGTATAGGAAAAAAGTTAATAAATTATGCAATGGATAAATATAAAAAGTTAAATTTAGCAGTATATAAAGATAATAAAAAGCAGTAGAATTTTATATAAATAGAGGATTTAAGATAATAAAAGAACAATTGAATGATGACTCAGGCTATAATGAGTATATAATGGAAAAAATTTACAAGAAGAATTAAAAAAATATATGTTTATTTTTAATGAAAATTTGATATAATATAAATAAGAAAAGCTTAGTGCTACCAACACTAAGCTTCCTTAGAACATTTATTTTGTTTTAGGGCTATTGAATGAATTAAATAAATATTTAATTAAGAGTTAAGCACTATTCTTTGTCGGATGGGTGCTTTTTCTCTTTGCCATTAATTTCTATATGAATACCAAGAAATTTAATCTTGATAATTAACTTAGAAATAAAAAGATTATGTTTTAAAACTAATTCAATAATATAAATAGTAACAAAGCTTTTTATAGTTAATTCTAGCATATCCAATACCACCCCCCTAACTATGATGATATATTCACCAATAGTCCAAGGGGGATAAAATGTTCAAAACCCCCGTAGCCATCCTACTACGTATTTGCAATATTGTACTTTAGAATTATACCATATTTATGTAGAATATATACATAAGAATAAAATGGAAGAACTTCATTTGAAGTAGTTAAGGAGAACTGTATCACAAGCAAATTAATCTTTTACTATTTTGGGAAATAGATTATAAATTACGATTTGATTATAGTTATTTAAGGCATACCGGATTAAGAATGACTTGAAAAATGAATAAAAGAGAATAATAATTATTCTCTTTTATTTTATATAGTGATACCTACGATTAGAAGTTAAAATATATCATGTAAATTTAAAATAGAAATAGTATTAAGTATTTAGAAAGGTATTTAATTGAAAAGAAATAAGAAGATTTTTGGGGTTTTAAAATGTACAATATTTTTTGTTAAATTGAGAAAATATATCTAAGAGCTCTACTAATACTAGTTATAACTACAGAACCATGGTTTTCTTCTGGCGCAATATAGAGACTACAGTTATCATTAAAGCTTTTTATTTTATTATATATTTTTTCAGCTCCATCAACCATGTAACCTTCTTTTTTCCCTAATCCTATAAATACATTTTTATCACTATGTTCAAGGTTTTTGAAGTTTAAAATTTCATAATCATTCCACCATACTGATGGGCTAAAAGAAATTATATTTTTATAGATATTTGAACCTTTTAATAAGTTCCATAATACATAATAACCACTTAAAGAATGTCCGATTATAGTCATATCATTTTTATGGAAGTTTAAATTAGCTTGGATTATTGGTAGAAGTTCTTTTTCTATAAAAGAATTAAAATCTTCGCTACCACCAAGATTATCAGGTATCATAAATTTCCTTTTTTCATCTACAAAGTATTTTTCAGCTGGAGCTGTAAAATCTAAAAATCTCTTTTCTTTTTTCTCAAATTCTTGATGACATATTCCTACAACTATAGCAGGTTTAACACCAGTTTTAACAAATAATTGACCTTGTTGTTTTATGCAAGACTTAACTATTTCAAAATAATATCCACCATCTAGTACTACTATTAGTGGTAAATCATTTGCATTTGATTCTTCTGGAATGTAGAATTTAATATCATAAAAGCTATTAGTATAGTTTGATTTTATCTTAAAATTATCCATATAAGATGCTCCTTTGTGTTAATATTTAGTAATTAGTATAAAATAATAGAAAGGAAAGGTCAACAATGATGAAAAAAAGTATTAATTGGTTAATTGAATATTTTTCTGAAAGCTCTATTGAATTTGTTGATATTTTTAAAACTAAATTGCCACCTAATGAAAAAGATCTTAATAGAAAAACTGCTAAAGATTTATGTGGAATAGTAATACCTATAAGAGGAGAGTGTTCTTTCTCAGTAAATAAGCAAAAATATATTTTAAATAATAATACCATTTTACATTGTGGCTCAAGAATGGATATAGAAGTTGAAACAGAAGATGTAGGAATAGAGTATTATGTAGTTCATTATAAAAATATTTCTACTGTAAAGAAATTTGAAAGTATAGAAGAGGGATCCTTTTATTTAGAAATAGAGGATAGACTGCCATTATTAAAATACTGTGAAAACATCCGCGATAAATCATTAAGTCCTGATAGTTTCACAAAGTTTTCATGTAAAGTTGAATTTATAAATTTAATTAATTCTTTAGTTGAAAATGTAAGAGCAGTACAATATAATGACAAATTAAAATTAGTTAATAAGGGAATTGAGTACATAAATAAGAATTTTAGTGAGCCCATGTCAGTTAGTGAAATAGCTGAAATATTAAATATGGATAGAAGAAGATTTAGTGATGTTTTTCAAGAAGTAACAGGATTATCACCAATAAAATATTTAACAGAATATAGACTCAAGGAAGCTAAAAGGTTATTGAAGTTTTCTAGCTATACAATTTTTGAAATAGCTGATATGACTGGATATAATGATTGTTTCTATTTTAGTAAAACATTTAAAAAAAATGTAGGTATGTGCCCTAGAAAATACAGAGAAGTTAATAGTAATTTAGTTAAAAGTTTAAGAGTAAAAAGGTAGAAGTGGCAAAAGTACAAAAATTTCTCCCGAAAGTCTATTTTACCTTCTGAAAAATTCTGATAAAATAATCATAAATTGAAAATGATTATCAATACTAATGGAGGGGCAATATGAAAAAATACTTAACTTTATTTTTAACAGTAGTTTTATTTGCAGGTTTAACAGCTTGTACTAAGAATGATGTTTCAGAAAAGAATGGTGTAGAAAATAAAGACAAGCCATTTACAATAAATTATTTAGGACAAGAGTATTCTTTTGACAAAAAGGCTGAGAATATAGTACTTGCAAGTTTAGAAGGGATGGAAGATGCAGCAACTCTAGGAGTTGAAGCAAAAGGAGTGCTAGAGGTTGCTGGTAAAGTACCTAAATATTTAGAAGAAAACTTTAAAAGTGCAACTTTAGTGGGAGACAAGATGAATCCTAACTCAGAAGTTATATTAGGCTTAAATCCTAATGTTATTATAGGAAGTTCGAAATTTGGAGAAGAGGTAATGAATAAATTAAATAAGATTGCAGTAACATTACCGTATTCACATATATCAGCTAACTGGAAAGATAATCTGTTGGCTCTAGGAGAGATAATGGGCAAGACAGATGTAGCTAATAAATTAATTTCAGATTATGAAGAAAAAGCTTCAAAGACCAAAGAAGAACTTTCAAGTGAATATAAAGATAAAGATATTTTAGTTATTAGAATTAGACGTGGATTAATGTATGTATATCCGGCAGATGTATATTTAAATCCAGTTTTATATACTGATTTAGGAATAAAGGTTCCTGGAATAATTACAAATTCAAAGGCACAAGCAGAACTTACTATAGAGACTTTAGCAGAAATAAATCCAGATGCTATATTCTTACAATTTGATAATTCTGAGAATACTGATTCACCTGAAGCTTTAAATCAATTACTAGAGAATCCTATATTTAAGAGTATAGAAGCTTCTAAAAACAACAAAGTATTTGTTAACACAGTTGATCCTTTAGCACAAGGGGGAACAGCTTGGTCAAAGGTTAGATTCTTAGATGCAGTTGTAGATAATTTATTAAAATAAAAAGAGTGAGCTGTCTTTGTGACAGCTCAATTTTTAAGGGGACAAATATGAAGAAGTTTAATAAAAAGTTTTTAATAATATTTATGATATGTATAGTAGGAATAATCACTGTAACTATTTTATCTGTTACTTTAGGAACTAAAACTATACCAAGAGAAGTTGTTTATAATGCTATATTTAAATTTGATATAAATAACGTAGATCATTTAATAATAATGAATAATAGATTACCTAGAGCAATAGCTGTATTAGTTGTTGGAGGATTTTTAGCTTTAGCTGGTGCAATTATGCAAGGTATAACAAGGAATTATTTGGCATCACCTTCATTAATGGGTGTAAATGATGGATCAGCTTTTTTTATTACTATAGCTATGGTTTTCTATCCTGAACTTTCAAATGGAAGTTTAATTTTAGTTTCTATAGTTGGATCTATAGTTGGATCCTTATTAGTTTTAGGAATAGGTTCATCTATAAAAAATGGATTATCACCAGTTAGACTTGCCATTATAGGAACCATAGTAGGTAGCTTTCTAAGTAGCTTAGGATCAGCAATTGCAATGTACTTTCAAGCATCTCAAACTATTTCAGCTTGGTATAATACAAAAGTCCATGCTGTAAATATTGATTTATTAAAAATAATTATACCAATAGGAATTGTTGGAGTTTTAATAGCAATTATGGTGGCTAAGGATATAACAATAAGCTCATTAGGAGAAGATATAGCAATTAGTTTAGGGCAAAAAACAAATATAGTAAAGTTCTTATCTATGGGTGCAGTGGTTTTACTTACAGCTACTTCAGTTGCATTAGTTGGAAAGATTGCTTTTGTTGGACTAGTAATACCTAATATAATTAGAATTTTAGTTGGACATGATTATAAATATATAATTCCTTATTCTTTAATTGGAGGAGCTTTCTTCTTAAGTTTATGTGATTTAATAAGTAGATACATAGAATATCCTTTTGAAACACCTATTGGAACAGTAACTGCTATTATTGGAGTACCTTTCTTTTTATATATGATAAAAACTAAAGGAGGGGCAAAAAATGCATAAGAGAGAACTTAAATATTCTTTTATAGTAATAGCATTATTATTGCTAATTGTAGTAGCATTTTATTTACATTTAACTAATGGTATGTTTGATATTAGTATTGGAGAAGTATTTCAAACATTATTTAATTTAAATGATAATGAGAAGTTTAGATTAGTAGTATTTGAATTTAGACTTCCAAGAATAATAATAGCTATTTTAGTTGGAGTAGGTTTATCAATAGCAGGGCTTTTCCTACAGGGAATTACTAAAAATGAATTAGCTGATCCAGGGATACTAGGAATAAATTCTGGAGCAGGGGCTGCTGTTATTATATACATGTTTTTTGTACATTTTAATTCATCAGTATCAGATGGAAGCAATTTTTTAAGTATATTTGCTATGCCTATCTTTGGTTTTATAGGCGGTATAGCAGCAGCAATGTTAATATTATTATTCTCAAAGAATAATAACAAGATGGATATGCAAAGGCTTATCTTAACTGGTATAGCTATAAATAGTGGTTTTTCAGCTATTTCTATGCTTTTTTCAATGAAAATGAATGCTTCTGATTTTGAATTTGCTGCTGTTTGGCAAACAGGATCTATATATAATGCAAACTGGACTTTTATTTATATGATGCTTCCTTGGATAATATTTTTAGGATTATATCTGTATAGAAAGGTTCATTTACTAGATTATTTTCAATTAGAAGAAGGTAGTATAATTAGCTTAGGTATAAACTTAGAAAAAGAAAAAAGAAAATTACTATTTGCTTGTGTTGGGTTAATTAGTTCTTGCGTATGTGTTGCTGGGAATATTGGTTTTATTGGATTAATGGCACCCCATATAGCAAGGCAACTAGTAGGAATAAAACATAGAAAACTTATGCCTGTAACAGCTTTAATTGGAGCCTTTCTTTTAGTAATATCAGACTTTATTGCTAAGACTGTTTTTGCTCCTTCAGAGTTAGCTGTAGGAATAGTAGTATCTATCATTGGTATTCCTTATTTTGTATATTTATTATTTAAGTCATAAGAGGTAAGATATGAAGAATGCTATTAATATAAAAGATTTAAAAATAGGATATGATAAAAAGATAATAATTGAAGAGTTAGATTTAAGCATTGAAGCGGGAAAAGTAACAAGTATTATTGGCCCAAATGGATGTGGTAAATCAACCTTATTAAAAAGCATAGGAAGAATACTTAAAAAGGAAAAAGGTGAAGTATTTCTTCTAAATAAAGATATGGATGATATGAAGAGTAGGGAAATAGCAGAAAAGCTTGCTATATTATCACAAAATCCTATAGCTCCTTCAGAATTAAAGGTAGAAGAGCTAGTTTCTTACGGAAGATATCCCCATAGATCTAATATAAATAAATTATCTAGCAAAGATAAGGAAAAGATTGAATGGGCATTAAAGGTAACTAATACTATTGACTTTAGAGAAAGAGAATTATCAGATTTATCTGGAGGACAAAGGCAAAGAGTTTGGTTAGCAATGGCCTTAGCACAAGAAACAGACATATTATTATTAGATGAGCCAACTACTTTTTTAGATATGTCTCACCAGCTTGAAGTACTTAGTATTGTAAGAAACTTAAATGAAAGACATAAGTGTACAATAGTTATGGTTTTACATGATATTAACCATGCAGCAAAGTATTCTGATTTCATTGTTGCAATGAAAGATGGGAAGATACTTTATAAAGATGAACCAAGTTCAATAATGAATAAGGAAGTATTAAAAAATATTTATAATATAGATGCAGAACTCATAAGAAATAAAAATTATAATGTTCCTTTATGCTTGAATTATGAATTATTATAATGAAATATAGATAAGGTATCTTAATTAATGTTATCTATAATTATTAGGCATGAGTTTGATTAATTAATTTAACTCATGCCGATTTTATTTTTGAAAACTTTTGGAATTTGTTGTGGATAAATAAGGGATCTTCATTCATTAAATTTAATGTGATTTTTAAAGGTAGAATTAAGAAATATTAAAAAATTTAATTTATAAATAGAAAAAGTATTATAGATTGTCAAATGGAGAAAACCATTGTGAGACATAAGGTAAAATTAAAAAATTTAACATATAGTTTTATGTAGAATATGGTGGATTTTAAAGGGCTTGATTAACTGGTCTTTTTCTATGATTAAATTTGAAATTATAGTAAAGAAAAGAGTAATATTTTAGGGGAAGAAAAACTAGTAAGATAATTTGCTCAATCTTTGTTCAAAATGCATGGGTTTCTTCTATTATAAAATCAATGTTTGCAGTACCGTTTGAATCAAACTTTATTTCAAGCCAACATCTTGTGTAAAGGGACAATTTTTTATACAACTGATGTTTTTAGTATGGTTGGTGTCCATGGAATGCTTGTATTGAGCACTCCATGGTTTTTATTAATTCTAACATTTTTCATTATAGTGCTATTAATTGTTTTATTTAGTATATAAAAAGTTTGATGTAATGGGAAATTCATAAAAATTTTAATTAAAAATTATATAATATGATTGACAAAGAAATCATTTTCATGTTATATTCTAAATATGATAATTATATTTGAATAAGGATCGTTACTGATTTAGAAATATATCAGGCGTGACCTAAAAGCTGTATGGAGAGTATATAACTTATTATTACTACAGTTTTAGGTCTTTTTTGTATATTTTTATGGAGGTTTATTATGAAAGTAAAGAAGGTATTTAATAATAATGTTGTACTGGTTGTAAATGATTTCGATGAAGAACAGATTGTAATGGGAAAAGGGATTGGCTACCAAAAGTACCCAATGGATTTAATTGAAGAAAATAAAATAGAGAAAAAATTCATATTTACTAATGACGAATCATTAAATAACTTTGACACATTAGTTAATAGAATACCTCTTAGCCATATTGAACTTGCTAGTGAGATTATACAAATGGGTAAAGAGTTCTTGAGTTATAAATTAAATGATACTATTTTAATTACTTTATCTGATCATATAAGTTATATGATTAAAAGACTCGATGAAGGATTAGTTTTTAGTAATCCACTTCAATGGGAGATTAAACAGATATATCCTGACGAGTACAAATTTAGCCAAAAAGCATTAGATTATTTAAAAGAAAAAACAGGTAAGAACATTCCAAATTCAGAAGTAGCCTTTATAACATTACATTTTGCCAATGCTCACTTAGAAACTAAAAATATGGAGGAGACACTTTTATTAACTAAGATAATAGATAATGTTTTAGATATAGTTAAGTATAACTATGGAATTGAAATAAATGAATATTCCTTTGATTATACAAGATTTGTCACACATTTAAGGTATTTTGTAAAAAGACAGCTTACTGGTGAAAGTGTAGATGGAGATACTTCATTATTAGCTATTATAAAGTTAAAGTATGCTGATGATTATAATTGTTCAGTAAAAATAAAAAAGTTTCTAGAATCTACGTATGGTTGGAAAATCACTGAAAATGAATTGTTATATTTGACATTGCATCTAAATAGATTGAGTCATAAAAGCAAATAGAAAATAATAATATACAGTTATGTAGGTTAATATAATTATAATAGGAAAATAATTTGAAAATAAATAAAAAAGGATCGTTACTGTTTGGCAGGCGTGACCTAAGTTAATATAATTAGTAAAAATAATTATCAATTTTTTACTGATTATATTAGCTTAGGTCTTTTTTTATAAAAAAATTACTTGAAGGAGGAATATACTATGAAGCATGAAAGAGAATCAGAGCAAATAATTAAAAATGTTGGTGGAAAGGATAATGTAATAAGTTTAGTTCATTGTGCAACTAGACTTAGGTTTAAGCTTAAAGATACATCAAAGGCTGATAAATCTGAATTAGAAAAAATGAGCGATGTTTTGTCAGTAGTAAATAGTGGAGGACAATATCAAGTTGTTATTGGTAATAAAGTAACAGATTATTTTGAAACTATTACTAAAAAATTAGGATTAACCAGCGAAATTAAACAAGAAAAAGGAGAGAAGACATCAATAATATCAAAGGTTTTTGAAGTTATCTCAGGAGGCTTTTCACCATTAATTCCTGCTTTAGCTGGATCAGGTATGATTAAAACTTTACTTACAATATTAACTAATATGGGATGGATGTCTGATGCCAGTACTACTTACGCAATTTTATCTGCGGCCGGAAATGCTGTGTTTTATTTCTTGCCAATTTTCTTAGGGATTACTTTAGCTATTAAAATAGGAGGAAATCCATACGTTGGAGGTGTTATTGGGGCTGCTCTATTAGAACCAACTTTTACAGCCTTAATCGGATCAGAAGGTGCAGTTACATTTTTAGGAATTCAAGTAATTCCAGTTTCTTATGCGGCAACAGTATTTCCAATATTTATAGCTATTTTTATTTACTACTTTGTTGATAAATTCTTAAAAAAGATCATTTTAAAAGATTTACAATTATTCTTAGTACCGGCAATTTCCTTATTAATTATGGTTCCATTAACAGTGATATTATTTGGACCATTAGGAACAAATGTTGGTGATATTATATCAAATTTTGTAATGTGGTTAATCAATGTAAATCACATTTTAGCTGGAATTATTTTAGGCGGCGGGATGCCTTTTATGGTTATATTTGGTCTTCATTGGGGATTCACACCAATAACTATACAAAACCTATCAGTACTTGGAGGAGATCCTATAGAAGGAGCTGCAGTTGCAGCAGTATTTGCTCAAATTGGTATTGCCATTGGATTATTTTTAAAATCAAAAAAACACTCAAAGTTAAAAGCTTTATCTGGCTCAACAGCCATTACAGGATTATTAGCAGGTGTAACTGAACCTATCGTTTATGGAATTATTTTAAGGTATAAAAAAACAATACCTATATTAGCAATTTCAGGAGCAATAGGTGGTGGTATTTGTGGAGCTTTTGGAGTAACTATGAATGCTTATGTGTTTCACAATGTATTCTCAATGCCAGTTTACACACCATTCTTCGGATATTTATTAGGAATAGGAACAGCCTTAGGAGTAGGAGCAGTTCTTGCATATTTCTTTGGATTGAAACCAGAGGAATTTCAAGAAATGGAGAAAGAAGCTAATGAGTTTAAAAGCAATGATTCTAAAGCTAATGTTCATACAAAAAGTAATGTAGAAGAAATTTTTTCACCACTTGATGGAAAACAAATTAAATTATCAGAGGTAGAAGATGAAGTGTTTTCATCAGGAGCTGTTGGAGAAGGTTTAGCTATTATTCCAGCAAAGGGGGAAGTTGTTTCTCCAGTAAATGGAGTTGTATCAGCTATTTTTCCTACTAAACATGCTATAGGGATTACTTCTGAACGAGGGGTCGAATTATTAATTCATATAGGTCTTAATACAGTGGCATTAGATGGAAAATATTATGAGAACCATGTTAAAAACGGAGATAGAGTTAGGATTGGAGACCTATTAACTTCATTCGATAAAGAAAAAATTGAAGAAGCAGGTTATAGCACTGTTACTCCTATTATAGTTGCTAATACAAGTGAACTTGTAGATGTAATTATAGAAGAATATGCAGAAGTGAAAAAAGGTGAATCTGTAATAAAAGTAATTCACTAATAGGAAAGGATGGTATAAATATGTCTTTAAATGAAAACTTTCTATGGGGAGGAGCAGTTGCAGCACACCAAGTTGAGGGCGGCTGGAATAAAGGTGGAAAAGGAGTAAGTATAGCAGATGTAATGACAGCTGGAACACATACAGTTGCAAGAGAGATTACAGATGGTGTTATTGAAGGTAAGAATTATCCAAATCATCAAGCAATTAATTTTTATGAAAACTATAAGGAAGATATTAAACTTTTTGCAGAGATGAACTTTAAATGTTTTAGAACGAGCATAGCGTGGACTAGAATTTTTCCAAATGGAGATGAAGATATACCTAATGAAGAAGGTCTTAAGTTCTATGATAATTTATTCGACGAATTACTAAAATATAATATACAACCGGTAATTACTTTAAGCCACTTTGAAATGCCTTATAATTTAGTGAAAAAATATGGCGGCTGGCGTAATCGTAAGTTAATTGATTTTTATGTTAATTTTTGTGAGACAGTTATGATTCGTTATAAAAATAAGGTTAAATATTGGATGACTTTTAATGAAATTAATAATCAGACAATAACTAGTAATCCTATATATGCTTTCACAAATTCCGGAATAATATACGAAGAAGTTGAAAATAAGGAAGAAGTTATGTTTAGAGTTAGTCATAATGAATTCGTTGCAAGTGCTAAAGTAGTAAAAATTGGTCATGAAATTAATCCCGATTTTATGATAGGGTGTATGGTTGCAGCTATGCCTAGCTATCCATATTCATGTAATCCAGATGATATTATGAAAGCTGAAGAGGCTAATAGAGAGCAGCTAATGTTTACAGATGTTCATGTTAGAGGAAAATATCCTAAACATATTCTAAAACTATGGGAAAGAAACAATTATCAAATAAAGATAACTGAAGAAGATGAGAAAATTTTGAAAGAAGGCACAGTTGATTTCATTGGCTGCAGCTACTATTTAACAACTACAGTAACTTCAGATAAGAACATGAAGCGTACAGGGAATGATTCAGCAGGTAAAGCAGATGTTGTAGAAAATCCGTATTTAAAGACATCAGATTGGGGGTGGACTATAGATCCAGTTGGACTTCGCTATTATCTAAACCAATTATATGATAAATACGATATTCCAATATTTATTGTAGAAAATGGATTTGGAACTATAGACATATTAAGAGAAGACGGAACTGTAGATGATAAATATAGAATTGAATATCTATCAAGTCATATTAAGGAAATGAAGAAAGCAATTGAAATTGATGGAGTTGATGTAATTGGTTATACAACATGGGGATGTATTGATCCAGTTTCATTTACCACAGGGGAAATGAAAAAAAGATATGGATTTATATATGTAGACAAAGATAACGAAGGAAATGGTTCTTTAAAGAGATATAAGAAAAAATCTTTCTATTGGTATAAAAAAGTTATAGAAAGCAATGGGGAAGATTTGAAAATTTAGATTTAAATATAATATATAGTGAACTGCCCCCTGTCAAGTAGATAGGGTAAATAATAAAAAATTATGCTACTAAAGTATGACTTCAATATTTTATTGGAGTCATACTTTTTAACTTTTTCTAATTCAGTATCCTTATGGTTAAGCCATTTATAGTAAGAAGAACGTGCAATGTTAACTAGTATACTTCTGACATTTGGATAAGGTTGGAATAAAAATTATTAGATAAGAATAATAATAATCTAAGAATTGAATTTCTAAGATAAGAAGATTAGTTTCAAAACAAGTAGTCCATGTTAGATTATAAAACTTTGGAGGTGTATAGAGAAATGACAAAGATTAAGACAATACAAGAAGCAGTAGAAAATATTAAAGATGGAATGAAAATTATGACAGCAGGTTTTTTAGGAATAGGTGCTCCGTTAAAGATGATAGATGCATTAGCAGAGACAAATGTTAAATATCTTACACTTATTGAAGCTGTATCAGCTCATCCAGGACAAACTCATGATATTGGCAAGCTTGTAGCAAATAAACAAATAAAAAAGTTTATAGGTTCACATATTGGAACTTGTCCTGAAATACAAGAACAATACAATGCAGGTACATTAGAAGTGGAATTTATACCTATGGGAACTATAGTAGAATGTATAAGAGCTGGGGGGGCTGGACTTGGTGCAGTTATAACTCCAACTGGTCTTGGAACTGAAATTGAAAAGGGAAGAGATAAACTTACTATAGATGGCAAAGAATATTTAGTATTTCCAGCAATAAAGGCAGATGTTGCAATAATCAAGGGGTATAAAGCTGATAAACTTGGGAATATTGTATATAGAGGGACAACTAAAGGAACAAATACAAGTATGGCACTTGCAGCTGATTTAGTTATAGCTGAAGTAGATGAAATTGTAGAAGTGGGTGAAATTTCACCTGATAGTGTTGGAACACCAGGAATATTGGTAGATATAATAGTTCAAGGCGACTCTTTTGAAGAGAGAACAAAATATTTTGAAGATTTATGGACAAAAACTAATAAAATGAAATAGGGGTGAGAAATGATGAATGGTAAAGAGATAATTGCAAGAAGAATCGCAAAAGAGTTTAAAGAAGGAATGGTTGCTAATTTAGGATTTGGTATACCTAATATGGCTGCAAACTATTTGCCAGAAGGAATGGAAATAATACTACAATGTGAAAATGGTGCATTGAAGTTTGGTGCAACTCCAAGCATAGGTGAAGCTGATCCTGACTTAGCCAATTCTGGTGGAGCTCCAATTACTTTATTGCCAGGAGCATCAACATTTGAAATGGATCTATCTTTTGCAATAATAAGAGGTGGACATGTTGATATAACTGCACTAGGCGCTTTAGAGGTCGATGAAGAAGGAAATATTGCAAATTGGAAGATACCAGGGATTTTTGCGCCAGGTATGGGTGGCGCAATGGACCTTTTAGTAGGAGCAAAATATGTAATAGCTGCTTTAAGTCATAATGATAAAAAAGGTAATCCAAAGGTGCTAAAGAAATGCACATTGCCTTTATCAGCTAAAAAGTGCGTTGATCTTATAATTACTGATAAAGGGGTTATGAAGGTTACAGATAAAGGATTAGTATTAATGGAAGTGGCACCAGGTGTAACTGTTGATGAAGTAGTAAAGATCACTGATGCTGATTTACTAATAGCTGATGATGTTAATGAAATGGAAATATAATATGATTATATACAAGATGAAGAATTTTTAAATCTGAACTGACCCCTGTCAAGTAGACAGGGTAAATAATAAAAAATTATGCTACTAAAGTATGACTTCGATATTCTATTGGAGTCATACTTTTTAACTTTTTCTGTAATCTTTTTGTATTATAAAAATCTATATATTCATCAATAGCTTGTTCAAGTTCTTCATATGTATCGAATTTTCTTAGGTAATACATTTCAGATTTAAGTGTACCCCAAAATCCTTCCATCGGACCATTATCTATGCAACGACCAACCCTAGACATACTTTGAGTTGCATTTGAAAGTGATAAGAAATATATTTATTGATTAATTTGTAAACTAAATTTGATTTAGTAAACATAGTATGATAATCTAATAACTGCATTAAATGATAAATTATTGAATAACATGCTGATGTTACAAAAATGGAGGGGTAAAATGGATGGAATAATAATTATTGGAATAATACTTTATATTTTATATATAGTGTTTTTCGGTAGAGATAAAGGATTGGATATATATAAAGAAATGACAACTCCTACAATGAAATTTATAGGGGCTGCTGGTTATAATACATATGCAAATGCAGATTGCAATGGAGTTGATATAGGTGGGATGTATGTATGTTTATGGGCTAAAAAACATATGAAAAAACTATTAAAAAGTGGTTGGAATATAAAAAATAGAGATGATTTAGAATCTACAATTGCATGGCTTTTTAATGAAGGTCATAATGAAGAATGTATGGAACTTATGAAAATATATAAGGAAAATCCTGAGTCAAATCGTATAAAAAAGAAACAGAAAGAGCTGTTTGATACATTATGTTCAGAATATGAAAATCAGGGAATATTAGCCTGGGATATATGCAGAATATGTAATCTTGCAGGATGGGGATTCCTATCAGGATATATATCATATCAAGAAGCAATAAAAGTAAGTGTTGATGCGTGCAAAGTATTACAGGCAAATTACACATCATGGGATCATATGATGAACAGTTATTTTTGTGGATTAGCTTTTTGGAATGGGCCAGCACAATCATCGCCAAAAAGCAGAGCTCAAAGCTATAATTTAACTAAACAAAGTAAAGATAGTATTTATAATATCCCATGGGATACAGATCTAGATGCAAAAGATTTTATAATGCCAAGAAAAAATGAAAGAAAAAATGTAAAATTGCTAGAATTATAAATTTTATTTTTAGTAAAAATACTATAAATGCTAGTGTGATAAACATATTTTTATGATAAATTTAATATGAAAATAACTTCTTGTTGCTAATAATCAAGATAATGAATTATTACAAAAGAGGTTATTTTTTATTTTAGAGCCATAAATTCATTATAGAATTCCTCTTTAAGTTTCATTAATACTTTAAAGCTTTATATCGAATAGAAGGACGTCCACCTGTTTTATAATCTACATCGCTAGAGATTTCTTTACATTCTATTAGATAATTCATATAACGTCTTATAGTAACCTTAGATAAATTAATTGCAGAGGATATTTCCTCACTTGTCAAATAGCGAAATTTATTTGAAATCATATAGTCTCTTATTAAGTTTAATGTTTCCTTTTGAAGTCCTTTTGACAGGTTATCATCATTTGTTTTAAAAGGTTTTGAGTTTGAACTTATAAGTTCATCAATGGAAGACTGATTAAGTTTTTTTTGCTTAGTTATCATTTCGTATTTCATAATAAATTTATTTATGGCACTTTGAAAGCGTTCATATTTGAAAGGTTTGATCAAATAATCAAGAATGCCAAGCTTTAAAGCTTTATCAATATTAGCAATGTCATTAGCAGCTGTTACCATGATTACATCTGTGCTATAGTTATTATTTCTTATTATTTCTAAAAGTTTCATACCAGAAATATTAGGCATGTACAAATCTAAAATAACTAGATCTACGCTATTAGACTCTAGATATTTTAATGCATCAGCCCCATTAGTAAATGTAGCACAAACAATTATTTTTTTAGTTTTTAGAATATAATTTTTATTAATTTCTGTTACCATTAGATCATCCTCAACAATTATTGCTTTTAACATAATAAAATCCTAACCTTTCATATAATTTCTTTTTTTATTTATCATTATTGTAATTGAAGTACCAACATCTAATTCAGATTCAACATCGATAGTTCCATTACAACTTTCAACAATATTATATACAAGATTTAAACCAATTCCACGATCATTTCCTTTTCTTGAAAATCCTCTTTTAAATATATGTTTTATATCGTCTTGTGAAATTCCAGTACCTGTATCATCTACAATAATAGTAAGACATTTGTCATCGCTATGTATATAAAGAGTTACTTCTCTTATAGAATACTTATTGTTTAATGCATCAAAAGAATTTTCTAAAAGATTACCAATTATAGTAACTAAGTTATTTGTTGAGACAAATTTATTGTGACTATCAAGGAAGCTTGTAGACTGAAGCTTAAAATCTATGTTTAATTCCTTTGCTCTGTTTACTTTTCCTATTATTAAAGCTGCTAAAGTACGATTTTTAATTTGAGAGATTATAAAGCTATAGTTTTTTTTATGATCTTCAGTAATGCAGCTTATGTAATCAATAGCTTTATCTGTATCTCCAATTTGAAGAAGACCTAATATTATGTGAAGCTTGTTCATCTGTTCATGTATATTTGCACGTAAAGCCTTTATAATATGATTTACACCTGTAAGTTCTTCTGCTAATTTTTTTACTTCAGTTTTATCTCTGAATATTGAAACTGAACCAATGAGATTTTGCTTATTATAAATAGGTATTCTACTTGTAAGTATAGTCGTATCATTTATATTAATTTCTTTATTATATTCATAATTACTCATAACAGTATTATTAATTAAATTAGAGCTTATAAATTTATCTATCAATTCATCAATAGAAGTATTATTTTCTTGGATTCTGAGCATATTGATAGCGGCATTATTGTATAATATACATTTTCCAGTATGATTTACAGCTATTATACCTTCATCAAGGGAATCAAGTACTTCTTTTTTGTGTAAATACATTTCTGTAAATGTTACAGGTTCATATCCAAGTAGAGTCTTTTTAATACTTTTTGATATGACAAATGAAAGAATCAAACCTATTATAGCTGATATTATAAATAAAAATAAGGAGTGAAATATTATTTTAGATCGTATATCACTTATGGAAGCAGAATATGAGCTTACCATAACAAAGCCTATAATATTATTACTGTAATCCTTTATTGAAGAAAAAGCACGTCTTTGCTTTGAATGACTTCCTATGGTTTCAGTTATATAATTGTTAGATCCTTCAAGAATTGGATATTCATCTCTACCTAAGAAGGGTTTTCCTATTAGAGTATGATCAGGATGATATAAGCGAATATCATCTTTATTTGTTATTACAATAAAATCTATTTTAGGAATTAAAGTAGTTAATGTATCTAAATAATCATTAATATGTTCATCTGGCATATTAGATAATGCAAGCTTTTTTATTTGTTTATCATCAGAAAGAAACTGTGCATAGTGAGAAATATTTTCATCAATTTCTGTATTTAAATCATTTATATCCTTAAATGCATTATAGCTTACTGTAAATGTCAGAATTATAAAAATTAATATGAAATAGGACATAAGTATTTTGTTCATTACTGACATAGACTTTAATCTTTTTTTAAACATAATATATATACTCCTTATCTCTTTTTTTATTCCATAACATAGTATTAATACACATAATTCATAAAATAGATATAATTACTATTTGATAATTCAATTATATATTAAAATTCAGAAGTTTTGATTTTTTTTACTTACAAAAGGTTTTATAGTTACTAAATATTTAAATTTTATACAATTGGAGTTAAAGTAAACGTATACAGAAAAAGAGGATGTATAAAATTATAGGTAAAGAGGGGTTTTTAATATGGATTATAGCAAAATGGCTTTAGAAATGCATGAAATAAATAAAGGAAAGGTTTCAGTTAAATCAAAAGTAACAATAAAGACAAAAGAGGATTTAAGTGTTGCCTATACACCAGGAGTAGCTGAACCTTGTAGAAAAATCAGAGATAACAAAGAAGATGTGTACAGATATACAGCAAAGGGAAATTTAGTTGCAGTAGTATCTGATGGAACAGCAGTATTAGGTCTTGGAGATATTGGACCGGAAGCGGCAATGCCTGTTATGGAGGGAAAGGCTATTTTATTTAAGGAATTTGCAGGCATAGATGCATTTCCAATATGCTTAGATACAAAAGATCCAGATGAAATTGTGGAAACAGTTAAGCGTATAGCTCCAACATTTGGAGGAATTAATTTAGAGGATATATCAGCTCCAAGATGTTTTGAAATAGAGAAAAGATTAAAAGAAGAATTAGACATACCTGTATTTCATGATGATCAGCATGGAACAGCAATTGTAGTTTCAGCAGGAGTATTAAATGCATTAAAGGTTGTAGGTAAAAAAATATCAGAGGTTAAAGTTGTTATAAATGGAGCAGGATCAGCAGGAATATCTATATGTAAGTTATTATTACAGCTTGGAGTAGGAGATGTAGTATTAGTTGATTTAAAGGGTGCACTTGCTCTAGGTGAAGAATGGATGAATAAAGCTCAAAAAGAGATGGCAGAAGTTACAAATAAACAAAAACAAAGAGGAGACTTAAAAGAAATTATTAAGGATAAAGATGTATTCATAGGAGTATCAGCACCTAATATTTTAAGTGCAGAAATGGTTTCTACAATGGCTAAAGATTCTATTGTATTTGCTATGGCTAACCCTATTCCAGAAATAATGCCTGATGAAGCTAAGAAAGGAAATGTAAGGGTAATTGCAACAGGACGTTCAGATTTTCCAAATCAAATAAATAATTTATTAGTATTCCCAGGAATATTTAAAGGAGCTCTTGATGCTAGAGCTACAGATATAACAGAAGAAATGAAGATAGCGGCAGTTAAAGCTATTGCAGGCATAATAAAAGATGAAGAGTTAAACGAGGAATATATTATTCCAGATGCATTTGATACTAGAGTAGTTAAGGAAGTTTCAAATGCTGTAGCAAAAAAAGCAAGAGAAATAGGGGTTTCTAAGCTATAAAAATATTATTTTAGATTATAGCTTAAAATTTAAAAGTTTAATTGGTATAAAGACTGATTCATTAAAACATAGAAAAAGTTTTAATAAATCTTAAATAAACTTATGTGAAAAGTTAAATAAAAGGAGAATTTAGGAGGTTTGATTATGCAAGTTCCAATAAAGAAAACACTAGATAAAATTCCAGGCGGTATGATGATCGTTCCACTTTTTTTAGGGGTATTAGTTAATACATTTTGTCCACAAGTTTTAAAAATTGGAGGTTTTACTACAGCATTATTTGATTCAAAAGCATCCTCAACAATATTAGCATGTTTTATGTTTTTTATAGGTTCACAAATTAATTTTAAATTGGCACCAAAGGCGTTAAAAAAAGGTGCTTTGTTGATACTTGGAAAATTTATAGTTGGAGCAGGCATTGGTATAGCAGTAGGAAAAATATTTGGACCAGCTGGGGTATTGGGTTTATCACCACTAGCAGTTCTTTCAGCATTAACAAATTGTAATGGTGGGTTATATGCGTCTCTTGCATCACAATATGGAGATGAAACTGATGTGGGCGCTTATGCATTATTATCATTGAAAGATGGTCCATTTTTTACATTAGTTGCTTTAGGTGCATCAGGTCTTGCACAAATTCCTCTTATGTCTCTTGTTGCAACATTGCTTCCAATATTAATAGGAATGATTTTAGGAAACCTTGATCCAGATATGAGAAAATTTCTTGGAAGTAGTAAGTTATTACTTATACCATTTTTTTCATTTCCTTTAGGAGCAGGAATGAATTTATCAACAATAATTACTGCAGGAGGTCCAGGAATATTATTAGGTATAATAGCTTCATTTACAGGAATCGGTGGTTATATATTATTAAGAATGTTTAAGGAAAAACCATTAATAGGATTAGCAACAGGATCAACAGCAGGAAATGCAGTAGCTACACCAGCAGCTGTTGTTGCATTAGATCCAACACTTGCTGTTGTTGCCACAGCAGCTACAGCACAAGTTGCAGCTTCATGCGTAGTATCAGCAATGATATGTCCAATAGTTGTTTCTTATATGGTTAAGAGATTTGATAATAAGAATGTGATTATTAAAAAACAACAAGTGACAGAATGATAAATTTCATAGTGTGTTTTTACTTGCGATAAAGTTTATTGCGGTAATAAATAAGTAAAGTAATGCAAATGGTGAATTTTAAATGCACTTAATAAGCCTATTTAATATATTCCATAATTAGGAATGAAATTTTAATTCATGAAAATGATTTTGAGTTCTTTCATTGATGGAAACGTTGACAAATAGAAAAATATATGTTAAGATGACAATATATTAAGAGGAACAGGGTAGTAATTGTTTAAGTGCAAGCTAAGCCTATTCATTAATATGCAGGGGAGGATTATATTCTCTTTTGCATTATAATGAATGGGCTTTTTCATTTTTAGATAAAATTTAATTTATATAACTAAATTAAGCAAAACATCCTTGAAAGGGAGGAAAAGCTATGGTTATTAATAGACTTTTGAATAATAATGTTGTAATTACAGTAGATTCTAATGGTGAAGAAATAATTGTTATGGGAAAAGGAATAGGATATCAAAAGTCCAAAGGCGATGCTATTGATGAAGAGAAGATAAATAAGGTATTTAGAATATCTAATAAAGAAATCTCAAATAAGTTTGAAGAGTTACTTAATAGCATACCAATACAATATATGAAGTTATGTGATGAAATTATTGAATATGCTCAAGATAAGTTAAATAAAAAATTGAATGAAAGAATTTATATTTCATTAAGTGATCATATATATACTGCAATTCAAAGAACTAAAAATGGGATTATAGTGAGAAATGCTCTTCTTTGGGAGATAAAACGTTTTTACATAGATGAATTTGAAATTGGAATGAAAGCATTAGATATTATAAGAGAAAAGACAAAAGTCAAACTTCCAGATGATGAAGCAGGATTTATTGCTTTTCATATTGTAAGTGCACAGTTAAATGAAGAACAGCCTATGGTTCAAGGGATTACAAAGTTAATAAATGAAATACTTACCATAGTGAGAATTCATTTTGGAGTTCAATTTAAAGAGGAATCAGTATTTTATTATAGATTTATTACACATTTAAAGTTTTTTGCCCAACGTTTATTTTCAGATAATACATATAATGGAGATACAGATGAAGAACTTTTAAGCATAATAAAGAAAAAATATTCTAAGGAATTTGAATGTATCATTAAAATTAGAACTTTTATTCATAAAAAATATAACTATAATTTAACAGTTGATGAAATGATATATTTAACTATACATATTGCAAAGGTAATACAAGATTTAAAATTAAAAATATAGATATTTATTATATAGTTTGAAAGGATGTGGTATTTGTACAAATTAGCTTTTAAGTTGGATAGTAACATTAAGTTGGCTAAACCTTCAAATTTCAATTAATAATTTTAAAAGAAAGATGGAGGAATAAAAAGATGAAAAAATATAATCAATTAGCAAAAGAGATTGTAAAAAATGTTGGTGGAAAAGAAAATATTATTGGTTTAACACATTGCATTACTAGATTACGTTTTAAATTAAAAGATGATAATGTAGCAAATGATGATGTATTAAAAAATATGGATGGTATTGTTACAGTTATGAAAAGTGCTGGACAATATCAAGTAGTTATAGGAAATCATGTTCCAGATGTATATTCAGAGGTATGTGAATTAATAGATATTGATAACTTTGATAAAGGTTTGGAGGAAAAAAAATCAGGCAGTTTACTTGATAAGGGAATTGATATTGTATCAGGAATCTTTCAGCCTATATTAGGTATTATGGCAGCTTGTGGTATGATAAAGGGATTAAACGCATTATTTGTAGCAATAGGATTATATACGAACACTTGTGGTGGATATTTAACAATAAATGCGATTGGAGATGCATTGTTTACCTTTCTTCCTTTATTTCTAGGATATACTTCAGCTAAGAAATTTGGTTTAAAGCCAATGCTTGGATTAGTTATTGGAGCAACTATGTGTTATCCAAGTATGCAGTCAAGTGCTCTATCAGCAGGAATAGAGCCATTATATACTTTATTTAATGGAACAATATTTTCTTCGCCAATTTATATTGATTTCTTTGGTATACCAATAATTTCAATAGATTATACAGGAACAGTTATTCCAATCATACTGGCAGTATATTTTGCAGCAAAATGTGAAAAATTCTTTAGTAAATTTATACCGGACTTAGTTAAATTTTTCTTTGTACCAATGTTAACTTTATTAGTGGCATTACCAATTGTATTTATAGTTATTGGACCAATAGCAACTTTCGGATCTAAAATTATTTCTGAGTTTGTATTTTCAGTAAGAGATTTTAATCCATTATTAGCAGGAGCAATAGTAGGATTTACTTGGCAAATACTAGTTATTTTTGGAATGCATTGGGGATTTATTCCAGTATATATAAATAATATTATGACATTAGGATATGATAATGTTATGATGCCTTTCTTTGCATGTACATTTGCAACATCAGCAGTTGTATTAGCAATATTCTTTAAGACAAAGGATAAAAAGCTTAAGGAAATGGCACTTCCAAACTTTATATCAGGAATATTTGGGGTAACTGAGCCTGCTATATATAGTATTTTATTACCATTAAAGAAACCTTTTATAATTAGTTGTGTTTCTGGTGGTATTGGAGGAGCATTTTATGGATTCTTTAATTTGAGAAAATTTATGGCAGGCGGAATGGGAATATTTGAATTACCAGCTATGATTGAACCAGATGGATCTATGGGAAATTTAATAGTAGCTTTAATAGGTATTGTTATTTCAATGGTTGTAGGGTTCATATTAACAATGATTCTATATAAAGATAAAACGGAAACAGTAAAGGAAGAAAAAACTACAGAAGTTAAATCTAATAAGTTAGGAAAAGTAGTAATAGGTAGTCCATTAAAAGGAGAGGCTGTTAAATTAAACAATATAGAAGATGAAGCCTTTTCATCAGGAGTATTAGGTCATGGAATTGCAATTATTCCTAGTGAGGGAAAGGTAGTAGCTCCAATAGATGGAGAAGTTACAACTTTATTTCCGAGTTTACATGCTATAGGGATTACTGCTGAAAGTGGTGTAGAAATTCTTATTCATATAGGATTAGATACTGTGCAACTAGAAGGTAAAGGGTTTAAGGCCCATGTTAAGCAAGGGGATAAGATTACTAAAGGACAACCTTTAGTGGATTTTGATATAGATTTAATAAAAGAGGCTGGGTATAGTGTAGTTACACCTATAGTTGTTACTAATATGTCAGAGTATTTAGAAGTGGTAGAGACTGAAAATAAAAATATAGAAAGAGGAAGTAATTTAATAACTGTTATATTTTAATTATTGGATAAGGCATTAGCGTAAGTTAATGCTTTATTTAACTAGGAGGAGAAAAAATATGAAATTTAGAGATGATTTTTTATGGGGTGGAGCCACTGCTGCCAATCAATGTGAAGGTGGATATAATGAAGATGGTAGAGGATTAGCTAATGTTGATTTATGTCCTATAGGTAAAGACAGATCATTAGTTATTAAGGGTAAATTAAAAATGTACAACTTTGATGAAGAGCATTATTATCCAGCTAAGATAGCAATTGATATGTATCATAATTTTAAGGAAGATATAAAATTATTTGCACAAATGGGGTTTAAAGTGTATAGAATGAGTATTGCTTGGAGCAGAATATTTCCAAATGGAGATGAAGATATTCCAAATGAAAAAGGACTTCAATTTTACGAAGATATATTTAAAGAATGCCATAAATACGGTATAGAACCATTAGTTACAATTATACACTTTGATTGTCCTATGCATTTAATAGAAAAGTATGGTTCTTGGCGTAATCGTAAAATGATAAGTTTTTATGAAAAATTATGTAATGTTATTTTTAGAAGATACAAAGGTTTAGTTAAATATTGGCTTACTTTTAATGAAATAAACATGATTTTACATGCTCCTTTTATGAGTGCAGGAATTTGTTTTGAAGAAGGAGAAAATGAAGAAAAGATAAAATATCAAGCTGCTCATCATCAACTGGTGGCTAGTGCTATTGCAACAAAGATTGCACATGAAATAGATAAAAATAATTTAGTTGGATGTATGTTCGCAGCTGGAAGTGTATATCCGTATAGTTGCAATCCTAAAGATGTTTTAGAGGCTATAAAGGTTGATCGTGAGAATTATTTTTTTGTAGATGTGCAAGCAAAAGGTAAATATCCTAATTATGCAATTAAAGAACTGGAACGTAAAGGTATTATGCCTATAATGGAAGATTCTGATAAAGTATTATTGGAAAAATATACAGTGGATTTTGTTTCATTCTCATACTATAATAGTCGTTGCGTAAGAACTGATGATAATAAAGATGATACAGCAGAAGGTAATTTATTTGTATCAGCTAAAAATCCATATCTTAAATATAGTGAATGGGGATGGCCTATAGATCCAATAGGATTAAGAATTACGTTAAATCATATATATGATAGGTATGAAAAGCCTTTATTTATTGTAGAAAATGGGCTAGGTGCAAGAGATATAGTAGATGAAAATGGATCTGTAGAAGATGATTATAGAATAGATTATTTGAGAGAACATATTAAAGCAATGAGAGATGCAGTAAATACTGACGGAGTAGATTTAATTGGGTATACATCTTGGGGGCCTATAGATTTAGTAAGTGCTGGTTCAGGAGAAATGGAAAAACGTTATGGTTTTATATATGTAGATAGAGATAATAAAGGAAATGGAACTTTAAAGAGAAGTAAGAAAAAAAGTTTCTATTGGTATAAAAAAGTAATACAATCAAATGGTGAAAATTTATATTAGATTATAGAATAATTTAATTTAAATTGATAGATTTTAAATATGTTATAGGTAAAAATAATTTAAATTATATATAATGTTGATGATATAATTAGCCTTAGATAAAATATTAAAATGTAAGGAAGATAAACATGAAAAAGAGTGTAAAAATGATATATCCATCATATATAGATAAGTTTCAGTGTATTGGAGGAAAATGTGAAGATAACTGTTGCATTGGATGGGATATAGATATTGATAAAGAAACATTTAAAAAATATCACAAAGTTAAAGATGAAACAATGAACAAGATGTTCCAAAAAAATGTTCATAACAATAAATATTGTACCAATAAAGATTTAGATTATGGAAGAATTAAATTAAACAAAATAAAAAGATGTCCGTTTCTAGATGATGAGAATTATTGTTTGATTCAAGGGAAATTTGGTGAGGATTATCTTTCTAGTGTTTGTACTCAATTTCCTAGAGTATTAAATAAAGTAGATGATCATTATGAAATATGCCTTGATGCAGCATGTCCGGAGGCAGCAAGAATTATTTTTGGAAGTAAAGAGAAAATAGAATTTAAGGAAAGTGAAAAGAGTTTAGGTAAGTATACTATGTCAGGTGTACTTGATACTACATCATATGAATTTAAAGATACACCTATAGAGTATTTCAAAGAGATACGAGATTTTTCAATAAAAGTAATGCAAAATAGAAATTTAAATATCAGCTGTAGATTATATGTTCTTGGTGATTTTTTAAATGAGCTAGAAGATATAGAAAGTGACAAAATAAAGGAGTTTATAAATAAATATGATATAGAATCTGAATCTAAGTCTTATAAAAGAGAGCGTATGAATTATGCACTTCAAGTTTCATTTTTTAAAAATGTAGTTGATTCTTTAGATATAGTAAATGAAACTGATAGTGATAAATTTAAAAACTATACGAAAGAACTTTTAAAGGGATATAATATTAAAGATAATGAGGATGTAATTAAAAATGCAGAGGAATATATAAATGCATTTGAAAAATATACAGAGAAGTATATAGAAACTAACAGCCACATATTCGAAAATTATATGGTTAATTTTATATATAATAATTTATTCCCTTTTTCAGAAAGCGATTTTATGTTTGAAGGATATATTATGCTTTTATTTAGATATTCATTAATTAGGTTCTATCTAGTTGGAAAATACATATATAATGAAAAAGATTCTGTAGAACATATGATAGAGTTTATTCAAGTATTCATAAAGGCAGTAGAGCACGATAAGAACTATAGAAGCGAGATTTTAGAATATATTAAAGAAAACAATTTTGATAATATGGAATTTGCAAAAATGCTTTTGTAATTTTAAATAAGCCAATGATAAAAGTGAAATTCTCTATGTATTTCCAATCCTATCAAAACCATTGTGTTGGTATAATATTATACTATTTATTTTTATTAATTAAGTATGATAGAATAATAGCAGGTGGTGATTAGATATGGAAAAATATCACATGTGCCCAAGGTTTGAAAATGCTTTTGAATTATTAGGAAAGAGATGGACCGGATTGATTATAAGAACATTATTGAATGGACAAAATCGATTTTCGGATATAGCGGAAGCAATTCCTAATATGAGCGCTCGTATGCTTACAGAAAGATTTAAAGAACTGGAGAAAGAAGGACTTATTATTAGAAAAGTTTATCCAGAAACTCCAGTACGTATAGAGTATGAACTAACAGAAAAAGGGTATCAACTGCAAGTTGTTATGGACGAAATTCAAAAATGGGCCGAAAAATGGATGTAATTAACATAATGTAAAAACTTATAAAGAATCTCCTTTTAATTTTAAGGGGTTCTTTTTATTTTTGTCTAAATAAAAATGAAAGTTTAAAAGCATGTCTGAATATTTATTATAAAAAAGGTCTTGACTAATTATAATGAATGTGTGATAATCAATTCAAGTTAGTTACTAAATGTAACTAACTTGAATAAAATTCTATAATAATTTTTTGTAAGATAGTAAAATTATTATAGAATAGTTTAGTAATGTTTTAAGTTAAAATCTAAAATAATAATCAGGAGGAGGGATATAGAATGTTAAGTAAGATAAAAAGTAATGATATGGGTAATAGTAATCTTGGATGGCTAAGATCTAAATTCCATTTTTCTTTTGCAGAATATTACAATCCATATAATATGAGATTTGGAGCTTTAAGAGTTATAAATGATGATTTAATTAAACCTGACACTGGATTTGACACTCACCCTCATAAAGATATGGAAATAATAACATATGTAATTAATGGTGAACTTACGCATGAAGATAGCATGGGTAATAAAAACACAATAACTCGTGGTCATGTTCAATACATGAGTGCGGGAACAGGGGTATATCATAGTGAGTTTAACTTTAGAGAAGATACATTGAGATTGTTACAGATATGGATCTTGCCAGATAAACAAGGATATAATCCTGACTATGGAGACTATAGGTTTAATTGGAATGTTAGACAAAACAAATGGCTTCATATGGTTTCAAGAAAAGATGGAAATGCACCAATAAAAATAAATCAAGATATGAATGTTTATTCTTTAGAACTTGGAAAAGAAAAAGAGATTAATTTCACAGTTAATGAGGGAAGACAGGCGTATCTAGTTCAGATAGAGGGAACTTCTATAATAAATGATATTGAGTTAAATGATAGAGATGGAATGAAAATAATTGAGGAAGATATTTTAATCCAAGGAAAAGAAACTTCCCATATTTTGATTTTAGAAATGAAAAAAGAATAATAATATTAAGTATGTATATAATAATTATATTAAAAATAATAAAAAATAAGATTTTATATGAATTAGGAGGAGTTATTAATGTCAAAAGATTTTTTTACTGCAGTAGCAGATAGACGTTCATTTTATGGAATTAGCAAGGAGACTGTGGTTTCAGACGATAGAATTAAAGAGATTATAGACCATGCTGTGAAACATACTCCATCAGCATTTAATTCACAAAGTACAAGAGTCGTGTTAGTATTAGGAACTCACCATGATAAATTATGGGATATTACAAAAGAAGCTTTGAGAAAAGTTGTACCAGTTGATCAATTTAGTACTACTGAAGATAAAATAAATTCATTTAAAAATGGATATGGTACAGTATTGTTCTACGACGATAATAGTATAGTAGAAGATTTGCAACAAAAATTTGCTCTTTATAAAGATAATTTCCCAATCTGGGCTCAACAAACAAATGGAATGCATCAATTTGTTATTTGGACTGCATTAGAAATTGAAGGATTTGGAGTATCATTACAACATTATAATGAAATTATTGAAAATGATGTAAAGAAAGAATGGAACATATCTGATAACTGGAAGCTTATTGGGCAAATGCCATTTGGAAAACCAACAGCAGAGCCAAAAGAAAAGGAGTACCAACCGTTAGAAGAACGTGTCAAGATATTTAAGTAAACTGTTCTTAAATAGATACTAAGATTAATACTTTATAGATAAAAGCCAGTGTGTAATAACATACTGGCTTTTATGAATAAAGGATTTTGTATATCTGAATATATTCCATTTCTAGGAGTTAAAGATTTATATTTACTTAATGTAAATATAAATCTTTAACTTACTTCAATTCTTATATATAATATAGTATAAAGTCAAACTTAGCTTCAGAGGGAATTTTTTATTTCACACTGAAGATTAGTTAAGCTTATACTCTAGAATAGCTATCTCATCTAGGGTCATGCCACGGTTATCTCTCATCCAATAGAAAAATAGAGAATCAAAATCTTTGATTTTATGTGAATCATTTTCTCCTTTAGGTGAGATAAGAGTTTTAAAGCGGACAGACATAACAATTTATTAAATACCGCAAAATAAATTGGAAATTCTTTTATTATTGAGAGGATGATTGAACGATGAAAGTTGACTTAACTAAGATAGTTAATAATAAAAAAATTACACCTATAGAAGAGCAGGTACTTGAATATATAATTAATAATATTGATAGTGTGATGGATATTGGGGTTAGGGGAGTTGCAGCTGAAAATTATACATCCACATCTACAATCATGAGGCTTTCAAAAAAATTAGGTTTTACGGGATTTATTGATATGATTTATAATATAACTCCCCTAATAGATAGTGGTAATACTAGAATTATAGAAAAATCAGAATCATTAATAGGTACGGATATTAACTTTTTATTGAAGTATATAGATGAGGAATCAGTAAAAAGATTTATAGAAATATTATCAAGTGGAACGAGGAAGTATATTTTTATTTATGCAAGAGGCTATTCTGAAATAGCTGGAGAATACTTTAATAAAAAACTGCTAGGCATAGGGATAAAGAGCATATTGATAGATTCTAAAGGTAGCTTTGAAAATAATCTAGAAGATATGGAAACACTAATAGTAATATCAAAATCTGGGGAAACTAAAGAAGTATTAGATAAGGTTCAAGTAGCAAAAAATAAGAATAAATTAATTGTTTCATTTACAAAAGAAGTTGAAAACAGTATTTCAGCTCTTTCTGATATTTCTTTTAAAATATTTGATATGCATAAATTAGATGATAGCAATGTACTGCCTAACTCATTTTTTGCTAATATGCTAATGTTTATGGAGTACTTAATTTACAGATATTATAAAGAAACAAAAAAAGAAAATAAATAGTCATTTTGAGAAACCTGTTATCTTTTATGCTAACAGGTTTCTTAATGCTTAAAATCTATTTCAAATAAATGAAAACGTATATATAATGAGTCTATGAAGAACATAATAATTTAATAAGAGGTGGAAATTATGAAGGATAAAATCATGAATGCCATGCAAAGGTTTTCAAAAGCTATGTTTATTCCAGTATTAATACTTCCCATTGTAGGTATATTAATAGCTTTTGGAAATATCTTTACAAATGCCAAATTAGCAGAATATGCGCCATTTCTCAAAAATAGCATAATATTTGGATTTGGTAAAATACTATCCGGTTCTTTAGTACCTATACTATCAAATCTTGGAATAATATTCTGTGTTGGGTTAGCAGTAGGACTTGCAAAAGAGAAAAAAGCAGAATCGGGTTTTACATCAGTTTTAGTTTATCTAATATTTAATAATGCCATGAACATATTTCTTAATTTATCAGGAAAACTAGTCCCAGCTGATCAGTTAAGAGGCTCAGGTCAAGCAGTTGTACTTGGAACTCAAGTTTTAGACATGGGAGTTTTTTTAGGAATAATTTTAGGTATAGTTGTAGCTTATGTTCATAATAAGTATTGCAAAAAAGAGTTTAATGGGGCCCTTCAAATATATGGTGGATCAAGATTAGTATTCTTAATACTGATTCCAATAGTAGTTATATTAGCAGTTATACTTTCTTATGTTTGGCCATCAGTACAATGGGGAATATCAAGTTTAGGATATTATATACAAAAAAGCGGTAACTTCGGAATATTTATATATGGAATGTTAGAAAGACTTCTAATTCCAACAGGCTTACATCATTTAGTTTACACTCCATTCTTATATAGTCAGCTTGGAGGAATAGAAACTATAGCAGGTAAAGTGTTAGAAGGCTCAAGAAATATTTACTTTGCACAAATTGCAGACCCTTCAATTAAAGTTTTATCAAGTACAGTTATATGGGATGCTAGAGGATTATCAAAAATGTTTGGTTTAATAGGAGCATGCTTAGCACTGTATCATACAGCAGATGCTGATAAAAAAAAGAAAGCTAAAGCAATACTTATACCAGCAGCAATAACATCAATAATAGCAGGTGTAACAGAACCTATTGAATTTTCATTCTTATTTACAGCACCAATACTATTTGGAGTACATGCAGTATTAAGTGGACTTGGAATGGTAGCCTTAAATATATTAGGTGTACGAGCAATAGCACCTAATGGATTTATAGATTTCTTACTATATAACTTACCACTTGGTATAGAAAAAACAGGTTGGCCAATGTTTATTTTAGTAGGTATTGCACAATTTGCAGTTTACTACATAATATTTAGATTCTTAATAGTTAAACTTAACTTAAAGACCACTGGAAGAGAAGACAGTATTGAAGAAGTTAAACTTTACACTAAACAAGATTATAAGGGCAAGGTATCAGGAGAACAAGGTGTTGGAGATAAAGCTTCAGGAAATGAAGCTATTGTAATAATAGAAGCATTAGGTGGAAAAGAAAATATTAAAAAAGTAGATAACTGCTTTACAAGATTAAGATTAATCCTTGAAGATACATCAAAGGTTGATGAAGTTACATTAAAAGGAACAGGAGCTACAGGAGTAGTTAAAAAAGGAGAAAATGTTCAAGTAATTTACGGACTACATGTTACTAGAATTAGATCTATAGTAGATGAAGCATTAGGAATCGTAGGAGAATAACATAATTTACAGAAATAGTAGAAGAATAATATTAATTAAAGGAAAGAGGGAATATATATGAAAAAACATTCTATTGTTATTGCAGGAGGCGGAAGCACATTCACTCCAGGAATAGTTATGATGCTATTAGATAATCTACACCGTTTTCCAATTAGAAAATTAAAATTATATGATAATGACGGTGAACGTCAAAGCGTTATTGGTGAAGCTTTAGATATTTTATTAAAAGAAAATGCAGCAGATATTGAGTTTTCTTATACAACAGATCCAAAAGAAGCATTTACAGATGTTGATTTCTGTATGGCTCATATACGTGTAGGAAAATATGAGATGCGTGAAAAGGACGAAAAAATTCCTTTGAAATACGGAGTACTTGGGCAAGAAACTTGCGGACCAGGAGGAATTGCCTATGGAATGAGAAGCATAGGAGGCATGCTGGAATTAATAGATTTAATGGAAAGGTATTCACCAGATTGTTGGATGTTAAACTATTCTAACCCAGCATCAATTGTTGCTGAGGCTTGCCGTAGATTAAAGCCAAATTCAAAGGTACTAAATATTTGTGATATGCCAGTAGGAACTCTTCGTCGTATGGCAGGAATTGTGGATTTAGAACCAAGTGATTTAGAAGTTAAATACTTTGGATTAAATCACTTTGGATGGTGGACTAGCGTTAAGGATAAACAAGGAAATGATTTGACAGATAGAATTAAAGCATATGTCGCAGAAAATGGATACTTAACAGTAAAAGAAGTAGAGACACAACATACAGATCCAAGCTGGCAAGAAACTCATAAAAAAGCAAAAGATTTATTAGCAGTAGATCCAAGATTTTTACCTAATACTTATTTGAAGTATTATCTATATCCTGATTATGTTGTAGAGCACTCTAATGCTGAATATTCTAGAGCAAACGAAGTAATGGATGGAAGAGAAAAGGATGTATTTAATGCAGCACGAGCTATTATAAAAGCTGGAACAGCAAAAGGTGGACAATTCCATATAGATGCTCATGCTACTTTTATAGTAGATCTAGCTAGAGCAATTGCTTATAATACCCATGAAAGAATGCTATGTATAGTAGAGAATAAAGGTGCTATTTCTAATTTTGATCCAACTGCTATGGTTGAAGTTCCATGCATAGTTGGAAGTGATGGACTAGAACCTTTAGCACAAGGAGAAATTCCACAATTCCAAAAGGGATTAATGGAACAACAGGTATCAGTAGAAAAGTTAGTAGTTGAAGCTTGGATTGAAAATAGCTATCAAAAATTGTGGCAAGCGCTTACTTTGTCTAAAACTTTACCAAGTGCTGGAATTGCTAAATTGTTATTAGATGATCTTATAGAAGCTAATAAAGGCTATTGGCCGGAATTAAAGTAGAGGTGTATATGTTTAAGAATTTATTTAATAAAAACAAGAACAAAATGTTTTATGCTTTTGCTGATGGCATAAGTGTTGATTTAAGCGATGTTAATGATGAAGTATTCTCACAAAAGATGATGGGGGAAGGAATTGCAATTAAACCAAGTGAAGGTGAAATATACTCGCCATGTGATGGAACTATTGCTGCAGTCATGAAAGAAAGTAAGCATGCAGTTGGTATTAGAACAAAAGATGGTGTAGAATTTCTTATCCATGTAGGGATTGATACTATAGCTTTAAATGGAAAAGGCTTTAAATTATACTGTGAGGAAGGAAAAACAGTAAAAAAAGGTGAGCTTCTTTTAAGCTTTGATAGAAACTTTATTAAAGAAAAAGGATTAGATGATATTACTATCCTTGTAATTTCAGAAGCTAATAACCATAAGATTGTAAACCTAAATATTGGCATGAGCATGAAAGCTAAAGAAGGAATTTTATTAGAGTATAATTAGCTGAATATGTACGCAGAAGAAGACTTACAATGACAGCACAAGATATTATATTTTGTGAAAAGATTATAAATGTGAGATTTGGATTCCTATTAAGAAGTAAACTAAGAGAATAAAGCTTAATCTATATTGACGAATCCACGACAGAAATGTCGTGGATTTTATTTTTAATATTCATAGGATAATAATAAAAGTTTTATTTTAACAATGACAGCATGGATATTCATATATTTTTTTATTTTTTAAATCTAAAAATTACATTTAAAATGTAAATTTATAGAACATATTTTAAACTTTTTAAATATTTAACAAATTTAACATCTAATTAATTTTATTAAAAAATATAGTTAATTTATAAAAAAATATAATAATAAACATTGATTTTTTAATAATTTATTATTAAATCATAGTATTTATTGGAGTTATTCTTAATAAGAATATTGACAAAAAGCAAAATATAATGTTAATATGATTAAAATTACAAAGGAGAGGAAATATTATGCAAATAAGAAAATCACAATTTACAATAGAATTACAATTTAATAGAGTACTCTTATTATTAGCCGAATTACTTTAGCAATTGTGTTTATGATTTGATAAATTTATTACTGTCATAGATACAATTGCTCATTTTAAGCAACTGTGTCTATGATGGCTAATTTATATTTTATAGATAAGAATGCCTCATAGATTTTATATGAGGCTATTTTGTGTTTTTATAGATAAAAATAAGTCTCATAGATTAATATGGAACTTTTTGTATCCTAGGTTAAAAAGTTCCATAGATAACTATGGGACTTTTTTATTTTATAAATATTTAAAATTAACTTAGGAGGATTTATACATGGAAGAAAATCGAGAACAATGGGGATCTAAGATAGGTTTTATACTAGCTGCAATTGGTTCAGCAATAGGCTTGGGGAATATATGGAGATTTCCATATGTAGTGTATTCAAGTGGGGGAGGCGCATTTTTAATACCTTATTTCTTTGCTATATTTACTGCAGGAATTCCTCTTTTAATATTAGAGTATGGAGTAGGTCATAAATTTAGAGGTTCTACACCACTTTCATTATCAAAAATTAATAAAAGATTTGAATGGATTGGATGGTGGCCAATAATTAGTTCATCAATTATATTATGCTATTATTCAATGGTATTAAGTTGGGCTATTAAATACGTAACTCTTAGTTTTAGAAAGGGTTGGGGCGAGGATTCAAACTCATATTTTTATAATTATTTTTTAAAATTATCTGAGTCTCCTTTAGAATTAGGTGGAATAATTTGGCCTGTATTAATTGGAATAGCATTAATTTGGATTGTAAATTGGTATATATGTTATAAAGGAGTAAAATCAGGAATTGAAAAGGCCAGCAAGATATTATTACCTTGTTTATTAGTAATAATGATAATAATAGTTATAAGAGGTGTTACATTAGATGGAGCTGTTGTTGGATTAAATAAATTATTTACACCAGATTGGGATAAAATAAAAGATCCTCAAATTTGGATTTCAGCATATGGACAAGTATTTTTCTCTTTAAGTATAGCCACAGGAATTATGATGACATATTCAAGTTATCTTCCACAAAAAACAGACATAAATAATAGTGCGTTTATGACTGCATTTGCAAATTGTGGATTTGAATTTTTATGTTCTATTGGAGTATTTTCAATTCTTGGAGTAATGGCGACAAGCCAAGGTGTAAGAATTGAAGACGTGGTAACAAGTGGGATTGGACTAGCATTTATAGCATTTCCTAAAGTATTTTCACTTATGGGAATATGGGGAAATATATTAGGAGTTTTATTTTTTATATGTTTAGTATTTGCAGGACTTACCTCATCAGTTTCATTGGTTGAGGCAATAGCAGCAGCTATAATTGATAAATTTCAGTTGAAACGTAAAAAAGTTGTTAGTGTTATGTGCGTAATGGGATTTTTAATAAGCACAGTTTTTGCAACTAATGGTGGGTTATATCTATTAGATATTATGGATAACTTTATAAACAATTATGGAATAGTAACAGTTGGATTATTAGAATCTGTTGTAATTGGATGGATAGTTAAACCTAAGGTTATAAGAGATTACACAAATTCTATTTCTTACTTTAATATAGGAATATGGTGGGATGTGATAATAAAATATGTTACACCTATATTATTATCATTAACACTAGTTAAAAGTATTATAACAGAGATAACAACTCCTTATGGAGGATATGATTCAATATCATTATTATTATATGGATGGTCAATTATAGTAATAGGAATTATAGGTGGAATATTAATTAGTAAGAAACCTTGGAAATATGAATTAAAAAATATAAATAGTAAGGAGGTTATGTAGATGACAAGCCAAGCTATACTATTTTTAATATTGGGAGCAACAATACTTTGGGGAGGATTAATAATTACATTACTAATAACTAGAAAAAAGGAAAGTACAACGTATTAATTCAATATTTAATATTAATAAGTGATACATGGCAGCTTATATTGAAGCTTAAAAAGTTAATAAAATTTAGGGTTAAGTAAATATTAGTTGAGAATTGAGAGTGAAAAATTAAAAGTCAACAAAAAATTTGGTAATTGAATTTATGAAAATATATTATAGGAAAATTTTTAAGACTTTCAAACAAAACTTTCAATTCTCATCTCTCTAATTTTAACTAAAAAAGCGTGGAGTAGCTACTGTACCTATTGCATATATAAACGTATATTTAAAATAGAACGTTAAGAAAAAGCAAATGACTTTAATCTTTTTTCATCTATAATTTTCACTTCTTTATACCCTAAGGATACTAAGCCATCCTTTTGAAATTTATTTAATATTTTGGTTACAGTAACTCTGCAACAACCAATTAATTGAGCTATTTCCTCATGTGAATAATCTATTATATAGAAATCATCATATTTATTTTTCTTAAAATGTACTCCTAAACGTACTAATAATTCAGCAGTTTTTTTATCGGCTTCTAAAAATGCCATACTATTAACTTGTATTGATAAATTTTGAATTGATAAAGACATAAGGTGGAACATTTGAATCATTAGTTCAGGGTATTTAGTTAAATAAGGATATAAATTTTCTAAGCTAACAGCGATTAATTCAACATCAGTAGCAGCACTACCTGATGTTAATCTAGCACCATAGCTAAAATAAGATGATTCACCAAAAAGATTTCCTTTTCTTAAAATTTCAATTGTAAGTTCTGTGCCTTGAGGGGAGATTAGAAAAACTCTAACTCTTCCAGATTTAATTAAATAAAAATTTTCAGCTATATCATCTTGAAAATAAATAATTTCGTCTTTGCGATATTTCTTTAGTGTACCTGCTTCTTCAAATACTTTATAAAATTCAGAAGTTATACTTATAGTAGAACTGGGTAAGGTTTTAAATTTATTATCCATATAATCACCATTCATAAAAAATTTACTATATAGATTGTAGTATAGACTACAATCTATTTTCAAGTATCTAGTTAAAATATTGTAAGGAAAAACCAATATAGGATGGGGATAACGTAATGGATAAAAAAGAAAAACTATGGACAAGTCATTTTATATTAGCATTGTTTATTACAATAGGGGTAAACCTAGCTTGTAATTTATTACTATCAACAATATCAATTTATACAAAACAAATTACACATGTTGATACTTATGCAGGAATAATGACTGGTGCATTTACATTAGCTGCATTATTTATCAGATTGCTTGCAGGAAAACTTTTAGATAAGGTTGGAAGAAGAAAAATCTTGATATTAGGTGTAGCAATAACTGCATTATCAACAATAGCATATTTAGCTATAAATAATATACAAATGATTATACTTTTAAGGATATTTCAGGGATTTGGATTTGGAATATCTTCTACTGCTATAGCAACAATTGTTACCGATGTTACACCAAAATCAAGAATGCTTGAAGGAATAGGATATTCTGGAGTAGGAATAACTATAACTACAGCAGTAGGGCCATCAATTGCATTAGCGTTAGTTGGTAAAGAATATGAAAATTTCAAATTATTATTTATCACAACAACTTTTGTAGCAATTATAACAATTTTGATATCTTTAAAACTATCATACAATGAAAATGTTGAAAAAAATTCATTACAACAAAATGTTAATCAAGTTAATAATGTTAATCAAGTTAATATTGAAGAAAAAAGTAATGAAAAAAATATGATTATACCTGCAATAATATTATTTTTAGCAGCAGTTGCAGAAAGTACTATTTTAGCATTTACAGCTTTGTATGGAATAGAATTAGGCTTTAGTAATATTGGATTATTTTTTACAATAAATGCTTTAGGTATATTAGCATCAAGGTTATTTATAAATCAAATAGTAAGTAAATTTGGAACAAATACAGTTTTATTATATGGATTAATAATTTTTTCTGCATCTATATTTGGGATGTCAATAGTTAAGACAATGCCACAACTAATAATATTTGGATTTTTATGCGGGGTTATGATGGGATCATTATTACCAATAATCAATCTGATGATTTTAGATTCAGTAAGTGAAAATAAAAAAGGAATGGCTAATGCTATTTATTATGCACTATTAGATGGTGGATATGGAGTTGGTTCAATAATTTGGGGAAAAGTAGTTATGGGATATGGTTATAGAAATATTTATGCATATGCTGGATTTACTTTAATGATAGGATTTGTAATATTCGCAGTTCATTTAATGAAAAGTAGAAAATTAGTGTTAAATAAAATATAAAAAGTAATCTATAATTATTTTTTAAAGGTCTTGGTAATTTTAAAATAAATTGCTAGGATCTTTTTTATTTTTAGTAAAAATCCTATTGACAACATTATTTAAGTAGAATATTATAATAATATAATGAAATTGATAATTGTTCTCAACAGGAGAACCAAGAGGAGGATTTATGAAGATAATTTATTGGAGTGGTACAGGTAATACAGAAGCTATGGCAAATTTAGTAGCGAAAGGTATAGAGGAGTCTGGTACTAAGACTGAAATGATAAATATTTCTAGTGCAAAAATTGATAGTTTAAAAGATGAAAATATAGTAGTACTAGGATGTCCATCTATGGGAGATGAAGAACTTGAATCTGGAGAATTTGAACCATTTTTAGAGAGTGTACAAGAAGACTTAAAAAATAAAAAAGTTATATTGTTTGGATCTTATGGATGGGGTGATGGACAATGGATGAGAAGCTGGGAAGAAAAAATGACAGATTCAGGAGTTAATGTGGCTTTAGAACCATTAATTGTAAATTATACACCTGAAGGTGAAAGTGAAGAACAATGTATTGAATATGGAAGAGAAATAGCTAAATTAAGTAATTAATTAATGGAGGAGTAATGATGGGAGAAAAAATTAGTACTTTTTATAACTTATTAAATGGTATGGAGGGAAAAGAATATATTGAAACTTTTATATCTTATAATGTTGCATTAATAAGTGCTAGATTGAAACCATCCATTACACTGAATTTAAGTAAATATGATAATAAAGATATATTTTATTTGTGGAATATATATGGAAAAGATTATTTGAGAAAATTAAATTTAGGATATATCTCATTAAGAGATAGTGATAAGTCTTTAATAGTATTAATTTATGATAAAGATTTATTAGAAAAATATATCAATAAGAAGGATAATTTGAAATTTCTTAATTGTGTAGGATATGATAGGGAGCTATCAGTAGAAGATGCATTGAACACATTAAAAGATAGATATGAAGTATATAACTGTCCTCATGAATTAGGAATATTTTTAGGATATCCTTTAGATGATGTTAAAGATTTTATGGAATGCTCAAATAAAAAATGCTTAACTTGTGGATATTGGAAAGTATATAATAGTGAACATAAGGCAAAAACAATTTTTACATTGTTTGATAAAGTAAAAGAGTTCACAGTAACTAATATAATAGAAGGAAATAGAGCAAATAATTTATCCCTTACATTAAAAGATAACTTCCAAAAAAATCATAAAATAATATTTGATTAAATAATAATAAAGCGTGGCATGAAGCCACGTTTTTTTTATGCCCAAATTATTCCTACATTGCATTTGGAAAGGGTGCATGGCTAAAAAAATCGACGCTTTAAAGTCGCCTTGCGATTTTGTTCTGTAAAGATAATATTTCAATTTTTTAATGTTGACTTTTAAAATGTAATATGTTAACATTTCATATCTTTTGCAAAAGAAAATTAGTAGAAAGAAGGTATTTATTATGCCTATTGGTATTTTTTTAGATTCTTTAGCAGTTTTAATAGGGGGAGTTCTTGGAGCAAGATTTAAGCATAAAATTCCTCATCGTATTAATTATCCACTTACAATTATTTTTGGGATTTCGGCAATTGTAATTGGAGTGGTATCATTTATTAAATTGAAGTCTTTACCAGCAGTGATATTATCATTGATTTTGGGAACACTAATGGGAGAATTAATGGATTTAGATACAAAAGTAAAGAACATATTTAAGAAGGTTATTTATAAGTTTCACTTTGAAATAGAGGGAGATCAAGAAGCATATATGAATTTTTATGTAATTGTAGCTGCAACTTTTTGCTTAAGTGGAACAAACATTTTTGGTGCAATGAATGAAGCTATGACTGGGGACATTACAATATTATTATCAAAGGCTATTATGGATATTTTTGCTGGAGCTATTTTTGCATGCATTCTTGGATATGCAATGAATTTAATTGTTGTTCCTCAATTTTTAATTTTAGGTGCATTCTTCTATCTTGCAAAGTTTATTATGCCATTAATAAATGCTAATATGTTAGGAGATTTTACAGCTATTGGAGGAATATTGACTTTTATAATTGGTTTATCTATTGCAGAAATTAAAAAAATAAAAGTAGTTAATTTACTTCCAGCATTGGTAATTGTATTTCCTATATCATTTTTGTTTCAGTTAATGTTAGAAAACATATTTTAAATATTTTTATCAACATATTTTTTAGTGATTTATGGGAGATACGGAAGGCTAAATGTACAAGCTTCAGAAGAAAAAAGGTGAATGTGTTTATTCAATAAAGGTAAATTGAGATTCATGACTAGAGTCAATTCATTTTCAGATAAAACTATAGATTAACTATAAAAATTGCATAATATTAAAAACAAATTAAAAGGTGTTTTGAGGAATACTTATTATTATTTATAAATTTTCAATATAATTGTGGTACAATATATTAATTATTTAATTTACAGGAAATAATTATAATTTGTATATTTTTACACATAATATTTTTATAAATAAATTTAAAATGGAGGATTTTATGAGTGATAAAGATAAGTTTTTATGCGATTTAAAAGATGAAGAAACTATAGAAATAAATTTAATGGTTATGAGGATAATTTTTAAAGATCCTAATAAGACAGTATGTATACTTGCAGATAAGACAGGAGAAAGCAAATCAAATATAGCTAGTAAAAAACAAGATATTAAGGAAGGTATGGTGCTAAAAGTACATGGAACAAAGGGCGTAAATTTAGATATTAGAAAATATGAATTTATTTCAGAGTACAATTTAGAAGACTATCTTCCAACAGTGAAGAGACCAATTGAAGATATAATGAATGAAATTGAAGAATACACAAATAAATATATAATATCTAGAGAAGGAAAAGCATTAAATGATTATTTTTTTAAAGATGAAAAGTTCTTAAATAAGTTTAAACGTGGAATTGGCGGTGTATCTATGCATCATAATTACATAGGGGGACTTGCTGAGCATACGTTAAATGTTATGTATTTAACTGCTATGCTATGCGAAAGATATGATTGTAGAAGACCTGAAATAGCAGTACTTTCTGCCAAACTTCATGATATTGGAAAGATATATGAACTTTACTATGAGGGTCCTTTTAGATATACACTACAAGGTGAGATGGAGGGACATATTGTAATTGGTGTTCAAATGATAGATCAGGCTGCTCGTGAAAATTCTTTTTCTTATAGTGATGATTTTATAAGTAGAATAAAAGGATGCATTACTCAACATCATGGTAAACTTGAATATGGATCTCCTAGAGATATGAAGATGGAAGAATCCTTTATAGTAAATTATGCTGATTCTATAGATGCTACAATGAATAAAATTAATCAATTAAAAGATAAGACTAAAAGTGGAACATGGTCAGAATATGATAGAAGAATTGAGACGAAGCTTTATTTATAGATATATAATAAAGTTTATGAAATAATAAATGAAACTTTAGATGATACACTAAGGGAGAATAATTATTATGTAGCAATAATAATTTATTAGCAGTATAATATAATAAAATAAATAATAAATAAACTGCTAGTTAAATATGGAGGATATAATATGTTAAATATAGGATGTCATTTATCTTCATCAAAGGGCTTTAAAAATATGGGTGAAAATGCTTTAAAAATTGGAGCAAATACATTTCAGTTTTTTACTCGTAATCCAAGGGGAAGCAAGGCAAAAGATATAGATGAAAATGATGTTAAAGAATTTTTAGAATTAGCAAAGGAAAATAATTTTTGTAAGATATTAGCTCATGCACCATATACATTAAATGCATGTTCAGCTGATGAAAGAAATAGAGAATTTGCAATAGAAATAATGGCAGATGACTTAAAAAGAATGGAGTATCTGCCTAATAATTTATATAATTTTCATCCAGGCAGTCATGTTAAGCAAGGAACAGAAGTTGGTATAGAGTATATTTCAAGTGCTTTAAATTCTATTTTAAAAAAGGATCAAACAACTAAAGTTCTTTTAGAAACTATGTCAGGAAAGGGAACTGAAGTAGGCAGAAATTTTGAAGAAATAGCTGAAATTATAAAACGCGTTGAATTAAAAGAACATATAGGGGTATGCCTTGATACATGTCATATTCATGATGCAGGATATGATATAGTAAATGATTTAGATAAAGTTTTAGATAAATTTGATAATATAATAGGATTAGACAAATTATATGCAATTCATTTAAATGACAGTAAAAATCCATTTGAAAGTCATAAAGATAGACATGAAACTATAGGAAATGGGTATATAGGATTAAAAGCTGTAACAAATATTATTAATCATCCCCAATTATGTAATTTACCATTTTTCCTTGAGACACCGAATGAACTTGATGGATATAAGAATGAAATAGAGTTATTAAAAAGTGTATATAAAGAATAATTTTTAGAAGGGTTCTATTAAGAATCCTTTTTTCTTTATTATTAAGCTAGGATAAATTTCATCTGAATCAAATATATATAGCTTATTATAATTTAATAATAATTGCATCTTAAATAAGAGATGTACAATGTATATTATTGATGATTTTTATATTTATATGTTATAATTGGATATAATATGTAAAGAAGAAGTTTTATTTAGAAGAATTATTTTATGTAATGTGATAATGTTAACTTTTTTTTAATAACTATTAACATAGCACTTTACAAATGGAAAAAAATGTATAATAATAAATATAAAATTATAATTTTTAAATAAGTTGTAGCTTTGTTTAATCTAATATAAAAATTTTAGGGGGATTATTTTTATGGAGAAAGAAATTAATAATTATAATAAGTTCATAAGTAAATGCTTAGCCACTTTTTTGAGTATGGTTTTAGCATTAAGTATAATATTTATTAATACTACAAATGTTTATGCAAAAACTTTAAGTTCTACATCAAGTGATGAATATGTATTAAAATTAATAAAAAGAGGTGGAACTACTGAAGAAATTAAAGGAAAAGATATAAATTTAAAATTCAATTCTACAGATCCAATATCAATTTCTTACGATGAACAATTATTGAGACAATGTATAGATAAATTATCTTGTTTAAATCCAACTAATGTAACTGAACCCAAAAGTTCAAAATTAGAATATAGAAATTATTCTTATATAATTACATCGGAAGTTATAGGAAGTAAATTAAATAAAGAAAAATTATATACTAATGTAGTTATGGCTATAAAGAACCAAGAGATTGAATTGAATTTAGAAACATTGGACTGTTATGAGCATCCACAATATACATCTAGTTCACCCGAGGTAATTTATGCAGCAGATACTATTAACAAGTATTTATCAACTAATATAACTTATAGTTATGGTGGAATGGTACAAGCTGTAGATAAATATAAAATAATAGATTGGATTTCAATAGATTCTAATTTATCAATAGTATTAAATGAATCTAAAGTTAGAAGTTTCGTAGAAGAACTAGCTAGTTCTTATAGAAATTCATTAGGAACTTCAATAAAAGTTGGTGGAGGATATTCTGGAAATAACCATGGATGGGCAATTAATGTAGATGAAGAAACTAAAAGATTAATAAGTCTTATAAAAAGTGGACAAACTCTAACTACTTATCCATCATATTATCAAACATCAGTAGCGGGATATTTTGATAATTTATCAGATACTTTTGTTGAAATAGATATGACTAATCAACATTTATGGTTTTATAAAAATGGATATTTGGTTACTGACAGTTCTATAGTTACAGGAAATATGAGTGCAGGTTATGCAACACCAAGTGGAATTTATAAATTATATTATAAACAAAAAGATACAGTACTAAGAGGTCCAGGATATGCTGCTCCAGTAAGCTTCTGGATGCCGTTTAACGGTGGAATAGGACTTCATGATGCGAATTGGAGATCGGAATTTGGTGGAGAAATTTATAAAAATGGTGGTTCACATGGATGCATAAACTTACCGTATAGTACAGCAAAATCTATTTATGATAATATAACACCTAAAACTACAATTATTTGTTATTATTAAATATAGGATAAAAAGTCTAATGTAGAATAAAACTACATTAGGCTTTTTTTTGTTTACATATATAAACATTCTATTAAAATATAATCTTTATAAAAAAAATAATTGACATTGAAAACGATATAGTATATTATATTGGTATAGACCAATTGGTATATACCAATATAATATACCAAGATGGGGGAGATAAGATTGAAAATAGTAGACAAAAATTTAAACATACCATTACATACTCAATTATCTTTGATAATTAGAGAGATGATAGAAAGTGGTGAATTAAAAGAAGGCAATTATTTAATGCCAGAAAGAGAAATTTGTAAGATTCAAAATGTTAGCAGAATGACAGTTAACAAGGCAATATTAAATCTTGTATCTGAAGGATTATTAGATAGGAAACAAGGAAAAGGAACGTTTGTTGCTTATAAAAAGAAAAAACATAAATTCCAAAAGTTACAAGGATTTACGGAAGTAATGAATGAAAAAGGGTTTACAGTAAAAAGTAAATTATTAAATTTTCACTTAGACTTTCAAAATAAAAGTATAAGAGAGAAACTAAATGTTAAAGATAAGGACACATTAATATATAAAATTGAAAGAATAAGATATATAGATGATGATCCTTTCGCATTAGAAATTGTTTATATATTAAAAGATATGTGTGAAGATTTGAATGAGGATTTAATAAAAGAAAATTCTTTATATACATTATATAGAGAAAGATATCATCACAAAACAAAGAGAGCAGAGCAAGTAATAAGTCCAATAATTATAGATGAATTTACATCTAATTTATTAAATCAAGAGAGTGATACATTAGCACTTAAAATAGATAGATTAGTATATACAGATAAAGAAGAAATAATGGAATATACGAGTTCAATATTCATAACAGATAAGCATGAATATGAAATAGTATTACATGAAAACTAAAAAAATTTGATAGGAAGGGTTGAATATGAAAGCAATAATAAACGGAATAATTGTAACTAAGAATGGAGTTTTAGAAAATAAGGTTCTTTTATTTGATAAAAAAATAATTAGTATGTGTGATGAAATACCAGAAAATTGTGAACTAATTGATGCAAAGCAAAAAATAGTGACGCCGGGTCTTATAGATATACATGTACATGGTAGTTGTAATTTTGATACCATGGATAATTCAATAGAAGCAATAGAAGCGATAAGTAATGGAATTTGTAAAAATGGTGTTACTTCATTTTTACCAACAACAATGACGATGAGTAAGGAACACATTTATAATTCTTTAAATACAATAAAAGAATGTATGGCAAATGGTACTGCTGGGGCAAAAGTCATTGGAGCTCATATGGAAGGGCCTTTTATAAATCCAATTTATAAAGGAGCACAAGATGCTAAATATATATTAAAACCAAATTTTCAATTTATAAAAAACTACACTGATGTTATAAAATTAGTTTCATATTCACCTGAACTAGATGATGATTATGAATTTACAAAGAAAGTTAAAGAAAATACTAAGATTATTTTATCAATTTGCCATAGTAATGCTTCATACAAACAAACCATGGAAGCAGTAAATTTAGGAGCTTCTAATATAACTCATTTATTTAATGCTATGACTCCGTTAAATCACAGAGAACCAGGGGTAGTTGGTGCTGCTCTTATGAGCAATACTTATTGTGAAATAATAGCAGATAAGATACATGTAGATAAGAATTTATTTCAATTTATATTAAATAATAAAGGAAAAGAAAAAGTAATTCTTATAACTGATAGTATGAGAGCAGGATGTATGAAAGATGGTAAATACGACCTTGGTGGACAAGACGTATATGTTAAAGGTGGTGCAGCTAGGTTAATTAATGGAACTTTAGCAGGTAGTATTTTAACTTTAAATAAGGCAGTTTACAATTTCTTTGAAAATACTAATTTGGAGCTTAATGAAGTTATAAATATGGCTTCGTTAAATCCAGCTAAATCTATAGGTATAGATGATAAAAAAGGAAGTTTGGAGATAGGAAAAGATGCAGATATATGTATTTTTGATGATGAGATGAATTGCCATCTTTCCATATCGGAAGGAAGGATTATTTTTAATAAATTAAATTAGAGGTGGGATAAGTTTATGAAAATATTAGTTTGTGAAAATTATGATAAGTTAAGTGAAAAAGCAGCTCAAATAATAATGAGCCAAATAACTTTAAAGTCTAATTCAATATTAGGTCTTGCAACAGGAAGCACTCCAATAGGAATGTATAGAAAATTAATTGAAATGTATGAAAATAAAATGATAGATTTTTCAGAGGTAAAAACATTTAATTTAGATGAATATCAAAATTTACCTATAGATAATAATCAAAGTTATCATTATTTTATGGATGAAAATTTATTCAATTATATAAATGTTAAAAGAGAAAATATTCATATACCTAATGGAATGGCTATTGATATTGAAAAAGAATGTATAGAATATGATGATTTAATAAAGAATACTGGTGGAATAGATATACAAGTATTAGGCATAGGAAATAATGCTCATATAGGATTTAATGAACCAACAGTAAGTTTTGAAAAGAAAACTTATGTAGTTGAATTAGAAGAATCTACTAGAATTGCAAATGCAAGATTTTTTAATAGTTTAGATGAGGTACCTAGTAAGGCAATAACAATGGGAATAGGCTCAATATTTGAAAGTAAAAAAATTATGCTTTTAGCTACTGGAGGAAATAAAGCAAAGGCTATATATGATACTGTTTATGGAAAAGTGACTCCAGAAGTTCCAGCTTCAATACTTCAATTTCATGATGATGTGGTGATTATATTAGATAAAGAAGCAGCAAACTTGTTAAATCCAGTGGATTATAATATAGTTTAAAAAATTTATTAGCACAATATAGTACTAAAAATATAATTCCAATATGGTAACTGAGTAATTAGTAGAATTAATAATGATACTAAAATTATTGGGAGATATTTAGATAAAACTTATTTTTATAAGGAGGAACAACTTATGATTAAATTTTTACAACGTATTGGGAAATCACTTATGCTTCCAATAGCATGTCTACCAATTGGTGGATTAATGCTTAGAATCGGTCAACCAGATGTAATTAATGCGTTAAGTTTCATACCATTTTTTAAAACAATATTACCTTTCTTTGCTTCAGCAGGAAGTGCATTATTTGATAATTTACCGTTGTTATTTGCAGTGGGTGTTGCTGTAGGATTATCTGATGACCAAAATGGTGCATCAGGATTAGCTGGAGTTATTACTTATTTAACATTAACTAATGTAACTAAGCAATATTGGAGTATGAATTATGCACCAGAAGTTGCTGCAACTTTAAAAATATCATTTTTGGGAGGTATACTTGCAGGAGTTATAGGAGGATTATCCTATAATAAGTTTAGAACTGTAAAGCTACCAGAGTTCTTAGCATTTTTTGGAGGAAGAAGGCTTGTTCCAATCATGTCAGGATTAATTGCATTTGTAGTAGCAATACCTCTTGGAATGATTTGGCCATCAATTCAAAATGGATTAGGAAATGCATCGGTTGGAATATCAGCTTTAGGTGCAGTTGGTGTAGCATTATTTGGTTTCTTTAATCGTTTACTAATACCTATGGGGCTTCATCATGTTTTAAATTCATTTTTCTGGTTCCAATTAGGAGATTATAATGGTGTTTCAGGAGATTTAAATAGATTTTTCCAAGGAGATCCTACTGCAGGACATTTTATGGCAGGATTTTTCCCAGTAATGATGTTTGGTATGCCAGCAATAGGACTTGCAATCTACTTTGCAGCTAAAAAAGAAAAAAGAAAAGCAGTATCAGGAATGTTAGTATCATTAGCGCTTACAGCTTTCTTAACAGGTGTTACTGAACCATTAGAATTCTTATTTATATTCTTATCACCAGTTTTATTAGTGGCACATGCTTTATTAACTGCTTTATCTTGTTTTATAGTAGATTTTATGGGAGTATTACATGGATTTACATTTTCAGCAGGATTCATTGACTATGCATTAAACTTTAATTTAGCAACCAATCCAATATTAATAATACCAATAGGACTTGGAATAGGGATTCTTTATTTCTTAATATTCTTTGTGTTAATAAAGAAATTAAATTTACCAACTCCAGGTAGAGAAGAAGAGGATGGTGAATTTACAGAAAATATAAATTTAAATACATCTGATGAAAACGTTTATGGAAGATATATAGAATATTTAGGTGGAAAAGAAAATATATTAAAAGTTGATAATTGCGCAACTCGTTTAAGATTAGAAGTAAAAGATTCAAGTTTAATTGATGAGAAAAAATTAAAATCTATTGGTGCTAGAGGTGTCGTTAGATTAGATAAAAATAGTGCTCAAGTTATAGTAGGAACTAATGTAGAATTTGTTGCAGATGGAATTAAAAACATAATGAGAGTTTAATTAAAATTAAAAATATAATTTAAAATATATAATAAGGAGTCGTAAGATACACGACTCCTTTAAATTACTTGAGGTGATATATAATGTTAGAGATAATAGGAATGACAGTGAATGATGCAAAAATTATAGAAGATTGTGGAGCTGATAGAATAGAACTTGTAAGTGCTTTAACAGAAGGTGGACTTACTCCAAGCTTTGGAATTATAGAAAGTGTAATAAAAAATGTTAAAATACCTGTAAATGTAATGATACGACATCACGCAAAGGGGTTTATTTATAGTGATGAAGAAGTAGATATAATGTTAAGGGATATTGATATAGTAAAAAAATTAGGTGCTAATGGTGTTGTGCTCGGAATGTTAGATAGAGATAAAAATATATCAGAAGTGCAACTTAGAAGAATTCTTAAAAATTGTAATGGAATAGATGTGACATTTCATAAAGCTATAGATGAAACAAATCCAATAGAAAGTATAAAAATACTTAAAAGATATAAAGAGATAACGAATGTACTGACTTCTGGTGGAAATGGTAATATAGTGAATAATATACCTATAATAAAAGAGATGATAGGAAATTCAGAGCATATTAATATACTTTTAGGTGGAGGATTAAACTTTAATAATATAGAAATGCTTAAGGAAAATACAGAATTTACAGATTTTCATTTTGGAACTTCTGTAAGAATTAATAATAGTCCATTTGAAGAGATTAGTGAAGAAAAATTAAAATGTTTAGTAAAAATCTTAAAAAAATAATTTGAAGTTATATTATTGAAAAGAACTAGAACAACTAATAAAGTATTTGTTCTAGTTCTTTTTATATATTAAGGTTTTTAAATGGGCTTATTTAAATATCATATTATTTTAAAGTACTCATTATAGAATATTTCGTTATTATTTTATGCTACTTGATGGATATTTATAAAATATTTAAATAATATTTTATATTGTAAACTATAAAAAGAAGATAGGTTGACAATATAGTGATATACAACTATAATTATTCACATATTTATGAAAATAGGAGAATTATAGTTATGAAAAAATCAAAAATTAGGAATATGAGTTATTGTGCATTATTTACAACATTAATTATAGCAGGAGCATTTATTCAAATTCCTGTACCGTTTATGGACTATTTTACATTGCAATTTCTTTTTGTTATTTTATCTGGAATGATTTTAGGACCTAAGTTAGGGGCAACGTCTGTGGGAACATATGTAATGTTAGGTTTATTAGGAGTTCCAGTGTTTGCAGCTGGAGGAGGAATTCAATATGTTTTTAGGCCAAGCTTTGGATATTTGATAGGATTTATTGCAGCATCATTTTTAGTTGGATGTGTAGTAAAAAAGATACAAGCAAAGAGTTTTAAGAAATATTTAATTTCAGCTTTAACAGGCTTTTTAACAACCTATTTTATTGGCATATTATATAAATTTATAATTTTAAATTTATATTTAAAAACACCAACATCATTAAGTATTATCATATTATCATGCTTTCCGTTAGATATACCAGGTGATATTGTATTATGTATAATGGGAGCTACATTAGCAAGTAAGATAAATCCAATTTTAAGGGGTAGGTACATTGAATATAGTAAATAAATATAAAGAAAAAGTTTTAAATGGAGAATTAATTTCTAAAGAAGAAGCTTTAATACTTTCAGAAGAAAATACATATGAATTAGCGTATTCAGCAGATGAAATAAGAAAAAAATTATGTGGAAACAATTTTAACTTATGCACAATTATAAATGGAAAGAGCGGAAGGTGTGGAGAAAACTGTAAATATTGTGCTCAATCTGCATATTTTAAAACTAATATTGAGGAATATGATATTTTAGATAGTGAATCAATAATAAAAAGTGCAATATCTAATTATAATAGTGGAGTTCACCGCTTTTCAGTTGTAACTTCAGGAAAAAAATTAAGTGAAAATAATATTAATAAAATATGTGATACATATGTTAAGTTAAAAGAAAAGTGTTCTATTAATATTTGTGCATCTCATGGATTATTAAATTATGAGGAATTATTAAAGTTAAAAGAATCTGGAGTAATTCGCTATCACAATAATATAGAGACATCCAAAAGTTTTTTTAAAAATATTTGTACTACACATACTTTTGAAGAAAAAATAATTACTATAAAAAACGCATTAAAGGCTGGTCTTGAAGTTTGTAGTGGTGGGATTATAGGCCTTGGAGAAACTATGGAAGATAGGATTGATATGGCATTTACATTAAAAGAACTTGATGTAAGTAGTATTCCGATTAACATTTTAAATCCAATAAGGGGAACAGCTCTAGAAAATCAAGAGATTTTATCTTATGATGAAATAATTAAAACATTTGCATTATTTAGATTTATTCTGCCAACAAGGCAAATTCGTATTGCAGGAGGTAGAGCGTTGCTTAACGATAAGGGGGAAAGACTTATGAAATGTGGAGTGAATGCGGCAATTTCAGGAGATATGTTAACAACATGTGGAATAAAAACTTCTGATGATATAAAAATCATAAAAGAGTTAGGATTTCAGGTATAGCTATGGCAAAAGGAGTTTTCATAACAGCTACTAACACTGATATAGGAAAGACTTATATAGCTGCTTTAATTATAAAAAAATTAAGAGAAGCAAAAATTAATTGTGGTTATTATAAGGCGGCACTTAGCGGTGCAGAAATTATAAACAACAATATTATAGCTGGAGATGCTAAGTATGTTTATGATGTAGCAAATATTAAGGGTAATCCTAATGAATGTGTAAGTTATATTTTTGAACAAGCTGTATCTCCACATTTGGCAGCTAAACTTAATAATGTAGAAATTAGCATGAACAAAATAATTTATGATTTTAATTGTAAATGTAATAAGGTTGATTATATTACAGTGGAAGGTAGTGGGGGAATAGTTTGTCCGATTTATGATGGTAAAAAGAAAATAATGTTAACAGATATTATAAAAAAATTTAAAATTCCTATTATATTAGTATCGGCTTCAGGTTTAGGTAGTATAAATGGCACTATTTTGACCTTGGAATATATAAAAAAACATAATCTTACTGTAAATTCAATAATATTAAATAATTATGATAAATCTAATATTATTCACATAGAAAATAAAAGAATTCTAGAAGAAATGACTAAGTTACCCATTTATACGTGTAAGAATTCTTCAAATGATATAGATATTTCTTTGAAAGATATTAAAAATTTTTATGGATGTATATAGAGTTAAATTAAGTATATTATAGAATCATGCTTATTTATACAAATCAATAATTATATATAGATTAAAGTTTTGATTCTGTTTTAAATATGTATTGATATATGCAATAGGCTAAGTGGCATTGTAGTTGGCTTTTAGAATTTTCGCCAGCTTTGATTATTCATATATCAATACTTTGATATAACTTAGAGCTCTATTTAGTATTAACTTCAACTGAAATTTCGGTTAAATAATTATTATAGCCTTTTACAGAGGCCTCATCTAAAATAAATTCTTCATAAGCATAACCACCAATATTAAGATTAAATCTATCTAAGAATGATAGTATTTTCTTATATGTAGAATCAATGTTTTCATAATTACCTTTATGATATGCTACTGCATATATTCCTTTTGGTTTAATAAAAGATGAAGGGCAATTTGTCTGTAAGTCTATTTTTGTATAAAGATAAGAATAGTTTTCTTTTACTCCTTGTAATATATTTTTACTATTAATCATAGCACCAAGGGAATAACTAGTATTCAATTTATTAGAAGTACAATATTTCATATGTTCGGATACTGATCTTAAGTATTCTTTACAACTTACGTTCTCTATAGATTTACTAATAATTAAATGCTCCTCTTCTTTAAATTCTAAGCTTATCTTTAATGGGTTAATTTCACATGCTTTTTGTGTCACATCAATTTTAGTTTGCATAAGTTTTTTTATTCTATTTAAATTTTCAATTTCATTATCTATTTCTAACATTTTATTTTTAAATAGATTTATTAATGAATCAGGTGTTCTATTATCAAGATAAGATTTAATATCTTTTAATGGCATATTAATTCCTTTTAAAATCATAATAACATTAAAGATTTCAAATTGATGATGTGAATAATATCTATAGCCATTTTTATCTTTTATCTCAGGCGAAAAAATGCCTATATCATCATAGTGAAAAAGGGTTTGCTTTTTAATATTACATAGTTTTGCAAATTCTCCAGTGTTAAAATATTTTTTTAATTTTTCACTCATTTTTTAATTCTCCTATTGACTATACGGTTACTGTATACTTTATTATTATATAATAATATTTCTATAAAGATTTTTCAATAATGTAAATTTTATATGGTAAAATTAAGAAATATATAAAATAATATAGTAGTTGTAAAATTAATATTAATAACTTGAACTCAAATATTATATATTAAAGTTAATGATATTTTAAAATAGTTCTCATATTTTAGTATAAATAAATTAAAATAAAACTAACTAACAATATAAATGTTTAATTAAATATAAGGAAGAGTTAGTACAAACTAATTAAGAATAATTTAAGATGCAATAATAGTTTTAATATTTTTGAAACACTATAATCAATAAAAATAGATGGGAGAAAATTATATAATGAAATTAATTTTAAAATATTTAAAAAATTATAAATTTCTAATAATTTTAAATGTAATATCCGTTTTTGGATTTGCTTTAGTTGAATTAGGAATTCCAACTGTTATGGCTAAAATTATTGATAATGGAATAACTAATAGTGATGTACAGTACATAAAAAATATGGGATTAGTTATTGTTTTAATTTCTATTTTAGGAGTGATAGGAACAATAATGCTTGGATACTGCTCAGCAAAGATATCTACAAGTATAACTAGAGATATGAGAAATGACATATTTAAAAAAGTACAGGGATTTTCACATAGTGAGTACAATAAATTTGGGGTTTCTTCCATGATTACAAGAACTACAAATGATGCGTATCAAGTTATGCAATTTACTAATACATTGCTTAGAATGGCGTTACTTACTCCTGTTATGTTTGGAGTAAGTTTGGTGATGATATTAAAGACTAATTTAAAACTATCATCAGTATTATTAATATCATTACCATTTATAATAGTTGGAGTTGTTATAATTGCAAAATTATCTCATCCTATATCAGAAAAGCAACAAAATAAATTAGACAAGTTAAATAGAATATCTAGAGAAAATTTAACTGGTATAAGAGTTATTAGAGCCTTTGGAAATGATGATCATGAGAGAGAAAGATTTTATGAAACTAATAATGAATATGCTAAAATATCAAAAAATTTATTCAAGCTAATGGCTGTATCGCAACCGGCATTTTTCTTATTACTTAATGTAGCTATAATCACTATCTTTTGGTTATCAAGTAATATGATAAATATAGGAACACTTCAAGTCGGACAACTAGTAGCATTTATAGAATATTTATTTCATGCTATGTTTTCAATGATGTTATTTTCAATGATATTTATTATGTATCCAAAGGCACAAGTATCTGCAAATAGAATTGAAGAAATACTAAAAGAAGAGCCAATAATAGAAAATCCTAAAAATGGTATTAAGAGTACAGAAATTAGAGGCCTAATAGAATTTAATGATGTTACATTTACTTATCCAGGTGGAGAAGAAGCCGTATTAAAGGATATATCTTTTAGTGCTAAAAAAGGTGAAACAGTAGCTTTTATAGGGAGTACTGGTAGTGGAAAATCTACTTTAATTAATTTGATTCCAAGATTTTATGATGTTACGGAAGGTAATATAAAGATAGATGGTATTGATGTTAGAGATTATGATTTGAATTATCTTCGTAAAAAGATTGGATTTATACCACAAAAAACATTATTATTTACAGGCAGTATATCTAATAATATTAAATTTGGTAAGAAAAATGCAAGTACCGGTGAAGTTGAATATTCAGCTAAAGTATCACAAGCTTATGATTTTATTTCACATAAACCTAAGATGTTTGATGAAATGATAACTGAAGGTGGAGCAAATGTATCTGGTGGACAAAAACAAAGATTGTCTATAGCAAGAGCTATAGTTAGAAAACCAGAAATATATGTTTTTGATGACAGTTTTTCAGCGTTAGATTTTAAAACAGATTCATTACTTAGAGAAAAATTAAAAGAAGAAACAAAAGAATCAGTAGTTTTAATAGTAGCACAGAGAGTAAGTTCAATAATGGATGCAGATAAAATTATAGTTTTAAATGAGGGAAAAATTGTTGGAATGGGTAAACACAAAGAACTGTTGAGTAATTGCAATATATATAATGAAATTGCCTCATCTCAGCTTACAAAGGAGGAATTAGCATAATGAAAAAATTTAAATATACAGTAAATAAGATATTCCCTTTTGTAAAACAATATAAAAAATCATTTATAGGAGCAATTTTATTAATAATAATAGCTGCAGTATTTACAGCTATTGCTCCTGTTGTAGAAGGGCTTATAATAACACAACTTACAAGTGATTCAATTAATATAGTTAAAGGAATTGACGGTGCAGCAGTAAATTTTAGTTATATTATAAAGGTACTTATAATATTAGGAATAGTTTATGTATTTAGTGCTTTATCAACTTATGCAGCTAGCTTTTTATTAACTAATTCTATACAAAATACAATGAGAGATTTAAGAAATGCAGTTCAAAATAAAATAAGAAAATTACCAATAAGCTATTTTGATAAAAATAGTCAAGGGGATGTATTAAGTAGAATTACTAATGATATAGATACAATATCTAATGCTCTTCAACAAAGTTTTAGTCAAGTAATTAATGCTATATTATCATTAACATTAGCAGTGATAATGATGTTTACAATTAATATTAAATTAGCATTACTTGCAATATTAATTATTCCTGCAAGTTATTTAGTTTCAAAGATAGTAGTATCAAAATCGCAACAACTATTTTATCATCAACAAAATGCATTAGGAAAATTAAATGGTAATGTTCAAGAAATGTATACTGGATTTAACGAAATAAAGTTATATGGAAAACAAGAAGATGCTATTAAAGAATTTTCAGATATAAATGAAGAACTTTATAAAACAGGATTTAAGGCGCAATTTATATCAAGTACTATGTCTCCGTTTATTTCATTAATAACTTACCTTGGAATTGCTGTCATAGGAGTTTTAGGAGCATTTTATTCTGTAGCTGGAACATTAACTGTAGGTAATCTACAAGCATTTATACGTTATATATGGCAAATAAATCAACCACTTTCACAAGTAACACAATTATCTTCTGCAATTCAAGCAGCATTTGCAGCTATAGAGCGTGTATTTGAAATATTAGATGAAGAAGAGCAAATTCCTGATAAGAAAAATTTCAAAAAGATAAGTGATCCTAAAGGAAATGTTTCTTTTGAACATGTTAAGTTTGGATACTTTGATGATAAACCTTTAATTACTGACTTAAATGCAGAAATAAAAAGTGGCCAAATGGTTGCTATAGTAGGTCCAACAGGAGCTGGAAAAACTACATTAATTAATTTATTAATGAGATTTTATGAAATTCAAGGCGGATCTATAAAAATAGATGGTGTAGATACTAGAGATATGAAACGTGAGGACTTAAGATCTATTTTTGGAATGGTTCTTCAAGATACTTGGTTATTTAACGGAAGTATTTATGAAAATATAGAGTATGGTAGATTTGAGGCAACTAAAGATGAAATTATAGAAGCTGCTAAGATAGCCAATGTACATCACTTTATTAAAACTTTACCAGATGGTTATGATATGTTTATTAATGAAGAGGGGTCTAATATATCTCAAGGAGAAAAGCAGCTGTTAACTATAGCTAGAGCAATAATATCTGATCCGGCAATCTTAATATTAGATGAGGCTACTAGTTCAGTAGACACAAGAATTGAGTTAATGCTTCAAAAAGCAATGAGAAATATAATGAAGGGTAGAACAAGTTTTGTTATTGCACACAGACTTTCAACCATTCGTAATGCAGATTTAATTTTAGTAATAAATGATGGTAATATTATTGAACAAGGAAACCATGAGGAATTAATGAAAAAAGGTGGATTTTATGAGAAATTATATAATAGCCAATTTTCTAATAAAGATACAATTTAAATATATAATGTAAATTAGAGGTGAAATTATGAAAAATATAAATTGGGCTATATTAGGACCAGGAACCATAGCAAATGATTTTGCACAGGCTATAGAAGAGGTGAATGGAAGTATTTATGGTGTAGGATCAAGAAATATAGAAAAGGCAAAGGAATTTGCATGTAAGTATAATGTTAAGAAGATATATGGAAACTATGAAGAGATGTTAAATGATGAAAATATTGATGTGGTTTATATATCTACACCACATTGTAATCATTATGAATATATAATAAAAAGTCTTAAGAATAATAAAAATGTATTTTGTGAAAAGGCAATAACAGTTAATGGTGAGCAATTAAAAGAAATAGCTGATTTAGCAAATAAAAAAAATCTAATTGTTGCTGAAGCTATGACTATATATCATATGCCATTATATAAAAAGTTAAGTGGACTTATAAGCAGTGAAAAATTAGGAAAAGTAAAGATGATTCAAGTTTCTTTTGGAAGTTTAAAAGAATATGACATTAATAACAGATTTTTTAGTCCAGACTTAGCAGGTGGGGCTTTATTAGATATTGGAACGTATGCATTATCATTTACTAGATATTTTCTTTCAAGTCAGCCAAATGAAATTTTAACAACAGCTAAAAAATTTGAAACTGGAGTAGATGAACAATCTGGAATAATACTTAAAAATTCAAATGATGAAATGGCTGTAATTTCATTAACAATGAGAGCAAAACAACCTAAAAGAGGTGTTGTAGCTTGTGAAAAGGGTTATATAACTGTTGAGAATTTCCCAAGAGGAGATAAAGCAACAATAACTTATCCAGATGGAGAGGTTGAGATTATAGAAGCAGGAGAGAGTAATAAAGCATTGATATATGAAGTTGAAGATATGAATAAATATATATTAAATAAGGGTAAATGCAATACATTAAATCTATCAATTGACGTTATGAATATAATGGATGAAGTTAGAAATCAATGGGGATTAAAATATTCATTTGAATAATAATATATAGATTAGAAATATTATAAAATTTTAATTTTTATATAAAAATAGAAATAAAGATTAAAAGAGGAAAGTGGGAGAGGTAATAAATAAATTTATTTTGAAATTTTTAAATATACTTTTTAAATTATAATTTTAAATTAGTACATCCCCACTTTCTACTAAAATATCAAATAGTTATAATATTTCCAAAGTATTAGAAATAACTACTTTATTTTTAATACTTTATCTAGATTTTGAAAAATTGAATAATCATAATCTTGGTGAAGCGATACTTCAAGAACATCATAAAGTTTTTCTAATTGTTTTATAATTTGTTCTAATGCAAAGTCGTTTTTTACAAGTAAGAACATTTTACTTGTACTTCCATCTCCAATTTGGGTACAAAGTATCCCTTCTAAATTAAAAGCTCTTCTAGCAAACAGTCCTGTTATATGACTCATCACTCCAGGATGATTTCTTACAAGCAATTCAACGAGATAAAAATCAGTATTAATCATATAATTTTTCACCACCAATCATTTTTATATTTGCATCACCAGGATAAACCATAGGTAATACATTTTCAGTCTCATTAATTGGTATATTAATTAAATAAGGACCAGGTTTTGATAATATTTCTTTTAATTTATCTAATGAATCATTTTCTTGTGACAAATTACAACTATTTATTCCAAAACCATTAGCGATTATTTTAAAATCAGGATTTGATATAAACTTTGATGCAATAAAGTGTTTATCATAAAATAATTCTTGTTGTTGGCGAACTAATCCTAAATGATGATTATTTAATATTATTATTTTTATATTTAAATCTAGATCCTTAAGTGTTGAAAGTTCTTGAATATTCATTAAAATTGATCCATCACCAGAAAAGCAAATAATTTGTCTTTCTTTATTTGCTAATGCAGCACCAATTGCTGTAGGAAGTCCAAATCCCATTGTTCCTAAGCCGCCAGAAGTCAAGAAGGTTCTAGGATACTTAAAAGGATATCTTTGAGCTGTCCACATTTGATGTTCACCTACATCAGTAACTATTATCGTATCGTCAGAAACATTATTACCAACAAAAGAAATTATATTAGTTGGATGTAGAAGATTATCAAATTGAGGAAGTGGATAATCTTTTTTAAAGCACTTAACTCGTTCTATCCACGATGTTCTTTCTTTTTTATTAACAAGAGGTAAAATATCTTCTAGGAAATATTTAATATGTTCATTCATCGATAAGCTGCTAATTTTAACTTTATTAATTTCTGCAGGATCAATATCTATATGGATTATTGTAGCTTTAGGACAAAATTTATTTATATCTCCAGTAGCTCTATCATCAAATCTAACCCCGAATGCTAATATTAAATCTGCTTCGTTAAGTAGATAATTTGTGTAAGGAGCTCCATGCATTCCAAGCATTCCTAAGTTTAAATCATCATTAACTGGAAATGCACCTAATCCCATTAAACTTAATGTGACAGGAATATTACTCTTTTTAGCTAATGTATATAGATCATTAGAGGCATTAGCACTAATGATACCTCCTCCAGCATAAATAATAGGCTTTTTGGCTGTATTAATTAATTCAGCAATACATTCAAGTTTATAACTTTTGGGGGATTTTTTAATAGAAGCACCTTCTTTATTTTGTTTAAAGATGTTTTCATCTACTTCTATAATTTCAATTTGAATGTTTTTTGGAATATCTATTAGTACAGGACCGGGACGCCCTTCCATTGATATTTTAAAAGCTTCTGGTATGATAGTAAAAAGGTCTTTAGAATTTCTAACTAAAAAATTATGCTTAGTAATAGGAATAGTTAGCCCATAGGCATCAACTTCTTGAAAAGCATCTGTACCAATAGCGGAAAGAGGTACCTGTCCAGTTATTGCAATTAGTGGAATAGAATCTAATTTAGCATCAGCAATAGCAGTAAGCAAATTTGTAGCACCAGGACCAGATGTTGCAAAACATACACCAGGTTTACCTGTACTTCTTGAAATACCTTGAGCTATAAAAGCAGCACCTTGTTCATGCCTAGCTAAGATATGAGTTATATTACTTTTATATAAAGCATCATATATTGGAAGATTAAATCCACCAGGAATGCCAGCAATATATTTTATTCCTTCATTTTCTAATAATTTAACAACTATTTCCGCACAATTGTATTTCATATAAATCACTCCTCTTTGAAAAATTATCCTATAGAGATATAAAAAACTCTTTATCCAAATAAAATAGGACGAAGAGAAACTCATCGAGACACCATCTGAAATTTGTATTATTTAATATAAGATATTCTATATAATATTGTCATTATAACAGTAGGTACTGGTTTAAATGTTTAGGCTAAAAACTTAAAGGCTAGTTATATAGGTATGATAAAAATTAAAAGAAACTATGATTTTTATCATATCTACTTATTTATATGTTTAAATTGTTAATTATATAATATTTTATATAATTATATGATTAAATGTTATATTTTATCAAGTGATTTTTTCAAATTATCAATAAAATTATTGCAAAAATTTAAATGAAATAGAATTATATATTAAATATTTAAGCCGATAATTTATATGTGTACGTTTAAATTCATTATGAATCATTAAATAATAAATTAATGGAAATTTTATGTTGATACTGATTAGGTTTTATGATAAAATAAAAGTTTTATAAAAGTAACTAAATGTGGTATACTATAATAGTAAAACCAAAGGAGGTTATTTTTTGTTTAATATAGGAGATAAAATTGTATACCCTAGCCAAGGGGTAGGTATAATTGAATTAATAGGTGAAATGTTATTTAAAGGGGAAGTTCAGAATTATTATAAAATACATATATTTAATAATAATATGACATTAACATTACCAATTAATAGAGTAAATGATTTAAACATAAGATTAGTAAGTGATTCGGAAACTTTAGATAATGCTCTAGAAAATGTAAAAGAATTTACAAATAACGTAGAAGAGTTAAATAAATCTGATTTTAAAGAAAGAGCATCCATTAATAATCAAAAAATAAAATCAGGAACATTAACGGATTATTTAGAAGTTGTGTGTAATCTTACTAAAGTAAAAGAACAACATTCTTTAAATTCAAGCGAAAAGGATACTTTACGCAAAACAGTGAAAACACTAGTTGAAGAAATAAGTCAATCTAAGAATTTATCTAATGATGATGCTAGTAATTTATTAAATTTAGCAATTAATTTTTAATAATAACATTTATAAGATAAAAAAGGCTTGCTATTTATCAAAAAAGTGTTATTATAAGAATATCGGTAATATATATAAGTAAATTATAAAAATATCGATAAAGATAAAAAGGTTTTTAATATAGATGTATAAATTTCTCCTTTTAGAGAATGATATTAATCAATATATTAATCTTTTAATTAACAAGGAGGAATTTTAAAATGGAAGATAAGACTTTAGTATGTAGAGATTGTGGTAAGGAATTTGTTTTCACAGTAGGAGAACAAGAATTCTACAAAGAAAAAGGATTCACTAACGAACCTACAAGATGTATTGACTGTAGAAGAGCTAGAAAACAACAAAACAACAGAAGATAGTTTTGTTTAATATAGGAGTGCTTTTAGTAAAGTAATTTACTAAAAGCACTCCTTTTTTTATGTATAGGAAATTATAGAATTTTTGAAGAGTGAAGGGTTCACAGCCAATTTGTTCTTATTTAGGAAATTATAAAAATCTTAAATGTGTGTTGATATATGCATAAGTAAAGTATGAAATAAAATAGATCTATCTCTAAATAAGAAATTATTTAAGAGTATGGGTCTATTTTTATTGTATAAAATTTAATATTTAGAAAATTGATAATAACTGAATACAGATGTTTTATTTCATGAATAATTTAAAGAATTATAAACAAATTATAAGTAATATTAAATTTATTTATATAGGAGATAAACACTTATGGATATTTACCAAGAAAACAATAAGTATAATTTATTAAAAAATCTTATGTTGAAATATAAGAAACTAACCATAAATATACAGGGTTACTATTTATGATTGATAAAATAATAAATAAATATCATATTAATGTTTATTCAATGTTAAAGCATGGTACTGTAGCTGTAATAACTATGTTCGGTGTTGGATTATTGTTTGGAATAAAAAATATAATGCTAGCATTTCCAATAGCTTTAACATCAACAGTTTTAAGTAGACAAAATCTACAGGTTAAAATTATCAGTAAAATTTTAAATATAATTCTTATTGATTTAGCAATTGTAGTAGCAGCATTTATTTCATCGCAAAATATTTATTGGGGGATTATAATAAATTTTATATCTATATTTTTAATAATGTATAATATAATTTCACCTTATGATATGGCTTTTTACAAACCGTTTATTATGTTATATATATTTACTCAGTACGCACGTATATCTTTAGAAGAATTACCTCTTAGAATATTAGCAGTTATTTTTGGTGTATTAGTTATAGTTTGTAGCAATATAATAACAAAAGTTAATGAGAAATCTAAATTAGGAAATAGTATAACTTCATCTTTATTATTGATGAAAAGTCAGCTTAAGAATATTATTAATGGTAAATTTGAAGAAAATATAGTAAAAAAGTGCTCTAAAATTATGAGAGAACTAGTATATAAAGTTTATATCACAAGACATAAAAAATATTTAACAACTAATTTAGGAAGAATACAGTTTAATATATACATAAATATGGAATATTTTAATCTTTATTTAAGAAATGTATATTCTGAATATAATAATAATGATATTAAAAAGAATGAAATTGAAGATATAATAAATGTAATAGATGATATATTAGATTATTCTAATTATAGTGTAACTGTAGAAGAATTAGAAAATAAAATAAATCTATTTAAAGATTTATATAATAATGAATCTAAAACTTTAAGTGAGATATGTAATATAATGAATTCTTTAAAAATTAGTATAAAGGAATTAAAGGAATTAGGAAATAAAGAAATAAATAAAATTTATAGTGAGTGGGAAAAGGAAAATATAGAAAATTTTAGAGAATCGTTTCATAAAGGTATGAGATTTAATTTTGCAATGAGAATGGCAATAACCTTAACAATAGTTTTGTTTATTGGTGAAATTTTAGGGTACTATAAAATAATATGGGCTATTATAACAATAATGTCTGTAATTCAACCATATTATGAATATACTTTAAATAAAACTAAAGAAAGAATAATTGGAAATGTTATAGGAATATTGTTTACAGGAATATTTATAAATTTAGTAAATTTAAAATGGATAACTATATTAATTTTAATATTATCATTATATTTATTATATGGATTTAAAGAATATTATAAAATCTCACTATTTGCTTCAATTGCCTCTATATGTATAGCATCATTAGCAGAAAATATAAATGTTCTTCTTATTTATAGAATAATTTATGTAATAATAGGAGTAGTGATAGTTATAATAGTAAATAAAAAAATATTTCCATATAGATTAAAAGAGGGAATAGATGAGCTTATAATTAAGATTGATAAATTAAATACTATGTTAATAAACTATAGTATAGCAATTTTAAATGGTACTGAAAATCCTAATAAAGTTAGAAATATAATAATACATTCTACTTTACTATGTGAAAAATTAGAAATAAGAAATTTAAATTTTAATGATGAAAATATAAGGAGAATTGTAAATACTAATAATGAATTTGTGATTCAAGTAGGTTATAGAGTTCTTAAGTGATTTTGATATATTAGTAATTAAATATAAAATTTTCAAAATATTTTATTAAAAATATTTTAAATAAATGAGAAAAATGATAATTTGATAAATAAATAGGTGAAATATTGACAATATAAGTAGAGGGGTATATTCTAAATATAGATTTAATAAAATAAAAATTCTAAGAAGAGAAAGAGTAAGTAATATTTTTGTTCTACAGAAAGTTAGTGGGTGATGAAAGCTAATGTACAATGTATAACTGAAGATCATCTCAGAGAAGTGAAGCTGAAATTTTAATGAAAATTGAGTAAGTTTCAACGGAGTTTCACCGTTAACAGAAAAGCGTATTATTTAGTACGTAATGGAGTGCTATAAAATGAGTTGCATATTTTTATATATCATTTTATAGAATTAGGGTGGTATCGCGATTTAACCTCGTCCCTTTATTAGGGACGGGGTATTTTTATATGTAAAAAGGGGGAATTTAAATGGATATTGAAGGTGACATTAAGCATTGAGTTAATAATAAAAAATAACAATCTAGGGGGATTTTAAAATGAAAAATTTATCAAAGAAAAATTTAGTACTTGTAAGTTTTATGCTTTTTTCAATGTTTTTTGGAGCAGGGAATTTAATATTTCCACCATTTTTAGGTCAATCAGCAGGAAATCAAACATGGATAGCATTAATGGGATTTTTTATAACAGCAGTTGGGTTTCCTATTTTAGGAGTAATTGCAGTTGCTAAATGTGGAGGATTAAAAAATTTGGCAAGTAGAGTCAATCCAAGTTTTGCTATTGTATTCACAATATTAATATATTTATCAATTGGACCATGTCTAGGAATTCCTAGAGCAGGAAGCTTACCATTTGAAATGGCAGTAGCTCCATTTTTACCAAAGGAATTCTCTATCACATTATCACGATTAGTTTATACTTTTGCATTTTTTGCTATTGCATATTGGTTATGTTTATCACCAGGAAAATTAGTTGATCGTGTAGGTAAATTTTTAACTCCTACACTATTATTTCTTATTTCAATTGTATTTATAGGAAGTTTATTTAAGCCATTAGGGGGATATGGATTAGCAAGTGGAGAATATTTATCATCACCTTTAGCAAAAGGATTTTTAGAGGGATATATGACCATGGATACAATAGCTGCTTTAAATTTTGGTATAGTAATAGCATTTGCTATAAAGTCTAAGGGAGTTGATGATGAAAATGGAATAATTTCAACATCAATAAAATCAGGATTTATTGCAGGGTTAATGTTAATAGTTATTTATTGTATGTTAGCACATTTAGGAGCTACTTCAGTTGGAATATTTGGAGCAACAGAAACAGGTGCACAAACACTTACTAATGTAATGACATATTTATTTGGAAAACCAGGAGTTATATTATTAGCCGCAATTTTTACAGTAGCATGTTTAACAACTTGTGTTGGTCTTATAACATCTTGTAGTGAATATTTCACAACATTAAATTCAAAAGTAAATTATAAAATGTGGGTTAGAATACTTACACTTTCAAGTATGATACTTGCTAATATGGGATTAAGTAAAATACTTGCAATATCAGTACCTGTTTTAAATGCAATTTATCCAATTTCTATAATGCTTATATTACTAGGAATATTAAATGATATTTTTGGAGGAAGTTCAATAGTGTATACTTTAACACTTTTATTTACAGGAATAGTAAGTATTGTTGATGCTGCTTGCCAAGCTGGAATAAGAATAGATATTTTAATAAATATATTTTCTAAGTTGCCACTTTATTCTGAAGGATTAGGATGGATTCTACCAGCAATCTGTGGAATGGGCTTAGGATTAGTATGTAAATTATTGAAAAGCAAATTTAATAAAAGAGATTTATTATTAGAAGATGTTTAAATATTATATTAATGATATAATATAAATTAAAATTCAGAAAAACATACATTTAATATAATGTGTGTTTTTCTTTTTAGAAAGGTGTAATTTATATGAAAGATTTAATAAATAAATTAAATAAAAATAATTTGTTTCGAGGACTTAGTGAAGAAGAAATAAGTTGTGTTATATCTGATAAAAATTATTTTATTAAGTCATATAAAAAGGGCGAAATTATTGCTTCAGAAGATGATGAATGTAGTAGTTTGGGAATTATATTAGATGGTATGGTAGAAATACAAAAAATATATTTAAGTGGAAAATACATTGTTTTAAAGAGGTTATCTAATAATCAAGTATTTGGAGAAGCACTTATTTTTTCAAAAAAAAATACTTATCCATCTACAATAGTTGCATTTGAGGATTGTAGTGTTTTATATATGAAACGAAAAACTATTATAAGTTTATGTTTAGCAAATGAAAAATTACTAGAAAATTTTATGTCTATATTAAGTAATAAAATTTTGATGCTTAATGCTAAAATAAAGAATATATCATTTAAAAGTATTAAGCATAAGGTTATAAATTTCATACTTGAATTGTCTAAAAAACAAAATAGTATATATATAACTTTAAAGGAAAGCAAAAAGGAAATTGCCTCTAATCTTGGAATACCTAGGCCATCATTATCACGAGAACTTATGAATTTAAGAGATATGGAGTACATAGAATTTGATAAAAATATAATTAAAATATTAGATTTAGAAAAATTAGAAGAAGAATTATTTAATTAAAATATAAGGCTATGTTTTAACAGAGTGTTGATATATGCATAAGCAAAGTGGACTGAGTAATTGAACTTAGGAATGCTAAAATGAGTTATTAAAAGAATTATATTTTTTTAACAACTCATTTTTATATTTTAAATTATTAATTAACTTTAAGATAATTACGCAATAATCACTTGTATTTCTAGATCTTCAAGGAGAGTACGCCATTTATCAGAAATACCTTGATCTGTAATTACAATATCAAATTCTTGAAGATCTGAAAAATAAGAAGATTTAACAGATTCAAATTTATCAGAATCAACTAATAATATTTTTTCCACAGATGAACTTATAATAGCTCTTTTAGTTGCCACTTCATAGTTGTTAGAACATGTAACCCCTAAGCTTTCGTGAACTCCAGCAGCAGATACAAAAACTTTAGTAGCTCTCATATTTTCAATAAGAGAAATTCCCTCAGGACTTTCAAACATTTGAGTGTTTTCGTGAAAATATCCACCTGAAAATATTAATTCAATGTTTTTTTTATTTTTCAAAGCACTTAAAATATTTATACTATAAAATAATGCTGTTAGTTTTATATCATCACTAATATTTTGTGCTAATTTTTCTGTAGTTGTACCAGCATCTATTATGATAATATCATCATCTTGAATTAACTTTGCAGCAGCTTTACCAATTTTAATTTTCTCATTTTCCCTTTTTATGGTCTCATCTGTAATATCATAATTATTATTTAGTTTTTCAATACTATTTAAAGGATTATATATTGTTGCCCCATACACATTACTAACGATATTATTTGATTTTAAAAGATTTAAGTCTCGTCGAATTGTCATTTCAGAAACTCCTAAAGTAGATGCTAAATCTTTAATTGAAGCACCATTTTTTTCTTTTAAAATTTCTATAATTCTATTAGCACGCTGTAGTTTTTTATTCATTATTAATCACCTTATTCTATTTTTTAGTGAACAATTTTATATTTCAATACTGCTTAAAAACAGTTTATATAATTAAACGCTTATTGTTTATATTCTAACATTATTTAAAAAATAATACAAAAAAATAAATAAATTTCATTGAAAGTACTTATAATAATTATATAATCAATTACTTAAAGTTAAAAATGTTCTAACTTTAACATTTTATGTTGACAATATAACATTTGAGGAATAAAATAAAGCTATAGAATAAAAGTTTATATTAAAAGAAACAAAGAAATGAGGATGTAATTTATGAATAATTCAGAAATTTTAAAACATGTTGACCATACTTTATTAAAGCCAGTAGCAACTTGGGATGATATAAAAAAAATATGTGATGAATCAATAGAATATAATACAGCATCAATATGTATTCCAGCTTGTTATATATCTCGTATACATGAAACATATGGGGACAAGGTTAATATATGTACAGTAGTAGGTTTCCCTTTAGGATATTCTTCAACAGAAGGTAAAATAGCAGAAACAAAACAAGCTTTAGCTGATGGAGCAAATGAAATAGATATGGTAATTAACATTTCAGATGTTAAAAACAAAGAATACGATAAAGTTACAGCAGAAATAAGAGCTTTAAAAGAAGTTGTTGGAGATAAAATATTAAAAGTTATAATTGAAACTTGCTATTTAACAGAAGAAGAAAAAATAGCTATGTGCAAAGCTGTAACAGAAGCAGGAGCTGATTATATAAAGACATCTACTGGCTTTGGAACAGGTGGAGCAACACTTGAAGATATAAAATTGTTCAAAAAACATATTGGACCAAATGTTAAGATTAAAGCTGCTGGTGGAGTAAGCACAGTAGAAGATCTTAATATGTTTATAAATGAAGGCTGTGATAGACTTGGAACAAGTAGAGCAGTAGGTCTTTTAAAAGGTGAAGAAACACAAGGATATTAATTCAATTAATAATTGAAAATTGACAATGGACAATTAATATAAAAAATAGAGTATATGTTTTTATAAATATATGATGTTTAAGAACTAGATGGTTACTATGTAATATTTAATTGTCCTTGTCTACTATTATTTTCAAATAAACTAATGACATATAATCTTATTTTAGAAAACGTTTGCTAAAATGAATGGGAAAAAAGAACAAAGAAGAATTATAAAATATAAGATTGACCATTGATAATAGAAAATAAAGCAAAAAATAGCCAAGTGGTTATAGTAAATATAATTATTTAATTAAGCAGATTTTTGTAATTATCTATTATGAGTTGTTAACTGAAATAAAGGGAGGATGCAAATATGCGTTTTGTAGATATTATCAATAAGAAAAGAGAAAAAAAAGAACTGACTAATGAAGAAATTCAATTTTGGATAGATGGTGTAGTAGATGGATCTATCCCAGATTATCAAACAAGCTCTTTATTAATGGCTATAGTATTAAATGGAATGAACGAAAGAGAAACATCTTATTTAGCAAAATCTATGATGCATAGTGGAGATGTAATAGATTTAACTTCTATAAAGGGAATTAAAGCGGATAAACATTCAACAGGTGGTGTTGGGGATAAAACATCTATGGCACTTGGGCCAATGGTGGCTGCTTGTGGACTTAAAGTAGCTAAGATGTCAGGAAGAGGTCTTGGACATACAGGTGGAACATTAGATAAGTTAGAATCTATTGAAGGATTTAATTGTTTCTTAACAGAAGAAGATTTTATAAATCAAGTAAAAGATATTGGTGTAGCCATAATAGGGCAAACAGGAGATTTAGTTCCTGCAGATAAAAAATTATATGCATTAAGAGATGTTACTGGAACTGTAAATGCAATTCCTTTAATAGCTTCTTCTATAATGTCTAAAAAATTAGCATCTGGATCTGATACTATACTTTTAGATGTAAAGTATGGAGAAGGGGCATTTATGCATACTATTGAAGATGCTACAAAATTAGCTAAGGCTATGATTTCAATAGGTAATAGTCTTGGAAGAAATACTATGGCTATGATTACAGATATGAACCAACCTTTAGGTAATACAATAGGTAATTCATTAGAAATAATAGAAGCTATTGAAACTTTAAAAGGAACTGGTCCAAAAGACTTTACTGAACTTTGTATGCAAGCAGGAGAAATCATGTTAATGCAAGGAAAGCTTGCTAAAGATAAAGATAAAGATGAAGCAAGAGCAATGCTAAAGGAAGGTATTGAATCAGGAAGAGCTTTTGAAAAATTTAAAGATATGGTTAAAGCCCAAGGTGGTAATGTAAAAATGATAGAAGATACAACATTACTTCCAAAATCTAAATTCATTACAGAAATAAAATGTGAAAAGAATGGATATGTTGAAACTCTTCATTCTGAACAATTAGGAATTTTAGCTATGCATTTAGGTGCTGGCAGAGCTACTAAAGAAGATGAAATTAATCATGGTGTTGGTCTTATACTTAATTGTAAAAAAGGTGATAAGGTAAGTGTAGGAGATACAATTTGCTATGTGCATCATGACAATGAATTAAAGAAAGAATGGATAGAAGAATTACATGAAGCATTTTTAATAAGTGATAATCATATAGAAGCTTCTCCACTTATTGAAAAAATATTAAAATAGTATGTTATGTTTTAATTTTTGGTTAATACTATAATAGAAAATATATTTTAAATATCGACCACTCCTATATATAAATAAATATAAGAGACTTTAATTATGTTTAATAGTTAAAGTCTCTTATTTGTTTGATCAGTTTTATAAAATAGAAATATAAAATAGAAATATAAAGTAGAATTTAATGATGAAATAAAGAATAGTATTTGCTAGTTAAATTTTGTGAGTTTTATTTAAATATAAAAATAATTGTAACAATTGTTACGGAGCATTTTCATAATTCAAGATAAAATCTAATCATACCAAATAAAAAATATGGCTCTGTTTTAAATATGTATTGATATATGCATATATCAATATTCTACTAAAACATAGCTAAAGATAAAAGGAGAATTTATTATGGAAAATAAAATGTTCTGTTTTCAATGTCAAGAAGCAGCGGGATGTACAGGCTGTACTATAAAGGGAGTGTGTGGAAAAACACCTGAACTTGCAAAACTTCAAGATTTATTAATATATACAACTAAAGGGTTAGCAGAAGTAGCAACTAGAGCTAGAGAAGAAAAAATAAAAGTATCAAGCAATATAAATCATATGGTAACAATGAATCTTTTTACAACTATAACAAATGCCAATTTTGATAATGAAATTTTTTATTTAAGAGTAAAAGAAACTATTGATTTAAAAGAAGAACTATTATTTAAATTAAATGATAAATCAAATCTAAGTGAAGCAGCTTCATTTGTATGCAAAACAAAAGAAGAAATGGAAGCAAAGGCACCTAAGATAGGAGTATTAGCTACTGAGAATGAAGATATAAGAAGTTTAAGAGAACTTATAATTTATGGATTAAAGGGATTATCAGCATATATGAAACATGCTAATGCATTAGGATATGATGATGAAAAAATTTCTGAGTTTATGCAAAAAGCTTTAGCAGCAGTGAATAATGATAATGTAAGTTTAGATGAATATATAGCTTTAACTTTAGAAACTGGAAAAGTAGGCGTAGATGGAATGGCTCTTTTAGATAAAGCTAATACAGAAAGCTATGGAAATCCTGAAATAACTAAAGTTAACATTGGAGTAGGAAAAAATCCAGGAATATTAGTGTCAGGCCATGATTTAAAAGATTTAGAACAATTATTAATTCAAACAGAAGGTACAGGTGTAGATGTATATACTCATTCTGAAATGTTACCAGCTCATTATTATCCACATTTAAAGAAATATGATCATTTAGTAGGTAACTATGGAAATGCATGGTGGAAGCAAAGAGAAGAATTTACAAGCTTTAATGGTCCAATTCTTATGACTACAAATTGCATAGTACCTCCAACTGACAAGGATGTATATAAAGATAAGATGTATACAACTGGTGCAGCAGGATTTGATGGATGTGTTCATATTACAGCAAATGAAAATGGAAAGAAAGATTTTTCAGCTATAATAGAACAAGCAAAGAAATGTGAAGCACCAACTGAAATAGAAAATGGAGAAATCGTTGGAGGTTTTGCACATGCTCAAGTATTAGCATTAGCTGATAAAATTGTTGAAGCAGTTAAAACTGGAGCTATAAAGAAGTTCTTTGTTATGGCAGGGTGTGATGGAAGACATAAATCAAGAGAATATTATACAGATTTTGCAAAAGCTCTTCCAAAAGATACTGTAATCTTAACAGCAGGATGTGCAAAATATAAATATAATAAATTAGAGCTTGGTGATATTGGAGGAATTCCTAGAGTATTAGATGCAGGTCAATGTAATGACTCATACTCATTAGCTGTAATTGCTTTAAAACTAAAAGAAGTATTTGAATTAGAAGATATAAATGAATTACCTATAGCTTTTAATATAGCATGGTATGAACAAAAGGCAGTAATAGTATTATTATCATTATTACATTTAGGAATTAAAAACATTCATTTAGGACCAACTTTACCGGCGTTTTTATCAGAAAATGTAGCAAAGGTATTAGTAGATAACTTTGGAATTTGTGGAATTACAAATGTTGATGATGATTTAAAAATATTTTTAGACTAATATAATTTATTAAGAGTAGTTATATAGATATATTTCTATAATAACTACTCTTTTTATCAAATTACCATTCCCATAAAAGGTAAAATATGGTAAAATAAAAATAAATATAAATTAAAATGATATTTAAGGGAGTGTAGTTATGATAAAACCTAGCTTTGGTAGAAAAAATAATGCAGAATTACAAACTAATAAAATGTTTGCTGAAGAAATTCAAAAAGAAAAGAGTATTAATTGTGAATTAGAAGAAATTAATAATCAAAATAATGATTTATCTATATTAAATGAAAATACTGTAAAATATATAATTGAAAACTTTCCAGATATGTCACTAAAAATAAAAGATAGTTTAATTAATTTAATAGATACTTTAGAAAATACAATAGATTATATAGAAGATGAATCTAGTAAAATAGTAAAGGAAGAAAGAAATTTCACTTTAAGCAAATCTTATAGAAAAATTTCTGTAGAAGTATATGATATGGTTAAGAATATACAAAATTATTCTAATTGGATAGAAGAAGAAAATTTAGTGAATAATAAAAAATCATCTAATATTGAAGCTGCTATGGATAAAATAGAAGATAAAAAAGAAAAGAAAGATGATGTTTTTATAAAAGATGAAGGAATGGAAATATATAGAGACTTCTCTTCAAAAAATCCTAATACATTTAAATTACATGATAATATTATCAAAGTAGAAGATTGGGATGATTTACTTGTAAAAACAGCAGAAATATTAAATAAAAAATATAAAGAAAATAAAAAATTAAAACCTATACAAAATGATATAAAAATTGCCAATAAAAAATCTAATGAAAATACATTAAGAAATACTGTTATAGAGATGTTAAACGAATACAGAATAAATCTTGAAGATTTTAAAATTATAGTTCATTAACAAGAAATATTTAGTAATTTAATAAGATTTATTTCATGAATTAAAATGATTTTTTTTGAATGTTTTTGACAAACTTGATACGATAATGTAAAATAAAAATACTTTTTTATTTAAAGAATTTTTTATTTATGGTATTAATGTGAACGTTTGAGAATTATATGTAGTAATAAATTTAATAAAAATTAAAGAAAAGGATGAAAAACATGAACCAAAAAAAATTATTAATGAGATTAATTTTGTTTTTTTTAGGAATGGCAATAATACAATTTGGAGTAGGATTATCACTAGTAACAAATATAGGATCAGATTCATTCACTGTATTTACCCAAGGCTTATCAATATTGCTTAACACCACACCAGGAATAGCTAATATGTGTATACTTTTTGTATTAACTATAATAATAATTTTAATTGATAGAAAAAAGATAAACATTGGAACTTTCATTTGTCTTGTTGGCGTAGGACCTGTTATAGATTTATCTATAAGCATATTTTCAAGATTTAACATACAAGATTGTAGTATGTTTGTAAAAGCACTTATGATAGTTTTAGTAAACTTTATCATTGCAGTAGGTTTTTCAATACTTTCAGCAAGTGACTTAGGAGTTGCACCTAATGACATAGTACCATTTATTATACAGGATAAAACAAAATTTCAGTATAGATGGATTAGAATGACTTTAGATGGAATATACTTAGTAGTAGGATATTTATTAGGTGGTAAAGTATGGCTTGGAACTATAATAGCAATGTTAACGATAGGACCATTTATTCAATTATGTCTTCCATATGGTAAAAAGATTGTTGAAACTTTAATTGATAGCAAGAATGATATCGTTAAGCAAGAAAATATAGAAGAAGTAGAAATTCAATAATTAAAATTTTATTTGAGTTTGTTTTACAAAAAAGGTGAATTTATTTATATAAATTCACCTTTTTCTTGTCTATTACTTGATTCAATATGAAATTATGTAAAATTTGAACTTTATATATTCGTATAATTATTTAAAGCATTTGTAATAAAAAATAAAAAACTTGTGTAAATACTAAAAATCACGATTTTTATTGTAAAAATTGTAAATTAATAGTATAATGTAATAAAATATGAAGTATAAGAGATGTAAAAGAAATGATTAGAAATTTTATAGGAAATTTTGTACAAGGTATTTGTAATTATAATGAATATAGTGAAGAACAATGTGAACAAATTCAATATACAACAACAGTCTTATTTTTTGAATTTATAAAGTTAATGTCAATAATAATTATATTTTCATTAATTGGATATTGTAAAGAAAGTATTATAATAATAGGAATAATGAGTATAACAAAGCCTTTTATAGGAGGATATCATGAAAATACTCAAGTAAGATGTTTTATAGCAACAATGCTTATAACTAGTAGTGTTATATTATTGAGTTTAAATTGTAAACTCAATTTTATAAGCAACTGTATTTTAATATTGATTAGTTTATTTTCAATATATAATACAGCACCAGTTTTAAATGATAAAATGCCAATTACGCGCCTCGAACTTATAAATAAAAATAGAATTCTAGGAATTTCTATTTCAATTGTCTTGAGTATAAGCTCTATATTGCTATATAGATATAGCAATATTTATGAGCTTATAACATGGACAATCTTATTTCAATCTATATTAATGTTTAACAAAAGACAAAAGAAGTAAAGGGTATTAAATTATTATATATTTTAGGAGGATGATAATAATGAAAAGATTAATAGGAAAAATGTTAATGAAATTAACAGAAAAATTCATAATTGCGACACCAGCTTCAACATTGACAGTTGGAATAGAGGATATGCCTGAATCAATGAAAAAAATGAGATAAAATCTCTAAGAATTAGGAGGCGCGTATTTTGGTGATAAATTTAGTAGATACTTTAAATTCTATTTTGCAATCTATTCTTTTTATATATGTAATAGATTATTGTATTGAAGATAATTATAAGAAAAATACAATTGAAAAGATAAGTGCAATTATAATTGTATTTTTAGTAATGTATATTTTAAATTGCATGTTTGGAAATTTATCTATTTGTATTTTTATCATACATTTTTTGGAGATAATTGTTATTGGATGTTTATTGTACAATAAAAAATTTTATAGTTCTTTAATCGCATATACAATAATGTATTTTTTTATAGCGTTTAACGTTAATATATTTGGAAATTTATTTTTTGGATTTTTAAAAAATTTAATAGCTTTAAAAAAAAGAGATATTTTAATGGTTTGCGTAATATACATTCCTCAATTTATAATGGGGATTTTTATTTTAAAATATAAGGAAAAAATAAAAAGTATACACGATCAAATTTTATTAATGAAACCATCTATTACAACTTTAATTATAATAAATTGTTCTATGGATTTTATAGCAGCTTTTTATTTGATTTTTTATAAAAATGAATCAGAATTATTGAGGAATTTGGTTAGTATGACACTTACGTTATTTTTAGGAATAATAATTCTTTATTTCATTAATATAGATATTAAATCACATAAAATATTAGAGTTAAATAAAAATCTATATGAAAAAAATACTGAGCTTACAACAATTCAAGGTGGTTATGCAAAAGAAATTACATATATGCATGATCTTTATTGTATGAAAAGAATTGATAAAATTGGAGAAAAACTAAAAGATATAATTAATAAAAATAATGTAGAAGCTGATTTTAAATTAAACGAGAATAATACTTTAATTAATAATATAGTTAAAAAGATAAAATATGAAGATATTAATATAATAATAGAAGATGAAGGCAGCATTAATAATGCAAAAATAACAGAAATAGAACTTTATAGAATAATCTCTAACATAGTAAATAATGCGGTGAAGGCTATGGGTAAGACTGGAATTCTAATAATAAAAACTTATGATATAAAAGATTATGTAGTTATTATTATAGAAAATAATGGACCTAAAATTGAGGAAGAGAATATATGCAAGATATTTGAACCAGGCTTTACTACAAAAAATAATACTGAAAATAATCATGGGTATGGCTTAAGTATTGTAAAGGAATTAATAGAGAAATGTGGTGGAAATATAAATTTAAAAAGTAATGATATTTCTACAAAATTTGAAATCAGGTTACCTTTAAATGATTAATTGTAAATAATACATATTAAAATTAAAGTGTTGATATAATATCAACACTTTATTATTAGCTAAAATACTTTAAATTATTACATACAAAGGGGAAAAATAATGATTATAATGTTAGGAAGTGTGATAAATCTTTTTTTAGAATCTTTAGTTATACTAAACGTTATAAATTCTTGCGTAAAAAAAGATTGCCAAAAAAGCAAAAAAGAATTAGGAATAGTAATATTTTTGTTATTAATTATATCAGTAATAATTAATAATTTATATATAAATAATAATATTGGTATCGTTTATAATAGTGTTTTATACATTATTATAGTAGGAGTTTTATATAGAAATGATTTTAAAACAGCACAAATTATATGTAATAGCATTTATATATTAATGGTAATATTATCGCTAATAATTATTGGAGTATTTTATCCATATATAAAATTATTAAATTTAGAAAAAGCATATTTAATTAAAATAATGTATTCTATAGTATTTATGCTAAATTATATTTTTATGTATATATTGTTTAAATATAAAAAATACATAATTAGATTTTATAGATTTATGGTTAAAGATAAAATATTTATATCTTTAACAATGGCTATAAGTGTTATTGTCTACTATAGTATAATATTCAAAAACGGAATTATAGATTTTGCTAATCCATTATTAAAGAATATAATGATTATAAATTTATTTATATTTTTTATTGTAACCTCTATATATTTTAGTAGCATAAGAAAAGAAAGTGAACAAATAAATAAATTAAATAGTGAATTAGAAAAGAAAAATAATGATCTAAGAAAAATTAAACATGATCAAGGTGCAGAAATTTCTTATTTATATGGTTTGTATCTTATGAGTAAAGAAGAAAAACTAGGTCAAGCTTTAGAAAATATAATAGAAAATAATAATAAGGTAAAATCATCTATACAAATAAATGGAAATGAAAATAGATTTATTTCAAAGATATTAAAACCAATTATAGAGGAAGAAACGTGTATTATTATAGAGGATAATGCAGACAGAAACATGTTGGAGATTTCTGAGAAAGATTTATATGTAATTTTAACTAATATAATTGAGTGTGTGGATGGAAACAGAGGCTTTATAAGAATACAAACTTATAATATTCTAGATAAATTAATAATTAACATAGAGTGTAATGTAAAAAATTTATCTAAAAAAAGAAGGCTTAGATTATTAAATAATGATATTAAAATAGACAATAAGAAGTTAGATTTAGCCGAAGAATTATTAGAAAAACATGAAGGAACACTTTATGTAAGTAATATGTTTTATTCAAGTGAATTTGAAATAACATTACCATTGGCTTAATGAAAATGTTAATTATATAAAAATACAATAGGCACTTATTTACTGTAATAGTTTACTTAAGAAGGGATAAAATATTTTTGTTAATTAATATAAAATAATATTGACAAATTAAAATTAGGAAATTATAATTTAAAACATAAATTAAAAATTAATATTTGTTATATCTTATCAAGAGTGGTGGAGGGACTGGCCCTATGAAACCCGGCAACCAAATGATTAATTATCATTTATGGTGCTAAATCCTGCAACTTATAGAGTTGATAGATGAGAGGGTAAATTTATTTAGTATATTAAGCGCTAGAGATTTATTCTCTGGCGCTTTTGTTATTATCTATAAAATTTATAACAAAGTTAAAATTTATGCATAATTTAATTTATAATTTAGTTTGCAAACAATGATCAATAAGTAAAAAGCAAAAAATACATTTTAATTTAGCAATAAAATGTGTAAAGGGGGGCTCTAAATGATAGAAGTTAGGAATTTAGAAAAAAAATTTGGGGAAATAAGCGTATTAAGCAATATTTCAATAAACATAAAAGAAGGAGAGATTTATGGAATAATTGGACATAGTGGGGCAGGAAAATCTACATTACTTAGGTGTATAAATGGTCTTGAATCATATAATAAAGGTTCTTTAAAAATAATGGGAAATGATGTCTCTGATTTAAAAGACAAGGATTTAAGAAGTTTTAGAAGAAACTTGGGGATGATTTTTCAAAACTTTAATCTTATGCAAAGAAAAAATGTTTTTGATAATGTAGCTTTTCCATTAGAAATATGGGGATATGATAAAAATGACATTCAAACTAAAGTTATGGAACTTCTTAAATTAGTAGGTTTGGAAGAAAAAACAAAGAATAAGCCACCTGAATTAAGTGGAGGGCAAAAACAAAGAGTAGCTATTGCAAGAGCATTAGCACTAGATCCTAAAGTATTATTATGTGATGAAGCAACTTCAGCATTAGATCCTAAGACTACTAAAGATATATTATCATTACTTTTAAAAATAAATCAGGAACTTGGTATAACAATAGTTATTGTTACTCATCAAATGGAAGTGGTAAAAGAAGTTTGTGAAAGAGTTACATTGCTTGAAGGCGGAAATATAAAATCTCAAGGTAAATGTGAGGAATTATTTTTAAAACCTAAACCATCTTTAAAGAAGTTTCTTGGAGAAGATGATGAAAACATATTATCAACAACTGGAGTGAATATAAAAATATTTTTCTCTAATGACTCTTCAGAGAATGCTGTTATAACAAAGATGGCAAGAGAACTTAATATAGATTTTTCTATAATATCTGGAAAATTAGAAAAATTTAGAGATATGATTCTAGGAGGACTCGTTATAAATATAAATGAGTGTGACAAAGATAAAGTAATTGAATACTTAGAGAATAAGAAAGTTTTGCTGGAGGTGATTAAATAATGCAAGAAATTATAATAATAGCTTTAAAACAAACATTAATAATGGTCTTAGCATCTACAATATTTTCAGTTATATTAGGTTTTGTTCCAGCAATACTTCTTATTATTACTTCAGATGATGGCTTAAAACCAAATAAATTTATGTATTCTATTTTAGACTTTATAGTAAATACATTGAGAAGTTTTCCATTTGTGATATTAATGGTGATAATTATGCCCTTAACCAAGTTATTAGTTGGTAAATCTACTGGTACACTAGCTGCTATAGTACCACTTACAATTGCGGCAGCACCTTTGGTTTCAAGAATTATAGAATCTGCATTAAGAGAAGTTGACAAAGGAGTAATAGAAGCAGCAAAGTCTTTCGGGGCTTCAAATTTTCAAATAATATTTAAAGTTATGTTAAAAGAAGCGATACCATCAATTGTATCTGGAATAACATTAGCTTTAATAAGTATTGTAGGTTATTCTGCTATGGCAGGAACACTTGGGGCAGGCGGACTTGGAGATGTAGCAATAAGATATGGATATCAAAGATTTGAAACAGACTTTATGATAATAACTTGTATAATATTAATTATATTCGTACAGCTTCTCCAATTTTTAGGGAATTATTTTTATGGAAAATTATCAAATTAAATTTTTAGATTAGTTATAAAATAAGCAATAATTTAAGGGGGAAAAATATATGAAAAAGAAATCTATATTATCAACAATATTAGCGGGAGTACTTATATTTAGTTTATCAGGATGTGGAAGTACAAATAATGGGGTAGAGAGTTACAATAAAGATGATAAAACAATAAAAATAGGTGTTACACCTATACCACACAAGGAAATAGCAGAAATAGCAAAGCCTATACTTGAAAAGGAAGGATATAAGCTTGAAATAGTTGAGTTTACTGATTATGTTCAGCCTAATACAGCATTAGCGGAAGGGGATTTAGATGCTAATTATTTTCAGCATATTCCGTATTTAAATGAACAAAATAAATCAAAAGGATTAAATTTAGTTTATACAGCAGCAATTCATTTAGAACCAATGGGGCTATATTCAAATAAGATAAAGAGTTTAGATGAATTAGCTAATGGAGCTACAATAGCAATACCTAATGATCCATCAAATGAAGCAAGAGCATTAAAATTATTAGCTTCAAAAGGAATTATAAAAGTATCAGATGGTGAATTAATTACACCAAAGGATATAACAGAAAATAATAAAAACTTAAAGTTTAATGAATTAGAAGCAGCAAGCATACCAAGGGTATTAGATGATTCTGAAGCATCTGTAATAAATGGAAACTATGCAATATCAGCAGGATTTGATCCATTATCAGATGCAATAATAAGTGAAGATAAGAATTCTGAAGCAGCGAAACCTTATGCAAATATAATTGTTGTTAAAAAAGGTGATGAAGAAAAAGAAAAAATCAAAGCATTAACTTCAGCATTCACTTCACCAGAAGTAAGGGAATTTATAGAAAAAGAATATAATGGTGCAGTTATACCAGTATTCTAATTATTAGGATATGTTTAAAATAAGTGTTTATATATGCATAAGCAAAGTAGACTGAGTAATTGAACTTAGGAATACTAAAAATGAGTATAGTCCCATTTTAGCTTGCTCCTAATATAAAATTGAGACAAGCAGTAAATGAGACAATACTCATTAACTATTCTCAAAGTCCAATTACAATGCCACTTTGCCTATTGCATATATCAACACTCTGCTAAAACATAGCCAATTATTAAAATTTAATAAGAAAGTGGAAGGTTAATGTATTTAATATTTTATTTACATTAACTTTTTTATTTTAGAAATAGTGTTTAATATAATAAAATTAATAAATATATTAAGTGAAAAATATAATTTATATAAATTATTATTACCATATAGATAAATAAGATATTATTTAACTTATTGTCTAAATATAGTATAATTCTAATAATACATGAAAATAAAATTGTATATGTAAGTTTAAAAGAATATTCTTAAAAGGAGAATATATTATGAAGATATCTAATATTAAAGTAAAATTACTAGGTGAGGATTTACTTAGTATTATAAATGACTTTGTAAAGATCGAAGGATTGTATATAAATAAAATTAATATATCTAATGGAATCATAGTAGAAGGAAATTTTAAAAAGGGAATTAATGTAGAATTTTCTTTAAAAGTTGAAATACTTGAATTAATAGATGGAAGAGTTATATGTAAATTGGCTAACTTAAAGGTAATGAATTTAGGTCTTTTTAGAATGTTTAGAAGCTTTATTTTGAAAAAATTAATTAAAGATTTCAATGATAAAGGAATAAGTACAGAAAAGGATAAAATATCAATAGATATAAAAAAGATATTATATGATATTCCATTTGTTGACTTTGCTTTAAATGAAGTATTTGTAAAGGATAAAGAACTTTGGGTTAATTTAGAGGAAATTAATATTTCTTTAAAAGGGAACTTAATTAAAGAAAAAATCACAGAAGAAATTGAAGAAAATGATTTAGAAAATTCTGATGAATTGATTATTGTTAATAAGATTAAAGACAATTATTCCTTAGGGAGAGAAATAATAGAAGATAAGTTACCAGAAAAAACTAAAAAGTTTAAAGAATATATATTCCTTTTACCAGATATTATATCTTTAATATATAGATTATTAAAAGATGATAGAGTTTCAATAAAAACTAAATTAATATTATCATCTGCTATTGCATATATTGCATTACCAACGGATATAATACCAAACAATATACCATTTATAGGAGCGATAGATGATATTGGAGTAGCATTCTTTGCACTAAATAATATTATAAATGATGTCCCTATGAATGTGATTATAGAAAATTGGGAAGGCAATAATGAGATAATTAAAGTTCTAAAAAGCGGTTTAGAATATTTGATAAACTTTACAGGTGCTAAAAATGTTGAAAAATTATGTTTAGTAATAACTGAATTAACAACATTATAATATTAAAAGTTTAATTTGTGAAAGGAATAGAACAGTGGGAAAAAAAGTTTATGCTATAAAAGAGGGCTTTGATTTTAAAAACAATCAAAAAGTAGAAGATAAAATAGTTGATACTTGGGCGGAATGCTTAAGATATGTTAAAGGTGTAAAAAATGCTAAATATAAAAGTTTTACAGATATATCTGAAGCAAAAGAATTTTTAAATAATAGAAACAATTTAATAAGTAAGTTAGATGGAAAGTACCCTGATGATTGCTTACATATATATGTTGATGGTAGCTATAATATTTGCACATCACAATATTCTTATGGGGTAGTTGCAGTTAAAGATAATATTGTAGAGTATATTGATAGTGGAATTGGAGAAAGTGATCCTACTAATAATATAAGACAGATAGCAGGTGAATTAAAGGGTGCTATAAAAGGGGTAGAGTATGCTTTAAGTTGTGGAGAAAATAAGGTGGTTATTTTTCATGATTATGCAGGAATTTGTTATCATGCAACAGGTGCATGGGAAAGAAAAGAAGCATCATCTAAGGAATATTACAAAAGAATGCAGGAATTAATGAATAGTGGTATAGAAGTTATATTTGTTAAAGTAGATAGCCATACTGGAGATTTTTTCAATGAACTTGCTGATGAAAAATGTAAAGAAGCTTTAGCTATAAAGTCTGATAACGTTGTTGAAAAGTGGATTAAAAATAATGTGGTAAAAGTTATAAATAGAGAATTGAAATCAAGTATAGAAGGATTAATATCAAACTATTTTGAAAATGTAGTAGTTATTAATGATAAGAGTAGTATTAATAATTACAAAAGTGAAGTTAATGTTATAGAAGACAGATTTGAGAATATTTTTAATGAATATAAAATTAATAATATTAAAGGGAAAAAACTAATTTCTAAATTGTTAAGTAAACAAAAAGAAGAAATGATTTTATACTTGTTAGAAAATAAATGTAAATTATAGGCTATGTTTTAGTAGAGTGTTGATATATGCATAAGCAAAGTGGACTGAGTAATTGAACTTAGGAATGCTA
>NZ_JAMQHS010000087.1 GCF_023845585.1 Clostridium sp. CMCC3677
GAAGATGGAGTGATGAGTTTGGATAATAATCAAAAAGACTTGAATCAAGTAATTCGTCAGCTCAAAGAAAAAGGAATAGAAGTTGAAAAAACAAAATCACGAAAAGATATTTGGAAAGCGGTTAGTAATAAAGCGATGCCGAATATGACACTTCGATTGCAGTAAATCGAAAAGTGGAGTTTTTATGTGATATTTTGTGAGGCTTTGAAGTAAAATGACTCAAAGCAGCATGATTTACAT
>NZ_JAMQHS010000088.1 GCF_023845585.1 Clostridium sp. CMCC3677
GAGCCCAGACCTGCGCCGATAGCAGATTTACCTGCTTCGCGTTCGCCGGTGTAAGGGTTAGTTGTGCAGCCAGATACCGCCAGAGCGCCACTCACTACGGCGGCAATAAGATAAACACGTTTCTTCATTGTTAATCCTTAATAACCTTTTTATTCTTTGCCACGGGTTCCGTGGCGGGAGATTATGCCGCGTGAACATGAAGATTATTCCTGGGAATACTCGGAAATTTGTAAGTAATAT
>NZ_JAMQHS010000089.1 GCF_023845585.1 Clostridium sp. CMCC3677
AGAAGCTGCTAACGTATCATCTTTAGTATAAACAACATTTTGCTTTACACTCCCTGCAAAAGCTGTTTTTATATTAATTTCATTAAATAAAGCACTAGTAGATGCTACTACTCCCACTGCTACTAATACTGCTGTTAATTTTTTGGAAAACATAATACTTCCTCCCTATACTGTTATTTTTTCATTTTACCTAATTGTGTGTAAATACTTACCACTCCTTAATTATAAAATTTAAATGTC
>NZ_JAMQHS010000090.1 GCF_023845585.1 Clostridium sp. CMCC3677
TTCTAAATTACAATTAGAGCTACTTTTTTTGAACTTTTTTATAAAAAGAACTACTAATATTAACAATGAGATTAAGAATAAACTACATTGAATTAGAAAAATTAAAATAATCATTTACAAAAAAATTTATATTTTATATTGTTTTGAGTTTTATTCTAATAATGTTGTAATATGCAAATTAATTTGATATTAGTTTGACCTAGTATTGTATTAAATAAACTGTGACTTATAATTATCA
>NZ_JAMQHS010000091.1 GCF_023845585.1 Clostridium sp. CMCC3677
GTTTGTTATTATTTATTCCATTATTATTAACTTGCATAATTATCCCCCTCTTTATGTCTTACTTTATTATCGATATAATTCATTTCTTCTTTATTATGATTAAATATTATTCTTTCTTAATTAGTAACTAACTCTTATAAGCTATAATTCTCATAAATTTATTATGTAATAAGACTCTACTTTAAATACGCATTTATATAAACAATAGAATCAGTTCAATTACTCTTTCCAAATTAC
>NZ_JAMQHS010000092.1 GCF_023845585.1 Clostridium sp. CMCC3677
GCTCCACTTAAAATCGACATCGTTCGTTTAAAAGTTGAGTCTGGTGAGGAATGGGTCGCTGTCAATGGTGGCTTTATGGCAGTAAACGGTGAAGAAGTTAATATTCTCGCGGATACTGCTGAACGTGAACAAGATATGGATATTGATCGCGCTGAAAAAGCAAAACAACGTGCAGAAGAAGAACGTAGCCGAGCAAAAGAACAAAAAGTGGACTAAGTAATGGCTCAGCTGTCGCT
>NZ_JAMQHS010000093.1 GCF_023845585.1 Clostridium sp. CMCC3677
GTGTCAGCACGCCATCTTTGACGTAGCGCTGCCACTCCACCTGGTACAGGAAGTCTTCCGTAAAGTGCGGATTACCAAAGAACAGCCAGTTTTTACCTGGCGCTTCGTCGGCGGCGCGTTGCTGCATAAAGGCGCGGAACGGCGCAATACCGGTGCCTGGGCCAATCATAATCACCGGGGTTTCTGGATTGGCTGGCAGGCGGAAGTTATCGTTATGTTCGATAAATACGCGGAC
>NZ_JAMQHS010000094.1 GCF_023845585.1 Clostridium sp. CMCC3677
AAAAGGGTTATATTCCACCACAATTCCAGTTGCTTTCATTTCGGTTCCCTCCTTTAGATAATCTATTTTAGCATAAAATGAAGGCAGCGGTTTTACTCCCCGAAAAAGCATTGACAAAAGCCTTTAAAAAAGCTATAATATTTTGTGTTGCGCTTGGAGTGATGTAGGATGAAATGGTCTATCAGTCAATTAAAAAAATATCGTGACAGCAACTTCACGATTAATGAAAAAGCTG
>NZ_JAMQHS010000095.1 GCF_023845585.1 Clostridium sp. CMCC3677
ATTTGATTTTTGCGATGCCATCAAATGACATGAATGCGCCTGTTTTGGCAACTTGCTTGTGATAATACGGATCTAGGTTGCGGTCCATATGACCAATAGAAAGGTATTCTAACGGGATATTTTCTTGTTTTAAAATCTCGATTTGTTCTAAAGCCATCGTTCCCGCTTCTGTGTGAGAATGAATTGGTGCTTTTGTCTCGTGATGTGCTCTTGCAACCGCACGTATTGTCTTTTC
>NZ_JAMQHS010000009.1 GCF_023845585.1 Clostridium sp. CMCC3677
GTAAGCTAGTAAGACCCCTTGAAGACTACAAGGTTGATAGGTCAGAGGTGTAAGTGTGGCAACATATTTAGCTGACTGATACTAATAGGTCGAGGGCTTGACCAATAAATAATTGTTATATACAATTTATGTGTAATTTTGAAAGAATAATCTTTCAGAATAATCTGGTGATGATGGCATGGAAGTAACACTCCTACCCATTCCGAACAGGAAAGTTAAGATCCATAGCGCCGAAGGTACTGCACGGGAGACTGTGTGGGAGATTAGGACGTTGCCAGGTATGAATGGCTCGATAGCTCAGTCGGTAGAGCAGAGGACTGAAAATCCTCGTGTCACTGGTTCGATTCCAGTTCGAGCCACCATGGCGCTATAGCCAAGTGGTAAGGCAGAGGTCTGCAAAACCTTTATCCCCAGTTCAAATCTGGGTGGCGCCTCCATTAAAACCTTGAATTATTTGATTCAAGGTTTTTTTTGCGCTTAAAAAATAAAAAACAAAAAAATTATCCACAAAAATAAAATTATAAACAAAGTTATCAACAATTTACTTACAAAATGTATATAAAATATATTTTTATGTGGATAATTTATAGAAAAATATTTAGATTATAAAAAAGAGACTATATAGAATGGGAATTAGTATATTGTGTTAACTATACTTTAAGAATAATATAGATAAAAAAGAACCTATACTAAATAGGCAATAAAAAATGTCTATAAATATAGGATTTATCTTAATTAAACATATCTTTTTTATATAAAATAAATGCTACTATGAAACATATTCCGAATGTTAACATCATAACTATTGAGAATGCATGAGGATTATCATCGGATAAAGGTAACATAACATTCATACCAAATATTCCACTTATAATAGTAGGAATTGCCATAAGTATAGTTACAGACGCTAATACCTTCATAACTATATTTAAGTTATTTGATATAACTGAAGCAAAGAAGTCCATTGTACTAGCCAAAATATTGCTATATATTTCTGTCATTTCTATAGCTTGCTTATTTTCAATGATAACATCTTCTAAAACATCTTTATCTTCCTCATATTTTTGCATCATTTCTAACTTTAACATTTTTTCTAATGTTATCTCATTAGCTTTTAATGAAGTTGAGAAATATACAAGAGATTTTTCTAATGAATGAAGTTGAATAAGTTCTCTATTTTTCATAGACTTATGTAATCTTTTTTCAATCATTAAACTTTTTTTATCTATTTGTCTTAAGTAAAGTAAGTAATAAGTAGATATTCTATTTAATATCTGTAATATAAATCTCGATTTTTTAAATGTAAAAAATGATTTTATTCTAGCATTAGCAAAGTCAGTTATAATTTTACTGTTTTTTAAACATATAGTAACTAACAGTTTGTTAGTATGTATTATAGCTAATGGATAAGTGTCATATGTTAAAGAATTTTCTTCCATTTCTGTGAATGGTATATCGACTATAACTAATATAGCATCATCCTCAATATCAATTCTGGATGTTTCTTCATCATCTAGTGCTGCTTTTAAGAAATCAATGGAAATTCCAGTTTTCTTTGATACAAGAATTAGTTCTTCTTCAGATGGAGCTACTATGTTTATCCAACAACCATTTTCAATATTATCAATAGGTTTTAAACTTGAATCGAATTCACTCTGACTTTTATAAATTTGAATCAATAAAATCACCTCCAAATATATTATTATACTATTATACTATTATAATAAAGATATTACGAATATACTATAATAATAAATTAAAAAGAGAAAGTAGCTATTAAAATTTGAAAATCGTATTAAAACATAGAAAACATGTAATTAAAAACCCACAATTAATAGTATTCTAATATTTATAGAGAATATAAAGGAATATAGCGTTATTTAAATATAGCTTTATATTGAAAAGCTTAGTATAATCATAATGTTATTTTAAATATTTAAAGTATGGGGGAAAATATTAATGCATAAAGAGGTAGTCATAAGAAAGAAGGCACCTGTTATAGCGATAGTATTACTTATAATTACAGCAATGTTGTATTTATATCAAGGAATAAGTGTTTTAGGTATAAAAAATATAATGCTCGTTAAGTTCTATAATATGACCATTGTATTTTTAACTTTAAGTATAATATTCTTTGAGATAATGAAATGCAGAATATCATATAAGTATTCGATCATAGCGAACAAGCTTATTATTAATAAAATTTTTCATAATAATGAAAAAAACTTAGAAAGTATAAATTTAGCTGATATCGTGTATATCGGGAAAAGTAATTACATAACTAAAGAATATATTGTAAAGAGTAAGGGCAATTATTCTTGTGGAATAATTAATACGAAGAAATATTGTTGTGTATACAAAAGAGAGAATGTTTATTATAAATTTAGCTTTAATCCAAGTGATAAACTTATAAGAAGATTAAATCTTAATATTTAATTTACAAGAAATAAATGTGTTTAATATATAAATAAAGGTACTCTGTTAGAGTACCTTTATTTATATATTTTTATTATTAAAGAAATCATTTTTTACTTCATTAAGAAGATTTTCATTTTGAATTAAATCCATTCCTGTAAATGCCAGTGCTAATGCTGCATTTTTACATTGCTTAAGTGCAAATTCTGACTGAGTAGCTTTAGCAAAATCTTTTGTTCCATATTTAATGTTAGGATCATCGGTTATGCAGATATAAGGATGTATGCAAGGAACTTTATGACTAACATCACCTAAACTTAATCCTGCATATATATCACGTGGCTTTCCAATATCTATTATTCCATTTTCTTTTAGATTGTGACTAAATAATCTATTAAGAGTTCTATTAGTTATTAATTCTTTATTTGATGGTTCATATAAAGAAGTGGTATATTCTAAATTTGTTAATTCAGAAATATATTTTGCTATAGTTCTAAGCTTATTATCAGCCCATTCAGCGGTTTTATAATCGTTACTTCTAATATAAAATTTAGATTCTGCTTCAGCAGGTAATAGTAAAGGAGTATATCCTCCTTTAGATAAAATTGAATTTATTTCTAAATCTTTAGGAAATCCTTTTTTAAGAGAATTTAATATGTTTAAATTTAATAATACTGCATCTAGTGCGGTATAAGTATTTTGATTTAAAAAAGTTAAGCCATCTTTTCCTTTATATTGTATGCTTAATGGAATTATTGCTGAAGATGTTCCACTTTCATTTGTCAATACATCAGGATGAGCAAGCATTACTACATCTATATCATCAAAAACACCTTGTCTAGTCATAACAGCTTTAGTTCCACCTAAGTATTCGCCTGGACAACCTATTACGATAACAGAGCCACCTATTTTATTTATGACACTACCTAATGCTAATGCAGCTCCTATTGATATTGTACTTAAAGCATTATGTCCTGTGAGATGTCCATAATCTTTAACAGCATCATATTCGCTTAAAAAACATATTTTAGGATAGCCATTACCTTTTCTACACATAAAAGAATTAGATATATCTAAAAAATCTTCATTAACCTTAAAATTATGCTTATTTAGTAAATTACAAATATATTTTGCAGATTTAATTTCAGTATAACTTTCTTCAGGATTATTATATAAATAAGAACTTAAATCATTAAGTTCTTTATCACAAGTTGACAGAAATGAAATTATTTCTTGCTTCATAATACAACCCTCCAAATTATTATTTGATATTATTTTTTCCAATTATAAAAAAAATATTTGTTTATTAAAATTAAAAGAAAAATATATAAGCATATTTAAGATTAAAAAAATTATATATGGAAATAATTAAGCTAAAAGATATATTAGGGGGTAAAGAATTTTGGAGAATAAAGTATGTTTTTTATGTGGCAAAAAAGAAGGTAGTGGTATAATATTAAAAGGAGAAAAAATATGTTCTAATTGTGAATGTGAACTTACAAATATTAGCGTTGTAAATCCTAAATATCATTACTTTAAAGAAAAAGTTAAAAATATTTTATTTAAAAAATAAAATTAGATTTTTACTTTATTAAGATTTATTAATAGCTATATTTAATTATATAGCTATTTTTATTTTGGAAAGATTTTAGAAAATTACATCAAAATATAATTTTCAATTTAGAGTTTATATAGAAATTAAGAAATTAATTATTATGGGGGAAATTCATTATGACAAAAGGTAAATTAATTATAATAGAGAGCGGATCAGATGCTTCAGGGAAGGCAACTCAAGCTAAGAAATTATATGAGAGATTATTAGGAGAAGGATATAATATAAGAAAAGTAACATATCCTAATTATGATAGTCCGGCTTGTATGCCAGTTAAAATGTATTTGAGTGGTGAATTTGGAAGCAAACCTGAGGATGTAAATGCATATGTAGCATCAACATTTTTTGCTATTGATAGATTTGCTTCATATAATATAGAATGGAAAGAATTTTATAATAATGGTGGAATAATTATCTCTGATAGATATACAACATCTAACATGGTACATCAAGCAGTGAAAATGGATGATAAGGAAAAGAACAAGTACTTGAATTGGTTATATGATTTAGAATTTAATTTATATAAACTTCCTATTCCAGACTGTGTAATGTTTTTAGATGTTCTACCTGAAATAAGTCAAAAATTAATGAAAGATAGAAATAATAAATTTACAGGTGAGAAAGAAAAAGACATACATGAAAATAATAAAGATTATTTAGCTAAATCTTATTATAATTCTTTAGAAATAGCAGATAGATATAATTGGAATAAAATAAAATGTAATGACGGAGATAAATTAAAGACAATAGAAGAAATTCATGAAGAAATTTATAAAAAGGTTAAAAAATATATATAGTAATTTAAATTAATATTTTATAAATTAAAAATAGAAATATTTATTTATATAATCTAAGTACATATTTATGGTAAAATGATATCAAGAATAATATGAATTAGAGGTGGATAGTAAATGAAATTAGTTATTGCTATAGTACAAGATGAAGATGCAATAGATGTGTTAGATTCATTAACAGACAATGATTTTAGAGTAACTAAACTAGCTACTACGGGTGGATTTTTAAAAGCAGGTAACACTACTTTAATGGTTGGAGTGGAAGAAGAGAAGATTGACCAAGCACTGGATGTAATTAAAGAAATATGTAAAAAAAGAAAAGAAACAGTAATAGCCCCAACACCTTTAAGTAGTAATGAGGGTGGATATGTTCAACAATGCCCTATGCAAATTACTGTAGGTGGTGCAACTATATTTGTTGTAGATGTTGATAAATTTATAAAAATATAAGGAGAATAGCATTGAGAGAAATTATTGGTCATGAAAGAATTATTAATGGATTTAATCTAAGGAAAAGAAGTAATACTTTTTCTCATGCTAATTTAATTATTGGTGATGATGGGATTGGAAAAAGTTTAGTTGCAAATTATCTTGCAAATGGTATATTAGGATTAAAGGGTGATAAGGAATTTGTAGATATTATAAATTATTACCCTTTATCTTCTTCATTTGGAGTAGATGATATAAGAAATATTATAGAGGAAGTATCTAAGAAACCTTTTGAAAGTGATAAAAAAGTTTTAATACTTCATAAGTGTGAAAAGATGACTATTCAAGCCCAAAATGCATTGTTAAAAACTATAGAAGAGCCTCCTGTGGGAGTGCATTTAATACTTCTTAGTGAATCACTGGAATTAATTTTAGATACTATAAAATCACGTTGTCAAACCTATAAGTTAACACCATTATCTAAAGAAGATATTAATAAGTATATAGAGTATAAATATTCCGAAATAAGCATAGAAAATAAAAAAGCAGCTTTAGCATATAGTCAAGGTATTCCAGGAAAAGTTGAAAAATTTATAGAAGATGATAAATTAAATGATTTAAGAAATATATTATTAGAATTATTATGTGATTTAGAAAATAATAAAGACAATTTTGTTTTAAAATATAAAGAGGTATTAGCTACTTATAAAGATAAACAAAGTGAAGTTTTAAATATATTAATTTCATATATAAGAGATATTATGTTTTTAAAGGAATTAGATTCTAATGATTTAGTTGTAAATTTTGATAAACTTAAAGAAATAAGAGACATATCAATGAGAATGTCTTATAAAAAGCTTAATTCTATGTTAGAATACATAAAAGAAGCAAGAATTAGTTTAAATAATAACACTAATTATTCAATGACCATAACAGTATTGCTTATGGGATTTGCGGAGGTATAATTGATGATAAAAGTTATTGGAGTAAGGTTTAAAAAAGCGGGAAAAATTTATTATTTTGATCCAGTAAACTTTGCTGTTAAAAAAGAAAATTATGTAATAGTTGAAACTGCTAGAGGAATAGAATTTGGCCAATGTGTCATAGGAATAAAAGAGATATCAGAAGATGAAATAGTATCACCTTTAAAAGAAGTTATAAGAATAGCTGATGAAAAAGATATTCAAAAACATAAGGATAATAAGAGCAGAGAAAATGAAGCTTTAGAAATATGTTTAAAAAAGATACAAGAACATGGACTGAAAATGAAATTAATAGATGTAGAATATACATTTGATAATCATAAAGTTATATTCTATTTTACAGCCGATGGAAGAGTGGATTTTAGAGAATTAGTTAAAGATTTAGCTACTATATTTAAAACTAGAATAGAATTAAGACAAATCGGTGTAAGAGATGAAGCTAAAATGATAGGCGGTCTAGGACCTTGTGGAAGACCAATGTGTTGTTCCACTTTTTTAGGAGACTTTGCATCCGTATCTATTAAAATGGCTAAAGAACAAAACCTTTCTTTAAATCCAACTAAAATATCAGGTATATGTGGAAGACTTATGTGTTGCTTAAATTATGAACAAAGCACTTATGAAGATATTAGAAGAAGACTTCCTAAAGTTGGATCGATAGTTGAAACTATTGATGGAAAAGGTGAAGTAATAGGTAATTTAACAGTAAAAGAAAGTGTAAAAGTGAAATTAAAACGTGGAGACGAAGAAGTAATTGATATATATAAAATAGAGGATGTTAGATTAATATCTGGAAGTTATGAAGGATCAATAGATAATTCAGATATAAAATTAGAAATTGAATCTGAAGAGGATAAAAAATTGATAAAAGAGTTGATTAAAGAAGAAAATTAGAGAAATATGGGGAAAAATTTCATAAATTGCCCATATAATAGATTATGAAATTGACACTTTTATCACAAAATACTTTTAAAACATTAAAATACATGATAAAATTGTAGATGGTTAATTATCATACAATTTTAGGAGGTGTTTTTTAATGGCATTTGTAATTAATGATTCATGTGTAAGCTGTGGAGCATGTGCTGGAGAATGTCCAGTTGATGCTATAAGCCAAGGAGATGCATACTACGTTATTGATGCAGATACTTGTATCGATTGCGGTAACTGTGCTAATGTTTGCCCAGTTGGTGCTCCAGTTCAAGAATAGTAGAAAAGATCGTCTATAGACGATCTTTTTTTTTATATAAAATCATACTCAAGGTGGTGATAATAATAAAACAGAGTTTTCTTTATAAAGTTTTAAATTATCACTAGTTAATGCATTAGAGTTTATTTTTTCAACATTATCCATAGATATTAAAAAATTTTTAGGATCATCTAAATAAAGCATAGATTTAAAAGTTTTATAATGAATGGGTATTATATATTTTGGAGAAATCAATTTACTTATTTTAGCCCCTTCACTACCATTTAAAGTGAAGTGTCCTCCTATTGGAACAAGCAAAATATCTATATTTTCTAATTTAGTAGAAATCAAATCTAAGGGGATATGTCCTAAGTCTCCTAAATGACAAATTTTCAACTTATCTAATGTAAAAGTATATATTATATTAGGTCCTCTTTTTAATCCATTATATTTATCATGAAATGAAGAAAATCCTTCTATATGAATGAAATCAAAATCAAAAACCCCAGTAGTATTAATAATTTTTACATTACTATCATTTTCTTTTAAAAATGAATGATCAAAATGATTATGACTTATTACTATAATATCAGAGTGAAGAAAATCGTTATTATATCCTATAGAATCATCAAATGGATCTATTAAGATTCTTTTACCATTATTACTTGTTATTAAAAAACAAGAGTGTCCATACCAAGTTAATTTCATAATATAAATTCCTTTTGAAAAAAATATAAATTTGTATATTAAATATGTTTAACATTTAGTAAAGTTTTATTCAGATTTTAATAAAATAAATTATAGTGTTTTAAATTATAATATAATTATAGTATAATAACTACAAAGTCAAAGTAAGTCAAAAACAAAAATATAAACTGATGTTTAGGTAGGTGAACTTATGGCAAAACTTTCAGATATAATTGAAGAATTTATAAAAGAAATGTTTAATGATAGTGGAGAGAATATGGTCCTAATACAGAGAAATGAATTAGCTGATCAATTTAGATGTGCACCATCACAAATAAACTATGTTTTAACAACTAGATTTACTTATAATAAAGGTTATTTAATTGAAAGCAAACGTGGTGGCGGTGGCCATATTATTATAAAGCAATTAGACAACGATAGTTCCAGCAGAAGAGAGGAGATAATAAATCAAAGCATAGGTAATACAATAACATATCATAATGCTGTAAATATAATAGATAACTTATTTGAATCGGATATTATTACAGAAAAAGAAAGTGAATTGATGAAAATAGCTATAAACGATAGAACTTTAATTTCAGTTGAAAATAGAAATAAAATAAGAGCAGATATTTTTAAAGCAATGATTATGGTTATTTTATCTTAAGAGGTGGGGATTATATGTTATGTGAAAAATGTCAAAAGAATGAAGCTAAAATTAATTTAGTTAAAATAGTAAATGGAGAAAAAAATGAAATTTGGTTATGTGAATCTTGTGCTAAAGATATATCAGATATACCATTTATAAATTCTTTAAATGAAATTGGTGGATTACAATTTGAAAATATATTAACTGGATTTTTAAATAATCTTGGTGATAAAAAAACAAAGCCAAAGGAACTTGTTTGTCCTAAATGTAAAATGAATTATTCTGAGTTTGAGAAGACAGGAAAATTAGGTTGTAGTGAGTGTTATAGTGTTTTTTCTGAATATATAAAACCTATTGTAAAAAGAATTCATGGGAATGTAAAACATGTTGGGAAAATTCCAAAATTTGATGGAGAGTCTTTAATTAAAAGAAAAAAGATAATAAGGTTAAAGCAAGATTTACAAAATGCTATTAAATTAGAAGAATATGAAAATGCAGCTGTATTAAGAGATGAAATTAAAGAATTAGAAGAATTTATATTTATTAATAGTAAAGATAATAAAGTGTTTTTAGTTAAGGAGGAAAAAGGTAATGAGAAACTGGATTAATGAAGAATGCAACAAAGAAGATATAGTTATAAATAGTAATATTTCTTTATCTAGAAATTTAAAAGAAAAACCTTTTTCCAATAAATTAAATGAAATAGAAGCAAGAGAAAATGCAGAATTTATTTATCAAATTGTGAAAAGTGAACTTGAAGATGAATCTTGTATTTATCATTTGTGGAATGAAGACAAAGAACTAATAAATAGTTATTTAGATAAGCAATTAATAAGTAAAGAATTAATAAAGAATAAAGATAAAACAGCATTTGTTTTAAATAGTAAAGAAACTTTAAGTATTATGATAAATGAGGATGATCACTTAAAGCTAGAATGCATAACGGCAGGATTTGATTTAGAGACTGCATTTGATAATATCACAAAACTTGATGATAAAATAGAAAAACGAGTTCATTATGCATTCGATGAAAATTTAGGGTATTTAACTACATCCCCTACTAATTTAGGAACAGGAATGAGAGCATCTGTTAATATTCATTTGCCAGCTTTAAATTTTAATGATGAAATAAGTAATTTTAGCAAAGGACTAACTCAAATAGGTATGAATATGAAAGGCATATATGAAGAAGGAAATAAATCCTATGGAAATATGTACAAAATATCTAATCAGGTTACATTAGGACTAACTGAAGAAGAGATAATTGATAACCTAAAAGGTGCAGTGTTAAATGTTATTTCAGAAGAAAAGAAATTTAGAGAAGTTTTATTAACAAAGTGTAAATATGATATAGAAGATAAAGTATTTAGAGCATATGGAATTTTAACTTCAGCTATTTTACTAAGTGAAAAAGAGTGTGCTGAATTATTATCTAGTGTGAGATTTGGAGTTGAATTATCTTTATTAGATATTCCCAAAAATAAGTTAAATAAATTATTAGTATATACTAGAGATTCATCACTTCAGAACTATTTAAAAAGAAAACTTTTAAATAAGGAGCTTAACTATGAAAGAGCTAAATTTGTAAGATCAATATTAGCTCAAACTTAAATAAGAATATAAGGGAGGGATTTTTTGAGTATGGATTTTAATAAATTTACAGAGAGAACTCAATCAATAATATTAGAAGCACAAATTGAATCACAAGAATTTAAGCATGGTTATGTAGGTACAGAACATTTATTATTGGGTTTAGTAAAAGAAAAAGGACATCAATCTAAGATATTAAATGAATTTGGTATTGATTCAGAAATAGTAAGAGATATGATAAGTAGATATTTAGGCTATGGTGAATTACAAATGCCTGAAGATGATATATTATTAACACCTAGGGCAAAAAGACTTCTTGATGAAAGCTTTATAGAGGCTAAAAAATTTAGTCATAAAAATGTTAGTCCAGAACATATGTTAATGGCATTGCTTAATCAAGAAGAAGGCATGGCCTATACCATATTAAAAAATTTAAAATTAGATTTTAAAGAAATAAAAGATAAATTATTTATATTTCTAAATGGTCAGTATGTAGATGAAAATCAAGAAATTAAATCTCCAAGATCAGAAAAAACAAAAACTCCTATGTTGGATAAATACGGAAGAGATTTAACACAGTTTGCAAGAGATGGTGTGTTAGATCCTGTTATTGGAAGAGATTTAGAAAATCAAAGAGTTTTAGAAATATTATGTAGGAGAATAAAAAATAATCCTTGCTTAATAGGCGAACCAGGAGTAGGAAAAACAGCAGTAATTGAAGGGTTAGCTCAAAGAATTGTAGAGGGTAATATTCCTGAAATATTAAGGGATAAGAGAATAGTTTCACTTGATTTAACTGCATTACTTGCAGGTGCTAAATATAGAGGTGAATTTGAAGATAGATTGAAAAAGGTAATGTCAGAAATAGAAAAAGATAAAAGCATCATAATATTTATAGATGAAATTCATACAATAATAGGTGCAGGAGCAGCTGAAGGAGCAATAGATGCTTCTAATATATTAAAGCCAGCACTTTCTAGAGGAGAGATTCAATGTATAGGTGCAACAACTATCAATGAATATAGAAAACATATAGAAAAAGATTCTGCTTTAGAAAGAAGATTTCAACCTGTTAATGTTGGTGAGCCATCAAAAGATGAAACACTAATAATATTAAGGGGATTAAGAGAAAAGTATGAAGAACATCACAATGTTAACATTACAGATAAAGCATTAGATGCCGCTGTTGAGTTATCTGATAGATATGTTACAGATAGATTTATGCCAGATAAAGCTATTGATTTGATTGATGAGGCATCAGCTAAAGTTAGAATAAAAAATTTAATTCCACCTACTAATTTAAAATCAATGGAAGATAAAATAAAAGAAACAACTAAGGAAAAAGAAGAATGTATTAGAGTTCAAGATTTTGAAAAAGCAGCAAATATGAGAGATATTGAAAATAGCTTAAAAGAAGAATTAGAAGCACTTAGAAAAGAGTGGAGTGATAAAAATTCTAATAAATCATTAAATGTAGATGAAGAAGATATAGCAGAAGTTGTATCAGCTTGGACTAAAATACCTGCTAAAAAACTTACAGAAAAAGAAAGCGAAAGATTACTAAAACTTGAAGATATATTACAAAAAAGAGTTATAGGTCAAACTGAAGCAGTTGAATCTATAGCTAAGGCGGTAAGAAGAGCTAGAGTTGGAATAAAAGATCCTAATAGACCAATTGGAACATTTATATTTTTAGGACCTACAGGTGTTGGTAAAACAGAACTTTCAAAAGCATTGGCTGAAGCTATGTTTGGAGATGAAAATAGTATAATAAGAATAGATATGTCTGAATATATGGAAAGTAATTCAGTTTCTAAATTAATAGGTTCACCTCCAGGATATGTAGGATATGATGATGGAGGTCAATTAACAGAAGCAGTCAGAAGAAAACCTTATTCAGTGGTGCTTTTAGATGAAATTGAAAAGGCTCATCAAGATGTATTTAATATATTACTTCAAATTATGGAAGATGGAAGACTTACAGATTCTCATGGAAAAGTAGTTAATTTTAAAAATACAATAGTTATAATGACTTCTAATGTGGGAGCACATCAAATAAAAAAACAAAAAGCAATTGGATTTAATACAAGTATTGATAAAAATTCAGAATATGAAAAGATGAAAGACAATGTTTTAGAAGAATTAAAGAGAAGCTTTAAACCAGAATTCTTAAATAGAATAGATGATACAATAGTATTCCATAAATTAAAAGAAGATGATCTTTTAGATATAGTTGATTTAATGTTAAAATCTATTACTAAAAGACTTGAAAATAAAAATATACACTTAAACTTTGAAAAAGATAGTAAAAAATTCTTGATTAATAAAAGAATTGATTTAAATTATGGAGCAAGACCGTTAAGAAGAATTATTACTAAAGAAGTAGAAGATAAATTAAGTGAAGAGATACTTTTAGGCAATATAAAAATTGGAGATAGAATTAAAGTAAATGAATCAAAAGATAATTTAGTTTTTACAAAGCTAGATTAATAGTTTAAAAAGTTATCTTAAAATAACTTTAATGTGTTTAGGTGCATTATTGGTATTTTTAAGATAATTTTTTATTTGCTTATATCTTAGGAAAAGTGTTGATATATGCATAAGTAAAGCTGGATTGAATAAAATAATATTTATTTGTTAATAGTATTTATTAATTGGAAATTATATGATAAAATTATAAATATAATAATTATTACAAGGGAATAATTAACTTATAGAGTTTTAAATAAGCTTATGCTAGATATAAGTTTATTTAAAGATAAGAGGTGAATTTATGACTAAACAAGAAAAAGAAATAGATTTAATAGTAATTGGTGCAGGTCCAGCAGGATTAGCTGCAGGCATTTATGGCGGTAGAGCAAAGTTAGATATGATAGTTTTAGAAGAAAGAATAATAGGTGGTCAAGTAAGAAACAGCTATACTATTGAAAATTATCCTGGATTTGAAAAAATATCAGGAGCAGATTTAGCAGATGTTTTTCAAAAACAAGTTGAATCATTAGGAGTAACTATAGACGAATTTGATTTAATAGAAAATATAGTATTATCTGATGATGAGAAGATAGTAGAAACTGAAAGTTACATATATAAACCTAAGGCTATAATAATTGCAACAGGAGCTTCACCTAAAAAACTACCAGTTTCAGAGGAAGCAAAGTATGAAGGCAAAGGTGTTCATTATTGTGCAGTTTGTGATGGTGCTATGTATGAGGGAAAAAGAGTTGGAGTGGTAGGTGGTGGAAATTCGGCTTTAGAAGAAGCGATATTTTTAACTAAATTTGCTGAAAAAGTTTTTGTGATTAGAAGACATGATTATTTTAATGGAGAAAAATCTTTAATAGAAGAAGTGTTAAATCATCCTAAAATAGAGGTTTTATTTAATGAGGATTTAGTTCATTTAAGTGGTAATAACTTTTTAGAAGAAGTAACTATTAAGAATAAAAATACAGGTGAATTAAGTAAGTTAAAACTTGATGCTATTTTTGGATATATTGGAACAGAGCCTAAAACAAATGGATTAGAGAAATATTTAAAATTAAATGATTATGGGTACATAATTACAAATGAGGATATGGAAACTAAGATAGCTGGTGTATACGCTGTCGGTGATGTACGTGAAAAGAAATATAGACAAATAACTACAGCGGTTTCAGATGGAACAATAGCTTTATTAAATGCTGAAAAATACATAGCACAAAAGGAGAAATAATAATATGATAAAAATTTATTCAACATCATGGTGCCCTGCTTGTATAAAAGCAAAGAGATATTTTGACTTAAAAGGATTAAAATATGAAGAAATAAATGTTGCAGATAAACATGAGGATAGAGAAGAAGTATTTAAAGCATCAGGTCAAAGAAGTGTACCAGTAATAGATATATCGGGAAATATAATAGTAGGATTTGATAAAAAACAAATAGATGATTATGTAAATCGTTAGAATGAGAAAAAGTTATAATTTAAAAGAATAAAGACTTGGAAAATACAATTATTTATGTATTACCAAGTCTTTTGCATATTTATTAATATAAATTTATTTATTTAGGGCTTTATCTATAGATGGTTTATCAAATCCAATGATAATAGTATCATTTATATCTAATACTGGTACGCCCATTTGTTTAGATTTTTTAACCATATCTTCTCTAGCAATCATATCTTCTTGAACATTTAGTTCTTCAAAATCAACGCTCTTTGATTTTAAATAATTTTTAACTTTAACACACCACGGACAAGAATCTGTAGTATAAACTTTTACCATAATAACACTCCTTAACTAATAATAAATATTATTTAAAATATTATAATACTTAAGAAATAATATAGCAATTACTTTATTATATTATTATTTTCTAAATTAGAGTTTAAAACTAAATTAGAAAATTCATTTTGAGAGTATGTATTGTTAAAATTGTGTTGAAAAACATGCTCTTCATTATCTCTTAATATATTTTTTGAAGGAACTATAACATTATTAAAAGAATCTTTAGTTATCATATTATCATCTCCTTAAATTATATAAATAGTTTTTGTAATGAATTCATTATTTATACAAAATAGGATTTTAAATTGATAAAAAATTTTAGTTTAAATATAATGATAAATTTAATTACCAAATTTGGATGATATAATTAATAATAGTAGTTTATTAAAATTGTTAATTATAATTTTATTTAAAAGTTATAATTAATATTAAAATTTATGTTATTATAAAATTATTAATGAATATAGTGATTGAATCTTAAAATAAGAAAGGAATTTGTATGGCTAAAATAAAATCTACATATATATGTCAACAATGTGGATATGAAGCTCCTAAATGGTTGGGAAAATGTCCATCATGTAATAACTGGAATACTTTTAATGAAGAGATAAAAGATGATAGTAAAGTAGTAACTTCATTAAAAGCTAATAACATAGTACAAAATAACCAGCCTAAAAATATAAGAGATATAAAATCTGGAGAAAAAGAAAGATATGATACAGGAATAAAAGAACTTAACAGAGTTTTAGGTGGCGGATTAGTTAAAGGTTCTTTAACTTTAATTTCAGGAGATCCTGGAATAGGAAAATCTACATTGCTGTTACAAACTGCAAATAACATAGCTATAAAATATGGCAAAGTTCTGTATGTCTCTGGAGAAGAATCAGAAGAACAAATAAAGATTAGAGGAGACAGACTAGGTGTAAATAGTGAAAATTTGTTTATAATATCTGAAACAAATTTAGATGCTATTTCAATATATATAGAACAAATTAACCCTAATTTTGTTATAATAGATTCAATTCAAACTGTATTTAAAGAAAGTGTTTCTTCAGCACCAGGTAGTGTATCTCAAGTAAAGGAATGTTCAAATACTATTATGAGAATGTGTAAAGGTAAAAATATACCATTCTTCCTAGTTGCACATGTAACTAAACAAGGTGAATTAGCAGGTCCAAGAGTTTTAGAGCATATGGTTGATACGGTTTTATATTTTGAAGGTGAAAGAACAGAAGAATATAGAATTTTAAGAACCATGAAGAATCGTTTTGGAACGACTAGTGAAATAGGCGTATTTGAAATGCAACAAGAAGGTTTGGTAGAAGTATTTGATCCATCAAAAATATTTTTAGAAGATACTAGCGCTAATCAAGAAGGTTCTGTGGTTGTTGGAGTTATGGAAGGTACTAGACCTATCTTAATAGAAATTCAGGCATTAGTAAGTGAAACTAAAGCTCCAATGCCGAGAAGAACAGCTGTTGGAATTGACAATCAAAGATTAAGTTTAATATTAGCAGTTTTAGAAAAAAAACTAAAGGTATTTTTCTATAATAAAGATGTGTATGTAAATGTAGTAGGTGGACTTAATATAGATGGAACATCTGCAGATTTAGGATTAGCATTAGCATTAATATCTAGTGCAAAATCTAAAGAGTTTAAATTGGATAAAACATTAATGGTAGGAGAAGTTGGATTAACTGGAGAAATAAGACCAATATCATCAGCTGAAAGATTAGTAAAAGAAGCTGAAAAACTCGGATTTAAGAATGTAATAATTCCTGAAAGAAATTTAGATAAAATAAAAACAGACGATATAAAAGTAATAGGCATTAGACATTTAATAGAAGCAATAAATAAGATATTTTGAGAAGAACAGGTGAGTGTATGAGATTAGAAAAGGGAATGAAAATAAAAGATACTTTAAAAATTATGTGCCCAGGCACTCAACTACGGGAAGGACTTGAAAATATCCTTAGAGCTAAAACAGGTGGACTAATTGTAATTGGAGATAATAAAGAAGTAATGGATACAGTAGATGGCGGATTTACTCTTAATTCTGATTATAGTCCATCATATGTTTATGAATTAGCTAAAATGGATGGGGCAATAGTAATTAGTGAAGATTTAAAAAAAATTGTGTGTGCTAATGCTCAGCTTATACCAGATCCTTCAATTGTAACACATGAAACTGGTACTAGGCATAGAACTGCACATAGAATAGCCAAGCAAACTAATAATATAGTTATTGCTATATCTCAAAGAAGAAATATAATAACTGTATATAAAGGTGACATAAAATATGTTTTAAGAGATAGCAGCGTAATTTTGGCTAGAGCTAATCAAGCTATTCAAACTTTAGAAAAGTATGTTTCAGTTCTAGAAAGAGTAATTAACAACTTAAATCTTTTAGAGTTTCAAGATTTAACAACTTTATTTGATGTTGTTACTGCAATTCAAAGAACTGAAATGGTTATGAGAATAGTAGAAGAAATAAACATGTATATTTTAGAGTTAGGTAATGAAGGTAGACTTATATCAATGCAGCTTAATGAACTTGTTAAGCATATTGAAAGAGATGGAATATTATTAATTAGAGATTATTGCAAAGATGAAGAAGAACATAACGAGGTATATGAGCAAATACAAAAATTAAGTGCAACTGAACTTTTAGATTTAGATTCAATTGCAAGAGTTCTAGGTCATATAGGTGATTCACTTGTAGATACACTTATATCAGCTAAAGGATATAGAATATTAAGCAAAGTTCCTAGAATACCATCAAATGTAATAGAAAATCTAATTAAAGAATTTAAAGAATTAAATAATGTTATAGAGGCTGATATCGATGAGCTTGATATTGTTGAGGGAATAGGTGAAGCAAGAGCAAAGGCAATTAAAGATGGATTAAAAAGAATAAAAGAACAAATTCTCTTAAATAAAAAGATATAAAAAATAGAAAATCGGTATTACCATATAAAAGGTAAACCGATTTTTTTATTATCTAAAAGTAAATTTTCCAAGTGTATTTATTTTATTGTATTCTTTAAGCAAAACGTCATATAAATTTATATCTAAATTATTGCATAAAGAAGTAAGATAGAAAAGATTATTACCAATCTCTTTTTCTATAATTTCACGACAATTTTCACAAAGCTCACCACTTAAGTGAGAAGCTAAGTAGGTAGATAAGTCGTCAATAGATTTATCTTCATTTAATGAATTTTGTTTAGAAGCATTAATATTTATGCAGCCGCAATTTGTGACAGATTTTGCAACTGCTCTATTAACTCTCGAACTAGATTCACTATATTTAGTAAGTATGTCTAAGATACTTTTATGTCTTAACAAAGAATCACTTACAGAGTTTTGAAAATCATCAAATATTATATCCTTCATACGCCTCAACTCCTTGATATAATTTAATTTTACTTTAAGTAATTATAAATAAAGTAATTATAAATATTTTTAGACTATTTTATCAATATGGGATTAAGATTTGGAATACATGTATATAATACAGAAGAATTATATTAATTGATAGGGGGAGTATTTAACTAAACTTAATAAATTATTCATTTTAGATATATATATAGTGTGATATAATTAATAACAGTTAATATATAGGAATGAATTAATGTGTATTGTTGTAAGAATTTAGGAAGGGGTGAGATATTTGTTAAAAAAGATTATAAAGGGAATTTTTTCAGCTATAGGTTTATTAGTTGGTTATATTGTAGGTAAATCTTTATTAGACATACCTAATATTAAGGAATTGAAATATTTATCTACATTAACAGGTTCTATAGTATTTATAACTATTATATCATTGTTATTTGGAATTATATTGTATGTTGTATCTCCAATTATTTATAAAGCTATTTTTAATTTGGTTGAATATATAGAAAAGAATATTCAAAAACTTACATTAATTGAAATTATTTGTGGAGCATTGGGAGCTATTATAGCTCTAATATTAATGAGCTTTATTGCAAAGCCAATAAATGGAATAGATGATAAGTTTGGACCTATGTTATTTATATTTTTAAATATAATATCAGCGATAATAGGTGCAGATATATTAGTTAAGAAAAAAGATGATATAATAGCATTAATTTCTAATATAAAGAAAAATACAGGTAAAGAAAAGAAAGCAAAAAGTAATCATGTAAAAGGTGTAGCAAAAGTGTTAGATACATCGGTTATAATTGATGGTAGAATATTTGATATTTGTGAAACAGGTTTTATAGAAGGTCCTTTAGTAATTCCTAATTTTGTCTTAGATGAATTAAGACATATATCAGATTCTTCAGATTCTTTAAAGAGAAATAGAGGAAGAAGAGGATTAGATATATTAAATAGGATACAAAAAGAACTTTCAATTGAAACACAAATTTGGGAAGGCGATTTTCCTAAAATAAGTGAAGTAGATAGTAAATTATTAAAACTTGCTCAAACATTAAACGGAAAAGTAATAACTAACGATTATAATTTAAATAAAGTTGCAGAATTTCAAGGAGTACCTGTGTTAAATATAAATGAATTATCAAATGCGATAAAGTCAGTAGTTTTACCAGGGGAAGAAATGCATGTAGATATGATTAAAGATGGTAAAGAATCAACCCAAGGCGTAGGATATTTAGACGATGGCACTATGATAGTTGTAGAGGGCGGTAAAAAATACATCGGTCAAACAATTACTGTTATAGTTACATCAGTTTTACAAACTGCTGCTGGAAGAATGATATTTGCCAAACCAAAAGATAACTAAGAAAAGGAGCTTTTCTATATGGTTAGTGCAATAGTAGTAGCTGGTGGAAAAGGTAAAAGAATGGGCACTGTTCAAAGTAAGCAATATCTTAATTTGAATGGTAAGCCCATTCTTTATTACACCATTAAAAGTTTTTTAGATTGTAAATTAGTAGATAATATTATATTGGTAGTGCCATCCCACGAAATGGATTATTGTGAGAAGGAGATATTAGAGAAACATTCTTTAAAAATTAATAAAATTGTTGCTGGAGGAAATGAACGTTACGATTCTGTATATAATGGATTAATTAAAGCAAAAGGGTCAGATATTGTGTTAATTCATGATGGAGTAAGACCTTTTGTATCAGAGAAACTAATAGAAAATGCTATAAAATATGCAGAAGAGTATGGTGCAGCAGCACCAGGAGTTATGCCAAAAGATACAATAAAAATTATAGATAGTAGTAGATTTTCACTTAAAACACCGAATAGAAGTGATTTAGTATCTGTGCAAACACCTCAAGCATTCAAATATGATTTAATATATGATTGTCATAAAAAAATAAAAAATGAAGATGTTAAAATTACAGATGATACTATGGTTGTAGAGTATTTTGGAAATAAGGTTTATATATATGAGGGTGAATATACAAATATAAAAATTACTACTCCTGAAGACCTTATTATTGGTGAATATTTAGCAAATAAGTAGCTTATATATAATATATTGACAGTCAAATTACAAAAAGTTATAATAAATTAAGTTGATTGTAAAAATATATATAAGCTTTGATGAAGAATAGTAAAAATCGTCTTTAAGAGAGAAAATCCTTGGCTGTAAGATTTTCAATAGATTTTGAACCAGCTTCGGAGTAATAGGTAAAAACTATCGGTTTAATACCGTTATCATTATTAGAGAACAAATTTAGGTGGTACCGCGATTATAAGTTCGCCCTAAGATATAGGGTGGACTTTTTTTATATATTTAAAGCCACTTTAAATATAAAAAAATAATATATTTGGAGGAAATTTAACTATGAAAATGTCTAACATGTTAATATCTACACTAAGAGAAGTTCCAGCAGAAGCAGAAATTGATAGCCATAAGCTTATGCTTAGATCAGGAATGATAAGAAAAATGGCATCAGGAATATATAATTATATGCCATTAGGTCTTAAAGCATTAAAAAAAGTTGAAGATATAATAAGAGAAGAAATGAATGAAGCAGGAGCTCAAGAATTTTTAGCTTCAGCTATGATTCCGGCGGAATTATGGCAATCATCAGGTAGATGGGACGCTTATGGTGCTGAAATGTTTAGAGTTAAAGATAGAAATGAAAGAGATTTTTGTTTAGGACCTACACATGAGGAAGTATTTACTGATATAGCTAAAAATGAAATTAAATCTTATAAGCAATTACCAGTTAATTTATATCAAATTCAAACAAAATATAGAGATGAACGTAGACCTAGATTTGGTGTTATGAGATCAAGAGAATTTGTCATGAAAGATGCTTATAGCTTTGATAAGGATCAACAAGGATTAGATCTTTCATATAATAAAATGTATGAAGCATATGTTAAAATTTTTAATAGATGTGGATTAGATGCAAAATGTGTTGAAGCAGATTCAGGAGCAATCGGAGGATCAAATTCAGCAGAATTTATGGTTAAGTCAGAAGTTGGAGAAGACGATATTGTTTTTTGTACTCAATGTGATTATGCAGCTAATATTGAAAAAGCAACTGCTAGATTAGAAGAAGTAGAAAAAGAAGACTTAATGGAAGTTGAAAAAGTGTCTACTCCAGATAGCAGAGGAATAGATGAAGTATCAGAATTCTTAAATATATCTCCTAAAAAAACAGTTAAAACTTTATTATATAATGTTGATGGAAAAATAGTTGCTGTATTTGTAAGAGGAGATAGAGAAGTTAATGAAGTTAAAGTAGCTAATGCTTCACATGCATCAGGAGATATAGAAATGGCTTCTCATGAAGAATATATGAATTCAACTGGTTGCGGTATTGGATTTGCTGGACCAATAGGAATGAAGGCCGATTTAATATTAGTAGATGAAGAAGTTAAAAATATGTATAACTTTGTAACGGGAGCAAATGAAACAGGATATCACATTAAAAATGTAAATTATGGACGTGACTTTGAAGGAACAGTTGGAGACTATAGAAATGTAGTAGAAGGAGAAACATGCCCAACATGTGGTGGAAAGCTTACAATTTCTAGAGGAACAGAAGTTGGTCACATCTTTAAATTAGGAACTAAGTACTCAGAAGCAATGGATGCTAAATTTATAGCTGAAAATGGAAAAGAAGCTCCATTTATAATGGGATGCTATGGAATAGGTGTTACAAGAACTATGGCATCTATAATTGAACAACATAACGATGAAAATGGAATAGTTTGGCCATTATCTGTTGCTCCATATCATATTTCAATAATTGCTGTAAATGTTAAAGATGAAGAACAAGTAAAAATAGCTAATAAACTTTATGAAGATTTAAAATCTATGGGTGTTGAAGCATTATTAGATGATAGAAATGAAAGAGCAGGAGTTAAGTTTAAAGATTCAGAAATAATGGGAATTCCTATGAGAGTGACAGTAGGAAAGAAAATTGTAGATGGAGAAGTTGAATTTAAACTTAGAACTGGTGATATGCAAGTAGTTAAAATAGAGGAGGTTTCTCGAATAGTAAGAGAAGAATTTGAGAAAAATAATCTAAAATTAAGATAACATAGGAGGCAAAAAGTTAATGAGGATATTTAATACTTTAACGAGAAAAAAAGAAGAATTTATCCCTATTACTCCAGGTGAGGTCAAAATGTATGTTTGTGGACCAACAGTATATAATTTCTTTCATATAGGAAATGGAAGAACATTTATAGTATTTGATACAATCAGAAGGTATTTAGAGTATAGAGGATATAACGTTAAATTTGTTCAAAATTTTACAGATATAGATGATAAGATGATAAAAAAAGCTAATGAAGAAGGTACAACTGTAAAAGAAATTGGAGATAAATATATAAAAGAGTATTATGAAGATGCCGACAAACTTCAAATAGAAAGAGCCACAGTTAATCCTAGAGCGACTGAATATATACAGGATATTATTGATTTTGTTGCAGAATTAATTAAAAAAGGCTATGCATATGAAGTTGAAGGAGATGTATATTTTAATACTAAAAAATTCAATGATTATGGTAAATTATCAGGTCAAAGTATAGAAGATTTACAAATGGGTGCAAGTAATAGAACTTCATCTGTGGCGGATGAAAGAAAGAAAGACCCTATGGATTTTGCTATATGGAAAGCTCAAAAACCAGGAGAACCAGCTTGGGAATGTTCTTGGGGAGTGGGAAGACCAGGATGGCATATAGAATGTTCATGTATGGCAAAAAAAATATTGGGTGATACAATAGATATTCATGCAGGTGGTATGGATTTAACATTTCCACATCATGAAAATGAAGTTGCTCAAAGTGAAGCGTTAACAGGAAAGACATTTGCGAATTATTGGATGCACTCAGCATATGTAAATGTCAATAACCAAAAGATGTCTAAGTCTTTGAATAATTTCTTTACTGCTAGAGATATATTAAAGGAATATGATTCAGATGTTGTAAGGTTTTTTATGATGTCAGCTCATTATAGATTACAAATAAACTTTAGTAAAGATTTGCTAGATTCAGCAAAAGCATCAGTAGAAAGACTTTATAATGCAATAAGTAATTTAGAAAACTTAATTGATGAAGTTTCAATAGAAAATATGAGAGAAGAAGAAGTTAAGTATCTAGATTCATTAAATAAATATAGAGAAAAGTACATTGAAAAAATGGATGATGATTTTAATACAGCAGATGCACTTACTGTTTTATTTGAATTAACCAAAGATACTAATACAAATATAAATGTAAATTCATCTAAGGAAATAGTTAATAAAGCATTAGAACTTATAAGAGAATTAGGATCACCATTAGGTTTACTTCAAAAAACAACTAAAGGTAGTTTAGAAGATGAAATAGAGTCTCTAATAGAGAAAAGACAGGATGCAAGAAAAAATAGAGATTTTGCTTTAGCTGATAAGATAAGAGACGATTTAAAAGATAGAGGAATTGTTTTAGAGGATACACCTCAAGGTGTTAGATGGAAAAAAATAAATTAAATTAGATAGGGCTGCAAATTGCAGCCCTTATTTAAAGGAGCATAAATTATGTTAGATGATTTAAAAATAAGAGAATTTAGTGAAGCAAATGTAAGAATGTTAAATCCTCTTCAATTGGCGATAATAGGAGATGGAGTGTATGAAGTATTTATAAGAACGTATATTTTATCTGAAAATGAAGGTTTAAGTGCTAATAAAATTCATAGAAAAGCAATTAGTTACGTAAAAGCTCAAGCACAATCAAGTATTATGCACAATTTAGAAGAATACTTAACAGAAGAAGAACTTAGAATATACAAGAGGGGAAGAAATGCAAAATCTGCAACAGTTCCTAAAAATGCTGATGTTAGGGATTATAGAATGGCAACTGGATTTGAAGCATTAATAGGATATTTATATCTAATAGGAAATAAGGAAAGATTAGAATTTATGTTACAGAAAAGTGTTGTAGTTTTAAATGAAAAAGAGGTGTAATTGAATGAGAGAAAACACAAAAGTAAGTAAGAAAAGAGAAAACAAGAAAGATAATAAAAGAGAAATCAATAAAAATAAAGTAGTTGATAATAATATATATGATAATGGTTTTGAGGAAAGAGAAGATATAATAATCGGAAGAAATGCTGTTTTAGAAGCTTTAAAAACTGAGAGAACTATAGAAACTCTTTACATATCTAATTCAAAATTAGAAGGATCAATAAACGCGATAATATCAAAAGCAAAGGACAAAAAGATACTAATAAAAGAAGTTGATAAAAGAAAATTAGACTCCATGTGTAATAATGCAGTTCATCAAGGTGTTATTGCAAGAGTAACTCCATATGAATATTCAGAGGTGTCAGATATTCTAGAATTAGCTGAACAAAAAGGTGAAAAACCATTTATAGTAATACTAGATGAGGTAGAAGACCCTCATAATTTAGGCTCTATTATAAGAACAGCAGAATTATTTGGAGTTCATGGAATAATAATACCTAAAAGAAGAAGTGCATCAGTAACAACAATGGTATATAAATCTTCAGTGGGAGCTATAGAACATGTAAAGGTAGCTAGAGTTACAAACTTAAATTCAGTAATAGATGAATTAAAAGAAAGAGGAATTTGGGTTTATGGAACGGATATAAGAGCTGAAGAATATAGCTATGAAACTGATTTTGGTGGTCCATGTGCCATTATAATTGGTAATGAGGGAAAAGGAATATCAAAATTGACATTAAAAAAATGTGATAAATTAATCAAAATACCTATGGTAGGCAAGATTAATTCTTTAAATGCTTCTGTAGCAGGTGGTATAATTATGTATGAAGTATTAAAAGGTCGTTTAAAGTAGAATGAATTAAGAGGTAACTATTGTGAAAATTATTTTTGTTGATGGATATAATGTTATAAATAGTTGGCCAGATTTAAAAATAAAAAAGAATTATAGTTTTGATGGTGCCAGAAGATCATTAGTGGACACAATGCATAATTATGGGGTTTATAATGACTGCAAAGTAATAATTGTTTTTGATGCTCATAAAGTATCAGGTAGTATTCAAAAAGTAGAAACAGTAAATAAGAATTTATCAATAGTTTTTACTAAGGATGGAGAAACAGCAGATAGCTATATAGAAAAAGAAGTGAATTTATTAGGACGAAAATATGAAGTTATTGTTGTTACATCTGATTGGTTAGAACAACAAACTATTTTCCAAAGAGGGGCTGTAAGAATGTCATCTTTAGAATTTTACAATGATGTTTTGGATATAGAGAATTCTATAAGAAAAAGAAAAAATAAAAGTAAAATTTCTGAAAAAAACATACTTAGTGATAACATTGATTTGGAAATATTGAAAAAATTAGAAAAAATAAGAAGAAGTGAGTAAATTTAATTGACTAAGATATTTTTACTGAGTTATAATTGTTTACATAGGATGTATAGTGATTATAATGAGAAAGTTGAGAGTGAATATTGGGTGAGTTTTTAGAGTTTAAAGATAAATTAGATGAAGAAGTTGTATTGGAAGCTAAAAATGGAAATATTAGAGCTCAAGAGTATTTAATTTCTAAATATGAAAATTTTGTTAAGGCAAAAGCAAAATCTTATTTCTTAATAGGGGCAGATAGAGAAGATATATATCAAGAAGGCATGATAGGATTATATAAAGCGATAAGAGACTTTAAAGCTGATAAATTAACTTCATTTAGGGCTTTTGCAGAGTTATGTGTAACAAGACAAATTATAACTGCAATTAAAACTGCAACTAGACAAAAACACATTCCTTTAAATACTTATGTTTCATTAAATAAACCTATTTACGAAGAAGAATCAGAAAGAACATTATTAGATGTTTTATCTGGAATAAAAATTTCAGATCCTGAGGAGCTTTTGATAAATAAGGAACATATGGATGATATAGAGACTGCAATTGCTAAAGTTTTGTCTGATTTAGAGTTAGAAGTGCTTATGTCATACTTAGATGGAAAGTCTTATCAAGAGATTGCTTGTGACTTAGATAGGCATTCAAAATCAATTGATAATGCATTACAAAGAGTAAAGAGAAAGCTTGAAAAATGCCTAGGTATAAAGTAAGTAAATTATATTGACAAACAAAACGAATAATAGTAAACTTTATAATTGGTATATCAAGAAAATGTCAAGATATGAGTGCTCACGTAGCTCAGTAGGTAGAGCGTCGCCTTGGTAAGGCGGAGGTCGTCGGTTCAATCCCGATCGTGAGCTCCAATTATAAAATAAAAAACACTAGGCAAAGTTTATTAAAGGATAAGAGGAGGAATTTAGAATGTCAAAAGAAAAATTTGAGAGAAGTAAACCACACGTAAATATTGGAACAATCGGTCACGTAGACCACGGTAAGACAACATTAACAGCTGCAATCACAACTGTATTAGCAAACAGAGGATTTGCAGAAGCTTTTAACTATGCAGAAATAGATAAAGCTCCAGAAGAAAAAGAAAGAGGAATCACAATCAATACTTCACACGTTGAGTATGAAACAGAAAACAGACATTATGCTCACGTTGACTGTCCAGGACATGCTGACTATGTTAAGAACATGATCACAGGAGCAGCACAAATGGATGGAGCTATCTTAGTTTGTTCAGCAGCAGATGGTCCAATGCCACAAACAAGAGAACATATCCTACTAGCATCGAGAGTTGGAGTTGACTACATTGTAGTATTCTTAAACAAAGCAGATATGGTAGATGACGAAGAATTATTAGAATTAGTTGAAATGGAAGTTAGAGAATTATTAAGCGAATACAACTTCCCAGGAGATGATATTCCAGTAATAAAAGGATCTGCATTAAAAGCATTAGAAAACCCAACAGATGAAGCAGCAATTGCTCCAATCTTAGAATTAATGGAAGCAGTAGATAGCTACATTCCAACACCAGAAAGAGCAACAGATAAACCATTCATCATGCCAGTAGAAGATGTATTCACAATCACTGGTAGAGGAACAGTTGCAACTGGTAGAGTTGAAACTGGAGTACTTCACGTAGGAGACGAAGTTGAAATCGTAGGATTAAGTGAAGAAAAGAAGAAAGTTGTTGTAACTGGAATCGAAATGTTCAGAAAGTTATTAGACGAAGCGCAAGCAGGAGATAATATCGGAGCATTATTAAGAGGTGTTCAAAGAACTGATATCGAAAGAGGTCAAGTTTTAGCATTACCTAATTCAGTACACCCACACACTAAGTTCGTAGGTCAAGTATACGTACTTAAAAAAGAAGAAGGTGGAAGACATACTCCATTCTTTGATGGATATAGACCACAATTCTACTTCAGAACAACAGACGTTACAGGATCAATAAAATTACCAGACGGAATGGAAATGGTAATGCCTGGAGATCATATTGACATGAACGTTGAATTAATCAATCCAGTAGCTATGGATGAAGGATTAAGATTTGCGATCAGAGAAGGCGGAAGAACTGTAGGTTCAGGAGTTGTTACTAAGATTAACGCTTAATTTTAATAATATATTAAAAAGGAATAAAATGGACTGGGTGCTGAACCTGGTCCTTTCAAAGGAAGTTGACATTTTACATATTGTATGATATTGTGTAAAAAGTAACGCTTAAATAAGAGATTGAATCTTTTGAACTATTATATATAAAAATTGGAGGTGCAGTTATGAGAACTAAAATAACTTTAGCATGCACAGAGTGTAAACAAAGAAATTACGATTCTATGAAAAACAAAAAGAACAACCCAGATAGATTAGAAATGAACAAATATTGCAGATTTTGCAAAAAGCACACACTTCATAGAGAAACAAAATAGAAGTAATAAAGTGTGACATATACTTAATTACGTTTAAGGAAGTGAAGTTATGTCAGTAAAAGATATTGCAAAAACTAAAGATGCTCCTAAAAATGGCGGCTTACTTAGTTTTTTTAGAGAGGTTAAGGCCGAACTTAAAATAATAACTTGGCCTTCAAAGGATGAGACAAAAAAAGCATTTGTTGCAGTAGGTGTATTCGCCATAATATATATAATATTAGTTGGTGGATTAGATTTTATTTTCAAGAACCTCTTTGAAATGATTTTTAATTTTAAGTAAAGGGAGGTTTGGGTGATCTTTTATTCACCTATACAAGTATGAGTGATATAGCAAGATGGTATGTAGTGCATACATACTCAGGATACGAAAATAAGGTTAAAGCAAACCTAGAAAAAGCAATTGAAAACAGAAGTCTTGAATCACTAATTTATGACATGCAAGTGCCTATGGAAGAAGTGATTGAAGAAAAAGATGGCAAACAAAAAGTCTCATTAAAAAAGAAATTTCCTGGTTATGTATTGATAAAAATGCTGATGACTGATGAATCTTGGTATGTTGTAAGAAACACAAGAGGAGTCACAGGATTTGTAGGACCAGGATCAAAGCCTGTTCCTCTTTCTGACGAAGAAGTGGAAACAATGGGAGTTTTAGAAATGCCTGTTGAGATTGACTTGGAAGTAGGGGAAAGTATAAGAATTATCTCAGGACCTTTAATGGATTCAGTAGCAAAAATACAAGAGATAGTTTTAGAAAAGAAAAAGATAAAGGCTTTAGTAGATATGTTTGGCAGGGAAACACTTGCTGAACTAGACTTTAATCAAGTTGAAAAATTAGTTTAATTTAAATATAAGCTAATTTTAAATAAGTGGGAGGACAAAAAAGTCCGTATATACCACAGTGTAGGAGGAATAACGAAAATGGCTAAAAAAGTAACTGGAATGATTAAACTTCAACTTCAAGCAGGTAAGGCAACACCAGCACCACCTGTTGGTCCAGCTTTAGGTCAACATGGTGTAAACATAATGGGATTCTGTAAGGAGTTTAACGCAAAAACAGCAAATCAAGCTGGGTTAATAATACCAGTAGTTATAACTGTTTACCAAGATAGATCTTTTAGTTTCATATTAAAGACTCCTCCAGCTGCTGTTCTAATCAAGAAAGAATTAGGATTAGAAAGTGGATCAGGAGTACCTAACAGAACAAAAGTAGGAAGTTTAACTAAAGAACAAGTTAAAAAGATTGCTGAAACTAAAATGCCAGACTTAAATGCTGCTAGCATCGAAACAGCTATGAAAATGATCGAAGGTACAGCAAGAAGTATGGGCGTAACAATTCAAGAGTAATTCGTAAAAATAAGTGGGAGGTAAAAACCGCTAATACCACAGAGGAGGCTTATAATGGGAAAGAAATATATTGAAAGTTCAAAGTTAATAGATAAAAGTGCTTTATACAACTCAACTGAAGCATTAGATTTAACTGTAAAAACTGCAAAAGCAAACTTTGATGAAACAATTGAACTACATGTAAGACTTGGAGTAGATCCAAGACATGCAGATCAACAAGTTAGAGGAGCAGTTGTATTACCTAATGGAACTGGTAAAACAGTTAGAGTTCTTGTTTTTGCTAAGGGAGATAAGGCTACTGAAGCTCAAGAAGCTGGAGCAGATTTCGTTGGAGCTGAAGATTTAGTTCAAAAGATCCAATCAGAAAACTGGTTTGATTATGATGTAGTTGTTGCAACTCCAGATATGATGGGTGTAGTTGGTAGAATTGGTAGAGTATTAGGACCTAAGGGATTAATGCCTAATCCAAAATCAGGTACAGTAACATTTGACGTTGCTAAAGCAATTGCTGAAATTAAAGCTGGTAAAGTAGAATATAGAGTTGATAAAACTTCTATAGTTCATTGCCCAATTGGAAAGAAATCTTTTGGAACTGAAAAGTTAAAAGAAAACTTTACAACATTAATGGAAGCTTTAGTTAAAGCTAAGCCAGCAGCTGCTAAGGGACAATACTTAAAATCAATTACTGTTTCTAGCACAATGGGACCAGGAGCAAAAATTAATCCAACAAAAGCTTTAGATTAATATTGACATAATGAATTAAATGTGATATATTTTAATTCGTTGTGAAAGTTAAAAATATATTTTCCATAGACAGTAGGTGCGAGAGCATAAAGTTTAAACTACCTACCGAGGTATATAATAAGTAAGTTTATTATAGATCTTCTCTGTCTATGGGAAGATCTTTTTTAATAGAATTAAGCAGTTTAAAACTGTGAGGAGGTGGATCATAGCATGAACAAGAACAGACAACTTAAAGAAGCAAAAGTTGCTGAAATTAAAGAAAAGTTAGAAAAAGCAAAAGCAGTTGTGTTCGCTAAGTATCAAGGCTTAACAGTTGAAGAAGATACAGCTCTTAGAAAAAATTTAAGAGAAGCTGGCGTAGAATACAAAGTATATAAAAATACTTTAGTAAGTATAGCAGCTAAAGAATTAGGTTTAGACGGTGCTGTTGAATACTTAGAAGGACCAGTAGCTATTGCATTTGGATATGAAGATGTTACTGTAGGAGCTAGAGTCCTAAATGATTTTGCAAAAGATCATAAGAAGTTAGAATTAAAAGCTGGTATTGTAGAAGGAGAAATCTACGATGCAGATAAAATCAAACAACTTGCTACAATTCCTTCAAAAGAAGTTCTTATTGCAAAACTTCTTGGAAGTATCAAGTCTCCACTATCAAACTTTGCATACTTATTAAGTGCAATTAAAGATAGTAAGGAATCAGAATCAGCTGAATAATGCTGAATAAAAAACAATTATAAATTTTATGAAAAAATTTCGGAGGTGCTATTTAAAATGACAAGAGAAGATATCATTCAAGCTATAAAAGAAATGAGCGTTTTAGAATTAAATGAATTAGTAAAAGCTTGCGAAGAAGAATTTGGAGTAAGCGCAGCTGCTCCAGTTGCTGTAGCAGGAGCTGTAGCAGGTGGTGCTGGAGAAGAAAAAACTGAATTTGATGTAATACTAGCTAGCGCTGGTGCAAACAAAATCAAAGTTATAAAAGCAGTTAGAGAAATCACTGGATTAGGATTAAAAGAAGCTAAAGAAATAGTTGATGGAGCTCCTAAGACATTAAAAGAAGCTGTATCTAAAGAAGAAGCAGAAGACATGAAAGCTAAATTAGCTGAAGTTGGAGCAGAAGTAGAAGTTAAATAATTTAATTTCTTATATATAAAAAAGGTGCTTATATAGCACCTTTTTTAAACTCATTTTATAAAGCTATATAAAATGTTGATTTATATAGTAAATATTTTATATAGCTTTATAGCTATTGAAGTGTTAATATATCTAAATTTTTCCTAAAAAAATTACGTCATTAATATATTGACAAGGAAATTTTTATATGATAGTATCATATAATGTACTTAACCATGATAGTGGGTAAGTGTATATATGTGGGAAAAATAAGTATAATCTGACCAAAAATGGTTATACTGAAAGAAGACGCTATCCGAAAGCATAAGTCCTTAGAGGAAGTATGTTTTTTGGTTATTTTACTTTATACAAGGGGTGAAAGTTGATGGTACATCCTGTCCAAGTTGGAAAAAGAACGAGAATGAGTTTTGGTAAAGTCAAAGACGTTACAGAAATGCCAAATCTAATTGAAGTGCAATTAGATTCATATCAGTGGTTTTTAAGAGAAGGACTGCACGAAGTTTTTGGTGATATCAATCCTATTACAAATTTTACAGGAAATTTAGTGCTAGAATTTGTAGATTATAAGCTTGATATGGATAATATTAAGTATTCTGTTGAAGAGTGTAAAGAAAGAGATGCAACTTATGCAGCACCGTTAAAAGTTTCAGTAAGATTACAAAACAATGAAACTGGTGAAATTAAAGAACAAGAAGTGTTTATGGGAGACTTCCCATTAATGACTGAACAAGGTACTTTTATAATTAATGGTGCAGAAAGAGTTATTGTAAGCCAATTAGTTAGATCACCAGGGGTATATTACAATTATTCAATTGATAAAACTGGTAAGAAATTATATTCAGCTACAGTAATTCCAAACAGAGGTGCTTGGTTAGAGTATGAAACAGACTCTAATGATATTATTTATGTAAGAATTGATAAAACAAGGAAACTTCCAATAACAATTTTAGCAAGAGCTATGGGATTTGGAAGCGATCAAGAATTATTAGACTTCTTTGGTGAAGATGAAAGATTCAGAGCAAGTATTGAAAAAGATAATACTAAGACTAGAGAAGAAGGATTACTTGAAATATATAAAAGATTAAGACCAGGTGAGCCACCAACGGTAGATAGTGCAATATCATTAATAGACTCATTATTTTTTGATGCTAAAAGATATGATTTATCTAGAGTTGGAAGATATAAGTTCAATAAAAAGCTTGCATTAAATTTAAGAATTGCTAATCAAATAGCAGCAATGGATGTAATTAATCCATCTACTGGAGAAATTATGGTTGAAAAAGGCCAAAAAATCAGTAGATTATTATCAGAAGACATTCAAAATGCAGGAATAAAATCAGTAGACATATTAGTTGATGATAAACTTGTTAGAGTTATTAGCAATAATTTTGTAGATATAACGAAACAAGTACCTTTTGACGTAAGTGATTTACAAATAAAGGAATTGGTACATTATCCAACTTTAAGAGAAATATTAGATAATTATTCTGATGAAGCAACTATAAAAGAAGAAATTAAGAAAAATTTAAGTAGACTTATTCCAAAACATATCATAAAAGATGATATATTTGCAACTATTAGTTATGAACTAGGATTGCCTTATGGAATAGGTTATGTTGACGATATAGATCATTTGGGAAATAGAAGATTAAGATCAGTAGGAGAATTATTACAAAATCAATTTAGAATTGGTTTATCTAGAATGGAAAGAGTAGTTAAAGAAAGAATGACTATTCAGGACCAAGAATCAATAACTCCTCAAATGTTAATTAATATAAGACCAGTAGCAGCGGCTATTAAAGAATTCTTTGGTAGTTCACAATTATCTCAATTCATGGATCAAACAAATCCATTATCAGAATTAACACATAAGAGAAGATTATCAGCTTTAGGACCAGGAGGTCTTTCAAGAGAAAGAGCTGGTTTCGAAGTTAGAGACGTTCATCATTCTCATTATGGTAGAATGTGTCCAATAGAAACACCAGAAGGTCCAAATATAGGGCTTATAAACTCATTAGCTACTTTTGCTAGAGTTAATGAATATGGATTTATAGAAACACCATATAGAATTATAGATAAAGAAAATGCTAGAGCAACTGATGAAATAAGATATTTTACAGCTGATGAAGAAGATCAATGCTTAATTGCTCAAGCAAAAGAGCCATTAGATGAAAATGGTTATTTTGTAGACAAAAAAGTAACTGTTAGATACTTAGAAGATGTATTAGTAGTTCCAGCAACAGATGTTGACTTAATGGATGTATCTGCAAGACAAATTGTATCAGTGGCAACAGCTATGATACCTTTCCTTGAAAATGATGATGCATCAAGAGCACTTATGGGATCTAACATGCAACGTCAAGCGGTTCCATTATTAAAACCTCAAGCACCAATTGTTGGTACTGGAATAGAATTTAAAGCAGCGGTAGATTCTGGAGTTCTTCCAAAGGCTAAAAATGCTGGTATTGTTACATTCGTATCTGCTAATGAAATTAGAGTGAAGAGAGATTCAGATGGAGGAACTGATAACTATAGATTACTTAAGTTTAAGAGAAGTAACCAAAGTAGTTGTATAAATCAAAGACCTATAGTAACTAAAGGTGAAATAGTATTTAAGAACCAAGTTCTTGCAGATGGTCCTTCAACTGATTTAGGAGAAATAGCATTAGGTAAGAACATAAGAATGGGATTTATAACTTGGGAAGGTTATAATTACGAAGATGCTATGCTTATTTCAGAAGAACTAGTAAGAGAAGATGTATTCACATCTATGCATATTGAAGAATATGAATGTGAAGCAAGAGACACTAAACTAGGACCAGAAGAAATAACTAGAGATATACCTAATGTAAGCGAAGATGCACTTAAAGATATAGATGATAGAGGTATCATCAGAATCGGTGCTGAAGTAAGATCAGGAGATATCTTAGTTGGTAAAGTTACACCTAAGGGAGAAACTGAACTTACAGCAGAAGAAAGATTATTAAGAGCAATATTTGGAGAAAAAGCAAGAGAAGTTAGAGATACTTCTTTAAGAGTTCCTCATGGAGAAGCTGGAATAATCGTTGATATCAAAGTATTTACAAGAGAAAATGGAGATGAATTAAATCCAGGAGTAAATGAACTTGTAAGATGCTATATAGTTCAAAAGAGAAAAATATCAGTAGGGGATAAGATGGCTGGACGTCATGGTAATAAAGGGGTTATTTCAAGAATATTACCTGAAGAAGATATGCCATTCTTACCAGACGGTAGACCATTACAAATATGCTTAAATCCACTAGGCGTACCTTCACGTATGAACATCGGTCAAGTACTTGAAGTGCATTTAGGTTGGGCTGCTAGCAAATTAGGTTGGCATATAGCAACACCTGTATTTGATGGAGCTACTGAAAGTGAAATTGAAGAATGTTTGGAAAAAGCAGGGTATAATGCAAATGGAAAAACTGTACTATATGATGGTAGAACAGGAGAACCATTTGATAACTTAGTAACAGTAGGTATAATGTATATCTTAAAACTTGCCCATCTAGTTGATGATAAGATTCATGCTAGATCAACAGGTCCATATTCTTTAGTTACACAACAACCACTAGGGGGTAAAGCTCAATTCGGTGGTCAAAGATTTGGAGAAATGGAAGTTTGGGCTCTTGAAGCCTATGGAGCAGCTCATACATTACAAGAAATATTAACTGTTAAATCAGATGATGTTGTAGGTAGAGTAAAAACATATGAAGCTATTGTTAAGGGTGAAAATATACCTGAACCAGGAGTGCCAGAATCATTTAAAGTACTTATAAAAGAACTTCAAGCATTATGCTTAGATGTTAAAGTTTTAAATGAAAATCATCAAGAAGTTAGTTTAAAAGAATATGCTGATGAAGAAATGGCGGATTTAGAAGTTAATATAGAAGGTTCAGAAGAAAGCACTCCAGTAGTAGAGAGCAACACTGAAGAAGTTGAAGACGGATATAGAGAAGATCTTGATGAAATTGAATATGATGAAAATTTTGAAATAGAAACACTTGAAACTGATCTAGAATTAGATGATTTTAATGATGAACATTAATTTTGAAGGGAGGATTTACCCTTGTTTGAGTTAAATAATTTTGATGCCATACAAATTGGTTTAGCATCTCCAGAACAAATAAGAGAGTGGTCAAGAGGAGAAGTAAAAAAACCTGAAACTATTAATTACAGAACATTAAAGCCAGAAAAAGATGGTCTTTTCTGTGAAAGAATATTTGGACCTATGAAAGACTGGGAATGTCATTGTGGAAAATATAAGAGAGTAAGATATAAAGGTATAGTTTGTGACAGATGTGGAGTTGAAGTTACAAAGGCTAAAGTAAGAAGAGAAAGAATGGGGCACATAGAACTGGCTGCTCCAGTTTCTCACATTTGGTACTTTAAGGGAATTCCATCAAGAATGGGATTATTAATGGATATGTCACCAAGAGCTTTAGAAAAAGTTTTATATTTTGCATCTTATATAGTAATAGATCCAAAAGAAACACCATTATTAAAGAAACAATTGCTTAATGAAAAAGAATATAGAGAAGCAATAGATAAATATGGTGATGATAGCTTTGTTGCCGGAATGGGTGCTGAAGCAATTCAAGAATTACTTGGAGAAATAGACTTAGTAGCTGGTGCTAAAGAACTTAAAGAAGACTTAAAGCAAAGCACAGGTCAAAAAAGAGTAAGAATTATAAGAAGATTAGAAGTTGTAGAATCTTTTGCTAAGTCAGGAAATGATCCTAAATGGATGATTATAAATGTAATTCCTGTAATTCCACCAGATTTAAGACCTATGGTTCAATTAGATGGAGGAAGATTTGCAACATCTGATTTAAATGATTTATATAGAAGAGTTATTAACAGAAACAATAGATTAAAGAAATTATTAGATTTAGGAGCACCAGATATCATTGTAAGAAATGAAAAAAGAATGCTTCAAGAAGCAGTAGATGCTCTTATTGATAATGGTAGAAGAGGTAGACCGGTAACGGGTCCAGGAAATAGACCTTTAAAATCTCTTTCAGATATGTTAAAGGGTAAACAAGGTAGATTTAGACAAAACTTACTTGGTAAGAGAGTTGACTATTCTGGTAGATCAGTTATCGTTGTTGGACCAGAATTAAAAATGTATCAATGTGGACTTCCAAAAGAAATGGCTTTAGAGTTATTTAAACCATTTGTTATGAAGAAATTAGTTCAAGATGGAATTGCACATAATATAAAGAGTGCTAAGAGGATGGTAGAAAGAGTTTTACCACAAGTATGGGATGTGTTAGAAGAAGTTATTACTGATCATCCAGTATTACTTAATCGTGCTCCTACACTACATAGATTAGGAATTCAAGCGTTCCAACCTGTATTAGTAGAAGGAAGAGCAATTAAATTACATCCATTAGCATGTACAGCGTATAATGCTGACTTTGATGGAGACCAAATGGCTGTCCATGTACCGCTATCAGTAGAAGCTCAAGCAGAAGCAAGATTCTTAATGTTAGCAGCAGGAAATATTTTAAAACCATCTGATGGTAAACCAGTTTGTGTACCAACACAAGATATGGTTCTTGGTTCTTACTACTTAACCATGGATAGAACTGGCGCTAAGGGAGAAGGCATGACTTTCTCTAATAAAGATGAGGCTGTTATGGCTTATGAATCTAAATATATAGATATTCATGCACAAATCAATGTTAGAGTATACAAAGAAATAGATGGAGTAGTAAAATCAGGAATAATAAAAACTACAGTAGGAAAACTTATATTTAATGAATCAATTCCTCAAGATTTAGGATTTGTTAATAGAGAAAATGAAAAAGAAAAATTTGATTTAGAAATAGATTTCCTAGTAACTAAGAAATCATTAGGAAAAGTAATAGATCAAAGTTATATGCTACATGGTCCTACGAAAACATCAATAATGCTTGATAATATTAAAGCATTAGGATATCATTATTCATCAATTGGTGCCGTAACAGTTGCAGCATCAGATATGATAGTACCTCAAGTTAAATACGATTTACTACATGAAGCAGATGAAACAATAGATAAAATCGAAAAGATGTATAAAAGAGGATTTATATCTGAAGATGAAAGATATGAAAGAGTTATAGAAAAATGGACTAAGACAACAGAAGAAGTTGCCGATGCATTAATGGATAGTTTGGATAAATTTAATCCAATCTACATGATGGCAGATTCAGGAGCCAGAGGATCTAAATCTCAAATCAAGCAATTAGCTGGTATGAGAGGACTTATGGCAAGTCCATCAGGAAAAATCCTTGAATTACCAATCAGAGCATCATTTAGAGAAGGTCTTGATGTATTAGAATACTTTATATCTACTCATGGAGCTAGAAAAGGTAATGCTGATACAGCGTTAAAAACAGCCGATTCAGGTTATTTAACAAGAAGACTTGTTGATGTTTGTCAAGATGTAATTGTAAGGGAAGAAGACTGTGGAACAGATGACGGAATATACGTATCTGAAATAAAAGAAGGTTCTGAAGTAATCGAAGAATTAAAAGAAAGATTAATTGGTAGATATACTGCAGAAGATATAGTTGATCCTAATAGTGGAGACGTAATAGTAGCTAAAAATGAATATATGAATCCAGTAATAGCTGATAAAGTTGTTTATGCTGGAATCAAAAAAGTTAAGATAAGATCTGCATTCACGTGTGATTGTAAAGTTGGTGTGTGTGCCAAGTGTTATGGAATGAATATGGCTACAGCTAAGAAGATTGATATAGGAGAAGCTGTTGGTATAATAGCAGCTCAATCAATTGGAGAACCAGGAACACAGCTTACAATGAGAACATTCCATACAGGTGGAGTTGCAGGATCAGATATTACTCAAGGTTTACCTAGAGTTGAAGAATTATTTGAAGCTAGAAAACCAAAGGGGCTTGCTATAGTAAGTGAAATAAATGGTAATGTAAGAATTGAAGAAACTAAGAAAAAGAGAGCTGTATTTGTTATGGATGCAGATGGAGAAGAACGTAGCTATGATATCCCATTTGGATCAAGATTAAAAGTATCTGATGGAGATTATATTGAAGCTGGAGATGAGATAACAGAAGGATCAGTAAATCCTCATGATATTATGAACATTAAAGGTGTAGATGGAGCTAGAAGATATTTACTTTCAGAAGTTCAAAAAGTATATAGACTACAAGGGGTTGATATTAATGATAAGCACCTTGAAGTAGTTGTAAAACAAATGACTAGAAAAGTAAAAGTTCTTGAATCTGGTGATACTGAGTTATTACCTGGAACAATGATAGATATTTTTGATTTCCAAGAAGCAAATGCTAAAGTTAGAGAATTTGGTGGAGAAGAGGCTAAAGGCGAACAATCTTTACTAGGTATTACTAAAGCAGCATTAGCTACAGATAGTTTCTTATCAGCAGCTTCATTCCAAGAAACTACTAGAGTTCTTACAGAAGCAGCTATAAAAGGAAAAGTTGATCCATTAATAGGATTAAAGGAAAATGTAATCATAGGTAAATTGATACCAGCTGGAACAGGTATGATGAGATACAGAGGGTTAAATTTAAACACAAAAAATGAAAAAATAGAAGAAAATGAGATAGAAATAGTTGAATAATTAATTTTATTGACATGCGTATATTAAAATGATAAAATACAGTTTGTGTGGCTGTTAAAAGCCACACAAACATATTTGTGAATAATACATCATGAAGGCAAATTTAGTTTGTCTTCATGAGTTTTTATCAAAATGTATATTTATGTAAAACTTGTATTTAAGTATAAGCTATAATGAATGTTATAGTGATATATTAATTATTAAGTAAATGATTAGCTTTAATTAAAGTTAATTACATTTATATAATTTAGTGTTTATCTTAATTTAATATAGATAAATAAATTTCGGGAGGTGAAAAAATGCCAACTATTAGCCAATTAGTAAGAAAAGGCAGAAAGTCAACAGCAGTAAAATCAACTGCACCAGCACTTAAAGAATGCCCTCAAAAAAGAGGAGTATGTACTGTAGTAAAAACTACAACTCCAAAGAAGCCTAACTCAGCGTTAAGAAAAATTGCAAGAGTAAGACTTACAAACGGATTTGAAGTAACTGCATACATTGGTGGTGTAGGCCATAACTTACAAGAACATAGTGTTGTTCTTATAAGAGGTGGTAGAGTTAAGGACCTTCCTGGTGTAAGATACCATATTGTAAGAGGTGCGTTAGACTGCGCAGGCGTAGCTAACAGAATGCAAGGAAGATCAAAATACGGTGCTAAGAAACCTAAGCAAAAATAAGGTTAACTTAGTTTAGTGCTAATCTTCGCATTTACATAGATTTGTAATTTTAGTTTATATAGATGTATGAGGAGAACACTTTACGGTATAAAAAAATACCGAGTACCGATGAACTTAAATTTAAATTGTTAAGGAGGGAAGAAAAGTGCCAAGAAAAGGACATATAGCAAAAAGAGATGTATTACCAGATCCAGTATACAATTCAAAAGTTGTTACAAAATTCATAAACAGCATAATGGAAGATGGTAAAAAAGGTGTAGCTCAAAAAATCTGTTACGAAGCATTTGAATTAATCGCTCAAAGAAGTGGTAAGGAAGCTTTAGAAGTTTTTGAAGAAGCTATGAACAATGTAATGCCATTACTAGAAGTTAAAGCCAGAAGAATAGGTGGTGCAACATACCAAGTTCCTATGGAAGTTAGAACAGAAAGAAGACAGACTTTAGGAATAAGATGGATGTTAATAGCCGCTAGAAAAAGAGGCGAAAAGTTAATGTGCGAAAGAGTTGCAGGAGAATTATTAGATGCATCTAATAATACTGGAGCAGCTGTTAAAAAGAGAGAAGATACTCATAAAATGGCAGAAGCTAATAAAGCATTTGCTCATTACAGATACTAATATATATATAAACTGTTTTGGCTTACGCCAAGACAGTTTTGTCAAATTTAAACTTACTATTTGAGAGGAGGACAATTAATGGCTAGAAAATATCCTTTAGATAAATTTCGTAATTTCGGTATAATGGCTCATATTGATGCGGGTAAAACAACAACAACTGAGCGTATATTATTTTATACAGGAATAAATCACAAAATAGGTGAAACTCATGATGGAGCTTCTACAATGGACTGGATGGTTCAAGAACAAGAAAGAGGTATAACAATTACTTCTGCAGCTACAACATGTGCGTGGAAAGAACATGAACTTAATATAATTGATACTCCTGGACACGTAGACTTCACAGTAGAAGTTGAAAGATCGTTAAGAGTACTTGATGGTGCTGTTACAGTTTTAGACGCAAAGAGTGGGGTTGAACCTCAAACTGAAACTGTTTGGAGACAGGCGGATAAATATGGTGTTCCAAGAATGATTTATGTTAATAAGATGGATGCAACAGGTGCAGATTTCTTTAGATGTATAAGCACTGTAAGAGATAGATTAAAAGGAAATGCAGTTCCAATACAAATTCCAATAGGGAACGAAGAAAACTTCCAAGGTATGATTGATCTTATAAGAAACGTTGCTATCATATTCCACGATGATCTTGGAAAAGATATGAGAGAAGAAGCTATACCAGCTGAATATGCTGAAAAAGCTGAAGAATATAGAGCAGCAATGATCGAAGCAATTGCTGAAGCTGATGAAGAATTAATGATGAAATACTTAGATGGAGAAGAAATCACTGAGGAAGAATTAAAAGCTGGCTTAAGAAAAGCTACTATAGCTAATGAAATTTACCCTTGTATATGTGGTTCTTCATATAAGAATAAAGGTGTTCAACAAATGATAGATGGTGTTGTTGATTACTTACCATCACCATTAGATATTCCAGCTGTAAAAGGTACTAACTTAGATGGAGAAGAGGCTGAAAGAAGTGCTTCTGATGGAGAACCATTATCAGCGCTAGCATTCAAAATCGCTACAGATCCATTCGTAGGAAAGTTAGCATATACAAGAATTTATTCTGGTATAATGGAAAGTGGTTCATACGTTCTTAACTCAACTAAGGGTAAGAAAGAAAGAATTGGTAGACTTGTTAAGATGCACTCTAACTCAAGACAAGAAGTTGAATCATTAGAAGCAGGGGAATTAGGAGCAGTAATCGGACTAAAGAACACAAGTACTGGTGACACTTTATGTTCAGAAAAAGAACCTATAATCCTTGAATCAATGGAATTCCCAGAACCAGTTATTTCTGTAGCTATCGAACCAAAAACTAAGGCAGCTCAAGAAAAAATGGGAATGGCTTTAGCTAAATTAGCTGAAGAAGATCCAACTTTCAAGACTTGGACTAATGAAGAAACAGGTCAAACAATTATCGCTGGTATGGGTGAATTACACTTAGATATCATCGTTGATAGACTTAAGAGAGAATTCAAAGTTGAATGTAACGTTGGAGCTCCACAAGTTGCTTATAAAGAAACAATTAGAAAAGCTGTTAAAGCAGAAGCTAAATATGCTAAACAATCAGGTGGTAAAGGTCAATACGGTCATGCTGTAATTGAAATGGAACCAACTGAGGGAGAATACGTATTTGAAAATGCAATTGTTGGAGGAGCTATTCCTAGAGAATATATCCCAGCTGTTGACAATGGTATTCAAGAAGCATCTTTAAATGGTATAATTGCTGGATACAATGTTATTAACTTTAAAGTTAGATTAGTACACGGTTCATACCATGAAGTTGACTCATCAGAAATGGCATTTAAGATTGCAGGATCTATGGCATTTAAAAATGCTATGTCTAAAGCAGATCCAGTACTTCTTGAACCAATGATGAAAGTTGAAATAACAGTTCCTGAAGAATACATGGGAGATGTTATTGGAGACGTTAATTCAAGAAGAGGTAGAATGGAAGGAATGGAAGCTGTTAATGGTGCTCAAGTTATTAGAGCGTTCGTACCATTATCAGAAATGTTCGGATATGCTACATCTTTAAGATCAAGAACTCAAGGTAGAGGGGTTTACTCAATGGTATTCGATCACTACGAAGAAGTTCCAAAGAGTATTCAAGAACAAGTTGCTGGAAACAAATCTAAATAATATAGATTATATTTTGGAATCTAATATAAGATTTTAAATCATTTCATAATAAGGGAGGAATTTTACAATGTCAAAAGAAAAATTTGAGAGAAGTAAACCACACGTAAATATTGGAACAATCGGTCACGTAGACCATGGTAAGACAACATTAACAGCTGCAATCACAACTGTATTAGCAAACAGAGGATTTGCAGAAGCTTTTAACTATGCAGAAATAGATAAAGCTCCAGAAGAAAAAGAAAGAGGAATCACAATCAATACTTCACACGTTGAGTATGAAACAGAAAACAGACATTATGCTCACGTTGACTGTCCAGGACATGCTGACTATGTTAAGAACATGATCACAGGAGCAGCACAAATGGATGGAGCTATCTTAGTTTGTTCAGCAGCAGATGGTCCAATGCCACAAACAAGAGAACATATCCTACTAGCATCGAGAGTTGGAGTTGACTACATTGTAGTATTCTTAAACAAAGCAGATATGGTAGATGACGAAGAATTATTAGAATTAGTTGAAATGGAAGTTAGAGAATTATTAAGCGAATACAACTTCCCAGGAGATGATATTCCAGTAATAAAAGGATCTGCATTAAAAGCATTAGAAAACCCAACAGATGAAGCAGCAATTGCTCCAATCTTAGAATTAATGGAAGCAGTAGATAGCTACATTCCAACACCAGAAAGAGCAACAGATAAACCATTCATCATGCCAGTAGAAGATGTATTCACAATCACTGGTAGAGGAACAGTTGCAACTGGTAGAGTTGAAACTGGAGTACTTCACGTAGGAGACGAAGTTGAAATCGTAGGATTAAGTGAAGAAAAGAAGAAAGTTGTTGTAACTGGAATCGAAATGTTCAGAAAGTTATTAGACGAAGCGCAAGCAGGAGATAATATCGGAGCATTATTAAGAGGTGTTCAAAGAACTGATATCGAAAGAGGTCAAGTTTTAGCATTACCTAATTCAGTACACCCACACACTAAGTTCGTAGGTCAAGTATACGTACTTAAAAAAGAAGAAGGTGGAAGACATACTCCATTCTTTGATGGATATAGACCACAATTCTACTTCAGAACAACAGACGTTACAGGATCAATAAAATTACCAGACGGAATGGAAATGGTAATGCCTGGAGACCACATTGACATGAACGTTGAATTAATCAATCCAGTAGCTATGGATGAAGGATTAAGATTTGCGATCAGAGAAGGCGGAAGAACTGTAGGTTCAGGAGTTGTTACTAAGATTAACGCTTAATTTTAATAATTATTATAAATTCTAATTAGAATAATGAATAAGGTAGAGAAAAGACGTTTTCTCTACCTTATTTTTATATTTAAAGATAAAAAATAAAAAAACTAATATAAGTAATATAATACAGTAAATAAATAAAATAAATATATTGAAATTTATAAGAAATACTATTAGAATAATAAAAGAAACGAAAACGAAAAAAGCAAAAATATTAAATGAGTAAAAACTTGAAGAAAAGTATAAAAAAAACTTGAAAAATATTTTTAATGATAGTATAATGAAGAAGTTGCATAGCATACAGCGATGAATCAAGAGGTTGCCGGACTTCCGGGTAATTCTTGATGAGTAGTTTGGATCTAGAATCCGACGACAGGGATTGTATAATTTTGTGGCGAGTGATGAAACACCCGGTGCAGTTTATAGAATAACCGCTGTTGTGCGTTAGAAGTAAAGCGTACATGAAAAGGAGGGAAACCATAATGTCAAAGCAAAAAATAAGAATCAGATTAAAAGCTTTTGATCATACAATATTAGATCAATCAGCTGAGAAAATTGTAGAAACTGCAAAAACATCAGGAGCTAAAGTAGTAGGACCAGTTCCACTACCAACTGAAAAAGATGTTGTTACAATATTAAGAGCGGTTCACAAATATAAAGATTCAAGAGAACAATTCGAAATAAGAACTCATAAGAGATTAATCGACATAGTTAATCCATCACCTAAGACTGTTGATGCATTAATGAGATTAAATCTTCCAGCAGGTGTGGATATAGAAATTAAATTATAAGCTGGAAAATAAAAAAATGAACTATTATGATTGGAAACAGTCCGCTAATTAGTTTGGGAGGTGTAAATACATGAAAAAAGCTATAATAGGTAAGAAAATAGGGATGACTCAAATCTTCAATGAAGCAGGAAAAGTTATTCCAGTTACAGTAGTAGAAGCTGGTCCATGTGTTGTTGTTCAAAAGAAAACTGTAGAAAAAGACGGTTATGAAGCAATACAAGTTGGTTTTGGTGATATAAGAGAAAAATTAGTTAACAAGCCAGCTAAAGGACATTTTGAAAAAGCAGGAGTTGTTTTAAAGAGAACTTTAAAAGAATTCAGACTTGAAGATGTAAGCCAATATGAAGTTGGTCAAGAAATCAAAGCTGATGTATTTGAAATTGGAGACAAAATTGACGTATCAGGAGTTTCTAAAGGTAAGGGATTCCAAGGTGTTATCAAAAGATGGAACCAACAAAGAGGTCCTATGACTCATGGTTCTAAGTTTAAAAGAGCACCAGGTTCAATGGGAGCTTCATCAGACCCATCTAGAACATTCAAAAATAAGAGAATGCCTGGACATATGGGTTCTGTTAATACAACAGTAATGAACTTAGAAATAGTTAAAGTAATAGCTGAAAAGAACTTATTATTAATAAAGGGTGGAATCCCAGGACCTAACAAAGGTACAGTAGTAATAAGAAACGCAGTTAAAGCTTAATTTCTGAAGGAAAGGAGGAGACATAATGCCTACAGTAGGGTTATTTAATCAAGAAGGAAAACAAGTTGGAGATATCCAATTAAATGCAAACGTATTTGAAGTGGAAGTAAATAAACACGCATTACATCAAGTAGTAGTTGCTTTATTAGCTAATAAGAGACAAGGAACTCAATCAGCTAAGACTAGAACTGAGGTAAGAGGAGGCGGAATCAAGCCTTGGAGACAAAAAGGTACTGGTAGAGCAAGACAAGGTTCTATTAGAGCACCTCAATGGATCAAAGGTGGTATTGTATTCGCACCAAAGCCAAGAGATTACAGAGTTTCAATTCCAAAGAGCATGAGAAGAGTTGCTATGAAGTCAGCATTAACTAGCAAAGTTAACGATGGACAAATGGTAGTTTTAGAATCATTATCTTTTGAAGCTCCAAAGACTAAGCAATTTATAGAAATGTTAAATGCATTCAATGCAAAGAAAACATTAATAATAACTGCTGAATCAAACGAAGCTGTATATAAATCAGCAAGAAATATTCAAGGGGTTAGTGTTATCCCAGTAAACAACATCAACGTATATGATTTATTAAAATTTGAAAAATTAATCATAACTAAAGATGCTGTATCAAAAATTGAGGAGGTGTACGCATAATGAAATTAACAAGCCATGATATAATAAGAAAGCCTGTTATCACTGAAAAGAGTATGGCTGCTATGGCAGAAAAAAAGTACACTTTCATGGTTCACGTAAATGCTAATAAGTCTCAAGTAAAGAGAGCTGTGGAAGAAGTTTTTGATGTTAAAGTTAAAGACGTTAACACTATAAACGGTTTAGGAAAAACTAAAAGAATGGGCGTACATGTAGGAAAGAGATCTGACTACAAGAAAGCTATTGTTACATTAACTGAAGAAAGCAAAGCTATAGAATTCTTCGACGGATTACAATAGTATATTAAGGCCATTATTGGTGAAATGCCAGAAAAGCTGAAAAAAGGAGGGAATTGTAATGGCAGTTAAAAAGTTTAACCCGATTACACCATCAAGAAGACAAATGACTATGCCTACATTTGAAGAAATAACTTCACAACAACCGGAAAAGTCACTTCTTGTATCATTAAAGAGTAAAGCAGGTAGAAATGCTCAAGGTAAGATTACTGTAAGACACCGTGGCGGCGGAGTTAAGAGAAAATACAGAATCATAGACTTTAAAAGAAATAAAGATTCAATTCCAGCAAAGGTTGCAACTATAGAATATGATCCAAATAGATCAGCTTATATTGCACTTGTTGTTTACACAGATGGAGAAAAAAGATACATACTTGCTCCAGCAGGATTAAATGTTGGTGATGTTATAGTATCAGGTCCAGATGCAGATATCAAAGCAGGTAATGCTCTTCCATTAAAGAACATACCAGTTGGTACAGTTATTCATAATATCGAATTACAAAAAGGTAAAGGTGGTCAATTAGTTAGAGCGGCTGGTAATTCAGCACAATTAATGGCTAAAGAAGGAAACTACGCAACTTTAAGATTACCTTCAGGTGAAATGAGATATGTAAGAATAGAATGTAGAGCAACAATCGGAACAGTGTCTAACCCAACAAACGATATAGTTAATATCGGTAAAGCTGGTAGAAAAAGACATATGGGATGGAGACCTACAGTTAGAGGTTCTGTTATGAATCCTAACGATCACCCTCACGGTGGTGGTGAAGGTAAAGCACCAGTTGGTAGACCAAGTCCAGTTACTCCATGGGGTAAACCAGCACTTGGATACAAAACAAGAAAGAATAAGAAATATTCTGATAGATTTATTATCAAGGGTAGAAACGCTAAGTAGTTTGAAGAGAAATTTTTATTCTCTTCTAGCTTATTGTTACTAAGGTTTATGAAGGGAGGCAATATTAGTGAGTAGATCAACAAAAAAAGCACCTTTTGTGCATGAAGGACTTTTAAAGAAGATAGAAGAAATGAATGCAAGTGGAGATAAGAAAGTTGTTAAGACTTGGTCAAGAAGTTCAACAATCTATCCACAAATGATAGGTCATACAATTGCAGTTCATGACGGAAGAAAACATGTTCCAGTTTATTTATCAGAAGATATGGTTGGACACAAGTTAGGCGAGTTCGTATTAACTAGAACTTATAGAGGTCATGTGGCAGATAAAACATCAAAAAGAAAGTAGCCTGGAAAGGAGGAACATAAATGGAAGCTAGAGCTATAGCTAAATATATTAGAATGTCTCCAATGAAAGTTAGAGTAATTCTTGATTTAATAAGAGGAAAACAAGTTAAAGAAGCTTTTGCTATTTTAGAATATACTCCAAGAGAAGCAGCAGTAGTAATTAAAAAAGTTTTAAAATCAGCTGTTGCAAATGCAGAAAATAATTTAGAATTAAATGCTGACAACTTATATGTTTCAGAAGCTTTTGTTGGTGAAGGTCCAATACTTAAGAGATTCAGACCAATGGATCACGGTAAGGCATTCAGAATCAACAAAAGAACTAGTCATGTAACAGTAGTTGTAAAAGAAAGAGCTTAAAGAAGGAGGGAAAGTTAAGTGGGTCAAAAAGTACATCCTCACGGTCTTAGAGTAGGCGTTATCAAGGGATGGGATGCAAAGTGGTATGCTAATAAAAAGGACTTTGCTGACAATCTTATAGAAGATAACCAAATTAGAAAATTTGTTAAAAAAGAACTTTTCTCAGCTGGGATTTCTAAAATAGAAATCGAAAGAGCTGCTAAAAGAGTTAAATTAAATATATATACTGCTAAACCTGGTGTCGTAATAGGAAAAGGTGGATCAGGAATTGAAAGTTTAAAAAAGAAATTAACTAATTATATTAGTGGAAAAAATATACTAATAAATATAGTTGAAGTTAAAAGTGTAGAAGCTGAAGCACAATTAATGGCTGAAAACATAGCTGCACAATTAGAAAAGAGAATTTCATTCAGAAGAGCTATGAAGCAAACAATGCAAAGAGCTATGAGACATGGAATAAAAGGTGTAAAAACTTCTTGTTCAGGTAGATTAGGTGGAGCTGAAATAGCAAGAACTGAACACTATCATGAAGGAACAATCCCACTACAAACATTAAGAGCTGATATCGATTATGGATTTGCTGAAGCAAATACAACATATGGAAAAATCGGAGTTAAAGTTTGGGTTTATAATGGTGAAGTTCTTCCAACAAAGAAAGTAGAAAAGGAAGAAGCTAACGCGTAAGAAAGGAGGAATAGATCATGTTAATGCCTAAAAGAGTAAAGCATCGTAAGGTACAACGTGGTAGAATGAAAGGTAGAGCTACAAGAGGTAACTTCTTAGCTTATGGAGATTTTGGTCTTCAAGCTACAACTTGTGGATGGATAACAAGCAATCAAATCGAAGCTGCCAGAATTGCTATCAACAGATATATAAAAAGAGGAGGAAAACTTTGGATAAAGATTTTCCCAGATAAACCAGTAACAGAAAAACCAGCTGAAACAAGAATGGGATCAGGTAAAGGATCACCAGAATATTGGGTAGCTGTTGTTAAACCTGATAGAGTAGTTTTTGAACTATCTGGAGTTACTGAAGATGTGGCAAGAGAAGCAATGAGACTTGCATCACATAAACTTCCTGTAAAAACTAAGTTTGTTACAAGAAGAGATTTTGAGGAAATGGGTGGTGAAAAATAATGAAGGCTAGAGAATTAAAAGAATTAAGATCAAGCAATCCTCAAGATTTAACATTAAAGTTAGGAGATCTTAAAGCAGAGTTATTCAATTTAAGATTTCAATTAGCTACAGGACAATTAGAAAATCCTATGAGAATTAGAGAAGTAAAGAAATCTATAGCCCAAATAAAGACCATCTTAAGAGAAGACGAAATGAGGGCATTAGAACAGTAAATCTGGAAGGAGGGTAAGCCCGAATGGAAAGAACGTTAAGAAAGAAAAGAACTGGTAGAGTTGTTTCAGATAAAATGGATAAAACAGTAGTAGTAGCTGTCGAAACTAAGGTTAGACATCCACTATACGGAAAAACAGTTAACAAGACTACAAAGTTTAAGGTTCATGATGAAAATAATGAAGCTAAAATTAATGATAGAGTATTAATAATGGAAACTAGACCTTTATCTAAAGATAAAAGATGGAGACTTGTTGAAATAGTAGAAAAAGCTAAATAGGCTTTAATACTGAAAGGAGGGTAATTGTATGATACAACCACAAACTTTACTTAAAGTTGCAGATAATTCAGGTGCAAAAGAAATTATGTGCATAAGAGTACTAGGTGGATCAAAAAGAAAATTTGGTAATATAAGTGACGTTATTGTAGCTAGCGTTAAAAGTGCAACACCAGGCGGAGTTGTTAAAAAAGGCGAGGTTGTTAAGGCTGTTATAGTTAGATCAGCAAAAGGATTAAGAAGAGCGGACGGTTCATATATTAAATTTGATGAAAATGCTGCAGTTATCATTAAAGACGATAAACAACCAAGAGGTACTCGTATCTTTGGACCTGTTGCTAGGGAGCTAAGAGATAAAGAATTTAACAAGATTCTATCATTAGCACCAGAAGTTCTATAAGAGGAGGTGTCTTACTTGAAGGTACATGTAAGAAAAAGCGATACAGTTGTAGTTATATCTGGTAAAGATAAAGGAAAAACTGGTGAAGTTTTAAAAGTATATCCAAAGACAGGAAAAGTTCTTGTTCAAGGAGTTAACATAGTTAAAAAGCATCAAAAAGCTAATAAGAGCCAAGTTGAAAGTGCTATAATCGAAAGAGAAGCAGCTATTAACAGTTCTAAGGTTATGTTATATTGTAACAAATGTAAAAATGCTACAAGAATAGCTAACAAAATATTAGATGATGGTACTAAAGTTAGAGTATGTAAGAAATGTTCAGAAACATTCTAAATTCTGAAAGGAGGTAACTATAAATGACAAGACTTCAAGAAAAATATTCAAAAGAAGTAATCCCAGCGATGATTGAAAAGTTCGGATATAAGAACGTTATGGAAATTCCAAAGCTAGAAAAGATCGTAATTAACATGGGTGTTGGAGAAGCTAAGGAAAATCAAAAAGTTTTAGAATCAGCAGTTAGTGATTTAAGTTTAATAGCTGGTCAAAAGCCAATATTAACAAGAGCTAAAAAATCAGTTGCTAACTTTAAAATAAGAGAAAATATGGCTTTAGGATGTAAAGTTACATTAAGAAAAGCAAAGATGTATGAATTTGCTGATAAATTAATGAGTATAGCATTACCTAGAGTAAGAGATTTCAGAGGAGTTTCAGCTAAAGCATTTGATGGTAGAGGAAACTATTCTTTAGGAATAAAAGAACAATTAATATTCCCAGAAATAGAATATGATAAGATTGATAAAGTTAGAGGGATGGATATAATCTTCGTTACAACAGCAAATACAGACGAAGAAGCAAGAGAATTACTTAGATTTCTTGGAATGCCATTCGCTCAATAATAAGGAGGGAAACATATTGGCACGTAAAGCTATTATTGAAAAGTGGAGTAAAACTCCTAAATACAAAACTAGAGCTTATACAAGATGTAGAATATGTGGAAGACCACATGCTGTATTAAGAAAATACGGAGTATGTCGTATTTGTTTTAGAGAACTTGCTTATAAAGGCGAAATTCCTGGTTGCAGAAAAGCAAGCTGGTAATAGACATGATGTAATGAAAGGAGGCACAAAAAATGGTTATGACAGATCCAATAGCAGATCTACTTACACGTGTAAGAAATGCTAATGCTGTAAAACACGAAGTTGTAGAAGTACCTTCTTCAAATGTAAAGAAGGCAATTACAAATATATTATTACAAGAGGGTTATATTAAGAATATTGAAGAATATAACGACGGAGTAGTACCAATGTTAAGAATTAGTCTTAAATATGGTGCGAATAATGAAAGAGTTATAACTGGTATTAAGAGAATTTCTAAACCAGGATTAAGAGTATATTGTAAAAAAGATGAAGTACCAAAGGTTCTTAATGGATTAGGAGTTGCAGTAATTTCAACTTCTAAAGGACTAGTGGTTGATAGAGAAGCTAGAAAAGATGGTTTAGGTGGAGAAGTTCTTTGCTACGTTTGGTAGTATTTAAATTTTGAAAATAAACACGAGATAGTTTCACATATAGAATTTAGAAATAATACAGGAGGTGTACTTATGTCAAGAGTTGGTAGATTACCAATAGCTGTTCCTGCTGGCATAACTGTAACTGTAACACCAGACAACGTTGTTACAGTTAAAGGTCCAAAAGGTGAATTAGTTAAAACTATGCATAAAGACATAAATATAGCAGTTGAAAACAATGAAGTAATTGTTACTAGACCAAGTGATCAAAAAGTTCATAGAGCTCTTCATGGTTTAACAAGAGCGTTAATTAATAACATGGTAATCGGAGTTAATGAAGGTTACCAAAAGACTTTAGAATTAGTTGGTGTTGGTTATAGAGCTCAATTACAAGGCAAGAAACTTGTAATGAACCTTGGATATTCACATCCAGTTGAAATCGAACCTATTGATGGAATCACATTTGAAACTCCTGCTGCAACTAAAGTAATTGTTAAAGGTATCGACAAAGAAAAAGTTGGTGCTGCTGCAGCTGATATAAGAAAATGGAGATTACCAGAACCATATAAGGGTAAGGGTATCAAGTTCGAAAACGAAGTGATCAGACGTAAAGAAGGTAAGACTGGTAAGAAATAATAGGAAGGAGTGAGCTGTATGTTCAAAAAGGTAGACAAAAAAGCAAGCAGAACTAAGCGTCACCTTAGAGTTCGTAAGAAAGTTTTTGGTACTCCTGACAGACCAAGACTTTCAGTTTTCAGAAGTGAAAAGAATATATACGCACAAATTATAGATGACGTAAATGCTGTTACAATAGTAGCTGCTTCAAGTTTAGATAAAGAATTTTCAACTAATGGTGGAAATAAAGAAGGTGCTAAACTTGTAGGTGCAGCTGTAGCTAAGAAAGCTATAGAAAAAGGAATTACTGAAGTAGTATTCGACAGAGGTGGATATGTATACCACGGAAGAGTTCAAGAATTAGCAGAAGGCGCTAGAGAAGCAGGCTTAAAATTCTAATATACAAGGAGGGAAATACATGAGAATCGATCCTAGTACACTAGACCTTAAAGAAAAGGTTGTTGATATAAACAGAGTTACTAAGGTTGTTAAAGGTGGTAGAAACTTCAGATTCAGCGCTCTAGTTGTTGTTGGAGACGAAAACGGACACGTTGGCGTTGGAATGGGTAAATCTATCGAAATTCCTGAAGCAATCAAAAAAGGAATAGAAGATGCTAAGAAAAACTTAGTAGAAGTTGCAATGTTAGGAACTACTGTTCCTCATCAAATCAACGGAAAATTTGGAACAGGTAATGTTCTAATAATGCCAGCTAAACAAGGTACAGGAGTTATTGCTGGAGGTCCAGCAAGATCTGTATTAGAATTAGCAGGTTTAAAAGATGTAAGAGCTAAATCATTAGGTTCAAATAATCCTAAAAACATGGTTAAAGCTACAATAAACGGATTAGCAAGCTTAAGAACAGCTGAAGATATAGCTAAATTAAGAGGAAAATCTGTAGAAGAAATATTAGGTTAGGAGGTATTGCAATGGCTAAACTAAAAATTACTTTAGTAAAGAGTTTAATAGGTAGAAAAAAAGAACATATCGCTACTGCAAATGCTCTTGGTCTTAGAAAGATTCGTGCTACAGTAGAACATGAGGGAACACCTCAAATTAAAGGTATGTTAAAGAAAATTGATTACCTATTAAAGGTAGAAGAAATATAAGAAAATAAGGAGGTGTGCTTAAGATGAAACTTCATGAATTACAACCAGCAGCTGGAAGTAAGAAGGCTCCAAAAAGAGTTGGTAGAGGTACAGGTTCTGGTTTAGGAAGAAATGCTGGTAAAGGTGAAAAGGGTCAAAATGCAAGATCAGGCGGTGGAGTAAGACCGGGTTTTGAAGGAGGTCAAATGCCTTTATATAGAAGACTTCCAAAGAGAGGTTTTACAAATATATTTGCTAAAAAATACGTTAGTATTAATGTTGATAGATTAAATATATTTGAAAATGGTACTGAGATAACTCCAGAAGTATTACTTGAAAGAAGAGTTGTAAGTAAGGTATTAGACGGAGTAAAAATACTTGGTAACGGAAATTTAGAAAAATCTTTAACAGTAAAAGGATGTAAGTTCTCAAAGTCTGCAATAGAAAAGATCGAAGCAGCTGGAGGAAAAGTTGAGGTGATTTAAAGTGCTTCAAACTTTACGTAACGCATTTAAGGTTTCTGAACTAAGGAAGAAATTTTTTTGGATAATCTTATTGGTTGCAGTTTTCAGGATGGGAAGTCATATTCCTGTTCCTGGAATCAATGCTGATTATCTAAAAAGCATATCCCAATCAGGCGGTTTATTAAGCTTTTATGATTTATTATCAGGAGGAGCTTTTAGTAGATTCAGTATATTTGCATTAGGCGTTATGCCTTATATTAATGCATCAATCATAATGCAATTATTAACTGTTGCCATCCCTCAATTAGAACAACTTTCTAAAGAGGGTGAAGATGGAAGAAAGAAAATTCAGAATGCTACTCGTTATGTATCACTTGGAATATCATTTATTCTAGCTTTTGGAATATATGCAACTATTTCTAATAGTGGAGCTACAGCAGGAATAAAGACTAGTGAAATGTTAGTTATAATATTTGCATTAGTTGTAGGATCAACTTTCTGTATGTGGTTAGGTGATCAATTAACTGTTAATGGAATTGGAAATGGAACTTCAATATTAATTTTTGTTAATATAGTTTCAAGAATTCCAATGACTATGGGTTCAATTGCTGCTTCTAAACAAGCAGGAAATGTGAGCATAATAGAGATCGCATTATTTGCAGCATTCTTTGTTGCATTGTTAGCTATTGTACTTTATTTCTCATTAGCTGAGAGAAGAATACCAGTTCAATATGCTGGTAAAGCTGTTGGCGGAAGTAAAATGATGAGAAATCAAACAAGTCACATACCATTAAGTATTATAGGGTCAGCAGTTATTGCAATAATATTTGCAATGTCTGTTATGGATTTCCCTAGAACAATAGCTACTTTTGTTCCGAATAAAAGTTGGGCAATGTGGATTTTAACTAATAAAACATGTGTTTTTAATTCTGAAAGTTGGATGTATGTAGTGTTATACGCTATACTTACATTATTCTTCACATGGTTCTATACACAAATAACGTTTAAGCCAGATGAAATGGCTGAAAACTTGCATAAATCTACAGGATTTATACCAGGTGTAAGACCAGGAGAAGCTACAACAAGATATTTTGAAAGAATTCTTAATAGAGTTTCAGTAATAGGTGGAACATTAGCAGCTATTTTAGCAGTAACACCAACTATAGTTCAAAATTATACAGAATTTAAAAATATATCTTTCTCAGGAACGGCACTTTTAATCATTATAGGTGTAGCATTAGATTTCAACAGACAAGTTGAATCACAAATGACAATGCGTCACTATAAAGGATTTCTAAAATAGATTAAGTAAAATGGAGATGAAGCCCGTGAAGATAGTATTACTAGGTCCTCCAGGAGCAGGAAAAGGAACACAGGCAAAATCAATTAGCAATAGATATTCAATACCCCATATTTCTACTGGAGACATTTTTAGAAAAAATATTTCTGAAAATACTCCACTTGGTATGGAAGCAAAAAGCTATATGGATAAAGGTTTATTGGTTCCAGACGAAGTAACAATTAATATGGTTAAGGATAGATTACAACAAGAAGATTGTTTATCAGGATATCTATTAGATGGTTTCCCAAGAACTGTAGCACAAGCTGAAGCTCTTAATGAGTTCCTTGAAAATAGAAACGAACAATTAGATACAGCATTATTAATTGATGTACCTAGTGAGTTTATATTAGAAAGAATGACAGGCAGAAGAGTTTGTACATCATGTGGAGGAAGTTTTCATATTAAATTTAACCCACCAAAAATTGATGGAAAATGTAACTTGTGTGGAAGTGATATCGTACAAAGAAAAGACGATACAGTTGAAACTGTAAAGGAAAGAATCGATGTATATGATAAACAAACACAACCACTAATTGAATTTTACAAGAGTAAAAATTTACTTTCAATGGTAGATGGTACAAAAGCTATTGATCAAGTATTTGAAGATATTTGCAAATTATTAGGAGAGCAATAAAACATGATTATTATCAAAAATGATGATGAAATTGCTTTAATGAGAAAAGCAGGTAGAATAGTAGCTGAAACATTATTACTATTGGAAGAAAAAATAAAGCCTGGTATAACTACTGCAGAATTAGACAGGGTAGCAGAAGAATTTATAACTAAGCATGGAGCGAAACCTTCCTTTAAAGGATTATACGGTTTTCCTTCGTCACTATGTATTTCTGTGAATGAGCAAGTAGTTCATGGAATACCAGGAAATTATAAAATAAAAGATGGTGACATAGTTAGTATTGACTGTGGAGCTTTCATTGATGGTTTCCATGGAGATGCAGCAAGGACCTTTCCAATTGGAGAAGTTACAAATGATGCTAAGAGATTAATAGATGTAACAAAAGAAAGTTTCTTTCGAGGTATAAAATATGCCAAAGAAGGAAATAGATTAGGTAATATATCACACGAAATACAAAACTACATTGAGGCAGCAGGTTTCTCAGTAGTAAGAGACTTCGTAGGTCATGGGATTGGAAGGAAACTTCATGAAGATCCCGAAGTGCCTAACTTTGGAAGAGAAGGCAAAGGAACTAAATTACTTAATGGAATGGTATTAGCCATAGAACCTATGGTTAATATGGGAAACTGTAAAGTTAAAACTTTAAGTAATGGATGGACAGTTGTAACGGCAGATGCTACTTTATCTGCACATTATGAAAATACGGTTGCAATTTTGCCAGATGGACCAGAGATATTAACACTTATTAAGTAGAAACAGAGTGTTGCTTAGTTATAAATTTGCATGATACCATTTAGTTAAGTGCTAATTTATTACTAAGGTAATCATCGAGGTGAAAATTTTGCAAAGCAATGACTTGATTGGGAAAATAGTACTTTCAAAAGCAGGAAGAGATATAGAACATTTATATGTTATTGTTAGGCAACTAGATGACAAGTATGTTTTGTTATCTAATGGAAATACAAAAACAGTAAATAAGCCTAAGAAGAAAAAACTTAAGCATTTAAATATATTAGAAAAAGTAGATGAACAACTTAAATCATCTATACAAGTATGCGATAAAAGTACTGATTTAAAAATTAAGAGATTTCTAAAACTTAGAAGCATTGTTAAGGAGGGTTGATTACCTTATGTCAAAAGATGATGTTATAGAAATGCAAGGTACAGTACTAGAATCTTTACCAAATGCCATGTTCCAAGTTGAACTTGAAAGTGGCCATAAAATTCTAGCACATATATCAGGAAAATTAAGAATGAACTTCATTAGAATTCTACCAGGCGATAAGGTTACAGTGGAGCTTTCTCCATATGACTTAACTAGAGGAAGAATTACATGGAGAGCAAAATAAGATAGAGATAATTAACTTTATATCTATCATCAGAAATATGAGGAGGGTTAGCTATGAAAGTAAGACCATCAGTTAAGCCTATTTGCGAAAAGTGCAAAGTAATAAAAAGAAAAGGAAGAGTAATGGTTATCTGTGAAAATCCTAAGCACAAGCAAAAACAAGGTTAATGATCAATTTTACAATAAACTTACATTATAAGGTTAAATAATATTGACATTTTCTTAAAAGTCAAATATGATTATATAGTCGTTTAATTAATTGCAATAGATTTTTAGGAGCGGCTGCAATAGAGAAGTCTATTGGCCTAAAATTTTTATATAATTTTTAAATCAAACTTTTATGCATTTCAATTATCAGGAGGTGTAATTTTTAATGGCAAGAATAGCAGGTGTTGACCTACCAAGAGAAAAAAGAGTTGAAATTGCTTTAACTTATATCTATGGGATAGGTTTATCAACTTCACAAAAAATCTTATCTACAACAGGAATTAGTCCTGATGCTAGAGTAAAAGATTTATCAGAAGACGAAGTAAATGAAATCAGAACTTATATAAATAAGAACTTAATGGTTGAAGGTGACTTAAGAAGAGATGTTGCTTTAAACATTAAGAGATTAGTTGAAATAGGATCATACAGAGGAATAAGACACAGAAGAGGTCTTCCAGTTAGAGGTCAAAAGACTAAAACTAACGCTAGAACTAGAAAAGGTCCTAAAAAAACAATGGCTAATAAAAAGAAATAGTAAGGAGGGAAAATAACTAATGGCTCAAAAAGTTAAGAAAACTAGAAGAAGAAAAGAAAGAAAAAATGTTGAGCATGGCGCAGCGCACATAAAGTCAACTTTCAATAATTCAATAGTTACTTTAACAGATGCAGCAGGTAATGCTTTATCATGGTCAAGTGCAGGTGCACTTGGATTCAGAGGATCAAGAAAAAGCACTCCATTTGCAGCTCAAATGGCAGCTGAAACAGCAGCTAAATCAGCTATGGAACATGGATTAAAAAGTATAGAAGTTTATGTAAAAGGTCCAGGTTCAGGTAGAGAAGCAGCTATAAGATCTTTACAAGCAGCTGGGTTAGAAGTAACTTTAATAAAAGATGTTACTCCAATTCCACACAATGGTTGTAGACCACCAAAGAGAAGAAGAGTTTAATTTAACGTAATAGGAGGTGTAATTTAATGGCAAGATATACTGGAGCTACATGCAGATTATGTAGAAGAGAAGGTATGAAATTATTCCTTAAAGGGGATAGATGTTTCACAGATAAATGTGCTTTTGTTAGAAGAAGCTACGCACCAGGACAACATGGAGCAAGCAAGAAGAAAATGTCAAACTATGGCATTCAATTAAGAGAAAAACAAAAGGCAAGAAGAATATACGGCATTTTAGAAGGCCAATTCAGAACATATTATGAAAAGGCTGAACACATGAAGGGTATAACAGGTGAAAACCTACTTAGATTACTAGAAATGAGATTGGATAACGTAGTTTACAGACTAGGTTATGGTGCATCAAGAAATGAAGCTAGACAATTAGTTACTCATGGACATTTCTTAGTAAATGGTAAAAAGGTTGACATTTGTTCATATCATGTTTCAGTTAATGATGTAATTACTGTATGCGAAAAAAGCAGATCAAGTGAAAAGTTTAAGACTTTCGTAGAAAATCCAAAAACTTTACCAAAATGGTTAGAAGCTAATGTTGATAACTATGAAGGAAAAGTTGTTACAGAGCCATCAAGAGAAGATATAGATGTGCCTGTTAACGAAACACTTATTGTTGAGTTATATAGTAAATAATATATTGAATAAAGTTATATTTGTTAGGCAAATCTATCAAATGATATGCAAATATAGAATCAGTTGCCCTCAAAATAAGGTTGCCATTTATAATATAAGGAGGGTTCGTGGATGTTAGAAATCGAAAAGCCAATAATAGAATGTATCGAAGCTAGTGAAGACGGAACTTATGGAAAATACGTTGTTGAACCACTTGAAAGAGGATATGGTATTACATTAGGAAATGCCCTAAGAAGAATATTATTATCATCTCTTCCAGGAGTAGCAACTAGTTCTGTTAAGATCGATGGAGTTCTTCATGAGTTTTCTACTGTTCAAGGAGTTAAAGAAGATGTTACAGAATTAATTCTTAATATTAAATCTTTAGCTTTAAGAATGAATGGTGAAGGCCCTAAAGTTATCTATATTGATGCTAAAGGACCAGGAGAAGTTACTGGAGCAGATATAAAGACTGACGGAGATGTCGAAGTTGTTAATAAGGATTTACATATAGCAACTTTAGATGATAATGGAAGACTTTATATGGAGTTAACAGTTAATAGAGGAAGAGGATATGTTACTCAAAATAAAAATAAGAGTGATGAATTACCGATTTCAGCAATAGCTGTTGATTCGATTTATACACCAGTAAAGAAAGTTAATTTTACAGTTGACAATACGAGAGTAGGTCAAATTACTGATTATGATAAATTAACTTTAGAAATATGGACTAATGGTACTATAAAGATTGATGAAGCTATAAGTTTATCAGCTAAAATCCTTATAGAACATTTTAAATTATTCATGTCATTAACTAATAATACTAATGATGTTGAAATAATGATAGAAAAAGAAGAAGATAAAAAAGAAAAAGTACTAGAAATGACTGTAGAAGAACTTGATTTATCAGTTAGATCATATAACTGTTTAAAGAGAGCTGGAATTAACACAGTACAAGAACTTGCTACTAAATCAATGGATGATATGATGAAAGTCAGAAATCTAGGAAAGAAATCTTTAGAAGAAGTTGAGAGAAAACTTAAAGAGTTAGGTTTATGCTTAAAACTAAACGATGAGTAAGGAGGTAAATCCATGGCAGGTTATCGTAAGTTAGGTCTACCTACAGACCAAAGAAGAGCTATGCTAAGAAATCTTGTTACAAGTTTATTAAAACACGGCAAAATCGAAACAACTGTAACAAGAGCTAAGGAAACTAGATCTCTTGCAGAAAAAATGATTACTCTTGGAAAAAGAGGAGATCTTCATGCTAGAAGACAGGCATTAGCTTTTATACAAGAAGAATTAGTTGTTAAAAATTTATTTGATAACGTAGCTCCTAAATACGCTGAAAGAAATGGCGGATATACAAGAATGTATAAAAAAGGTCCTAGAAGAGGAGACGGAGCTGAAGTAGTAATACTTGAATTAGTATAACTAATAAGGGGATTAAGTTTAAACTTAGTCCCCATTTTAACATATAAAAATATAAAACTAATATATTATAGAGTACTTTTTGTAAAATCATAGAAAAAATTTCATATTTTTTTATTGAACTTACAATATTTTATTATATAATTAACTTAGCTAATTTTATGTATATACATCAAGGTGTAATATTATGTAAAGTTTTGATTATATTTAAAGTTTTGTATAATGTATTAGTAAGTATAATTTATGGAGGTTAAACAATGAATCAGGAAATGGTTAATTGCACTGATGTATCCTTCAAATATATCAGAAATGAAGAAGGCTCAAGAGAAGAAAAATATGCACTTAAAAATGTTAACCTTAAAGTTAAAAAAGGGGAATTTTTAGTAGTATTAGGCCATAATGGATCAGGTAAATCCACTATAGCTAAACATATGAATGCATTACTTACTCCAAGTAGCGGTACTGTAATAGTAGATAGTTTAAGTACTAGTGATGAAAATAATTTATGGGAAATAAGATCTAGAGCGGGAATGGTTTTTCAAAATCCTGATAATCAATTAGTTGCAACGATTGTTGAAGAAGATGTGGCTTTTGGACCTGAAAATTTAGGCGTAGAAGCAAAAGAAATAAGAAAAAGAGTTGATGATAGCTTAGAAAAAGTTGGAATGAGTGAGTATAAAAGACATGCACCACATCTTTTATCAGGTGGTCAAAAGCAAAGAATTGCAATAGCGGGAATATTAGCAATTCAACCTAAATGTATAATTTTTGATGAGCCAACAGCTATGCTAGACCCATCTGGGAGAAAAGATGTTTTAAAAACTATAAAAGATATAAATGAAAATTATGGTATTACTATAGTTTTAATAACTCATTATATGGATGAAGCAGCTCAAGCAGATAGAATTGTAGTTATGGATGGTGGGGAAGTTAAAATGGAAGGAACACCAAAAGAAATTTTTCCACAAGTTGAAATGATGAAGAATATAGGATTGGATGTACCACAAGTTACAGAGTTAACTTATGAACTTAGAAAAGAAGGAATAGACATTCCAAAAGAAATATTAAATGTAGATGAGATGGTGAATGCGATATGTCAATTAAAGTAGAAAATTTAACACATATATATATGCCTAAAACACCTTTTGAAAAAGTTGCTTTGGATAATGTTAATATAGAAATAAAAGATGGTGAATTTGTAGCATTAATTGGACATACAGGTTCTGGAAAATCTACTTTTATTCAACATTTAAATGGTCTGCTAGAGGCTACAAGTGGAACTATAATCGTTGACGGGCTTGATATAACAAAAAAACAAATAAATCTAACTGATGTAAGAAAAAAGGTTGGACTTGTATTTCAATATCCAGAATATCAAATATTTGAAGAAACTATAGCAAAAGATATAGCTTTTGGACCTAAAAATTTAGGATTAACTGAAGATGAAATAAAAACTAGAGTAATTGAATCTATGAATATGGTTGGATTAGATTATGAGACATATAAAGACCAATCTCCCTTTGACTTAAGTGGAGGACAAAAGAGAAGAGTAGCCATAGCAGGTGTTATTGCTATGAAGCCAACTACATTAATATTAGATGAACCAACAGCGGGATTAGACCCTAAAGGAAGAGATGATATATTAGAACAAATTTCTAAACTTCATAAAGAATATAATATGACTATTATATTGGTTAGTCATAGTATGGAAGATGTAGCTAAAATAGCTGAAAGAATAGTTGTTATGAATCATGGTAAGGTTGCATTACAAGGGAAACCTTCAGAAGTATTCAAGGAAGTAGATAAATTAGAAAAGATAGGTTTAGGAGTTCCTCAAGTTACATATTTGGTAAGAGAACTTAGAAAAAAAGGGTTTAAAATATCAGATGATGTTTTTACAATAGAAGGGGCTAAAAAGGAATTACTAAGAATCTTGAAAGAAAAAAATAAATATTTATAAATTAATATTACTCTTAAATTAAGAGAGGAGGAATTTTGCCAAAGCACATATCAACTAAGTGGTTATTGGCAATAATTAAATTAGTATGTTAAAGGATATTACTATAGGACAATATATACCAGGGGAATCTTTTATTCATAAATTAGATCCAAGAACAAAGATACTGATATCAATACTTTTTATCGTATGTTTATTTATAATTAATAAATTTGTTGGATATACTTTTGTATTTTTATTTTTAGCATCAATAATATTAATTGCAAAAATTCCATTAAGATTTATTTTTAATGGATTAAAACCGGTATTTTTATTAATTGCATTAACAGCTGTTCTAAATATTTTTATGATTAAAGGTACTTCAGAAACATTAATATTTAAAGTTGGATTTTTATCTGTATATACAGAGGGGCTTAGATTAGCAGGATTTATGGCATTAAGATTGATATTTCTAATAGTTGGAACATCAATTCTAACATTAACTACATCACCTATAGAATTAACTGATGGAATAGAAAAGTTAATAAGACCTATAGGAAAAGAAATGGCACATGAGCTTGCTATGATGATGACAATTGCATTAAGATTTATTCCAACACTTATGGATGAAACAGATAAGATAATGAAAGCACAAAAAGCAAGAGGTGCTGATTTTGAATCTGGAAATATAATAAATAAAGCTAAAAGCTTAGTTCCGTTATTAGTTCCATTATTTATAAGTTCTTTTAGAAGAGCAGATGAATTAGCTATGGCTATGGAGGCTAGAGGATATAGAGGTGGAGCAGGAAGAACAAGAATGAAAGTATTAAAATTCACATCTAAGGATATAATAGCTTTTGTTGTATTTTCATTAATTATATTATGGAGTGTAGTTGTTAGGTTTATTTTATGATTTAAAGAGGAAATATATGAGAAATATAAAATTAATAATTGAATTTGATGGTACAAATTTTTGTGGCTGGCAAAGGCAAGTTAAAGATAGAACTGTCCAGGGTTGCTTAGAAAATGCTATTTTGAAGATGACAGGAGAAAAGAGTTTAACTAATGGAAGCTCTAGAACAGATGGTGGAGTCCATGCTAAGGCTATGGTAGCAAATTTCTTCACGAATAGCAGTATACCAGGTGAGAAGTTTAGAGAAGCATTAAATACTAAATTACCTGACGATATTGCAATAATAAAATCTGAAGAAGTAGATATGGACTTTCATGCACGATATTCTTCTAAAGGAAAGATGTATTCTTATACTATTGTTAATAGATATGAAAAGCTATCTTTTGGAAAACAATATGTACATCATGTTAGAAAACAATTAAATGTTGAAGATATGAAAAAGGCTTGTGAATATTTTATAGGTAAGCATGACTTTAAGGCTTTTATGTCACCAGGAAGTTCAGCCAAAACAACAGTTAGAACTATAACTGATTTTTACATAGAAGAAAATAAAAATATTATTAAAATTTTTATAAGTGCTGATGGCTTTTTGTATAATATGGTGAGAATAATAGTAGGTACATTAATTAATGTTGGAACAGGAAAAACAAAACTTGAAGAAGTTGATAATATAATAAATGATGGCATTAGAAAGAGAGCAGGAATGTGTGTGCCACCTAATGGTTTGGTTTTAGAAAAAGTTTTTTATTAAATATTGCAAAAAACATTGACACGCCCGTAAGCGTGTATTATAATAAGTTTGTTTGTTAAAAGATTTATGTATATAAGATCCACTAGCCCCGGGTCTTGACATAAAAGTGCGTACAAAAATAAAAGTATGCCATAATGTAAGTTCAGGGAGGGAAAGAGATGAAATCATACATTGCGAAAGCACAAGAAGTTAAAAGAAAATGGTATGTTGTTGATGCTGCTGGTAAGCCACTAGGAAGAGTTGCTAGCCAAGTTGCTTCAATTTTAAGAGGAAAAAATAAACCAACATTTACACCAAATGTTGATTGCGGAGATTTCGTTATAGTAATCAATGCAGAAGAGGTTGTTTTAACTGGTAAAAAGTTAGATCAAAAAATGTTAAGAAAGCATAGTTTTTATCCAGGTGGATTAAAGGAAACTCCTTATAGAGAAGTATTAGCTAAGAAGCCTGAATTCGCTTTTGAAGAAGCTGTAAGAAGAATGCTTCCAAAGGGAGTATTAGGAAGACAAATGCTAAAGAAATTAAATGTATACAGAGGTGCTGAACATAATCATGCAGCTCAAAAACCAGAAGTACTAGAATTAAAGTACTAATAAGATCTCGGGAGGAGGAAATAGAAAATGGCAAAAGTTCAATACATGGGTACTGGAAGAAGAAAGAAATCAGTTGCAAGAGTTAGACTTGTACCAGGAAACGGTAAAGTTGTTATAAATAAAAGAGAAATCGAAACATTCTTCGGTTTAGAAACTTTAAGAGTAATAGTTAACCAACCATTAGTTTTAACTGGAACTAAAGATAAGTTTGATGTTTTAGTAAATGTTCACGGTGGTGGATTTACAGGTCAAGCAGGAGCTATAAGACACGGTATAACTAGAGCATTAGTTAAATCTGATGAAGCTTTAAAACCAGAATTAAAGAAGGCTGGATTCTTAACTAGAGATCCTAGAATGAAGGAAAGAAAGAAATACGGTCTTAAGAAAGCAAGAAGAGCTCCACAATTCTCAAAGAGATAGGAATTTATATCTTGCAAAAAAAGGGGGAGGAATTATTTCTCTTCCTTTTTTTTATCTTCATTAATAAATTATAATTAAAATTTGCAATTAAATTTTATAGCAAGAAAGTATGTCATAAAAAATCATGATATACATAAGATATCTTTGTTTGAAAATTCCAAAAAGATTCAATATTATATAAAAAGATTAAATTTTATACTAAATTTAATAAAAAAATCAATTTGTATATTAAAACTAGGTTAAAAATCACTCTAAAATATTAACATAATGTAAAAAATCAGGTACACTAAAAATGTTGATAAATAAAATAAGTGAAGGGGACAAATAATTTGGAATCTATAATAATGGTTATAATAAAATTAATGGGTGGCTTAGGCTTATTTATTTATGGTATGAAATTAATGGGTGACGGGCTAGAAAATGCAGCAGGAGATGGTCTTAAAAACATTCTTGAAAAAGTAACAAGTAATCCAATATCTGCTGTTTTTATTGGAGCAGTAGTTACAGCTGTAATTCAAAGTAGTAGTGCAACTACAGTTATGGTAGTGGGATTCGTTAATGCAGGACTTATGAATTTAGCTCAAGCAGCAGGAATTATAATGGGAGCTAATATAGGAACAACAATAACAGCTCAATTGGTATCATTTAAATTAGATGAAATAGCACCTATATTTGTGTTTATTGGAGCTGCTATGGTTATGTTTGCAAGAGGAAAAAAGAGAAAAGATATTGGAAACATAGTTTTAGGTTTCGGTATACTATTTACAGGAATGGGTATAATGAGTGCTTCTATGAAACCATTAACAAATACTCCTTTCTTTTCAGATGCTATAGCATCTATTGGAGATAATTGGTTTATAGGAGTAATTGCGGGAACAGCAATAACAGCAATACTTCAAAGTTCATCAGCAACAACAGGAATATTAGTAGCATTAGCTACTGCAAATGCTATAGATATAACAGTAGCTTTACCTATTATATTTGGATGTAATATAGGGACATGTATAACAGCAATGATTGCAAGTGTTGGAACTAACAAGACAGCACATAAAGCAGCAATGCTACATTTGGTATTTAATATTACAGGTACAATTATATTCCTACCGTTTTTAGGAGTACTTGGAGATTTTGTATCTACAACTAGTACTGATGTAAGTAGACAAATTGCTAATGCTCATACAGTTTTTAATTTAGTAAATACAGCAATACTATTACCTCTTAATAAATACATAATAATTCTTATAAATAAAATAATACCAGGTGAAGATGAAATAGAGAAAAAAGGACCTAAATACATAGATAATAGACTTTTAGAAACTCCTGTTATTGCAGCAGGACAAGTTATAAAAGAAACTATAAGAATGGCTAATAAGGCTAGAAAAAATTTAGAATTATCTATGAAATCATTTATTGATAATGATGATACATTAGTTAAACAAGTTTATGAAAACGAAGAGATAATTAATATTTTGGAAGAAAGCATAACTGCATATTTAGTTAAACTTTCTAAGTGTGATTTATCAGATAAAGAAAAAGGTATAGTAGCATCTACATTCCATGTAATTATAGATATTGAAAGAATAGGTGATCATGCTAGAAATATTGCAGAATTAGCGAACCAAAAAATACATAAAAAGCTTAAGTACAGTGAAGAAGCTATAGGAGAATTATACGATATATATAATACTACAGTTGAAGCATTAGAAATTGCAATTGATTCATATGCAACAAGAGATTTCGAAAAAGCAAAAACTATTATTGAAGTTGAAAGAAAAATAGATACTTACCAAAAAACTTATAGAGACAAGCATATAAAGAGACTTTATGAAGAAAAATGTAATGCTTATGCAGGAGCTATTTTCTTAGACTTAGTTAATAATTTTGAGCGTATAGGAGATCATTCAACTAATATTGCTGAAAGTGTAATAGAAAATTATAAATAATTTTATAACACATCAAATAATAATTTTAAATATTATTTGGTGTGTTTTTTTATTCTATATTATTTGAATAAATAAAATTCATGTAACAAATAATACTCTGTATAAGAGTTTTTATTTAATGGGAGGTATCATCTATGAAAATTAGAAGAATGTTATTTATCTTTTGTGTAATATTTCTTATAGTTGGAATGCCAACAAGAGTATTAGCAGAAGAGAGTAGTAAATCAAATCATGTGATTTTAATAGATCCAGGTCATGGTGGTATAGACGGTGGAGCAAAGTCAAAAAATGGAACTGTTGAAAAAGATATAAATCTATCTATAAGTTCAAAGCTAAAAGATCAATTAGAAAGTTCAGGATATACTGTTTATTTAACTAGGGAAAGTGATTCAGAATTAGATAGGAAAAAGGTAAATGATTTAAATGCAAGATGCAAAATGAAAAAAGAAAAGAACTGTGAAGTATTTATATCTATTCATCAAAATATGTTTCCACAACCTAAATGTTTTGGAGCACAAGTATGGTATTCAAACAATGAAAAAAGTAAACTTTTAGCTGATAATATACAAAATTCATTAAAAGCTAATATAGATGACGGAAATAAAAGAGTTGCTAAAGCTGCAAAAGATCAATATAGAATCTTAAGAGATGGTTATGATGGAGCATGCGTATTAGTAGAATGTGGTTTTTTATCTAACAATAAAGAGGAACAAAATCTAAAAAGTGATGAGCATCAAGAAAAAATAGCTAAGAGTATTTTAGATTCAGTTAATTCTTATTTTGAAAATGATAATAAGTAGGTAAATTGAATATCTCAAAATGATAAAATAGTCATTTTGAGATATTGTATTTGTAAATCTTTAATAAGTATACAGTTTGGAAATGGTGATTATATTATTAGTTATCCTGACTTTTTTTTAGTTTATTTTCTACATCAGAAAAATTATAAGAGATTTTAGAATCGTTATTTAAGGTTATCCAAAAAGTTTTTCCTTTTGTTAAATATATAGAAGAGTCTTTCTTAAATTCTTTGAATAATCCCCCAGAGTATACATAGAAAGTATTTTCTTTTTGAGAACTAGCATCTATTACAATATTTTTATATGTTATTGGAAGTTTAGTAGATGAATCAATAGTTTGAGTCCCATTATTAAAATGATGATATTCATTATTGTAATAAAGGAAGTTTGAAAAATTAAAGTCTATATCTATTATTGATATAGTATCAATGCAGTTATTATTAAATTCATTCTTTAATTTTTCATATTCTAGAAAAGTTATATTTGGAAAATCATTTTCATTAACATAGGATATAATTTCCATGGATGAATCATTAATAAAGTCATTATTAAAAAATATAGCAGAGTAATTGGATTGATGAGTTATTGGATCGTAATTTAGTATTAATATTTCAGATTTTGATATTGAAGGCAATTTATTTATATCATTCTCTTTAAATTTTATTTTATATGATGAATTGATGTTAAAAACATCATAAACATCATCTGTTACTATTTTTTCAACACGGAGACTATTTTTATAAGAAGTTTTATGAAAAAAAATATCATTTAACAATAAAATACTATTGTATAAAATAAGACCAGTTAAAAATATAGTTAGAATATAAATAACATTTCTGATTATTTTGTTCAAATCAATATTATTCATTTTGTAACTCCTTAATAAAGTATTATGTTTAATTATAGTAGTGCAAATTTGAAAATATGAGATTTTTATTGTTGTAAATAAATAAAAATAAAATTAAACTTATAATTAATAAAAGATTTATAGGAGTTGTGATTATGAGAGAAGTTAATGTAAGCTGCATTAGAGAAGCTGTAAAAGAATTGTGTATTAAAGCAAATTATTTCCTTGGGGAAGACATAAGACAAGCATTGAAAGACTCTAAAGATAAAGAGACATGGAATCTAGCAGAAGATATTTTAGACAAGATAATTATAAATTCAGAAATTGCAGATAAAGAACATATGCCTATGTGTCAAGATACAGGAATGGCATGTGTTTTTGTGGAATTGGGTCAAGATGTTCATTTAATTGGAGGTAATTTAAGTGAAGCTATTAATGAAGGAGTAAAAAGAGGCTATGAAGAAGGATTTTTAAGAAAATCAGTAGTAAATGATCCATTAAGAAGAATTAATACAAATGATAATACTCCAGCTGTAATTTATTATGATATAGTGCCCGGAAATAAAATAAAGATAACTGTTGCACCAAAAGGTTTTGGATCTGAAAATATGAGTAAAATAGCTATGCTAAAACCATCAGATGGAGTAGATGGTGTTAAAAAATTTATTTTAGAAGTTATTAAACAGGCAGGACCGAATCCATGTCCTCCAATGGTAATTGGTGTTGGAATAGGTGGAACTTTTGATAAAGCAGCTTATTTAGCTAAAAAAGCATTATTAAGACCTATAAATGTAAGAAATAATGATGAGTATTATAAAGAATTAGAGATAGAATTATTAGAAAAAGTAAATAAATTGGGAATAGGACCTCAAGGGTTTGGAGGAAGAACTACAGCATTGGGATTAAATATAGAAATATATCCAACTCATATTGCAGGACTTCCAGTTGCAGTAAATATAAATTGTCATGCAACAAGACATAAAGAAATAATAATATAGATATTATATAATGGGGGAAGAAAAAATATGGAAATCAAACTACATACACCTCTTACATCAGAAAAAACTTTGAAATTAAAAGCAGGTGATACTGTTTTGCTAAGTGGAATAATTTATTCAGCTAGAGATGCTGCTCATAAAAGATTAATTGAATTATTAGATAAAGATGAGAAATTACCTTTAAATATAGATAATGAAATAATATATTATGTTGGACCATCTCCAGCGAAACCAGGAAGCGTTATAGGATCAGCAGGACCTACAACTAGTTATAGGATGGATTCATATGCACCAAGGCTGTTAGAATTAGGATTAAAAGGTATGATAGGTAAAGGCGCAAGAAATGAAGAAGTTATAGAATCTATTAAAAAAAATGACGCTATATACTTTGGTGCCATTGGAGGAGCTGCTGCATTAATAGCTAAAAGTATAGTTAAGTCAGAAATAATTGCGTATGAAGATTTAGGGGCTGAAGCAATAAGGAAAATGGAAGTTAAAGATATGCCTTTAGTTGTGATTATTGATTCTGAAGGAAATAATCTTTACGAAGTTGGTCAAAAAGATTATTTAGGTACTTTGAAATAAGGATTTGTTTTAAGACAATGTTTTTATAAGCATTTTTAGTATTACTAAGTTTAATTACTTAGTCAACTATAAACATATTAAGATAAAAAATAATAGACAGGATTAACAAATTTACTTAACCTGTCTATTTAATATTATAAATTTATAAAGCCTCTACCTTTAACTTCAGATATATCTACTATAGTAATAAAAGCAGCTGGATCTATGTAATGAATAGATGTTTTTAAATCAAGCATTTGTCGAGTTGTAACTATACAGTAAAGCATTTTCTTTTTATTATGAGTATATTCTCCTTCAGCAAATAAAGATGTTATCCCCCTATGCAAATCAGTTATAACATAGTTTATGACTTCTTGCTCTTTCTCAGTTAAAATAAGAAGTAATTTTTTACTGCTAAATCCTTTTAACATTTTATCTAACACAATACTTTGAGTAAATAATGATATAAGTGTATAAAGTGCTTGAGGTAATCCAAATATGATTGCTCCAATTATAATGATAATACAGTTTAATGCAAAACCTAAGCTACCAATATTAAAATTCGAGTATTTTTTTCTTATAAGCATAGTTATTACATCTGTTCCACCAGTAGAACCATGTCTTAGAAAGACTAATCCATATCCTATTCCACATAAAACACCACCATAGATACAATAAAGAAGAATATCATTTACATAAATAATATTTGTAAATGGTCTTGTTAACATTAATGACAATGATAGAGAAATCATTCCTATTGTTGTGTATATAGTGAAATTTCTATCTAATTTTTTATAACTTAGTAATAAAAGTGGAATGTTTATAACAAAGACAACAATACCTGATGGTAATCCCATTGTATATTCTAGTATAAGAGCAAGTCCTGTAGCCCCTCCACTTAATAGCTTAGCATGAGATAGGAATAAATTTACGCCTAAAGAGGCTATAAAACATCCTAAAAAAATAATTAAGGTATCCATGATTAGGTTCTTATATTTACTAATTTTGCTCATCAAAATTACTCCTTTAAATATATAATTAAGTCCAATAAATATTAATACACTTTATTATAATAAAAATCAAGTTATTTATATAAGATAACATATTTTTTACAATAATGTTTAGTAATAATTGAAAACATATATATTATAATAGATAATGTTTTTATAAATTAATTTGTTTTAAAATAATATTAACATTTTAATATAGTGTAATCTTACTATTATACTAAAAGATTAATATTTATTTAAAATATACACTTATAAATATAAAGCTAGGAGAAAAAAGATGATAGGAATGAAATTACCAGGAAGTAAAAAGCTTAAATTAACAACATTAATAATATTGTTAGCAATAACATTATTAATATTAGTATTTGAAGGCATTAATAACAACAAGAAAGGTGATGTTATTAACAAAGAAAGTATAGAAAATGCAGAGATTTTAGATGAAAATAATGTGAATTTAGATAAAGAATATGAAGATAGTAAGGAAGAGGGAAAAAGTAAGGTTGAGAATGAAAGAGAACGAGAATTATATAATGAAGCATATAATTTGTTTTTTTCAGGTGAATACAATAAATCTATTGAAAAATCAAATGAAATAATAAGCGAATTTCCAAGCAGTGCAAAAGGATACAATATAAGAGGAATAGCTAAATCTTATAATGAAAGTTTTGAATCTGGTATGAAAGATATAGATAAAGCTTTGGAATTTGAACCGCAATATGGGTATGCAGTTTTTAATAAGGCCTTAACTTATGAACTATATGGAAATCTAGATGAAGCATTATTGTGGTATAATAAAAATTTAGAGATAGAAAATTACATATGGACTTATTATGGGATAGCATCTATATATGGAAGAAGAGGAGATGCCCCAAATACTATAAAATATTTAAGTAAAGCAATAGAAATAGATGAAGTTGTAAAAAAAGAAGCACAGGATGAAGCAGATTTTAATCCAGTAAGAGAATCTAAAGAATTTCAAGACTTAATTAATAATTAGTAAACTCAGTTTGTTCTATATGAGCAGAGTTTTTAGTCTTATGTGTAAATAATATTAATATTGGGAGTTGATAAATTATGTATAACGTATTGGTTGTAGATGATGAAAAGGAAATAAGAGATGCCATTGAAATATATTTAAGAGGAGAAAATTTAAAAGTTTTTAAAGCAGCAGATGGATTAGAGGCATTAGAAATTCTTAATAATGAAAAAATACATGTCATTGTATTAGATGTGATGATGCCTAAACTTGATGGAATAAGAACATGTTTAAAAATTAGGGAAACAGAAAATTTACCTATAATTATGTTATCAGCAAAAGGTGAAGATTCGGATAAAATTCTTGGTTTAAATGTTGGAGCTGATGATTATATAATAAAACCATTTAATCACCTAGAATTAGTTGCTAGAGTAAAGTCTCAATTAAGGAGATATGATAAACCATTAAACATAGAAGATGAAGAACAAGTATTAACGGTGAAAGATTTAGTTATAGATACTGTATCTAAGAGTATTACTGTACGAGGTGAAGAAATTAAAGTGACAGCTACAGAATACAAAATATTGCACTTATTAGCTTCAAATTTAGGCAAAGTGTTTTCTATAAAAGAAATATATGAAAAAGTATGGGATGAACCATTTTATAAGAGTGAAAATACAGTTACTGTTCATATAAGAAGGATAAGAGAGAAAATAGAAATAAACACAAAAGAGCCTGAATATATTAAGGTGGTGTGGGGCATTGGATATAAGATTGAAAAAGAAATTTAAAATTCACTTAAAAAGCTATTTAAAGGGAATATATTTAATAGATATACTATTAATGATATTAATAACAGGAATGTTGTTTTCATCAGTTTTAGAATATAAAGATTTTATGAAGCAAAACAATAATTTAAGCTTAATTAAATCTATATTTAATGAGAAAGAATATGAAACAAAAAAGCTTTATGAAGATAGTAAAGGATTTTCTCAAATAATATATGAAACTACAGATGGATTGTATGATTTATTAACTGGAAGTAATGAAATAAAAGAAAAAATAGGACAGTTAATGAAATATTTTAATAATGATGTAGAGGAATATACTAGTCATTTTAAATTAAAAGATAATGTTTATTTTATAATTAGAAATAAGCATACTAAAGAATTATATACAAATGATCCTTTCTTAGATTCATCTATTAAATACATAAAGGAAAATCAAATAGATGATTTATTAAACAATAGATTTAAGAAGCAAGGTGTAGTAAGCATCAAATTTGATAATGAAAAAGAGTATAATTACTTGGTAAGTAAGGGATTAGTAAACTATTTAGATGATACAATCAAAAATTTTGAAGAAGTTTACTACACATCTACAGATACCTATAAACAAGAATTAATGAATATAAGAAAAGAAATAATTAGTCTGTCTCTTTTATTATTAGTTTATGTATTTTTAATTATAAAAACAGTATTAATAATAGCAAGAAGAGGAAATAAGGAAGAGAAAATAAAATCAAATATATTAAACAGCGTAGTTTTTGTTATTAGAAATGGATTTAAATATAAAGAAACAAGTAAGACATTGTTATTATCTCTAGGAATAATAATAATAATATTAATTACGTATCTTTATTTCTTAGCTACTGGTGGATATGAAAATAATATGTTTGTACGATTCTTTCAAACATATCCTTTTAAAGGAACTATTTTAATAATAACAGGACTTATATTAATGGTGATATTTTCTGTCAAAAAGACATTAGATATTGCAATAATAAATGATGGTCTTAAGAAGCTAAATGAAGGAAATTTAGATGAAGATATACCTGTTTTTGGTTCAATAACTATTAAAGAATTAATTAATAATATTAATTTAATAAAAGAAGGATATAAAAATTCTTTGTATGAAAGAGTTAAGGATGAAAAGCTAAAAACAGAATTAATATCAAACGTATCACATGATCTAAAAACTCCATTAACTTCAATAATAAATTATGTAAATATATTAAAAAATAAAGATATAACAGAGAATGAAAGAAAAGATTATTTAGCTATACTTGATTCAAAATCTTTAAAATTAAAATCATTAATTGATGATTTGTTTGAAATGTCAAAAATAAATAGTGGAAAAATAACATTAAATAAAGATAAATTAGATATACTTTCACTGATACATCAAGGCATAGGCGAATATAGTTTTCTTTATGAATATAAGAATATAAACTTTAAGGTTATTAGTAATGAAGAAGATATATTTATGGAGTTGGACGGAAAACTAATTTCTAGAGCATTAGAAAATATAATAATTAATGCTTTAAAATATTCATTAGACAATACTAGAGTTTATATAGAAATTGAAAAGTATGATGAGCGTGTCGAAATTATAGTTAAGAATATAGCAAATTATGAAATGGACTTTGATGAAGAAGAGATATTTGAAAGATTCGCAAGAGCAGATAAATCTAGAAATTCAAGTGTTGAAGGTTCAGGATTAGGTCTTGCAATAACAAAAAGTATAGTTGAACTACATGGTGGTAAAACTAAAATAGAAAGAGAAGGTGATATGTTTAAAATATATATAATATTACCTTTAAATAATAAAAGTTGTTAATAAATAAAATTTATTGATTAAGTGGTTAATTCATAGTAAATTAGAGATTAACCACTTTTTTTATAAATAAATATGATTTTTGGCGTTTTACAATTATCATATTTGGAATTATACTATAAACATTGAAAAACGATATGTTGTATATTAAATTTGATTAATAAATAGATGTACACTATATATAGTAGAGGAGCGGAAATATTGATGTTAAAGAAACTTTGTGATTTAGCAATAGAGGGAATTAAAGATAATGATGGTACGTATACAAAAGAAAAACTATTGAAGGCGTTAGAACATATAATAAGAGATGGTATGGATGTTAATGATATTAGAAAATCTTTAATTCAGGTTTCTTTAGACTTAACAAGTGATATGGAACCTAATTGGCAGTATGCAGCATCAACAATATATATACACGAGCTTTACGATAAAGTAAGAAAAAATAGAAATTTATATGCAAGTAAAAATTTATATGATAATTACTATGAATTTATTACAGAATTAACAGAGAGAAATCTTTATGGGGAGTATATTCTAGAAAATTATTCTAAGGAAGATATCTTAGAATTAGAAAAAGAAATTAAACCAGAAAGAGATTTTATTTTTAACTATAGTGGAATAGATCTTGTGGCTAAAAGATATTTAGTTCAAGATTTTAATAGAAAAGTTATAGAACTTCCACAACAAATGTTTATGGGAATTGCTATGCATCTTGCTATTCCAGAAGTTAAAGAAAAAAGAGTATATTGGGCAAAAAGATTTTACAATGTTTTAAGCGAGCTTAAAGCAACAATGGCAACTCCTACTATGTCAAATGCAAGAAAGCCTTTTTATCAATTAAGTTCTTGTTTTGTTGATACTGTTGATGATAGTTTAGAGGGAATATATAAGTCATTAGATAATTTTGCTAAGGTATCAAAATTTGGCGGTGGAATGGGAATATATATAGGCAAAATAAGATCGTTAGGTTCACCTATTAGAGGCTTTAAAGGAGCATCAGGGGGCGTAATTCCGTGGGTAAAATTATTTAATGATACAGCAATTGCAGTAGATCAATTAGGTGTTAGAAATGGATCAGTTGCAATTTGGCTTGATGCTTGGCATAAAGATATACCTGAATTTTTACAAATTAGAACTAATAATGGTGATGATAGAAAAAAAGCACATGATGTATTTCCAGGAGTTTGTTATCCAGATTTATTTTGGAAACTTGCTGAAGAAGATGTAGATAATGATTGGTATATGATGTGTCCACATGAGATAAAAAACGCAAAAGGATATTCTCTTGAAGACTTCTATGGTGAAGAATGGGAAGAAAAATATTTTGAATGTGTTAAAGATGAGAAAATAGAAAAAAGAATCATTAAAATTAAGGATTTAGTAAGATTAATAATTAAAAGTGCAGCAGAAACAGGAGCACCTTTTGCATTCTTTAGAGATAATGCAAATAAGATGAATCCTAATAAGCATAAGGGAATTATATATTCTTCAAATTTATGTACAGAAATTATGCAAAACATGAGTGCTATGAAAGTTAATGGAGATACTATTATTAAGGAAAATGATAAATACAATGTAGTACAAAATATAGAAGCTGGAGATTTTGTTGTATGTAACCTTTCATCTCTAGTACTTGGAAATATAGATGTTCTTAATGATGAGGAATTAGAATGTGTTGTGGAAACACAAATAAGAGCTATGGATAATGTAATTGATTTAAATTATTATTCAGTTCCATTTGCTGAAATAACTAATAAAAGATATAGAGGAATTGGACTTGGAACTAGCGGATATCATCATATGCTAGCTAACAATAAAATACATTGGACAGAAGAAAAGCATAGAACATTTGTTGATAAAGTGTATGAAAAAATAAATTATTATTCAATAAAGGCTAGTATGAATTTATCTAAAGAAAAAGGAAAATACGAGCTCTTTGAAGGATCAGATTGGGACAATGGAAATTACTTTGAATTAAGAGATTATAATGATGAAAAATGGATTGATTTAAAGCAAGAGGTTAAAGAGTTTGGTATGAGAAATGGGTACTTAATTGCAGTAGCTCCAAATGGCTCAACAGCTACAATTGCAGGAACTTCTGAAGGAATTGATCCTATAATGGCTAGATTTTATTTAGAAGAAAAGAAAGGAAGTATAATTCCTAAGACTGCACCAAACCTATCTGAAGACAATTACTGGTATTATAATACAGCCTATAATTTAGAACAAGGTTGGTGCGTAGAAATGAATGGTGTTAGACAAAGACATATTGATCAAGGTCAATCATTTAACTTATATATAACAACTCAGTATACAATGAGACAAATTATGAATTTATATATAAAAGCATGCAAATGTGGAGTTAAATCTATATATTACGTAAGATCAAAATCACTAGAAGTAACAGAATGTGAAAGTTGTTCAGCGTAATAATTTTCTTAATGTATAGGAACGTATAGAAATTTTAATTTGCCTTATATTTAATGAAATGGGAGAAAAGAATATGGAAGTAAAGAAAAAACCACTTTTTAATGAATTTGGAGATAGAGATCCTAGATTAAAGAGAGTGATAAATGGAAACACAACTAATTTAAATGATTTTAATAATATGAAATACACTTGGGCATCTGACTGGTATAGACAAGGAATGAATAATTTTTGGATACCAGAGGAAATAAATTTAGCACAAGATTTAAAAGATTATAAAAAACTTTTACCAGAGGAAAGAACAGCTTATGATAAGATATTGTCATTTTTAATATTTTTAGATTCTATACAAACAGCTAATTTAAGTAATATAAATAGTTATATTACTGCAAGTGAAATAAATTTATGTTTAACTATTCAAAGCTTCCAAGAAGCTGTTCATTCTCAGAGTTACAGCTATATGCTTGACAGCATATGCTCACCAGAAGAGAGAAATGAAATACTGTATCAATGGAAAGATGATGAAATTTTACTAAAGAGAAACAAGTTTATAGGCGATTTATATAATGAGTTTATAAATAATCCTAGTGAATATAACTTAATAAAAACGTTAATGGCTAATTATATATTGGAGGGTATTTACTTTTATTCAGGATTTATGTTCTTTTATAATTTAGAGAGAAATGGAAAGATGCCCGGTTCAGCTCAAGAAATTAGATACATAAATAGAGATGAAAATACTCATTTATGGTTATTTAGAAATATAATAAAAGAATTACAAAGTGAAAATTCAGAAAGTTTTACAGATGATTTAAAAAATGAACTTAGAGAAATGATGCGTATAGGTGTTGAGAATGAAATACTATGGGGGCATTACGTAATAGGAGATAAAATTCAAGGAATAAATAAAAAATTAATTGAAGATTATATAAAATATTTAGGAAATAAGAGACTAAAAGAAATAGGCTTAGACGTGCTATTTCAAGGCTATGAAAGCAATCCAGCTACATGGGTTGATATTGTGGCCAATTCTAATTCTGTAAAAACTGATTTTTTCGAAGCTAAATCGACAGCTTACGCAAAAGTTTCCACTTTAATTGATGATTTATAAGAAATTTTGTGAATTTTTGAAATATTTTTTTAGAAAGTTAGCAATATGCTATTAAATATTTTAAAACTTATGTTATAATAACTAAAGTTAGAATTTTAAATCTAGAAGTTATCCTAAAATAACATAATAGATTAACAATAATAGATTAAGTTATAAAACAACAATTTTAAATATCGAGGAGGAGTTTTAGAGATGAAAAGAGGTATTGCTGCATCTAAGGGATATGCAATAGGAAAAGTGTTTTTAACTGAAAATGAAGAAATAGTTATAACTGACGCGTCAGTTAGTGATATAGTGAGTGAAAAAGAAAAATTACAAAAAGCATTAGATAATTCTAAATCACAATTAGAAGCTATTAAAGATAAAGCTGAAAAAGAAATGGGAGCAGAAAAGGCTGCTGTTTTTGAAGCTCATATTACATTGTTAGATGATCCAGAATTTACTGGAGCAATGATGAGTGAAATAGAAATGAATAGTACTAATGGGTTAAAAGCTATAGAAAATGTTACAAATAGTTTTGTAACTATATTTGAATCTATGGATAATGATTACATGAGAGAAAGAGCTGCAGATATAAAAGATGTATCTAAGAGAATAATATCTAATTTTGCAGGTAAAGGCGGAGATGCTTTTGCAATTAATGAAAACAACACTGTAATCGTTGCTCATGATTTAACTCCATCTGATACTGCTCAATTAGATAGAAGTAAAGTAGTAGGATTTATTACTAATATAGGTGGAAGAACTTCACATGCAGCTATTATGGCTAGAACATTAGAGATACCAGCTGTACTTGGCTTAGGTGATATTACAAGTAGTGTTAAAACTGGAGATATGATTATAGTTGACGGATTAACTGGAGATGTAATTCTAAACCCTTCAGAAGACGTTTTAGTAGAATATAGAGCTAAACAAGAAAAGTTCAAAGCAGAACAAGAAGAATTAAAGAAATTAATAGATGTAAAGACAACAACTAAATCTGGTAGAAGAATAGAAGTTTGTGGAAATATAGGTAAGCCAGAAGATGTACTTAGTGTTGTATCAAATGGTGGAGATGGTGTAGGATTATTCAGAACTGAATTCTTATACATGGACAGAGATAGTGCTCCAACAGAAGATGAACAATTTGAAAGTTATAAATTTGTTCTTGAAAAGATGGAAGGTAAGCAAGTTGTTATAAGAACTCTTGACATTGGTGGAGATAAGACTCTTCCATATTTACCATTACCAGAAGAAATGAATCCATTCTTAGGATATAGAGCAATAAGACTTTGTTTAGATAGAAAAGAAATCTTTAAGGTTCAATTAAGAGCATTATTAAGAGCTTCTATATATGGTAATCTTTGTGTTATGTTCCCTATGATTTCAGGTTTAGAAGAATTCTTACAAGCTAAAGAAGTAGTTGAAGAATGTAAAGCTGAATTAAAAGCAGAAGGAAAAGAATATTCAGAAGTAATTCAATGGGGTATAATGGTTGAAATCCCTGCAGCAGCAGTTTATGCTGATGAATTAGCTAAACATGTTGATTTCTTCTCAATAGGAACAAATGATTTAATTCAATATACATTAGCAGCTGATAGAATGAGCGAAAAAGTTTCATATCTTTATAATCCAATGCATCCAGCAGTACTTAGATTAATAAAAATGACTATAGATGGTGCACATAAACACGGAAAATGGGTTGGAATGTGTGGAGAAATGGCTGGAGATGAAGCAGCTATCCCAACATTAGTTGAATATGGATTAGATGAGTTCTCAATGAGTGCTACATCAATCTTAAATGCTAAGAAAATAATGTTAGAACAAGAATAATATTTTAATATATGAAAGAGATGGAGTTTTACTCCATCTTTTTTGTTATATAGAAAATTATAGGAATTTTTAAACTAATAATATAGTTTATTTAGTGATAAAATAATTAGTATTGAAATTTATAATGGATGGAGGTTTATATATGAATAAAATTTTGGAAATGTTTATATCATTTTTTAAAATTGGAGCTTTTACATTTGGTGGAGGATATGCAATGATTCCATTAATTGAAGAAGAAGTTGTTAATAAAAAGAACTGGCTTACTAAAGAAGAATTTATGGATTTCTTGATTGTATCTCAAAGTCTACCAGGAGCTTTAGCTATTAACTGTTCTGCATTTATTGGACAGAAAATAGGGGGAATACTTGGAGAGTTAGTAGCTATCCTAGCAGTAACATTACCATCATTTTTTATAATAATTTTAATTGCTACCTTTTTTATGCAGTTTAGAGATAATTATTTTGTAAATTTAGCTTTTAAGGGAATAAATGCAGCTGTTCCTATGCTAGTTTTATTTGGTGTAATAAGTTTATCAAAGGGTGTACAAAAAAATGTAAGAACGTTAATTATGATAATAGTTGCACTTATAGCATTAATGGCATTTAATATTCATCCTGTAATTGTTATTTTAGTATCAGCAATATATGGAATGATATTTTTAAGAGAGCAGGTATAGAGAATGATATTATTAAAATTATTTACAGCATTTTTTAAGATTGGAGCATTCAGTTTTGGTGGAGGATATGCAATGATTCCTTTTATCCAAAAGGAGATAATAACTAATAATTCATGGCTTACAGTAAGTGATTTTATGGATATTATAGGTATATCTCAAATGACACCAGGACCAGTTTCTATTAACTCAGCAACCTTTGTTGGATTTAAAGTATCTGGGATTTGGGGAAGTCTAGCAGCAACTATAGGAATAATAGCAACATCATTTATATTAGTCACTATATGTTCAAAAACATTAGAAAAGTTTAAAGACTCTAATTTAGTAAAAAGTGCATTACTTGGAATGAGGCCAATATTAATAGCACTTATACTTCAAGCATTTTTTGATTTAGCTAAAGAATCTTATATAGATATAAAATCAATAATTGTTACGTTAATAATTGGTGGATTATTGTTATCTCATAAGGTACATCCAATAATATGCGTGCTTATATCAGCACTATTAGGAATTGTATTTTGGAGTTTTTAATTTTTTAGAAAATTATATAAAGTCGAATTTGTAAACAACTTAAATTAATATTATATATTTAAGTTGACGATTTTTTATTAATGAATACTATATTATTCTTATGTTATACTTAAGTTAATTGAAAAAAATTCATAAAATTCTAAGTGCATACAATAAAGGGGAATAATATGAAAAAGAAAAAGAAAAAATTTTATGATAAAGCCATGGTGTATTATCAAAATGGAGAAATAGGCAAATCGTTAAGAATATGTGAGGAATCATTATCTTATAGTTTGAAAAATCCTTCTATATTAAATTTAAAGGGACTTATATTATATCAACAAGGTAAATTAGATGAAGCTATAACAGTATGGAAAATCAATAAAGATTTTAACAATAATACTATAGCTCAGAATTATATAAAAAGTGCTAATGAAGATAGATTTAGGGTTGATTTATATGAGCTTGGAGAAAAGAAATTAAAAGAATTAAAGATAGAAGAAGCAATAACAATATTTAAAAAGTGTAAAGAAAGTGATTTTAACTGCATAAAGGTAAATACTGCTTTAGCATTATGTTATCAAAAAAAAGGTGAAATAAATAAGTGTATAGATTACATGAATAAAGTTTTGGTTATAGATAAAAACTATAAGATAGCTAATGAAATAAAAAAGCAATTAATAGAATTAAAGGCGTATAAAAAGGAATCTAACAATCTTATTATTAAGTTAATTGTGGTTTTAGTTATAATAGTATCTATATGTGGAGCTATCTATATCTTTAAAAATACCTTTCAAGGTTTTCATAAAAAAAATAGTAATGAATCATTAGAATCACTAAATAAAACAGAAGATAATGCTAGTGCTTCAGAAGATGCAGTTACTGAACAAGTAGAAGAAATCCAACCGAAATCAGCAGAAACAGCTATTAATGAAGAAAATAAAAAGGTAGAATTAGACATAAATAAACTAAATGAGCATTTTGAAAATGGTGAAGTCGATAGTATTTATTATGATTTAGAAAATGTAAATGAACAAGATGTTCCAGATGATTACAAAGGTTTATATAGACGATGTATAAATTTAATAAAGACTTCAGGAATAGAAGTATTCTATGGAAAAGGTATGGAAGAGTTTAATACACAAAATTATGAAAAGGCTAACGTAGAATTTAGTAAAGCATATGATTACTGTGATGGCAATTATCTAAAAGAACATATTATATTTTATAAAGCTGTAACATTAGAGCAACTAAATAATTCTGATGAAGCAATAAAATTATATGAATTATATTATGAAGAGTATCCTACTGGTTCATACGCTGATAATGCATTATACAATCTTTCATTAATACTCAACAATACGAATAAAGAGAAAAGTATTTATTATGCCAATAAATTAAGAGAAAACTTCTCTGGATCTATTTATTTTAATGAAACCATTAACCAAATATTAAATAGTTAATTTAGATTATAAGAAAAAATAAATTCAATAATAGGATGTGATAACAATGATATCAGTAATTAAAGATATTAAGGTATATGCTCCCAAATACATAGGTATAAAAGATATTGTAATAGCAGGAGGTAAGATAGAAGGGATCTATGAAAGCTTAGATATATCAAATACTTTTATTAATGTTAATGTGATAGATGGTAAAAATAAAATTATTTTTCCAGGCTTTATAGATAGTCATGTACATCTTATTGGTGGTGGTGGTGAAGGTGGATATAAAACGCGTACACCAGAACTACAATTATCTAATTTAACATCAAGTGGAATAACAACAGTAGTTGGATGTATAGGTACTGATAGTGAATGTAGGAATATAAAATCTTTAATAGCTAAAGTTAAATCTTTAAAAGAAGAGGGGCTTTCATCATATTGTTATACAGGATCTTATGCTATACCAGTAAGAACATTAACTGGTGTCGTTGAAAGAGATATAATGCTAATACAAGAAATAATAGGTGTTGGAGAAATAGCATTATCAGATAATCGAAGCTCAGAGCCTACTTATGAAGAATTTGCAAGATTAGTAGCTCAATCAAGAGTTGGAGGAATATTATCTAGTAAAGCTGGAGTAGTAAATGTACATATAGGCGAAGGAAGAAGAAGACTTGATTATTTATTTAAATTAATTAAAGAGTCAGATATACCATCATCTCAATTATTACCTACTCATATTAATAGAAATATTAATTTATTTATGGAAGGCTTAAAATATGTAAAAGAAGGCGGTCTTATAGATTTAACTACCAGCAGTGATGTTAACTTTTTAGAAGAAGGTGAACTTACAGCTTCAGAAGGATTAAACAAATACATTGAAGAAGGATTACCAATAGAGAATATAACATTTTCTTCTGATGGTAATGGAAGTATGCCTAAATTCGACGAAAATAAAAAGATAGTAGGGCTTGGAATTTGTTCTGTTGAGTCATTGTACTTGCAAGTTAAAGAAGGCATAAAGAAATATGGGATTCCTATTGAAACAGCTATAAAAGTTATAACTTCTAATGTAGCAGATATATTAAAATTATATAATAAAGGAAGAATAGAAAAGGGAAAAGATGCTGATTTAGTAATAGTTGATGAAAACTCTTTAGATATAGATATAGTTTTATGCAACGGAATAAAGATGGTTCAAGATGGAGAATGCATAGTAAGAGGTACATTTGAATAAAATGTTATTATGAGTTTTAGAAATATTATTTAAGTTATAGATAAAAGTAAATCTAAAAATAATGACCAATCTGATTTAATCAGATTGGTCATTATTTTTATTAAGATTTAACTTTAAAAAAAGTATGATGCCCTATTGTTTTCATATCTTGTTTTTGTGTTTGATGCATCCATGCGCAGGTTGCCGTGCTAGGATTATAAAAGAATAAAGCTTCATTTGTAGGGTCATATCCTCTTATAGCATCATAAACCGCATTGTAACATGCTTGATTTGGAGTAGCTTTAATATCTCCATTTTTAACACATGAAAATGCATTTTTCTGAAAAATTACTTCTTTTATTGAATTTGGAAAGCTGGGATTTATGACACGATTTAAAACAACTGATGCTACAGCTACTTTTCCATCATAAGGTTCACCAATACTTTCTGCATAAACTAATTTAGCCATTAATTCAATATCATTTTCCGTTATATAGAGTTTTTGAGTATCATAACTAAAAACTTCTATTGTAGACTCGTCAATATTTTCATTTGTATTATTTTCATTTAGTTCTGCATTGCATTGAGTTGTAAGGTTTATATTATTTAAATAAGTTTCATTATTTTCCTTTTTAGAAATAAGATTAGTATGAAAGTTGTTACCTAATACTTGGGCATAAGCAACACTGTTATTAATAACGGAAAGATATAGCACTAAACTAATTATGAAAAGGCTATATATTTTTTTCATTAAAAATCCTCCTCTGGTATATTTCAAACCAATAATATTATTGCCCAAAAAGAGCCTTATATACATAAATTAATATTTATATGATAATATGGTTTTTTGTAAATTATCAAAACAACTTAAAAAGTAGTCATATTTATCAAAAGTATCAGTATATAATTCATCAATATTATCTAAAATTAATTTAGATTTATCGTGTAATTTCATTTCATTTTTAATGCTTTTTTCTAGAGAATTAATATAAGAATCATAAGATGAAATAATTTCTTCTAAAGCTTCATAGCATTCTTTACCATCAACAGGAATAGAAATTGATATAGAAGCATCTTTTATTTCATTAAAATCTGAACGTTTTTCATTAAGATCACAAATTAATATAGATAAATCTCTATTATCTTCTCTTATTTTTTCTAGAGCAGGTTTGACATCATTTTTTAGCTGAGAAAATTTATCTAGTAAGTCATTAATTTGTATAAAAAAATCTCTTTTTTGCTCACTTATAATATCATTTTCTCTAATTGATTTATAAGATTCATTTAAAAATTTATTTAAGCTTATAAAAAATGTCTTTAAGTTTTTGGGAGTAGAAATTTTAATCTTAGATTCAGATAATTTATCAGTTTCTTTAATAAAAGCTTCTTCGTTTTTTACTAGGTCTTGATATAATGATTGAAAGTTATCATTATTTTTATTATTTATTATAGAAATAATAGAGTTATATAAATTAATATTTAGTTTTAAATAATTTGAAAGATTGTTTTTTAATTCATTAGAATTAGATTTTTTTAAAGTTAAATTAGTTAGGGTGTTATCTAATGCATTTAGTAGATTTAAATTTTCATCTAAAATTTGTTTTGTATTTTTAAAATCAAGTTTAGCATCGTTTTCATCGAATTTTAATGATGAATTTATATTTACTATTGTCTTAGAAATTTTATTTATTTTATTTAGTTCAGTATTTTTAAAAAATAACGTTAATAATATAAGTATTAATATAAATAAACCAAATAATAAACTTATGATTTTTAATGATTTTTTATCTATTGAAAAGTTTATCATAATCAGAGTCCCCCTTATCAAGTAATAATATATTTTTAGTTACTTAATATTACTTATATTATGTTAATTAGAAAATTATTATAAAAATAATGAATTTTTAATAAAATAGTAATTCTCTCTATATATAATAATTAATGTTTTGATGTATAATTTTATATATATACAAAAGGTGGAGGTGATAGTGTTGCAAGATTTTATATCACTAATAATAAAAAGTTTAAGTAATATGTCTTTATGGTCAATACTAGATATATTGGTAGTTTCCTATATATTTTATAAAGGATATATGCTAATAAAAGAAACAAGAGCGGAACAATTATTAAAGGGTATAGCATTAATTATAGTGTTAATACCAATAAGTTATTTATTAAAATTAGATATGTTATATTTTATATTAAATAAGACACTTACAATTGGGGTATTATCTGTAATTATAATTTTTCAACCAGAAATTAGAAGAGGACTAGAGCATATAGGTAGATCAGCTTTTGAAGATGTACACTATGCAAATGATAAGGAAAGCATAAATATTGCTATAAATGAAATAGTTAATGCTGTACAAAATTTATCAGAAACTAAAACAGGAGCACTAATAGTAATGGAACAAAAAACAGGTCTTGCAGAGATAGTTTCATCAGGCACAATATTAGATGCAAATGTAAGTTCAAATCTTTTAGAAAATATTTTTGTAGTGAATACACCGCTACATGATGGAGCAACAATAATTAGAAATAATAAAATATTAGCTTCAGGTTGTGTTCTTCCTTTGACTAATAATAATAATATTAATAAAAAGTTAGGTACTAGGCATAGAGCAGGATTAGGACTTTCAGAAGTTTCTGATGCGTTAATAATCATTGTATCTGAAGAAACTGGAGTGGTTTCATTAGCTATAAATGGTAAATTAAGTAGAGGGTATGATAGAGAAAGATTAAGAAATATATTATCAAATATAATTGAAAATAGAAATAAAAATAAAAAGAATGTAAAGGATGCTAAAGAGAGGGTGAGATCATGGGTAAGGGGAATAAAAATAAATCATTAATAGCGAAGCTTATTTGTTTACTTTTATCTTTTGGTCTATGGCTGTATATATCAAATGTAGAGAACCCAGTAAGAACCTATGAATTAAAGGGCGTACCAGTAGAACTTATAAATAAAGAAAGCATTTCAAAGTCTAATTTAGCTATAGTAGGAGAGGAAAGTTTTACAGTTGATTTAACTTTAGAGGGAGCCACAAGTGAAATAACAAAAGCCAAAAAAGATTCCTTTAAATTAACAGCGGATATGAGTTCATATGCGTTAAAAAATGGAGAAAATATAATCCCTATTCAAATAGTAAGTTATCCTCAAAATATAAATATAAAAAACAATGGATTTTTAGGGATAAAGATAAAACTAGAGACACTAATAACAAAAGATGTTTCATTGAAATCTCAAGTTAATATCACTTATAAAGAAAATATTTATAAAAAAGATTTAACTGTATCTCCACAAAAAGCAACTATATCTGGTCCGGAAAGTCAAGTGAATAAAGTTGATAGAGGTATTCTTGTAGGAAGTATAGAAAATTTAGAAAAAGATATTAATAAAAAATTCCCTATTAAATTTATAACCAAAGATAATAAAGAAGTTAAAGGTATTACTTCTAATGCCAATGAAGCTGAATTAAATATAAAGATTAATAATGGGAAAACAGTACCTATAAATATAAAAACTATAGGAAATTCAAATGAGGGTATATCTATAGAAAGTATGGTTGTAGAACCTAAATCAGTTCATATTATAGGTGAAGATAAAATATTAAATAGTATAAATTCAATAGATACACAAGAAATTAATATAAGTAACATTACTGCTGATGCTGAAGTAAATACAAATTTAAATTTACCAGAAGGGGTTACTATACAAGAGAATAGCCAAAATGTTAAAGTGAAATTTGCGGTTAAAAAAGCACAAGAGGTAACAAAGAACATTTCATGTGCAGTTGAATATACTAACTTAAATCCTAATTTAATTATTGATTCTTCAAAATCCACTGCTAATGTAAGTATCTCAGGATTGGAATCAGTTATAAATAGTATAACGGAGACAGAACTTAAGGCTACGGTAGATTTATCAAATATAAGTGAGGCAGGTACCTATACTTATAAACCTTCTGTTAATAGTGCTAATAATAGGACTGATTTTAATATATTATCAGTAGATGATGTTCAAATAGTTTTAAAAAATAAACAATGAAAATAGCCACAACTTATTTAATTGTGGCTATTTTTTATGTTATAATCGGTTAAACTTGTAAGTGAGATGTGTTTTAATAAAACATAAATTATTGAAAACAAAATAGGAGAAAATATATATGAGTATAAGAATAAATAATTTAACTTTAGGTATAGATGATAGTAAAGAAGTATTAGAAAAAAAAGTATGTAAAAAATTAAAAATATCTAATCAAGATATAAAAAAATTAACAATAATAAAAGAGAGTTTAGATGCAAGAAAGAAGAATGAAATAAAGTTTAATTATTGTGTGGATATAAAGTGCGATAATGAAAAGAAAATAGTATCTAAAATAAAAGATAATGATGTAAAGCTTAAAGAAGATGACAAAGGCTTACAAATTGAAAAAGGTGATGCTAAGCTAAGTCATAGACCAGTTGTAGTAGGATTTGGTCCAGCTGGAATGTTTGCAGCATTAACTTTAGCTAAGAATGGATATAAACCAATTGTATTTGAGAGAGGAGAAGATGTTGATAGTAGAACAAATGCAGTTCAAAATTTTTGGGAAACTGGAAAGTTGAACATTGAATCAAATGTTCAATTTGGTGAAGGTGGAGCAGGGGCATTTTCTGATGGAAAATTAACAACAAGAATAAAAGACCCTAAATGTGCTTATATATTAGATGAACTTGTAAATGCTGGAGCACCAGAAGAAATTAAGTATTTAGGTAAGCCACATGTTGGAACAGATATTTTAAAAGGTGTTGTAAAAAATATAAGAGAGCAAATCAAGGAACTTGGTGGAGAAATTCATTTTAATTCTAAATTAGAAGATATAAAATATGAAAATAATAAATTAAAAAGTATAACTGTTAATGCAAAGGAACTAGATTGTGAAGCTTTAGTTTTAGCCATTGGACATAGCCCAAGAGATACATATGAAATGCTATATAAAAGAGGAGTTTCTATGGAAGCTAAGCCTTTTGCAATAGGAGTTAGAATAGAGCATCCTCAAGAATTAATAAATGTTAGTCAATATGGAGAATATCACAATCATCCAAGGTTAGGTTCAGCAGAATATAGATTAACTTATCAAAGTGACAAACTAAAAAGGGGTGTATATTCATTCTGTATGTGTCCAGGGGGAACTGTTGTTGCATCTGCATCAGAAGAAGGAAGACTTGTATCCAATGGGATGAGTTATCATGCTAGAAGCTTAGCTAATGCTAATTCAGCATTAGTTGTAACAGTTTCTACAGATGATTTTGAAGGAGATTCACCTTTAAGAGGAATGGAATTTCAAAGACATTATGAAAGTTTAGCATTTAAATTAGGGGGTGGAAATTATAAAGCACCAATACAATTATTAGGGGATTTTATGAATGATAGACCTAGTACAAAGCTAGGAAGTGTTATTCCAAGTTATTCACCTGGGTATGAATTTAAAGAATTAAAAAATTGTTTACCTAGTTATGTTGTAGAAGGAATAAAAGAAGGTATACAAAATTTTTCAAAAAAAATAGAAGGATACGGAATGGAAGATGCAGTTTTAACAGGAATAGAAACTAGAACATCCGCTCCAGTTAGAATTCATAGAAGCAAAACACTTGAAAGCATAACGGTGCAAGGCCTTTATCCAGTGGGAGAAGGAGCCGGATTTGCAGGAGGAATAGTTTCATCAGCAGTTGATGGAGTTAAAGTAGCGGAAATGATAATAAATCAATTTACTTGTTAAATTTGTTGATTTAATTAAATAGTCTCAATATTCTAAAAAAGGGCAATATTAAGTTATTATTTGTTACAATAAAGATAATAAATAAAAATGTATTTTAATTAAAAAAGCAAGAAGAAAAATTAAAGTTAAATATAGACAGAATAATTATTATTAGAATAAGAGGTGCATGTATAATGAGTAAAAACTTTGATGATTTATTATCTAAATTAAAGGCAACTAAAAAGAAAAAGTTATCAGTAGCAGTAGCACAAGATGAACCAGTTTTAGAAGCTGTAATGGCGGCTAAAGAAAAAGGAATAGCAGATGCAATACTAGTTGGGGATCAAGAAAAAATAAGAGCAATAGCAGAAAAAATAAAAATGGACTTAACTCAATTTGAAATAATTCATGAACCAGATATTAAAAAAGCAGCATTATTTGCTGTTCAATTAGTATCAAGTGGAAGAGCAGATATGGTTATGAAAGGTTTAGTAGACACAGCAACTTTCCTAAGAAGTGTTCTTAACAAGGAAATTGGTCTTAGAACAGGTAAAGTTATGTCTCACGTAGCAGTTTTTGAAGTTGAAGATATTGATAGATTAATATTCTTAACAGATGCTGCATTTAATACTTACCCTGATTTAAAAGCTAAAATTCAAATTGTAAATAATTCTGTAACAGTAGCTCATGCTTGTGGAATAGAAGTTCCAAAGGTAGCACCAGTATGTGCAGTTGAAGTTGTTAACCCAGATATGCCAGCAACAATAGATGCATCATTGTTAACTACTATGAATAACAGAGGACAAATAAAAGGTTGTATAATAGACGGACCTCTAGCATTAGATAATGCTTTATCAGAAGAAGCTGCTCATCATAAAGGTATTACAGGACCAGTAGCAGGAAAAGCAGATATCATATTATTACCTAATATAGAAACAGGTAATGTAATGTATAAATGTTTAACTTACACATCAAAGAGTAAGAGTGGTGGTCTATTAGTTGGAACATCAGCACCAGTTATCCTAACTTCAAGAGCTGATAAATTTGAAACAAAGGTAAATTCTATAGCTTTAGCAGCATTAGTTGCTGAAAACGCTAAATAAGATTATTTTGGGGGTATTATTTAATGTCATATAAATTATTAATTATTAATCCAGGATCAACTTCTACAAAAATAGGAGTTTATGAAGACGAAAAAGAATTATTTGAAGAAACATTAAGACACACTAATGAAGAAATAAAGAGATATGAAACTATATATGATCAATTTCAATTTAGAAAAGATGTAATATTAAATATTCTTAAGGAAAAAGATTTTGATATAAATACTTTAAGTGCAATAGTTGGAAGAGGCGGAATGCTTAAACCAGTTGAAGGCGGAACTTACGCTGTTAATGACGTCATGATAGAAGATTTAAAAGTAGGAGTACAAGGTCCTCATGCTTCAAATCTTGGAGGAATAATAGCAAAATCAATTGGTGACGAATTAAATATACCATCATTTATAGTAGATCCAGTAGTTACTGATGAATTAAACGATGTAGCAAGATTATCAGGAGTTCCAGAACTTCCAAGAAAGAGTAAATTCCATGCTTTAAATCAAAAAGCAGTAGCTAAGAGATATGGTAAAGATAGTGGAAAAGGTTACGAAAACTTAAACTTAATAGTTGTTCACATGGGTGGTGGAGTTTCTGTTGGAGCTCACAAACAAGGAAAAGTAGTTGACGTTAACAATGCTTTAGATGGTGATGGTCCATTTTCACCAGAAAGAGCTGGAACAGTACCAGTAGGTGATTTAATTAAAATGTGCTTTAGCGGACAATATACTGAATCAGAAGTATATACTAAGATAGTTGGAAAAGGTGGATTTGTTGGATACCTAAACACTAATGATGTTAAAGGTGTTATAGATAAAATGGAAGAAGGAGATAAAGAATGTGAAAAGATATATAAAGCATTCCTTTATCAAATAACAAAAACTATTGGAGAAATGGCAGCTGCATTAAATGGAAAAGTTGATCAAATATTATTAACAGGTGGAATTGCATATTCACCAACACTTGTTCCAGATTTAAAATCAAATGTAGAATGGATAGCTCCAGTAACTGTATATCCAGGAGAAGATGAATTATTAGCATTAGCTCAAGGTGCTATAAGAGTACTTGACGGAGAAGAAAAAGCAAAAGAATATTAGAAAAAATTAGTAGAGGATGCCTCAAAATGATTTAATAAAATCATTTTAAGGTATCCTCTTTTTTATTAAAAAATATGTCTGTGTTTTAGTGCAGAGTTGATATATGCATAAGTAAAGCTAGACTAAAATAATTAAAGTTAAAAAATATTTAGTAAGTAATATGGATAAAGTATATACAAATAAAGCTGTGTTTTAAAACATAGCCAAAAGTAAAAATAAGATTTAACTGTTAAAAAACCAGGTTATAGTGTAAAGTATGAAGAAAATACTTAATAAATAAGGAGGGAGAAAGTTATAAGAAAACTAAAATTTATTGTGTTAGAAGACTTTGAATATAGAAGATATGATAAAGAAATAAAATTTTTTATAAGTTTTCTGTAACGGTAAAGTATGAACAGACTAAATGATATTTTAAGTGATGAAAAATACATATATTATTTAAAACGAAATAAACAATATGAAAAAAATAGAGAATTTTGCAAACATAATTTAGAACATCTTTTAGATGTAGCAAGAATTGCTCAAGAAATAAATCTAGAAGAAAAATTAGGTTTTTCAAAGGAAATTATATATACAACTGCAATATTACATGATATAGGTAGATCATTTCAATATGAAAATGGTACACCTCATGAAATAGCTTCTTGGGAAGTGGGAAAATACTTTTTAGAAAAGTACCAATTTAATGAAGAAGAAATCGAATTTATAAAGATTGGAATATTAGGACATAGAGATAAAGAGAGTAAAGGATTTTCAAAACTTATTTATAAAGCAGATAAACTTTCTAGACTCTGTATTACTTGTAATGCAATAAATGAATGTAATTGGAGCAATGAAAAGAAAAATATGAAAATATACTATTAGGGGGCAGTACATAATGAAAATAGGAACTAAAGAATTTAAAATTGGTAAGAAAACATATATTATGGGAATATTAAATTTTACTCCAGATTCTTTTTCTGATGGAGGAAAATTCAATGATGTTGATAATGCATTAGAACATGTCAAAAAGATGATAGAAGATGGTGCAGATATAATAGATATTGGTGGAGAATCTACAAGACCAGGTCATACAGTTGTAGAAGAGACAGAAGAAATAAGTAGAGTTATTCCAATAATAAAAGCCATAAGAGAAAAATTTGATATTCCAATATCTATAGATACATACAAAGCAAAAGTAGCAGAAAAAGCATTAGAGGCAGGGGCTAATCTTATTAATGATGTATGGGGATTTAAAAAAGAAAAACATATAGCAGACGTGGCTGCAAAATATAATGTACCTTGTTGTTTAATGCATAACAGAGATAATAAAGAATATAAAAACTTAATTGAAGATATATTAGATGATTTAAAAGAAAGTATAAAGATAGCTAAAGAAGCTGGAGTGAAAGATGAAAATATAATATTAGATCCAGGAATAGGATTTGCGAAAACTTATGAACAAAATTTAGACGTTATGGATAATTTAGAAAGACTTAAGGAATTAGGCTATCCAATGTTATTGGGTACATCAAGGAAATCTATGATAGGACTTACTCTTGACTTGCCAGTAGAAGAGAGAGTAGAAGGAACCATAGCCACAACAGTTATTGGAATAATGAAAGATGCTTGTGATTTTGTAAGAGTTCATGATGTATTAGAAAATTCAAGAGCTGCAAAAATGACTGATGCAATTGTAAGAAGATAGGATGGATGAATTTTGGATAAAATGTATATAAAAAATCTAGAACTCTTTGGTTTTCATGGAGTTTTTGAAGAAGAAAAAAGATTAGGCCAAAAATTTATATTATCTTTAGAACTTGATTTAGATTTAAAAATAGCAGGTAGAACAGGAGATTTAAAAAAGTCAGTACATTATGGTGAATTATGTGAAAAGGTAGAGAAGGAATTCTTAAGAGAGAGTTATGATCTTATAGAAACTGTAGTTTTAAATTTAGCTGACTTCATTCTTAATGAATATAAAATAATAAGTGGTGTTAAAGTGTTCTTAAAAAAACCTTGGGCACCGGTTAAAAAACATTTGGATACTGTTGAAATAATGATTGAAAGAAGAAGACATAGAGTATATATAGGTCTAGGATCTAATATTGGTAATAAAGAAGAGAATTTAAAAGAAGCCATAAATAAAATATCAAAAGAAAAAAATATTTTCATAACAAAACAATCTTCATTTATAAAAACAGAACCATGGGGATATTTAGAACAAGAAGATTTCTTAAATGCAGTTATAGAAATAGAAACAACACTGGAATCAGAAGAGCTTATGGATTCATTACTTAAAATTGAACTAGAGCTAAAGAGAGAAAGGTTAATAAAGTGGGGACCAAGAACAATAGATTTAGACATACTTATATATGATGATGTAGTTTCATCGGATGAAAAAATAATTCTTCCACATCCAAGGATGCATCAGAGAGAATTTGTATTAAAGCCATTAAATGAAATAGCACCGTATCTTATGCATCCTGTACTTAACAAAAGGATATTTACTTTATTTGAAGAACTTAAGTTAAAAAATTGATAATGCTAATTTAAAAAAAGTAGCATAACACGTAATGATTATGCTAGATTTTTAACATAAGTGTATAATTTTCCTGAAAAGCGATAAGAGTTATATAATATAGTATCAATATAGAAATAGTTATTATACATAAATTAATAAATATTACAACGTAATTTGAAATATAGCTAAATTTCAAAAAGATTTATAAAGGTAAGGAGTATGATTATGAGAAGTTCTTTAAATATAACCAACAAATTAACTATGTTAACTGAAATGGAGAATGATTCAAAATTTCAAATTTTAGAATATAGTGATTTAAATGGAGCTACTGATTTAGAAACAGCTTTTGGATTAAATGTAATTAATGAAAGTAATATAAAATTAAAACAAATAAGAATAATGCTTGATGACAGCTCAGTAAAATTAGAATCAGGTCTTTTGAGCTACATGAAAGGTAATATAGATATTAAAAGTGATATAGGTGGGGTATTTGGTTTAGGTAAAAAGTTTATTACCAGTAAATTAACTGGTGAAACTATGTTTAAGCCAATTTATAAAGGTTCAGGAGAAATATTCTTAGAACCATCATTTGGACATTTTGCTTTAATTGAATTAGAAGATGATGAAATAATTGTAGATGACGGACTGTTTTGTGCTTGTGAAGATGGAATTGAGGTAGGAGCATCAATACAGAGAAATTTATCTTCAGCATTTTTAGGAAATGAAGGATTATGTCAAACTAAAATAAGCGGTAATGGAATAGTTGCATTAGAAATACCTGTTCCAGAGACTGAAATATTTAAATGTATATTAATAGACGATACATTAAAAGTAGATGGAAATTTTGCGATTTTAAGGACTGGAAATATTGAATTTTCTGTAGAAAAATCATCTAAATCTATTACAGGTGCTATAACAAGTGGTGAAGGTTTTGTTAATGTATATAGAGGTACGGGAGAAGTATGGCTTATTCCAACTAAAGCTATATATGACGATATGAGAACTAAAAGCTTTAAAGAAATGACTAAGCCAAGCAAAGAAAGAAATACGGAAAATTAATGCTTTGATATATTAAAGTTGTAAAGAAAAGAAGTTAAAGTTATAATATTTAAAGATGAAATAATTAAAGAGGTGAGAGATAATGAGTTCGTCAGATTCGAAAATTAAAAGCGAAGAATTAGACTTATTTTTTAAAGGAATTTTAGAACTTGAAAATATAGATGAATGCTATAACTTTTTTGAAGATGTAGCTACAATCAATGAAATAAAATCATTAGCTCAAAGATTTTATGTTGCTATGCTTTTAAATAGTAAAAAAACTTATACTGAGATTGCAGAAGCAACAGGGGCAAGCACAGCAACTATAAGTAGAGTGAATAGGTGTTTAAATTATGGTAGCAATGGTTATAAAACAATTTTAGAAAAATTAGAAAAATAAATTTATTAAACTTTTGCTATAAATAGTTAAAAGATACTTAAAACATTGTCAATATTGATGAAAAACATTATACTGTTATATATAAAATTAAAAAAATTATCAACTTAAATAGATAATTATCAAATTTACTATTATTTCATAATAATATAGTAATCAGATATATGAGATAATAAAAAAGCGAGGTAAAAATATGGATAGAATGTTTGGAACTGATGGAGTTAGAGGAATTGCTAATACTGAGTTAACAGCTCAAATGGCTTATAACTTAGGTAGAGCTGGTGCATACGTTTTAACAGAAGGTGCACATAAGCCAAAAATATTAGTAGCTAAGGATACAAGAATATCAGGGGACATGCTAGAGTCTGCTTTAGTTGCAGGTATATTATCAGTTGGAGCAGAAGCAGTAATATTAGGAGTAGTTCCAACACCAGCAGTTGCATATTTAACAAGAAAATATGATGCAGATGCAGGTGTAATGATATCAGCTTCTCATAATCCAGTAGAATACAATGGAATAAAGTTCTTTAATAATAAAGGATATAAACTTTCTGATGAATTAGAAGATGAAATTCAAAGAGTAATTGAAAGTGATTTTGAAGGAGTACCAAGTCCTATTGGCATAGACTTAGGAAGAGAAAGAATCGAAGTTGCGGCATTAGAAGATTATACAGAATTTGCAAAACAAACAATTCCTTATAATTTAAAAGGAATGAAGATAGCATTAGATTGTGCTAATGGTGCATCTTATAAATCTGCTGTAAAAGCATTTAGAGATTTAGGTGCTGATGTTTTTGTAATTAATGATAATCCAGATGGAACTAATATAAATAAAAAATGTGGTTCAACACATCCAGAAGAACTTATGGATTATGTTGTTAAAAAAAGCTGCGATTTAGGATTTGCATTTGATGGAGATGCTGATAGATGTTTAGCAGTTGATGAGAATGGTAAATTAATAAATGGTGATTTCATATTAATGTTATGTGCTAATTATTTAAAAGAAATAGGAAAACTAAAAGAAGATACATTAGTTGTAACTGTTATGAGCAATTTAGGTTTAGATATTGCATGTAGAGGACTCGGAATAAAGCTTGAAAAAACAAAAGTTGGTGATAGATATGTTCTTGAAGAAATGACTAAGGACAACTATGTACTAGGTGGAGAGCAATCAGGTCATGTTATATTCTTAGACTATAATACAACTGGAGACGGGCTTGTTACAGCTCTTCAAATTGCATCAATAGTTAAAAAGAAAGAAAAAACATTATCAGAATTATGTTCTGTAATGAAAGAATTACCACAAGTTTTAGTTAATGCAACTGTTCCTAATGATAAAAAGAACATATACTTAGAAGATGCAGAAATAATAGAAGCTATTAAAGAAATCGAAGCAAAACTAAATGGTGTAGGAAGAGTCTTAATAAGACCATCAGGAACTGAACCATTAGTTAGAGTTATGCTAGAAGGTGAAAACCAAGCAGAAATAGATGAAATGGCTCATGGTCTAGCTAACTTAATTTTATCTAAAATATAAAATTATTATATATAAGTAAATTTGAGACTAATAAATTTATAAAGAACCATCATAAGATGATTAAGAATCATTTTGTGATGGTTCTTTTTATATGGTCATTTTTAAAAATATGCAATAAGAATAAAAATTGAGTTTTTTGTTTAGAGAATAGCAATTGTGAAACTAGGGTATAAATAAGGTGATATACAAAAGTACATGCTAAGGAGGGAAAAGCTTATGAATATAGTTCCGTATAATGAATATTTATTAGTTATGCCAAATGGTGATACTAAGGGGTTCGATGATTTAGAATTAGCAAAAGCTTATATAAATATATATTATGAAAGGATTATAGACCATAAAATTGATAAAGATGATTATAATGATGCAACGGAAATTGGAGCAGAGGAACCAAGAAGAAATATATGTACTCAATTAGGAGTAGATGAAGGACGATGTGAAGTTTATAGCATAGATAATTTCATAGAAATTGTAAGCGATCAAGTGGTTTTTGATGCTGAAAGGGAAGAAATAATATCAAAATTATTAGCAAAGGAGATAAGCTTTAATGTTTATGATTATAATCTAGATACTATATTACCAGATATTGAAACTATAGACATGATGGAACCTTATGGTGATCCAGATTAATGATAAAAATTATGTATTATTATAATGTTTAATGAACAAACATTATAAAATCAATATGATAAAATTAAACGAAGTATAGTTTTGAATTATTAATAAAATAGCTATTTTATTAACTAAATGGAAAATATATATTAAAAAATATTCCTTAATATATAAGTTTTGTAAAAATAATCTACGGTTGTTGACTTTGATATTTTATAAGAGTAAACTTTAAAAAAAGCAAAAGTTAATGGTGTGCAACCGTTATATGCAAGGGTTTGTTAGAACCTAGTGATATTTTATATAAGCGGAGATTAACCACTTTTTATGGTTTGTATCATTAAAAGTGGTTTTTGCTTTAAATAAATTTTACGGAGGTATGATTTTATGAGGAAATATGTATTATCCGTTTTAGTAAAGAATTCATCTGGTGTATTAAGTAGGGCTTCAGGGTTATTTTCAAGACGAGGATATAATATTGATAGCATAACAGCAGGAAGAACAGAAGATCCTTTAGTATCTAGAATGACGATTACTTTAAGCGGAGATGATGATGTTTTAGAACAAGTTAAGAAGCAATTAAATAAACTTGAAGATGTTATAAGAGTAATAAATATTACTTCTGATGATTCCGTTTATAGAGAATTAGTACTTATAAAAGTTAAAGCTAGTGGAGATGAAAGAGCAGCAATTAATGAAACAGCAAAGATATTTAGATGCAAAGTAGTTGATGTTTCACCAAATACTTTAACTATAGAGCTGACAGGTGATGAAAATAAAATATCAGCACTAATAAAACTCATGGAAGAGTATGGAATAGAAGAGATGGTTAGAACAGGGATAACTGCTCTTCAAAGGGGAATTTCAACAATTAAAAATTCAGTTGAGGAATATTAAAATATTTGCTGAGTTAAAAACATATTTTTAGGAGGATGATAAAAATGGGGATGACAATGACTCAAAAAATATTAGCGGAACATGCAGGATTAGAAAGTGTAAAAGCAGGTCAATTAATCGAAGTAAATCTTGATTTAGTTTTAGGAAATGATATTACAACACCAGTGGCTATAAATGAATTTAAAAAATTTGGTATTGATAAAGTTTTTAATAAAAGTCAAATTGCAATTGTGCCAGATCATTTTACTCCAAATAAAGATATAAAAGCAGCTGAACAGGTAAAGTATGTTAGAGAATTTTCTAATAAGATGGGGATAGAAAATTTCTTTGAAGTAGGAGAAATGGGAATAGAGCATTGTTTACTTCCTGAAAAAGGACTAGTTGTTGCAGGGGATGTGGTTATTGGTGCTGATTCTCATACTTGCACATATGGAGCTCTTGGAGCATTTTCAACTGGAATAGGTTCAACTGATATGGCAGCAGGAATGGCTACTGGACAAACTTGGTTCAAAGTTCCATCAGCTATAAAATTTATTCTTAAAAATAAGCCAGCTAAATGGGTAAGTGGAAAAGATATAATTTTACACATAATTGGAATGATAGGTGTTGATGGAGCTTTATATAAATCAATGGAGTTTGTTGGAGATGGATTAAGTTATCTTTCCATGGATGACAGATTTACAATGGCTAATATGGCAATTGAAGCAGGAGGAAAAAATGGTATATTCCCAGTAGATCATAACACAGTTGAGTATTTAAAAGAACATACTAAGAAAGAGTGGAAAGTTTATAAAGCTGATGAAGATGCAGAATATGATGAAGTTATAGAGATAGAATTAAATACTTTAAGACCAACAGTTTCATTTCCTAATTTACCTGATAATACAAGAACTATTGATAATGTAGGAAATATAGATATTGATCAAGTAGTTATTGGATCTTGTACAAATGGAAGAATATCAGATTTAAGAATAGCAAGGGAAATTTTAAAATGGAAAAAAATTAAAAAAGGAGTTAGATGTATAGTTATTCCAGGAACTCAAAAGATTTATTTGCAAGCATTAGAAGAAGGTATTATTAAAGATTTAATTGAAGCAGGAGCAGTGGTTTCAACACCAACTTGTGGTCCATGCTTAGGTGGTCATATGGGAATATTAGCAAAAGGAGAAAGATGTGTTTCAACAACAAATAGAAATTTTGTGGGTAGAATGGGACATGTTGAATCAGAAGTATATCTTGCTAGTCCAGCAGTAGCAGCAGCATCAGCTTTAACAGGAAAAATAACTGATCCAGAGTTAGTATAAAGGGGGATTTTTATATGAACGTAAAAGGTAGAGTATTTAAATATGGTGATAATGTTGATACTGATGTAATAATTCCAGCAAGATACTTAAATACATCTAATCATAAAGAACTTGCATTACATTGTATGGAAGATATAGATAAAGATTTTGTTAATAACGTAAAAGACGGCGATATAATAGTTGCTAATAAAAATTTTGGTTGTGGCTCTTCAAGAGAACATGCACCTATAGCAATTAAAGCATCGGGGATTAGCTGTGTTATAGCATCAACATTTGCAAGAATCTTTTATAGGAATTCAATAAATATAGGTTTACCCATATTAGAGTGTGATGAAGCAGTAAAAAATATTAATAATGGAGATGAACTTGAAGTTGATTTCTCAACAGGGATAATTAAGAATCTAAGTAAAAATGAACAATATCAAGGTGAAGCATTTCCTGAATTTATGCAAAAAATTATAGATAATGATGGGCTAATAGGATATATAAGAAACAAATAATTTTTAGTAAGCAATAAGGAATAAATAAAAATAATGGGGGGACTATTTATGAAATATAATGTGGCTGTAATACCAGGGGATGGGATAGGCCCTGATATAGTAACAGAAGCTATAAAAGTATTGAACGTAGTTGGGAAAAAGTTTGGACATGTATTTGAATATGAATATGTAATGGCTGGAGGATGTTCTATTGATAAAACTGGAGAAGCTCTTCCAAAGGAAACTCTAGATATATGTAAAAAAAGTGATGCTGTTTTGTTAGGTGCTGTGGGGGGGCCAAGATGGGATAATCCTGATGCAAAGGTTAGACCTGAACAAGCATTATTAGGATTAAGAAGTGGAATGAATCTTTATTGTAACTTAAGACCAGCAGTATTATATGAACCTCTTAAAAATGCATCACCACTTAAAGATGAAATAGTTAAAAATGGAATAGATATTGCTATTGTAAGAGAGCTAACAGGCGGTATTTATTTTGGTGAAAGAGGAAGAGAAGAATTAGAAGGCGTAGAATCAGCTTATGATACAGAAAGATATAGCACTGTTGAAATAAAGAGAATAGTTAAAATTGGATTTGAAACAGCAATGAAGAGAAATAAAAAATTAACATGTGTTGATAAGGCAAATATACTTGAAACTTCTAGACTTTGGAGAAAAGTAATTGGGGAAATCTCAAAAGATTATCCAGAAGTTAATGTTAATTATTTATATATAGATAATGCATCAATGCAACTTGTAAAAGATCCAACTCAATTTGATGTAATTGTAACTTCTAATATGTTTGGGGATATTTTATCTGATGAGGCTAGTATGATTACAGGATCTATTGGAATGTTACCATCAGCATCATTAGGTGATGGGACTTTAGGAATGTATGAACCAATTCATGGTAGTGCACCTGATATAGCAGGTAAAGGAATTGCAAATCCATTAGCAACAATATTATCTGCAGCCATGATGCTTAGATATAGTTTTAATTTAGAAAGTGAAGCAAAGCTAATTGAAAGTTCAGTGTTATCAGTTTTGGAAGATGGTTATAGAACTGGAGATATAATGAGTGAAGGAAAAATTAAAGTTGGAACTAATGAAATGGGAGATTTAGTTTGTAAAAAAATAAATAAGGGGGAATAGTGATTTATGAAGAGTGATGTTATAAAAAAAGGTCATGGAAAAGCAGCTCAAAGATCACTTCTTAAGGCTTTAGGATTAACAAATGAAGAAATTTCAAGACCTATTATAGGAATAGTTTCATCACAAAATGAGATTATTCCAGGTCATATGAATCTTGATAAAATAACTGAAGCTGTTAGAAAAGGAATTTTAATGTCTGGTGGTACGCCACTTGTTATACCTACAATTGGGGTGTGTGATGGTATAGCAATGGGACATGAAGGAATGAAATATTCTTTAGTTACAAGAGAACTTATAGCAGATTCTATTGAGTGTATGGCTAAAGCCCATGCTTTTGATGCATTAGTCTTAATTCCAAATTGCGATAAAATTGTACCGGGTATGGTTATGGGTGCTTTAAGAGTTAATGTTCCATCAGTTGTTATAAGTGGGGGGCCAATGCTTGCAGGAAAACATAAAGGAAAAGATATTTCTTTAACTACAATGTTTGAAGCTGTTGGATCATATGAAAATGGAACAATGGATGAAAAGGAATTATGTGATTTAGAAGAGTGTGCATGTCCGACATGTGGTTCATGTTCAGGAATGTTCACAGCTAATTCTATGAATTGTTTATGTGAAGTATTAGGTATAGCGTTACCTGGAAATGGAACTATTCCAGCAGTTTTTTCCGAAAGAATAAGACTTGCTAAAAAAGCTGGAATGGCTGTTATGAAGATGTTAGAAAATGATATTAAACCAAGAGACATTATAAATGAAAGAAGTATTATGAATGCACTTAAAGCTGATATGGCACTTGGATGTTCAACTAATAGTGTGCTTCATATAACAGCAATAGCAAATGAAGCAAAGGTTGATATGAATTTAGATATAATAAATGATTTATCATCAAAAACACCAGATCTTTGTAAGTTGGCACCAGCTTCAAATATTCATATTGAGAATTTGTATGCAGCAGGTGGAATTACTGCAATCATGAATGAACTTTCTAAGAAAGATATTTTGGATTTAGATTGTATTACTGTTACAGGAAAAACTCAAGGAGAAAATATTAAAGGGGTAACAGTTAAAGATTATGAAGTTATTAGACCAATAGATAATCCGTATAGCGAAAATGGAGGAATAGCAATACTTAGAGGAAACTTAGCTCCAGATGGTGCAGTTGTAAAAAGAGCAGCAGTTTTACCGAAGATGTTAGTTCATGAAGGACCAGCTAGAGTATTTAATTCAGAAGAGGAAGCAAATTCAGCAATTTTTAATAAAAAAATAAATCCAGGTGATGTAATTGTAATAAGGTATGAGGGACCTAAAGGGGGACCTGGAATGAGAGAGATGCTTCAGGCAACAGCAGCAATTGCAGGTATGGGACTTGATGATTCTGTTGCACTTATAACTGATGGAAGATTTAGTGGAGCTACTAGAGGTGCATCTATAGGACATGTTTCTCCAGAAGCAGCATCTGGTGGAATGATTGGATTAATAGAAGATGGGGATATTATTTCAATAGATATAAATAATGCAAAATTAGAAGTTAAATTAAGTGACGAAGAAATTCAAAGAAGAAAACTTAAATTTAAACCACTAGAACCAAAAGTAAAAGATGGGTACTTATCTAGATATGCAAAGCTTGTAAGCTCTGCCAGTGAAGGTGCAATATTAAAGTAATGTTCTATGTTTTAACAAAGCGTTGATACATGCATAAGCAAAGTGGCATTGTATGTATCAATGCATATTTTCAAAACATAGTTAAATTAATACGCAGATAGCAATAAGTAAAGCAAAGGGGTGAATAAAATGTTATTAACGGGGGCTGAAATATTGATAAAGTCTCTTGTTGATGAGGGTATAGACACAGTTTTTGGATACCCAGGAGGGGCTGTTTTAAATATATATGATGAATTATATAAATATAAAGAGAAGATTCGTCATGTTTTAACTTGTCATGAACAAGCAGCTGCACATGCTGCAGATGGATATGCAAGGGCAACTGGTAAAGTTGGAGTATGTATAGCAACATCAGGACCAGGAGCTACAAACTTGGTTACAGGAATAGCAACAGCTTATATGGATTCAATTCCTATGGTAGCTATCACAGGAAATGTAGCTAAACCACTTCTTGGTAAAGATAGTTTTCAAGAAGTAGATATAGCTGGAATTACAATGCCTATTACAAAGCATAATTATATTGTAAAAAATATAGAAGATCTTCAAGAGGTAATAAGAGAGGCATTTTATATAGCTGAAGAAGGTAGAAAAGGTCCTGTTTTAATAGATATACCAAAAGATATAACATCTAATAAAACAGAATATAAAAATTTGATTCCTAAAAAAATAACTAAGGGAATAGATAAGATAAAAGAAGGTTCATTTCATGAGGCTATAAATTATATAAATAATTGTAAAAAACCATTTATATATGCTGGGGGCGGAATTGTTTCTTCTGAGGCAACAGAGGAATTAATAAAGTTTTCAGAAAAAATAGGAGCACCTGTATCTACTTCTTTAATGTGTACTTCTGAATTCCCATTTGATCATAATTTATATACAGGAATGATTGGAATGCATGGAACAAAAGCATCAAATGTAGGTGCGACTCAATGTGATTTATTAATAGTATTAGGTGCAAGATTTAGTGACAGAGTTATAAGTGATCAAAATCATATTAAAAATGCAAAAATAATTCATATAGATATAGATCCAGCAGAAATAAATAAAAATATAAAAGTAGATTCATCAATAATTGGAGATTTGAAATATGTATTAAATAAATTAATACCGTTAGTAGAAAAAAAGGAGAATAAAGAATGGATTAATTTTATAGATTCTCTTAAAGGAGAAAAGCACATAGATGAAAGCAACAATGGGGAGTTAACACCAAAGTTTTTATTTGATAAGCTGAATAAACTAAATGATGGTAGTTTTATAATTACTACTGAAGTTGGACAACATCAAATGTGGGCTTCTCAGTATTTTAATTATACTAATAGAAGAAGTTTCTTAAGTTCTGGTGGACTTGGAACTATGGGGTATGGCTTTGGAGCTGCTATAGGTGCTCAAATAGGTAAGCCTAATAAAAAAGTATTTAATATTGCTGGAGATGGAAGCTTTGGTATGAATTGCAATGAGATGGCTACAGCAGTTAAAAATAAATTACCATTAGTAGTTATAGTTATGAATAATAATGCACTAGGAATGGTAAGACAATGGCAAACATTATTTTATGAAAAAAGATATTCAGAGACGACTTTAGATAGGCAAACAGATTATGTTAAGCTTGCAGAAGCTTTTGGTGCTAAGGGGTTTAGGGTTGAAAAAAGAGAAGATCTTGAAGAGACTTTAAAGAAAGCAATTGCCTCAGAAGAACCTGTTTTAATAGATTATGTAATAAGCAATGATAAAAAAGTTTTTCCTATGGTTGCACCTGGTGCACCCATTAATCAACTTATGAGTGAAGAAGATATAAATTAAATAATTAGGGGGACGTTAAAATGACAAAAATGTATTATGAAAAAGACACAGATTTAAATTCATTAAAAGGAAAGACTATTGCAGTAATAGGCTATGGTAGTCAAGGGCACGCTCATGCATTAAATGCTAAAGAATCAGGATGTAATGTAATTATAGGTTTATATGAAGGTAGTAAATCATGGGCTAAAGCAGAAGCACAAGGATTTGAAGTGTTTAGCACAGCTGAGGCAGCAAAAAAAGCTGATATAATCATGATTCTTATAAATGATGAATTACAAGCAGCAATGTATAAAAAGGATATTGCACCAAATCTTGAAGCAGGAAATATGTTAATGTTTGCTCATGGTTTTAATATTCATTTCGATCAAATAACAGCACCTAAGGATGTTGATGTAACAATGATTGCCCCAAAAGGACCGGGACATACAGTAAGAAGTGAATATCAATTAGGTAAAGGAGTTCCTTGTCTTGTAGCAGTGCATCAAGATGCAACTGGTAAGGCTTTAGAAACTGCACTTGCATATGCAAATGCAATTGGTGGAGCAAGAGCTGGTGTGCTTGAAACAACATTTAGAACAGAAACAGAAACTGATTTATTTGGGGAACAAGCAGTTCTTTGTGGTGGTGTTTGTGCTCTTATGCAAGCGGGTTTTGAAACATTAGTAGAGGCCGGATATGATGAAAGAAATGCTTACTTTGAATGTATCCATGAAATGAAATTAATAGTAGATCTTATTTATCAATCAGGTTTTGCTGGAATGAGATATTCAGTTTCAAATACAGCTGAATATGGTGATTATATTACAGGATCTAAGATAATTACTGAAGAAACTAAGAAGACTATGAAGAAAGTACTTAAGGATATTCAAGATGGAACTTTTGCAAAAGATTTCTTATTAGATATGTCTGAAGCAGGAGGACAAGCTCACTTTAAAGCAATGAGAAAATTGGCAGCAGAACATCAATCAGAAGCAGTTGGTAGTGAAATACGTAAACTTTATTGTTGGAATAATGAAGACAAACTAATAAATAACTAATAAATTATATTAAGATGCAATATGGTTAGAAGAAGAACATAAATTTTTATCACAATTTTATGCACAGTTTTTGTAGATAACAATTTCATTTATTAAAAAAAGTGTGGATAACTTTAAAAAATGTGGATTCATTAAATTTGAATCCACATTTTTATTTTACCCCTGGGGTGTAAAATTTTCCAAAAGTTAGATTCATAAATATATATTTATACGAAACTTATTTTATGCAAGCGCTTTTATTTATCATATAAAAATATTGACTACTTTATGTTATAATAGTTACTAATAACATATAAGAAAATTTTGGGGAATTTATATATGAATTATGTTTATATTTTAGAATGTTCAGATAATACTTTATATACTGGATGGACAAATGATTTAGAGAAGAGAATAAAAATGCATTCTTCAGGAAAAGGGGCAAAATATACAAGGGGGAGAACTCCAGTTAAACTTTTGTATTATGAAATCTTTGAAGATAAAAAAGAGGCTATGAGAAGAGAATATAAAATAAAAAGGTTAACGAGATTACAAAAGCAAGAATTAATAAAAACAAAATAACATATTTTAAGAATAGAGAATTTGGAGGATGTTATGAAGGTTACTATAAAAGATGTGGCTAAAGAAGCAAATGTTTCAACTTCAACTGTATCTAGAGTATTATCAGATAGCAGTCAGATTAGTGAAGAAACTAAAAGTAAAGTAAGAGAAGCTGTTAAAAAGTTAAAATATAAACCTAATGCAATAGCTAGAAGCTTAGCAAATAATAAAACAAGAATAATAGGTGTAATACTTCCAAATGAAGCACAAGATTTATTAACAAATCCATTTTTCATTCAAGCAATGAAGGGTATGAGTGTATATGCTCAAAGTAAGAATTATTATATTACTTATGCATTTAGTAAAGATGAAGCACATGAAGCACACCATGTAAAGGATTTTATAAGTAGTAATTTAGTAGATGGAATTTGTTTGTTAAGAGCTAAATCTGATGATAGCAATATAAAATATTTAAAAGAAACAGGTTTTCCATTTGTTGTTATTGGTAGACCAGAAGAAACTGATGGAATTTTATGGGTAGATAATGACAACTTTAAAGCGACGTATGATTTGGTTAATAATTTAGCTAAGCGAGGAAAGAAAAAAATAGCTTTTTTAGGGGCTAGAAAAGAATGGAATTTAACTAAAGATAGAGTAAACGGATTTAAAGTATCATGCCAAATGAATGGAATTAATATAAAAGAACAATATATAATAATTAAAGAAGAATTTACTGAGCAAGAGGGAATTGAAGCTACAAAAGAACTATTGAAATATGGAATTCCTGATGCTATTGTAGCAGAAGATGATATGATGGCTTTTGGTGCATTGAAAGTCTTTAAAGAAAAAAATTTAAAAGATATTTCTATCATAGGATTTAATAACACACAATTAGCTGAATTTCAAAATCCACCGTTAGCATCTGTTGATATAAATGCATATGAACTAGGATATTATGCATCTAAAATACTAATAGATTCTTTAGAAAGTAATAATAAAGAGGTAGATCATTATATAATTGATACTAACTTAGTAATTAGAGATTCAATAAAATAATAAATTTTATTGAATCATATATAACAATTTGCAACCGATTGCGAAGAAATCCTTTGTAATTATGAGAAAAAATATGAAAACTAAAGAATTATATATAATTTTTATCTTAAAAAGAAAAAAATTCTTTTGTAATCGGTTATAAAAATTGATATAATCAAAATACAAAAGTGAAGAAAATACCTAGATTTAAATACAAATGATAAATTTAAGTTACTAAGAATGTAATTAAATAGTGGCTTTGTTAGTATATAAAATGAGTCATTTAATTTTTATATTTTATGCAACCGATTGCGAAAGGAATGTATTTATTAATGAAAAAAAATTGGTGGAAAGAAGCAATAGGTTATCAAATTTATCCTAGAAGCTTTAAAGATTCTAATGGGGATGGAATTGGTGATTTAAGAGGAATAATATCTAAGTTAGATTATTTAAAAGACTTAGGAATAGATGTAATCTGGATATGTCCAATGTACAAGTCTCCTAATGATGATAATGGATATGATATAAGTGATTATCAAGATATAATGGAAGACTTTGGAACAATGAGTGATTTCGATGAATTATTAACAGAAGTTCATAAAAAAGGTATGAAATTAATTATTGACTTAGTTATCAATCATACTAGTGATGAACATAAGTGGTTTATAGAATCTAAGTCATCTAAAGATAGTCCTAAAAGAGATTGGTATGTTTGGAAAGAAGGCAAAGATGGTGCTGAACCTAACAATTGGGAAAGTATATTTAAAGGTTCTGCATGGGAATATGATGAAAATACAAAAGAATATTTCTTACATCTATTTTCAAAAAGACAACCTGATTTAAATTGGGAAAATCCTGATGTTAGAAACGAACTATATAAAATGGTAAATTGGTGGTTAGACAAAGGAATTGATGGATTTAGAGTTGATGCTATAAGTCATATTAAAAAAGATCAAACTTTCGAAGACATTAAAAGTCAAGGAAATGAAAGATATGTATCTTCATTTGAAAAGCACATGAATTTTCCGGGTATACATAGATTTTTAGCTGAACTTGCAGATAAGACTTTTGAAAATTACGATATTATGACTGTTGGTGAAGCTAATGGAGTTGATTCTGAAGAAGCAGAACTTTGGGTTGGCGAAGAAGATGGAAAATTTAATATGGTATTTCAATTTGAACATCTTGATTTATGGGATTATGATTCAGATTCTAAATTATCAGTTGTAGGTTTAAAGAAAGCTTTAACAAAATGGCAAAATAATCTAAATGGTGTTGGCTGGAATGCATTATTTATAGAAAATCATGATATTCCAAGGGTTGTTTCAACTTGGGGAAATGATAAAAATTATAGGGTAGAATGTGCTAAAGCATTAGGTTTAATGTATTTTATGCAGCAAGGAACTCCTTTTATTTATCAAGGACAAGAACTTGGTATGACCAATGTTAAATTTGAAAACATAAATAAATATAATGATATTAAATCGGTAAATATATTTAATGAGAGAGTGGAATCAGGGATTTCAGAAGAAGAAGCACTTAAAGAAATATGGGCAATATCAAGAGATAATTCACGTACTCCAATGCAATGGGATAATAGTGAAAATGCTGGATTTTCAAATAATAAACCTTGGATAGATATTAACTCAAATTATAAAGAAATTAATGTTGAAGCACAGTTAAGAGATTCTAATTCAGTGTTAAATTTCTATAAAAAAATGATACATACTAAAAAGAATAGCGAAACTTTAAGCTATGGTGAATATAAACTTATCTTAGATGAAGATGAAAATATATATTCATATATTAGAATTTTGGGTGATAAGAAATATATGATAATATGCAATTTATCAGATAATGAAAATTTATATAAATATGAAAAAGAAACATTAAAATTTGAAAACTTAATTTTATCAAATTACGAAGTAGATAAACATGATGAAATTAGTAGTATAAATTTAAAACCATGGGAATGTAGATTATATAGATTAATGTAGTAATGAATCTATTATGGGATAAGGGTATTGAGAAAAAATAATTATAATAAGGATAGGTGAAGAGTAATGGAAGGAAAGAGAGAAAAACTATTTTCATTTGAATTTTGGCAAAAGTTCGGTAAAGCGCTTATGGTAGTTGTTGCTGTAATGCCAGCAGCAGGATTGATGATTTGTCTTGGAAAATTAATAGGAATGTCTGGAGATTTAGCTTTAATGCAAACCATTGCAAGAGTTGTTGAAGACTTAGGTTGGGGTATTATTGGTAATTTACATATTCTATTTGCGGTTGCAATTGGTGGATCTTGGGCAAAAGAACGTGCAGGTGGAGCATTTGCAGCATTAATAGCATTTATACTTACTAACCGTATTACAGGAGCTATTTTTGGAGTTAGTTCAGCAATGTTAGCGGATAAAACTGCAACAGTAACATCACTTTTTGGAAAACAATTAATAGTTGGAGATTATTTTACATCTATACTTGGAGCACCAGCTCTAAATATGGGAGTTTTCATTGGAATTATTTCAGGGTTTTTAGGAGCCACATTATATAACAAGTATTATAACTTTAATAAATTACCTAATGCATTATCATTCTTCAATGGTAAACGTTTTGTTCCTTTTGTAGTAATTGTAGGATCAGTAGTTATGGCAATAGCACTTTCAATTATATGGCCATTTGCTCAATCAGGATTGAATGCCTTTGGTGTATGGCTTGCAGCATCTAAAGATACAGCGCCAATATTATCACCATTTGTATATGGATGTTTAGAACGTTTACTATTACCATTTGGATTACATCATATGCTTACAATACCAGTAAACTATACTGAATTAGGCGGGGTTTATACTATTTTAACTGGAGCTAATGCTGGACATGTTATAGCTGGTCAAGATCCATTATGGTTTGCATGGATATCAGATTTAATAAATTTAAAGGGTGCAGGAGATATGTCTTCATATAATAATTTATTAACAACGGTTACACCAGCAAGATTTAAGTATGGTCAAGTAGTTCTTTCAAGTGCTTCATTAATAGGGGTTGCACTTGCAATGTATAAGAATGTTGATGAAGATAAGAAGCATAAATATAAATCAATGTTTTTATCAGCAGGACTTGCAGTATTTTTAACAGGGGTTACAGAGCCAATAGAATTTATGTTTATGTTTGTATCACCAATTCTTTATGGAGTATATGCAGTTATAACAGGTATAGGATTTGCTTTAGCAGATATTATTAGCGTAAGAATACAAGCTTTCGGATTTGTTGAATTTTTAACTCGTGTACCTATGTTCGTAAGAGCAGGTTTATCAATGGATTTAATTAACTTTGTAATTAGTGGGGTTGCATTCTTCTTCTTAAATTACTTTACATTTAATTTCTTAATAAAGAAATTTAAGATTGCTACTCCAGGAAGAAGAGGAAATTATATAGATTCAGAAGAAGATGAATCTTCAAAAAACTCATCAAATTCAAATACATCAGGTGATGAATTAGCAGTAAAAATAATTTCATTATTAGGTGAAAGAGAAAATATTGTAGATGTTGATGCTTGTATGACTCGTTTAAGGGTAACAGTAAAAGACAAAGCTTTAGTTTCTGATGAAAAAGATTGGAAGAAAAATGGAGCTCTTGGTTTAGTAATAAAAGATAAAGGGATACAAGCAATATATGGACCAAAAGCTGATGTTTTAAAGTCAAATATTCAAGATATATTAGGAGTGTAGTAAAGTGAAGTTATTAACTTTAAATTGTCATTCTTGGCAAGAAGAGAATCAAATAGATAAAATAAAGTATTTAGCTAAGATAATAAGGGAAAAAGATTATGATGCAATGGCATTTCAAGAAGTAAGTCAATCTATTGATGCAAAAAGTATTGATGGTAATCTAAAAGAGGATAACTTTGCAGTATTATTACAAAAAGAATTAGCTAAAAATAATGCTAATTATAATTTCTTTTGGGATTTTTCCCATATAGGTTATGAAAAATATGAAGAAGGTTTAGCTATATTTACTAAACATAATATAATTAATGAAAAATCATTTTTTATAAGTAAAGGAACAGAGAGAGAGTATTGGAATACTAGAAAAATTGTAAAAGTCACATTTGAGTATAATAATGAAAATATAGATCTTTATTCTTGTCATCTAGGATGGTGGGAAGATGAAGAAGAGCCATTTAAACATCAAGTGAAAAAATTATTAGAAGAAAATGTTTCTAATAATATAACATTCTTTATGGGTGATTTTAATAATAATGCGTTTATAAGAAATGAAGGATATGATTATTTACTTAATAAAGGTCTAATTGATACATTTAATATATCAAAAGAAGCTGATAGTGGAATTACAGTCAAAGGGAAAATAGATGGTTGGGATGAAAATAAAGATAAATTAAGATTAGATCTGATTTTAAGTAATAAAAATTTAGATGTTATAACATCTAAAGTAATATTTAATGGAATAAACAAAGATGTAATATCTGATCACTACGGTGTTGAAATTAGCCTAAACTTATAAATTAAAATAAATGAAAAATAAGACGAATGATTTCATCTGTCTTATTTTTTTTCTATTTTTTGCATTATATCGTATAGCTTTGATACACAATCACTTAATGCGTATAAATCATCATCATCTAAAATTTCAATTTTACTTGCCAATTTAGCTTTTGCAGCATTTCTGAATTTTTCAAATATATCTAATGCCTTTGCAGTTAATTCAACTCTAAGTATTCTTCTATCTTTAGAATCTGGATATCTATTAACTAGACCGTATTCTATAAGCTTATCTATTATGGGTGTCATATTAGATTTAGATATACCTAAATTACTAGCTATTTGAGATATTGGTGAAGAATTTGATTTATGAAGATATAGAATTACTTTTGTATGAGACGGTGGCATAGGAAATTCATTCATATAATCTTCAACTTCTTTTGGTGGTTTAGGAAAATTTTTTATAAACTCATTTTCACTAAATATATTATTTTTAACTAAAAATAAAAAAGTTAATAAAGAATCGGAAATTTTATCTAAATCTTGTTTATGCATTAATTTAACTCCTTAATATGCGTTCATACGTTATAGTATAAAATAAATTATAAACTAATAACTATTTATATACAAGATAGAAAAGTTATTGACTTAGAATAATTATAAATTTATAATTAATTATATTTTATCAATTAATACTAATATTAATAAAACTTGACTATTAATGGTGTTTTTTACAACTGAATGATATTTTAAGTATGACAGATAGTTAAAACAATGTTGATATTTTAGTACAAAGTTTATGGACAGAATGCCATTTTTCTTTTGGACTATAATATCAACATTAATTTAAAATATAGATTAATTTTAATATTACATTAGAAGGGTTGGAGGCAATAAGTATGAAAAAATATTTAGCATTATTATTAATATTTAATATGATGTGGCTAGTTGGATGTGGAAACAAAGATGTACCAAAAGAACAAGAAAAATCCATAGCGGTATCGGTTAAAAAATCAAAAAATAGCGAGATAGAAAATAAAAATGTATTTACAGGTACTACTAAAGTAGCAACTGAAACCTCTATTACAACAGAAATGGCTGGAACAATAGAAAAAACATATGTGTCACTTGGACAAGAAGTTAAAAAGGGGGATATACTTTTGACTTTAAAAGGTGATGATGTTAATAATAGTGTTAGTCAAGCAAAAGCAGCATTGGATTTAGCACAAGCAAATTATAATAATACTACAAGTGGAAGTATAGAAAGCCAAACAAATCAATTAGAAAATTCGGTGAAACTTGCTCAATTACAATATGATGAAGCAAAAAGAAATTATGATATGTATACTGCATTGTATCAAGGAGATGCAATAAGTGAAGATCAATATAAAAAAATAGAGCTTAGCTTAAATCAAGCTAAACAACAATTAGATATAGCTGAAAAATCATATACAACAACAACTGAAAAAAATATTCCTGAGTTACAAGAATTAGCAGAGAAGCAATTAGAACAAGCTAAAGTATCATATGATGTAGCAGCAAGTAATTTAAATAAACTTACATTAGTATCACCAGTTGATGGTGTAATTACAGCTAAAAATTGTGATTCAAATGAAATGATTAGTCAACAACAACCAGCATTTATTGTTTCTAGTCCAAATACCTTAGAAGTGAATATAAATGTAGCTCAAGCTGATATAAATAAATTTTCAGCAGGGCAAGATGTAGAAGTTATAATAGATGGACAAACTATTAATGGTAAAGTTGAATATGTGCCTTTAGTTGTGGATTCACAGACTTCTTTATACCAAATAAAAATATTAATAGATAATTCATCAAATGCTTTAAAAGCAGGAATGTCAGCAGAAGTTAATTTGAGTCTAGAAAAGAATGAAAACACAATAACTATTCCTAAAAAAGCTTTATTTGAAGAGGATGGTAAGAAATATTTATACATAGTAAATGATGAAACTAGAGCTATAAAAACAGCAGTAGAAACAGGGATAGAGACATCAATAGATGTTGAAATTAAATCTGGAATTAATTCTGATGATACAGTAGTTGTTGGAGGAATAACACTTATAACTGATGGAAGTAAAGTATTTCCTGTAGAAAAGGAGGACTAAGATTATGAATTTAACTAAAACTTCAGTTAAACGTCCTCTTACAATAATAATGGTATTTTTGGTTGTTATTATGTTTGGTTATATAGGCTATTTGAAGATGCCAGCTAACTTAATGCCGGATATAGAAATACCAGTAGTAATGGTAACAACGCAATGGGCAGGAGCGGGTCCTGAAGATATAGATGAACAAATAAGTGAAAAAATTGAAGAAAAATTATCGGCAATATCTAATGTTAAAAAGACTGTTTCTATGTCTCAAGAAAGTGTTTCAATGGTTGTGGCACAATTTGAATATGGAACAGATTTAAATGAAATATTGAATGATGTAAGATCAAAGGTAGATTCTGTGCAATCAACTTTACCTGATGATGTTACAAAGTCTACTGTTCTTAAAATGGATATGAATGCGCAAGCAATATCTCAATTAGTTATCTCTGGTGGACACAGCTCGGAAGCATTAATGAAATATGCAGAAGATACTATTCAATCTAAAATTGAATCAGTAGCTGGAGTTACTGAAGCAGGAATTAATGGTGGAGATAAATCACAAGTAAATATAACTGCTGATCCTGCTATTTTATCAAATTATGGAGTTAGTTTGCAGACTATAAAAAATACTTTATCAGCTACTAATAAAACTTTTCCATATGGTTCAATAATTCAAGGTGAAGATAAAATAGTCTTAAGAGGTATTGATGAATTAAATTCGTTAGAAGATGTAAAACAAGTTCAAATACCAGTAAGTGGTGGAAAAACTGTTAGGTTAGATAAGATCTGTGATGTTGATTATGGATTTGCTGAGAAACAAGCTATATATAGGTATAATGGTCAAAATAGTTTAGTAATAGATATACAGAAACAGCAAGATGCAAATACTGTACAAGTTATGAAGGATGTTCATAAAACAGTAGAAAAACTTAATTCAGAAAATCCTGAATATAAAATTGAAGTAGTTAATGACTCTAGTGAATATATAAATGATTCAATTAAAAGTGTAATGCAAAATCTTGCTATAAGTGCTGTTATTGCGTTTTTAGTAATTTTTCTTTTCTTAAAAAATATGAGGGCATCATTAGTTGTTGCTATTGCAATTCCTACATCAATAATAGGTGCTATTGCATTACTTTATTTTACAGGTGAAACTCTTAATATGGTAACACTAGGTTCACTTGTAATAGCCGTAGGTATGGTTGTTGATAATGCAACGGTTATTATAGAAAATATATTTCAATATAGGAGAGACACTGTATTGGATATTGATGATTGTTCTATAAAAGGTGCTCAAACTGTAACAAATGCAATTGTAGCATCAACATTAACAACAGTAGCTATATTTTTACCAATTTTATTTACTGAAGGATTTACTAAGATAATGTTTGGTGCTTTAGCGAAGACACTTATATATGCATTGTCATTATCTTTAATAGTAGCAATAACATTGGTTCCTAGTATTTTTGCCAAATTAAGTAAAGGTGAAAATGCTAAAAAACTTGTTGAAAAACAATCACCTATTTTTGATAAAATTAGTAAAAGATATAGAAGTATATTGAAAATCTCTTTAAATCATAAAAAGATAGTTGTATTTATAAGTATTTTATTATTTATTGGGTCTATATTTGGAGCAGCATTTATAGGTGTTGATTTTATGGCATCAACAGATGAAGGAAAATTAAGTATATCTATAAGTTTGCCAGAAGGTCTTGAATTAAATGCTAGTGACTATTATGTATCTATGGCAGAAAATAAAATTGCAGATATTCAGGAAATAAAAACTACTATGACAACTTTGTCTTCAGGATCAAAATCTAGTAGTGGTACAAGTGCTAATATAGCTGTAGAGTTAGTTCCTGAAAAGGAAAGAAAGAAATCTACAGAGGATATAGAAAAAGAAATTGTTGAAAGAATGGCCACTGTGCCTGATTGCGAAGTAAAAGTTAATATGAGTAGTAGTATGGTTGGTGGTTCAGATGGAGTTTCACTTGAACTAAAAGGACCAGATATAGATGTTTTAGAAGAAATAGCAAAACAAGCAGAAGTAAAATTAAATTCATTAAGTGGATTTAGAAATGTAACAACGTCTTTAGCTGATACAACAAAAGAAGCACAATTTAAAATAGATAAGGATAAAGCTCAACAATACGGTATAAATACATCAGGAATAGCTGGTTTGTTACGTACAGCAATAAATGGGGATTCTGTGACAACAGCTACAATAGATGATTATAAAGTTGATGTTAATTTAAAATTTCAAGAATCAAGTATTGATAGTTTAGATGATATAAAACAAATTAAAATTTTATCTCAAAGTGGTCAAGAAGTTCCAATTGGAGTATTTGCAGAGATAACTATGGAAGATAGTTTGAAATCTATTTCTAAAAGTGATGGAGATTATACTATAACTATTTCAGCAACAGTAGATGATTTAGATATAGGTACTGCATCAAAACAAGCTATGAATGCTATAAACGAATTAGATTTACCAAGAGATTATAGTATTTCTTTTGGTGGAGCAACAGAAATGATGAATGAATCAATGAGTGGATTGATATTTGCTATGGTTATAGCAATAATACTTGTTTATATGGTAATGGTTGCTCAATTTGAGTCATTTAGCAAACCATTTATTATAATGTTTTGTATACCATTTGCATTTGTTGGAGTTGTTTTTGCATTAGTAATAACAAGGGCAAATCTTAATGTTGTAGGAATGCTCGGTTCTATATTATTAGTCGGTATAGTTGTTAATAATGGTATAATTTTAATAGATTATATTGAACAACTTAGAAAGGCTAAACCAAATGATAATTTAACAGATGTAGTTGCTATTGGATCGGCAACTAGACTTAGACCAGTTCTTATGACTACAATGACAACTGTTGTAGGAATGATACCAACTGCATTATCTTTTGGTAGTGGTGGAGAAACAATGCAACCTCTTGCAGTAGTAATAATAGGAGGACTTTCAGTATCTACATTAGTAACACTTATATTAATACCTACTATTTATATGATATTTGATAAATTAGAAAAGAAATTCTTTAATAAATTTAATAAATTAAAAGATAAAATAACTAAAAAAGTAAATAATTTATCTTTTAGAAATAAAGAAAAAATAGATACTAATAATGAAGAGGCAAACTATGATATAAATTTAAAACAAATAGAAGAAAAAACTGAAGAAATACTAAATAATAACGATGAAAATAAATAATAAGCTTTTAGAGAGGAGATTATATAATGAATAATAGTTTAAAAAGATTAGTTGCATTAACTATTGCTGGTTTAATAACTTCAGCCTCGCTAATTCAAATGCCAGTAAATGCAAATACCTCTAAGCCAATATTAAGTTTAGAGAAGGCTATAGATTCGGCAATAGATAATAGCTATCAGATAGTATTGAATGAAGAAAAACAGGATATGCTTGAGGAAAAAGATGATTTTTATGAAGATGTTGATATGGATGATAATGGATATAATGATATACAAATGAGTCAAAATGAACAAAAAAGAAAATTTTTAGAAGATCAGATATCTGTAGATGTAACTAGTAAATATAATTCAATAGTAATACTTGAAAAAGAATTAGAAAACATAGGGATAGATATAGACATTAAAACTAAAGAATATGAAAACATGGAGCTAAAGAAAAAAATAGGATTAGTTAGTACAATTGAAATGCAAAATGCTAAAGCTGAATTAGAAAAACTTAAAGCTGATAGAAAATCAAAAAAACAGGAACTAAAGAATAGTAAAAAAGTTTTTGAAATAATAACAGATATAGATGTTGAAGATTATGATTTAGAGGACGATGTTAAATTCAAACAATTAAAATTAGATGAATCTTTAGATTCTTACCTTGATGAGAGAATCGATACTTATTTTAGATATAATAAAAAATTAGCTGATTGGGTTGAAGATAACTATTCAAGTACAGCAGGCTCTAAACCAGTACCTCCAAATGAAAATGATTATAAGGATGAAGAGGGAAATACTAAACCTGAATATAAAGATGCGTTAAAGAATTGGTCAACTAATTATTATAATTGGATATCGGCTTCTTTAAAAGATATAGAAAGTGAATATAATGCAAATACAGCAATGAATTCGGTAAGTGATGCAAAGAGAACAATGAAACAAACATTGCTTACTACTTATACAAAACTTGTGACATTAGAAGGTAATATAGTTTCAATGAAATCACAGCTTGATGTATTGTATAACAAAACTAAGATAACTAAGCTTCAATATGATCTTGGACTAGCTACAAAGCAAGATTATTATAAGCAACTTTTGACTACTGAACAATTAGAAGTTAGTTATAATTCTTTAATTAACAGTTACAATGATTTAAAAGAAAAAATAGATAAGCCTTGGACACTTTCTTCAGGAATGTAACATAAATTTAGCTATGTTTTAGCTTTGTATTTATATATGCATAAGTAAAGTGGACAGAGTAATTGAACTTATAAATACTATACTCTTTTAGTGTTTATAAGTTCAATTTCATATTACCTCCTGTATTGATAAATAGATATGTATAATTTGGAATTTTCATTAAGTTGAAATATATAGTATAATTACTAATAAATTATGAATACATCTTAGTAATACACTCTATTTTAATAATGTTTTGATATTATAGTAAAAATTCGTGGATATAGGAGTGTATTTTAAGAATTTAAAAATACAATATAACAATTAATTAATTTATATTAATTAAGTAAAATATTTAGGGGGAGTAGAATGAACCGATTAAAAAACACATTAAAAGTAATATTAATAGGAATAATTATAATAGCTTCTACAAACATAAATGTTTATGCATCAGAAACGTTTTATGATTCTAATAAATTAAAAAATGAAATTTATGATAATTTAAAAGATTGGGAAACAGAATTTACTCTTAATTATTTTGGTGATAATATTCAATCTGTATTAGATAGTGCAATAGATAGTGAGGATTACTTAGAAAGATCAGTGTCTTCATATAATATTAAAATTAATGGAGCAAAAAATAAATTTACAATACAATATAGAACAACTAAATCTCAAGAAGATTTTATAGATAGCGAATTAAAAAGAATAGTAAATAATTTAATAGATCCTAATATGAGCACAATAGATAAAGTTATAGCTATAAATAATTATTTGGTTAAGATATACAAATATGATTATAGTATAAAGTCTGATAATGTATATTCTGCATTAACAACAAAAGAAACTATTTGCCAAGGTTATGCTATGACAGCATATAAAATGTTTAAGATATTAGGAATAGAATCTAGAATAGTTAGTGGTACTATGAATGGGACAGGACATGCTTGGAATTTAGTTAATATCAATGGAAATTGGTACAATTTAGATATAACTAATAATGATAATATAATTAGAGATAAATATTTACTTGTCAGTGATGATTTTTTGATAAACAATGGATTTTATTGGAATAAGTCTAAGTATCCAACTGCATATTATAACTATTATAATATTCCAAAGACTTTTACAGATTACAATAATGATAATGAGAAGGATGTATCGAGTTATTATAATGGTGGATATTGGTACAGTGAAAAAGGCTATTGGCACTATTTTAGATTTAGTGGAAGAGATGCAAGAGGATGGCTTAAAAACGATGGGAATTGGTATTACTTTGATAATGATGGAAAAATGAAAGTTGGTTGGATATTAGATAATGGAACATGGTATTATTGTTATTCAAATGGACAAATGGCTTATAATACAATGATAGGAAAATATAAATTAGATGGTAGTGGAGCTTTAGTAAATTGATATTTCAGAAAATGAGTCTAATTTGGTGTAATTTGTATTAAATTATCAATAAAAAAATTAAATATATAGTAAAAACTTAATATACATTTAAAAAACACTTATATTTTTATGCAAGAAAAAAATATAAGTGTTTTTTTTGAATAAAAGTATTAAATTTTGTAGAATTTTATGCCAAAAGATATATATTATATTGTAGACAAACTCAAATTATATGATAAAATAAATCCATAGGCATGAAATCAGTTGATTGGAGGGATAATTTAGTTAGTAATATAGATTAAAGCGCCAGGACTTAAAATAATTTTTTGTTATTGTTTATTATTAAGAATAATTAATAGTAAATATCAAATAACTAAAATGAAATTAATTTTAAGTTGACGAGGTTGGGGAGTATCGAAACTTCGGCGGGTGCCCCACGGTATTTGCACTACCGTTAACAACTGGCAAAGCTATAAAGCAATTTATAGTACAAATCCAGTTAGGTGTTAAAACCTTCTTAATTTAGATTTTGTATTTATGAGTATTATTATGCCTATTTTTAAATTTATAATTAGAGGAATCTAAAAGAGGTTGTAATTTTAATATTATGAATTAAGAAAGGAAGATTAATATGTGCGGAATAGTTGGATATTTAGGAAGTGGGAAAGCTACTTCATTTTTAATTAATGGATTATCAAAGTTAGAATACAGAGGTTACGACTCAGCAGGAGTAGCTGTTGTTAATAATGGAGAAATTGAAGTAAGAAAATTCAAAGGAAGATTAGCTAATTTAGCAGATAATATAAAGGAAAATCCTGTTGAAGGAAACATGGGAATAGGACATACAAGATGGGCAACACATGGAGCTCCATCAGATGTTAATTCACATCCACATTTAAATAGTAAAGAAACAATTGCTGTAGTTCAAAATGGAATAATTGAAAATTACTTAACATTAAGAACATGGCTTAAAGGAGAAGGATATACTTTTAAATCAGAAACAGATACAGAAGTAATTCCTAATTTAATTGATTATTATTATGAAGGAAATTTATTTGAAGCTATAATTAAAACACTTAAGAGACTTGAAGGAAGTTATGCTTTAGGTGTTGTTTGTAAAGACGAGCCAGATAAATTAATAGCAGTAAGAAAAGAATGTCCTTTAATTGTAGGATTAGGAAAAGATGAATCATTCATCGCATCAGATATTCCAGCTGTATTAAGCTATACAAGAGATGTATATCTTTTAGAAGATCATGAAATAGCTGTTCTTTCAAATGATGGAGTTAAGCTTTATTCAACAGATGGAAAAGAAATACAAAAGGATATCTACCATGTTACATGGAGTGAAGATGCTGCTGAAAAAGGTGGATTTGAAGATTTCATGTTAAAAGAAATTCATGAACAACCAAGAGCTATAAGAGATACTATGGCTGGAAGAATTTCAATGGAAAAGAGTATGCTTTTAGATGATTTAAAAATAACTAAAGAAGATTTAGAAAATACAGATAGAGTATTTATAGTAGCTTGTGGTACTGCATATCATGCTGGACTTGTAGGTAAAAACTTAATTGAATCATTTGCAAAAATCCCAGTAGAAGTTGATATAGCATCTGAATTCAGATATAGAAATCCATTAGTAACTGATAAATCTTTAGTTATTGTTATAAGTCAATCTGGAGAAACAGCAGATACATTAGCAGCTTTAAGAAATAGTAAAAATATTGGAGCTACTATAATAGCATTAACTAATGTAGTTGGAAGTTCAGTATCAAGAGAAGCTGATCATGTATTATATACATTAGCAGGACCTGAAATTTCAGTTGCATCTACTAAGGCTTATACAACTCAAATAATCGGAATGTATATGATGGCTATGACATTTGCCAAAATATTAGGAAGATTAAAGAGTGATAGATTAGAAAAATTAAAAGAAGAGTTATTAGATTTACCAGAAAAGGTAGAACTAGTTTTAGAAGATAGAGAAAAAATAAAAGCAATAGCTGAAAAAATGTATGAAGAAAAAGATGTATTTTATTTAGGTAGAGGTCTTGATTATGCAGTTGCATTAGAAGGATCACTTAAACTTAAAGAAATATCATATATTCATGCTGAAGCATATGCTGGTGGAGAATTAAAACATGGTCCTATAGCTTTAATTGAAGAGGGAACAAATGTAATTGCTTTATTAACTCAAGAAGCTTTAAAAGAAAAAATGGTAAGTAATATTGTAGAAATTAAAGCAAGAGGAGCAAAAGTCATTGGAGTTTGTTATCAAGGAACTAAAGGATTAGAAGAAGTTCTAGATGAAGTAATTTACATTCCAAGAACTATGGATATGTTTGCACCGGTATTGAGTGTTGCTGCACTTCAATTATTATCATATTATGTAGCTAAAGCTAAAGGTTGCGATATAGATAAACCAAGAAATTTAGCTAAATCTGTTACTGTAGAATAATAATTAAAATTTATAAAAGTTATATAAGGCTAGTCATTTTAATAGAATTAAAATGACTAGTCTTATATTTATGTAAAGGGGGATGAGTTTATGTATACTCCACGATATTATTTCAGTAATAATTTTAAAAAATATGAAGAATTATTTCGTACCAAGGAACATGAAGTAAAATATTACAAAAAGGGAGAATATCTATGTGATATAGATGATAGTATGAATACAATATTTTATATTGTATCTGGCACAGTGAAATTATCTATGTTACATCCAAGTGGTAATGAAAAGAATTTTTCTTTTCATGGTAAGGGAACCATACAACCTTTTTATTATCCATCTGATTGTAGCCTTGAGCATTCAGTATTACTTTTAGCAATATGTGATGTAGAGGTTTTAGCTTTCAAGAAAGATAACTTTGCAAATATTATTAAAGACAATCCTGAGCTATATGAAACTATGTTAGAAGGCTTTGTAAAAATGGTTAATTTATTAATGTATGATACTACAAATATTCTTTTTAATGATGGACTAGTTAAGATATGTAATTTTTTATATTCGTGTTTAATGTCATCAGAATTTAAAGATGGTGTAATTAGAATATCTCAAAAGGATTTATCTGCAATTATTGGTATGAATAGAACTAACACAGCTAAATATTTAAAACTTCTTCGTGAAAAAAATATTATTAAAACATCTATAAATAATATAACTATATTAGATGAAAAAAATCTTTTGAAGCAATGCTCCAATGAATTATATAAAATATAATTCTTGTGTATTTAAAAGTACATAACTTTTATATTAAATGTGTTATCATCAACAGGACGTAAAGTTAAGTATCCTGTATAAATTAAATGATGTTAAAAAATAGTATGTTGGATACATTAGTTTGTACCAAGGTACTTTTTTTATAAAGAAAATTATCTAAGAGGGTGTTTTATGGTTAGTTAGCTAAAGGATAAAACTCAAAAAGATATTTGAGGTCTTAAGTAATATTATTAAAAAGTTAGGATGGTAAAAATGGCAAGAAGTTTTAATTTAGTAAAGGATAGCGAAAGTAAATTATACTTAAAGTACTTAGCACCAAGTATATTTGGTATGATTATGCTATCAGGATATGTATTTGTAGATGCATTGTGTGTTGGTAGAGCATTAGGTGGCATTGGACTAGCTGCTTTGAATGTAAGTACTCCAACGATATCATTGATGTATGCAACAGGATTTCTTTTTGCAACAGGTTCTGCAACTATATATTCTATTTTTAAGGGTAAAAACGAAGATGAAAATGCTAGGAAGATGTATACTTTTGGATTTATCAGTGCATTAATTATGGGAATTATTTATTGTATTTTAGGTATTGTATTTATTGATAAAATAGCATATTTCCTTGGTGCAACTGACAATACAATTAAAATGACTAAACAGTATATGTTAACAATTTTGAGTTTTGCTCCATTTTTTGTTTTAGATATTTTTATGAATGTTTTTGCAAGAAATGATAAAGCACCTCATATATCAATGTTAGCAACTATTGCTTGTTGTTCACTTAATATTGTATTAGATGTATTATTTGTTTTTGGATTCCACTTAGGTATGTTTGGAGCAGCAATAGCTACAGCTATTTCAACAGTAGTGAGTTTTACAATAACATTTTCTTATTCATTAAGTAAAAAATCAGGACTTAAGTTAAAAAGATTTATACCAAGATTAAATGATTTTTTAAGAATAGTAACCAATGGAGTAAGCAGTTTTATTAGCGAAATGTCAGTAGGGGTAGTTACTATTGCTTTTAACAGAGTAATTTTAAGCCAGATAGGTGAAATTGGAGTATCAGCTTATGGAATTATAGCTAATATAAATCTAATATTTTTCTCAATTTTTATGGGAAATGCTCAAGCAATGCAACCTTTAGTTAGTATTAACTATGGAGCTAATGAATATAAAAGAACTTTTAACTTTTTCAAACTAGGAGTTACGTTTGCTATGGGAGTTGGAGTAATATTTACTTTTGCATCGATATTTTTCTCTTATCAATTAAGCTCTTTATTTGTAACTGATCCAAAAATTATAAAAGTGACTGCATCAGCAATTAAAATATATGGACTAGCATATCTTATAATGGGAATAAATTTATTATTTGATGCATTCTTTTATTCAGTTGAAAAACCTAAATTCGCAGTTAGTATATCTTTATCAAGAGCATTAATTATTGTTTTAAGCATGTTATTTATTCTTTCACATGTTTTTGGAAGCGTAGGAATATGGATGACAGTTCCAGTTACAGAAGTTTGTACGTTATTCATTGGAATTACTTTATTTATAAAATATAAACACAATCAGTTATCATTAAGTATAGAAAGTTAATAATTTTTATTTTAAAATTTTGTTTAATATTTGGCTATGTTTTAGTAGTGTGTTGATATATACATAAGTAAAATGGACTGAGTAATTGAACTTAGGAATGCTAAAATGAGTATAGTCCCATTTTAGCTTGCTCCCAATGTAAAATTGAGACAAGCAGTAAATGTGACAATACTCATTAAGAATTCTCAAAGTCCAATTACAATGCCATTTCACCTATTTTATATATCAACACATATTTAAAACAGAGCCTAAAATTTATATTAATTAATATATAGTCTTTATTTTTTTATGTAAAAATGATATAATTTACAAATTGAATATATTTACATAAGTTTGATAGAAGATAAATTTAATGATTACTTTAGTGATTGAGAGAAAGTATGAAATAATTTAAGTATTATTTTGTGCTTTTTTTTTATACATAGAACTAATTATTACTTAATAAAAACGCTATAATATTCAAACAAATAAAAGTAAAATAAGTATAAAAATGGTTTTATTATGATATTATATTATCATAATAGAATAAGAAATTACTCAACATGATAATTAGTTTATTTAAATTATAATAAATTATTAAATAGGGGGATGGGTATGAACAATAACTGTTTGCATGACTTACAAAATGGAAGTGACATTAGAGGAATTGTATTAACTAATGAAGATCAAGTTATAAATTTAACTAATAAAGAAATTAAAATTATAACAATAGCATTTCATGAATGGTTAAAAAATAAAAATAAGCTTAATAATTTAAAAATTTCAGTGGGGATAGATTCTAGAATAACGGGAAATGAATTTAAACACACTATAATCAACACATTAGTCGCGTGTAAAGTCACAGTATATGATTGCAAATTATCAACTACACCATCAATGTATATGACAACTATTATGGATGATTATAAATGTGATGGAGCTATAATGATAACTGCAAGTCATCTTCCTTATTATTATAATGGCATAAAACTATTTACTAAAAATGGATGTTTAGATAAAGAAGAAATTAAAGAGGTATTAAATATAGCATCAAAATATGAAGACAATAAAGAAAATGTTTTTGTAAGTGAAATGGAAGCTAGAAGAATGACTATTTTTAAGCCACTTATTAATGATTATTCTAAACTCTTAGTAGAAAAAATAAGAAAAGAAATTAATTCTTCAGAAAATTACAATAAGCCTTTAACAGGAATGAAAATTATATTAGATGCAGGAAATGGTTCAGGAGGATTTTTCAAAGAAAAAGTATTAGAAGAATTAGGTGCTGACACAACAGGAAGTCAATTTATAGAGCCTGATGGTACATTTCCTAATCACATTCCAAATCCAGAAACAGATATTTCTATGAATTTAATAAGTAATGCAGTTATAGATAACAATGCTGATTTAGGAATTATTTTTGATACAGATGTAGACAGAGCTGCTTTGGTTGGAAGAGAAGGTAGATTTATAAATAGAAACTCTTTAATTGCACTTATTTCTGCAATTGTATTAAAAGAACACAAAGGATCTACTATAGTTACTGATTCAGTGACATCCGATGGAGTAAGCAAATTTATAAAAAAATTAGGTGGTAAACATCATAAGGTTAAAAAGGGATATAAAAATATTATAAATGAGGCTATGAAACTAAATAATAAAAGGGAAGAATGTTATGTAGCTATTGAAACATCAGGTCATGTTGTATTAAAAGAAAATTATTTTTTAGATGATGCAGCTTATTTTGCATCAAAAATACTTATTGTTATGGCTAAATTAAAAAATGAAAATAAATTTATTGAGGATTTAATAAGTGATTTAGAATTACCAAATGAGGAAAGAGAAATAAAATTAGCAATTAATGAAAAGGATTTTAATAATTATGCTAATAAAATATTATATGATTTTGTTAAAGTGATTGCTGATAATGATAATATGCAAATTGATGAAGATAATTGTGATGGAATAAAAGTTATATTCAATGAAAAATTTGGAGAAGGTTGGTTTACATTAAGACTTTCTTTACATGAGCCTAAAATAGTAATTAACGCTGAATCTAATAAAACATCAGGATGTGAAAAAATACTAGAATTTATTAAAAACTTTATTAATAATTATAACGTAAGTTATTTAAACTAATTTAAAAATATAGAATTACATTTAAAGCTATATATCATTTTTAATCATGATATATGGCTTTATTTTATTGTAATCTTAAAAATATTTATATATAATTTTGCATAAATATAGCTATTAAAGGATAATTCTAATATTAAATATAAATCTTATTATACATTAATAATGTTTTAATAATATTTTAGATTGTACCTATTAGTACATAAATGCTATACTATATATAATGAGATTGTTTATATAAAATAGAAAATAAAGTATATTTAATCAATTATATAATAATTTTATCCTTATATAATTGATTGATTTTTAAAATATTATATATTTTATTAAAAAATTTGTAAAATTAATATAACAATCATTTATATTAAATTGAAAGGAAGTGGTGTAAGTATATGACAATACCATTAATTTTAGCCTCTTTAGTATTAATAATTTGTGTATTTTCTAGTAAAGTTTTATATCGATTTGGAGTACCCTCATTATTAATATTTCTGGTGTTAGGAATGATATTTGGAAGCGAAGGAATTGTTGGAATAAGATTTGATAATTATAAAATAGCTGAAGAAATTGGATCATTTGGATTAGTTTTTATAATGTTTTATGGAGGTTTTTGTACTAATTGGAAATTAGCAAAACCAGTTGTTACTAAAGCCACATTAATGTCAACAATAGGAGTTATTATAACAGCAGGTCTTACTGGAATATTTTGTACGTGGGTTCTTAAATCCTCTTTATTAGAAGGTTTTCTACTTGGAGCAGTAGTAGCATCAACAGATGCAGCATCTGTATTTTCAATTTTAAGATCTCAAAATTTAAATTTAAAAGATGGCTTAGCATCTTTGTTAGAAATTGAAAGTGGTAGTAATGATCCAGTAGCATATATGCTTACTGTAATAATATTAAGCTTTATGTCTGGAGCACAACAATCAATTTTTAAACTTTTATTATTTCAAGTATTATTTGGAATAATAATTGGAGTTGTTTTAGCTAAAATAAGTACATGGATTTTAAAAAATGTTGTTTTTGAAATAGAAGGACTTTATCCTGTTTTTGTAATGGCCATTGCTATTTTGGCATATTCTTTAAGTATATGGCTTGGTGGAAATGGTTATTTAAGTGTTTACATAGCAGGAATAATAATTGGTAATAGTAAAATACAAAATAAAAAAAGTTTGGTTAAATTTTTTGATGGAATATCTTGGTTAATGCAGATAATGTTATTCTTTATATTAGGATTATTATCTTTTCCATCACAAATACATTTAGCGTTTTTACCAGGATTTTTAATTTCTATATTTTTAATTTTTATAGCAAGACCAATATCAACTTTTGCAATATTAAGCTGGTTTAAAGTGCCTATAAAACAACAAATTTTTGTTTCATGGGTAGGACTTAGAGGGGCAGCGTCAATAGTTTTTGCTATATTAGCAGTAACGAATGATGCATTGATAAATTTTGATATATTTCATATAGTATTTTTCATAGCATTATTTTCTGTATCATTACAAGGAACTTTAATATCTCCTATAGCTAAAAAACTAGATCTTGTTGATAATGATGCTGTAGTATTAAAGACTTTTAATGATTATCAAGAAGAAATGAACACTAAATTGGTAGAACTTGAAATAAAACCAGAAAGTAAATTAGTTAATAAAAATATTATAGATGCTAATATACCAGAAGATATATTAGTTGTTATGATAAAACGTAATGGAAAAATACTACATCCGAAAGGAAAAACTATTATTTATAGTGGTGATATTTTAGTCTTAACAGGAGAAAATTTTGATAATATAGACTTTTAAAAATAACTTTTCTTATGTATATAGTAATGCTTTAGCAAAGTATATTAAAAATAAATAGATATGTTGTAGGATTATATTAAGGATAAAACTTAATATAATCCTTAATTTTTATGTCTAAAGTATATTTAAGGGATATTTAGAATACAAAGTTTGATTATATATTAACAAATTACCAGGTCTATGGTTATTATTATCATAAAAACATAAAAAATACAAATTATAAGCAATATATGAATTTAATAGATGATTTGATTTTAAGTAAAAAAGTATGACTTAAATAATAATATAACAAAAAATATATGGAAAAATAAATAAACTAATAAAATATAATTTTATGCATTGAAGAAATAAAATAATTAACATATAATTAAGTTGTTAATAATTTAACAAATATTTAAAGTTATTGACTACACCTATTAATATATACCAATCCTCTTAATAAGAAGTTTAGATATTTAATATAGTAGATACAATATTTGAACTTTTTATTAGAAAACGTTTAGTAAATTTCATAAGATTAATAATTTTTTATTTTAGCTATGATATAGATATGAAAATAATAATTAATTTATATAAATAAAATACATTAAATTGTAAAGGGGAAAAAGATATGTATATTAGTGATGTTGAAATTATCTCAAAGTCGGCAAGAAATAAATACGAATTATCTAAAAATGCACCGACAAAATATATAACTAGAGCAATTGTAGCAGGATTTTATTTAGTAGTAGCAATAATTTTATCATATACAATAGGTGCTATTTTGAATCCTAATTACCCAGAACTAGCTAGAATAATGGTAGCAGCTACATTCTCAATAGCGTTAGCACTCATTGTTTTTTTAGGTGGTGAGTTATTTACAGGTAATAATATGGTTATGGCAGTAGGGGCTTATACTAAAACATGTACTTTAAAGATGGCATTAAAAGTATGGTGTTTAAGCTACTTAGGAAATCTTTTAGGAGCAATAGTTATATCATTTTTATTTGTCAAAAGTGGAGCATCACTTTCTTTAATACAAGAGTATATAAGAGGTATAGTAACTACGAAATTTACTCTTTCAGCATTTGAATTGCTCATAAGAGGAATTCTATGCAACTTTATTGTGTGTCTAGGTGTATTATCTACTATTAGATTAAAATCTGAAAGTGGTAAATCTATAATGATGTTTTGGTGTGTATTTGCATTTGTTATTGCTGGATTTGAGCATAGCATAGCTAATATGGGTATTTTTTCAGTTGGGTATTTTGCATTAGGTGGATTATCAATGACCTTAATAATAAAAAATTTATTTTGGGTAACATTAGGTAATATAATTGGTGGTGGAGTATTATTAGCATTGCCATTAACATATATGAGTGTTGAAGAATAAAATTATAAAAAGGTGTTTTAGCTAATTTAAGATTATCTAAAACACTTTTTTTATTTTGAATTAGTTTAAATAAATGTTAAATTCTTAGACAGTAGATATTCTCCGTGATAAAATAAAGTTATAGAATAATATTTTTCTTAAATTAAGGCTATGTTTTAAGTAAATTCATCTGTCCATGAGTTTTATACTACAATATCAACACTGTTTTAAAATATAGCCAAATAATTAAGTTTTATACATTATAGATAGATGGTGATTAAGTGGTTATAGTAAAGTTAGAAAAGAATAAGAAAAGACAAATTATTTTTAAAATTAAATTTACAGATGGTGAAGAAAATAAATTATTTTTTAAAAGAGCTATTATAGAGGGTAAAAAAATAAAAGGAAACTTTGATTATCAAGTACCTTTAAGATTTTTTATTCCAATAGTAAAAAATATAAATAAAAAAGATATATTGTTAGATAAAGATAGTTTGTTATGTTATTTAGAATTTTCGGATATGTATGATCAAAATTATTATAATGAAACACAAGCTACTCCTAACTATATGAAAAGATGGAGAGAAGAGGGATGTCCTGAAATTTATAAAGTAACTATTGATAAGGATAATTGCAATATAGAAAAGGAAATTATTTTTAATAAACCTAAAGTTTATTTTGAATAACTAGTGGTTTAATATAAAAATAAAAAATTAGAAATAACTTTTTATATAGATATTTCTAATTTTGTAGTATTAAAATTAAAATAAGAATATATTTATTTAAATATCGCCATTTACAATAATATCGATCTTTCCTGTATCTGGGCTGATAATTAATCCATGAACTCTTATGTTCTTAGGAATTAAAGGATGATTTTTTATCATTTTTACGCTTTCTTTTATAGAATTTTCAACAGATTCAAATCCATGAAGCCATGATTCAATATTTATTCCAGAATTATTTAGAATAGATAAAGTATCATTACTTATTCCTCTATCAACCATCTTACTTATAAGAGTTTTGGTATTTAAATTACTCATACCGCAACCGTGATGCCCTACTACAAATATATCTTCAGCTCCAAATTCATATATTGCAACTAATATACTTCTTATTACGCTACCAAATGGATGAATTACAGTTGCACCAGCGTCTTTTATTATTTTTGCATCTCCATTCTTTATATTCATAGCCTTAGGTAATAATTCTGTTAATCTAGTGTCCATACATGATAATATAACCATTTTCTTTTTAGGAGTTTTGGTTGTAATAAACTCTTCAAATTTTTTACTTTCTACAAAGTCGTTATTATATTTCATTATTTCTTCTAATTTACTCATTTGTTGCCCCACCTTTATTATTTTATATTAAATAGATTATACAATTAAAGTTTTATTTATTAAATACTATTTTAATAAATGATTTATATTAAAAATTAACATAAACTATTAATTTTATAAAAATAGTTAAAGTTTAAGTTGTTTATAAATTAAATTTTAGCTATACTTGTTCATAATAAAATATAGTATTAATATTATGGGGAAGTTTTATTCATAATAATTAAAAATGTTGTAAGGGGCGAAATAGTAATGAATATCTCAGAGGAAAAGAAAGAATTAAGAAAAAAAATACTAAAAATAAGAAAAGAAATGGATATTAATAAGAAAAGAAATTTTGATAATATAATTCACAATAAATTTTTAAAAAGTAAGTTTTATTCACAGTGTAGAAATATTTTTGTGTATATTTCTTATGATTCTGAAATTGACACTAAAACTATAATAAGAAAAGCATTAGAAGATGGAAAAAATATTTATGTTCCTAGAACAAACTATAATACAAAATTGATGGAGGCTGTTAAAATATCATCATTAGAAAATCTTATAAAAGACAAACATGGAATTTTACAACCTACTGAAAGTGGATTAGCAGTTGAATTAGAAGAAATTGATTTGATAATTATGCCAGGTGTAGCTTTTGATAATAATGGGGGCAGAATGGGATATGGCGGAGGATTTTATGATAGATATATGAGTAAATGCTCAAAAAATATACAGAAGATTTCTTTAGCATATGATTTTCAAATATTAGATAATGTTCCAATGGACAGCCATGATACAAGGGTTAATTCTATTATTACAGAGAATAAAGAAATTGTATGTAATATTTAAAATAATAACAATATAATAAAATATTTTTAAATTATGGTTGCAAATGTTAAAAAATGATATATAATATAAACATATTAAAAATAAATCTGTTATTAAGAATGGTGGAGGGACTGGCCCTATGAAGCCTAGCAACAGCTAACTTTAATGCGAAAGTTAGAATTGTGCTAAATCCTGCAGGAAATTTCCTGAAAGATAAGAGATGCATAGAAGTTATATATAAATTTGTTTTTATTAACTATTTCTCTATCTTTAAACAGGAGAAATAGTTTTTTTTAATGTATTAAAATATGTTTTAATAAATAAGCAATAAATTTTAGGGGGTAATAAAATATGAAAATTGAAACAAAATGTCTACATGAAGGATATAAACCAAAGAATGGAGAACCAGTAGCATTACCGATTTATCAAAGTACTACATATAGATATGATAGTACAGAAGCAATAGGAAAATTATTTGATTTAACAGCTGAAGGTCATATGTATTCACGTATATCAAATCCAACAGTTGGAGCTGTAGAAGATAAAATAGCTTCATTAGAAGGTGGAATAGGAGCTCTTTGTACTAGTTCAGGTCAAGCAGCATCTTTAATAAGTATATTAAACATTTTAAAAGCTGGGGATCATATCATTAGTGCTGCAACAATTTATGGGGGAACAATTAATTTGTTTGCAGTAACACTTAAAAGATTTGGAATAGATTGTACATTTGTTGATCCTGATGCTTCAGAGGAAGAAATACAAAAAGAATTTAGAGAAAATACTAAAGTTGTTTTTGGAGAAACTATTGCAAATCCAGCTATAGCTGTATTTGATATAGAAAAGTTTGCTAAAATAGCACATAAGAATAATGTACCTCTTATAATAGATAATACTTTTGCAACACCTATACTTTGTAGACCGATAGAATTTGGAGCAGATATAGTTATTCATTCTACTACTAAATATATGGATGGACATGCAGTTCAAGTTGGAGGAGTTATTGTTGATAGCGGTAATTTTGATTGGACAAATGGTAAATTCTCAGAATTTACAGAGCCAGATGAATCATATCATGGTGTAATTTATTCAAAAGATTTTGGAAAGTCAGCATATATAACAAAAGCTAGAGTACAACTTATGAGAGATTTAGGAGCATATATACCAGCTAATGCTGCATTTCTTCTGAATTTAGGTCTTGAAACACTTTCAGTTAGAATAGAAAAACATTGTAGAAATGCTGAAAAAGTTGCAGAGTTTTTAAGTAATAACGAAAAAGTTGAATTTGTAAATTACCCAACAGTAAAAGGAAATAAGTATGAAGATTTAGCAAGAAAATACTTACCTAATGGATGTAGTGGAGTAGTATCATTTTCAATTAAGGGAAGTAGAGAAAATGCAATTAGATTTATGGATAATTTAAAACTTGCAGAAAATGTAGTTCATGTAGCAGATATTCGTACATGCGTACTTCATCCAGCAAGTTCAACACATCGTCAACTTACAGATGATCAACTTGTAGCAGCTGGAATAACACCAGGACTTGTTAGATTATCAGTTGGACTAGAAAACATAGATGATATATTAGAAGATGTTAAACAAGCATTAGATCAAGTTTAACAAGAATTTTCTTTAAGAAAATGTTGATATATGCATAAATAAAGGTGGACTAAGCAATTAAACTTAGGAATACTAAAATGAGTATAGTCCAATTTTAGCTTGTTCCCAATATGAAATTGTGACAAGCAGTAAATTTGACAATATTCATTAAGAATTCTCAAAGTCCAATTACAATGCCACTTTACCTATTGCATATATCAACATATTTTAAAAATAAAAATTAAGATAAAGAAATAGGAAGTTAATTAAAATGTATCTAGATAGATATTTTAATTAATTTCCTATTTTAATATTATTATTTAAATTTACAAGTTTGATTTATGAATGTTTATGATTTAGTATAGGAGCGTAATGGCATTGGAATTTACTTTTTAGAATTCTTAATAAAGATTTGTTGAATTAATTGCTTGTCACAATGTTTCATTGGGAGCATGCATTAATTAGACTAAGCTTTATTTTAGTATTCTTAAAGCAAATTCCTCAGTCCATAAGCTTTATACTAAATCATAAACTATTTCAATGAATCAAAAGAAATTATCTTTCTTTTGTAGCTATTTCATTTAATAGTCTTTCAGTAAAGGCATCTAATTTTATAGCACCTTCATCATCATTCTTTCTGCTTCTTACAGAAACTTCGTTGTTAGCAGCTTCTTTTTCTCCAACAACTAAGATATAAGGAGTTCTTTCAAGTCTAGCTTCTCTGATTTTATAACCGATTTTTTCAGCTCTATAATCAGCTTCAATTCTAACACCTTTATTTCTTAATGATTTAACTACTGATTCAGCATAATCATTGTATTTATCTGATATTGGTAACACTTTTACTTGAACTGGAGAAAGCCAAGTAGGGAATGCACCAGCATATTTTTCTATAAGCATTGCTAAAGTTCTTTCATAACATCCAATTGATGATCTATGAATTATATATGGACGTTTCTTTTCTCCATTTTTATCAATATAGCTCATATCAAATCTTTCAGCTAAAGCAAAGTCGATTTGAACTGTGAATAATGTATCTTCTTTACCATGAACATTTCTACATTGTAAGTCAAGTTTTGGACCATAGAATGCAGCTTCATCATCAGCTTCAACATAATTAATTTTTAAATGATCTAAGATAGTTCTCATTGTATCTTGAGTTTTATTCCAAGCTTCAGGATCATTTATATATTTTTCAGTATTATTTGGATCCCATTTAGAGAATCTATAGCTTATATCTTCGTCAATTCCTAAAGTTTTCATTAGATATTGAATTAATTCAAGTACACCTTTAAATTCTTCTTCTAATTGTTCTGGAGTTACAATTAAGTGACCATCAGCTAAAGTGAATTGTCTAACTCTTATAAGTCCATGCATTTCTCCTGAAGATTCATTTCTAAATAGAGTAGAAGTTTCACCGTATCTTATAGGAAGATCTCTATAACTGTGTTGTTCTGCATTATATATAGTATATTGGAACGGACAAGTCATAGGTCTTAAAGCAAACACTTCTTCATCCTTTTCTTCATCTCCTAATACAAACATTCCATCTTTATAGTGATCCCAGTGACCAGAGATTTTATAAAGGTCGCTCTTAGCCATAAGTGGAGTTTTAGTTAATACATAACCTCTTTTTTCTTCTTCATCCTCAACCCATCTTTGAAGAGTTTGAACAATCTTAGCTCCTTTTGGCATTAATAAAGGAAGACCTTGACCTACATTTTCATCAGTAGTAAATAATTTAAGTTCTCTACCTAATTTATTATGATCTCTCTTTTTAGCTTCTTCAACAGCTTCTAAATATTCGTCAAGTTCTGATTTCTTTAAGAAAGCAGTACCGTATATTCTAGTAAGCATTTTATTTTTTTCGTCACCTTTCCAATAAGCACCAGCACTTCTAATAAGTTTAATTGCTTTAATTGGTTTTAAAGACATAACGTGAGGTCCAGCACATAAATCAGTAAATTCACCAATTTTATAGAATGAGATTATTTCATCTTCACCTAAATCGTTGATTAATTCTACTTTATATGGTTCATCCTTCATTAATTCTAAAGCTTCATTTCTTGGAAGTTCAAATTTTTCAATTGAAGGATTTTCTTTGATTATTTTTTTCATTTCTGCTTCAAGTTTTTCCAAATCTTGAGCTGAAAATGCAACATCCTTATCAAAATCGTAGTAGAAACCAGTAGCAATAGAAGGTCCTATAGCTAATTTTGTTTCAGGAAATAATCTTTTAACAGCATAAGCTAAAACATGAGATATACTATGTCTTACAGCATCTTTACCCTCTTGAGAATCAAAAGTGCATATGCTTAAAGAAATATCTTCATTAATTTCTTTTCTAAGGTCACAAATTTTATTATTAACAACACCACAACAAGCGTTTCTAGCTAAACCTTCACTAATTGATTTCGCTATTTCGTATATAGATAATCCAGCTTCAAATTCCTTAACTGAACCATCTTTTAAAGTTACTTTTATCATTATAAAAAACTCCTTTCAAAACTGTAAAATAAAATTTAGTACAAAATAAAAAAACTCCGTCTCTAGATATATAGAGACGAAGTAATATCCGTGGTTCCACTCTAATTATCTAATACATCTATTTAAATTAAAAATATACTTATTTTAATTTAAAAAGTAGAGTACTAGATCACTTGAAATTACCGTAACGTGGCAATAAACGGACTGTATTAAGGTCACTCAGAGGTGGTTTTCAACTAAAGATATTTAAGAATAATTCCACCAACATATTCTCTCTCTGAAAATAAGGTTTTAGTTTACTGTCCTCATCAACGTATTATCATATATTATTTTTTATTATAATCATTGCATTTTTTTATGTCAATAAAATAAGAAAAATATTTGTTATAAAATTAAGGTTCTTTATCTATATTGTCGATTAATTTATTTAGAGTTAAATTTTCAATCATTTCTTCAGCATATAGTTTTCCACCCATAATTTTAACTATTATATCTAATTTTTTAAATCCTTCTTTATATACTTTTAAATCTTTAACGATTCTTTTTAGTTGATTTTTAGATACTTCAAGTATTAACATTAATTCTTTAAATTTATAATAATCATTTTGAAGTAGATAAAATAAATTATTTTGAAGTTCTAACTTGTACAAAATATCGGTTTCTTCACAATGATGAGGACCTGGTTTACCTCTATGATGATATGGACACAAATACTTGTAATTTAATTTTATATCCAATCCACCTTCACTTCTGTGAACAATATGATGAATATCAGCCTGTTTTTGGCATATTTCACACAAATACAACTGCATTCCTCCTTAAAAGCTTGTATATATATTATAAAATAATCAGAATAAAATATCAATTTACTTAGCTTCTATTATAGGTAAGTATTAGAAGCTTTTATGATATAAATCCTAAATATATACATATTTACCTATAATAAATAGTATTTAAAAAAAATCACAAGTGTTACATTTTTGAAACAATTAAGATTAAGTTTTGAAAAGATTAATTGTTATTATATAAACATAGTAAACGTTTCAAAGAGGGGGAAGCTTAATGAGTACAGTAGAGTTATTAGAACAGAACCCTATTATAGCATCTGTAAAAAATGAAGATGAATTAGCATTAGCGCTAGAATCTTCAGTACAGATTATATTTGTGTTATTTGGCAGTATTATGAATATAAAAGAGATAGGCGATTTAATAGAGGAAAAAGGGAAGATAGGAATAATTCATTTAGATTTAGTTGATGGTTTTGTTTCAACTAAAGAAGTAGTAATTAGTTATTTAAAAGAAAATACTAGTTTCAAAGGAATTATAAGCACAAAACCACACATCCTTAAAATTGCTAAAAATTATGGGTTACTAGCAATTCAAAGATTTTTTATATTTGATACATTGTCATTTACCAATTCTAAGAATCATTTAGTATCAGGAGCCGATGCAATAGAAATATTACCTGGAATTTTACCTAAGGTTATAGAAAATATGTCTAAAAATACATTAAAACCAATAATTACAGGTGGATTAATTGAGAATAAACAAGAAATTATTTCAGCATTACAATCTGGTGCAACATGTATATCTACAACTAAGCAAGAACTTTGGAGTGTTTAGTTATTAATTTAAGCATATTTTAAATATTTCTTTTAATTTATTACAGGAATTATTTATAGTATAAAACAAATAAAGTTTTACAGACTAAAAGATTAATTTTGTGGAGGGATTTTTATGTTTAACTTTTTAAAACCGGCACCTCATATTGAGAGAATGCCAGCAGAAAAGATACCATCAAGCTACAAGAGATATCGTATACAAGTATTTCTAAGTATATACATGGGATATCTTATTTATTACTTTGTAAGAAGTAATTTCTCATTAGCTAAGGTATATCTTATAGACCAAGGATTTACAAAAACTCAAGTAGGTTTTGTTGCCTCAGCTTTAGGATTAGCTTATGGTGTAAGTAAGTTCGTAATGGGTAATATGTCCGATAGGTCAAATCCAAGATTTTTCCTAGCAATAGGTCTTATATTATCAGGTGCAACAAACTTATTCTTACCTAATGCAACTAATATAGGTATGATGTTTATATTAATGTTACTTAATGGATGGTTCCAAGGTATGGGATGGCCTCCATGTGGTAGAATAATGACACATTGGTTCTCAGATAGTGAACGTGGAGTTAAAATGTCAATATGGAATACAGCACATAATGTAGGTGGCGGATTTATCGCTACAGTTGTATTACTTGGTGTATCTATATTTGGAAGTTGGAAAGGTTCATTCTATTTACCAGCAATAATTGCTATCGTTGGTGGTATCGTTTATATGATCTTTGCAAAGGATACTCCTCAATCAGTTGGTTTACCACCAATAGAAGAATATATGGATGATTATCCAGAAGTTGCAGAACAAGTTGAAGATGCAGAAGCAGAACTTACTGCAAAAGAAATATTATTTAAATATGTATTTAATAACAAATTATTATGGTGTATTGCTATAGCCAATGTATTTGTTTACATGGTTAGATATGGTGTTATAAACTGGGTTCCAACATACTTACAAGAAGTAAGACATTTTAACCCAAAAGATTCTTCAGTAGCATTTGCTTTATTTGAATATGCAGCTATTCCAGGAACTATCATAGTTGGATGGATTAGTGACCACATATTCCATGGAAGACGTGCTCCGATAGGAATAATTTGTATGGTTGGTGTTGCAGTTGCAACATATGTTTATTGGAAGAGTACAAGCCCAATGGCAATTAATTGTGCTTTAGCATCAATCGGTGCTTTAATCTACGGACCTGTTATGCTTATAGGTGTTAGTGCATTAGACCTTGTACCTAAGAAAGCTGCAGGAACAGCTGCTGGTTTCACTGGACTATTTGGATATATGGGTGGACAAGTTGCAGCAGAAGTTGCAATGGGTGCTGTTGTTGATAAGTTTAGCTGGGACGGTGGATTCATATTATTAATGATTTCATGTGTTTTAGCAATATTCTTCTTATCATTCACATGGAATTCTCATAATATTGCAGCGAAAAAAGCTAACTAAAAAAGCTAAATAAATAAATTAAATAAATAAATAAAAATTAAAAAACAATTTACCAATCCCCAATTTTATAAATTATTATATTAATGAAAAAGTGTACTTTCAGACTAAAAGTTTGAAAGTACACTTTTTTATTTTTCTTTAATTTAATGACTATAATCATATAAAAACTAATAGAATATTTATAGAAATAAATAACAATAATAGTAATATAATTTAAAAAATCTATATTAATGATAAAAACACAAAAAAATATGGTATAAATAATTTGTTAAGACAGTATTATATACTATATAATATAGGTATATAGATGAAATATAAAATAAAATGGTTTAAATAAATGAAAGAATGGTGGTTAAATTGAAAGAAAAATATAATTCATTTAGATATTGGGACGATATAACTAGCAAAAATAAAACAATTAGAGGACATATGTTTATGGAAGAACTTCCGACAGAAAAAAGTCTTTATTTTCATACAATTATTTTTAATAAGAATGCAGGGGTGAGCAGTATTTGGGGATATATGCCTAATCCAAAAACTTTACTCGGGTATTTTCAGCATTCATTTTTACAAGAAGCTTTTTATAAATGGATATATGGAAAAGAAAAATTAGTTACTAAAATTCCACCCTTACCTGTTGAAGTTATTATTAAAGAAGGGGAGAAATTAAAAAAAATTAATAAAGAGATAGCGAATAAGATGAAGCATGACTATGATAAATTGAATAGTATTTGGGATGCGCCTATAAGTAAACTTGATTTAGAAGTAAGAAAATTTATAAAAGATTTCAATGCTAAGTGGAGTGTAGATAATAATCAATTTATATATTTAAAAATATTTAAAGATGCTAAAGAATTAGGTGATTTTGTAATATCATCTAGTTTAATAACTAACACAGAAAAAGAGTTGGAAAAAAAGATAGGTGTATCTTTAGAAGAATGGAAAGATATTTGTGATAATGTAGCTAAAGATAAAGGAAAGGGAGAAAAATTTAGAAAAATATTATTAAAGAAGTTGACAGAAGTATTTTAAAATAAGGTAATGTTTTATCAAAGTGCTTATATATGCATAAGCAAAGTGGATGGAGTAATTCAATTTAGGAATACTAAAAAAGAATATAATTTCATTTTAGCTTGCTCCAAATATAAAATTGAGACAAGCAGTAAATATGAATTAAAAAAAGTAAAATTAATTAGGGTTACCAGAAAAGATTTTTAAATAATTTCTAGTAACCCTTAAAATATTATTTTTTAATAACAGATGATATACTTTGTGATGATATTCCAAGCATACTTCCTGTAAATCCTAGACCTTCTTCTGTAGTAGCTTTAACATTAATTTGATTAATATCTATATTAAGTGCATTAGCTATATTTTTTCTCATATTTTCTATATAAGGGAATAATTTAGGTTTTTGAGCAATAACAACAGAATCAATATTATTTATAATATATCCATTTTTTATGATTAATTTATTTACTTCTTCTAAAAGTTTTATACTAGAGATCCCTTTGAATTTACTATCAGTGTCAGGAAAGTGACTACCAATGTCTCCTAAAGCACAAGCTCCTAATAATGAATCCATTATTGCATGTAATAAAACATCAGCATCAGAATGACCTAATAATCCTTTTTCATAAGGAATTTCAACTCCACCTAAAATTAATTTTCTATTTTCAACTAGCTTATGAACATCATATCCAAGTCCCACTCTCATATAACAAAGTTCCTTTCAAGTTAAAATAAATTTTAATAATTATATTTTAATTTTATCATTTAAATCTATAGTAATCAATTTTAGTATTATTATCAATTAGATAATTATTATTAAGGTACTTTGAAGAGAATTTGACATGTATATAAGAAATTAGCCGATTGAAAATAAAAGTAAGAAAATTTATTTTACGCTTTTTTATAAAATCTACATATATAACTTTTTTTCTCATATTAATCTCCATAAATATATTAATTTTTTAAGTACTATATTCATATTTTTAGAATTATGATAATTGGAGATTAGAAAAAATTGTTTAGGCTGGAGTTGAATGTGGATAGCAGTAAAATAAATTTCTATGATATAATAACATCATATGAAACATTAGTTAATTTTGATATTTATAATATTAATTAAATGAAATATTATAATTTGGGGGAAAATTAAAATGGACAAGCTAAGAATTAAATATGTCTTTTCATCAACACCAAACATGTTATTAATAGGTGGAAAAACAGATATAAATAGAAACAAACAAATAGAATTATTTTTAAAAAAATTGTCTTTATACAATATTTTACTTAAGGACTTAATTAATTATCCTCCTAAAGAAAAACAGCGTAATATAATTTTAAATATTTCTTATTATATACTGGAAGATGATAATTTAAGAGATTCTGTTGAAAGAAAAAAAGATTTACCTATACGAAATGTTTGCAAAAAGCTTGATATTAGTGATGAATTTTTAAGAAAATGGAAAGAATATATTTTATTTTATTATATTATTTTTTCCAATGTAGATTATAAGCTTATTCAAGAATATTTAAAAATAGAAGAAAAATCAAATAATGTGGTAAATTTAAATAATGTAAAGAAAACAGAATTTTTTAGAGGAATAGTATTAAAAAGTTTAAATAGTAGTGCATATATTTTAACATCAAGTGGTGAAATAATTAAAATAAAGTGTGATAAAAATACTAAAATTGGACAAGAAATTAGTGGACAACAGAAAAAATCTTTTAGGAATTATAAAATATATTTTTGTATATTAATAGTTTTAATAATTATAATAGGAATGTCTTTATATTCACATTATTATAATTCTCAAAGTACAATAATAGTAAATACAACCTCTGCTATAAAATTAGAATGTAATTTCCTAGACAAGGTTATATATTCATATTCTGAAACTGAAAAGGGAAATAAGCTTATAATTTCAACTGATGTTTTACATAAGGACATCGATGAGTCTATAAAAGAGATTTTAGATTATGCAATTAACAATGAAATGATACCCACTGATAATAAAATATTAATAACTGTAAATGGAGAAGCTTTAAAATACGGTGCACTAAAAGAGACTAGTAAATTTTTAAATGAAATAAATGAAAAGAATAAAAGTGAGAACAAGAGTCAAATTTCTGTGTTAATAAATAATGGTGGAAATCAACATAAATTAACAACGAGTTTATATGAATAGATAAAAAGATAGATATGTTTAAGCAGTATATTGATATATTTTAAAAATAATCTTTTATTTTTAGCTCTGTTTTAAATGTGTGTTGATATATGCAATAGGTAAAGTGGCATTCCTAAGTTCAATTACTCCGCCAACTTTGCTTATGCATATATCAAAACTCTGCTAAAACAGAGCCTTATTTTTTTGTGTTTTCTAATAACTGTTTGAATGTATCCATATCATAATTAGAACTTATATAAATTCTGTTAAGCAATAGAGGATTGTCATCCCTATCAGAAAGACCCAAATCTGTAGTAAATCCTAATTTAAAACCAGCATCTTTAGCAGCTTTTACACTGTTATCATCATAATTTCCATAAGGATAAGCAATACTAGTGACTGGCTTCTCAGTAATTGCTTCTAATGTTTCTTTAGATTCTAAAAATTCTTTTAATTGTTCATCATATGTCATTTTAGTAAGATCAGGATGTCCAGCAGTATGGCTTTGAATATCTATTCCGTAATCAGACATTTTCTTTATAGCTGATTCTGAAAGATAATATTCTCCATCTAACTCAAAAGTAATACAAAATATAGTAGCTTTCATATCTAAATCTTTTAATATAGGAAATGCATTAGTATAGTTATCCATATATCCATCATCAAAAGTGATTACAATACTTTTTTCTGGAATAGGAGTATTGTTTAATAGATAATCTTCTAACTCTTTAAGAGTTAGAGTAGTATATCCAGAATCTTTTATATATCTAAGTTGATTTCTAAGTTTTTGAGGAGCTATAATAACCTCGTTATTTTCAGAATTTTTAACTGAATGATAGTATAAAACTGGAACCCCAATATTCTCATTAGTTAATTTTAAATCATTATTTGTGTTAATTTCCTTTTCATCTTCAACATCAGAGATTTCTTTATCCGTATCATTAAATTCTGGATTATTATCATCAATAGCCTCAGTAGTAGTAGAATTATTTGAATTTTTATCAACAGTATCTTTTAAGAATAAGTTATTATACATAAAATATGAAATAATTACACAAATTAAAACACAAGTCAATATAATGATATTTTTTTTTGTAAAAAAATTATTTAAATTTTTCAATGATAGTATCCTCCTAGTTATTTTAAGTCTTTATTTATAATATAAACACAATAAGCATATTTTAACATAATATTTTTTTTATAACAAAAAACAAAAAAGAAAAAAATTACAACTTATCAACATTATCCACAATTGCCTGTGGATAACCTGTTATAAAATCAATTTAATATAAAAAAACTATCTGTGTATTTTGTTAATATTTTTTAAAAGGTATGTTTTTATGGAAGGAGAAAAAATAAGATAATGCATTTAATTTCAAATATTGTATCGGTATTTTTGATTCCCTTAATGTTATCACAAAGTTATCCACAGTACATGTTTATAAATAATAGAATAAAAAACGACAATAATCTAAAAATTGTGGAAAAGTCTATAAATAAAAATTTAAGTTATTTAATAGAAGATGTTAGAATTTTGCAAATAGAAGGTGGAAAAGATAAAAACAAAATTAATAATATAAATTCAAAGATAAATGGTGATGTTATGAATCCTATAATGGAAGCAGAAAAAACTTCAGCAGAGTATTTTAAGGATAATAATATTATTCCTAATTTTCCTTATCAAATAGTATCTAAATATTTTGTTAGTAGAAATGATAATAATATTTTAAGTTTTTATAATGATTATTATGAATTTTTAGGTGGAGCACATGGAATGACTATTAGAACTTCATATACAATAGATAAAAATAAAGAAGAAATTTTAAAACTAAATGATTTATTTAAATTAGGATATGATTATTCAAATATAATAAATAAAGAAATTGAAAAGCAAATAGGAAATAATCCTGATAATTATTTTGATTCAGGAAAAATATTTAAAGGTATAAATGAAAATCAGGATTTCTATTTAGATAAAGATAATATTATTATATATTATCAATTATATGAGATAGCACCATATGTATACGGTATTCCAGAATTCAAAATTCCAATAGAATTGTTTGGAGATAATTTTATTTATAGTTAGGGTTTTAATATACGTTAGTTACATGGTAATATTTATTTTAGATATAAACGATTTAAAGGAGATTAAAATGAAGAAGTTATTAAAAGAATATACTATAATAACTATAGGAATTATAATAGTTGCCATTGGTCTTGAAATGTTTTTCTATTCTAATAATATAGCATCTGGAGGAGTTTCTGGATTAGCATTAGTTTTAAATAAAGTTTTAGGAATTGAACCTGGAATAGTAATGATTGTATGTAATATTGTATTATTTATTGCAGCTTTTATATTTATTGGTGGTAGTTTTGGAGTAAAAAGTATGTATGCTGCATTTGGTTTATCTTTCATATTATCAGCTGTTGAAAAATTTCATAAGCCAATAGCAATAACTAATAATTTAGTTTTAGCAACTATATTTGGAAGTACATTAGTAGCTATGGGAACAGCAATTATGTATACTAAAAATGCTACTACAGGAGGTACTAGTATTACAGCTAAAATATTAAGTAAGTATTGTCATATGGACTTTGGAAAGGGATTGTTAATATCAGATTCGGTAGTAATATTATTAGCAATTTATACATTTGGCGTAGAACTGGGATTGTTTGGATTATTAAGTGTGTATTTAACTGGTATTTTAATAGATAAATTTATAGATGGATTTAACTTATCTAAACAAGTTATGATTTTTACTGATAAAGAAGAGCTTGTGGCAAATTACATAATGAAAGATGTTGAGAGAGGATGTACTGTTTTTTATGGCAAAGGTGGATATACTAAAAAACAAAACTGTGTTATCTTAACCATATTAAGTAGAACTCAATTTATTAAGTTAAAGCAATTTATTATGAAGAATGATCCTAAGGCATTTATAACAGTAAATGAAATAACAGAAGTATTAGGTCAAGGATTTAAAAATATATTAGATAATTAAAAATTGATATTTTAGTATAAAACTCATGGACAGAGAAATTTACTTTAAGAGTTCTAAAAAGTAAATTCCAATGCCACTTTGCTTTTATACTAAAACATCAACATTGTCTTAAAACAGAAAACTTTATAAAGTTAATCAATTATTTAGTGTGAGAATTTTTATTTTGATTTCCTCTAAAGCCATATCCATCAGAAACCTCTCTGTTAATTGAGGTTATTTTTCCTGTTATACATCCTCTACAATGAGATGGTGTATCTCCTGTACAAATCTTACCAGGATATAATGCATATAGCTTTCTATATTCACCTTCAGTTACATTTGGCATAACTACATTAGCACCGCTTTGAAGTGCTAAGATACGTCCATTTTTATGTAATGATTCCATTGCAGTAGTAGCAGGAATATTTATATCAGGAAGTAGTAATCTAGTTATAGCCATTACTTTTAAAGCTAAATTTAAATTCCCACCTTCAGAGTTTTTTAGTGGGGTATCTTCATTAGGAATAAAAGGACCAATACCAATCATATCAGCATTTAATTTTTTGAAAAATAAAATGTCATCTGCTAAAGAATCTAATGTTTGATTTGGTAATCCAACTAATACACCTGTTCCAACTTCATAATCTAGATCACCCAAATTTTCTAGACAGTTTAATCTTTCATCATAACTCATCATAGGATCCATTTCTTCATAAAGTTTTTTGTCAGTTGTTTCAATACGAAGTAAATATCTATCAGCACCAGCTTCTTTAAAAGCTTTATATTCTTCATAAGTTTTTTCACCTAAACTTAATGTTAATGCCACATTTAAACTTTTAATTTCTTTTATTATTTCCACCATTTTTTCTTTAGTAAAAAAGTCATCTTCTCCGCCTTGAAGAACTATAGTTTTATAACCATAAGATACAGCTTTCTTTGCAAAATCTATAATTTCATCTTTACTTAATCTATATCTTTTTATATTTTTATTATCTCTTCTTAATCCACAATATAAGCAATTTCTTTTGCATATGTTAGTAAATTCTATGAGTCCTCTTAAATGAACAATATTACCTAAAGATTTTTCTCTTACTTTGTCAGCAGCTTTAAATAAATCATCATTTATATCATCAGATGATAATAATTGTAATATTTCATCTTTACTTAATTCATGTGTAACACTTGCTTTTTCAATTAAATTTTTCATTTATCCTCCATAAGTTTAATTTATCGTAATACTTTAAACTTAGTATACTATATAAAAAATAAGAGTTAAAGGACAAGACTTTGCCATTTAACTCTTAGTATTTTTACTTTAAGCTATATTTTAGATATATATAAACATATATTAAAAATACAGTAAATTTATAATTTTATTTTAAGCTACTTGCTTTTTTTCTTTAACTTTACCACCCTTATTTTCAGAACTTATATAATCATCTTTTTCTGAATCATATCTAATCATTTTATATATTTGAATTATTAATGTTGGAAGGAATGCAAATAAATATATAAATCCTAAATTTGATCCACTTAATGGTATAACTTCAAACAATGATTGTAATGGAGGAACTAATAATACTGCATTTAGTAGTACTAAGCCAATTCCAAAAGCCATCCAGCTAAATTTATTATCAAATAAACCTAATGCAAATATAGATTTTCTCCCTCTACAATTAAAACCATGGAACAATCTACCTAAACATAAAGTGGCAAATGCCATTGTACTAGAAGTTCCTACAGGGCCACTAGATAATCCAATATGGTAAGCTGAAACAGTAGCAATTGCAATTAATAATCCTTCAACAAGTATACTTTTTACAAAACTTTTATTTAATATAGATTCTTTACTATCTCTAGGTTTTTCATTTAAAACATCTCTTGTTGATTTTTCCATACCTATTGCAATAGCAGGTAAACTATCAGTAAGTAAATTTATAAATAATAAATGAACTGCAGCAAATGGTACTGGCAAAGCTCTTAATGATGCATATAATACAGCTAATATTCCAGAAGTGTTTCCAGAAAGTAAAAATCTAATTGAATTTTTTATGTTAGCATAAATATTTCTACCATTACCTATAGATTTAACTATTGTTGCAAAGTTATCATCAGTTAATATCATAGAAGCAGCATCTTTTGAAACTTCTGTACCTGTTATACCCATCGCAATACCAATATCAGCTTGTTTTAAGGCAGGAGCATCATTTACACCATCACCAGTCATAGCAACTATCTTATCTTTACTTTGCCATGCCTTAACTATTCTAATTTTGTGTTCAGGAGATACTCTAGCATAAACAGAAATATGTTCTAATTTATCTAATAAATCTTTATCAGACATCTTATCTAATTCAATACCATCAACTGATATATCAGTATCTTGTAATATACCTATTTCTTTAGCAATAGCAGAAGCCGTAATCTTATGATCACCTGTAATCATTACTGGTTTAATTGATGCTTTAATACAATCTCTAACAGCTGCTTTTGATTCTTCTCTAGGTGGATCTATCATTGAAATTAATCCAACAAATATAAAATCTTTTTCATCATCTAATACAAGATCTTTTTTAGTATCTAATTTTTTATAACCAAATGATAAAACTCTTAATCCATTAGAAGATAATTGATGGTTAATTTTATTTATGTCATTAATATCTTTTTCAGTAATTTTTCTTATACCATCAGATGTTTTTATTAAGGTTGTTCTCTTTAACAATACATCAATAGCACCTTTTGTAATCATTAAATACTTATCATCTATATTATGAAGAGTACTCATTAATTTTCTATCAGAATCAAAAGGAATTTCACTCAATCTAGGATGCTGTTTTCTATAATCAATCTCATTTATATCAAAGTTATGACCTAAATTAATTAAAGCCACTTCAGTTGGATCACCAAGTTCTTTACCATCAACAGATGTAGAATCATTGCAAAGTATAGAGCTATCTACTAAGAATTTGGCAAGTGGATTATTTAAATTAATTTCTTCAGAAGTTATTAACTTATCATCTACAAAGATACTTTTAACAGTCATTTTATTTTGAGTTAAAGTACCTGTTTTATCTGAACAAATTACAGATACACAACCTAAACCTTCAACAGCTCTAAGATTTTTAATGATTGCATGTTCCTTAGACATCTTTTGAGTACCTATAGAAAGAACTATAGTAACTATTGAACTAAGAGCTTCTGGAATAGCAGCAACAGCAAGAGCTACAGCAAACATTAATGAATCTAAAATTGTATTTCCTCTATAGACATTTAAAGCAAGAACTATTGCACAAATAATAATTACACCAATAGCTAATTTTTTAGAAAAATCATCTAAAGATACTTGAAGAGGAGTCTTTTTTTCTTGAGTTTCTTCCATCAAAGTTGCTATTTTACCTAATTCAGTATTCATACCAGTACTTGTAACAAGTACTGTACCTCTTCCGTAAGTTACAAGTGAGCTTGAAAATACCATGTTTTTTTGATCCCCTAAAGCTACTTCAGTTTTATCGATTTTTTCGGAAATTTTATCTACACTTTCTGATTCACCAGTTAGAGAGCTTTCATTAACTTGTAATGAAAAACTTTCAATTATTCTTCCATCTGCGACTACTAAATCACCAGCTTCTAATATTAATATATCACCTGGTACTACATCTTTAGACGGAATTTCAATTTTATTGGAATTTCTAATAACTTTAGCAGTAGGAGAGGAGAGTGCCTTTAAACTGCTTAATGATTGCTCCGCTTTAACATATTGAACTGTACCTAAAATAGCGTTTATAGTTATAACTACTAAAATAACGATAGTACTTTCAATATTACCAGTTGCTATTGATATAATAGCGGCAGCTATTAAAATAATAACTAGCAGGTCTTTAAATTGTTCTAAGAATATAGAAACAATACTCTTTTTCTTTTTTTCGGTTAATGCATTTTCTCCATATTTGTTTAACTGTTCTTTAATTTGTTCTTCGGTAAGACCGTTTAAGGTTACATTAAAATCTTTTAAAGTATCCTCAGAACTTTTACAAAAATATTTTTCCATATCATTCAATCTCCTTCTTATATTAGTTATCATATATATAAAATAATAAGCAATATTATTATATAGTTTGCTCATTATTTTATTTGAAATGCTCAATGAACAAAAAAAGACTTTTAATATAATTTCAGAATTCTGAAATCATATTAAAAGTCTCGTCACCACAAAGGTCATAACACCAGGTAAATAAATAACCGAGCATGTTGATGTTATATTATAACTACTCCCTCTTAATTCAATATTAAATTTAATCTTCTTTAGACTAATATATTCTAATTTTAAAATTTTGTCAATTAAATTTTACTATAACTAGTAATTAATATTAATTTTTAGTTATAATATAATTAACAATGTTATTGAAGAGGAGATTAATTATTATGTTCACGCCTATTAAGACACCAAAAGTATACGATCAAGTCATAGAACAGATAAAATTTAAAATAAAAAGTGGTGAACTCAAAAAAGGTGATAAGCTTCCATCTGAAAGAGAGATGGCAGAATCTCTTTGTGTTTCCCGTACTTCAGTAAGGGAAGCTATAAAGGCTTTAGAAGTTATAGGACTTATAGAGAGCAGGCAAGGCGCAGGAAATTATATAAAAACTAATTTTGACAATTCACTTTTTGAACCATTGTCAGTTATGTTTATGCTTCAAGAAAGTTCTCTTAAAGAAATGTATGATTTAAGAAAAACATTAGAGCTAGAGTGTGGAAGATTAGCATCAAAGAATATAACAGATAATGAGTTAGATCATTTAAGCGCTATATTAGATAGAATGTATGAAGCAGGAACAGAAGAGGAGAGTTTAGAATTAGATATTAAATTTCATTATGTTCTTGCAAAAGCAGCAAGAAATGTTTTGCTCATTAATATACTTGAAGTAATATCTCAGCTTATGGATGAATTTATAAAATCATCTAGAATGCAAATTTTACATACTGGTAATAGTAGAGAAATATTATTATCAATACATGAAAATTTAGTGAGAGCATTAAAATTTAGAAATGAAAAAGAAGTATTTAATGCAATGCTAGAACATTTTGATTTAATATGGAAGGCATATGGATACGAAGAATAGTAAATTATTCTTAAGTAAAGTATTGTTAATAAAATATCAAACAAGAAGTTTCTATAAAAATAAAAGCAAAATTTTTATTTTTATAGAAACTTTTTTTTATAGAAAATTATAAATTTTATTATGTTAAAGAGGAGAAAAAATACAACTCTAGCTATAAAAAGTTGTAAGCGTTGTTATAAATTCTATGTAAATGTTTTCTGTTAATTTAATAACAATTATTTACATGGCAAAGTTTTAAATATATAATAATAATTGTAAGTGGTAGTACCAATCGTAAATTGGTATGATATGTTACCAAAATGGAGGGATAACCGTGTACATTTTATTTGTTTTAGCTTGTATTCCTATTATTTGGCTTATGATTTCATTAGGAAAGCTTAAGATTGCAGGCCATAAGGCATGCCCTATAGCTCTCTTAATAACAGGAAGCGATACTTCAGCAAATGTTTTATTTGGAGAATTACAAGTACAAGCTGCAAATTCCATTGGAGCAAATCCATATTGGATTGCAGGAGGAAATGTAATGGGAGCAACAGCAGGAAAAATGATTTCACCACAAAGTATAGCAGTTGCAACAGCAGCTACCAATCTTGTTGGTAGTGAAGGTAAAATATTAAATTCAACATTAAAAGTTTGTTCATTCTATATTGTGTTTTCAGGATTATTAATATATTTCTGTGGACCACTATTTGGATTTTAAAATATAGTTTTTTAGGAGGTATTTACATGAATATTTTAGTTTGTATTAAACAAGTACCAGGAACTTCAAAAGTAGAGGTTGATCCAGTTACTGGAGTATTAAAAAGAGATGGTATAGATTCAAAAATGAATCCATATGATTTATATGCATTAGAAACTGCATTAAGAATAAAAGAAAATGAAGGTGGAAATGTAAAAGTTTTAAGTATGGGACCTAATCAAGCGCTTAGCGTAATTAGAGAAGCGTATAGTATGGGTGCTGATGAGGGAGCATTATTATCAGATAGAAAATTTGGTGGTGCTGATGTTTTAGCTACATCATATACAATATCTCAAGGCGTAAGAAAAATGGGAGATTTTGAGTTAATAATTTGCGGAAAGCAAACTACTGATGGAGATACAGCTCAAGTAGGACCAGAAATGGCAGAATACTTAGACATACCTCATGTAGCAAATGTTGAGAGAATCATAGAGATTAAGGAAAAATCAATTATAGTTGAAATGGATATGCCTGAAACTTTAGAAGTAGTTGAAATTTCATATCCTTGCTTAATAACTGTAGATAAAGGAATTTTTGAACCAAGACTTCCATCTTACAGAAAGAAAATTGCAACTAAAGACAAAGAAATTTCAATTATGAGTTTAAATGATTTTGAAGATAGAAATGAAAAGAAATATGGACTAAATGGTTCACCAACTCAAGTTGAAAGAATATTCCCACCAGAAGTTAATGATGATAGAGAAATGTGGACAGGCAATTCAAATGAGTTATCTGAAAAAATGGAACATAAATTAAAAGAGTTTAAGTTTATTTAATTATAAATTAGTTTTTAGTGAGTTTAAGGATTTTAATAAATAATATTAAAAAGGATTATTAAGGATATATAAATAAAAACATTAATCAAGGAGGAATGATTTATGGCAAAATTAGTTGTTAATCAAGAAAAAATAACTAATAAGGAAGAGTTAATAAAAATATGTCCATTTGGTGCTCTTGAAATAAATGATGGAAAAGTTGAGATAAATGGAGCTTGTAAAATGTGTAAGCTTTGTGTAAAGAAAGGACCAAAGGGAGCAATTGAATATATTGAAGAAGAAGTTAAGTCAATAGATAAGGATTTGTGGAAAGGAATATCTGTTTACGTAGATCATGTTAATGGGAAAATTCATCCAGTAACTTATGAATTGATTGGTAAAGCTAGAGAATTAGCAGCTAAAATAAATCACCCTGTTTACTGTGTATTCATTGGTCATAAAGTTTCAGAGGAAGCAAAAGAGTTATTGCATTACGGAGTAAATAAAGTATTTGTATATGATGATGAAGAACTAAAAGATTTTAGAATAGAACCTTATGCAGCAGCATTTGAAGATTTTATTAAAAATGTAAAACCATCATCAATATTAGTTGGAGCTACAACAATAGGAAGATCATTAGCACCTAGAATGGCTGCTAGATTTAGAACAGGTCTTACAGCTGATTGTACTATCCTTGATATAAAAGAAGATACGGACTTAGTACAAATTAGACCAGCATTTGGTGGTAATATAATGGCACAAATAGTTACACCTAATTCAAGACCACAACTTGCAACAGTAAGATATAAAGTAATGACAGCACCAGAAAGAACAGATGATATTAATGGTGAAATAATTAAATGTGACATTAAAAAGGATAAGCTTAAATCTGGTATTAATGTTCTTGAAATTAAAGAAAAAAATACAGAGGTAGGAATAAGTGATGCTGAAGTAATAGTAGCAGCTGGTAGAGGTGTTAAGTCAGAAAAAGATTTAAATATGATAAAAGAATTTGCAGAGTTATTAGGTGCAGAATTTGCATGTACTAGACCTTTAATTGAAGCAGGATGGGTTGATGCTAAAAGACAAATTGGATTAAGTGGTAGAACAGTAAGACCAAGACTTATAATAACTTGTGGAATTTCAGGTGCAGTTCAATTCTCAGCTGGAATGAATAATTCAGAACATATATTTGCTATAAATAATGACGATAAAGCTCCTATATTTAAAGTTGCTCATTATGGAGTAGTAGGTAATATATATGAAATTATTCCACAACTTATAGAAAAAATAAAAATGAGCAAGGAGGCATAAGGCTATGACTTATAAAAATATTGATGTTAAAGACTATGAATATATACTATCTATTGCTGAAAATGATAAAGAGAGAGTTTTCTTTGGAGATGAAATAAACGAAGATTATAGCCATGATGAATTAGGTGGAATAAAGAAAATGCCTGATATAGTAGTACAAGCTATAAGTACAGAAGAAGTATCAAAGATAATGAAATATGCTTATGAAAATTCTATTCCAGTAACTCCAAGAGGCTCAGGTACAGGTCTTGTAGGTGCAGCTGTTCCGATTAAAGGTGGAATAGTTATAGATCTTTGTAGAATGAATAAGATATTAGAAATAGATGAAGAAAATCTTACTCTTACATTAGAACCAGGGGTATTACTTATGGAAATAGGCAAATATGTTGAAGAATTTGATTTGTTTTATCCACCAGATCCAGGTGAAAAATCAGCAACTATTGGCGGTAACATAAGTACAAATGCAGGTGGAATGAGAGCAGTAAAATATGGTGTTACTAGAGATTATGTAAGAGGACTAGAAGTAGTGATGCCAAATGGAGAAGTAGTACAGTTAGGCGGAAAGGTAGTTAAAAATAGTTCTGGTTACTCATTAAAAGATCTATTAATAGGATCAGAAGGAACTTTAGGTATAGTAACTAAAGCTATACTAAAATTATTACCACTTCCTAAAAAATCATTAAGTTTACTTATACCATTCCCAACATTAGAGAATGCTATAGATACAGTACCTAAAATAATTAAATCAAAAACAATACCAACAGCTATTGAGTTTATGCAAAGAGAAGCTATATTAGCAGCTGAAGAATTTTTAGGAAAGAGTTTCCCAGATAAATCATCAGATGCATATCTTCTATTAACTTTTGATGGAAATTCAACAGAAGAAATTGAAAAAGCATATGAAAATGTAGCTAATATATGTTTAGATGCAGATGCAATAGATGTATTTATATCTGATACAGAAGAAAGACAAGAATCAATTTGGTCAGCTAGAGGATGTTTCCTTGAAGCGATAAAGGCATTAACTACAGAAATGGATGAAGTTGACGTAGTTGTTCCAAGAAATAAAATAGGTGAATTTGTTAAATTTACTCATGAACTTGAAAGTAAATTTAATATTAGAATAAAGAGCTTTGGACATGCTGGAGATGGAAACTTGCATATTTATATTTTAAAAGATCAATTAGACGAAAATACATGGCATGAAAAACTTGAATTAGTTATGAAAGATATGTATGATAAGTCAAAAGAATTAAAAGGACAAGTTTCAGGAGAGCATGGAATAGGTTTTGCTAAGAAACCATATTTAAAGGAATCACTTTCAAATGATGTACTTTCAGTAATGGAAGGAATTAAATTAGCATTTGATCCTAAAAATATATTAAATCCAGGAAAAATATTTAAATAAATTACCTCTCAATTTAAATAAATTTTCTTCTAAAGAGTGTATCAAATTTTGATACACTCTTGTTTTTTCTGGTGCAGAAATTAAACTCTTTTTAAATTACCAAAAGTTTATTAAAAATAGGGAAAAGCAAATATTGTTTAAAAGTTAGAAGTAAGAGAAGAAATTATATAAATATTAAATAATTGATAAAATTTAAGTTTAAGAGGTTTAGATTATAGAAAAAAAATGAAAATTGTCTTATAATTTCTATATTGGTAGTAACATAATATAGAATAATAAGGCTCTGTTTTAAATGTGTGTTGATATATGCAATAGGTAAAGTCCAATTACTCCGCCCACTTTGCTTATGCATATATCAAAACCCTGCTAAAACAGAGCCAATAATAAAAAGGAGACAAATAGTTTATGATAGGTCTTGTTTTAGAAGGTGGAGCATTTAGAGGGCTTTTTACTGCAGGGGTTTTAGATGCTTTGATAGATATAAATATTGATATGAAATATATAGTAGGTGTATCAGCGGGGATTACTAATGGTTACTCATTTGTTTCAAAACAAAGAGGAAGAAATTTAGAAGTTATGGAAAGATTCATAAATCATAAAAGATATGTTGGGTATAATAATTTATTAAAATGTAGATCAATAATGGACATGGATTTTGTTTTTGATGAAATTCCTAATGAATATTGTCCTTTTGATTATGAAGCTTTTAATAAATTTGAGGGGAAAGTTTTAGCAGGAAGTGTTAATGTAAATACTGGTGAAGTAGAGTACTTTGATAAAGATTATTTAGAAAAAAAGAATACAATACTTAGAGCTACATGTTCAATTCCACTTTTATTTCAATTTGTAAAAATAAAAGATCAGCTTTATGCTGATGGAGGATTAGTAGATGCTATACCTATAAAAAAATCTATTTCTGATGGTAATAATAAAAATATAATAGTTTTGACAAGAAACGAAGGTTATAGAAAGTATGAATCAAGGGGAAATAAGTTTGCATATAAGTTATATAAGAAAAAGTATCCTAAGCTAGCCAATGCTTTAAGAAACAGACATATTTCATATAATGCTCAATTAGATTATTGTAAAGAATTGGAGAATAAAAATGAAGCTATAGTTATTAGACCAACAATAAGGATGGATGTAGGAAGGTTTGAACGAAATAAGGATAAACTAAAAGCAATTTATAATAATGGATATAATGAAACTATGAAGATTAAAGATGAGTTAATAAAATTTATTGATTAAAAATAATATGGTATTGAATTTATTTAAAACCATATTCAATTAGGTAGTTGCAATAAAAGTATAAGTAAATAAGTAAATGGATTTTTATTTATTTACATATAATGTTTAGATAAAATTTAATTTATATAATAAAATGTATACTTAACAGATAAAAACTAGATAAAAAGGAGAAATAGTTACTTGGTTAATAAAGAATGTTCTAATAAAGATACAAATAACGAATTTATTGAAAATAAAGAAACTGATGAATCAGCAGAATTATATGATAATATGATGGATGATTTATTTGAGAAATATGAAAATAAAATGAATAAAATGTTTGTAAAAGGAGTATATTCTTTTGAAGTATCGGATCAATTAAAATCATTATCTAAGGAAGCTGTATATAATATAGCTAGAAATTTAGGTATGAGTAAAATTTCAACATTAAATAAAGATGCTTTAATTGAAAAAGTTCTTAATGAATATACTCAAATAATTGCAAAACAATTTATATATTTTGAAGAAGAAAGATTTAATATTCTAAAGAGTTATCTTAATAATGATGGAGTAAAAATCTTTGATGATATTGATGCTTATGAACTTAGTAGAACAGCATATTTTATGCAACAAGGAATTATATTTCCGTCAACAAAAGAAGAAAAAGCAGTATTTTTAATGCCAAAAATAGTTCAAGATATAATAATGGAAAAAGATACTACTGAATATATAGAGAGATTAAAAAGAAATAAAGAAGTGCTAGATGTATATAGAGGATTAAATAAAACATATGGTATCGTAAATACTAAGGATGTTATAGCGCTATTACAAAGATATGATATAGAAGATTCAAATGAATGTAATATTAATGAAATAATAAAAGAAGCTCAATATTATTACAGAGAATATAGAGAAGAAAAAGGAATTTTTATAAATAATAATATAGAAAATTGGTCAGATTTATTAAAGGATATAGAAAAAGATAATAAAAATTTAGAATATTATAATATAGATAAAAATGAATTATTGGATATGCTTGATTCAAAATTCATATATAAGAGTAAATTTGGAAAGTCATTCTTTAAAGAGTTTACTAGTATATTTGAAATAGAAAAAGAAATGGTATATCAAATAATGGATGATTTATCATTTGATATTCAAGATAATGATATAGATGATACAATAAATAGTTTGCTAGAATTAATAAATGCAAATAACTTAGAACTTAGAACTTATGTAAAAGGTGTAGCAACTAAATTTTTAAGTAATATAAGACTTTGGAAATATAAAGGTGCTACAATTAATGAAATAAGTGGGAAAGTTATAGAAGTAAAATCGAAAGTAACTATTGGTAGAAATGATCCATGCATTTGTGGTAGTGGAAAAAAATATAAAAAATGTTGTGGAAAAAATTAAATAATAATTTATTAATAAATTATTTTTAAAGTCATAGAAAGTAATATTTTTATGGCTTTTATTTGTAAATAAATTGTTTTTCACAAATGTTAATATTTAAACATATATTAAATTAGTATCATTACATGGAGTTGAAAATTCGTGATATACGGGCTGATATTAGCTGGCGGTAAAGGAAGTAGATTATATCCATTATCAAGAAATAATCAACCAAAACAATTTTTGAAAATTATTAACGAAAAGAGCTTTTTAGTTAATACAGTAGAAAGAATAAAGCCATTAATAAATAGAGAAAATATTTATGTTGTAACTAATAAAGATTATGAAGATAAAATAAAAGAAGAGGTTAAAGATATTAAAGAAGAAAATATTTTTATAGAACCTGCAAATAAAGAAACTGCTACATGCATAGGGCTCTCTGCAGTTAAGCTTTTAAAACAAGATGCAGATGCAGTTATGGTAGTGTTACCATCAGATCACTATATCCAAGGTGAGAAAGAATATTTAGATACCCTATCACAAGCAGTAGAAATGGCTAATAGAAGAAGGTGCATAGTAACTTTAGGTATAGAGCCTACACGCCCAGAAACAGGATATGGATATATAGAAATGGGAGATAGATCAACAGGTAATATATCTACTTATAGAATTGCTAGATTTACAGAAAAGCCAAATTTAGAAGTTGCTAAGGACTTTTTATTAAAGGGAACTTATTTATGGAACTCCGGTATGTTTGTTTTTAGAGCAGATGTTATTTTAAGAGAAATAGAAAAATATATTCCTAAAATGCACAGATCATTAATGGAAATATATAAGCATATAGGAGAAGAGGATGAAGAACAAATAATTAAAGAAGAATACGATATTATTGATGGAATATCAATAGATTTTGGAGTTATGCAAAAAACACGAAAAGCCTTTGTAATAAAGTGCGATTTTAATTGGGATGATATAGGAAGTTTTAATGCTCTGAGTAGATTCTTAGGTAAATATAGAAGTAATAGCATATCTAAAAATGTTTATATGGAAGACTGTGAAAGTTGCTCCGTATTTGGAGAAAAAAATTTAATAATAGGTTTTGGAATAAAAGATTTGGTAATAGTGGATGCTGGAGATGTTATTTTAGTTATGGATAAAAACAAAGATCAAGAGATAAAGCATCTGCTAAATAAATTGAGTGATGAAAATAAATATAATGAATTTTTATAATTTTAAAAAATAAAGAATTTGAAGAAGAAAATATAAAAAGGAGAATTCATTAATTTGAATTCTCCTTTTTGATCATAATATTAATATGAAAAAACTATATTATAATAGAAAATAATTCAATATCAATATTTGTAATATAATGTTAATAAATAAAATTTAAAAAAATAATATAAAAGTTTCAAATTATTAATAAAATTACAATTAAACAAAAAATTGAACCTCTTGTATTTACATGATAAAATGGGAATATAATAGGAAAAATAGAAGATTTAATAATTATAAGAAATATTTACTTATTAAAATAAGGAGGAAAATAAATGAATAAAAATGCTAAAAAATAATTAGTTTATTAATTTTTTATGATAAATTCTGTAAAGAAGTAAATGATTAAAAGCTTCGTTTAGTAAATGAACATATAAAAAATAATTCCTTTAGAATGAGAGAAGTTTTCTAATATATTATTAAAATTATAGAAGGAGAGTGTTATGAGTAAATTAAAATTGATAGGTTTGTTAACTGCAGTAGTTATTTCTGTATCATTATATGGTTGTGGAGATACTCATGTTGTAGTAAACAATGAACAGCCTAACAATCAGAAAACTAATACTAATATAGAAGAGTTTATAATATCTGATGGTTGGCATGTTATAGACAGTAAAACTTATTATTATAGAAATAATAATAAACTAATAGGATGGTTTAAGGATGATAATGGTGCTGAACATTATACAGATAGTAATGGAGTTCTAGTTACGGATACAGCAGTTGATGGAAAACATTTGGATAAAAACGGTTTTGTAAAGAAATTGTCATCTAGTTTCAATACACAAAGTAATAATGATTTTACATATAAAACGTACAGAAATAAAAAGTATGGATTTTCTATAGATTATCCTTCTTTCTATAAAATTTGTACATCAAATGATGCTGAAGATGGAGTTATGCTAAGTTCAGATGAAGGGAATAGCACAGAATTTACTGTTTATGGAATAGATAATACACGATTTAAAACAGTTGAAGAAAGTTATAACAATAGTTGTTCATGGATAGGATCTAATATGCAAAATGTTTATAAACAACTATTTTCTGATGGTTTTGTTATATCGTATGATTATTACGATGATTTTACTGATAGAAAACTTGTTTATTATCAATGTACCATGTTCAATAATGGTAAGGAAAATATTTTTACTATCATTTATCCTAAAGCTGAAGAAAATTTCTATGATAATATTGTTACTCATATTTATCATTCATTTAATACACCTGGATTAGGGGTTAGTCATCCATAGAATCAAAAAAATTTAGATAGACTTTAAAGTACTTTTTTTATATATCTATAATAGTGAATTTTTACTTTAATAATTTTATAGTTAAAAAATTATTGAAGCACTTTTGCATTACTATAATATTATAATTAATGTGGTATATAATTCTAAAAATAACATAAAAAATACTTATAAAAGCATTGTAAATTGAATTATATAATATTATTATAAGAATAGATTAACTATTTATTATTAATAAAAAATGTTTTTAATAATAATAATAAGTGAGAGGGTGTGTATAGAATTGATGATCAATACTCATAAAGTTATTGCAGAGAGTATTTTAAATTACACAAATAGTAAGAGTATTTATTTAATCAATGATTATAGATTTATATGGGGTAATATAAAACCAGATTGTGTGCTTAAATATAAAATGATAAAACATTATTTTATTGAGAGTATAGATATTATTATTAAAAAAATTGAAAAGTTATGTTCTCTATCTTTACAAGATGTTTATTATAAAATGTCTGTTAATAAATTTAGTGAAGAACTTGGTGTTATTTGTCACTTTATGTGCGATTTTTTTTGTGCTCCTCATTATTATAGATGGGAATTTAAGAGTACAAGTCAAGTTAAAAATCATGTTATCTATGAAAAAGATTTAGCTAAAATTGCCAAAGAATTCAATTCAAAGGGAATTATAACTTCCAATGTAGATGTAGATAATATTAAAAAATTTATTTACGATTTACAAAATCAATATGACGGCTCTTTAGATTTTAAGAATGATTTAACATATGCCTATTATGTTTGTAATAGTATAGTGAATATGGTTTTAAATAAAGTATTTTTAAATGAGTGCAATTTATCAAAAGTAGTATAATTAGATTGTGATTAAGAAACTTATTTTTATAAGTTTCTTTTTTTAGTTGCATAAATGGAAATATAGGAATATAATATAAAAAAACATATGAATGATTAAACATATGAACAAGTGAACGGAGGAATCGATTATGAATAACGAAAGTAATTTTGTAGAAAGCTGTAAATGTAATATTATACATGAAGATACAGTAATGAAGGTAAAAGACTCATTACCACAAGAAGAAACATTATATGATTTAGCGGAATTCTTTAAGGTTTTTGGAGATTCTACAAGAATTAAAATAATATGTGCATTATTTGAATCGGAATTGTGTGTTTGTGATATGGCAGCTCTTTTAGGAATGACTCAATCAGCCATATCTCATCAATTAAGAACATTAAAATCAGCTAGATTAGTTAAATTTAGAAGAGAAGGAAAAGTAATTTATTATTCATTAGATGATGAACATATAAAACATATATTTGACGAAGGATTTAAACATATTACTGAATAAGGGGGATTAGATTAATTATGGAAAATGAACTTAAACTTTTACTTAAAGGTTTGGATTGTGCTAATTGTGCTAACAAAATTGAAAGAAAAGTCAATGATATAGAAGAGGTTATTGAAGCTAATATGAATTTTTCTTTAGGAAAATTAACTGTTAAATTGCATGAAAATAAGGATAAAGATAAAGTTTTTAATGTTATTAAAGATATAATTAATAAATTAGAACCAGATGTAATTGTAATTCATCAAAAAAATAATTTTAATAATAATTTAAATATAAAAAAATTAGATTATGGTAAAAAATGTAATAAATCTTGTTGTAGTCATGATCATTATTCAGCTCATAATCATATTGCTAAGCAAATACATTCTCATGATAATGAGCATAATCATATTGAAAATATCTCACATAGTCACGAATTAAATGAGAAGACAGGCTTCTTTAATAAAAAGAATTTTTTTTATGAAAATCAAATATTTATAATAGGATTAATTTTATATTTAATTGCTATTTTGTTTAAAGAAAATAGTTATTTAGACATTTCTATATTTGTTCTTAGTTATATTTTAATTGGTGGTGATGTATTAAAAACTGCTTTTAAAAATATTTTAAGAGGTGAAATTTTTGATGAAAATTTCTTGATGACTATAGCAACAGTAGGGGCATTAGCAATAGGTGAATATCCAGAAGCTGTTGGAGTTATGATGTTTTATAAGATAGGGGAATTATTTCAAGGATATGCAGTCAATAAATCAAGAAAATCTATAACATCACTTATGAATATACGTCCAGAGTATGCAAATATAATTACTGAACATGGAGAAAAAAGGGTATCTCCAGAGGAAGTTAAAATTAATGATTTTATAGTTATAAAACCTGGAGAAAGGATACCTCTTGATGGTATAGTAACAGACGGAAAAGGAAGTATAGATACATCAGCATTAACAGGGGAATCACTTCCTAGAGAAGTCAATATAGGTGATGAATTATTATCAGGAAGCATAAACTTAAGTTCAGTTATAAAATTAAAAGTCACTAAAATTTTTAGTGAATCAACAGTGTCTAAAATATTAAACTTAGTAGAAAATTCAAGTAGTAAAAAAGCTAAGACAGAGAAGTTTATTACTAAATTTTCAAGACTATATACTCCAATAGTAGTGTTTTTAGCAATAGCTGTTGCGATAATTCCTCCAATTATAATTCCAGGGCAAGTATTTTCAGATTGGATATATAGAGCATTAATCTTTTTAGTAATATCATGTCCATGTGCACTAGTAATTTCTGTTCCATTAGGACTTTTTGCAGGAATTGGAGGGGCATCTAAAAAGGGGATTTTAATAAAGGGTGGAAACTATATTGAAGTTTTAAAAAATGTTGAAACTATTGTATTTGATAAAACAGGAACTTTAACAAAAGGAGTATTTAAAGTTACAGAAATTAATTCAATAGACATGAATAAAGAAGACTTTTTAAGAATTGTGGCTTTAGGTGAAAGTTTTTCTAATCATCCAATTGCTCAATCAATAGTAAAAGAATTTAAAGGTAAATTAGAAAAGAAACAGGTAGAAAATTATCAAGAATTATCTGGACACGGAGTAAAAGCTACAATTGAAGGGAAAAATGTTATATTAGGTAATTATAAGTTACTTGAAGATAATCATATTAATATAGAAAAAGTAGAAAAAACAGGAACTGTAGTATATGTTGTAATAAATAATAAATATAGTGGGAATATAGTAATAGCAGATCAAATAAAGGAAGATTCAATTGAAGCAATCAAAAAATTAAAAATGATTGGAATAAAGAAAACGGTAATGCTTACAGGTGATAATAAGAGTGTAGCAAACAGTGTTGCAAAAAATATAGGTGTAGATCAAGTGAAGAGTGAGCTTTTACCAGGGGATAAAGTATTAGAGATTGAAAAGTTAATATCTAGTAGCACTTCAAAAGGTAAAGTAATGTTTGTTGGTGATGGAATAAATGATGCACCGGTTCTTGCAAGAGCCGATATAGGTATCGCAATGGGGGGTATAGGATCTGATGCAGCAATAGAAGCAGCAGATGTTGTTCTTATGAAAGATAACCCCTTAGCATTAGTTGATGCAATAAAAATAGCAAAGAAAACTAATTCTATATTATGGCAAAATATAATTTTTGCTCTTGGGGTAAAGATATTTGTATTACTATTAGGTGCATTAGGAATTGCAAATATGTGGGAAGCAGTATTTGCGGATGTAGGTGTTACTTTAATTGCTATATTAAATTCTATGAGGAGTTTAAAAAACTAATTAAATTAAAGGCTCTGTTTTAAATGTGACAATACTCATTTTAGCATTCCTAAGTTCAATTACTCCGCTTACTTTGCTTATGCATATATCAACACTCTGATAAAACAGAGACAAATTAAAAAAAGAGTTATATTTTATAATAAATCATAAAATAATAATAAGAGCAGCTTTTAATGTAGCTGCTCTTAAATTTTTTGAATTTTAATTTAATACTACTATGTAAACATTTTTAATTTTTATAAAAAATAATTATTAAAGATAAGCCTAGAAAAAAATAAAATTTTATATTATGATAAAATATAGGTGATTTTTATATCAACTTATAATTTTGTTTAGATGATAATGATTTACAGGTGTTTTAAGTATGTTGTATATGTGTTTTTAGTAAGTTATTAAAATAACATTTGTGTTATTAACTAGTATGTTAAAATAATATTTTTCTAATACTTTAAAGTTTAGATTTTAAGATTTATTAGAATAAATAGCAATAAATTGGACTTTTAGAGAAAAGATTAAGTATAAATAAAAAATAAGGAGTAATGATATGGATAAAAATAAGAATATATCTATGGCAGTTATAAAGAGATTGCCTAAATATCATAGGTATCTTAATGAACTTATGAAAAATGATGTAGATAGAATATCGTCAAAGGAACTTGGAGAAAAAATAGGGTTTACAGCATCTCAAATCAGACAAGATTTGAATTGTTTTGGCGATTTTGGTCAGCAAGGATATGGGTATAACGTTAAGGAATTATATACGCAAATTAACTCAATATTAGGATTAGATAAGGAATATAATGCTGTTTTAATTGGGGCAGGTAATATAGGGCAGGCAATAGCTAATTATACTAGATTTGATAAATTAGGAATTATGATAACAGCTATTTTTGATGCAAATCCTAAACTTATAGGCATAAAAATTAGAGATATTGAAATTAGGGATATTGATGAATTAGGAAGCTTTCTTAAGTCAGATTCAATAGATATTGGAGTTATATGTGTGCCTAAAAAAAGTGCACAAAAGGTTAGTGATGAATTGATAAATGGAGGAATAAGAGGTATTTGGAATTTTGCACCTATAGATTTGGTTGTGCCAGAAGATGTAAAAGTTGAAAATGTTCATTTAAGTGAGAGTGTATCGACATTGATTTATCAATTACATCAGCAAAGATAGAGTGAGAATTTGAGGGGTTATATAAAAAATATGCTAATAATACAATATTTTATTGCAAATAATAATTATAAGTATTATAATTTAAGAAAAGAAAGATATTGGTTGCATATTTTTTTGCAAGCAATTGTTAATATTATAACAATTGGCGACAATTGTTGACATTATAAGACTATTACAAGCCTTTTATTTTTAAATTTAATTGTTAATATTATAACAATTTTAATTTAAAAATAAATTGTTAAGAATTGTTTAGAATTAATTTTTACCATATCTAAAACCTAAAAATACAAATTTATTTAAGTAAAAAACATAAATTTAAATATATAAGTTTAAGGGAGGATTATAAAGATGGAATTAAAAAATGTAATTCTTGAAAAAGAGGATCATTTAGCAATTGTTACAATTAATAGACCAAAAGCTTTAAATGCATTAAACTCAGAAACATTAAAAGATTTAGACTCAGTTTTAGAAAATTTAGAAAACGATAGCAATATATATGCAGTTATTTTAACTGGTGCAGGAGAAAAATCTTTTGTTGCTGGAGCAGATATATCAGAAATGAAAGACCTTAATGAAGAACAAGGTAGAGAATTTGGAGAATTGGGAAATAAAGTATTCCTAAGATTAGAAAATTTAGACAAACCTGTAATTGCAGCTATTTCAGGATTTGCTTTAGGTGGCGGATGTGAATTATCTATGTCATGTGATATAAGAATAGCTTCAGAAAAAGCAAAATTTGGTCAACCAGAAGCAGGTCTTGGAATAACACCTGGATTTGGTGGAACTCAAAGATTAGCTAGAATAGTAGGACTAGGAAAAGCTAAGGAAATGATTTATACATGCGATATAATCAAAGCAGAAGAAGCTTATAGAATAGGATTAGTTAATAAAGTAGTTTCATTAGAAAGTTTAATGGATGAAGCAAAAGCTATGGCTAATAAAATAATAGCAAACGCTCCAATAGCTGTTAAACTTTGTAAAGATGCAATCAATAGAGGCATGCAAGTTTCTATAGATAAAGCAGTCTTAATTGAAGCTGAAGATTTTGGAAAATGTTTTGCTTCTGAAGATCAAACAGAAGGAATGACTGCATTCTTAGAAAGAAGAGAAAAGAACTTCAAAAATAAATAATATTTATAAAATAAGTTAAAAATCTATTGCAGATTTATATATATTCATCATCAATAGAGTGTAATCAATAAGGAGGGTAATTTAATGAATTTCCAATTAACTAGAGAACAAGAATTAGTACAACAAATGGTTAGAGAATTCGCTGAAAACGAAGTAAAACCAATTGCTGCTGAAGTGGATGAAACTGAAAGATTCCCAATGGAAAACGTTGAAAAAATGGGTAAAATAGGCATGATGGGTATACCATTTGCTAAAGAATTTGGAGGAGCAGGTGGAGATGTTCTTTCATATATAATGACAGTTGAAGAATTGTCAAAAGTGTGTGCAACAACAGGAGTTATAGTTTCAGCTCATACTTCATTATGTGCATCAGTAATAAACGAACATGGTACTCCAGACCAAAAAGCAAAATACTTACCAGATCTTTGTCAAGGTAAGAAAATAGGTGCTTTCGGTTTAACTGAACCAGGTGCTGGAACAGATGCTGCTGGACAACAAACAACAGCTGTATTAGATGGAGATCACTATGTATTAAATGGATCAAAAATCTTCATAACTAATGGTGGAGTTGCTGAAACTTTCATAATCTTCGCTATGACTGATAAGAGCCAAGGAACTAAAGGAATTTCAGCTTTCATAGTTGAAAAATCTTTCCCAGGATTCTCAATCGGTAAATTAGAAGATAAAATGGGAATCAGAGGATCTTCTACTACTGAACTTGTAATGGAAGATTGTATAGTACCAAAAGAAAACTTAATCGGTAAAGAAGGTAAAGGTTTTGGTATAGCAATGAAGACTCTTGATGGAGGAAGAATTGGTATAGCTGCTCAAGCTTTAGGTATCGCAGAAGGTGCTTTTGAAGAAGCTGTTAACTACATGAAAGAAAGAAAACAATTCAGAAGACCATTATCAGCTCAACAAGGTTTACAATGGTATATTGCTGAAATGGACGTTAAGATAGAAGCTGCAAGACATTTAGTATATAAAGCTGCTTGCAAGAAACAAAATGGACAACCATACTCAGTAGATGCTGCAAGAGCTAAGTTATTTGCTGCAGAAGTTGCAATGGATGTTACAACTAAAGCAGTTCAAATCTTTGGTGGATATGGTTACACTAAAGATTATCCAGTAGAAAGAATGATGAGAGATGCTAAGATAACTGAAATTTATGAAGGAACTTCAGAAGTTCAAAAAATGGTTATCGCAGGAAGCATTTTAAGATAATAGAGGGAGGACTTTTATAATGAATATAGTAGTTTGTGTAAAACAAGTTCCAGATACTACAGCTGTAAAGATTGATCCTAAGACTGGTACATTAATAAGAGATGGTGTTCCATCAATTATGAATCCAGAAGATAAGCACGCATTAGAAGGTGCATTACAATTAAAAGAGACTTTAGGTGCAAAGGTAACTGTTATAAGCATGGGTCTTCCAATGGCTAAGGCTACATTAAGAGAAGCACTATGCATGGGAGCTGACGAAGCTATCCTATTAACAGACAGAGCATTAGGAGGAGCAGATACTTTAGCTACTTCAAAAGCATTAGCAGGAGTTATAGCTAAATTAGATTATGATCTAGTATTTGCAGGAAGACAAGCTATCGATGGAGATACTGCTCAAGTTGGACCAGAAATAGCTGAACATTTAAACATACCTCAAGTTACTTATGTTCAAGGCGTTGAAGCTAAGAATGAAGGAACTTTATTAGTAAACAGAGCATTAGAAGATGGATATGAAAAAATTGAAATAAAGACTCCATGTCTATTAACTGCAATTGAAGAATTAAATGAAGCAAGATATATGAATGTTGCAAACATATTCTCAACTAACGATGATCAAATCAAAGTTATGAGTGCAGATGATATAGATGTAGATAAGGCTGAATTAGGACTTAAGGGTTCACCTACAAAGGTTAAAAAGTCAATGACTAAAGAAGTTAAGGGAGCAGGCGAAGTTGTTAACAAGCCAGCTAAAGAAGCAGTAACTTACGTTTTAGGCAAATTACAAGAAAAACACTACATCTAGGATAATAGGAGGGTAATTTATTATGAATATAGCAGATTACAGAGGCGTTTGGGTCTTTGCAGAACAAAGAGAAGGCGAATTACAAAAAGTATCTTTAGAATTACTTGGCGAAGGTAGAAAAATTGCTGATAAGCTAGGAGTTAAGTTAACAGCATTATTATTAGGTAATAATATTGAAAACTTATCTAAAACATTAGCAGAACATGGTGCAGATGAAGTTTTAGTTGCAGATGACAAAAACTTAGAACACTACACTACTGATGCTTATACAAAAGTTATTTGTGATTTAGCAAATGAAAGAAAACCAGGAATATTATTTATAGGAGCTACTTTCATCGGAAGAGATTTAGGTCCTAGAGTTGCAGCTAGATTATCAACTGGATTAACTGCTGACTGTACATCATTAGATGTTGAAGTTGAAGATGGAGCTTTATTAGCTACTAGACCAGCATTCGGTGGTAACTTAATGGCTACAATCGCTTGTCCAGAACATAGACCACAAATGGCTACAGTAAGACCAGGAGTTTTCGGTAAAGTAAATACTGATGGAAGCAAATGTACTGTAGAAAAAGTAGAAGTTAAACTTGCTGATAGTGATGTTAGAACTAAAGTTGTAGAAATCATTAAAGCACACAAAGATGTTGTAGATATATCAGAAGCTAAAATACTTGTTGCTGGTGGTAGAGGAATGGGTTCAAAAGAAAACTTTACTTTATTACAAGAATTAGCAGAAGTTTTAGACGGAACTGTAGCTGGATCAAGAGCTGCTGTTGATAATGGTTGGTTAGAAAGAGATTACCAAGTTGGACAAACTGGTAAGACTGTAAGACCATCAATCTACATTGCTTGTGGTATTTCAGGAGCAATTCAACACGTTGCTGGTATGCAAGAATCAGATATGATTATAGCTATCAACAAAGATGAAACTGCACCAATAATGCAAGTTGCAGATTATGCTATAGTTGGAGATGTTAAGAAGGTTTTACCTGAATTAATAGCTCAAGCTAAAGCTGTAAAGAGTGCTGAATAATTAAAATATTATAGTGTAAAATTATTATAGATTTTAATCCTTCATTAAAAGATATTTCTTTTAATGAAGGATATTTATAAAACATTTAAGGGGGATTTATCAATGAAAAAAGTTTTTGTACTTGGTGCTGGAACAATGGGTGCTGGAATAGTTCAAGCATTCGCACAACATGGTTATGAAGTAATCGTAAGAGATATAAAAGATGAATTTGTTGAAAGAGGAATAGCTGGAATCAACAAAGGTTTAACTAAGCAAGTTGCTAAAGGAAGAATGACTGAAGAAGTTAAAGAAGAAATTCTTTCAAGAATTTCAGGAACTACTGATATGAAATTAGCTGCTGACTGCGATTTAGTAGTAGAAGCTGCTATTGAAAACATGAAAATAAAGAAAGAAATATTTGCTGAATTAGATGGAATCTGTAAGCCAGAAACAATCTTAGCATCTAACACTTCTTCTTTATCAATAACTGAAGTTGCTTCAGCAACTAAGAGAGCTGATAAAGTTATCGGAATGCATTTCTTCAACCCAGCTCCAGTAATGAAGCTTGTTGAAATTATCAGAGGAATGGCTACTTCACAAGAAACTTTCGATGCTATAAAAGAATTAACAGTAGCAATTGAAAAGAATCCAGTAGAAGTTGCAGAAGCTCCAGGATTTGTTGTAAATAGAATATTAATTCCAATGATCAACGAAGGAATTGGAATATTAGCAGAAGGTATAGCTTCAGTTGAAGATATAGATACAGCTATGAAATATGGCGCAAATCATCCAATGGGACCTTTAGCATTAGGAGATCTTATCGGATTAGACGTATGTTTAGCTATCATGGATGTTTTATATAATGAAACAGGAGATACTAAATACAGAGCTCATAGCTTATTAAGAAAATATGTAAGAGCTGGATGGTTAGGAAGAAAGACTGGAAAAGGTTTCTACGACTATTCAAGATAATATTACATTTTTGGACTCAAGCATTATGCTTGGGTCTTTTTTTATTGTTTAGGAATTTATATTTAATTTTACTTTTGTGTGAATTTTTGTCTTTAAGTAATATATTAAAGTGATATAATGTATTAAGAAAGAATTATTTTCTACAAGGAGCGTTTTAAATGTTAAAAGAAACAGCAATAAAATATTGGGATGATAAATACGATTTAAATTGTGCAGAGTGCTTAATATATGCATCAAATGAAGAATATGATTTGAATTTATCTGACGATGCACTGAAGACAATGGCGGCTTTTGGTGGAGGAATGGCTATAGGGGATGTATGTGGAGTTATTTCTGGAGCTATAGCTGTAATTGGAATTATGTTTACAGATGTAAGTGGACATAGGAGTCCAGTTGTTAAAGAGATGACTACAGACTTTATAAATAAATTTAAAAATAAGCTTGGAAGTAATAATTGTATTGAATTAAGGAAAGAATATAGAAAGTCTAAAAAAGAAGGAACTTGTATAGTTATGGTTGAAACTGCAGCAGATATTCTTGAAGGTATTGTAAATATATATGCTGATTTTAGATTAAATTCTAAGAGGCGCTAATTTAAAAATAAGACTCTGTTTTAGAAAAATGTTGATATATGCAATAGGTAAAGTGGCATTGTAATTGTACTTTTAGAACTCTTAATGAGTATTATCATATTTACTGCTTGTCTCAATTCTATATTGAGAGCAAGCTAAAATTGGACTATATTCATTTTAGTCTTCTTAAGTTCAATTACTCCGTCCATTTTACTTATGCATATATCAACACATATTAAAAACAGAGTTGTACTGTAAATAGAGAGGAGAATCTTATTTAATGGATTATAAAAGTATAGAGACTAGCAAAAATGGTGTAATTATAAGAGGGGTTAAAAATTTTAAGCTAAAACATATTTTTGAATGTGGTCAAGTTTTTAGATTTGAAGAAATTGAAGAGGATAATTTTATAGTCATTGCATTTGGTAAATTAATTGAATTAGTTCAAAAAAATGATAATGTATTTATATATAATACAACGGAAGAAGAGTTTAAAGAAATATGGTTAAATTATTTTGATTTAGATAGGGATTATTCTCTTATAAAAGAAGAATTATCTAAAGATGAATTATTAAAACAAAGCATAGAATTTGGAAGTGGTGTTAGAGTTTTAAATCAAGATCCATTTGAAATGCTTATTAGCTTTATAATTTCAGCTAGGAATAGTATTCCATCTATAAGAAAGACAGTAAATAAAATATCAGAACAATGGGGAAGCAAAATTGAATACAAAGGAAAAGTATATTATGCATTTCCTACAATAGAACAAATAAAAGATGCTAAATTAGATGAGATAAAAGAAACAGGGGCATCATTTAGAAGTAAGTATTTATTAGATACAATTGAAAATATATATAAGTCTATTAATAATGACCCAAAATCATCAGATGATGAAAGAAATATATTAAATAAATATGATTTAAATTATATAAGAAGTTTAAGTGATGATGACTGCCATACAGCTCTTCAAGAATTTAAAGGAGTTGGTGCAAAGGTAGCTGATTGTATAATGTTGTTTTCAATGGGAAAAACATCAGCTTTTCCAGTAGATGTTTGGGTTAAACGTGCAATGATGCATTTTTATAATGCAGAAGAAGGCTCATTAAATAAAATTAGAGTATTTGCAAGAAATAAATTTGGAAAGTTATCAGGATTTGCCCAACAATACTTATTTTATTATGCAAGAGAAAATAATATAAAGGTATAGAAATTAATAGTTAAGGGTTATTTATATAATAACTTTAATTTGGTAAGTTTTATAGCAAATTCAGAAAAATTTGAATAATATGATTATGACATGAATCTAATTAGTACTATGGTATAATTATCCTATCATTACATTAATATAATAATTTGCTGGGAGAGTGTGTGCGTAATATGTTCAAATTTGAAAATCAACTTATAAAGTTAAAACATGAAGTATTAAGTAATATTGTAAGATTAGCTAAAGAAGATAAAATAACTAAAGAAAATCTAGATAGAATACCTTACGATATGTTACCAGGGGATGAACCTCAATACAGAGAAAGTGTAATACATGAAAGAGAAGTATTATTAGAAAGATTGAAACTAGCAGCTGGATTTATTCCAAATGGAAAAGGTACAGATGAATTAATTAACATAGAAGATGAAAAACAAATATTATATGTTATAAAGAATGCATGTGATATGTGTCCAACTAAAAAGTTTGAAGTAACTGATGCGTGTAGAAATTGTATAGCACATAAATGTCAAAGTGTTTGTAATTTTGGAGCTATTACTTATGTAGATGGTAAAGCTTATATAGATCCTGATAAATGTAAAGAATGCGGAATGTGTAAAAAAGCATGTCCTTATGATGCTATTGCAGAAGATATGAGACCTTGTAAAAGATCTTGCCCAACTGGAGCATTAGATATTAATAGTGATAAGAGAGCCATGATAAAACAAGAAAAATGTGTTAATTGTGGTGCTTGTATGGCTGCATGTCCTTTTGGTGCATTAGAAGATAAAAGTCTTTTAGTTAAAGTTGTTAAAGAATTAACTAACACTGGAAATTTATATGCTGTTGTGGCTCCAGCAATAACTGGGCAATTAGGTCCAAAAACAACTTATGGACAAGTTAAAAATGCAATAAAGAAATTAGGATTTACAGATATGGTAGAGGCAGCGTGTGGTGCTGATGCAGTAACTGTACATGAAAGTAATGAATTTGTTCACAGAATGGAGAATGGAGACCCATACATGACTAATTCATGTTGTCCAGGATTTTTAAGTTATATAGAAAAAATGATGCCAGATCAAGTAGAGAGAATATCAGAAACAGTTTCTCCAATGGTTGCAGCAGGAAGGTTTATAAAGGCTAATGATAAAGACGCAAAAGTAGTATTCATTGGACCATGTACTGCAAAAAAATCAGAAATTTTAAGAGACTCGATAAAGGATGCTGTTGATTATGTATTAACATTTGAGGAATTATTAGCATTATTCGAAGGATTTGATATAGATCCAATTAACTTTGATGACATTGTTGTTGATGAAGCTTCAATCTTTGGTAGAGGATTTGGAGTTGGTGGTGGTTTAACTGCTGCTATTGAAAATTATATAAAAGATAAAGGGATAGAGTGTGATTTTAAACCAGTTAAAGTTTCTGGTGGAGCTGATATAAAGAAAACTATGATGATGGCCAAAATGGGGAGATTATCTGGAAACTTCATAGAAGGAATGATGTGTGAAGGTGGATGTATTAATGGGTCAGGAAAAATATTATCACCAATGAAAGCTAAAGCATCATTTAACAAAATTAATCAGCAAGCAAGCATGAAAAATGTATTGGAAAATTCTAAAATAGATGATTATAAAGATATAAATTTAGAAAGATAGAGTTTAATTCAAAAAAGAAGCCCTTTTAGGACTTCTTTTTTTGTGAATAAATTGGTAATTATATGTAAAGAAAAAACGTAATTATATATTTTTTAAACTAAAATATTAAAAAATATTCATTAAGTAAAAAAAAAGTTACTATATAATTATTAAAAGGTGTATTATATAAATTATAGGTATGTTTAGGGGGTAGATTTATGAAAATTTTGTTGGTTGATGATGAAGAATCAATATTAAATTTAATAAAAATGAATCTTATATTTGAAAATTATGAAGTAATAACTGCGGAGTGTGGAATAGATGCCATAAACCTATTTAAAAGTGAATCTCCTGATTTAATTGTATTAGATCTAATGCTTCCTGACAAAGATGGGTTTGAAGTTATACATGAATTTCAAGGTATAAATAGTGAAGTTCCAATTATTATACTTAGTGCAAGAGATCAATTAAATAATAAGCTTTTAGGTCTTCAGCTTGGAGCTGATGATTATATAACAAAACCATTTGACAGTAGAGAACTTATATTAAGGATTAGAGCTATATCTAGAAGAATAAATAAAGCTAAGGCCATTGGAAAAAATGAAGTTAAAAATAAAACAAATGATATTATAGAAAAAGGGTTTATAAAAATAATTGTTCCGGAAAGAAGAGTTTTTATTGAGGAAAAAGAGGTTATATTTACACATATAGAATTTGAAATAATTTTATTAATGGTGCAAAATCCATATAAAGTTTTTACAAGAGAAGAATTATTGGACAAGATATGGGGGTATAGTTTTGTAGGAAATACTAGAGCTGTGGACATTCATATAAAGAGAATTAGACAAAAGCTCGCAGGAAATGAAGACGTTATAAAAACAATATATGGAGTAGGATATAGGTTAGAGGTATAATAGATGAATTTGGGTATTAAAGGAAAAATAGTAATAATGAATATAGTTGTACTGATAATAGCTATATTAAGTATATATGCAGTAACAATTTATACTCTGTATAGTAGAGTAATAAATAATTCAATAGATATGCTAAAAAAAGAAAGTTATACAAGTCAATCATTTATTATGAAATATTTAGAGACGGAAGATGATTTTCATGTAGAAAACGTTTTGAATGAGATGAGCCCTTTTATTGCAACATACTTATCTAATGGTTGTAAATTTAGGGTTCAAATTTATAATAATTCATCTTTAATTGGAGATTCAGACAATTATCCTAATATAAGCAAAGATGATGATGTGGTAACAGCATTAAAAGGAAATAAATCATATATTATAAGAAGAATTGAAGAATCTTCTTACATACTCTTTTCAAGCCCGATTTATTATTCAGATGGTACTATAGGGTGTATAAGATATGTATATGATCTTGATAATGAAAATACAATTATAACTAATACGATTCTTAGTATGGTTTTATTTGCTATAGTAGCAATAATATTTTCTAGTATAATGAGTAATTCATTTTCTAATAGAATAGTTAGACCAATAGTTAGTCTGAAAAATATTGCAAGGAAAGTATCATTTGGAGACTTTTCTAAGAAAATTAGTATAAATAGTAAAGACGAGATAGAAGATTTGTCTAATTCTTTTAATATAATGTCTAATAATATAGAAATAATGATTGAAAATTTAAAAGAAGAAAAAGACACTCAAAAGAGGTTTTTGGATAATGTCACTCATGAATTTAAAACTCCATTAGCAGCAATTCTAGGATATTCAGATTTGTTACTAAGAGTAAAAGAAAAAAAAGATATTGAACAATGTGTAAAATATATAGTGCAAAGTAGTAATAGATTATTAAAACTTGTTGAACAACTTCTTGATTTATCAAGACTTAATAAAAATGAAATAGAAATAAAAAATGAAAATGTTGATATAAAATCTGTGGTTGAAAGTGCTGCAATAATGTTAAATCCTAGAATGAGTAAATTTGGGATTAAACTTAATATGAATTTAGTTAGCAAAAATGTTTATGCAGATAAAGAAAAAACAGAACAAGTTATACTTAATTTATTAGATAATGCAATTAAATATAGTGAATGTACTGAGATAAATATATATATGGAATATAATGAATCTTATGTAATAATATATATTATTGACAATGGACAAGGTATACCAAAAGAAGATTTAAAAAATGTATTTGAAAATTTTTATACAGCACATAAAGCATTACAAAAAAAATATGGTGGAAGTGGACTAGGATTATCAATATGTAAAGAATTTATGGAAAAGCAATCTGGAAAAATTGAAATAAGTAGCTTAAATGGAACTACTGTAAAATTAAGTTTCAAACATGCAATTTAAAATTATACAAAGTAGGGTGAAACAAATTTATGATAAACTTTAACTACAAGATAGTTATAAATCTATTTGTTATACTAGTTATATTGTTAGCTAGTATATATGTATATTTAAAAAGTAGCATTTATAACAATTTAATTATTTTAGATGATAAAGAACAGGTTATGCAGCATTCAAGTCATTCAATACCTGTTAAAGTAGAACTATATAGTAAAAGATGGGGTAAGCTAGTTATAAATTCTAATGATGAAATAAAAGAGTTTTGGAACATAGTTGAATCTATGCCTAAAAGTAATAATTTTTATAATTCAAAAATAGAAAATTCTTTTAATGAAATAACAGGTACTATATATTATTTGGATGGTGAAAAAGGTACATTATATTTAAATAATACTCTTAGAATAGATGATATTTATTATGGTGGTAATGAAAGTTCTGCATATATAAATAGAATTAAAAATTACATTAATGATATTTTCTGTACACCATCAGTATTATCAGAACTTATAAATGATAAGAATAAAATAACCATTGTAGATATTTATAATAATACTAAAAAGTGTGGTAGTAATGATAAAATTTTAATAAAAGATGAAGTTATGAATTTAAAAAGAATTACAGATAATAAAAAATTAGAATGGGCTGTAGCTAATAAGGGCGATTTGAATTATCATATTAGAATTTACAGAGAAGAATCTGAGGAATTTTATGATAATAAAATAGAAGATGATATAAATAGTTATGATGTAATAAGTCTTGATATTTATGAGAATGATTATGTAATTGTTAGAGATTATGGTGATGAAATAGTAAATTCCTTCTATATGGAGGGAGATTTGAATAATATATGTAACAACTTGTTTAATCAGTAATATTTATTGGAGGTAAAAATATGTTAAATAAAAGAAGGGGTATTTTATTAATATTTATTTTACTTATGCTTTGTATTCTTAATGGATGCTCTAATAATATGTCTAGTAGTAAGGAACTACCAAATCTTAAAAATGATAATTTGGTAGTTTATGTTGCGTTTAATGAAGATGAAGCTAAAGTTTTACTTGATGGATTTAAAGAAAAAACTGGGTGCAATTATACATTTTTAAGATATCCAACAGAAGAACTAGCTGATAAGATTAATAATAAAGAAATTTTAGGAGAAGCAGATATATTTTTAGGGGGAACAGCTGATGCTGTTGAACTATTAAAAATGAATGATTGTCTAGAAAAATATACTATAAACAGTTCAAGTGAAATCCCTATAGAGTATATGGATAGTGATGGGTATTGGATAGGATTATACGTTGAGGCTTTATCTATAGCTATAAATGAAGAAAGATGGAATGAAGAATTTAAAGATGTTGAGAAACCTAAAACAATAGAGGAACTAATAAATCCTAAATTTAAAGGTGAGATAGTACTTGCTGATCCAAGGACATCAGGAACAGGATATACTTTTTTATCTTACTTAGTACAAACTATGGGAAAAGATAATGCATTGGAATTTTTTAAGAAGTTGAAAAATAATGTAGGGAAATTTACTGATAGTGGATTTACGCCAGCTAAAAAAGTTGGAGTGGGGGAATATTTAATAACGGTAAACTTTATAAATCAACAACTTATAGTTAGAAATTCAGGATTTAATGTAGAATCTATTGTTCCAGAAAATACAGGATGGACAATATGTCCTATAGCTAAAATAAAGGATGGAAAGAATAAGAAGGCTTCTGAAGCGTTTATGAATTACTGTGTAACTAAAGAAGCAGGGATATCGCTTAAAGATTTTTCTATGGGATTTTCAACAATACCAGGTGTTAATTATCCTAACATAGAAAAAGATTTTACTTCATACAAATTGAGTAAAGAATATGATTTTAAAAAAGCAGCTAAAGATAGAAAAGAATTATTAGAAGATTTAGAAGAAATAATGTGATAAGAAAATTAGGATATTAAATAAAATCATTGATATATTTAATATCCTAATTTATCGTTAAGCTAATGATGCCTTAAATATTAATGTATATATTAATTGTTAGAAGTAAAAACTAATTAATAGGCTAGTTTTATTAATAAAAATACAATGAAACAATAAAATACATAAATAGAAATAATACACAAAAACATATTATTGAAATTAAAAAAGAAAATAAGAGAAAATATAAGTAAATAGGAGCAATATATATATAATTACAAATTTTAAACTTATAAAGCTATATAATATTATAAAAAATATTTGAATTATATGGTCATAAAGGATATTATAATAATTGTATTAGCACTCAATGCTATCGAGTGCTAATAGTTAATTAAAAAATATTTAATATTTAAAATATAGGAGGGACTTATATGAGAATAAAACCACTTGGAAATAGAGTAGTAATCAAGAGATTAGAAGCAGAAGAAAAGACAAAGAGCGGTATAGTTTTAACTGGAACTGCTAAAGAAGTACCACAAGAAGCAGAAGTTGTAGCAGTAGGTCCAGGAAGTATTGTTGATGGTACAAAAATAGAAATGGAAGTTAAAGTAGGAGATAAGGTTTTATATTCTAAATATTCTGGTACTGAAGTAAAATTAGACGGTGAAGAATATATGATATTAAAACAAGATGATATATTAGCAATAGTTGAATAGGAGAGTGGTATAAATGGCAAAGATGTTGAAATTTGGAGAAGATGCAAGAAGATCTATGCAAGTTGGAGTTGATAAACTTGCTGATACAGTTAAGGTAACATTAGGACCAAAAGGGAGAAACGTTGTTTTAGACAAGAAATTTGGTTCACCATTAATAACTAATGATGGTGTTTCTATTGCAAGAGAAATAGAATTGGAAGATCCATATGAAAATATGGGAGCTCAACTAGTTAAAGAAGTAGCAACAAAGACCAATGATGTTGCAGGAGATGGTACAACAACAGCAACTTTATTAGCTCAAGCTATTATTAGAGAAGGTTTAAAGAATGTTACTGCAGGGGCTAATCCTATGTTAATTAGAAATGGTATAAGAATGGCTGTTGAAAAAGCAGTAGAAGAAATTAAGAAAATTTCTAAGCCAGTAGAAGGAAAAGAAGATATAGCAAGAGTTGCAGCTATTTCAGCAGCAGATGAAGAAATTGGTAAGTTAATAGCTGATGCTATGGAAAAAGTAGGTAATGAGGGTGTTATTACAATAGAAGAATCTAAATCTATGGGAACAGAATTAGATGTAGTTGAAGGTATGCAATTTGATAGAGGATATGTATCACCTTATATGTCTACAGATACAGAAAAGATGGAAGCTATATTAGATAATCCATATATTTTAATAACTGATAAGAAGATTTCAAATATTCAAGAAATATTACCTATATTAGAACAAATAGTTCAATGTGGTAAGAAATTATTGATTATAGCTGAAGACATTGAAGGCGAAGCTATGGCAACATTAGTTGTAAATAAATTAAGAGGAACATTTACTTGTGTAGCTGTAAAAGCACCGGGCTTTGGTGATAGAAGAAAAGAAATGCTTCAAGATATAGCTATATTAACAGGTGGAACAGTAATTGCTGAAGAATTAGGAAGAGATTTAAAAGAAGTTACTCTTGACATGCTTGGTCAAGCAGAGAGTGTTAAAGTAAGTAAAGACAATACTGTTGTTGTTAATGGTAAAGGTAATCCTGAAAACATAAAAGATAGAATATCACAAATAAAAGCTCAAATAGAAGAAACTTCTTCTGAATTTGATAAAGAAAAATTACAAGAAAGATTAGCTAAGCTTGCTGGTGGAGTTGCTGTAATCAAAGTCGGTGCTGCAACTGAAACAGAATTAAAAGAAAGAAAGCTTAGAATAGAAGATGCTTTAGCTGCTACAAAAGCTGCAGTTGAAGAAGGAATAGTACCAGGTGGCGGAACTGCATATATTAATGTAATAAAAGAAGTTGAAAAATTAACATCTGATGTTCAAGATACAGAACTTGGTATAAAAATAATTGTAAAATCATTAGAAGAACCATTAAGACAAATAGCTAGTAATGCTGGAGTTGAAGGATCTGTTATTATAGAAAAAGTTAAAAATAGTGAAGTAGGAACTGGATATGATGCTCTATATGGAAAATATGTAAATATGATAAAGACTGGTATTGTTGACCCAACTAAGGTTACAAGATCAGCTTTACAAAATGCAGCATCAGTATCAGCAACATTCTTAACAACAGAAGCTGCAGTTGCTGATATTCCTCAAAAAGAACCAGCAATGCCAGCACCAGGAATGGGAATGGACGGCATGTATTAATGTAATAAAAAGAGACTACCTAACTTTGGTAGTCTCTTTTGTGTATAGAAAATTATATAACTTTTTAAGATTGAAAAGCTGATGAAATCTAGTTTTAGGTAAGTATTTATTTGAAAATAGCTTTATTTAGAGATATATTAACAAAATTTGTATATTAACTAACTTAGATAGCAATAATTAAAATAATTATATTTTAATTATTGGAGGATAATATTATGAAAAACAAATTTTGTTTAAATGATAAGTATAAGAAGAATAAGGGATTTACTTTATTGGAACTTATAGCAGTAATGGCTATTATAACAATCTTAGCAACTGCTATTTTACCTAAAGTAACTGGATATATAAATGAAGCTAAAAAAACTAAGGTCTTAGATCAATGTAGAAAAGTTGTAATGGCAGTAGAATCATATAATTTAACACATTCGTCCAATTATGAAAAAACTAAAAATATATCTAATATTAAAGAAGATAAAAGTGTAAATAAATATTTAGAAGGTGTTGAATTTAATAATTTGGATTTAACTACAACAATTCAAAATTGTTATGATGTGTTAAATGGAAAAGAATTTAAATTAAAAACGGATAGTGAAATATTAGATTTATCTACAATTAATTAATGAAATCGGTTAAATAAAATAATTTTTCTATTTTTGCAATTTTAATTTCAATTTCATTGACTTTGGGCATAGCATACATTATAATATTTTTAATCAAACAAAGAAAATATTTTAAAACTCGTATATACCTTGGATATGGCAAGGAGTATCTACCGGAAACCTTAAATTTCTGACTATGAGTGATATTAATATATTAGTATATTTAAAATATATTAACGTATTAACTTCACTTACGGGGTTGATGCGTTTTTTTTTATACATAAAAATATGAAAAAAATGCAAGAAAAAATTCATAAAACAAAAAATATGAAATATAAAAATCAAGGGGGCATAATTATGGCTACAATAATAAAAACAGCTTATACATTTGATGATGTATTATTAGTACCTAATAAATCAGAAATATTACCTAGAGAGGTAAGTGTAAAGACAAAATTAACTAAGAAAATATCTTTAAATATACCTTTAATGAGTGCTGCAATGGATACAGTAACAGAATCTAAAATGGCTATTGCCATGGCAAGAGAAGGTGGAATCGGAATTATCCATAAAAACATGAGCATAGATGAGCAAGCAAAAGAAGTAGATAAGGTAAAAAGACAAGAAAATGGAATCATAACTGATCCAATATTTTTATCAAAAGAAAATACACTTCAAGATGCTGAAAACTTAATGGCTCAATATAGGATATCTGGAGTACCTATAACTGAAAATGGTAAATTAGTGGGTATACTTACAAATAGAGATGTGACTTTTGAAACTGATTTTACTAAAAAAATATCTGAAGTTATGACAAAAGAAAACTTAATTACAGCTCCAGAGAATACTTCTATTAATGAGGCAAAGGAAATTTTAAAGAAACATAAAATAGAGAAATTACCTTTAGTTGATTCAGAAGGAAATTTAAAGGGATTAATAACAATTAAAGATATTGATAAAGCTAAACAATTCCCTAATGCTGCAAAAGATGAAAATGGTAGATTATTATGTGGAGCTACTGTTGGTGTTACAGCAGACATGATGGATAGAGTAGATGCATTAGTAAAAGCTAAAGTAGATGTTATTACAGTAGATACTGCTCATGGTCATTCAAGAGGAGTTATGGAAGCTGTTAAACAAATAAAAAATAAGCATCCAGAATTACAAGTTATAGCTGGAAATGTTGCTACAGCAGAAGCAACAGAAGATTTAATAAAAGCTGGAGCAGATTGTGTTAAAGTAGGTATAGGTCCTGGATCTATATGTACTACAAGAGTAGTTGCGGGCGTTGGAGTACCTCAATTAACTGCTGTTATGGACTGTGCAGAAGTTGGTAAAAAATATGGAATTCCAGTAATTGCTGATGGTGGATTAAAGTACTCTGGGGATATAGTAAAAGCTTTATCAGCAGGTGCATCTGTAGCAATGATGGGATCATTGTTTGCAGGTTGTGAAGAAGCACCAGGCGAAATGGAAATATATCAAGGAAGAAGTTATAAAGTATATAGAGGAATGGGTTCATTAGCAGCTATGGCTTGTGGATCAAAAGATAGATATTTCCAAGATGGAAACAAAAAGTTAGTACCAGAAGGTGTTGAAGGTAGAGTAGCGTATAAAGGATATGTTTCAGATACAATATTCCAATTAATAGGTGGAATAAAATCAGGAATGGGATATTTAGGTTCAAAGGATTTAGATACTTTATATGAAACTGCTAGATTTGTTGTTCAAACAGCATCAGGATATAGAGAAAGTCATCCACATGATATAAATATAACTAAGGAAGCTCCAAATTATAGTGTAGGACAATAAAAAATATATATAATTATTAATTTTTATTGAGTAATGTTCTTAGTTGTTAGATAATTAAATTTATAAAGAACAATTTAGGAGGAAATGATGAAGAGAGATTTAGTTTTAGTTATAGATTTTGGAGGACAATATAATCAATTAATTGCTAGAAGAGTGAGAGAGTGTAATGTATATTGTGAAGTTCATCCTTATAATTTAAGTGTTGATAAGATAAAAGAAATGAATCCTAAGGGAATCATTTTTACAGGTGGACCAAACAGCGTATATGGTGAAAATTCTCCTTTATGTGATAAAGCTATATTTGAAATAGGAGTACCTATTTTTGGTATATGTTATGGTTCTCAACTTATGTCTCATATGCTTGGAGGAAAAGTGGCAACTGCACCTGTAAGTGAATATGGAAAAACAAAAGTTGATGTAAAGGTAGAATCTAAGCTTTTTGAAGGAGTATCACCTTCAACAATTTGTTGGATGAGTCATACTGATTACATAGAAAAAGCACCAGAAGGATTTAAAGTAATAGGTAATACCCCTGTTTGTCCTGTTGCTGCTATGGAATGTGAAGATAAGAATTTATATGCAGTTCAATTCCATCCAGAAGTTATGCATACAAAAGAAGGTACAAAGATGCTTTCAAATTTTGTATATAATATTTGTGGATGCACTGGAGATTGGAAAATGGATTCATTTGTTGAGAAGACAATTGAAGAAATTCGCGAAAAAGTTGGAAATGGTAAAGTATTATGTGCATTATCAGGTGGAGTTGATTCATCAGTAGCAGCAGTAATGCTTTCAAAGGCTGTTGGAAAGCAATTAACATGTGTATTTGTTGATCATGGGTTACTTCGTAAAAATGAAGGCGATGAAGTTGAAGAAATATTTGGACCTAATGGTCAGTATGATTTAAACTTCATTCGTGTAAATGCACAAGAAAGATTTTATGAAAAGTTAGCTGGCGTAGAAGAACCAGAACAAAAGAGAAAAATTATTGGTGAAGAATTTATAAGAGTATTTGAAGAAGAAGCTAAAAAAATAGGGGTAGTTGATTATCTTGTTCAAGGAACTATTTATCCAGATGTAATTGAAAGTGGTCTTGGAAAATCAGCAGTTATAAAATCTCACCATAATGTTGGAGGACTTCCTGATTATGTTGACTTTAAAGAAATAATAGAACCTCTTAGATTATTATTTAAAGATGAAGTTCGTAAGGCTGGATTAGAACTTGGAATACCTAAAAAATTGGTGTTTAGACAACCTTTCCCAGGTCCAGGTCTTGGAATACGTATTATTGGAGAGGTAACAGCTGAAAAAGTTAAAATAGTTCAAGATGCAGATGCAATCTATCGTGAAGAAATTGCAAAGGCAGGTATTGATAAAGAAATTGGTCAATATTTTGCAGCTCTTACTAATATGCGTTCAGTAGGCGTTATGGGAGATGAAAGAACTTATGATTATGCAATTGCACTTCGTGCTGTAACTACAAGTGATTTCATGACAGCTGAAAGCGCAGATCTTCCATGGGAAGTACTTGGAAAAGTAACAACTAGAATTGTAAATGAAGTAAAAGGTGTTAACCGTGTAATGTATGATTGTACAGGAAAACCACCTGCAACTATAGAATTTGAATAATATTAAATAAGTTAATATGCATTTCAACAAAATCTAAATTAAGTAGGTTTGTTGAAATGTTTTTTATTCTTTAGGAAATTATATAGACTTAAAAATCTGTGGATAACTTATAGAATACTGTATTTTAGAGGTATGATGAGTACATCTAAAGAATAAAAAATAATTATACAACACACTATTATTCCTAGTTTGAGCTTGTAAAGTATTGTAATTAAAAAGAGATGGTTTTATAATTTTTTTATTTTGGGAATTTTGTGAAGTTATGATAGAATTATATAGTAAATTTTATTAATATAAAAACAAGAGGTAGAAAAATGAGGATAAGAGTACCAGATTATTATAAGGATTTTGAATGTATTGCATCAGAGTGTGAAGATACATGTTGTGCAGGATGGGAAATTGTGATAGATGATGAAACATATGATTATTATAAAACTGTAAATGATGAATTTGGAGATAGGTTGAAAAATGAAATAGTTACAGATGAAGACGGAGAAAATATTTTTGTATTAAAAGGAGATAATTGCTCTTTCTTAAATAAATATAAGAAATGTGATATATATATTAATCTTGGAAAAGAGAGATTATGCAATACATGCAAACAATATCCAAGATTTATTGAAGAGTATGGAAGTACACGAGAAATAGGGATTTCGTTATCATGTCCAGAAGCAGCTAGAATAATCTTAAATAATTCTAAAAAAGTTGAATTTGAATTAGAAGAAAATGATGAAATGGTATGTACATATAATGATATTAGTTATGATATGTTTATTCAAATAATTAGCTCAAGAAAAATGTTCATAGATATTTTACAGGATAGATCTATTGAATTAAATAAAAGAATGGCAATAATTCTTAATTTTGCAAAAGAAATTCAAGATAAAATAGATGCAAATAAAATATCTGAAATAACAAGTATTAGACATAAGTATTCAGATAATACATTTATAAAAAAATTAATAGATCAATTAGATAATTACAAAGCAAAAAATATAGAAAAATATAAAAACATTTTTGAGTGTTTAAAAGTATATCAAGATATTGATCATATAAATGAAGAATGGCCTAACGTTTTAAAATATACTACAGAATATTTTTATGATGAAGAACATAATGTTACGTTTTATATGGATAAACATAATAAATTTGATAAATATTATGTAAATAAAATGTATGAATATGAACATTTAATGGTATATTTTATATTTAGATATTTTATGAAATCTATCTATGACTACGATGTAATTGCGAAAGTAAAACTTGCACTTATTAGCTATCTAATTATTAAAGAATTAGATGTTGTACGATGGTGTGAGAATGGATATAGATTTAATAAAGATAATCAGATAGATATAATGCATATGTACTCTAAAGATATTGAACATTCAGAAGAGAATTTAGAAACATTAGCAGAAATATTTGAAACAAATAAAATTTTTAACTTAAATAATCTAATGACTATGTTGATGAATTAAAAAATCTAGTATCTTAGGGCTTATTTAGAGAAGTTAATATAAAAAATATATTTTAATTACCAAAAGGTATAGTTTAACTTTATATTTTTAGGAGGTAAGTTTTGAAGAATAAAAAAAATAAAATTTTGAAAGGATTATTAGTAATAATATTATTATTAATTGTTTCTTTATTTACATTTCAAATTAAAAACAATACTAAAGGAAAAATTGTTCCAGCATTAGAAACTGAAAATTCAGATGTATTAGAAAGTAAAGATATTAAAAATCCATTTGAAGGTATAGATGTTACAAGTGAGGATATGGGGGTTACTGTTTTAGGATATCATTCTATTGGAGATGAATTTAAGAAAGATCCATTAGTTGTATCTAAAGATTTATTTAGAACGCATCTTCAAGCAATAAAAGATGCAGGTTATACAACTATAACATTACATGAGTTATATGATTACCTATATAATGGAGCGGAAATTCCTAAGAAAAGTGTAGTTATAACATTAGATGATGGATATAAAGATAATTATACAAATGCATTTCCTATTCTTAAAGAATTCTCAATGAATGCAACTATGTTTATAATAGGTAATTATTTAGATGGTGATGTATATTTGTTACCTTCACAGGTAAAAGAGATGAGTGATTATGGGATTGATATTGAAGGTCATACACTTACTCATAGAGAGCTTTCAACTTTAAATTATGATGAACAATTAAAAGAAGTTAAAGAATCTAAAATTAAGCTTGAAAATATAACAGGTAAAAATATTAACTTTATTGCATATCCTTCTGGTAGTTATAACGATGAGACTTTAAAAGCTGTTAAAGAAGCAGGATATAGTATGGCATTTACCGTTAAAAAGGGACAAGCACATAAAGGTGACAATCAATATGAAATAAACAGAGTATTAGTTGATTATACTTATAAACCAAGACATATAAAAAGAGATTTAAAGTAAAATAGTAGATTATAAATAATATTAATTTAACTTATAATTAATATTATTTATAAAATCTAGAATACAAGTATTAAAAAATAGTTAGATTTTTGTGTATTTAATTATACAAAATGATAACTATTTTTTTCTTTAGGAAATTATAAAAATCTTAAATTTAAGAATAACTTCTAGAATACCGTGTTTTAAGGGTATGATGAGTACTATTAAAGAATACAAAATTATATTTAAATTTTGTCTGATTAAAATTAACCAATACACTAATTTTAACATACTATATATTATAATTATTTACCAAAGGAGATAAACAGATGAACGATTATTATTGTAATGAAGATGAATTAGTTTGTAAATTTGATGAAGTTAGTGATTGTGAAGAAGCAGATTATAATGAAATGAATTGCTCAGACACAGCAGGAACTGATAATAATTCAGTATGTGCAAAATGTTATAAAAAAGGATTTAAAGCAGGTTGTGAAAAAGGATATAAAGATGGATTCAAAGATGGCTGCGAAAAAGGATATAAGAAAGGGTTTAAAGAGGGCCGTGAAAAAGGATATGAAGAAGGATATGAAGATGGCCGTGAAAAAGGATATGAAGAAGGATTCAGAGACGGCTGTAAAAAAGGATATGAAGAAGGATTCAGAGATGGCTGTAAAAAAGGATATAAGAAAGGATTTAAAGATGGCCGTGAAAAAGGTTTCCAAGAAGGATGCAAAGCTGGTTTTAGAGAAGGATATGAAAAAGCTATACAAGATATTATGAAATGCTTAAATAGAAATAATTCACGCTGTTAAATTTTTAAAGCGTAATTGAGCTATAATATTAAATTTAATAGAATAATCTAAAATCTTACCACAGGAGAATTTATACTCTGTATAAATTCTTCTTTTTTAATTTAAGTAAAAAAAGGACTATTTAATGTGAGAAAAATTATGAAACGTGTATAAATGTGTATAAATAAGTATAAATGTATACAAACATGTTATAATAAAAATGAAATGGTTTGCAAAATTAGTTTTATAACACATTTATCTAAGTTTTTTTATTAGTATACATTTTTTCCAAACTGTAATGAAAAAGTGAATATTAAATAAATTACATTAATGTACTATTATATAATTGTAAGATGGAATGAGGGGTTGAAAATGATTACACAATCATTAGAAAGAAAGTTATTTACCATACTTGAAATGTTAGCTGATAGCAAAGAAAAAGCTTTAAAAGATTTTTCGGATGAACTTGGTGTTAGTACTAGAAGTATTAGAACTTACTTAAAGCAATTACAGGAAGAAATACCTAAGGATGTTGTAGAAATAGTAAAGACTAATAATTCTCAGTATAAGCTAAATGTGAAAGATGATGAAAAATTTAAGCAATTGCTAGAGTTAAATAGAAGACAAAAACAAAAATTTTGTCAATTAAATAATCCAGAAGAAAGAATTGATTATTTAATAAACAGGTTAGTAGGACTTAATGAGATTGTGACAATTGATGATTTAGCAGAAGAAATGAATGTAGGAAGGACTACTTTAGTTAAAGATTTAAAAAAAGTAGATCAGAAGTTAGATGAGTATGGATTAATATTAAAGAGAAAAACAAATTCAGGAATAAAAATTGAAGGCGATGAAATTAATTTAAGATTAATCATACTTGAACATTTATGTAAAACATATAATGATTCAATAATTTTATTAGAAAGCAATAATATTCTTACTAAAAAAGAGATTATTAAACTTCAAGAACAAATAGTAATAAATCTAAAAGAAAATAGATTTAGTGTAACTGAAGCCTTAATAAATAACTTAATAAGATATATAGCAGTAATGCTAATGAGATTGAAGAATAATAAAAATATAATTTCACTACAATCACAATATAAAATAATAAAGGAATCAGAAGAGTATGAAATAGGAAAAACTATAAAAAATACAATTGAAACATTAAAAGATGAAAAGATTGATGATTTAGAAATAATTTTTATAGTAATGCCTTTACTTGGAAGAAATGCACCTTTGTATCATGAAGTATTAAGAAATTTAACAATAGGTGAAAATGTAACTTTATTAAGAAAACAAATCTTTGACAAGGTTTTTGAATTTACTGGATTAAGCTTAGAAGAAGATGAACAATTAATACAAGGATTAGAATATCATTTATATTATGCACTAAATAGAATAGTACTAAATATAAAATATAAAAATCCTATGTTAAAAGAAATAAAAGAAAAGTACAAATTGCCTTATGAAGTTGCTAAAATAGCTGCTTCAGTAATTGAAGATAAGTATGAGGTACAAGTAGAAGATGATGAAATTGGATACTTAGCATTACATTTTGGAACTTATGTTGAAAAAGCAGGCAAATCTTTTATTCAAATAGAAAAAGCAGCAATTGTTTGCGGGACAGGCTTAGGAACAGCAAAGTTACTAATTATAAAGTTAAAGAAAATACTTGGAGAAGAAATTAATTTTAAATCATTTTCAGATTTAGATTTTACAGAAGAAATAGCAAGTAATTATGATATGATATTTACCCTTGTAGATTTAGATATAAATACTGAAACACAAATAGTAAAAATCACTTCGATTTTTGATGAATGTCAATTAAAAGGAGAAATAGAAAGTCAAATATTTTTAAATAAGACTAATGAGAAAAGAAATGATACAGAACAATATATTTTAAATGGAATGTTGGATAAAAAATTAGTATTTTATTTAAACAAAAACAATTTCATGGACAATTTAGAAGATATGTTGGATAGCTTAATAAAATCAAATATTGTATCAAATGAATATAAGAAAAGAGTTATAGCAAGAGAAAAGAAAGCAGGAACAGCATTTGGTGGAAATATAGCATTACCACATGCAGTAGATGAAAAGGTAAATAGTGTAATAGTTTCATATGGAATACTAGATAAATTACTTGTGGTTGATGGTAAGGAAGTAGGACTCATAATATTACTTGTAATACCTTCAGAAAGCCAAAATAGTCAAGATATTATAGTAAAAACATATCAAGAAATTATAGACTTATCAAGTGATAAGAAGATAGTTCAAAAGCTAATAAAAAGTAAAAATTATAAAGAGTTTAAAGAAGTTTTAGGAAGGAGATAAATTATGAATTCGGTTGTATTTTTAATAATTATAGGAATTGCTGTTTGGATACTTAATTTTATCTTTGGATTAATACAGATCAAGGATTTCAATAAAAATTATATAGAATTAAGAAGATTAGGAAAAGTAGCAATAGGAAGAAAAAAAGGAATGATTAACTCAGGCACTATAGTTCTTATAAGAATTCAAGATGATGGATTAATTTTAGAATCTAGAAAAATGCAGGGAGTAACAGTAGCAGCAAGAGTTAAACAATTTAAAGGTCTTGAAAATATGTATATAGATAGTATTGAGGAAAACGATTTAAAAGAATTTAACAAACCACTTAAAAGAGCAATCTTAGATGCTGTTAAAAACTATAAAAAGTTTAGACATGAGGAGGGAAGTAAAAAAGAAGCAGACTTAGAAGTGGTTGTTTAAGAATTGTAATATATAATGAGGAGGTTTTCTTATGACACAAATGTTAGAATTATTAGCTAGAGGTGCAGATTCATTCATGAATCTATTTAGAGCAGGTGGTAATCAATTTATGGGCTTTGTAACAGGCATAATACCATTACTAATAGCACTACTAGTTACAATGAATGCAATTATAAAATTTATTGGGGATGAGAAAGTAGAAAAATTAGCTATGAAATGTGCTAAAAACCCAATAACTAGATACTTATTATTACCGGTTATAGGAACATTCGTATTTGCGAATCCAATGACATTATCATTAGGTAAGTTTATGCCAGAAAAGTATAAACCAAGTTACTATGCAGCAGCAAGTTTCTCTTGCCACACAATGAATGGATTATTTCCACATATAAATCCAGGTGAATTATTTGTATTCTTAGGAATAGCAGCAGGTATTACTACATTAGGTTTTTCAACTACAGATCTAGCAGTTAGATATTTATTAGTAGGTATAATAACAAACTTCTTTAGAGGTTGGATAACAGATTTCACAACTTCATATGTAGAAAAACAACAAGGTGTTAAATTAAACACAGAAGTTAAATTAGGATAATTATTAAATAAAAAAATTAATTGAATAAAAATTAAAGTTAAATAAGATAAATAAAAAAATAAAAAATTAAGGAGTTGGCAATTATGGGATATAAAAAAGTTAAGATAAACAAAGGATCAGGCGGATGGGGTGGCCCATTATTAATAGAACCTACAGAAAAAAGAAACAAGGTAGTATATATTACTGGAGGAGCTCAACCAGAAACAGCAGTTACAATAGCAGAATTAACAGGATGTGAATTAATAGATGGATTTACAACAGGAGTTAAAGATGATGAAATTGCTTGTGTAATAATAAATTGTGGTGGAACATTAAGATGTGGAATCTATCCTCAAAAGAAGATACCAACAGTTAATATTATGAAAACAGGTAGAAGTGGACCTTTAGCAATGTTTATAAAAGAAGATATTTATGTTTCAGCAGTAAAACCAGCAAATGTAGAAGTAATAGAATAGGTTTATTTTCTAAGATATAAAGAATACGATTTAAAGGAGGAAGACTTAATGAGTTACGATACTAGTAAAAAGATTAGTCAACAAACAGGGGGACTTGTTGGAAAGATTGGTATAGCAATAGGAAACTTTAGTAGTACATTATTCCAAGCAGGAAGAGATACTATTGACACAGTAATTCACACAATATTACCATTCATGGCTTTCGTTGCAGTAATGATAGGTATTATAAATGAATCAGGAGTAGGGAGCTTTATTGCAAATTTACTTACACCATTAATAGGAAATGTAGGCGGATTAGTTGTATTAGCACTTATATGCTCATTCCCATTACTTTCACCATTCTTAGGACCTGGTGCAGTTATAGCACAAATAGTTGGTGTTTTAATAGGTACTGAAATTGGTAAAGGAACTATACCACCACACTTAGCATTACCAGCATTATTTGCTATCAATGCACAAGCAGCAGCAGACTTTATACCAGTAGGTTTAGGATTAGCTGAAGCAGAACCAGACACTGTACAAGTCGGTGTCCCATCAGTTTTATACTCAAGATTCTTAACAGGAGCTCCAACAGTTGTAGTAGCTTGGCTTGTAAGTTTTGGACTATACAGCTAAATTGTATTAATTAAAGAATCTAATTGTTAAAGAAGGGAACAATTTTATGAAGACGATTTATAGCACTAAAATAGAAAAAATTGGTGAAAATGCTGAAGAATTTTTTGCAGCAAATATGTTCATAACTTTTAAGGACAATGCTCCTCAAGAATTAATTGATTATTGCTTTATTCACAATGAAAATAATTTATTAGAAGAGATAATGCCTAATGATATACTTTGCATAAATGATGTAAATTATGAAATAAAAGCAGTAGGTGAATTAGTAAATAAAAATTTAAAAGAATTGGGACATATAACATATAATTTTCTAGGAGAAGAAGAAGCACAAGTAGGTGGAACTTTATATCTAGAAAAAAAAGAAATTGCACCAATTGCCGTTGGTACAATTTTAAAAATAATAAGAAATTAATTTTAAATAGTTAAAAAATAATATTTAAGAAAATTATAAGTCAATTTATACAATAAGTCAATTTGATGAAGAGTTTTAAAGTATTTTCAAACTTATATATAAATAATTAAATAATTTATGGAATTAATTGTTCTTTGAATTTGAAATAGGTTTGATTATGAATGTGCTTATATCGGAAATAAGTAAAAACAATCAAACCTATTTTATTTATCAGATGTAGAGAAACGATGTTCATATAAATTAATGAGTTAATTTAATGATGGAGGGATAAAAAATGACAAAGTCATGGTTAAATTTAGAAGGAAAAACAGTAATAGTTACAGGTGGAGCATCAGGAATAGGAAAGGCAGTAGCACAAGAATTTTTAAATAATGGTTCAAATGTTGTTGTATGTGATATGAATCCTAATGCACCACAATTAGATATGAATGAAACAAGTGGAAAAATGGTATATGTAAATACAGATGTAACAAATTATGATAGCGTTAAAGAAATGGTTTCAAAAACTAAAGAAGCATTCGGTAAAATAGATATTTTAGTAAATAATGCAGGTATAAATATACCTAGATTATTAGTAGATCCAAAAGAAGAAAATAGTAAGTACGAATTAGATGAAGCTGTTTTTGATAAAATAGTTAATGTTAATATAAAAGGTGTATTTTTCTGTGCACAAGCAGTTGCTAGAGAAATGGTAAAGACAGGTTCTGGAGTAATAGTAAATATGTCTTCGGAAAGTGGATTAGAAGGATCAGAAGGCCAAAGTATTTATGCAGCAACTAAAAATGCAGTAAATTCATTTACAAGATCTTGGTCTAAAGAATTAGGAAAGCAAGGCGTTAGAGTTGTAGGTGTAGCACCAGGAATATTAGAAGCTACAGGATTAAGAACTATAGAATATGAAACAGCATTATCTTATACTAGAGGAATTACAGTTGAAGATTTAAGAGCTGGATATAGCAAAACATCAACTACTCCACTTGGAAGATCAGGAAAATTATCAGAAGTCGCTGACTTAGTTTGTTACTTAGGATCAGAAAGAGGAAGTTACATCCATGGAGTAACTTATAATGTAGCTGGCGGAAAAACTAGAGGTTAATTTTATTTAGTAAAAATCAAAAAAAGTATTTTAAATCAATTTAGTACTCTCTCATAAATTTTAAATAAATATAAACATTAAAAGTTCCTAATATTATCAGGGACTTTTAATGCTATAAAAATAAATTTTAAGAATATTAATAGGGATGTGAGGAAAAAATGATATATATATTAGATACTGCAAACTTACAAGAAATAAAAAGGGCATATGAATTTTATCCTATGGAAGGTGTTACAACAAATCCATCTATAATAAGTAAAGAAAAAGAAGATTTTATAAAAATATTAAAAAACATAAGAGAAATAATAGGTAATGATAGCATGTTACATGCACAAGTTTTATCATTAAAAGCTGAAGACATGATTGAAGAAGCTAAGTATATAGCAGAGCAAGTTGGAGGAAATATATATATTAAAATACCTGTAACTCCAGATGGAATAAAGGCTATAAAAATATTAAATAAAGCTGGATATAAGATAACAGCTACTGCAATATTTACACCACAACAAGCTTTGATAGCAGCAAAAGCAGGAGCTCACTTTGTTGCACCATATGTTAATAGAATAGATAATATTAGCGGAAATGGAGTAGAAGTTGTTGGAGAAATAATTAAATTGTTAGAATTTAATAGTTTAAATACTAAAGTTTTAGCAGCATCTTTTAAAAATGTTCAACAAGTTAATGAAGTTGCTTTAAGAGGATGTCAATCAGTAACAGTGGGAAGCGACATAATGGATAAACTTATAGAACATCCATTAACAGAATTAAGTGTAAAACAATTCATTAATGATTGGGAAAATGCATATAATAAGATTACAGTATTATAATAAGGTAAAAGAATAAAGACATTTTTAATTATAAAGTAGATAGATTTGTATAGATCTGTCTACTTTAATAATTAAGAATTATTATCTTTAGTATAAAATTCCAAAGTTTGAATAATATCATAAATGTTTAAGAAATGTTTAATTAAAGTGTGATATAATTGAAAAGTGAAATTTACGTAATTAAGATATGGAGGTATGGTTGTGAAAAAAGGATTAACATTAGATTTAAGTAAAACACAAGGATTCGTAAAAAACTATGAACTAGATTACATGGAAGGAATGGTAAAAGATTCACATGATAGACTTCATAGTAAAACAGGTCAAGGAAGTGATTTTTTAGGTTGGATAGACCTGCCAGTAGATTATGATAAAGAAGAATTTGCTAGAATTAAGAAATCAGCAGAAAAAATACAATCTGATTCAGATGTATTAATAGTTATAGGAATAGGTGGATCTTATCTTGGAGCTAGAGCTGCAATAGAAATGTTAACAAGTAATTTCCATAACGTTTTAGATGACAATAAGAGAAAAGTGCCAAAGATATTTTATGCAGGTAATAACATAAGTTCAACTTATATGGCAGAACTATTAGAAGCTATAGAAGGAAAAGATGTTAGTGTAAATGTAATTTCAAAATCAGGTACTACTACAGAACCAGCTATTGCATTTAGAATATTTAAATCATACTTAGAAAAGAAATATGGTGTAGAAGAAGCAAGAAAGAGAATATATGCAACTACAGATAAAGCTAGAGGTGCATTAAAAAGCTTAGCTGATGCAGAAGGATATGAAACATTTGTAATTCCTGATGATGTTGGTGGAAGATTTACAGTGTTAACACCAGTAGGCTTATTACCAATAGCTGTAGCTGGAATAAATATAGATGAAATGATGCAAGGTGCAGCAGATGCAAGAGAAACATATTCAAATCCTTCACTTAAGGAAAATGATTGTTATAAATATGCTGTCACAAGAAATGCTTTATATAATAAAGGTAAAGAAATAGAAGTATTAGTTAATTATGAACCATGTATTCATTATTTCAATGAATGGTGGAAACAATTATATGGAGAATCTGAAGGAAAAGATAAAAAAGGATTATTCCCAGCAGCAGTTGACTTTAGCACTGATCTTCACTCTATGGGACAATATATTCAAGATGGTAGAAGAAATCTTTTTGAAACAGTTATTAATGTCGAAAAAGCTAGAAAAGAAATTACAATAGAATTTAGCGAAGGCGACTTAGATGGATTAAACTTCTTAGCTGGAAAAACTATGGATTTTGTAAATAATAAAGCATTCCAAGGAACTTTATTAGCTCATAATGATGGTGAAGTACCTAATATGGTATTAAATGTACCAGAACTTTCACCTTACTATTTTGGTCACATGGTATATTTCTTTGAAAAAGCTTGTGGATTAAGTGGATATCTTTTAGGAATAAATCCATTCGATCAACCAGGAGTTGAAGCATACAAGAAGAATATGTTTGCACTTCTTGGAAAACCAGGATATGAAGATATGAAAGATGAATTAGAGAAGAGACTTTAATTTATGAAAGTTATAATTGATGGAGATGCCTGTCCAGGTATCTCCATTATTGAAAAAGTGGCTAAAGATAGAGATATACCAGTAATAATTTATTGCGATATAAATCATTGTATACAAAGTAATTACTCAGAAGTTAAAATTGTGGATAGTGGTTTTCAAAGTGTGGATATGTTTGTAATTAATGAAACTAAAGCTAATGACATAGTAGTATCTCAAGATTATGGGGTAGCAGCTATATGTTTGCCTAAGAAAGCAAGAGTAATAAATCCAAAAGGTTTTATTTATGATGAAAGCAATATAGATCGATTATTAGAAGAAAGACATTTATCCCAAAAAATTAGGAGAGGTGGAGGTAAAACTTCCAATCCTAAAAAAAGGACTAATGAGGATAATTTAAGATTAGAAAAAAACTTAATAAAACTAATTGAATTAGTTAATAAAAATATATAGAGGAGAATACCTCTATTTTTTTTTCAGTATATGATAAGAATTATATAAATATGATATAATTTAAATAAAAATTAACTGAAGTTATTTACAAAAAATGGAATAATTGTATAATATAATTAAGGAGTAATATAGAGAGGGGTTTTGAGAAGGATGCAAGAGCTTCAGTTAAAGAATATAGAACTCATATTTAATAAAGAAAAACCGCAAACAAGAGGAACGGAAATAAATATAAAAAGTCAGGTTAATAATCCTAAGGATGACATAGAATATAAATTTATTATTGGTTTAAATGGTATATGGACAACTATACAAGATTATTCAGAAAAAGATAATTGCTGTTGGAAGCCAGTTTATGAAGGGGAATATACGGTTATGGTTCAAGCAAGAGATAAGGAAGGAAAAAAATCATTCGATTATGTAGCTAAAGAAGATTATTTAATTAGTAACAAAGATTTAGTAAGACTTATAGATGAGGTAAAGGTTGATAAAACTAGTTTAAATGTTGGAGAAAAGTGTTCTATAGAGGTAAAAGCAGCGGAAGAAGAGTTACTTTACAGATTTTATGTAAAGGGAGAGCAAGGATGGGAACCTATTATAGACTATACAACAGATAATACATTATTATATACTGCAAATAATGCAGGCAAAAAAGAATTTTTAATAGAATGTAAAAGAGCTACTTCTGATGAAAATTTTGATGATTATACTACTATCAAAATAAATGTGGATGATATTGAAGATGTTGAAATAACTAATTTTATATGTCATAATACTGAATTAATAGTTGGACAAGATCTTAAATTTACATTAGAAACCAAAAATGAAAGTAACAGAACAATTTTATATAAATTTTATAAGATTTCAAAAGATGGAAAGGCAATCTGCATGCAAGATTATTCTACTAAAAATTATTTGAATTACAAAGAACATGCTCATGGTAGTTATAGACTTTTAGCATGTGCAAAAGATATATTTTCAAATAAAGAATATGATGATAGGGCAGTTCTTTTATATAATATAAAACCATATAAGGATATATTAATTAAAGGGTTTGCAGCAGATTTAAGTTCACCTCAAATTATAGAAACTGATATAAAATTCAAAGCAGAAGTAGAGGGTGGAATTAATATTCTATATAGATATAAAGTAAAAGGTTCATATGAAGAGGATACTGGATTTATAAGGAATTCTGAATATATATGGCAACCTAGAGAATCAGGAAGATATAGTATATCAGTTTTTGCCAAAGATGCATCGTCTGAATGTGAATATGAAGCTTGCGAAGAAATTGAATTTGAAATAGAAAAAAGAGGCAATAAGCCAGTAAAAATAGTTGATGTTGTTATAGATAAAGAAAAAAGTGTTTTGATTAAACAACCTGTTAATATAATGGTTAATGCAGAAGGTGGAACTAGATTAAATTATTCATTTGTAGTGTATAGAAATAAAATAAAGGTGGAAAAAATAAATAATAATAATAAAAATTGGATTAATTTTACTCCTGAAGAAAAAGGAGATTATGAGATAGAGATTATTATTAAGGACAGATATTCTGATAAAGAATTTGATGCACATACTTTTGTTTACTTAAAAGCAAATGAGTATATACCAGGAGAAATCGATTATATAATGTTACCTTTAAAAAATAATTATGTAGTTGGAGATACCATAGAATTTGAATCAATAATTCAAAATACAAAAAGTGTCTTGGTTAAATATGTAACTAAAATTAATGGACATTTAGTTGAAGAAACTGAATTTATTAAAAATAAAAAATTAAGATTTGTTCCTAAAACTTCAGGAAAATATACAATAGAAGTGTATGCTAAAAATATAAAATGTATAGATGAATATGATTCTAAAAAAGAAGTTAGTTTATATATAAATGAAGCATCACCTGTTATAAATACAGAAATAATTATAAATAAAAAGAAGGTTAAAATTAATCATGAATTATCATTTGAAGTAAAGAGTACAGGTGGAAAAGATGTCTGCTATGAATTTTATTTAATGGAACATGGTAACTGGAATAAAGTTCAATCATATAGTAAGAAAAATTACTATAGCTTTATACCTTTTATTAAAGGAAAGTATAAGATTTTAGTATTATCTAAAAGTTATTATAAAAATACTAACTATGAAGATTATGCAGAAATATCTTTTAAGGTATTAGATTAAGATTTATAAACTTGTTACGAAAATAAATATAGTAGATTAATTTAAGTTTGTGATTTTAATAAAAGATTCTATTTAAACAAATCATTGATATATGAATAAGCAAAGTGGACTGAGTAATTGAACTTAGGAATATAGTACTATTTGTATATATCAACAATTATTTAAAATATAGCATAATAAAATTGGAGGGCAGTTATGAGTATAGACAATTTAAATTCATTTTCAAATGAATTAATGGCATTAACAGCAATTAATAATAGTGGTAATAGTAGTGATGATAAAAGTAATAGTGGAACTAATGGACTAGAATTTGCCTTAGTTATGCAAGCTTTAACAGATAAATCTAATGAATCAGCTAATGAATCAACTAAGGATTCTAGTGCATTAGAAGCAATGAAATCATTGGAAAATACAAATACAACACCTGGACAAAGATTAGATTATATGAAAATGGTTTTAAATGAGAATGTAACATCTAAATTAAATGGGTCTAGTACTACATCAACTGTCGATATAGATACTGATGATGAAAGTAAACAAAGAATATATAGAGCAGTAGAAGAAGCATCAAGAAAATATGGTGTAGATTCTAATTTGATTTTAGGAATAATAAAACAGGAATCTGATTTTAATCCTAAAGTAGTTTCAGGTGCGGGTGCTATGGGACTTATGCAACTTATGCCGGAAAATTGTGAAGAAGATGGAGTAAGTGATCCTTTTAATATAGAACAAAACATTAATGGTGGAGTTAAGCAATTAAAGGGATATATTGATAGGTATGATGGAAATGTAGAAATGGCTCTTATGGCATATAATGCAGGACCTGGAACAATGCAAAAAAGAGGAGTTAGCTCTGTTGAACATTTATATAAAATGCCTAAAGAAACTCAAAACTATATTCCAAAAGTAATGGGATATTATAAAAGTGGAATTTAGCATGAATCAATAAAAAATGAAGTTGTTTAGTAATAACTTCATTTTTTTATTGGCTCTATTTTAGTAAGAATTTTATATATGCCACTTTGCCTATTGCATATATAAATATATATTTAAAACATAATTTTTTATTTATATGAATATTTATTTTGACATATGTGATAATATACTATTGTGTAGAGAGACATATAAAATGATAGAGTGGAGTGAAGTAAATGGAGAGATTGGATAAAATAATTTCTAATTTAGGATATGGAAGCAGAAAAGAAGCTAAATTGTTAGCAAAAAAAGGATTAATTGAAGTAGATGGAAAGATAATTAAAGATAGCAGTGTAAATATAGATCCTGAAAAATCTATAGTTAAGATAAATGGAGAAGAGATATTTTATCGTAAATACATATATTTAATGATGAATAAACCAACAGGAGTAATATCAGCAACTCATGATTCAAAAGATGAAACTGTTATTGATTTGTTAGAATTAGATCATCAAATTTTTAATCCATTTCCAGTAGGAAGATTAGATAAAGATACTGTTGGATTATTGTTATTAACTAATGATGGGGACTTTAATCATAGAATGATATCACCTAAATGGCATGTTGATAAAGTTTATTATGCTAAAATAGATAAAGAAGTAAATGAAAAAGATCAAGAGGCATTTAAAAAAGGTGTAGTATTAGATGATGGGTATAAATGCTTAGAAGCAAAATTAGATATTATATCTGCATCACCAGAAGGTTCAGAAGTTAGAATTACTATACAAGAAGGAAAATATCATCAAGTAAAAAGAATGTTTGAAGCACGTGATAAAAAAGTAGTATATCTAAAAAGAGAAGAATTTGGTAATTTGATTCTAGATGAAAGCTTAGAAGAAGGCGAATATAGAGAATTATCAGATGAAGAATTAGCTATTTTAAATAAAAATTAACGAACGTTAAAAGATTATGCAATAAAATAATTCATTTTAGACGCATGAGTAAATATTTTTCGTAAAATTACTTGCATTTTAATATAGAATGTCCTATAATAATTTTGCAAGGATAAATAAAAGGAATTATATAGCCCCCTTTTTATTTATTGCTTATTGCTTATTGCTAAAGCGCAACCTAGCCCCAAGGGTTGCGTTTTTTTTGTCTTAATTATGAAAATGTTTACTTTGAAGAAAAGTTGATTTAATATATAAAAAAACATAAAAATAGTACATTTTAATAGAGATTAATAAAAAAATAAATAGAAAAAAATAAGTGAAGGAATTAAGTCATATTTATTTAAATATGACTTAATTCCTTCATTTTTATTTGTTTTTATATTTTAAAATAGGAGATAATAAAGAAGTATATAATTTTAAAGGAAATAATTAGATATAATTAATGTATATAAAGATTAAATCAACATATAAAGAGAAATATTATTAATACTTTCACTATGTTATAATATTTAGAGATTAAGAAAGGAGCAGATTAACTAAATGGAGTTAAAATCATTGCTTAATAAAGAACAATATGAAGGTGCAATTACCATAGATGGCCAATTGTTAATATTAGCTGGAGCTGGATCAGGAAAGACGAGAGTATTAACTTATAGAATGGCACATATGATAGAAAATATGGGCATAGCACCATATAATATATTAGCTATTACATTTACAAATAAGGCAGCAAAGGAAATGAAAGATAGAGTTATATCACTAATTGGTAGTAAAGCTGAAAATATGTGGATATCTACATTCCATTCAACTTGCGTTAGAATTTTAAGACGAGAAATAGATAAGATTGGTTACAATAGTAACTTTACAATATACGATACATCTGATCAAAAAGTATTAATAAAAGAATGTATGAAGCTTTTAAATATTAATGATAAAGATATATCTGATCAAGAGATACTAAGTAAAATTGGAAAAGCAAAAGATACTATGCAAACTGCTCAAAGTTTTATGAGACAAAATGAATCTAACTTTAGAGAAAAGAAAATTGCGGAAGCATATGAGATGTATCAAAGAAGACTAAAGGAAAATAATGCATTAGACTTTGATGACTTAATATTTAAAGCTGTTGAGCTTTTTAAATCTAATCCTGAAGTACTAGAATTTTATCAAAATAAATTTAAGTATATAATGGTAGACGAATATCAAGATACTAATGGTGCTCAATATGAATTAATTAAATTATTAGCATCAAAATATAAGAATATATGCGTTGTAGGGGATGATGATCAATGTTTAGTTGAAGGAACTTTAATATCTACCGAAGATAAAAAAGTTGAAATAGAAAAATTAACTTGCGAAGATAAAGTTAAAGTTGCATGTGGTAATGGAGAAATAGGATTATTATCAGTAAGTGACATAAGTAAAAAGAAGTATTGTGGAGAAGTTATAAAAATTATTACAAAGAGTAATAAGGTAATAAAAGCTACACCTAACCATATTTCATTTGGAAAAGTACTATTAGAAGAAGAGAATTACTATGTTTATTTAATGTATAAAAACGGTTTTGGATATAGAATAGGTCAAACATCTTCTGTAAGATCTAGAGATGAAAGAGAAGCTAGTGGTTTAGCAGTTAGATTAAATGGAGAGCAAGCAGATAAAATATGGATAATAAAAGTTTGTAACTCAAAGGGTGATGCAACTTATTATGAACAATATTATTCTGTAAAATATGGAATACCAACTATTGTATTTAATTCAAGAGGAAGAAATATAACAGTATCACAAGAACAAATAGAAAATATGTTTAATGACATTGATACAGTAAGTGCTGCTGAAAAACTAATGGATGATGAACATTTATATAAGGAATATCCACATCATTTGAGCAATGCAGTAATAAGAGGAAATTCAGTAAGAAAAAGAGTTAATGTGACTTTCTTTGGAGGAAAAAAATCGTTACAAAGAGGATTATATTCTCACAGAATAGGACTTAATTCCTCTGGTGATGAAACAAAGAATAAATTTATAGAAGCGGGTTTCAATGTTAGAAATGGTGAAAGAAATACATATAGAGTTGAGACTGAAAGAGCTTTATATGATGAAGCAGAAGAATTTGCAAGAAGTTTAAGTGAAGTTGAAGAAAATTTTGATATATTAAAAAAAGCTAAATTAACTGGAGAAAAAAGTTTTCTATTTATGCCACTTGGAAGTTTTAGAGAAGGTATGGCAATTGCAATAGAAAGTGATGGAGTAATAAAAGAAGATATTATAGTATCTGTTGAAAGCGAAGAATATGATGGATTTGTATATGATTTAAATATTGATAATGCTAGAAATTATATAGCAAATGATGTTGTAGTGCATAATTGTATCTATCAATGGAGAGGCGCAGATATTCAAAATATATTGGATTTTGAAAAAGATTATCCTAATGCTAAAGTAATTAAATTAGAACAAAATTATAGGTCTAAGAGTAATATATTAGATGCAGCAAATGTAGTGATTGTGAATAATGCAAATAGAAAAAGTAAAGTACTTAGAACAGAACAAGAAGCTGGAGATAAAATAAAGATATATAGGGCATTTTCGGATGGTGATGAAGGGGATTTTGTTAGTAAGCAAATTACAGAGATTAAATCTAAGGAAAATAAAGAGTATAAAGATTTTGCTATACTATACAGAACTAATGCTCAGTCACGTATATTTGAAGAGAGTTTAAGAAGAAGAGGAATCCCATATAAGATAATAGGGGGAACGAGATTCTACGATAGAAAAGAAATAAAGGATATTTTAGCATACCTTAAGGCTATAGTTAATCCAAGAGATGATGTTAGTTTAAAGAGAATAATAAATGTTCCTAAAAGAAGTATAGGTGATGCTACAGTATCAAAAATTCAAGAATTTGCAAATAATTTCGAATTAGACATGTGGGATGCTTTAATGGAGGTTAGAACAATACCAACACTAACACCTAGAAATGCTAATAATATAGAAGCTTTTACAAATTTAATGGAAGAATTTATGTCACTGAGTGAAACAGCACCTATATCTGTATTAATTGAGTCAATACTTAAAGATACAGGATATTTAAAACAATTAGAGTCATCTAAGGAAATAGAAGATAAAAGTAGAATTGAAAATTTAAAAGAGCTTGTTTCAGATGCAGTTGATTTTGAAAAGAATAATGAAGATAAATCATTAGCTGCATATTTAGAAAAAGTATCATTAGTTCAAGATACAGATAAGATTGAAGAACAAGAGGATACAATAGTATTAATGACAGTTCATAGTGCAAAGGGTCTTGAATTTCCAGTTGTATTTATGGTTGGAATGGAAAATGGTATTTTCCCGGGAAATATGTCGTTTGAAAAAGAATCTGAGATGGAAGAATCAAGAAGGTTATGTTATGTAGGGATAACAAGAGCAAAAGAAACATTATTTATGACCTCGGCTGAAGTTAGAAGAGTATTTGGTAGAACAGTAGCATATTCTCAGTCTGATTTTATTAATGAAATAAAACCAGAACTTAAGGAATATGTAAGTGGAAATAGAATAGGATCTGGAAATACCTCTAATGTTAAGGCTCAAAAAAACAATTCATATAATAATCCTCATAGTTTAAGAAGCACTATAATAAGAGATGTTTGCAAATCTACTGATACAATTAATAACAAAAATAGTGATTCAGAATATTTAAATGCTAACGAAATTACATTAGGTAGAAAAGTACAACATGAAAAATTTGGCGTTGGTACAATAGTTAGTGTTCAGAATTCTGGAGATGATAAAAAGTTAACTATTGCATTTGATAAACAAGGAGTTAAAAATTTAATGTTATCATTTGCTAAGTTAAAAGGAATTTAAAGTTAGATTAGCTTCATATAGAGTTTAAAATTTTATATGAAGCTAATATATAGATTAATTATAAAATTTCTTAATTTAGGAGATGGAGATAATAGTGGATAAAATAGAGAGAATAAAAGAACTTGTTGAAAATTTAAATAGGAATTCATATGATTATTATGTACTTGATAATCCATCTGTAAGTGATAAGGATTATGATAAACAATATGACGAACTTAGGGCGTTAGAGCAAGAAACAGACTTTGTACTACCATATTCACCTACATTAAGAATTGGTGATGTTGTTTTAGAAGGTTTTAATAAATATACACATAAAGGAAAGCTTTGGAGTTTAGATAAAGCTCAAAACTTAGATGAAATAAAAGATTGGCATAATAGAAATGTGAAATTTGTTAATGAAATGAGAGCTAAAGGTGAAGAATTACCAGATTTAAAATATATAGCTACTAAAAAGTTTGATGGCTTAACAGTTAACTTAACTTATAATAAGGAAGGTTTGCTTGAAGTAAGTGCTACAAGAGGTAATGGTGAAATAGGAGAAAATGTAACATCTCAAGTAAAAACTATTAAATCTATACCACTAAAGCTTCAAGAAAATGATGAGTTATTTGAAGTACATGGTGAAGCCATTATGACACAAGAAGCTTTTGAAAGATATAATGATAGTGCAAATGTTCCATTAAAAAACTTGAGAAATGGTGCGGCTGGAGCATTAAGAAATCTTAATGTAAAAGAAACTGCTAGAAGAGATTTGTCAGCATTTTTCTATGATGTTGGATATAAAGAAGGATATCAATTTAAAACTTATTTAGAAATGATGGAATTTATTAAAGAAAAAGGATTGCCTATTGATGATTATTTAAAAGTATGTACATCTATTGATGATATAAAGAAAGAAATAGAGTATATAGAAAAAATAAGATTTGATTTAAATTATGATATTGATGGTTTAGTATTAGCTATAGACGATATTAGAACAAGAGAATTATTAGGGTATACAGTTAAATTCCCTAAATGGGCCATAGCTTATAAATTTGAAGCTCAAGAAGCTACAACAAAACTTTTGGATGTTGAATGGAATGTTGGAAGAAGTGGAAGAATAGGTCCAACAGCAATATTAGATCCAGTAGAATTAGCAGGAGTAACTGTTAAAAGAGCAACTCTCAATAATATGGATGATATAAAAAGAAAAGGTGTAAGAATTGGAGCGGATGTATTTGTTAGAAGATCTAATGATGTTATACCAGAAATTATGGGAACAGTAGAGAATACATTAGAAAAATCTGAGGAAATAGTACCGCCAACTGAATGTCCAGCATGTGGTAGTCATGTAGTTTTAAATGGAGCGCATTATTTCTGTGAAAATACACTTTCTTGTAAACCACAATTGGTTAAAACTATAGTTCATTATGCTTCAAGAGATGCTATGAATATAGCAGGATTTTCAGAAAAAACAGCAGAACAATTATTTGAAAAATTAAATATTAAATCTATTTCAGATTTATATAAATTAAAAAAAGAAGATTTAATAGGCTTAGAAAAGTTTGGAGAAAAGAAAGCGGAAAACTTATTAAATGCAATTGAAAAAAGCAAAGACTGTAAGTTATATTCATTTATATATGCTTTAGGTATTCCTAATGTAGGAGTAAAAACAGCTAAGGATATTGTAAATAAATTTAAATCAATTGATGGATTGAAAAATGCTATGTTTGAAGACTTAGTATCAGTGCAAGATGTTGGTGATATAGTTGCACAGGATATAATTGAATTCTTTAAAGAAGAAAAAGTAATAAATACTATTGATGAATTATTAAATTTAGGAGTGAATCCTATATTTGATGAAGTTAAAATAGTGGAAAGTATTTTTAAAGATAAAACTGTAGTTGCTACTGGTACATTACAAAATTATTCTAGAACTGAGATAAAAACTAAGCTAGAAGGTTTAGGTGCTAAAGTTTCAGGTAGTGTAAGTAAAAAAACTGATTATGTAATTGCTGGAGAATCAGCAGGATCAAAATTAACTAAAGCAGAAGAATTAGGTGTTAAGGTTATTTCAGAAGAGGAATTTGAAAGAATGTTAGGAAGTGAAAGTTAATGAAGACACTAGTAAATTGGTTAACACTAATATGTGGCTTTATAACTAGTATTTTAATAGTATGCACTTTTTTAACTAGTTATCAATTTTGTTATATAGACCAAATTTTTAATTCATATTTACCTGTTCAACTGGGAATATGTATAACTATGTTAGTACTTACAGTAAGATTTTTACTTAATGAAACTGGAAGAAAAAGAATAGTGTATTCTGCTTTTAGTTTTACAATATCTGTTTCTTTAATATTTTTTATAGTTAATTTAGTAAAATAGAAGATTTTATGATAAAATTTAATGTATTGAATAAGATACTTATAATATATAAGACATTTTAATTTTAAATTGTCTTTACTTTGAAAGGGAGGTTAACTATGTCTGTTACTAAAAAAGATGTTGAATATGTTGCAGAACTTGCAAGATTAAGTTTTAATGAAGATGAAAAAGAAAGCTTAGCATCTGATTTAAATCAAATTTTAAATTATGTTGAAAAGCTTCAAGAGTTAGATACTGAAAAGGAAGATATAATAGTAAACCCTTATTATATTGAAAACAAATTTAGAGAAGATGAAATTACCCCTTCAATTAAATTAGAAGAGGTTTTAGAAAATGCGCCTGAAACATTAGAAGAATATGTTTTAGTTCCAACAATTATAAGAGAACAATAGAAGATTGGAGGGTGAAATATGGATTTTACAAATTATAAAGCTCATGAATTAAAGAACTTAATTTCTAAAAAAGAAGCTTCAGTGGAAGAAGTTACTAAAGCTCATTTAGAAAAAGTAAAAAATATAGATGATAAAGTAAATGCATTTTTATATGTTGCAGAAGAAGAAGCATTAAATGATGCGAAAGTATTGGATGAAAAGTTAAGTAAGGGTGAAGATATTGGAGTACTAGGGGGAGCACCTTTAGGAATTAAAGATAATATAAGCGTTAAGAATATGCAAAATACTTGTGCTTCTAAGATATTAGAAGGATATATATCACCATACGATGCTACAGTTTCTGAAAATGTAAAGTCACAAGGTGGAGTTATATTAGGTAAGTTAAATATGGATGAATTTGCAATGGGTTCATCAACTGAAAATTCTGCTTACAAGATAACTAGAAATCCATGGGATTTAGATAGAGTACCAGGTGGATCATCAGGTGGTTCCGCTGCTGCTGTTGCTGCAAAAGAAATTCCTTTAGCATTAGGAACTGATACTGGTGGATCAGTAAGACAACCAGCATCTTTTTGTGGAATAGTTGGATTAAAACCTACATATGGAAGAGTTTCAAGAAGTGGAGTTGTAGCTTATGGTTCTACTTTAGATCAAGTTGGTACATTAGGAAGAGATGTTAAAGATTGCGCTTTATTAACTCAAGTAATATCAGGAGTTGATCATAGAGATTTTACTACAGCTAATATAAATGTACCTAATTATGAAGACTCTTTATCAGAAAATATTAAAGGAAAGAAAATAGCATTACCAAAGGAATTTTTCAAAGATGGATTAGATCCTAAGGTTCAAAAAGCTATATATGATGCATTAGAAGTATTCAAAGCTAATGGTGCAGAAATTACAGAAGTATCACTTCCATTAGCAGATTATGCTATATCAGCTTATTATTTATTAGCATGTGCAGAGGCATCATCAAATTTAGCTAGATTTGATGGAGTAAGATATGGACATAGAAGTGAAAGTGTTGAAGATGCAGTTGATGTATACTTTAAATCAAGAAGTGAAGCATTTGGAAAAGAAGTTAAAAAGAGAATAATGCTTGGTACTTATGCATTATCAGCAGGATATTATGATGCATATTATAAGAAAGCATTAAAAGTTAGAAATCTTATAAAAGGTGAATTTGAAAATATATTCAAAGATTTTGATGCTATAATATCACCAACAGCACCAACGCCAGCTTATAAAATTGGAGAAAAAACAGAAAATGCATTAGAGATGTATTTAGGGGATATTTATACTGTTCCTGTAAATATAGCAGGTATTCCAGCAATATCACTTCCATGTGGAGTTACTGATGGTCTTCCAGTAGGACTTCAAATAATGGGTAATTATTTTAAAGAAGATACATTATTTAACCTTGCATATAGCTATGAGCAATCAACTAAATGGCATGAAATGCATCCAAATCTATAGGGGTAAGGAGTGAAGAAACAATGGAATTTGAATCAGTCATAGGATTAGAAGTTCATGCTGAACTTTTAACTAATACTAAAATATACTGTGGTTGTACAACAGAATTCGGAGGAAAACCTAATACTCATGTTTGTCCTGTATGTTTAGGTCTTCCAGGATCATTACCACAATTAAATAAAAGAGTTTTAGAGCTAGGAATAAAAGCAGGATTAGCTTTAAATTGTGAAATAACTAAAGTTGGGAGAATGGATAGAAAGAATTATTTCTACCCAGATTGTCCTAAGAATTATCAAATAACACAAGATGAATTACCAATATGTAGAAATGGATATATTGATATTGAACTTGAAAGTGGAGAAGTTAAGAGAATCGGAATAGAAAGAATTCATATAGAAGAAGATGCAGGTAAGTTACTACATACTAAAAGAGGTACACTAGTTGATTTTAATAGAGCAGGCGTTCCATTAATAGAAGTAGTATCTAAACCTGATATTAGAACTCCAGAAGAAGCTACACTATATCTTACAAAGCTTAGAAGCATATTAAGTTCTGCTGAAATATCAGATTGTAAGATGGAAGAAGGTTCTTTAAGGTGTGATGGAAATATTTCTATTAGAGAAAAGGGAACAGAACCATTTGGTATAAGATCAGAAATTAAGAATATGAATTCATTTAAAGCATTAGAAAAGGCATTAAATTACGAATTTGACAGGCAAGTTGAAGCTGTAACTAATGGAGAAGCTTTAAGTGTTGAAACTAGAAGATGGGATGAAACAAACAATAAAACTATAGTTATGAGAAGTAAGGAAGAAGCAAATGACTATAGATACTTCCCAGAAGGAGATCTAGTAACTTTAAATGTTTCTGATGAATGGATTGAAGAAATAAGAGCTACTATTCCAGAACTTCCATATCAAAAGGCAGATAGATTTGTAAAAGAATATGGTTTACCTAAATATGATGCACATGTATTAACGCTTACAGATTCAATGGCAGATTATTTTGATGAATGTGCTAAATTATCTGGAGATCCTAAAGCAGCATCAAATTGGATCATGGGAGATATCTCAAGACTTATGAAAGAAGAAAGTACTTGGGTAGAAGATTTAAAATTCTCTCCTAAAGATTTAGCAGAATTAATAGAAGTAATAAAAGACGGAACTATATCAAGTGCTATAGGTAAAAAAGTACTTGATGATATGTTTGCAGAAGGAAAATCACCAAAGACTATAATTGATGAAAAAGGCTTAAAACAAAATAATGATGAAGATGCTATTCGTCAATTAGTTAATAAAGTTCTTGATGAAAATCCTCAAGTTATTGAACAATACAAGAGTGGAAGAACTAGAATACTTGGATTTGCAGTTGGTCAAGTAATGAAAGAAACTAAAGGTCAAGCAAACCCAGGAATTGTTAACAAATTAGTTACTGAAGAAGTAGAGAAAAGATAGAAAAAACTATTAGAGGTAAAAAACCTACTATGAAATAAGATGTTTCATAGTAGGTTTTTCTTATTTTAATTCTTCGGATTTATCAAAACTAGATATATCATCATAGTCACTGTCTTCAGTAGTTTGATTTAAATCAAAATCATCTGTTGAATAATTTGGATTATCTTTTATGGATTCATTAAAATACATTTTATTAGATAATGCATTAAGCTTTTGACAGATCTTTTCTAATATATAGTTTTGATATCGTAATTGTTTATGTGATTTTATTGCTACTATAAATAACCATATTCCTATAAACATAAAAACGAACATGAATAGTATTGCAACTATTAGAAATGTAGCCGTTAAAAATTTCATTTTAAAAACCTCCAATAAAATATGGTAATATTATACCATAATAGAATATTTATTTTAAATATATATTTATGGTATAGTAGAACAAAAATGATAAAATATGTATTTTAAATATAATGCCCTATTTTAGCATAATATATGATATATGCATAAGTAAAGATGGATAGTGCAATAAAATTAATTATAAATATTAATGATTATAAATTAAATAAAATGTTAATAATTTAATTATGTATATTATAAGAGTAAGGAGGTTATTAACATTGAAAAAATACTTGTTACCTATATCCTTAATTTTTATCATAGGTGCTTTTTTATTAGGATTTATTCAGATTGATAATGTTTCATCAGATAAAAAAGGTGATGATATTATCAATTATGGAGTAGAAGATATACCGGATAATTTAAAGACTGTTACTAACTTATCTAAGCGAAATGAAGATATAATTTGTGCTGTTAGTAAAGGTTTAGTTTCAAAGGATATAGATAATAATATATTGCCCTCTTTAGCTAAAGAAATAATTAAAAGTGAAGATGAAATAGAATATGAATTTAAGATAGATGATAATATATATTGGAGTGATGGAAGCAAAATAACTTCAGGTGATGTAATTGTGTTTTTTAGAGAACTACTAAAAGAGGATGATGAAGAAAATATACATGCATTATTAGATGTTTATGGTGCTAGAGAATTTAAAGATGGGAAAACTACTTTTGAAAAAGGAGTTGCAATAAAATCTAAAGATAACAGTGTCATTATAAGACTTAATGCTAAAAATGATAAATTTTTAAGCGAATTAACTAAGCCACAATATAGATTAAGAAAGTACTTAGTTATGTGGGAAAATATTAAAAAGAATTATAATGAAGTGATTTATAGTGGAGATTATAAAATAACATCATTTATGGATGATAAAATAACATTAGAATCAAATAGCAATGATGGAAATAGAAGAGTTATAAATTTAATAAATGATAGTAATGTAGAATTGTCTATGGCATCATTTGAAATTGGAGAAAGAGATATTGTTATAAATCCACCGCAAAGCCAATTAAATAAGTTAAGTAATGATGGAAGTTTAATAACAATGCCCAAAGATACAGGTGTGTATTTATACATAAATGATAAAAATAATATTTCTTTACAAGGCAGAAGAGAAATATATAAGTATATATCAGAATCTATGGAAGATTATTCTTCTTCAAATGAAAAATCATTTGAGTTGGCTGAAGGTAGTTATTTTAGAGAAAATAAAGAAGACTTAACTAAATTACAAACAAGAAAAGTAATAAGTAATAAGGAAGAGGAGTGGTCTCCCCCAAAAGTACTTACTATATTATGTAGAGACAATAGCATTAACAGAGAGTTATGTAGGGTTATAGAAAAGTGGTTTGACGAAAACACAGATATATCCATAAAGTATAGTTTATTAAAAGAAGATGAATTTAATGATGAGGAATTACAAAAAAGATATGATATGATACTAATTAATAATGAAGCAAATATTTTAGATAAAGATAAATTTTATAAAAAATTTGTTAATTACATGAGTGATAGTGAAAAAGAAATTTTATTATCTAATAATTGCAATGATGATGTATATCTAAATTTAGAGAATAAGATTTTTGAAGAATATAAAATAGTGCCATTGATATTTTATAATGAAAACATAGCGTATTCTAAAAAAATATCAAATATTAAAATGGATGGTAATGGAAATATGGATTTTTCATCTATAAAATAGTTTATTATAGATTAAGGCTATATCACTGGTAATACATCAATGATATAGCCTTATATATTTTACAATACTGTATTAACTTTTTTTATTATTAGATTTGTCTTTAGAAGATTTTTTTGATTTAGCATCTGAATCAGATGTTGTTTTATTTAGATTAGTTGTTAATTTTGGAGAATCAGGAACTTTTAAATTTAAGTTTGTACTAACATCAACATCTTCTATTTCAATATTATTTAATTCTGATGAATTAATGACTTCATTATTCACTACATCATTAATATCTGTTGTAGTTCTGCAGTCAGTTATATTTGTTTTAGTTTTACTAAATCCCATTTCTTTTTCAATATCGTCTTTAAGAAAATATATAAATAGTAGAAAAGAAAACATGTTTTTATTTGAATCAAAAGATACTTTAGGTACTGTAAAACAATCTTTTTTTCTAGAATAACTTAAGTTTTTAACAAATATAGGGGCTAAGCCATTACTTTCTGGAGTAGGTAAGTTAGGCATTCTAAAATAAGTTTCATCTAGCATATCATCAGATTTTAAGCTTAAATTTTTATAGCGTTCTACTTCATCTAAAGTTGGAGCTTCAGGCCAACTTGTTAACAGATTATTATTCACATAAAGTTTTCTATATATGTTAGATATAATAGGTTTTAATTCTGATATTTTATCTTCTTCTTTTGAATAGATCATTAAAGATAACAAATAAAGATTAATTTCTAAGCAAGAATACTTAGTTTCTTTTTTATCTGTAAGCTTAATAAACATATTTTTATCATTATCATATAGACTTAATAATTTATCATTAATTTCTTTGCTAGTTTCTTTAAAAGAAATTATATTTGTATGTTTGTAAGATTCCATTAAGCATATAGCTAATAAACAACAATTTTCTAATGAATTTACATAATAGTCCTTTATCATAAACCTATTTATCAAGAAATCACTTAAGTCTAATATTAGATCTTTAGCTGTAGAACTTTTTGAATACTTGTAAAAAATATTTAAGCATAATAAAATATTTAAGTTTTCTTCAAATGATAAGTCGTAAAGAGATTCTTTATAATCTCTTAATACACATAAAATTTCATTAGAAAATCTTTCATAATCATTACTGTCGACATCAGATTTATTATAAAAAGAATATAAGTAATAAGCTGCCATCATAAAAGCTTGGTCACAGAATTTGAACTTATCATTTTTATCTATTAGATTAAAACCTTTAGAATTTCCATCAGACGTATTTTTTTTATCAACAAAAACGCCCTCATTATTTCGAAGGTTTTTTGAATAGAATTTTAGCTGTTGTTTTGCTATATATTTAAATGGCTTTTCGAAAGATATAATATTTCTATTATCTTTATCGTAATTAGAATAATAATCACTTAACTCCAATAGACACAAGGTCATTAAAGCATTTGTTGAAGGGTTTATTTCCTTTTTAAAAGTGGATTCGTCAAACCCATGTGAAGTTTTATTGTGTATAAACATAGGTGATGATTTCCTATATATACATATTAGTGGAGAAAAGTCATTTAATATGCTAATATCATTTGTAGAAGAAGATTTTTTTGAAACTCTAATAGGAATTAGAAGACCAGATTTTGAATTAAGAACAATAGTTTTTACTGATTCTTTTGATAAATAAAAAAGCTGACTACTAATTTCCTTTTGAGAAAGACTATTCATTCTAAAAAATGGCCCTATATATCTCAATTATATTCACCTCTCTAAAAATTCTCATACTATTAATTAATATGAGTTAAATTCAAAAATAGTGCATAAAATCTAAATAAAAGGTGAAATTTTTTAATAAAGGTATTAAAGAGGTCTTTAAATCAATCTATTATTTATATATGTTAATATTAATAAATTAAGTAAAAATATATACAATATAATAATATAATAAATTTTGAAATATATGTGTTTGGAGTGTGATTTCGTTGAGAATTGATGGAAGAAAAAATGATCAAATAAGACATGTTAAAGTGACAAGACATTATACAAAGTATGCAGAAGGTTCAGTGTATATAGAAGTAGGCGATACAAAAGTTTTATGTAATGTTTCTATTGAAGACAAAGTTCCACCATTTATGAAGGGAACAGGATCAGGATGGATTACAGCAGAATATAATATGCTTCCAAGATCAACAGAAACGAGAAAGATAAGAGATATCGCAAGATTAAAAATAGATGGAAGAACAATGGAGATACAAAGGCTTATAGGAAGAGCATTAAGATCTGTTGTAGATTTAAAAGCTTTAGGAGAAAAGACATTATGGATCGATTGTGATGTTATTCAAGCTGATGGTGGTACAAGAACTACAGCTATCTCAGGAGCATTTATAGCATTAGTTGATGCTGTCAATAAATTGCATAAAATAAAACCTTTTAAGGTATATCCTATTAGAAGTTTTGTTGCAGCAGTAAGTGTTGGTATAGTTAATGATGAGAAAATATTAGATTTATGTTATCAAGAAGATTCAAAAGCAAAAGTAGATATGAATATAATTATGACTGATGAAGGTAGCTTTGTTGAAGTTCAAGGTACTGGAGAAGAGAGTCCATATACTAGAAATGAGTTAAATGAGTTATTGGATTTAGGAGAAAAGGGAATAAAACAAATGATTAATGTTCAAAAAGAATCATTAAAGATGGAATCTCTTTGGATTGGTACTGGAGGAAATAATTAGATTATGAAAAAACTTATTTTAGCTAGTAATAATGTAAAAAAAATAAAAGAAATGAAAGAATTATTAAAAGATCTAAATATTGAAATAAAATCTTTAAATGAAGAAAATATAGATATAGATGTAGAAGAAGATGGTAGTACATTTGAAGAAAATGCAAAGAAAAAGGCTAAAGAAATATATAATTTATTAAAATCAAGATATGAAAAGGACTTTTTAATTTTAAGCGATGATTCTGGATTGCAGGTTGATTACTTAAAGGGTGCACCAGGAATATACTCAGCTAGGTATGCAGGAGAGCATGGTAATGATAAAAAGAATAATGAAAAATTATTATTAGAATTATCAAATGTTCCTACTAATAAAAGGACCGCCAAATTTGTGTGTCAAATAGCTATGTTTGATGAATACGGAAAGTATTATTCAATAACTGGAGATGTAAATGGATATATTTTAGAAAAGCTACAGGGAGATGATGGCTTTGGATATGATCCTTTATTTTTCTATGGTCCATTAAATAAAACTTTTGCAGAGTTAACTCTAGAAGAAAAGAATGATATAAGTCATAGAGGAATAGCTTTAAAAAAATTAAAAGGCACAATATTAAATCTGATAAGCGAATAGGGGAGCAAATCATGTTAATTGCAGTAATAAGTGATACTCATAGAATGAGCAATTATATAAAAATAGCTAGTGAATATATAAAAGATGCTGATATTGCTATACATTTAGGAGATAATGTTGAAGATGCAGAAGAAATATCAAAAGAATTTAATGGTGAGATTTATATTGTAAGTGGAAATTGTGATTATAAAGATAAATATCCTAAAGAAGGAATTATAGACATAGAGGGTATTAGAATATTTTTTACTCATGGTGATTTATATGGCGTTAAATATGGTTTAAATAATATTTATTATAAATCAAAAGAGCTAAAAGCAGATATAGCTCTTTTTGGACATACACATATTTCAATGATAGAAAAGTATGATGATGTAATATTGATGAATCCAGGTAGTTTATCATTACCAAGAAATAGGGGGAGACATATAGGGTTTATAGAAATAAAAAAAGGACTAGAACCCAGTGTTTATCTAAAAGAAATTGATATATAGAATAAAATGTAAGAGATGATTTTAGGTATAGATATAAAAAAATATAATAATTTTTCAAAAAAAGTATTGACGAATTAATTTGTATATTGTAGAATAGTCATTGTCGTCAGGAGATAACAACAATGACTCCGGGGTGTGGCGCAGATGGGAGCGCGCGTGGTTTGGGACCATGAGGTCGCAGGTTCGATCCCTGTCACCCCGACCAATTAAAATGTAATATTGCGGGTGTAGCTCAATGGTAGAGCCCTAGCCTTCCAAGCTAGTTACGTGAGTTCGATTCTCATCACCCGCTCCATTAACATTAATAACTAATAATCCTTGATAAATGTTAAAAGTAATTTAAACATGAGAATGAAAAAGTTACTTGACATAACTTAGAGAATAATTTATAATGATAAAGGTTCTTGGGTTAAAAGTTTAAAGCGATTTTTGAAAATTCAAAAAAGAGTTTTTAAAAAACTTGACAGAATAAACCTTATGAATTAAAATGATAAACGTTGTAACAAGAGATACAAAAAACAAAATATGCGTCTTTAGCTCAGCTGGATAGAGCAACGCCCTTCTAAGGCGTGGGCCAGGGGTTCGAATCCCTTAAGACGCACCATTATCTCGGGGTGTGGCGCAGATGGGAGCGCGCGTGGTTTGGGACCATGAGGTCGCAGGTTCGATCCCTGTCACCCCGACCAATTACAACAAAAAAATAAATATGCGGGTGTAGCTCAATGGTAGAGCCCTAGCCTTCCAAGCTAGTTACGTGAGTTCGATTCTCATCACCCGCTCCATTAAAACAAAATATGCGTCTTTAGCTCAGCTGGATAGAGCAACGCCCTTCTAAGGCGTGGGCCAGGGGTTCGAATCCCTTAAGACGCACCATTATGGTGGACGTAGTTCAGTTGGTAGAGCGCCAGTTTGTGGCACTGGTTGTCGTGGGTTCGAATCCCATCGTTCACCCCATATTGGGATGTCGCCAAGCGGTAAGGCAATGGACTTTGACTCCATTATGCGTAGGTTCGAATCCTGCCATCCCAGCCAATTACTTT